>DASYCZ010000026.1:0-1109624 GCA_036499825.1 Devosiaceae bacterium
GCCGTCAACAATATGATCGCCTCGGGGCTCGACGGAGTCGACTTCGTGTGCGCCAACACCGACGCGCAAGCGCTGGCGCTATCGAAGGCGCAGCGGATCATCCAGCTGGGCGTGTCGGTCACCGAGGGGCTCGGTGCCGGATCGCACCCCGAGGTCGGTCGGGCGGCGGCGGAAGAGAGCTTCGACGAGATCAACGACCACCTCTCCGGTTCGCACATGGTCTTCATCACGGCGGGCATGGGTGGCGGCACCGGTACCGGCGCCGCGCCGGTGATCGCGCGGGCGGCACGGGAGCAGGGCATCCTCACCGTCGGCGTCGTCACCAAGCCGTTCCAGTTCGAGGGCAATCGCCGCACCCGGCTGGCGGAAGATGGCATCGACGAGCTGCATCGCCACGTCGACACGCTGATCGTGATCCCGAATCAGAATCTGTTCCGCGTCGCCAATGAGAAGACGACGTTCGCCGACGCCTTCAAGATGGCCGACCAGGTTCTGTTCTCCGGCGTCAGCTGCATCACCGACCTGATGGTCAAAGAGGGGCTGATCAATCTCGACTTCGCCGACGTGCGCGCCGTCATGCGCGGCATGGGCAAGGCGATGATGGGTACGGGCGAGGCCTCCGGTGAAGACCGCGCCCGCCATGCGGCCGAGGCGGCGATCGCCAACCCGCTGCTGGACGATGTGTCCATGCATGGTGCCCGCGGTCTGTTGATTTCGATCACCGGCGGTCCGGACCTAACTCTTTACGAAGTCGACGAAGCGGCCAGCCGCATTCGTGAAGAAGTCGATTCCGACGCCAACATCATCCTTGGCGCGACGTTCGATGCGAGCCTGCAGGGCACGATCCGCGTGTCGGTCGTTGCCACTGGGACCGACGCCACCATGGTGCAGGCCCTGGAGCCGGTTAAGCCGAACGCTGCCCGCGCCATTTCGGTGAAGCGTCCGCATGTGCCGCAGCCGCAGCAGGAAGCCCCGCAGCAGATCACCCAGCAACCGCCGCAGCCCGCGATCGAGCAGCAGGTCGAGAACGCCATCGCCGAGGCGATCGTGCAGCGCGAGCCACTCTACGATGAGAGCCAGGACGACGATGGCATCATGGTCGAGCCGTACATTCCGTCCGTAGCCCGGCATGATCCGATCGAAGAGCCGACTCGCGTGCAGGATGCGCCGATTCCAAGCGTCTATGTGCCGTCCCACGCCGCTCGTCCGGAAGGTCAGCGCCGTATGCCGCGCACCGAGGAGCTTCCGGCTGTTGCACGAAGGACACTTGAGAGCCAAGAACGTCAGGAGCCGGAGGCCAATCCCGCCCGTGCCCTGTTCAAGCGCCTGGCCTCCAATGTGGGTCTTTCCAACCGTGGCCGGGCCGATGCAGAGCCCGAAATGCCGGCGGCGCCGCCGACCGACGACAACGCCGCGCGAGCCGCGATTGAGGCCGGTGGCTCAAGAGTTTCAGGGACTTACGCCGGTGCGCAGGGCAGGGCAGATGCCTATGGCCGGCAGCCGGTGCCGGCCCCGCAGAAAGACCACCTGGAAATCCCGGCATTCCTTCGGAAGCATGGTTAAGCCTCTCTGAATGCCAGTGTAAAACCCGACCCGGTGCGGCTTCCGCGCCGGGTTTTTTGCGAGTATGACGGCGGGGCAGTCCTCCGCTGGGATTTGGAGTTGTTAAGTATGCAGAAGCTTTCGGCGCGTCAGCGCACCTTGGCGGGGTCGCTCGAATTTAGCGGATTCGGCGTACACAGTGCCCTCCCGGTTACTCTCACGATCGATCCGGCTCCGGCTGACAGCGGTTATCTGATTTCTCGCCGTCTCGAAAACGGCAAGCTGGCCGGTCCGGTGCAGGTACATTTTTCCCGTGTCACTCGTACGACGCTGTGCACGACGCTCGATCTCGGCGAGAGCGTCAGCGTTGCGACGATCGAACACGTGATTTCCGCGCTGTCCGGTCTGGGCGTCGATAATGCGCTGATTACGCTCAATGGCGCCGAATGCCCTATTCTCGATGGCAGCGCCGGCCCCTTTGCCGATGCCATCATCAAGGTCGGGCTGCAAGTGCAGCCCGCCGAGCGCAAATATATCAAGATCATGCGCGCCGTCACCGTGCGCAACAACGACGCCTTTGCGGCGCTCGAGCCCTATAACGGGCGTGCGCTGGACCTTGAGATCGACTTCGACAGCAAGGTTATCGGCCGCCAGCGCATGATCTTCGACTGGACGCCGCGGCGTTACTACGAAGACGTGGCGCGGGCGCGGACGTTCGGCTTCGTCCGCGACGCCAAGATCCTGCGGCAGGCCGGTTATGCTCTTGGGTCGTCGCTCGACAATTCCATCACGGTGCATGAAGACCGCATCCTGAACCCCGGCGGCCTGCGCTACGAAGACGAGTTCGTCCGGCACAAGCTGCTCGACGCGGTGGGCGATCTGGCGTTGGGCGGATTGCCGATCTACGGACGGTTCCGTTCGTACAAGGGTGGGCATGCGCTTAACGCACTCGTGCTTTCCTCGCTCTTTGCCAGCGATGCCAATTATGAAATAGTGTCGGCGGAAGAACTTCCGCTCGCGTTCGATGCGCTGGACGACATCCCGGAAGGGTTGGCGATCACTTCATATCTGCGCACGGTCGGCTAAATTCGCCACAGTTTTGAACGATTTGCTCAATAGTGCGCTGCCCACGGTGCGGCGTGAAAAGGGACGGAACGGCTCGTGACATTCAATACATTTGCGGGATATTCCAGCCGGGCTGCGCAGGTCCTGGCGGTTGGCCTTTTGGTCATGTCCCTGGCGGCCTGCGACCTGTTCAGCGCACCCAAGGTTCGTGAAGAGCAGATCATCCCGCCGGAGACGCTTTATCTCAGCGCGCTCAACGATATGGATGGGCAGCGTTACCTCACGGCGATCACGACGCTCGAAAAGCTGGATCGGCAGCATCCGTATTCCGACTATGCCGAGAAATCCAAGCTCATGGAGGCCTATGCCAACTATCGCATCGGCAAGTTCGATGATGCGATCTCCGCGGTTGACCGCTACATGGCGCTCTATCCTAACTCCAAGGAAGTGCCCTATGTCCTGTGGATCAAGGGCACGGCGTATTATGCTCAGATCAAGGACATCACCCGCGATCAGCAGATATCGCAGAACGCCATCGACACCTACAAGCTGCTGATCTCGAACTATCCGACGTCCGATTACGCCAAGGATGCGAGCGACAAGCTGCTCGTGGCCGTCGACCAGCTCGCCGGCAAGGAAATGTCGGTCGGCCGCTACTATCTCGGCAATGGCCAGTATCTGGCGGGCATCAACCGCTTCCGCGTCGTGGTCGAGCAGTACCAGACTTCTACGCACATCGAGGAAGCACTGTTCCGCCTGACGGAGGGTTACCTCTCCCTCGGCCTCATCGGTGAAGCCCAGACGGCCGCTTCGGTGCTCGGGCACAACTATCCGTCGAGCTCCTGGTACAAGGAAGCTTTCGACCTTCTCGCCAAACAGGGACTGCAGCCGCAGGTGGTGGATGGCAACTGGATCGCGGACTCACAGAAGAAGAAGTGATTTAGCGGCAGTCAAATCGTTCAGAACCCCCGGACCTGTTCCGGGGGTGCTTTTTTGTTCCACACTTTGCGAATAATGTGCCGACATGCTCAGCGCGCTTTCGGTTCGCAATATTGTCCTGATCGACCAGCTCGATCTCGGCCTCGACGCCGGACTCACGGTTTTGACCGGCGAGACCGGCGCGGGTAAGTCCATCCTGCTGGATGCCCTGACTTTGGCGCTGGGCGGGCGCGGCGATGCCTCGCTCGTGCGCAAGGGCGCCGACAGCGGGCAGGTGGTCGCGGTGCTGCAACTGGCGACGAATCACCCTGTGCGCGCGGCGTTGCGCGATAACGCGATTCCGGATGATGAGGATATCATTCTGCGTCGCGTGCAGTTCGCCGACGGGCGGACGCGGGCTTTCATCAACGACCAGCCGGTTTCGGCGGCACTGCTGCAGCGCATAGGCTCGCAGGTGGTCGAAATCCATGGTCAGCATGATGACCGGGCGCTGGTGGACGTCGGGACGCATCGCGCCCTGCTCGATGCCTTCGGTGGCGACGATCGTTCCGTGGTGGCGGTGCGTGATGCCTACGAATCGCTGGCCGAGGCCAATGCGGCGGTGACGCAGCAGCGGGCGGCGGTGGCGGAGGCGGCGGCCAAGGAGGACTATGCCCGGCACGTCGTGGAAGAGCTTTCCACACTCAAGCCGCAAGCGGATGAAGACACCGAACTGGCGGAGCGGCGCGGCCGGCTGATGCAGCTGGAACGCGCGGCAGAAGAGGTTCGCGACGCGGACGAAATCCTCAATGGGCCTGCCGCTCCCGGACCAGCCCTCGCGGCGCTGATGCGGCGGCTGATGCGCAAGGCCGATTCGGGCAATGCGCTGTTCCAGCCGATAGTCGACAGTCTCGATGCTTCGTTGGTATCGCTGGATCGGACTTCGGAAGCGCTGGAAACGCTGAAGCGCGAGATGGCGTTCGACCCTCAGGAACTCGAAAAGGTCGAGGAGCGGCTGTTTGCACTACGTGCCGCCGCACGCAAACATGGCGTGCTGCCGGGCGACCTCGCGGCAGTCCTCCGAAAATACCAGGCCGATCTCGAAATGCTGGAAGGGGGCGAAGCCGCGCTCACCCGGCTGGAGGAGGCTGCGGCCATGGCCCAGACCGCCTATGACACGGTCGCGGCAGTACTCAGCGCGGAGCGATCCGAAGCCGCCAAGGCCCTGAGCGAGGCCGTAGGGGGCGAATTGCCCGACCTGAAGCTCGGCAATGCCCGGTTCATCGTCGATCATCAGGTCGATCGGGAGCGCCTGGCGCCGACCGGCTACGACCAGATTGCCTTTCACGTGCAGACAAATCCGGGCACCAGCCCCGGGCCGCTGCTGAAAGTGGCGTCCGGTGGCGAGTTGTCCCGATTCCTGTTGGCGCTGAAAGTCGTGCTGGCCGACCGCGGTTCGGCGCCGGTGCTGATCTTCGACGAAATCGACACGGGTGTCGGCGGCGCGGTCGCCGATGCCATTGGACGCCGGCTGTCGCGGCTGGCCGGCAAGGTACAGGTGCTGGCGGTGACGCATGCCCCGCAAGTGGCGGCGCGCGCGCATAGCCACCTGCTGATCGAAAAGCAGGCGGTCGAAGAGGGCGCGTTCGTCCGCACGCATGTTCGGCCGTTGGACGGCGAGATGCGGCGCGAGGAAGTGGCGCGCATGCTGGCAGGTGCCAAGGTTACCGAAGAGGCGCGCGCAGCCGCCTCAAAGCTTATTTCGGAGGTGTCGTGAGCGATATCGGCAGCGAGGTCGAAAACTTGAGCGAAGCCGACGCCAGGGCGGAACTGGACCAGTTGCACGGAAAGCTGCTGGAGGCCGACAAGGCGTATTTCCAGGCCGACGCGCCGGATTTGACCGACGCCGAGTATGATGCGCTGAAGCGGCGCTATCAGGCGATCGAGCTGGCTTTCCCGCAACTGAAACGGCCTGATAGCCTCAGTGAGAAAGTGGGCGCGCCACCGGTCGAGGGCTTTGCCAAGGTGCGGCACGAAGTGCCGATGCTGAGCCTTGCCAAGGCTTATGCCGATCAGGACGTGATCGACTTCGCCGAGCGCGGAAAACGGTTCTTCGAGCGTGACAAGGACCTCGAACTCGTGTTCACGGCCGAGCCCAAGATTGACGGGCTGTCGGCGTCGCTGCGTTATGAGAACGGCGTCTTCGTCAAGGGCGCGACGCGGGGTGACGGATCGGTGGGAGAGGATATCACCGAGAACCTCAGGACCATCGCGGACATTCCTCATAGGCTCAAAGGCAAGGGCTGGCCCGAGATCATCGAGATCCGCGGCGAGGTCTATATGACGTATGCCGAGTTCAAGGCGCTCAAGGAGCGCTCGGCGGCTATTGGCGGGCAGGACTACGTCAATCCGCGCAATACTGCCGCCGGGTCGTTGCGGCAGAAGGATGCGTCGATCACTGCCAGCCGCAATCTCAAATTCTTCGCCTATGCCTGGGGTTTCACCACGCAGGATCCGGCACCGACCCAGTATGATGCGGTGCACAAGTTTGCCGAATGGGGCTTCAAGATCAGCCCGCTGATGGTTCGCGCGCATTCGGTCGAGGAGTTGATCGCGCAGTATCGCGTCATCGAGGCGCAGCGCTCGAGCCTGGGCTACGACATCGATGGCGTCGTCTACAAGGTCGACCGGCTGGAGCTGCAGCGGCGCTGGGGGTTCGTGACAGGCGAGCCGCGCTGGGCCATTGCGCACAAGTTTCCGGCGGAGCGCGCGACGACCGTCATCAAGCGCATCGATATCCAGGTGGGCCGCACCGGTACGCTGACGCCGGTCGGACGGCTGGAGCCGGTTACGGTGGGCGGCGTGGTTGTCGAGAACGTCACGCTGCACAATGAGGATTACATCAAGGGCATCGGGGGTGCAGGGGAGCCGATCCGGGAGGGCCATGACCTGCGGGTAGGCGACACCGTCGTCATCCAGCGCGCCGGCGATGTGATCCCGCAGATCGTTGCCATCGTGCCGGAGAAGCGGCCGGCCGATGCGGCGCCTTATGAGATGCCGCATGTCTGCCCGGTCTGCGGGTCGCCCGCGGTGCGCGAGCTCAACGAGAAGACCGGCAAGCTCGATGCGCGGCGCCGATGCACCGGCGAACTGATCTGCGCCGCCCAGGCGGTCGAGCGCCTCAGGCATTTCGTGGCGCGTGACGCCATGGATATCGAGGGGCTGGGCTCTGAAAACATCGATCTCTTCTTCAACGCCGGGCTGGTAAAGACAGCGGCCGATATCTTCACCCTGAAGGACCGGCGGCCTGAAGTGCAAAAGGCGATGGCGGAGAGGCGCGAGGAGCAGGCCAAGCTCCGCGAAGCGGCGTCCGGCAAGACCCGCAAGAACGTCCGCTCTGTCGAAGACCGCAACTATGAAGGACTCGACAAGCTCTTTGCGGCGATCGATGCGCGCCGGGAGCCGGAACTCGACCGCTTCATCTTCGCGCTCGGCATCCGCCATGTCGGCGGCACCAATGCCGCCGTCTTGGCGAAGACTTTCGGCACGGTGGAGGAATTCATCCGCGTCGGCAAGGAAACGGCCGCGCATGCGGATGACCCGCATTCGGTGTTTCCGTCCGTGAACGGCATCGGCGACACCGTCATCGAGGCATTGATTTCGTTCTTCGGCAATGAGCGGAACGACGACGTCATCGAAGCTTTGCTTCGCGAGGTCAAACCGCAACCTTATGTGGTGACTGTCTCATCCAATTCGCAGGTCGTCGGCAAGACGGTGGTGTTCACCGGCAGCCTTGAGAAAATGACGCGTGGCGAGGCCAAGGCGATGGCGGAACGCCATGGCGCCAAGGTTGCGGGTTCAGTGTCCGCAGCCACCGATATCCTGGTCGCGGGGCCTGGCGCCGGGTCCAAGCTCAAGAAAGCTGCCGAGCTCGGTATTCACGTCGTCGATGAAGACGGCTGGTTCGAACTGATCGCCAAATAGGAGCCGCCATGCGTATCTTCATTCTGGTTCTTGGCCTCGTGGCCATGGTGCTGGGGCCGGCCCTGGCGGCAAGCTACGACTCTCCCAAGGCCTTGCTGCAATCGATCTACGCTTCCTATGACAGCAAGGAGTTCCCGGAGGATCAGGAAGAGATCTATTCGCAGCGCATGAAGGACCTCATGGCGGCGGATAGGGCGCGCACCCCGGAGGGTGAGATCGGTGCACTCGATTTCGACCCCTTCATCAATGGGCAGGACTATGAGCTGACCGAACTCGTTATCGGCGAGCCCGTGATCGATGGTGACACGGCAAGTTCGCAGGTGACGTTCAAGAACTTCGAAGACCCGATCGGGCTGTCGATCACGATGGTGAAGGAAGCCGATGGCTGGAAGGTCGACGACGTGCAGTCGACCGTGGGCGAATTTCAGTGGAAGCTCAGCGATGTGCTGACGACGCCGCCCGAAGAGGACACCGAGCCTGCCGATGCGATCGCCCCCACGGGGGAAACGGCGCCGCCGGAAGGCATTGCGCCATCCGAGGAAGTCGCGCCGCCTGCCGCATCCGTCTCAAACTAGCGGGCGGGTGGCTTCCTTCAGCCAGGTCTTGTCGTCGCCTTTCAGGTCCGGGCCGATCTGTTTGAAAACGCGCTGGTGATAGGTGTTCAGCCAGTCGCGTTCAAACGGCGTGAACAGGTTCACGTCGATCAATCGCAGGTCGATGGGTGCGAGCGTCAATGTCTCGAATTCCAGATACTTGCCGCTGCCTACCGGGCTATCGATGACCATGACCAGGTTTTCGATGCGGATGCCGTATTCGCCATCCTTGTAGTAACCGGGCTCGTTCGAGATGATCATGCCGGCTTCGAGCGGCTGGGTATAGCGCGGCGAGATGCCGATCGGCCCCTCATGCACGCCGAGGAACGCTCCGACGCCATGGCCGGTGCCATGATTGTAGGTGATGCCGGCCTGCCAGAGAGAGTGGCGGGCGAGAATGTCGATCTGCGCGCCTGATGTGCCCTTGGGAAATCGTGCCGTCGAGATGGCGATCATGCCCTTCAGCACGCGGGTGAAACGATCTTTCTGCTCGGCGCTGGCCTTGCCGGTGAACAGCGTGCGGGTGACGTCGGTCGTTCCGCTCAAATATTGCGCGCCGCTGTCGACCAGCATCAGTTCGCCACGCTGCAAGGTGCGGTCGGTCTTGGTGGTGACGCGGTAATGCACGATGGCGCCGTTTGGGCCGGCGCCCGAGATGGTGTCGAAGCTGGCGTCGACGCAGCTGGAATCCTCGCGGCGAAAGGCTTCCAGCGCCGTAACAATGCCGATCTCGGTCAACTTGCCGGCCGGCGCCTCTTTGTCGAACCATGCGAGGAACTTGGCGAGGGCGATGCCGTCGAGATGATGGGCCTCGCGCATGCCGCTCATCTCGGCGGCGTTCTTGATGGATTTCGGCAACAGCACGGGATCGCGCTTTTCCACGATCGTTGCATCACCACCGCTGCGGATGGCGTCGACGACGGCGATAGGGCAGGTCGCCGGATCGATGGAGATGCGTTTGTCGGCGGCGCCGAAACGGCGCAGTGCCGGCAGCATGGCCTTGGTCGCCGCCAGTTTGGCCACGCCGGCCAGTGCCTCGCGCAGTTCGGGCGTGATCCTGGCGGGGTCGAGATAGAGTGTGGGCAGGCCGCGACGCGGCACGATGGCAAAGCCAAGCACAAAGGGTGTGTTGGGCACATCGCGGCCGCGCATGTTGAACAGCCAGCAGATCGATTCCGGCAGGGTCAGCACGGTGGCGTCGATATTGTCGGCCACCAGCGTCTTCTGCAGGTCGGCGAGCTTGTCTTTGCTAGCCTTGCCGGCGCGATTGTCGCCCAAAAATTCGATCTGAGTGATCGGCGCGCCGGGCCGGTCGGGCCAGATGCGATCGATGAGATTGCCAGTGGCAACCAGGGCGAGGCCGTTTCCGAGCTTTTCGGCCAGATCGTCGATTTCGCCGGGCGTATGCAGCCAGGGGTCATAGCCGATCCGGCCATCCTTGGGCACAGCTGTGGTGAAATGGGAAGCCATGGCGCCGGGCAAGGCCTCGATGACCGTGACCTTGGCGGTATCGGTCTGGGCCGGGGCCTGCAGCGTATAGCGGCTATCGACAAAGAGCAGCGCCTTGCGCGGGCCCACCAATGCCATGCCGGCCGATCCGGTAAAGCCGGTGAGGAAAGCGAGGCGTGCTTCGCCCGGAGGCACCGACTCGCCCCGGTGCGCATCGGCTCGCGGGACCAGGAAGCCATCGACGCCCGCCTCGGCCATGGCGACGCGCAAAGCCTTGAGACGCGGCGCCACGTTGCGCGGGTCGGATTTGGCGTCAAAGCTCTGGAAAACGGTGGGGGTGAAGGTCCGCGGGCTCATTTTGATCTCCACATGGCGTCGCTTTGCGTTTCTGGCATGGCTGGTCTTCAACTTCAGCTATTACCGTGGATCGCAGTCGGCGCTATTTACCCTGCAACGGCACTGAGGTGCCAAGACTCTTTACCTGATGGATGACTAGAATGCCTGAACGCAAGAATGATTTCCGCAACGCACTGAGCGCCGTAATCGACGCGCGCACGCGCGAGTCGCAGCGTCAGGTGAACTTCCGCATGCAGCACCAGCTGCTTGGCGCCTTCACCAAGCGCCCCTAATTCGTTTCCTCCAAAGTCGGGGACATGCAGCCTCGAACGAAACGTGACGATCCCCGGACTTGCCTCCGGGGATTTTGTTTTTCCGGGCCTAGAGTTTTTCCAGGATAAGCGTCGTCCACTCTTTGCGCTGCAGCTTCTGGCGCAGCACCATGCCCTGGCGTGCATAAGCGGCCGTGACGCGCGCGGCCTGCGTGTCGAGCAGGCCTGACAGCACGACGGAGGCGCCATGCTGCGCTGCGCGGCCCATGGCCGGCGCCAGGGCGACCAGCGGGCCGGCCAGGATATTGGCGACGATCAGGTCGAAAGGCGCATTGCCGGCGATGAGCCGATGATTGAGGCCGGTGGCCTCCGCGGCGACGATGAGGCGTTCAACACCATTGTCGCGGGCATTGTCGATGGTCGTCTTCACGGCGACCGGATCGATATCGGTCGCCAAGACGGGTAGCCGGGTGCGCTTGGCCAGCGCGATGGCGAGCACGCCCGTACCCGTGCCGACATCAAGCATGGCTCGCGGTTTGGTGCGTTTCAGCAGGCGATCGATGGCTTCGAGGCAACCCGTCGTGGTTTCGTGATGGCCGGTGCCGAAAGCCTGGGCCGCATCGATCTTGATCCCCGTCAGGCCGAGCGGAACCGGCGCTGTCTCGTGGCTGCCATAGACATAGAAGCCCCCGGCCACGACGGGTTGCAAACCCTCGAGAGACTTGGCGACCCAGTTGACCTCCGGGTCGATGGCGTCGACGGTAAAATCGACGGCGCCGCCGAGGGTTTGGCGAGCCAGTTCAGAAAATGATTCAATGTCGGGCGGGCTTTCGCAGGTCGCCTCGAACACCCATTCGCCGGTCTCTGCGTCTTCGTGGGCGGAGGCGGTGAGGGCCAGGTCTTCGCGCTCCATCACGGCATCGACAAGGGCGTAGGCCTGGTCCTTGGTGAGCGCGACGGAGATCTGTTCAATAGGCATGGGGGGCTCGCTGCAAAACTCCGGGCGTTCTTGCAGCCTTTGAGGGCGGCAAGTCAATCAGGAGACGCTCAGATACGGACAGCGGTTCCCGAGGCCGAGACCATCAGCATCGAACCGTTGGAGCCGACGACTTCATAATCGATGTCGACTGCGACCACGGCATTGGCGCCACGCGCCTTGGCTTCGGCTTCGAGCTCTGCCAGGGCGTCATTGCGCGCATCGCGCAGGGCGCCTTCGTAAGGGCCGGAGCGACCACCGACGATATCGCGGATGCCGGCGAAGAGGTCCTTGAAGATATTGGCGCCGACGATGACCTCGCCAGTGACGATGCCGAGATAATCCTGGACGGGTCGGCCTTCAATTGTAGGCGTAGTGGTGATGATCAATCGGAGCTCCTGAAAATCGGAGTTCCACAGCAGCATGATTCTGCCCCGTCTCCGAAGTTATTGGACGCAGCATCTGGTTTGCCCTTGTCTGGCAGACACGAATACGGGAAGTTGAAGTACCAGCCGCCTCAACCGGTTTTCTCTTGTCCATCTCCCAGAGCGTAACATTACCCAGCGGAACGCCGGCCAATGCGGCATTGACCGGCATTGCCTTCAAGGTCGTCTCGGTTCTCGTCTTTCTCGTCATGTCCAGCCTCCTGAAGGCGTGCGACGGCATCCCGGCGGGGGAACTGGTGTTCTTCCGGTCGAGCATCGGCATTATCCCGGTGATGATTTTCCTCGCCTGGCGCGGGCAGTTGATCGAGGGCTTCAAGACGAGTTCGGTGGTGGGGCAGGTGTGGCGCGGGCTCGTGGGAACGGCGTCGATGGCGACCGGGTTCTTTGCCCTCACCAAGCTGCCGCTACCCGAGGCCATCACCATCAACTACGCGACGCCGCTGGTGATCGTGATCTTCGGCGCGGTGTTCCTGGGCGAGAATGTGCGGCTATACCGCTGGACGGCGGTGGTCATCGGGTTGATAGGAGTGCTGATCATCGCCTGGCCGAGCCTGACGCTGATCAATTCAGGCGTCAGTCAGGAGGTGGCGATCGGCGCGATCTCGGCGCTGCTGTCTTGCTGCTTTTCTGGCGTTGCGATGTTGCTGGTGCGACGGCTGGTACAGCGGGAGAAATCCTCGACGATCGTGCTGTATTTCCTGATCTCGTCGAGCATCATCGCACTGGTGACCGTGCCGTTCGGCTGGGTCATGCCGACATCGCTGCAGGCGATGTACCTGATCGGGGCAGGGTTCGCGGGCGGCATAGCGCAGATCCTGCTGACGGAGAGCTACCGGCATGCGGAGATGTCCGTGGTGGCGCCGTTCGAATATTCGTCGCTGATCTTCAGCGTCCTGATCGGGTATTTCTTTTTCGGTGATGTGCCGACGTTGTTCATATGGGTGGGCGGCGTGATCGTCATCGGATCAGGCCTGTTCATCATTTATCGCGAGCATCGTTTGGGGCTGGACCGGAGCGAGGCGAGACAATTGTCTACGCCGCAGGGGTAGTTCCAATACGGCGACAGCTCACCCTTTGCGGACGAAACTATCCAGCACCTTCTTGCGGCCGGCCTTTTCGAAATCGATCGTGAGCTTGTTGCCCTCGACATCGGTGACGGCGCCATAGCCGAACTTCAGGTGGAAGACACGGTTGCCCACGGCGTAGCCGGAGCCGGGCCCCAGATCGACCGAGCGGGCGACGAGTTCGCCATCGATGGTCAGCGGGCCGGCACCCTTGCGGCTGGCCTGCTGGGCTTTGGCACGCTGCCAGCCCGGAGTTTCGTAGACGCTGTCGAACGGATCGGAGACGTTGAACCGGCTGGTGCCGCGGCCGCCATAACCGTAGCCGCCATAGGACGAGCCAGTATCCTTGACCTCGACGACGTCGGCCGGCAGCTCATCCAGGAAGCGCGACGGAATGGCGGATTGCCAGAGGCCGTGGATACGCCGGTTCTGGGCGACGCTGATACGGGCGCGCTTGCGGGCGCGGGTAATGCCCACATAGGCCAGCCGCCGCTCTTCCTCGAGGCCGGCACGGCCGCTTTCGTCCAGCGAGCGCTGGTGCGGGAACAGGCCTTCTTCCCAGCCGGGCAGGAAGACGGTGTTGAATTCCAGACCCTTGGCGGAATGCAGCGTCATGATGGAGACGGCATCGTCGGCCTCGTTGGTGTCACGCTCCATCACCAATGAGACGTGTTCGAGGAAACCGCCCAGGGTCTCGAACTCTTCCATGGAGCGCACCAGCTCCTTGAGGTTTTCGAGGCGCCCGGGCGAATCCGGAGATTTGTCGTTCTGCCACATCGCCGTATAGCCGCTCTCGTCGAGAATCTGCTCGGCGAGTTCCGCGTGTGGGACGCTGCGGGACCGGCTGGCCCAGTCGTCGAACTGGCCGACGAGTTCGCGCAACGTCGTGCGCTGCTTGGATTTCAGCTCCTCGGTCTCGATGAGCATACGGGTGGCGGAAAGGAGCGGGACCTGCTGGTGGCGGGCGGTATCGAACAGGATCTTGACGGTTGAATCGCCGAGGCCACGTTTGGGGACGTTGACGATGCGCTCGAAGGCAAGGTCGTCGGCAGGCTGGGCGACAAGGCGCATATAGGCCAAAGCATCGCGGATTTCCTTGCGCTCATAAAAGCGCGGGCCGCCGATGACGCGATAGTTGAGGCCCAGGGTGATGAACCGCTCTTCGAACTCGCGCATCTGGAAGGAAGCGCGCACCAGGATCGCCATTGAATTGAGGCTCTCGCCCTGGCGCTGGTATTGCTCGATTTCCTCGCCGACGTTCCGGGCTTCCTCTTCGCTGTCCCAAACGGCAGTGACCGCAACGGTCTCGCCTTTTTCGCCGACGTCTGTCTGCAGGGTCTTGCCGAGCCGGCTTTCGTTGTGGGCGATGAGATGGCTGGCGGCGGAAAGGATGTTGGCGGTGGAACGGTAGTTGCGCTCGAGGCGAATGACCTTGGCGCCCGGAAAGTCCTTCTCGAAGCGCAGGATGTTGTCCACCTCGGCGCCGCGCCAGCCATAGATCGACTGATCGTCGTCACCGACGACACAGATATTGGCTTCGCTGGCGGGTTTGCCCTGCGCCAAGAGGCGCAGCCACAGGTATTGGGCGACGTTGCTGTCCTGGTATTCGTCGACCAGCATGTAGCGGAACCGCTGGTGATATTCGGCGAGAACGCCGGGATTGTCGCGGAAGAGGCGGATGCATTCCAGCAGCAGGTCGCCGAAATCGGCAGCGTTGAGGGCCTTCAGGCGAGCCTGATAATCGGCATAAAGTTTTGCGCCCTTGCCATTGGCATAAACGCCACTTTCCGCCGAGGTGATGTCCCTTGGCAGCATGCCGCGGTTTTTCCAGTTGTCGAGCATGCCGGCGAACTGGCGGGCGGGCCAGCGCTTCTCATCGATGTTCTCGACTTCGAGCAGCTGCTTGATCAGCCGGATCTGGTCGTCGGTATCGAGGATGGTGAAATCGGACTTGAGATCGACCAGTTCGGCATGGCGACGGATGATGCGGGCGCCGATGGAGTGGAACGTGCCAAGCCAGGGCATGCCCTCGACGGTCGAGCCGACAAGCTTGGCGATGCGCTCCTTCATCTCGCGGGCGGCCTTGTTGGTGAAGGTCACCGAAAGAATTTCGCTGCCCCGCGCCTTGCGGGTAGTGAGGATATGGGCGATGCGGGTGGTGAGGACGCGAGTCTTGCCGGTGCCGGCGCCGGCGAGCACCAGCAGCGGTCCCTCGATCGACAACACGGCGTCGCGTTGTTCCTCGTTGAGGCCCTCCAGATAGTCAGGCGTCTGCCGGCCAAACTGGCTGGTGATGGGCCCTCCGGCAGGACGGGGCGTTCTTTGCGGTTCAGCTGACATCTATCCTCGGCACAGGTCCACTAACGCGGAATCCCTGCAGCTTGACGAATCTCTTTTTGTTCTCTTCGCAATATAGGTGCGAGGAACGTTGATGTATATGCGCGGGCGTGCTTTTGCTCTCCGGCGCAAGGAATTGATTACACCGTCAAAATGTCGCCCTCGGGGCGGCTCATGCAGGGTGACGGGGAATTGCAACTTCCCTACACTCCCAAAAACAAAGGCGACTCGGTCACTTTGCTGAACCGCATTTACATCGTCGTGGGCATTCTCGCTATTTTGGCGCTGGCTGGCGCCTTCATTGCGCCGCGCTTCATTCAGTGGGGCAATTATCGCGACCGCATGGAGGCGATGGCGAGCGAGGCCCTGGGTACGAAGGTGGCCATTCTCGGCGATATTCACTTCAACCTGCTGCCGGCGCCGCAACTGGAATTCGCCGATGTCGCCGTGGGGCCGGCCGATGCGCCGGTGCTGAAGGTCAGCCACGTCAAGGCCGAATTCTCGCTGCTGGATTTCCTGCGTGACCAATATGCCGTGACCCGGCTGGTGCTGGATGAGCCTGCCCTCAATGTGAAGATCGACGAATCCGGTTTTTTCCAGATTGGCCTGACCTTGCCCCAGCAGGTGAGCACCACGAACGTATCGATCGGCAACGCCACCATCACCAATGGAACGTTGAGCGTGGCCGACATGCGCGCCGGCGACGCGGTGACGATCGATGGGCTGAACGGCGATATCAAGCTGCAGGCACTGCGCGGGCCCTTCGCCTTTCAGGGCAGCGGCTCCGTGGGTGATCAGCGCTATGCGCTGCGGGTGTCGACGTCGGCGATGGATGCGCAAGGGGCAACGCGCCTGTCGGCTTTCGCGCAACCGGACAACAAGGCCTATTCGATCAATGCCGAAGGTATCCTGGCGACGGGGTATGCGCCGCGTTTCGATGGTGATCTGACTTATCGGCAGGCCCCGCCGCCTGCCGAAAATGCCGAAGGCGTGCAAGGTGACCTGGTGCTCACCAGCAAGGTGCAGGCGAGCGCGGACCAAATTGTGCTGCCCAGCTACACGCTGCAGCCGGATGAGAACCGTTCGGGCATCCGGTTGACTGGCAGCGCGGTGGTGCATCTGAACGAGAAGCGTGACTTCGATGCAGTGGTTTCCGGAGGCGCAGTCGCCTTGCCACCGCGTGATGCGACGAAGGAAGAGGGGCCGCAGCCCTATGAGCTGGTGCGGCTGCTCGGTGAATTGCCGATGCCGCAGGTGCCTCCGATCGCCGGAACCGTCACCGTGGATCTGGCTGAACTCGATCTGCGTGGCGTCAGTCTGCGCGATGTCCGTATCGATGCTTCCACCGATACTCAAAGTTGGGCGATCAAGACGGCCGAGGCCCATCTTCCCGGCAATACCGTGCTCAGGGCCAGCGGAAAACTGGCGGGCGTGGAGGGACGGCCGAGTTTTTCAGGCGATTTCTCCATGGCGACCGCGCGGCTCGACGGCCTGGCGCCGCTCTGGCGCAAGCCCGGGGATAGCAATCCGCTCTTCAACCTGCCGGCGTCGCTCAGAGGCAAGCTGATGCTGGATGGTGACGATCTGCGGCTCGCCGATGGCAGCTTGGCGCTCGACGGCAATGAGAGCGCGGTGACGGTCGATGTCGGTTTCGGTCCCGAACGGCGTCTCGATTTTTCCGGCAAGTTCGATACGCTGAGTGCCGCAGATACGGAGGCTCTGGCCGCACTGCTGCCGACCACGGGACCGGATGACAGCTTCGGCGTGACGTTTCCGCAAGGGCATCTGACATTGGGTGCGCAATCAGCCAGCCTTTTCGGTCTCGACGGCACCGGAATGGTGGCCGAGGGCAGTTGGGACAATGGGACGGTACAGGTCACGCAATTGACGGCTGCCGACTATGGCGGGGTCAAGTTCGACCTTTCGGGACATTTGAGCGGTAGCCTGGCGGAGCCGGTTCTGGCAGCCGGCGGTTCAGTGAGTGTCACAACCGCCGGGGCTCCGGCGCTCGTACGGCTCTATGACCTTGCCGGCACCCCACAGGCGATGCGGGATTATATCGGCAAGTCGCTCCCCTCGAATCTGAAGGTTACGCTCGAAGATCCCGACAAGAGCGGGGCCCAGGTGCTGACGGCGACGGGCAGGATGGGCGTCGCGGACCTCGGCCTGTCCGTGCAATTGACCGGTGGCGTTGCCAAGGCGTTGAGCTCTCCGCTCTCCATCACCGCCGAACTGGCGGCATCGGACGGGACCGGATTGACCCAACAGCTCGGGCTTGGCGACATAAGCCTTTTTCCCGAGGATGCGGCGGTTCGCGTCAAGGCGGTGGTCGACGGCACTGTATCGGATGGCTTTGAGACGGATATCGTTGCGAGCGGCGGCACTTCTGACAATCTGGAGTTCAAGGGAAAGGTGATCGCCAGCGATCTCGCGTCTCCCGCCGGCAAAGGCACTGTGGTGGCACAGCTGTCGGATGCCACGGCACTGGCCGGCTTCTTCGGCGCAGCGGGTATCTATGTGCCGCCGATCGATGCCACGGCGGATGTCGATTTCACCGGCGACAGGAGCCTGGTCGTCGACAAGATCGTTGGCAAGTCGAACGGACAGGATTTTTCAGGTGCGTTGCAACTGACGCGGCAGGGCACGGTCGGCAATGTCGATGGTACGCTGATGCTGGCAGATGTCGATGTTGCCGGCTTGACCTCGGTGCTCGGAGGACCGGCGGCGCTGCTGCCCGGCGCGAGCGGTCCCTGGCCGGACGGGCCACTCTCGGTCGGCGATGTTCCGCGATCGACCCGCGGGGCGATTGCGGTTACGACGCCGATGCTGACGGTGGGCGGCCGGGTGGTGACCGACGCGCATTTCGAATTGGGTTGGGATGAAAACGCTATCAGGATGCGTGGCCTGCAGGGCAAGTTCGGCGACGGCACTATCGGGGTTGAACTAGCCGTCTGCTGCAGCGGCACGATCGCGCAAAAGCAGGTGACCGGCCGGCTGACGCTCGACAAGGTGACGCTGTCGGCACTGCTGCCGGAGGCGCCCGCCGAAGCGATCAGCGGCACGATCTCCGGTTCGGCGCAATTCAACGGCACGGGCGCCAGCATCGCCGAGGTCATGGCCAGCATGGTCGGGCAGGGGAACTACGCACTGAACGGGCTTTCAATCGCCAAGTTCGACCCCGGGGTGTTCAAAGCTGTGGCAGGTCTGAACAATATTCTCGATCTCGAACCCGACGCACTGAGTTCGATCGTCGCCATGGGGCTGGACCAGGGGGCATTCGCCGTCCCCGATCTTTCGGGAGCTATCACCATCGCGGGCGGCAAGGTGCAAACACAGAACCTCACGGCCGAGAGTGGTGGCGCCCGGCTGTTCGGCGGTGCCGGATTGCGGCTTTCCGATCTCGGCCTCGACGGCTCGTTCGCGCTGACGCCTACGGGACAGGTCGACGACAAGGGGCTCATCACGCCAACGACGTCGCAGGTGACGGCGGTGCTGTCGGGCACGCTGAGTGCGCCAGAGCGGCAACTCGATCTTGGCTCCATGGTCGATGCCATCAAGGTCAGGGCCTATGAGGTCGAGGTCGATCGCCTCGAGCAGTTGCAGGCCGAGGACCTGGCGCGCCAGAAGGAAGCCGCCGATGAGCGCGCCAAGCTCATGGCAGAGCAAAAACGCATTGCCGATGAAGCGGCTGCCAAGAAGGCCGCGGACGAGGCGGCGGCCAAGAAGGCGGCCGATGATGCAGCGGCCGCCAAGGCGGCCCAGGAGCAGCAGACGACCCCGTCGCCCGCCGGAGCCGATCCCGTTGGGCAGCCACTCAGCCTGCCGCCACCGGTGTTCAACTCGCCGTCCTTCACCACCCTACAATAGCGGGGCGCGGGCGCGCGCCTTGGCTTGATACCATTGCAGGATCGCGACCCGGACCGCCGATGACAGGTTGGGTTCGGCCCGTTCTTCGTCAATGACGCGAATCGTGTCGGCGAGAGGTTGAGCGCGTTCCGTCGCCATGGCCTCTAGGCCGGCCCAGAATTCAGGCTCGAGCGCCAGGCTCGTACGGTGTCCCGCGATCGTCAGCGAGCGCTTTTGCACGGCCTCGCCGGAATCAAGGCTTCTTGCGGAAGGCGTCGAGGCTGATGACCTTCTCGCCCGGTGTTTCGGAGACCGGGGCTTCGGAATTGTCGGCGATCTCAGCCGCCGCATCCAGTTCATCCTCGCCTTCGATGATGTCGGTCGGCGCCCGTTCGGGATCGAACTGCAGGCCGAACTGCACGGATGGATCGAAGAAGCCCTTGATGGCGGAGAAGGGGATCACGAGGGTTTCCGGGTGTCCATCGAAGGACAGGCCAACCTCAAAATGCGTTTCGGTGACCTTGAGGTCCCAGAACTGGTTCTGCAGGACGATGGTCATTTCCTTGTCGTACTGCGCCAGCAGCCGTTCCGACAGCCGCACGCCCGGAGCGCGCGTCACAAAAGAGATGAAGAAGTGGTGTTCACCAGGCAGGCCCGTCTTCACGACTTCGGCCAGAACCTTGCGGACCACGCCGCGCAGGGCTTCCTGGGCCAGGATATCGTAACGGATCAGATCTTCGGCCATAGGCGCGCCTTTGCAAGCGGAGATTCGGAAACCCCATACAGCCCAAGTGTGGGGCACAATTCAAGCTTAAAGACGGTGAAGAAAAGTGCAGGCTTCTGTTGCCAGGTGCCTGCGAACCCCGCCTTCTACCTGCAACAGCAGAAGGGCTTTAGATCGAGGACTCGCGCCGCATTACGCAGCGAGAGCGACCTCAGCATAGTTGTCATTGGCAACTACAAAATTGGTCCGATGACGGTGGTACCATACCGAGCGAAAACACACCCTTTACGCTCTCGTCGAGCCTATTTCGCCCCCAAGGCCACCTGCCGTGACAGGCGGGATTTTGGTGGAGGCGCCGGGTACTGCCCCCGGGTCCGATGAGTTTATTACGATAGCCATTTATCGCCATAGCCGTTGCCGGCAGGACGAATATAAGCGTGATGAAGCGGCGATGCAAATGCGCGCGCGCTGAATTCCCGGCTCAATCTCATCTGGACAATGGTTTGTGGCCTTGCGTCAAAGTGAGCAGAATCGGCTATCATGGCGGCCATGAAAACCTATCTTCAGCTTCTCAGCGACATCCTCGAAAACGGCATCGATAAATCCGATCGCACGGGCACCGGGACGCGGTCGATGTTCGGTTATCAGATGCGGTTCGACCTGACGGAAGGCTTTCCGCTGGTAACGACCAAGAAGCTGCATCTCAAATCCATCGTCTATGAACTGCTGTGGTTCCTGCGCGGGGACACCAATGTGCGCTGGCTGCAGGAGCGCGGCGTCAAGATCTGGGACGAGTGGGCCGACGAAAACGGCGATCTGGGTCCGGTCTATGGTTCGCAATGGCGAAGCTGGCCGGCGCCGAACGGGCAGCATATCGACCAGATTGCCAATGTGGTCGAGGCCATCAGGACCAAGCCGGATTCACGGCGGCATATCGTTTCGGCATGGAACCCGGCCGAGGTTGATGAAATGGCGCTGCCGCCATGCCACTGCCTGTTTCAGTTCTACGTCGCCAATGGGCGGTTGAGCTGCCAGCTTTACCAGCGATCGGCCGACAGTTTCCTGGGGGTGCCGTTCAACATCGCCTCTTATGCGCTGCTGACGCACATGATGGCGCAGGTGACGGGGCTGCAGGTGGGGGATTTCGTGCATACGCTCGGCGACGCGCATCTCTACTCCAATCACTTCGAGCAGGCCCGTCTGCAACTGACACGCGAGCCGCGGCCGCTGCCCAAGCTCGAACTCAACAAGTCGATAAAAACGTTGGAAGACTTCACCTTTGAGGACATCCAGTTCGTCGGCTATGATCCGCATCCACACATCAAGGCCGAGGTTGCCGTATGAAACTCGTTGGGTTGGGCTTGGCGCTTCTGGCGTTTGCAATGCCGTGCGCGTCGTTGGCTAACGACACCATGGCGACGCTTGGGACCGGTGGTCTGGTGTTCATCACCAATGACGATATAGCCATGGCGTCGGAAGACCTGTCGATATCGCCGGAGCAGGTGAAGGTCGTCTACGAATTCGACAACAAGAGCGACAAGGACCAGCATATCCTGGTGGCATTTCCCTTGCCGGACATTACCGGGGATGGCGACTTCATGGTCAGCATTCCGACCGAAGACGAGAAGAACATTTTCGGCTTCAAGACGACGCTGAACGGCAAGCCGGTCGACGCCGTGCTGCATCAGTACGCGTTTTCGCTGGGTATCGATCAGACGGACTATCTCAAGGGTCTCGGCATTCCGCTGACGCCCTACGGCACCGATACGCAGGACAAGATCAATGCCCTGCCGGATAGCGACAAGCAGGAACTCATCCATCGCGGCATGGTCATTGCCATGGACTACGACGCCGGGCAGGGGCCCCAGACCGACTACACGCCGATCTGGACGTTGCGCTCGACCTATAGCTGGGAGGGCGATTTTCCGGCCGGGAAGTCGGAAGTGGTGCACACCTACGCGCCCAGCGTTGGCGGCACGACGGGCGTGACCTTCCTGACCGATGCCTATGACGGGTATGATCCGGCTCGGGAGTATAAGGAAAAGTATTGCACAGACGATGACTTCATCAACGCCGTGAAAAAAACGGGCAAGAAAGAGACTGACGACTATATCAGCTATCCGTTCACCCAGAGCTGGATCTCCTATATCTGGTCGACGGGCGCCAACTGGAACGGCGCGATCGGCAAGTTCCACCTGACCGTGGACAAAGGTTCACCGAACAATCTCATCTCTTTTTGCGGCGACAACATCAAGAAGACCGGCCCCACGACCTTCGAAATGACTGCGACCGACTTCTCTCCGCCCTATGACCACGAGCTTGAGATTCTCATTCTCAACCGTTGGGACGACTAGAGGGATGGGAGGCACGGTCACCGAGCTTTCCGAGCGGATCGAGCAGGTTTCTCGCGGTTATGCCAGGCGCTGCAACATTGAGCGCAATGATGACTGGTTCGTGCTGAAGCTGCAGGAAGAAGCGGGCGAGCTGGTTTCGGACTATCTGCGCCTGACCGGCAGGGGACGCGACAAGGGCCTCAGTGCGGATGAAGTGCGCGCGAACATGGCCGACGAGGCGGCGGACCTATTTGCACACGTGCTGCTGTTTTGCCGGCACAACGGCATAGACATTGAGTCCGCAGTCGACCGGAAGTGGTTCAGATATCTCGATAAACCCGCACCGGTGACTGCGGCCCCATGACGCTTTCCATTCGCGGCACCACGGCCGCCGACGTATCGCTGATCCTGAAGTTCATCATGGACCTGGCGGTCTATGAGAAGCTTGAGCATGAGGCGCAGGCGACCCCGGAGGATATCGCCGAAAATCTTTTCGGGGCCAATCCCAAAGTCTTCTGCGAAATCGCCGAATGGGACGGCGAGCCGGTTGGCTTCGCGCTCTGGTACTACACTTTTTCCACCTTTCAGGGCCTTCACGGCATCTGGCTGGAAGACCTGTTCGTCGATCCAGTGGTGCGCGGCAGGGGGATCGGCAAGGCGCTGCTGCGGCATCTCGCCCAGCGATGCCTGCGTAAAAAGCTGGGGCGGCTCGAATGGGCTGTGCTCGACTGGAATGCGCCCTCGATCGCGTTCTATGAATCGCAGGGCGCGATCTTCATGGATGATTGGCGGCGCTGCCGGGTGACCGAGGACGCGCTGGAGCGACTGGGAGCGGCATGACCATCTTGATTTCCATGATCGCGGCCGTAGCGACGAATGGCGTTATCGGCAACGACAATGTGATGCCCTGGCGTCTTCCCTCGGATTTTGCCTTTTTCAAGCGCACCACCATGGGCAAGCCGCTGATCATGGGCCGCAAGACCTTCGAGAGCATCGGCAAACCGCTGCCGGGGCGGATCAATATCGTGGTGACGCGGCAGGAAGGCTATCAGCCGGACGGCGTGCTGGTGTTCGACAGCCTTGCGGCGGCGCTGGAGCATGCCGAGGCGCTGGCGCGGGCGGACGGGCACGACGAGGTGTTCATCGGGGGCGGTGCGACGATCTATAACGAGGCCATGCCGCGCGCGGACAGGCTCTACATCACTCATGTCGACCTGTCGCCAGAGGGCGATACGGTGTTCCCCACCATCGATCCGACCGTGTGGACGGTGGTCGAGGAGCCCGAGATTTTGTTAACCGGAAAAGACACTGCCGCCTTCCGAACCAAGGTTTACGAGCGACGTGCGGCGGCGGCGCATTGATCGTCATCGGCGGCTTCCCTATATAGGGCGGCAATATTCGCCAGCGACCGGAAGGTAAGTGATGCCCTGGGATAATAATACGGGTGGAGGCGGCCGCAACAATAACGGTGGTCCGTGGGGTCAGGCGCCGCAGGGCGGCGGACCACGTCGCGGCGGCACGCCAAACCTCGAGGACATCCTCAATCGCGGTCGTGACAGCCTCCAGGGCGGCATTCCAGGTGGACGCTGGGCCATTGTGGGCGTCATCGCCGTCATCGTGGTATTCTGGCTGCTCAACGCCATCTACACGGTGTCGCCCCAGGAAGTGGGCGTGAAGCTCCGCTTCGGCAAGCCGTTCGAGACCAGCGAGCCGGGCCTGCATTTCATGCTGTGGCCGATCGAAAGCGTCGAGAAGGTTTCCATCACCGAAAACCAGACGGAAATCGGCACGGTCAATACGAATTCCAGCCGCAATGCGCGCGACGAGGGCACCATGCTCTCGGCCGATCAGAACATCGTGGATGTGAAGTTCTCCGTCCTTTGGTCCGTCGCCGATCCCACCGCCTATCTCTTCAATGTCCGCGATCCGGACGAAATGGTGCGCGGTGCCGGTGAGAGCGCCATGCGCGAAGTGGTCGGCCGTCGTCCGGCGCAGGACATCTATCGCGACAAGCGCGCCGAAATCGCGTTGGAGGTGCAGCAGATTACGCAGCGCATCCTGGACGACTACCAGCTCGGCGTCCGCGTGGCGCAGATCGCCATCGAAAACGTGGCGCCGCCATCGGAAGTGGCCGACGCGTTCGATGAAGTGCAGCGTGCCGAGCAGGATCAGGAACGCTTCCAGCAGGAAGCCCGCCAGTATTCCAACACGCTTCTGGGTGATGCCCGCGGGCAGGCGGCGCAGATGCGTGAAGACGCCGCGGCCTACAAGGATCGTGTCGTCAAGGAAGCCGAAGGCGCCGCGGCCCGGTTCACTTCGGTCTATGGCGAATATATCAAGGCGCCGGAAGTGACCCGTCGCCGCATCTATCTCGAAACCATGGAGCAGGTGCTCGGCGGTTCGCAGAAGGTGATCGTCGATGATAATGGGCAGGGGGTCATACCCTACCTGCCGTTGCCCGGCTTGCGGGCCGGGGCGGTGGCGCCCCCGCCATTGACTCCCTCGACAGCCAGCAGTTCGACCACCACGACGTCCAACACCAGCGTGGGGAACTGAGCCATGAACCGTCTCATCGTCATCGGTATCGGGGCTCTCGTTGTGCTCTACCTGCTGTTCTCGTCGATCTATGTGGTCAATGAACGCGAACAGGCCATCGTCATGCGCTTTGGTCAGATCACCGACGTGCACAAGGACCCGGGCATCTATTTCAAGATACCGACCCAGCTGATCGACACTGTGCAGATCGTCGAAGATCGCCTGCTGCGCTATGATATCGCCAATATGCGGCTGCAGGTCTCGGGCGGGCAGTTCTATATCGTGGATGCGTTCCTCACTTACCGCATCACCGATCCCCGGTTGTTCCGCGAACGCGCGCAGGGCGAGTTGCGCATAGCCGAGCAACGCATCGCGACACGCTTCGATTCGGCATTGCGTCAGGTCTATGGCCTGCGTGACTTCAACGCTGCGCTTTCGGCGCAGCGGCCGCAGATGATGGCGGAAGCCCGCGACCTCATTAAGCCGGACATGGCGGAATTGGGTATCGACGTCGTCGACGTTCGTATCCTGCGGACGGACCTCACGCCGGAAGTCTCGTCGCAGACTTATGAGCGCATGAAGGCGGAGCGTCTGGCCGAGGCGGCACTGCTGCGCGCCAAGGGCCAGGAAGCCGCGCAAAGCCTCAGGGCTATCGCCGACCGCCAGAAGGTCGAGATCGTGGCTTCGGCCCGCCGTGATGCCGAAGTGCTGCGCGGTGAGGGTGACGCCCAGCGGAGCGCGGTGTTCGCCGATGCCTATGGCAAGGATCCGGACTTCTTCCAGTTCTACCGGTCGATGGAATCCTACAAGACGGCGCTTGGTGGCAACGGTACCACGATGGTGCTGTCGCCGAAGTCGGAGTTCTTCCAGTATTTCGGCACGGACGGCGGCGCCACTAACCCGCCGGCATCGGCAAGCACGGCGCCTGCAACCCCACCGGCCATTTCGGCGCCTCTTCCACCGGCTAGCGTCCCGGCGGCGCCGAGTGCACAGTGACTGACTTCGTTTCGGCAGTAGCGCTTGCTATCATCATCCTGGGATTGGCCCATGCGGCCTTTCCCGCCCAGATGAAGCGGGCGGCGCTGTGGTTGCATGCACTGCCGATATCAACACTACGTGCAGTTGCTTTGGCTTGCGCTGCGGGCGGACTTATCCTCCTGTGGCTAGCCAGAGGATGAACGAGGCCGCGAGATAGATGTTGCAGGTGTCCCGTCGCGCGATACAGGTCATTGTGGTGGTGGCCGTCATCGGTTTGATGGCAACGCCGGGGCTTGCGGCATCCGTCATCATGCAGGGACCGGCCTCGGTTTCCAATCTGGCCAAGGAACTGTCGCCGGCAGTGGTCAATATCAGCTCCACGCGCCACGTTCCGGGCGGCACCGGCGAATCCTTTCCCACGGCGCCCGATGGCTCCCCACTCGGCGATCTCTTCGACAATCTCAACCCCAATCACGGGCAGGGACCGGAGGCCGAACAGGAGGCTGAGAGCCTGGGTTCCGGCTTCATCATCAAGTCCGAAGGCATCATCGTCACCAATAACCACGTGATCGATGGCGCCGACGATATCGTGGTCTTCCTGACCGATGGCACAAGGCTGCCCGCCAAGGTCATCGGCGCGGACGACAAGACCGATCTGGCGGTGTTGAAGGTCGATGCCGGCCACGCATTGCCCTTCGTCAAGTTTGGCGACAGCGACTCTGCCGATGTCGGCGACTGGGTGATGGCCATCGGCAATCCGTTTGGCCTGGGTGGCTCGGTAACCCTAGGCATCGTGTCGGCGCGCAATCGCGACATCAATTCCGGGCCGTATGACAATTTCATCCAGACCGACGCCGCCATCAATCAGGGTAATTCGGGCGGACCGCTGTTCGACATGGATGGCAAGGTGGTGGGCATCAATACCGCCATCATCGCCCGCGCCGGCTCGTCGCTCGGCATAGGCTTCGCTGTGCCGGTCAATCTGGCGCGTCCGGTCATTGAGCAACTGGCCGAGTATGGCGAGACGCGGCGTGGCTGGCTGGGCGTCGGCATCCAGGAAGTGACCGACGATATCGCCGCCAGCCTCAGCCGGCCGAACACCAACGGCGCCATCGTCGTCGATGTCACCAAGGGCGGCCCGGCCGACGGCGTGCTGGAGCAGGGCGACCTGATCCTGCAGTTCGATGGCAAGGCGGTAGAGAAGATGCGTGATCTGCCGCGCCTGGTGGCCGAGACGGCGGTTGGCAAGGCCGTGAAACTGGATGTGCTGCGCAACGGCAAGTCCCAGGTTTTCGGTATTACGCTGGGCCGGCTGGAAGTCGGTGAACAGCAGATCGCGGCGGCCGAGCAGCCGCCGAGCACGGGGCCCGATGCTCCTGATGAGCTCATCGGCCCGGCTCCGGGCCTGCCCGAACTCATGGGGTTTGATGTGGCGCCGCTGGATGCGGCGTTACGCAAGGAATATGCCGTGCCCGATGAAGCCAATGGCGTGATCGTCACGACGGTCAAGGCCCAGAGCGATGCCGAGGAAAAGGGCATGACGCCGGGCCTCGTCATCAGCGAGGTCAATCAGCAGCCGATCAAGACCGTCGCCGATATCACCTCGCTGGTCGATGTCGCCAAAGAGGCCGGGCGGCCGGCCGTGCTGTTCAAGGTCACCGACGCCACCAAGGCCAGCCGCTTCATCGCGGTGCGGATCGAGTAGTCCGCCTAGCGGACGAAGTCCTCGTCCGCATAGCCCTGCAGATAGAGCAGGGCGGTGAGGTCGCCATGATCGATACGGATCTGGGCCTGGGCAGCCACGACCGGCTTGGCATGCAGGGCAACGCCCATGCCGGATGCCTTGATCATTTCGAGATCGTTGGCGCCGTCGCCAACCGCCAGGGTCGCGGCCAGCGGCAGATCGCGTTCGGCGGCGAGCGTGTTCAGGCGCGTCAGTTTGGTGGTCTTGTCGACGATGGGGCGAGAGACAGTGCCGCTCAAGACTTCGCCTTCGAATTCGAGGACATTGGCGGTGGCTTCGTCGAAGCCGATGCGCTTGGCGAAATAGTCGGCAAAGAACGTGAAGCCGCCGGAGATCAGGGCCGTATAGGCGCCATAGGCCTTCATGGTCTGCACGAGCGCGCGGCCGCCGGGCGCGAGGGTGATGCGTTCGCGACGGACTTCTTCGATGGTGGCGCGGGCGAGGCCCTTGAGCAGGGCGACGCGCGTATCGAGCGCCTGCGCGAAGTCGAGTTCACCGTTCATGGCACGCGCCGTGATCTCGGCGACCTGTGCCTTGATGCCGATGGCGTCGGCGAGCTCGTCTATGCACTCCTCGTTGATCATGGTGGAATCCATGTCGGCGATGAGGATTTTCTTGCGCCGATTGGCGAGCGGGACGACCGCCGCATCGATGGGGGCAGTGCCGATCAACGAGCGCGCAATTTCGAGGGCATCGGTTGACTTCGGTTCGATGATCTCGCAGGCAATGCGCTGGTGCAGCCAGTTGACCTCACCCCCGGTTTCGCGCTGCACGGCGGCGATCAACGCGTAGTCGAGCGCCGGTTCGGCGGGATTGGCGATGAGGCAAAGAACCGACATGGGCGAGACCGGGACGATGGAATTGGAATGAGCGCGAGGCAGCGGCGAGCGGTGTTGATAGCGGGTCCGACTGCCAGCGGCAAGTCGGCGCTTGCCCTCGCCCGGGCGCAGGAGACGGGTGGCGTCATCGTCAATACCGATGCCATGCAGGTCTATGATGTGCTGAGCGTGGTGACGGCCCGTCCGACGCCCACCGATACGGCGCTGGCCGGGCATCGATTGTATGGCGTCGTGCCCCCCGCAATCCGCTTTTCGACGGGCGCCTGGGCAAGCGCGGCTGAGAAACTGATTCAAGATGAGGCGCACAACAGGCCGCTGATTTTCGTTGGTGGCACGGGGCTTTACTTCGAAGCGCTGACAAACGGATTCGCCCCGGTTCCGTCGATCCCGACGGGGGTCGTCGCTGAAGTTGAAGCAGAGATTCAAGGCCTCGATGCCGCAGGGCGTGGGCTGCTGCTGGCCGCACGTGACCCGGAGATGGCAAGGCGGCTGCAGGCGCCGGATCCGCAGAGAGTGGCGCGGGCGCTCGCGGTGCTGAAGGCGACGGGACGGTCACTCGCCACATTTCAGGATGAGACGCGGGGCGGACTGCTCGATGGTTTCGCAATCGAGCGGATCGTTCTCAACCCGGATCGCGAGATCTTGCGTGCAAGGATCGCTCGTCGATTCGAGACGATGTTTTCCAGTGGCGCCGTCGAAGAGGTGGAGGCGCTATTGAGGCTCGAACTCGATCCACAATTGCCGGCGATGAAGGCGATCGGGGTGCGCGAGATTGCAGACGTGCTGGCTGGCCGGATAGATCGCGATGTGGCGATAGAGAAGGCCATTATAGCAACGCGTCAATACGCCAAGCGGCAACGAACCTGGTTCCGCAACCGCATGAGCGAGTGGACCTGGATCGATCCGCTCAGGTGACGTCGATACGTTGGGCGCCGGTGGTGCGTTCAAGATCGGCCGGCGTAATCTCGAATACCGAACGCGGATTGCCGGCGGCAGCCCAGACGGTATCGAAGGCGAACAAGGCATCATCCATGGCGATGCTTAGCGGCGCCGGATGGCCGAAGGGGGAGACGCCACCGATGGAAAAGCCGGTGTGCTCCTTGACGAAATCGGCGTCGGCGCGTTCGAGCTTTTCACCGAGCAGCCGCCCGACGCGCTTTTCGTGTACGCGGTTGGCGCCGGACACCAGCAGCATATAGGGCTTGCCGCTGTCGGCGCCGCGAAACAGCAGCGACTTGACGATCCTGCCGATCTCGACGCCCAGGGCATCGGCCGCCATTTGGGCGGTGGCGGCGGATTGTGCCTGGATCAGGATTTGCGCGGGCAGGGTGTGTGCGGCGAGAGCGTCGGCGACGCGCTGTTCGGCGGCGGTGAGTTCGGTCATGAGCGTCGGCAGGTCGATTGCGGGATAAGGACTATCGAAAGCGACGATAGCTTCGTCAAGTTGCCAGCGATTGCCGAAGAGCATCCCGCTTTACCAGGCCCAGGCGCTCCCGCATGGCAAAGCGTGCGGTCAGCACGACCGCGACGAAGGCGAGGCCCGCCGCGAGCCCGAACCAGACACCCACGCCGCGCATGCCGAGGCTGAAGCCGAAAAACCAGGCGATGGGGAACCCCACGAGCCAGTAACCGATGAGGGCCACGACCATCGGCACCTTGGTGTCGCTGAGGCCACGCAAAGCGGCGGCGGCGATCACCTGCGTGCCGTCGACGAACTGGAACATGGCCGCAACCAGCAAATAGGTGGCGGCAAGTGTCAGCGCGTTCTGGTTGGCGACCTCGCCGGGGTTGAGGAAGAGAGCCACCAGGGGGACGGCAAACAGGAAAAATATGGCGCAGGTGATGGTCTCGAAGCCGAGGGTCAATCCGAGCGAGGTCCAGCCGGATTTACGGACGCCTTCATGTGAACCGCTGCCATAGGCGAGGCCGACCCGCACAGTGGTGGCCTGGCTCAGGCCGAGCGGCACCATGAACGACATTGCCGTCAGTTGCAGCGCGACAGCGTGGGCGGCAACCTCGTCCGTGCCGAACAGGCCCATCAATATGGCGGCGGCGCTGAAGAGGCCGACCTCGGCCATAACGGTCAGGCCGATGGGGGTGCCGATGCGAAACATCTCGCGGAACCGTGCCCAGTCGATGCGCCAGAAATTGCCGAACATATGGTATCGCCGATAGCGGCGCCGGCTTTGCACATAGCCAACCATCAGCAGGAACATGACGAGGTTGACGCTCGCGGTGGAAATGCCCGACCCGGCCAGTTCGAGCCGAGGGAAGCCGAAATTGCCGAACATGATCAGATAGTTCAGCCCGGAATTGAAGAACACGCCGACGACGGTGATGATGAGGATGGCGGCGGTGGCGCCATGCGCGGCCAGAAACGAGCGCAGGACCACGAGGCCAAGGGCGGGAAAGAACATCCAGACGCCGTGATGCACGAACTCTTCCGCCAGCTCCGCCGAAATGGGCGATTGCCCGAGAGCTAGCAGGATTGGCCGCACCTGCCAGACTATGGGCATGACGACCACCGAGACGGCGATGACCACCCAGAAGCCGGTGCGCACCGTGCGCCGGACGCTGTGCAGGTCGCGGGCGCCAAGCGATTGCGCCACCATCGGTGCCACGACACCCACCAGGCCCAGGGCGCCGAGCAGGAAGGTGTTGAGGAATGCCGCGGCCAGCGCCCCGCCAGCGAGATATTTCGGGCCGAGCCACCCCATCATGATGACATCGGAGGTGAACAGCGCATTCTGCGCCAGTTGGGCCACGATCAGTGGCCAGGCGAGGATGAACAGGTTCTTCAGTTCGGTGCGCCAGCCTGCAGTGTCGGGGGCCGGCGCCGCTTGCGCGGATGTCGGTTGGACGGCAGTCATCGGGGGCTTCCTTGTCGCGGGCAAGAGCTGTAGCCGATGGCGGCGCAAGGTGCTACCCCGGGCGCGCAACACCAGCCAGGATCGCCCCATGACCGCTGCGCCGACAGATAGCTTTTCACGAATCATTCTGGCATCGGCCGGACTTTTCGGCGCACTCGGCATTGCCGCCGCCGCAGGTGCGACCCATAGCGGAAATGCGCAGTTCCTCGGGCCGGCATCGACGATCTGCCTGGCGCATGCGCCGACACTGCTGGCGCTGGGGTTGATGGCGCCGCGCAACACCTCATGGAAAATCGCCATGGTTTTGCTCGCCGTCGGAACGCTGGTTTTCGTCGGAGATCTGGGGATGCGGCAGTTTTCTGGTGTATCGCTGTTCCCGCTCGCAGCGCCGGCCGGCGGCTCACTGCTGATTGCGGGCTGGCTCGTTACAATCTTTGCGGCTATGTTCGCAAGGCGTTAGCGGCAAACGCGCAACATATTGACGGGTGCCGCATTTTTGACTGAATTTGGTACGGAACCATATGCGGCGAGCTGCATTGAAGCACGCAGCATCCAAGGAGGGTCAACCATGAAGAAACTACTGATCATCGGCGCCGCACTGCTGTCGCTGTCCGCTTGCACCAGCACGCAGCAGGGTGCCACGATTGGCGCCGGTACGGGTGCTCTGATCGGCGCTGCTACTACCGGCTCGGTACTCGGCACCGTTGTGGGCGCTGGCGTGGGCGCCGTTGCCGGCGCTGCTATCGGCAAGGTCGCCGATCAGCCGGGCAAGTGCTACTACAAGAATTCTCGCGGCCAGGTTTACGTCGACGTCTGCCCGCGCGGCTGATAGCGACCGACCAGCTGTTGAATTTAACCCGGCGCCAGAACTGGCGCCGGGTTTTTCATGTCGGGCCCCCTGTATTCGGCCTGGCTTGATTGGACGGATGGCTGGTGATGTGGCACTATCCCGGTCATTGCTTCTTCCAGCGTCATCATTGGGAGGCTTGTCCCCGATGAGTGAAATCGGCACCAAACCGCGCACCAAGACCCGCATCAAGACCGAGCGGCCAAAGCTGCACAAGGTCATCCTGATCAATGACGACTACACGCCGCGCGACTTCGTGGTGCGCGTGCTCAAGGCGGAGTTCCGCATGACCGAGGATCAGGCGCATCGCGTCATGATCACCGCGCACACCAAGGGCGCATGTGTGGTGGCGGTCTATACCAAGGAAATCGCCGAGACCAAGGCGACGCGCGCCACCGAGCTGGCGCAGGGCGAGGGCTATCCGCTGCAGTTCACGACGGAACCGGAAGAATAGGGATAAAAATCCCTGCCGCTTCTCAACCGGTTGACCGGCGTGATCTGTCTTGCGAGTGTGCCGGTCAGATTTCGACCAAATAAACTCCCGAGATGAATATGAAACTTGGACATGAACTGGCGGAGCTGACCGCTGGTATCGATGCATTCTATCGCGGCACGATCGGAAGCGACGGCTTCCTCGATCGTGAAGGCCTCATACCGGTCGCCGTCGCGAAGGTGGCGCCACGGACCATCCGCAATTACGACGAGGCGAATGCGGCGCTCCTGGCCCTGCGTGAGCGCCTGCCGGGGGAGGCCGAGAGCGACCTGCGGCGGGCCTATCTCGATGAGCTGATCGATTCGCTGCTGGCGCTGGTCACGACCTTCGAGGGCAAGGAAATTTCCTATGCGGACCGCGTCCGTCGCCAGATGCGCGTCGAGACGCAGACGGTGGATGATGCAACGCTCGACGGCTATCGCGCCACCATCCGCGAGAAGCTCGATGAGATCGGCTATTCGGGCAATGAGTTGGCCGAAGATGTTCGCCGCTGGGAAGCCGATGTGCGGGTTCCCGATGACAAGGTCATCGAAACCATGCGCGCGCTTACCGTCGAGGCGCGCGAACGCGTCAGCCAGACCATGTACGACATGCGTGGCGAATGGATCGAGCCGATCGAGACGCGTGACAAGCCGTTCTCGGCCTATTGCGACTATCCTGGCAGGCGCCAGCTGCTCAATCTCGACCACCCCTATACCACCTATGCGCTCAAGCATCTGGCCACGCATGAGGCGTTCCCGGGGCATCTCGTTCATCTGGCGCTGCGGCAGCGTTATGTCGCCGAAGGCAGCATGCCGCTCGACGGTGCACAGGTGGTGACGAGTTCGGCAAGCAGCGCGCTGTTCGAAGGCATTGCCGACAACGGGCTGTTCTTTGTCGACTGGGTCGACACCCCAGCCGATGAGCTGGCGGTAGCGTTGCAGCGGCTGCGGGCGGCGCTGCGCTGCAATGCGGCCTGGATGCTGCATGCGGAAGGCCGGCCGGCCGAAGAAGTCGCGCCGATCATCGCCGAGGCGAGCTATCAGGACGTGGCGACGACGACCTCCCGGCTGCGCATGCTGCGGAACGGCCTCAGGGCTCCGTTCGTCTACGCCTATTGGTGCGGTGACGTGGCCGTGCACGATGTCTGGAAGACCGTGCCGAAGGAACGCCGTGTCGAGTTCTGGCAGTATCTGTATGGCAACATGCATACGCCCAAGACGCTCAAGCAATTCTGGAAATAGGCCACGGCAACGCCGGTGCCGCACGGTCGTCGACCGTCGCATCGGCGTTGCATGCGGCGCCTATTAGGTCCCTCCCGTCTATCTCATCTTGCCTCGGAGACTGCCTGTGACCGGAAGCGGTTATCTTGTCCTGATCGTCGTGATCGTGCTGCTTGTGGGGGGCTTGTGGTTGCTATCCCGGCGCCGGGTCGCGACGCCCATGGCCCCCGTCTACGGGACGGCTCCGGCCATCCCCCTGGCCAAGTCGCAGGGCAACAGGCCGACCCTGAAGACGCCCGCCGCCAAAGGCTGGGCAGACGGGCAAATGCCGATTCCCGGCACCGGCCTCAAAGTCACGCCTTTCGCGACTAAACTCGACCATCCGCGCTGGGCCTATGTGCTTCCCAATGGCGACGTCCTGATCGCCGAGTCCGCCACACGGCCGGGGCGACCCAAGAACCTTATGGAATTGGCGCGCACGCTGGTGATGCGGCGGGTCGGTGCGGTCCGTAAGAGCGCCAACCGCATCACGCTGTTGCGCGATGCCGATGGCGATGGCGTGCCTGAAACCCGTGAGATCTTCCTTGCCGGGCTCAACCAGCCGTTCGGCATGGCGCTGATCGGCGACACGTTCTATGTCGGCAACACCGACGGCGTGATGGCATTCCCCTATACCGCAGGGACCACGCGGATCACGGCTCCCGGCCGCAAGCTGATGGACCTCAAGCCCAGGGGCCATTGGACGCGTAATCTTTACGCCAGCAAGGACGGCACCAAGCTCTATGTCGGCGTCGGTTCGCTCACCAACATCGGCGATGAGGGCATGGCCACCGAAGAGGATCGCGCCGCGATCCACGAACTGGATCTCGCCACCGGCAAGAGCCGCATCTTCGCGTCGGGCCTGCGAAATCCCGTCGGCATGGCGTGGGAGCCGACGACCGGCGCATTGTGGACGGTGGTCAACGAGCGCGACGGCCTCGGCGACGAGACGCCTCCCGACTATCTGACTTCGGTGCGGGACGGGGGTTTCTACGGCTGGCCGTACTGCTATTGGGGCAGGACTGTCGACGATCGGGTGACGCCTCCCAGGCCCGACCTGGTGGCGAAGGCCGTCACGCCGGATTACGCCCTTGGCGGGCATACGGCATCGCTGGGTCTCTGCTGGATGCCGGAAGGCACGCTGCCGGGCTTTCCGGCGGGCATGCTCATCGGCCAGCACGGTTCGTGGAACCGCAGCACGCTGAGCGGCTACAAGGCAGTGTTCGTCGCCTTCGCAAACGGCAAGCCGCAGGGCATGCCGCGCGATGTGCTGAGTGGTTTCCTCGCCGCCGATGAACGGAACGCCTATGGCCGTCCGGTCGGCGTCGTGGTGGCGGCCGATGGCAGCGTGCTGGTAGTCGACGATGTGGGCGACACCGTCTGGCGCGTCACCGGCGCCTGACGGTCAGGCGCTGATTGCTTCCAGGGCGGCGCGCAGTTGCATGCCGTCCTGCCAATGCACGGCGTTCCAGCCGAATGCCTGCGCGGCGACGACATTTTCAAGCGTATCGTCGACGAGCGCGATACCTTTGGGGTGAACGCCGGCACGCTCCGTCGCCCCTTCGTAGAATTCCACCGACGGCTTGCGGTAGCCGACGGCTGCGGAATAGATGATGCCATCGACCTGACCGGCGAGACCGAGCGTATTCATCAGATAGTCGGCGCGCATGTGCTCCTGGTTGGTGGCCAGCAGTACGCGGACGCCGTCGCGACGGTAGTCCGTCAGGGCGTCGAGAACTTCCAGGTCGAGGCGCGAATCGTTCCTGAACCAATAGTCGATGAAAGTATCGACGGGGACCTTGGGGGCGATTTCGGCCAGCACCCTTTCGAGCGTCGGCTTCATGGGGTGTTGTCCGGTGACGATCCCCACCCAGTGCGGCTTGAAGAATTCACGCTGCAGGACCGCCGCCGAAATGCCGAGATCCACCTCGAGATCGGTAGCGAAAGGGCGGCCATCAGCCGGGCGCCCGCGCACCAGAACCCCATCCACGTCCATCATGATAACCTGCATCGTGCATCTCCGGCCGCAATCCAAGCGCGCGTGTCTAAAGGCGTTCGATGTCAGTTTTATGCAGCCACTGTGGATCAGGCCTCAACCAGTCTGGCGAGCTGCGCCGCAACGGTGCCCCAGCCGTCGTGGAAACCCATTTCCTCGTGCATGTTCCGGTCGGCATCGCTCTTGTGCATGACGTAAGCGTTGTAGGCCGTGCCTTGCGGATGGTCTTCGAGCGTGATGATCGCCGTCATGAAGGGCTGGGCCGCTGGACGCCAGCCGCCGACAAGAGCGTTGGTAAAGACGATCCGCTCGCCATCGGCGACGTCGAGAAAACAGGCATCGAGATGTGGCACGAAGGCGCCGCCGTTTTCGCTCATTTGGGTGATGAACGATCCGCCGGGGCGAAGATCCATGTCGATGACCTTGCACCTGGCCGGCTCAGGTATCCACCACTGCTCGAAACTTGCCGGATTGGTCCAGGCGCTCCAGATAACTGAACGGGGAGCCTTGATGATCCGCGACAAGGTCAGGTCGCGTTCCGGATCGATGGCGGCGATCATTTCGATTTCTCCTTGTTCTGTGCGGCGATGGCGAACTGTTCGAGCCTGTCAGTCCGGCCCTCCCAGATCGAGCGCTGGTCCGACAGCCATGCTTCGGCCACGGCGAACCGCTGTTTTTCGAGTGCGCAGGTGCGGACGCGGCCGTGCTTTTGGGTGCTGATCAGACCGGTGTTTTCCAGGAAATGGATGTGTTTCATGAAGGAGGGCAAGGCCATGTCGAAGGGCCTGGCAAGATCGCTGATACTTGCCGGACCTTGCCCGAGCTTGCCCAGCACGGCCCGCCGGGTGGGATCGGCGAGAGCCTGGAAAATGCCGTCGAGCTGCGCCGCATACTGTTCCATAAGGCTAAGTATCATTCCATCATACTTAGCGCAATGGCTAACTGATTTGGCGTTATGCATACTGCAGCACGCCTAATCCACTTGACACCATGCCCGTCCTCCTCCTATCCATGACGCGTTGAATTGAGGAGAGGTCCCGTGCGGGCACTCGTTATCGTACTTAGCAGGCGCATCGGCAACGTGGGGTGATATCCCGCGAAGGAGCTGGTGCGCGAAAAACAGGTCCCTTACGGGGCCTTTTTTATTGCCTTTTTTCCGCCAGGGGCGGAGGACGGGCGCAGGTTGAGCAGAGCGAATAGAGGCCGCCAGGCGGCTACCTCCACCCGAGCGGTGGGTGGATGAGGAAGAAGGACAGGACGATGGCCGAGAAGATGACGGGCGCGGAGATAGTGATACAGGCGCTGATAGATCAGGGGGTGGAGCACATCTTCGGCTATCCGGGCGGAGCGGCGCTGCCGATCTACGACGCCATTTTCCAGCAGGATACCATTCAGCACATTCTGGTGCGGCACGAGCAGGGCGCCACCCATATGGCGGAAGGCTATGCCCGCTCGACGGGCAAGCCCGGCATCGTGCTGGTGACCTCAGGCCCGGGCGCAACCAACGCGGTCACCGGCCTTACGGATGCGCTGATGGATTCCATTCCGTTGATCTGCATCACCGCGCAGGTGCCGACGACGCTGATCGGCTCTGATGCCTTCCAGGAATGCGACACGGTCGGCATCACCAGGAGCTGCACGAAGCACAATTATCTGGTGAAGAGCGTCGACGACCTGCCACGCGTCATGCACGAGGCCTTCCATATCGCCACCACGGGCCGGCCGGGGCCGGTCGTTATCGACATCCCCAAGGACGTCCAGTTTGCGCTGGGCACCTACACCAAGCCCAATCTCGAAAATTTCCGGCACCAGAGCTACCGCCCGAAGATGGAAGGCGATCTCGAAGCCATCAAAATGGCGGTCGATCTTATGCTGCGGGCCGAGCGGCCGGTGTTTTACACCGGCGGCGGGGTGATCAATTCCGGGCCTGAGGCCAGCAAGCATCTGCGCGAGCTGGCGGAGCTGACCGGCTTCCCGGTGACCTCGACGCTCATGGGGCTTGGTGCATTTCCGGCCAGCAACCCACAGTGGTTGGGCATGCTCGGCATGCACGGCACCTACGAGGCCAATCTGGCCATGCATGACTGCGATCTGATGATCAATATCGGGGCGCGGTTCGACGACCGCATTACCGGGCGGATCGACGCCTTCTCGCCCAACAGCACCAAGATCCACGTCGACATCGACCCGTCATCGATCAACAAGAATGTCCGTATCGACCTGCCGATCGTGGGGGATAGCGGCCTGGTGCTGGAAGAGATGATCCGCATCTGGCGCAGCAGGACCAACCAGCCGCGCACCGAGGCGCTTGCCCCCTGGTGGAAGCAGATCGGCAAGTGGCGGGCGGTGCATTCGCTGAACTTCACGAACTCGACGACCGAGATCAAACCGCAATACGCCATCCAGCGTCTCTATGAAGCGGTGAAGGATCGCGACGTCTACATCACCACTGAGGTCGGCCAGCACCAGATGTGGGCCGCGCAGCACTTCCATTTCAACGAACCGAACCGCTGGATGACCTCGGGTGGTCTGGGCACAATGGGTTACGGCCTGCCGGCGGCGGTTGGCGTGCAGGTGGCGCATCCGGACGCGCTGGTCATCGATATCGCGGGCGAGGCCAGCGTGCAGATGACCATGCAGGAGATGTCCACGGCGATGCAGTACCGGCTGCCCATCAAGGTGTTCATCCTCAACAATGAACGCATGGGCATGGTCCGGCAATGGCAGGATCTGTTGCATGGCGGACGCTATGCGCATTCCTATTCCGAGAGCCTGCCGGACTTCGTGAAGCTGGCCGAGGCTTACGGCGGCAAGGGTATTCGTTGCGACAATCCGGCGGAGCTGGATGCCGCGATCAAGGAAATGCTCGATTATCCGGGTCCGGTGCTGTTCGACGTGCTGGTCACCAAGGACGAGAACTGCCTGCCGATGATTCCGTCGGGCAAGCCGCACAACGAGATCATCTTGCCGGACACGGCGGATATCGGATCGATCATCGACGAGAAGGGAAGGGCGCTGGTTTAGGCATCGCCTGAGCTTGTGCATCGAGGAACACGGATATGAACGCGAATTTGATGCCGACTGGGTCGGCCTATTTCCTGACGCAAGAAACCGCAACGCCCGAACGGCATACGCTCAGCGTGCTGGTCGACAACGAGCCGGGTATACTGGCCCGCGTGGTTGGCCTGATCACGGCGCGCGGCTTCAACATCGAAAGCCTCACGGTCAGCGAGACCGAACACGACAGGCGACTTAGTCGCATCACCATGGTGACGGTGGCGGTTCCGAAAGTGCTGACGCAGATCAAGCTGCAGCTGGAGCGGCTGGTGCCGGTGCACAAGGTGCACGATCTGACTGCCGAAGGCGCGGCGCTTGAGCGCGAACTGGCGCTGATCAAGGTAGCCGGCACCGGTGATCATCGGGCCGAAACATTGCGGCTGGCGGATGCGTTCAGGGCGCAGGTGGTGGACGCCACGACCGAAAGCTTCGTGTTCGAAGTGACCGGTAAGCCCTCGAAAATAGACTCCTTTATCGCCCTGATGGTGCCGCTTGGGCTGGTCGAAGTCGTCCGCACCGGCCTCGCGGCCATCTCGCGCGGCCCGACGGGGATGTGAGATGCTGATCGGGTGCCTGCATACCGCTCCCACTAATGTTCCAGGCCTCGATGTGGCGGCTGCCGGCGTCGAGGGCCTGGAGTTGCGGCATGTGGTGCGCCCGGATTTGCTGGCGGCGGCGCTCGCCGCCGGGCAGATGACGGACGGCGTCCGCGTCGAGGCGGAGTTGGAATTGCGCAAGCTCGCTTCGGCATGCGATGCGGTGCTGCTGACCTGTTCGAGCATCGGGCGGGCGATCGAAGGCGTCCAGGATGAGGCTGTTCCGGTCATTCGCGTCGATGCAGCTCTGGCTGAACATGCAGTTGCCGGAGGTGGACGGGTCGTGGTGCTCTATGCTGCCCCGTCAACCGCAAGCCCGACGGGGCAATTGTTCGCGGCCGCGGCAGCCACGAGCGGAGCCACTATCGACATGCGGATGGTGACCAGGGCCTGGGATCTGTTCTCAGCCGGCGACCAGGCGGGATATTTTGCCTTGATCGCGAAGGCCGCCGATGCGGCCTATCACGATGGTGCCGATATCGTGGCCCTGGCCCAGGTTTCCATGGCGGGTGCGGCCGAACTGGTAAAGGCCGGACCCATCCCGCTGACCAGCCCGGCGATCGGGTTGCGCGCGGTGATCGAGCGGCTCGTCGGGCCGGGCGGCGAGCCGGCTTGATCGGCAGGCGCATTGCGCGTTAAGTCCGGCGCATCGGCAAACTGGAGCGCGACGTGACCAAGCTTTCCGTAAATCTCAATGCGGTTGCGCAACTGCGCAACCGGCGCGACCTGCCTTGGCCCAGCGTCATCGGCATGGCCCGTGTGGTGCTGGATGCGGGGGCGGCGGGGATCACCGTGCATCCCCGGCCGGACCAGCGTCACATTAGGCGCACCGACGTGTTCGAGTTGAGCAAGCTGCTGCGTGAGGACTACCCGGAAGCAGAGTTCAACATCGAGGGCTATCCCAGCCCGGAATTCCTGCTGCTGGTAGAGGAAGTCAAGCCGGAGCAGGTGACACTGGTGCCGGACGATCCAAGCCAGGCGACGTCGGATCATGGCTGGGACGTCGATGCCAACCGTGAGTTGCTGACCGAGACGATCACGCGGCTCCAGGCCGGAGGCATGCGCGTCTCCTTGTTCATCGACGCGGACCCGGCTGTACCCGCAAAGGTATGGGACGTCGGCGCCGACCGCGTCGAACTCTATACCGGTCCTTATGGTGGGACGTACGGCACCCCGGAAGGGCCGGCCCAACTCAATCTGCTCAGTGAGACGGCGCGCGCGGCGCAGGTTGCCGGGCACAATGGCCGTGACCGCAAGGCCGGTCTGGGCATCAATGCGGGGCACGATCTGACGCTGGAGAATTTGCCGGCGTTTCAGGAAGCGGTGCAGGGCGTGGACGAGGTTTCCATCGGCCACGGAATTACCGCTGACGCGCTGCTGATGGGATTTGGCGAAGCGGTGAAGCGCTATCGGGCAGTGCTGGAGTAGGGCACTGCCGATCGGCTGTGGAGGTCATTGCCCGCATGCGGCGGGCAATGACGAAAACCAGGGTCAGTCCTTGGCGCGTTCGACGTAGGAGCCGTCTTCGGTCATGACGACGATACGGGTGCCGGCCGTGATGTGGCCGGGAACCATGGTCTTGGTACCGTTGTTGAGCAGCGCCGGCTTGTAGGAAGCGGTGGCGGTCTGGCCCTTCACGACGGGTTCGGTCTCGACGATTTCGAGGGTCACGCGCTGCGGCAGTTCGATGGCGATGGCTGCGCCGTTGAAAGTCTTCAGGTAGACCTGCATGCCGTCGGTGAGATAGGCCGCCTGATCACCGATCACGTCGCCCTGAACGGCGATCTGTTCATAAGTGGTCGGCTCCATGAAGTGGTAGCCTTCGGCATCGGAATAGAGGAACTGATATTCACGCTCGTCGACGTCGGCCTTCTCGACCATTTCGACCGTGCGCCAGCGGCCGATAACCTTCACGCCGTCCGACATGCGGCGCATGTTGACGTTGGTCACGGAGTTGCCCTTGCCGGGGTGGACGTTTTCCGCCGTCAGAATGACGTGCAGATTGCCGTCCTGCTCGACGACATTGCCTTTGCGCAGGGACGAGGCGATGACCTTGACCATTATTTCTTCCTTGTTCAAGCGTTGGCGTCGGCCTAGAGAGCGGCAAAAGAAGCCGGGCCGGACGCACTGATGTCATGTTCGGTGCCGCCGGATACCTCAATTTCGCGAAAACCACCAGTCCCGAGCAAGAAAGACCCACCACTTGCCTTCCGCAGCCGCAATTCCAGCCTCGCCATGGTGGACGCCCTCGGTGCATGCCGACCGGCGGCCCGTGCTCATCGCGCGTAACCGGATCGAAGCCGCGTTACGCGCCTATCTGGCGGATGAGGATTTCCTGATGGTGGATCCGCCCGGCCTGCAGCGCTCTCCGGGCAATGAAGCGCATCTGCATGCCTTTGCCACCAGTGCCATCGGCAATGATGGCGAGCCGCGGGCGATGTATCTCCACACATCCCCCGAATTCACCATGAAGAAGCTATTGGCGGCAGGCGAAAAGCGGGTCGCGAGCCTTGGTCATGTCTGGCGTAATCGCGAACGCGGGCCGCTGCACCATCCCGAATTCACCATGCTCGAATGGTATCGGGTGAACGAGCCCTATGACGCCGTGATGGGCGATTGCATCGCGTTCATCCGCCGGGCGGCGGAAACGACCGGAACCTCGCGGCTGCGCTGGCAGGGCAGGGAGTGCGATGCATTCGCCGAGCCGGAACGCCTGAGCGTCGTAGAGGCGTTTTGGCGTTATGCGGGCATCGACCTGCTCAAGACGATGGATGCGGATGGTGCGACGGACGGCGAGGCGCTTGCCCGGCAGATGGCCGATAAAGGCATGAGTGTTCCGCAGGATCACACATGGTCCTATCTTTTCAGCCGCGTGTTGGTTGAAAAGGTCGAGGCGAACCTCGGTCTGGGTCGCGTAACGGTTTTGGATGAATACCCGGCCGCGGAAGCAGCGCTTGCGCGGCGTACATCCCATGACCGGCGCGTGTCGGAGCGCTTTGAGGTCTATGCGTGCGGCGTGGAACTCGCCAACGGCTTCGGCGAGCTGACCGATGCGGGTGAGCAGCGTCGGCGCTTCGGGCTCGAAATGGACGAGAAGATGCGTATCTATGGCGAGCGGTATCCGATCGACGATGATTTTCTGGCGGCGCTGGCCATCATGCCGCCCGCTAGCGGCATCGCGCTGGGGTTTGATCGGCTGGTGATGCTGGCTACTGGCGCTCCGCATATCGAGCGGGTGCTGTGGGCGCCGGTGGCGGAGTTGAGCGAATGAATGCGATCCGGACGATCCGGTCGGCGGATGAGCTGATTGCGGCGGGGTTGTTGCCTGAGAGCAAGCGCGGCGATGCCGAGCGCGTGGGGGAACGCTATGCCGTGGCACTCACGCCTGCCATGCGTGCGCTGATCGACCCGAATGACCCCAACGATCCGATCGCGCGGCAGTTCGTGCCCGATATCGCGGAATTGACGCAGACGCCGGAGGAGCGAGCCGATCCGATCGGCGATCTCAGCCATAGTCCGGTCGAAGGCATCGTGCATCGCTATCCCGACCGGGTGTTGCTGAAGGCGGTGCATGTCTGTCCAGTCTATTGCCGCTTCTGCTTTCGGCGCGAGATGGTGGGGCCGCAGGGGCTGGGGACGCTGACATCCGAAGCGCTGGACGCGGCGATGGCTTATATCGCGGCGCATACGGAAATCTGGGAAGTGATCCTTACCGGCGGCGATCCGATGGTGCTGTCGCCACGGCGCCTGCGTGAGATGATGGAGCGGCTGGACCGGATCGCGCATCTTCGCGTCGTGCGCGTCCACACGCGCGTGCCGGTGGTCGAGCCCGAACGGATCGATGCCGAGATGATCGACGCCCTCAAGGCGAGCGGCAAGACCACTTACCTTGCGGTGCATGCCAACCATCCGCGCGAGTTGACCGGCGCGGCGCGAGAGGCCTGCGGGCGGCTGGCCGATGCGGGCGTGGCGCTGCTCAGCCAATCGGTACTGCTCAAAGGCGTGAACGACGATCCGGACGTGCTGGCGGAGCTGATGCGGACATTTGTCGAGCTACGCATTCGTCCCTATTACCTGCACCATCCGGACCTGGCGCCGGGGACCAGTCATTTCCGTGTGACGATAGCGGAGGGGCAGGCGCTGGTGGCCGGGCTGCGCGGGCGGATTTCAGGTCTCTGCCAGCCGACCTATATCCTCGATATTCCCGGCGGCCACGGCAAAGCTCCGCTGGCGGCCACCAATGTGACGACCCATGGCGATGGGTACACGATCAAGGACTATCGCGGGCAGGGACACGCCTATCCGCCTGCCGACTGACAGCCGGCTACCTCTGCTTTGAGAAGGCCTTGAGGAAAGTTCTTACAGCGTTGGTGGCAGCGGTTCGAATTTCGGTATTGGTGGGAGCCTGGCCCATGTCGCGGGTGGTCGGCAGGTCGGCATTGACCAGCGCCATGAACTGGCGCGCCGCAAGATCGGCATCGTCGATATCGAGATAGCCCTCATGGGCGAGCTTGGCGAAACGGCCTGCGATGGCGGGCCAGTTCTTGCCGGGGCCATATTGTTTCCAGGTCTCGAACAGCTGCGGGTAACGCCGGCCCTCGTTCTCGATCAGCCGGCGAAGCGCCAGGCCATCGGGGTCGCACATGCATTCGCTGCAGAGGCGAATGGCGAACTCGATCAGCTCGCTCTCAAGATCTTTCGGGCGCTCGGGGAAGGTGCCCAGCGTCTCGAACAGGTGCATCGAGGAACGGGCGCTGATCTCGGAGACGACGGCGATGAACAGCCGTTCCTTGTCGCCCACATGGTTGTAGACCGTCTGGCGGGAGACGCCCGCTTCTGCCGCGATCAGGTCGATACTGGCCGCTGAAACGCCTTCGCGGACGAAAACCGCGGTGGCCGCCTCCAGAATGGACAAGCGTTTTGCCGCCTGTCCCCGCTGCATGGCAGGTTCCCGTCTGATCTCGCTGAGTGCGTCCATGAGTCCCAGCATAAAGGGACTTGACGATTTAGACAATAGTGTCCAAAAATGTGGACATCGGAGTCACGGCTACGCTCCTCCCGGCCGTCGTCATTCCGTTTTCAGATTCATCCATTCTCAACGTCGCCGTCTGCCTTGCGAGGCAATGGTGCGTTTACGAAGAGGTTTTCCCATGAATAGCCAAATCTTCAAGGCTGCTCTGGTCCTGGGGTTGCTGTCGGTCATCGGACCGTTTGCCATTGATATGTACCTGCCCACCCTGCCGGCAATCGGCGTGGCGCTCGAGGCCGATACGGCACAAGTGCAGATGAGTCTCATGGCTTTCATGGCGGCGATCGCCGTCTGCCAGCTCGCCTATGGGCCGATCAGCGACATGGTCGGTCGCAAGCCGCCCCTATATTTCGGTATTGCGCTGTTCATCGCCGGCTCCGTCGCCTGTGCGCTGGCTCCGAACATCCAATGGCTTATCGCTGCCCGCCTGGTGCAGGGCATTGGTGCCTGCGCCTCCATGGCGTTGCCGCGCGCCATCGTTCGCGATGGTTACACCGGTCCAGCCGCCACGCAGTTGATGAGCATGTTGATGCTGGTCTTCTCGGTGTCGCCAATCCTGGCGCCGCTGACGGGCAGCCTGATCATCCAGTTCGGTGACTGGCGCACGGTGTTCTGGGTGATGGCCGGTGCCGGCGCGCTTGGCTTGGTGCTGCTGGCGGTGTTCCAGAAGGAAACCCGTCCGGCCTCCGCCCGGGTCGAGAGCAGCCTCGGCAGCGCCATGCGAGCTTATGCCATGCTGGGCCGCGACTGGAACTTCCTCGGTCTCAGCCTGATCGGCGCGTTCGGCATGGCGAGTTTCATGGCCTATCTGGGCAATTCGTCCTTCATATTGATCGAGCACTATGGACTGACGCCGACCTTTTACAGCTTCATGTTCTCCATCAATGCGGTGGCGTTCATCGGCGTTTCCCAGTTCGCCGGGTTCCTCGGCAAGCGTTATGGCCTCAACAATGTGGTGCGTGCCGCGGTCACCGGCTACGTGTTGGTGATGCTGGCGCTGGGGGCTGCCTTCCTGTTCGGCACCGACAGTCTCGTGGTCATGGCGTCGCTGCTCTTCGTCGGTTTCGGATTCCTCGGTCTCATCATTCCGACGACGGCAGTGCTGGCGATGGATTCGCATGGTGAAATCGCCGGCACCGCCTCGGCGCTGCTCGGTACGCTACAGCTCGTGGTCGCCGCGATCGTGATGGGGATTTCGGGGGCGTTCTTCAACGGCACGGCCTTGCCAATGGTGATCGCAATCGCCGCCTGCGCGGTGGTGGCGTTCATCCTGACGCAGGTGACCATCCGCGGCGGAGCGATGCTCAACGCGCCCGCCGAGTAAGGCGGCCTGCGCCGAAGCCATAAGGCGCGTCCTTGGGGGCGCGCCTTATCTTTGTGGCCGATGCATTTTCAGCGGTCGCAATTAGTGAACAGTCCATACTCAAAACAGCACTGGGGGCCGTAAAGGCTCGTGCGACAGGCCGATGACGGCTGCAACGCACCGGATCGCCTGATGAATACAAAAATGTTCCTTAGGAGGTCTCAGGAACCTAGGGCAGTTAAAGGTGGCCAGACGACAGACAGGTGCCTTCTTGAGCCCAAACCTCATAGGCACATATTCAGCGTCAGTTACTGTTTGACACTGAAGGAGACCAGACATGTCCAACAAACCCAAGATTGCCGTGATCATCGGCAGCACCCGCGATTCCCGCTTCGGCACCAAGCCCGCCCAGTGGATTTTTGAGCTCGCCAAGCAGCGCCCGGATCTGGACGTGGAACTGGTCGACCTGAAGGATTTCGATCTGCCGTTCTTCAATGAAGTGGCTTCGAACGCCTGGGTCCCGAGCCAGGATCCGCGCGCCGTTGCCTGGCAGAAGAAGGTCGGCGAGTTCGACGGCTATATCTTCGTCACCGCCGAATACAACCGTTCGATCACCGCTTCGCTGAAGAACGCGCTTGACCAGGCCTATGTCGAGTGGGGCCGCAAGGCTGCCGCCTATGTGGGCTACGGTTCGGTTGGCGGCGCCCGCGCTGTCGAGCACCTGCGCAACATCTCGGTCGAGCTGCAGATGGTTCCGGTCCGTTCGGGCGTCCATATCGGCGGTTCCGAATTTTACACGGTGTTCACCGGCGCCGGCAACCAGCCGATGTCCGCGATCGAAGGCGCCATCGGCGCCAGCGCCAAGGACATGCTGGACCAGCTGACCTGGTGGGTCAACGCCACCAAGACCGCTCGGGAAGCTACGGTCGCCCTGGCGGCCGAGTAAGTCTCCTCCACGAACTCCCGAGCCAGGCGGCGTTCCCCCCGGACGCCGCCTTTTTTGTTTTGATATCGATCGCGGTGACGCAGAAGGCTTCTGCAGTTTCGTCGGTCATGGCGTCATGGTAAGCGCTCCCTCATGAGCGCCACACCGAATTCCCGCCGCAACGACCTGCAAGGCCTCCGAGCACTGGCTGTCCTCGTGGTGATTGGCTATCACGCCGGAATACCGGGATTTTCTGGCGGCTTTGTTGGTGTGGACGTATTCTTCGTCCTCTCGGGTTTTTTCATTGTTCGGATGCTGGCTTCGGAAGTGGAGCAGCATGGGCGGGTACGCCCGATCATCTTCTGGGCAGGGCGGGCCAAACGCTTGCTGCCCAACAGCCTTCTGACGCTCTTCGTTACGCTTTGTGCCACTGCGGCGCTCATGCCGAGCTATCGGTTCCAGCTCATCGCCGAAGACGTCGCAAAGTCCGCGCTATTTTTTGCCAATTTCCATTTTGCCAGTCGCGCGGTGGACTATTTCCACCTTGGCGATCGCCAAGTCCAGTTCTGCATTTCTGGTCGCTTTCCGTCGAAGAGCAGTTCTATGCGGTGCTTCCCTGGCTGATGATGGCCATAGCGTGGTCACTTACGACCTGGCGAAGGACCGCACTCCTTATCTTATTGGCGGTTATCTTTGCGACGTCGCTGGCATGGTCGCTGATGGCCATCGGGCAGAGCCAACCCGTTGCATTCTTTTATCCGCAATCGCGGGCGTGGGAACTGGCCTTGGGTGGTCTCGCCGGACTGACTATTCATCGCCGCGATCTGGTGCCAGGCGCAATTCGTGCCCTTATTTCCTGGGCAGGTCTGTTTGCTGTTCTAGGCAGTGTTATCTGCTTTGGCGATCAACTGACCTATCCGGGTTTATGGGCGCTCATCCCCACTTTCGGTGCGGCCGCGTTGATCTTTGGTCTCGATACCCAGCTTGCTGTCCGGCCCCTGGTTCGTGTTTTGACGCTGCCAGGAGTGGTCGTCATTGGCGACATGTCCTATAGCCTCTATCTTTGGCACTGGCCGGTCCTGGTTTTTATCGCTGCCTTGTGGCCCGGCAATCAGGTGGCAATCTGGCTCGGTCTCGTTCCCATCGCGGTACTTTCAAGTGCTGCATATTATTGGGTTGAAAGGCCAATTCACCGGCTGCCGCTTCAGCAAGTGCGACTGGCTCGTATAGCCGCCGCTAGCATTGGGGCAATCGTCGTCGTCATCGGGGTCGCCGGAGGCGTCACGCTGTTGACGGGGCCGACGTCACCTGCGGTCGCTGCCGCGCTCAAAAAGGCGAGAGCCGATCTCGGGCCGACATATAGCGACGGTTGTCATCTGTCCTACGATGCCGTTGAGCAGCCACCTTGCCATTTTGGCGCGGTCGACGCGCCAAACCGCGTTGTTCTGTTTGGTGACAGCCATGCGGCACAATGGTTTCCACCGTTGCTGATCGCCGCGGAAAAGGCAGGGTGGACCGTGGATTCGCGTACGAAATCAAGCTGCCCGGCAGTGGATGTCACGATCTGGTACCTCCCGTCCAAGAGTACCTATGACGCCTGTGATAAATGGCGCAAAGCCCGCTTCGCGGAATTTGCAGCGAACCCACCCAAGATAGTAATCATGGGAAGTTCCAATGAATATACCGGCTGGCTATTCGATCGGTCCGCGAACCAGCTCGCGGGACGTGAACGCAATGCTGAGCTATGGCAGACTGCTGCTGCGAAGACGGTTAAGGCCCTGACCGACCTCGGTATTGAAGTCGTGGAACTTCAAGACACCCCAAAAATGTATCACAGTGTTTACGATTGCCTCAGCAAGGCGGAGTGGGCTCAGTGCGCTCGACCGCGCTCGGATGCCTTGTCGGGACTTTCGTTCAGCGGTCCAGTACAATCGGATGTTGTAGTCTTTGATCCGACGGGATCGCTTTGCGATGGAAACGAATGTTCTCCTGTCAAAGACGGTCGGGTCATCTATCGGGACGATGGACATCTCACAGCTAGTTTTGCCGCGACTTTTGCGCCGCAATTCGAGGTGATCCTGAATGACTATCGCTAGCGTCACATCGCCGCCGCTGGTTTCTTCCGCTCAATGAACCGGATCGGTCGCAGCTTGGCCCAATTATCTTGTGGCAACCTAACAGACGTGCGTAGGGTTGAGTGTGTCCGGGAAGGGGTATAGAAGCGCCCCGCTTCGCTACCAGATGAGCAAGGGCGTATGACGCAAGAGACTTTGGCGGGTGCAGAACCCGGCAGCATGGAAGCCGAACATGGCAACCATGCCAAGAAAGACTTGCCAATCCTGGTGCTGGGCGCGCTTGGCGTCGTCTATGGAGACATCGGCACCAGCCCGCTTTACGCTTTTCGCGAGGCGTTGCACGGCACGACCGATGGCAGTGCTTCACAGGGCGACGTGCTGGGCCTGCTGTCCCTGATCTTTTGGGCGCTGACGATTGTGGTCAGTGTCAAATATGTGGGTTTCGTGCTGCGCGCCGATAACAGGGGCGAGGGTGGTACGCTCTCGCTAATGGCCCTGGCGCGCTCCAGCTTCGAGAAACGACCGGCCTGGGTGCTGGTCCTCGGCGTCATCGGCGCCTCGCTGTTTTTCGGCGATTCCATCATTACGCCGGCGATCTCTGTCTTGTCGGCGGTGGAAGGCACCGAAGTGGTGGCGCCGAACCTGGCGCCCTGGGTCGTCCCGATAACGGTCTGCATTCTCATTTTGCTGTTTACCGTGCAGCGCTTCGGAACCGGCAGCGTGGCGACGGTGTTCGGGCCTATAACCGCCGTCTGGTTCGTGGCTATCGGCGTTTCGGGGCTGCTCCAGGTCGTTGGGAACCCCATGGTGCTGTGGGCGATCAATCCGCTGAACGGGCTGGAATTCGTCTTCCAGCACCTCGGCATCGCGACCGTCGTGCTCGGTGCAGTGTTCCTGGCGGTTACGGGTGCGGAAGCGCTCTATGTTGATCTCGGGCATTTCGGCCGCAAGCCGATCGTCATCGCTTGGTTCTCGCTAGTGTTCCCGTGCCTATTGTTCAACTATTTCGGGCAGGGTGCCTTCGTTCTCGCGCATGGCGCGGAAGCATCGAACCCCTTCTTCCAGATGCAGCCGGAATGGGCGCTGATCCCCATGGTGGTGATGGCGACGCTGGCGACGGTCATTGCCAGCCAGGCGGTGATTTCGGGCGCTTATTCGCTGACACGGCAGGCCATCAACCTGAACCTCTTGCCGCGTATGGACATCCGTCACACCTCGGAGAACGTTTCGGGACAGATCTACATCCCGCAGATCAACACCATGCTGCTGGTGGCGGTGCTGGTGCTGGTGCTGGCGTTCCGCAATTCGAGCGCGCTGTCGGCGGCCTATGGTATCGCGGTCACGGGGGAAATGCTGGTGACGGCGGTGCTGTTGCTGGTGGTGATGTGGCGCATCTGGCACTGGGGCCTTCTCGCTTCGATCGCCATCGTGACGCCGCTCTTCCTGATCGATCTTGGCTTTTTTGCTGCCAACGTCACCAAGTTCACGCAGGGAGGCTGGGTGCCGGCGCTGGTGTCGATCATCCTGATCGTGCTGATGACAAGCTGGATGGCAGGCCGCAAGCGGCTTTCCGAAAAGACCCGTCGCGACGAGGTGCCGTTGGAGTTCCTCGTCCAAAACCTCACCAAGAAGAAGCCGACCATCGTTCCCGGTACCGCGATTTTCCTGACCAGCGATATCGAGGGGGCACCCACGGCTCTCTTGCACAGTCTCAAGCACTATAAGGTGCTGCATGAGAAGAACGTCATCCTGACCGTGATCACGTCGTCCGCGCCGACCGTGGCCGATGACGAGAAGATCCGTATCGACGCTTATAACGAGCTGTTCTGGCGCGTCGTCGTGACCTTCGGCTATATGGAAACGCCGAACATTCCCAAGGCGCTGGGCCTCGCGCGTAAGCTGGGCTGGAAGTTCGACATCATGTCGACATCGTTCTTCCTGTCGCGACGCGTTTTGAAGCCGTCGTCCAAGCGCGGGCTGATCCGCTACTGGACCGACAAGATCTTCATGGCGATGGCACGCAATGCCAGCGACGCGACAGAGTTCTTCCATATCCCCACGGGACGCGTGGTGGAGATCGGAACTCAGCTCAGCATCTAGCTGGCGCCGAGATCATTTCGGCATGTCGGGGCACACATAGGGCACCGTCGCGGGTTTATAATGGTGCTCCTGGTCGGCGACATTGAGGACGAGTTCGTCGGCCGTGAGCGAGACGATCTCGGCATGGATGGGCATGCCGTCTTCATCCCAGCTCAAATGCGTGGCGTCAGCCATTTTCCAGGCGGAAAGCCGATGCGTTTCCCAGCAGGAATCAGTCACCAGGGTACCGTCGGACAGGAAGACCTGGAGAGAGTCGGGCAGGTCGGTGTCCTGCTGGACCCAGACCCGATCGGCGAAACCATCTGGCGCCGCGACGATATCGGCATCGTTTTCGGTCGCCGGCGGGGCGTCCTCGGCAAATGCCGGCACGACGGTGGTGGTGCCGACACCCCACATGGCCAGAAGTGCGAAAAGAGCAGTCTTGGTAGTCATATGCGGCTCCCGTAGCTATGCAGCAGAGCTGGGAAGCGTGCCGCGACAGTGCAAGATTTGGGCGGACGATTACGCCAAATTTGCGGTGCGGCGTGGCAGGATAGCCACGCCGCCAACAAGTGCTATTCGGCGGCCAGGAGACGGCCTAGAACGCGATCCATGGAACGAACGCGATCGCGCGCCTGGATGGGGTAGAGGTCGTAGACATCGCCTTCGCCGCCGAGCGCCAAGCGGGCGTGGATCGGCCAGCTGGGATCGGCCAAGGCGCCGCGAGCGAGTGCGATAAGGTCGGCCTCACCCTTTTGCAGCACGGTCTCGGCGTCAGCGGCCTCGGTGATGAGGCCGACGGCCATCGTGGGCATATCGGCGCCGCCGCGGACGGCGGCGGAGAGCGGAACCTGATAGAGCGGGGCAGGCGCGATGCCGGCGCCGTCGAATCCGCCTGAGGAGGAGTCGATGAGATCGACGCCACGCGCCTTCAACTCGGCGGCGAGCACAACGCTGTCCTCGACCTGCCAGCCATCGGGGCGACCGTCGGTGACCGAGAGGCGCGTAAATATCGGCTTTTCTGCCGGCCAGACTTCCCGGACCAACTCAATGATTTCGAGCAACAGGCGCATGCGGTTTTCGCGGCTGCCGCCATACTGGTCGGTGCGATGGTTGGCGATGGGCGAGAGGAACTGGTTCAGCAGATAACCATGGGCGGCGTGGATGTCGATGACATCGAAGCCTGCCGCATCAGCCCGGCGCGTTGCATCGACGAAGGCCTGCTTCAGCCTCGCAATGCCATCGAGGTCGAAAGCCGCCGGAGTTTGGTAGGGCGCGCCCGCATGGGCGATGGCGCTTGGGGCTTCCGGCACCCAGGTCTCGAAGGCGAAGCGAAGCTTTTCTTCCTCGGTTTCATTGAAGCTGCCGCGCCAGCCCACCGGTGTCGCCGCCTTGCGGCCGGCATGGCCGATCTGGATGCCGGCAGCGGTGCCCTGGCTATGCAGAAAATCGGCGATGCGCTTGAGTGGTGCGATCTGGCTGTCGTCCCACAAGCCGAGATCGGCATAGGAGATGCGTCCCTCGGGCACGACGGCGGTTACTTCAAGAATGACAAGGCCGAAGCCCCCTAGCGCGAAGCGGCTGAGATGGGCGAAATGCCACTCGTTGGCGAGCCCATGCTGGGCCGAGTACTGGCACATGGGGGAAACGACGGTACGATTACGCAGTGTGAGACCGCGCAGCGTCAGGGGCGTAAAGAGCATGGGCATGGGGAACTCGCAACCGGGAGAATTGTAGCCCTTACATGCGCCTAATGTGTTCCATCGGCAAGTGCCGATGCTTGCGACGTTACATTGCCGCCATGATTGCTGTTCACGGTTGCGCGCGCAGACGGATGGTAGTGGACGATACCGTCGGCCGTCCCGCAATGGAGGAGTGGTAAATGTTTCGAGCGTTTTTGACCATTTCGACGATCGCCCTGCTGGCAATGCCCGCCTTCGGGCAGGATACGACCGGATCCGTCAGGATGGGGGCCGACGCATTCGGGGGCTGGCAGGATGACGCGCCCGGGGTCACACGACACATCACCGCCAAGGATCTCGAAGCACCCAACGCTTCACCCTCGGCGTCCAACTCTCCGGGCGGCGTCGACCGGCAGGAAGACACGATGCCGCAAGTGCCCGATGGCTTCAAGGTGGAGCTTGTGGCGTCGGGGATCGACAATCCGCGCGCCATCCGCTTTTCGCCCAATGGCGATTTGTTCATTGCCAATTCAAGCAAGAACCAGGTTCTGGTGCTGAGGACTATGCAAGGCGCGGCAGCGAAGCCGCAGGTGTTCGTCGCCGATGGCCTGCACCAGCCTTACGGCATTGCGTTCTATCCGCCCGGCAACGATCCGCAGTGGATCTATATCGCGAACAGCAACGGCCTCATTCGGTTTCCTTACAAATCAGGCGACCTGAAGCCAAGCGGCAGTCCGGAAGCCATTCTCTCCGATATTCCGGCGAGCCATCACTGGACCCGCGATGTGGTGTTCTCGCCTGACGGCAAGACCATGTACTACTCCGTGGGGTCGGGCTCGAATGTCGCGGAGGGCATGGGTGGCCAGCCGGACGGCTGGGCGGCGGCCCATGCACTGGGTGCGACCTGGGGCAATGAGGCGCGGCGCGCCGATGTGCTGGCGTTTGATCCTGACGGCAAGAATGAACGCATCGTGGCGACGGGGCTGCGCAACTGCGCCGGCATGACGCTGCAACCGGCTACGGGAAATATCTGGTGCGTGGTGAACGAGCGCGACAACCTGGGCAATAATGTACCGTTCGAATATGCCACCGCTGTGCAGCAGGGCGCATTTTACGGCTGGCCCTGGTACTATATCGGCGGCAACGAAGATCCGCGGCATGCCAATGAGCGTCCGGACCTCAAGGACAAGGTCGCGGTACCCGATGTCTTGATGCAGGCCCATTCGGCGCCGCTCAACATCGCCTTCTACGACAATGACGCATGGGGCCCCGATTACAAGGGCGATGCTTTCGTCGCGCTGCATGGTTCATGGAACCGGGGAACGCGGACGGGCTATAAGATCGTGCGCTTGCTGTTTGACGATAACGGCAAGCCCACGGGCGAGTACCAGGATTTCATGACCGGGTTCGTAACGTCGGATCGTGATGTCTGGGGAAGGCCCGTGGGCGTCACTATCGCCAAGGACGGATCGCTCTATGTGAGTGAAGACGGCAGCGGGACGATCTGGAAGGTGACGAAAGAGTAGGGGCGGTCGCCCCCACTCATTCTTTGGTTGCGTTCAGCCCGCATAGGCCTTTTCAAGATCGGCAAGAATGATCTTCTTCATCGGCATGATGGCGGCTAGGACACGGTCGGAAGCGGCCTTGTCGCCGCTGAGCATGTAGTCGGTTACAGCAGCCGGCGCGATCTGCCAGGAAAGCCCGTATCTGTCCTTGAGCCAGCCGCACTGGCTTTCTTCACCGCCGTCGGCGGTGAGAGCGTTCCAGTAGCGGTCGATTTCGGTCTGGTCCTTGCACTCGACGTAGAGCGAGATGGCTTCGCTGAACTTGAACACCGGGCCGCCATTGAGGGCCATGATTTCCTCGCCGTTGATTTCGAACATTATGACCAGCGGCCGGCCATCGGGATAATGCGAGGTGCTGAGGATGCGGGAATTGGGAAAGAGCCCCGTATAGAACTTCACGGCTTCTTCGATGCGGTCGTCAAACCAAAGGCAAGTCTTGATCTTTTGCATTTCAGTCTCCTTGTGTTGATGAGGCAGGCGTTCAATTGGGGATGGCGAACTTGGCGCCAGTTCAGGCGGCCTGAGCAGACAAAAGCGTGTCGAGCCGGCCATAACTGACCTCCATGCCTTGGGCCATCGGTGAGGCCAGGACGTTGTCGCGCGCGGCGACAGAGGCGTAGTGGACCAGGGTGCTGACGGTGGTGGTGCCGCTACACTGCTCGAATGTGGCGCTGGCAAGCGTTTCGCCGCCGGTCCAGTCGTGGTCATAGAGTTCGGTGTTGACGATGCGCGTGGGCGCGGCGATTTCACGGTAGACGCCGCCAAAGCCCATTTCCATGCTGCCATCGGGGCTTTTGAGAACGTAGCGCCACTTGCCGCCGACGCGGAAATCGATGTCGCAGACCGGCATCGTCCAGTCGGGTGGGCCGAGCCAGCGCCGGACCAGGTCCGGCTTGCTGTAGCAGAGAAAAACCAGCGCGCGCGGCGCCTCGAAGGTACGGGTGATGAGGATTTCGAGGTCGCTCGAAGTGGCGACCGTAAGGGGCGCGGGCATGGCTATGTCCTTCCGGATCAGTCTTTACCGTTGGCGGGGGATTGCAATTCCTTGAGCAGCGCATCGAGCCGGTCGTAGCTCTGCTCCCAGAATTGCCGGTACTTTTCGAGGAAGGCCGAAGCTTCGGCCATGGGTTTCGCCTCAAGCCTGCGCGGACGGCGCGTGGCGCTTTGAGCGCTGGTGATGAGGCCGGCGCGCTCGAGAATCTTCAGATGCTTGGAGATTGCCGGCTGGCTGATCTCAAAAGGCTCAGTCAACTCGGCGACGGATGCTTCACCGGTTGCCAGACGGGCGAGGATCGCCCGGCGCGTAGGATCGGCCAGGGCGATAAAGGTGGCATCGAGGCGTTCCGAAGGCGTCATTTCATAACCAAAGGTTTCTATAACTATTTGGTTATGAAACGGGCGCCGGGTTATGTCAAGGGCGGGGCGACCAAATTCCGAATCAGGGACGGATGATGAAAATAACGCTCGATCTGACCGAACTGGTGGCCCTCGGAAAGCTGACACAGGCTGAGGCCGACCGGCTCAAGGGATTGGCGGCCCAGGATACGGGCTCGCTCGGTACCAATATTTTCCTCGCTTTCGGGACGGTGGCGGTGGCACTCGGCGCGGGCACTCTGCTGCCGACGCCGCAAACGGCGATCGTCATCGGCGGCCTGCTGGTGCTGCTTGGGCTGGCGATGATCCTCAGGGGTGTCGTGCGCTGGGCGTTGTTCGCGCAGATCATGCTGGTGATCGGCGCGCTGGGGGTTACGGGCGGCGTCTGGCTGCTGTCCGATGGGTCGGTGGTGGTCGGCCTTGGCATGACGCTTGGTCTCGCCGCCGCCGCAATCGCCGCCCGTTCGGGGCTGTTGGCGGCGCTGGCGGTGTTGATGCTATCGGTGTCGCTCGGTAGCGGAACCTTTTACGCCGATGCGAGCTATTTCTTCGCCGTCGACCGGCCGGTGCTGACGATCGGTGTGCTGTCGGCGCTGACCCTGGCACTCTATCTCGTCTCGTTGCGCGTGCCGCCGCACTATGAGCGACTGTCGATCATCGCGGCCCGCACCGCGATCCTGATGGTCAACGGTGCATTCCTGGTCGGTTCTCTGTTCGGCGATCCGGCGGTGGACTGGCCGCCGCTGGTGTTCAGCATCGGCTGGGCCGTAGTGCTGATCGTCGTGGGCGGCTGGGCGATCATGGCAAACCGGCGCTGGGTGGTGAACGTCGCAGCGGTTTTTGGCGCCATTCACTTCTACACGCAATGGTTTGAAACGCTGGGGCCTTCACCATTTTCAGTGCTCGGCGGTGGCATATTGCTGATCGTCTTCGGGCTGTTGCTCGCCTGGTTCAACAAGTGGGTCGGGGCCCGCCGGGTGGCGCAAGCCGCCTAGGCGCGGCGTTTGGGCAGCCAGCGTTTGGCGACGCGGCATGCCATTGTGTAGGCGGGGTCGAAGACGTTGCCCACATCGTAGCGCACGACCTGGCCAAGCAGATGGCTGGCCGCCGTCCGGTCGAGGCCGTAGTCCTGCTTCAGCCAGGCGAGCATTTCGGTGGTCGCGTGCTGCAAGGCCTGGTCGAGCGGGCGGGCGTTGCCGATAGTGATGATGTCATCAGCTGTTTCAGCCCGCGGCCAGACGATGGTGCGGTCCTTTTCCACGGTCAGCGTGACGGTCACCTCAAAAGCGGTTTCGACGCCCGTGCCGACGATTTCGCCATCGCCCTGCACCGCGTGGCAATCTCCCAGATGGAAAAGCGCGCCGGGAGCGGCGACGGGAAACCATATAGTCGTGCCAGGCCCGAGGCGGCGGTAGTCCATATTGCCGCCGTGCTCGCCGCTGGTGGCAGTGGAGATGGCCTGACCCAGCTTGGGCGCGACGCCGAAGCAGCCGATCATCGGGGACAGGGGCAGCATGAAATCCTCGAGGCCCCTTGCGGGGGTCTGCAACTGCACCGTGGAAGCGGCGCGGTCGATCGACCAGATGACGCGTTCCGGCCTGGGCAAATCCCTCACGCTTTCCGGGTCCACGACGTTGCCGGCGACGACACTGCGCGTCCAGCCGGTGTCCCGAATAGGCAGCATGGCGTCGATGCTGACTCGTAGGGCGTCGCCGGGCTCGGCCCCTTCGACGAAGATCGGGCCATTCATGGGATTGGGTCCGCCAATGCGCTGGTTGTTGTCGCGATCGCAGCCCGCCGCATCGAGTGTATCGGTGATCACGGTGTCGCCGCTGGCGATCCGCAAGGCTGGCGGATGCGAGCCCAAAGTATTGTACCAGGTGGAGGCGATGAAGCGATGCGTGGTCATGCGGGTCAACCGTGGTGGAGCAGGTCACCCGTTAGACCATGACCGGGGCAAGGGGGACAATGCCGCCTCAGGGCTTTGTCACAAGCACGCCGCCCCAGGTGACGGGATCCATATCCGCGATGGATTGCGAGAAGGTCCAGACATGGCCGCCCGGGTCGCGGCAGGTGTACTGCCGCTCACCGAAGGGGTAGCTTTCCGGCTCCCGGACAATCTCGGCGCCAGCGGCAGTGCTGCGTTCATAATGCGCATCAAGGTGTTCGACGCGGACCATGAGGTTGACGCCGGCAGCGAGTGCCGGCGTCTGGGTCAAAACGATGGCGCCGCCGTCCAGCACAAGCTGGGCTCGGTGATCGGCGATCCATAGGCGGGCCGAAAAGCCGAAAGCGTTGCAGAGCCAGTCCGCCGCCTGGCCTATATCTACATAGGCGAGTTCCGGAATGATGATGGAATCCGGCATCGAGCGGTTGCTGAGCATCACGTTTTCCTCGGCTTGTCAGTTGGTATCGTAGCGTGTGGAGGCGGGGAGTTTGGCCCTCTCAGCCTTCACGGCGTCGGCGCATCCTGGCGATATGGCGTCGGCATGTGCGGCCATGCATTGCATGATGCGCCCATTGCCTCGGGAGGCATCGGAGCACAGGGTCTTGATGTCGTCGCCACACGCTTGCCGGATCGATCGCAAGTCCTGGTAGTTCAATGCGGCGGCGGTAACCGGCAAGGCTGGAAGCAGGAACAGCACAGCCAAGGTCAGAGTCTTTGTTGGCATGGTCAAATCCTTTCTCGCCCGATCAGAAGTACCGGCGGCCGATGGTGTGACGCGAAACTGAGTTACCGTCGGGGCCGGTGACTGTGCCACTGCAGCTGTAGAGGCGCCAACCGGCGTCGCACTCGCCTGCATGCGTGATGGTGCCGCCATTGCGTCCGGTCAGCGTGGAACTGCGGCTGCAGGTGCCGCCAGCGCAACCAGCCTCGACCGATTTGGTATAGGTACCGTTCGGTGTGGTCACTGTGATGTCGCGGTCGCGGGCAAGGGCTTCTTGCGTGCAGAACGCGAGCGTCAACATCGACGCAGTGGCCAGGACATAGCATATTTTCATCTCTGTTCTCCTTGAGCATTTCGAACAGGAAAAGAGTGAGCCCGGCGCTTTGCTCGCTGTTTGCAGGTTGCGCGGTATTTGTGACGTTTTGTTTCAGGCTTAGCCTTTTGCAAGCGGCAAGACGACATGCATGCGATTGCCGCCGCCCGGCGATGTGCCCGCCGTGATGCGGCCGCCATGGGCCTCGACGATCTGGCGGGTCAGTGCGAGGCCGAGGCCGGTGCCGCCGCTCTCGAGATTGCGCGCGGCGTCCAGCCTGTAGAACGGCTCGAATATCGCCTCGCGCTCGTTAGGCGGTATGCCGCGGCCGCTGTCGTCGACGAAGAGCTCGGCAAAGCCATCGCAGGCTGACAGTCGTATGGTTGCATCGCCAGCGTAGCGCAGGGCATTGTCGATGAGATTGGTCAAGACGCGTCTCAGCCCGACGGTATCGCCTTTGACTCTGATGCGCTCGGCGAGATCGCCGCACGAAACCGGACTGTTCCGATCCTGGTGGAGTTTGACCGCTTCGCGGACGAGCGCGGTGAGGTCGATGTCTTCGAAGAGGGCGGCCTTGCCGGCGGCCTGCGCGAAGGCCAGCGAATTCTCCACGATGGCGGACATGGCATCGATATCGGCTTCGGCTCCGGAGCGCTCGGCTTCATCCTCGATGGTGTCTATCCGCAGCCGCATGCGGGTCAGATATGTCCGCAGGTCGTGCGAGATGGCGCCGGCGAGGATGGTCCGGCCCTTGAGCAGTGTGCTGAGCCGCTCCTGCATGAGGTTGAAAGTACCGATAAGGCGACGCATGTCGGCCGGGCCGGAAGCCTCGATGGGAACGGGAGCCGCGGTTTCGGCGAAGCTCGCTATGGCGGAAGTCAGGCGTCGCAATGGGCTGACGGTGCGGAACAGGCCGACGATGGTAAGGGTGCAGATCGCCACTCCCAGCAAGGCAAGCCAGATGCCGCTCGGCAGCCCCAATATGCGCCGCAGGGGTTGTGTGGTCGCCTCCAGCACGACATGCGAGCCGTCGGCCAAGGCGACTTGCGCCCGAAGCGGCGCTGCTCCGGCCCAGGCATCAAGCAGAGGCCTGTGGTTGCCGGCGCCTTCCGGAATATCGATGACCACTTCGCGCGCCGACAATTCAGGATTGAGCCGCGTGAGAACGTTCTCGAGCCGGGGCAGTTCACGGCTGTCGGGCGAGACGATTGGAGCGCCGTCCACAACCTGCACCGAAAGGGTGTTGGTGTTGAGGGCTGTCAGCAGCGTTTCGCGGTCCTGGGGCGGCGTATCGTCCAGGAGGCTGACAATCGCGGCGATCTGGGCGGGGAGGGGGAAGCGTTGTTCGAGCGCCCCTTCCTGCGTACGCAGCAGGTAAAGCAGCCCGCCGAGCAGAAGCAGGATGGCGCCGAAGCCGACGAGGACGATGGTCAATAGTCGCCCGACGATGCCAAGCTGGGCAATCACAGACGGACCGATTCCGTCAGGATGTAGCCGGCGTTGCGGATCGTCTTGAAGAGGCCGTCTGCGCCGGCCTCGGTGAGTTTACGCCGCAGGCGGCTCATCTGCACATCGATGGTGCGATCGAACGGATCGGCGTCGCGGCCACGCGTCCATTCGATCAGCTGTTCGCGCGACAGCACGCGTTGCGGCCGTGACAGGAAACACCCCAGGAGATCGAACTCGCCCGCCGTGAGGTCCACTGTTTCGCCCGTCGCGAGCACCACGGCACGGGCGCTGATATCCACCTCCAGGGGGCCAAGCCGATAGCGCTCTCGTTCCAACGGTAGTGGCTCGATGCGCCGCAGGATCGCACGAATGCGCGCCACCAGTTCGCGCGGATTGAATGGCTTGGCGACGTAGTCATCCGCCCCCAGTTCCAGGCCGACGATGCGATCTATGTCGTCGCCACGGGCGGTGAGCATGATGATGGGAACGCGCGATTGTGCCCGGATCCGACGGCAGATGGAAAAGCCGTCCTCGCCGGGTAGCATGATGTCGAGGATGACGAGATCGGGGAAGCCCCTGCTCAACACCAGCCGATCGAACCCGGCACCGCCATTGGCGGCATCAACCCGAAAATCTTCCTTTTCGAGACGCGCCAGGAGCAGCCGGCGGATTTCCGGATCGTCCTCAACGATGCTGATGCGCGGCCGCGTAGCGTTCATGCGGGCAATCTAGCAGCGGACGCCAACCGCTCAAGCATTCAGGTGCGGCGTTTACAAAATGCAACAAAGCAGCGGTGGCCGGCAAAATGCCGGCAAAGCAAAGGGCGGATGGTCCTGGCGTCAAGCAAACAGGAGCATGCCATGACTATCAAAATCCTTGCCATCGCCAGCATCTTGAGCCTGGGGCTTCTCGCCCCGGCAATGGCCTTTGAGCGCGATGGCGCCGTCCATCGGCTATCGCGGCCAGGTGATCCGACGAATATGTTTCCAAGGTCCTTCGATCAGGGGGATGGCACATTTGTTCGTAAGGGCACGTTCACGCTCAAAAGCGGACGAACGATTACCTACACACTCTCGGGAGACTGCGCCCGTCCGGAGAGGGATTGTGCATTTACCGGCAAGGCGATCGGACCGTTCGGCGGCGAATGGTATACGGAGGGCCGCTTGATCCGGGAACGAAATGGGCTGCGGATCGTCGGCGATCTTACCGCGCCCAATGGCAGAACCATCGACTTCGAGCGCCAGACCAATGGGCATTGGCGCATGCCGCAGAGCGATGGCGAGTGAGGGCTTCATGAAGAAATCTGCCATCGTCGCAGGCCTGCTCCTGGTCCTCATCGGGGCTTCCGCCGCAAGAGCTGCGGAAATCGACGTCGTCTCAACCACTACCGTAAATCTGCGCGCCGGGCCTGCGGTGAGCTTTCCGGCGGTCAGCTACATTCCCGCCGGATCACATCTGGTGCTTTACGGGTGCGTGGCTGGCTATAGCTGGTGCGACATCTCATGGGGCAGGGAGCGCGGCTGGGTCGCTGCAACCTATCTGACCACGCTCTATCGCAGCGCGCCCATTCCGATAACCGGCATCGCTGCCGCGCGGATCGGCATCCGTGTCGTGGCATTCGATGCCGGCTATTGGCAACGCTACTATGTTGGCCGGCCATGGTATCCGCGCCGGCGCTATTACGGCGTCTGGTAGTCGCCAATCAGGCGAGTTCCAGCCCGACGGGCTGTGACTGCCGGAAGTCGGGGCGGCCCGGCCCCCAGTTCTGCCCGAACAGGGGAAGGGCGGCATGGCGCGCAATAGTGGCCGCCGCCTCTTCGGGGGTAATTCTCTCGGATGCGGCGCCATTGCGGATCGGCAAAACCCCGCTCGCCTGATCGAGGCAGGTGACCGCGAGGCCGGCGGCGACCTCCGTCGCTGTCCCCGCGGCAAGCCTTACGTCGTGAGCGATGGCCTTTCGCAGCACTTCGGTATCGAGCGGCGCTAGCCGCAAGACTCCCTGCCAGTCATTGGGGGCGTTCGTTGGATCGTCGACGACGATCCCGACAATATCGTCGATCTCGCCCGCAAGGGGGCCAGCCCCGTGGCGCGTTGTGTAGCAGCGCGTGACATAGGTCGCCTCGATTGCGCCGATGCCGGCTTCCTCTGCAATTTGCAGCATGTTCCTGAGCCCGGTGTTGGAGCGGGTCACATGCGGGAAGGCGCCATAGTCCTGGTCGAGGAGCAGTCCCTGGGCGGCCTCGAAGAGCAAATTGCCCCTTTCACCCAAACGCCGATCGGGCCACAGTTCGACCTTGGCGACATAGGACTCGCAGTCGGCGGTGAACCGTTCGATCACGTCGTCATCGGCCATCGCCTCGGCAATGGCTGCCGGTATATTGGCGACACCAAGGGCGGCAAGGCGGGTTGCCACCCAGTCCGCACGGATACGCCTCAGCCTGTCTCCGAAGTCTGGCTTGAACAGGTCCTGCGTAGTGAGACGGAATTCGGGCCGCAGATTGCGCTCGATGGTCTCGCCAAAGCCGACGCCGGTACTGCCATGCCGGGCCTGGCCCCGTGCGAGCTCGATGGCCTGATTGATCATCACATCAAACGGGGTGGTGACGAGCGCGCGCGGGTCGGTGCTGAGGCGCAGGTCGGCGCCGAGCGCCCGCAGAGCCTGCCATTCGTCGAGCAGCAGCATCGGATGAGCGACGAAATGCCGGCTGAAATGGGTTGCGGCACCCGCCAAAGCGCCCGAGCCGATATGATGGAAGACATGGCGAACAGCCTGCGGCGTGACGACGGTGTGCCCAGCCTGGGCGCCGCCATTGCTGCGCACCACCACCGTGTCGGCGGTTTTGGCCGCCAATAGGTCGGTCAGCACGCCCTTGCCTTCGTCGCCATAGCCGGCACCGATAACGGCCTTTGCTCTGATCTTTTTCATTGGGTCTCTCCTTTGGGGGATGATCCGGAGCCGTGGCCCCGGACCCTGTTTGGTCACCAAAAGTCGAGCAACCGCCGCGGCTTGAGTGACTGGACTGCCTTGGCGACGGCAACTGCAGCCGGGCCGCCCCAACTGGCGGCGGCATCGGCGGGGTCGCGGCCCTCATTGATCTCGATGGTCGAAACCACAAGCTCGGCGATCCGCGTATAGTCATCCAGCACCAGGGTTCGCTGCGGCAGCAGCGGCTTCCAGGTTCTGAGGACTTCGTCCATCTGGCCGGCGGCGTAGCCGGCGCGAAGCACGATATGGAAGACCTCATAGGTTCGCTCGGCGAGCGCTAGGCACTCCCGCGCATTGAGTCCGCGCGGCGCCTCGATGCCGAAGACCCGGCTGATCTGCTCGCGCGTCATCCCGTCCAGGATCGGCTCATCGCCGATGGTGAAGAGATAACCCTTGCGAGCGTGCCGCTCGAAGCTGTCGGTGCTGGTCTTCAGCCCGGCCAGCAGATGTGCGCCGCTGTAACTTTCGCCCCGGTTGCCGCCACCGCCCCCTTCCAGCCACAGGCCACGGATCTGGCTGGCGAGCGAGATATCGGCCTCGAACTGCGTGGCCTGCAGGGGGGCCTGATCGCAATAGGCGTCACCGATCGCCGCGACGAGAATATGCGGGTCGGGCACTGGCTTGCGGTCATAGATCTCCGAGGTCAGCGTGATCAGGCCCTTCTGCATCAACTCGTGGGCGACCATGCCCATGGAGCCGGTCACATCCGCCGCAAGGATGATGGGGGTGGCGTGAGGGTTGAAGTCACTGTCACGGCTCTCGCGGGTCGCAAAGCTGGCGGGGTCGAAGCGCACGTCCATGCGGGTTGCGCCGAAGACTTCCGAACGGCTGCGGCCATCCACGTGCCGCGCATTGTAGGCGGACCAATCCGCCGTGCTGAAACGTCCCATTCCCATGGCTCGAACTCCTTTGTGCCCGGTTCGGACGGGAGAGATCAGACCGGCATGTCCGGCTCCCTCTCGATATGGGTGATATAAATGTGTAAAGTGCACATTGCAAGTTATAATTTGCAAATTGTAGGGTGCGACGATCACTGTTAGAGAGGGGGTGGGGAGGATGTGATGGCGCTGCAAACTGAATTCGAACGGCCCATCGTCACTGTGGACATCGTGCTGCTGACGATCATCGAGAAGCGATTGCAGGTGGGACTGTTGCGTCGCGAAGCCGAACCCTTCGCCGGCCGCCTGGCGCTGATCGGCGGTTATGTTCATACCGATGAGGATCGCGATGCCGAAGAGGCTGTGCGGCGCATCCTCAAGGCCAAGGCCGGTCTCAGCAACCTGTTTTTCGAACAGTTGCAGACTTTCGCCTCCCGGAATCGCGACCCACGCGGCTGGTCGGTGTCGGTCGCCTATTTTGCGCTGGTGCAGCATGAAGTGCTTGCCGGCAAGGCGGCCGCGGGTCTCGAACTCATTCCTGCCGACGAACCTGGCGATCTGCCCTTTGATCACAACGCCATCGTCACGGCGGCACTCGCAAGGCTGCGCGGGAAGGGGGCCTATTCCACCATCCCGGCGCAATTGCTCCCGGAGCAATTCACCATGTCGGAGTTGCAAGGCACCTACGAGATCGTCATGGGCGAGCGGCTCGACCAAAGCGCCTTCCGGCGCAAGATCAACGATCTCGACCTCCTGCAGGAGGTGCCAGGCGAAAAACGCCAGACCGCACTGGCTCGCCGCCCCACGACACTCTATCGTTTGAAAGCGCCGCCGTCGGTGTTCGACAGGCGCATATGAACGGGGCCGCGACAGGCTTGCCGCCACGAAGGGTTGGAATGTGACCGTCGACTATGCCCAGCCCATTGCGATGGCGCGCGACAAGGTCGCGGAAGGCGGCCACCGGCTCGGTTTCCTTGATGGCTGGCGCACGATCGCCGTGCTGGTAGTGATCACCAGCCACGTCACCGGTTTCCGCCAGGAACCGCTGTTGCTGAAGCAGATCGCGCGGTGGTTGCCGGTTGGCGAGATCGGTGTGCTGATCTTCTTTTTCATCAGCGGCTTCGTAATCAGCCGATCGGCACTCTTCGAGATCAGGACGACTTCGGATTTTTCCGTGAAGGCGTTCTATATCCGCCGGTTCTTCAGGATCATTCCGCCGCTGGCGCTCTATCTCGTCACCTGCCTGGTGCTGGGCGCCCTGGGCATCGTGGACTTCCAGTTGCACAACGCCATTCCGGCGTTCCTTTATGTCTGCAATATCGAAACGTTCAACCAATGCATCTGGTTGGGCGGCCACACCTGGAGCCTAGCGTTCGAAGAGCAGTTCTATCTGCTGTTTCCGGCTTTGCTGGTGCTATTCATGCTGCGCCGAACGCCGTTCCTGCCGCATCTGATCGGCGCGGCTATCTTCTGTCTGCTGCCGCTGTTCTGGCCGCTCAGCTATAGCGGGCGCTACGATTTTTATCTGATCTACGGCCTGTTCGGCGCCGGGTTTCTGGCGGCGCGCTACGAGGCGGTCATCTTCGAAACGCTGCGTAAACACGCGACGGCGTGGTTTCTCATCGCGACCGCGATGGTGCTGTTCACCCCGGTGACGCTGCCTTGGGCGACACTGGCGAACAACTATCCACTGACCTTTGTGGTGACGATTCCGCTGATGGTCATCTGCTCGGGCTGGACCGGCTTCTCGGCCTTGCTGTCCAACAGCTTCATCCGGTATCTGGGGCGCATCTCCTATGGCATCTATCTTTGGCAGGAGCTCGCAACCAGCGAGTTGTTCCGGCAGCGCAGCCTCCTGGTTGAGGTCCTCGCCATTATCGGAATTGTCGTTCTCTGCGCGATCCTTTTCGAGGTCATGGAGAAACCGCTGATCAGCCTTGGCCGACGCCTTTCGAAGGCCGGTTAATGTGACGCGGCCCAGAAACTTGCGTTTCTGACAACGAAATGCCTGGACCGCATCGATGCATGCAGTGCCTGATCCGATGCTGTCTCCCCGCCAATTTCAATCTTGTGCCGAACCGTACGTTACGGTACGGTCGCCATTCTGAATTTTCCGGCTGAGACGCCACGCCGGCGTGGCCATTCTGCCTCTGAACACCCTGGATGAGTCCCCGTGTCTATAGCCATCAAATCCAGCGATGACGGTTTTACGCGCCGGCAGCAGGATGTGCTGACGGCGGCGCTCGACCTGTTGGTCGAGAGCGGCGATGCGTTGACCATGACGGCTGTGGCACGGCGGGCGAGTTGCTCCAAGGAATCGCTCTACAAGTGGTTTGGCGACCGTGATGGGTTGCTCACCGCGACTGTACAATGGCAGGCCGCCAAGGTGCGCATGCCGCAGGTCGATCGCAACCGGCTCGATGCGGCGACCCTGCGGGCCAGCATCGAGCAGTTCGCGCGTGACCTGCTGGCAACCATCGCGGGCGAGATTTCGGTGACCCTCAACCGGCTGGCCATCGCCCATGCGGGAGCTGAAAAACGGAACCTTGGCAGCATCGTGCTCGAAAACGGGCCGCTGGCCATCCGGCGCCGGCTGAAGCCGGTGCTGGAGGCGGGGCGCGATGCACGCCTGCTGCGCTTCGAAAGTTCCGAGGATGCCTACCGGACCTTCTTCGGGCTGGTAGTGCGTGACACCCAGATCCGGCTGCTGCTGGGCGACGAGACGCTCAAGGCAACGCGAATCGAGGCCGAGGCCAAGGCCGCGACGGATGAGTTTTTCGCCCTCTACGGGTTGGTTGCGGGGGCAGGATCTGAACCTGTGACCAGCCGCTAGAATTTCAAATCGGCCGTGAGGCCCAAACGCAAAGCAAAAGGGAGTTTTCCATGCGCGTTTATTACGATCGGGATGCCGATCTCAACATCATCAAGAACAAGAAGGTCGCGATCGTCGGCTATGGCTCGCAGGGCCATGCGCACACGCTCAACCTGCGCGACTCCGGCGTCAAGGATATCGCCGTGGCTCTGCGTCCCGGTTCGGCGTCCGCCAAGAAGGCCGAGGGCGAAGGCCTCAAGGTCATGAGCGTTGCCGAAGCGGCCAAGTGGGCCGACGTGCTGATGATGCTGACGCCTGACGAGTTGCAGGCCGACATCTACAAGCAGGATATCGAACCGAACCTGCGTGACGGCGCCGCCATTGCCTTTGCGCATGGCCTCAACGTGCATTTCAACCTGATCGAGCCCAAGAAGACCGTCGACGTGATCATGATCGCGCCGAAGGGCCCGGGCCATACCGTCCGCGGCGAGTTCCAGAAGGGCGGTGGCGTGCCGTGCCTCATCGCCGTGCACCAGGATGCATCGGGCAATGCCCATGACATCGCGCTGGCCTATGCTTCGGGCGTCGGCGGCGGCCGTTCGGGCGTCATCGAAACCAATTTCCGCGAAGAATGCGAGACCGATCTGTTCGGCGAGCAGGTCGTGCTCTGCGGCGGTCTGGTCGAACTTATCCGTGGTGGCTTCGAGACGCTGGTGGAAGCCGGTTATGCGCCCGAAATGGCGTATTTCGAGTGCCTGCACGAAGTGAAGCTGATCGTCGACCTGATCTATCAGGGCGGCATCGCCAACATGAACTACTCGATCTCGAACACCGCCGAATGGGGTGAGTATGTCTCGGGTCCGCGTATCATCACCTCGGATACCAAGGCCGAGATGAAGCGCGTCCTGAAGGACATCCAGTCCGGCAAGTTCACCTCCGAGTGGATGCAGGAGCACAAGTCGGGCGGCTCGCGCTTCAAGGCGACCCGGCGTCTGGCCGACGAGCACCAGATCGAGGAAGTCGGCGCAAAGCTGCGCGACATGATGCCGTGGATCAAGGCCGGCGCCCTGGTCGACAAGTCCAAGAACTAAGCGTTCCAGGACCCTGAATTTGTGGCGGCGCCGCGGAGAGATCCGCGGCGCCGTTGCTTTTGAGGGGAGAGCGGTCAGGCCAGGGGATATCGGCGTTCCCAGTGCCATTCGGTATTGGCGGAGGCGTGCATTTCCCAAAAGGCCTGGGCGATTTCGCGGGCGGTATCCGATTCGGGTTTTACGGTTGCGCCGATGGTGAGGACGGCGATGTGGATGTTCTGGGCCTTAAGCGGCTCGAATAAGGCCTGCGCGGCGGTGCGCAGACCGGATTTACCGACGCTGAGGGTCAGGGCGGCGGGATGGGGGGTATCGGCGATAGTGCCGCCGGTGAGCAGAATAGTGCCATGACCGTTCGCAGCCATGCCTGGTAGGGCGGCCTTGATGGCGCGCAGGGCGCTGGAGAGGTCGAGCTGGATGTCGGTGTCCAGCGTTTCGGCCTCGATCTGGTCGATGGTCGGGCCGAAGCGTAAGGCGGCGGCGTTATAGAGCAGCGTGTCGATGGTGCCGTTGTACCGTTCCACGAGGGCGGTTACCGCGGCGCCATTGGTTGCATCCAGAATTTCGGTGGTGACTGCGGCGCCTTCGCCCGTCAGTGTGGCAATCTGTGGAGCGAGTTTTTCGGGACTGCGCGAGGCGAGGATGATCTCGAAGCCCTCGCGCGCAAAGCGGCGCGCAGTTTCGAGGCCGATGCCGGGACCAGCACCGATGACGAGAAGTTTCCTGCTCATTCCAATTTCCTTAACTGCTTGATGTTTCTAGCTAACTGCTTAAAATGACCCGCGTTTGGGTGGTCGCGGCTGGCAAGCGAGCGGCGGATGAAACGCTGCCTGGCCCGCGCTTGCAAGAGGTTAGTGATGGTCAAGATCAGCCTGCCGGTCTTTCCCGTGGAAGGCGGATGTCTGTGTGGAGCGGTGCGCTATGAAGTCACCGCAGCGCCGTTCGGCGTCTATCGCTGTCACTGCAAGGATTGCCAGCGGCTGAGCAGCGGCCCCTTCGCGCTATCGATGCCGATGCGCGCCGCCGATTTTCGCCTCACGAAGGGCACCACGGTTTTCTATGAGAAGACTGCCGATAGCGGCAGGAAGGTGCACCTGCATGCCTGCGGCATATGTGGCACCAAGCTCTACAACGAACCGCTCAGCGCTCCGGAAATTGTCATATTGAAGCCGGGCACGCTGGATGACATCGGCTGGGCTAGGCCCGTCGGCAACATCTGGACGGCAAGCGCCGTGGCGTGGGCCGAGATCGATCGCGACGATATCAATTTCGAAAGACAGCCGCCTTCACGCGAGCCGCTTTATGCGGCTTGGGCTGCCGAGCACCTGGGGTAGAAGATGAACGCCAAGGCCGATATCGCCCTAATCGCCGAACAGGAAGAAACGCTGGTCTTTTCCCGCTTCGATGAGACTTCGGCCTTCGCCATCGGCTCGCTGATCCGCGAGCGTGGCCTTAGCGAAAACCTGCCCATCGTCTGCTACATCGCGCTATGGGACCGGCCGCTCTTGTATGTGACCTTGCCGGGCACGACCGGCGACAATTGGGATTGGGTGCGGCGCAAGGCCAATACCGTTCGACGTTTCCACAAAAGCACCTATCGCCTGGTGCTGGAGCAATTGCCGCGTACGGACCGTCTGTTGCCGGAGCATCGGGCGCTGCCAGCTGAGGACTATGTGCTGGCGGGCGGTGGCTTTCCGATCATGGCAAGCGGTATCGGGGCGATCGGCGCCATCGTGGTCTCAGGGCTGCAGGAACGCGATGACCATAGCGTCGTGGTCGAGGCGATCTGCGAGTTTCTCGGTCGCGACAAGGTGGCGTTAGGCCTGCCGAAGGAATAGCCGCCCCCCGCTTCGCGGCGGCTTGACAGGATAGCGGCGCTGCCGTGTTCTCCATGCGCCCGGGGGGCGGGCGAAAGGCGTCACATGAAACTCAATTATCTGTTGCTCGACGTATTCACGTCTGAGCGGTTCAAGGGCAACCCGCTGGCTGTCGTGCTCAAGGCCGATGGATTGCTCGATGACGAAATGCAGGCCATTGCGGCCGAATTCAACCTGTCGGAGACGGTGTTTTTCGTAAAGCCGGCGGGGGATCGCAACACTGCGGTGCGTATTTTCACGCCGCGCGTGGAATTGCCGTTTGCCGGCCATCCAACGATTGGCGCCGCCGTGGTACTGGGGTTGCAGGGCAAGGTCAGTCTTGCGCGCATCGAGGAGAAGATCGGGCTGGTGACGGCCGTGGTCGAGCGCATCGACCGGCGCACCGGCGAGGCGCGCTTCGCCCTGCCTGTGCTGCCGGAAGTCGCCGGAAAGGCGCCTGGCAAGAGTGACATTGCGCGGGCACTCGGGCTGGAGGTCGAGGATATCGGTTGTGGCGCCTACCAGCCTGCCGTCTACTCGGCAGGCGTGCTGTTTTATCTGGTGCCGGTGCGCGACCCGGCAACACTGGCGCGCATCCAGCGTGATCCGTTGATCTGGGCCAGGACGTTTCCGCTGGGACGAAACTCGGTCTACGTGTTCACCCCCACCCCAGATGAAGAGAGTGTCGATTTCGCCGCCCGGATGTTCTCGCCTGGCCTTGGCCTCGGCGAGGATCCCGCTACGGGTTCTGCTGCCGCAGCGCTTTTGGGGCTTCTGGCCGAGCATGCCGACATTGGCAATGGGCAGGTCGAGTATGTGTTGCGCCAGGGCGACGAGATGGGGCGGCCGAGCCGTATCGCCGTGCAATTGCGCATGGAGAACGACAAACTCGTGCATGGCGGCATTGGGGGGCGTGCCGTGGTGATCGGCGAAGGCGTGCTCAATCTCGACAACTAAAGATGAAATCTGAATGACAGATATTGAAATCTGTCACTTGATGATTTAGGTGAAGGCTCCAGCAAGGAGATCTTTCATGAACACACGCACGCTTGGAAAAACCGGCCCGGTCGTTTCGACGCTGGGGCTTGGCGCCATGGGCATGTCGGACCTTTACGGCCCGAGCGACCGCACCGAGAGCATTGCGACGCTCCACGCCGCGCTCGATGCCGGCGTCAATCTCATCGACACCGGCGATTTCTATGGCATGGGCCACAATGAAATGCTGATCGGTGAGGCGCTCAAGGAGCGGAAGCGGGAAGACGTCATCATCTCGGTGAAGTTCGGCGGTATGCGCGGTCCGGATGGTAGCTGGACCGGCTATGATGCGCGGCCGGCGGCGGTGAAGAACTTCGTCGCTTATTCGCTGAAGCGGCTCGGCACCGACTATATCGACATCTACCGGCCGGCCCGGCTGGATCCGGCTGTGCCGATCGAGGAGACGGTCGGCGCGATAGCCGACCTCATCAAAGGCGGCTATGTGCGGCATGTGGGGCTTTCGGAAGTAGGGCCCGAAACTATCCGCAAGGCAGCGGCAGTGCACCCGATCGCCGACCTCCAGATCGAATATTCGCTCATTTCGCGCGGTATCGAGAGGGCCATCCTGCCGGTAACGCGGGAATTGGGGATCGGCATCACCGCCTATGGCGTGCTATCGCGGGGCCTTATCAGCGGGCACTGGCGCAAGGATGCGTTGCAGGCCGGCGATTTCCGGCGCTACAGCCCGCGTTTTTCGGCCGAAAATGTCGACCACAATCTGGAACTGGTGGAACGCCTCAGGGCCATCGCCGAGCAAAAGGGCGTGACGGTTGCGCAACTGGCGATCGCATGGGTCGCCGCGCAGGGCGAAGATGTCGTGCCGCTGGTCGGCGCTCGTCGCCGCGACCGGCTGAGCGAAGCGCTGGGAGCGCTTGACGTGACGCTTGATGATGGTGATCTGGCCGAACTCAACGCAGCCATTCCCACCAATGCGGCGAAGGGTGATCGCTACGCATCGAGCCAGATGGTAATGCTCGACAGCGAACGAATCTCATGAGGAACGATGGCTGAAACACTCACGGCCGAGCGCATCATGGAGACGGCGGAGCAGGTGCTGCGCCGTTTCGGCCCCGCCAAGGCGACGGTTGTCGACGTGGCCAGGGCGCTCGGCGTCAGTCATGGCAGTGTGTACCGGCATTTCGCCAGCAAGGCGGAGCTGCGTGACGCCGTGGTCGAGCGCTGGCTGAAGCGCGGCTCCGATCCATTGGCGAAATTCACCACTGGGCCGGGCAGGGCGCCGGAAAGGCTGCGGCAGTGGTTCGATGCCCTGATCGCCTCGAAGCGGGAAAAGGTCACGGCCGATCCGGAGATGTTTGCGGTGACGCGTGAGATTTTTGCTGAAAGCCGCGAGGTCATCGGCCGGCATGTCGAAACGCTGGTCCGGCAGATCAAGATGATCCTCGATGACGGCGTGGCGGAGGGAAGTTTCGCCATCGCCGATACGCAGGCCACGGCGAGCGCCATCTTCGACGCAACCTCGCGCTATCATGATCCGGCGCATGCCGGCGACTGGGCCGATCCTCAGATCGATGCCGCGTTCGATCGGCTATGGACGTTGATCACGGCAGGCGTTACGGCCGCCAGGTAAGCCCACAGCGTCATTCCAACCCGGGCGTATTTGGCTTAAGTTTCCGCCAGCGCAAAGGCGAGTCGGGGCAAGCTCATGGATATTTTGATCAACCTGTTATTCTGGGTGCATCTGGTGATGCTTGTCGTCGGTGGCGCCTCCGCGGTGGCCATGCCGGTGCTGAACAAGAAACTGCAGGGCGCCAGCCCCGAAGTAGCCCGGAGCCTTATGGAAGTCGGCCAGAGATTGATGGTGAGCGGGCGTGGCGCGCTCGTCATCCTGTTGATCACGGGGCCGCTGATCTTCTGGCTGCGCTGGAGTTTCACCGCTCCGAACATGACGTGGTTCGGCATCAAGATGCTGCTGGTCATCGTCCTGATCGTTTGCATGATCGTTGGCGGCATCGCCTACAAGAAGGCGCTGGCGGGTGATATGTCGACGCTGCCGCGCGCCAGGCTGTTCGGCCAGATTTCCGGCCTCGCGCTTGCCGGCGTCGTGCTGGCGGCGGTTTTCTCTTTCAGTTGATCCTCTTTTGCCGGGAAACCAGAGGCCTTGGGCCTTCGGTTTCCCGGCCGATGTCGCAGAACTTTCACGCAAAGACTTGCAGAAGCGCGAAAACTCGCGCATTCTGCAAAATGTAGTGCAGCTTTCGAGCACGGAATTCGGTTTATGCAGCGCAACCGCGCCATTGCCATCGCAGCCAAGCGCCAGGCGGATCAGATCCGCCTGATGATCATGCTTAGCCTGCTGCTGCTTCCCGCAGCGCTCCTCCTTCTTATCAGCCCCTGGTAACCGACAGCTCGGCAAGCGAGCGGGTGGTCAGGGGATTGCGATTTCAAGCCGAACAACAGTGATGTCCGGCCAAGTGAGGCGTTGCCTCCTGAGCCGCGTGATAGGAACAGAACGATGACTGCCACCACCGAGAGCAACAAAGACCACGTCTTCATCTTCGACACCACGCTGCGCGACGGCGAGCAGAGCCCCGGCGCGACGATGACGCTGGAAGAGAAGCTGCAGGTTGCCGAAATGCTCGACGACATGGGCGTCGATATCATCGAGGCCGGCTTCCCGATCGCCAGCAATGGTGACTTCGAGGCAGTGTCGGAAGTTGCCAAGCGTGCCAAGAATTCGGTAATCGCCGGTCTCGCCCGCGCCATTCCGGCCGATATTGCCCGGGCCGGCGAGGCCATCCGCCATGCCAAGCGCGGGCGTATCCATACGTTCGTCTCGACCTCGCCCATTCATCTGGCGCACCAGATGAAGAAGACCGAGGAGCAGGTGCTGGAAATCATCACCGCCACGGTAACGCAGGCGCGCAATCTCATCGACGATGTCGAATGGAGCGCCATGGACGCGACCCGAACGCCCATCGACTATCTCTGCCGTTGCGTAGAACTGGCGATCAAGGCCGGCGCCACCACCATCAATATTCCTGACACTGTGGGCTATGCGGTTCCCGAAGAGCACTATCAGTTGTTCCGAAACCTGATCGAGCGCGTGCCGGGTGCCGATAAGGTCATTTTCTCCACCCATTGCCATAACGATTTGGGCCTGGCCGTCGCCAATTCGCTGGCGGGTGTGCGGGCCGGCGCGCGGCAGGTAGAATGCACCATCAACGGGCTGGGCGAGCGTGCCGGAAATGCGGCGCTCGAAGAGATCGTGATGGCGCTGCGTACACGTGCCGACGCCATGCCCTACGAGACCGGCATCGAGACCACGCATCTGGCGCGCGTCTCCAAGATCGTCTCGGCGGCGACCAATTTCCCGGTGCAGTACAACAAGGCAATCGTTGGCAAGAACGCCTTCGCGCATGAAAGCGGCATCCATCAGGACGGCATGCTGAAGAATGCCGAGACCTATGAAATCATGACGCCGGAAAGCGTGGGCATCAAGGAAACGACCTTGGTGATGGGTAAGCATTCCGGCCGCGCCGCCTTCAAGGACAAGTTGCGCGAACTGGGCTATGAGCTTGGAGACAATGCCTTCCAGGAAGCGTTCGTCCGCTTCAAGGATCTGGCCGATCGCAAGAAGCATATCTATGATGCCGACATCGTCGCCCTGGTTGACGACGAGGCGGGCTCGGTCGATGACCGCATCAAGCTCGTCAACATGGAAGTCGTCTCCAAGACCGGCGGTGTGCATCGGTGTGACCTGACGGTGAGCATCGATGGCGAGGCCGTGACGTCGTCTTATGACGGCACCGGCTCGGTCGATGCGATCTTCAATGCCGTGAAACAGGCAGTGGGCAAAGAACCCAACCTCGTTCTCTACGCGGTGGACGGGGTGACTGGCGGTACCGATGCGCAGGCAAGCGTGCATGTTCGCCTCGAACTCAATGGCCGCATCGCCTCAGGCAATGCGGCGGAGCCCGATACACTCGTCGCCTCGGCCCGCGCCTATCTCAATGCCTTCAACCGCCTGATGATCGACCGTGGCCAGGCGGCGCAGGGCGCCATGGCGGGGTAGGGGCTGGGCCTACCTCGAAGGAAGGCGTTTACCCACAATGAGTGGGGGCGTAGATTCCCGCCGTCCAAATGACGCGGGAGGCATTTCATGCTGTCTGACCGTCGTGCAATGGCGACAATTCCGGCCGCCGATATGGAACGGGCGAGGACCTGGTACAGCGAAAAGCTGGGTCTCAACCCCGACTCGTCGGATGTGGCAGGTCTCATCTATCGGCTTGGCGGCGGCACCGGGTTTTTGCTCTATCCGGCGACGAGCGCCGGCCAGGCCCCCAATACGCTGATGGCTTTCGAATCCACTGATGTCGCCGCCGATGTGGCGGCATTGAAAAAGAGAGGTGTACGATTCGAGGACTATGACCTGCCGGAACTCAAGACCGAAAATTCCATCGCTGTGATCGGCGATAGTCGGGCGGCATGGTTCAAGGACTCGGAAGGCAACATCCTGGCCATCGGCGAAAACTGACCGGGCCATCTGCCAATCCTGGGGAGGAGGGTTTCGGGCACCGCCGCTAGCCGGCGTGTGCCCGAAATCTTGTCTTATGACCTAACGCTTCTGTGCATTGCACTTGATCCGTCGCGGCAGCATTTGTTGAGCTAAAGCAATCGGGGAGAACGATTCATGAAGCGTAACAAATTCGGGCTGGCGGTTCTGGTGGCAGCGGCATCGCTGACGGCGGGAGCGCAGGCCCAGGAAACGGCCACGGCTATTTTCGCCGGTGGCTGTTTCTGGTCGATCGAAAGCGATTTCGACCATGCGCCGGGTGTGCTGGACACCACATCGGGCTATATCGGCGGCCACGTCGACAATCCTACCTACGAAGAGGTCACCACCGAGACCACCGGGCACCGTGAGGCGGTGAAGGTGACGTTCGACCCCAAGGTCACGAGCTACGCAAAATTGCTCGACGCCTATTGGCACATGACCGATCCGACTTCGGCTGACGGCCAGTTCTGCGATTTCGGCGACAGCTATCGTCCCGGCCTGTTCCCGCTCGATCAGACGCAGTTCGACGAAGCCACCAAGAGCAAGGACGACATCGCCAAGACTCTCGGCAAGCCGGTAGCGACCACCATCCAGATGGCGCCGACATTCTATCCCGCCGAAGCCTACCATCAGAATTTCTGGCAGGGCACGGATCAGTTCGCGGCCGGCTATACGCGCGCCCAGTGGTACCAGCAGTATCGCACGGGCTGCGGCAAGAACGCCAAGGTCGCGGCGCTCTGGGGCAATGCGGCGTTTGAAGGCCTCAACGGTCACGAATGAGATTTTCGGGGCGCTTCGGCGCCCCGAACCCCTTTGTCGGCGCGCCAGCCGACCGAAGAGCGAAGGCGATTCGCCCATCCAATTGCAAACCTGATTCCGCAAACCTGGCTAAGGCCTTCCAATTTCTGCAAATTCGTCAGCTTTTTCGCTGCCTCATGACAGAAAGCTGACAATTCCGGCGAAAGTGACTTTGCACGCTGGACAGGCCGGATGACCTTTGCTAGAGAGGCGCCACCTTGGCCGGGGCCAATCCCGGGTGCGTAGCTCAGATGGTAGAGCAGCTGACTCTTAATCAGCGGGTCCACGGTTCGAGTCCGTGCGCACCCACCAAGGTTTCCCAGAATTCAGTCAGGCGGGGCTTGGGGCGAAGCCGTTGGCTTTGTCCAACGTATGTTTCAGACGCTCCTGCAAATCCGAACGCGCGGCCCACCAGTCCTTACTGGGGACTGCTATGCGTATGGCCATGGTGACCGTGCTGTCCCCAAGCGCGTCGACCTGAATTTCCGGCGCTGGTCTGGTCTGGATATAGTCTGTCCGGAGGGCCGTCAGAACCGTTTTGCGGACGTCGGCGATATCGGCGCTGCGGGGCACGTTGAATTTCAACTCGACGACGCGCGAGCGTTCACGGCTGTAGTTGATGATTTTGGCGTTTGAGAGCTTGGAGTTCGGCACGAACATGTAGACCCCGTCGGTGGTGCGCAACTGCGTGCCGAACAGGCCGATTTCCACCACCGTGCCCACAATCCCGTCGGCATCGATGAAGTCGCCGACGTTGAAAGGGCGGAGCATGACCAGCAGGATGCCGGCGGCGATGTTGGAGAGGGTGCCTTGCAACGCCAGGGCGATGGCGAGGCCTGCGGCGCCAAGCACCGCAAGGATCGACGCCGTTTGTACGCCGAACTGGCTGAGAACAATGACCACGGTCACCAGCAGGATGGCATAGCGTGTGATCTGGGAGGCGAGGGGCACGATGGTGCTGTCGCGATGAAGTCTGCCGGGCAGCATCGTCACCAGATGCCTCGAGACGAAGCCGGCCAAGATCCAGCCAGCAATCAGGACGATCAGCGCGATCAATCCGGACCAGACATTGGCGATGATCCAGGCGCTCGAGACTGCAACGACATCGGTGTTTGGCATGAGGGGCTCCCGCAACTAGCGACGAGAGCAAAAAGACTGGCGCCGCAAATAGTTGCGAATGGGCACGGCCGTTTGGCGAAGAAAGTGCCCCCGCGCAGCCTGCGGCAGGGCAGACTCCTCAGCTGGAGCGACGTGGCGGCGTGCTTAGAGGCGGTTGTAGCCGAGCCCCAGGGCGCGGCTATTTTGGCGTTCCGACCTTTTCCGCCTTGGCGGCGTCGTACCACCAGATGGTAGGAAAGCCGATTGAGTATTCGGGCAAGGTGTCCGGGTGACTGAACCGATCCCAGTGGGCAATGCGGGCTTTGCGTTGCGTGTAGCTGGGAATGACGTAGTTGTGCGCCAGCAGCACCCGGTCGAGTGCCTGGGTGCTGGCAATCAACGTATCGCGGTCGGAAGCAAAGATGACCTTGTCGATGAGCGCGTCGACACCGGGATCGGCGATGCCGGCATAGTTCTGCGTACCGTCCTGCGAGGCTGAGTCCGTACCCCAGAAATAGCGCTGCTCGTTGCCGGGGGAGAGAGACTGCGCCCACGCGGTGTAGATCATGTCGAAATCGTAGGAGCGGACGCGGTTGACGTATTGTGGCGAGTCAACGGTGCGGATGGAGACGGCGATGCCGACGTTTTTCAGATTGGCCGCGAAGGCGCTGGCGACCGGTTCGATGGTGGGGCCATTGAGCAGGATCTCGAAGCTCAACTGCTGGCCGTTGGCATCGACCAGCTTGTCGCCATCGAGCTTGTAGCCGGCCTCGTTGAGCAGGTTCAACGCCTGGCGCAGATTGGCGCGCAGATTGGCCGGACCGCCTGCGGGGTTCGCATAGGGCGTGGTGAAGACTTCGGGCGGCACCTTGTCTTTCACGCTGTCGAGGATTTCCAGTTCCTTGCCCTGGGGCAGGCCGGATGAAGCGAGCGGCGTACCATAGAAGAACGAGTTGATGCGCTCGTATTGGCCGTAGAACAGCTTGGAATTCATTGTCTCGAAGTCGAAGGCGTAGTTCAGGGCCTTGCGGACACGGGGATCCTTGAACTTGTCGAGCCGGATATTGGGTACGAAGGCGAACATGACGCCGGAGTCGCGATAGGGATTTTCGAAGAGTTCGCGGACGACGCGACCGTCCTTGGCGGCCGGAAAATCATAGCCCGTGGCCCAGCGACGCGCGGTGTTTTCCATCCACCAATCGAACTGATCACCCTTGAACGCCTCGAATTCGACCGTGGTGTCGCGGAAGTACTCCTGGCGGATTTCATCGAAATTATTGGCGCCGATGTTCACCGGCTCGTTGACACCCCAATAGTTGGGGTCACGTGTGTAGGTGACTGTGCGTCCGGGCGTGAACGCCGACAGTTTATAGGGGCCCGAGCCCATCGGCAGCTCCAGCGTGGAGGCGCCGATGTTTCGCTGCTTGCCATTGGCGTCCTTGCCCTCCCACCAGTGCTTGGGCAAAATCAGCAATTGCCCCATGATATTGGGGAGTTCTCGGTTGCCTGTTTGGTTGAAGGTGAAGGTCACCTCATTGTCGCCGGTGACTTTGGCCCCGGTGACATTGGCGTAATATTGCTTTTGGCTCGGATCGAGTTCGATGGCCTTGTCGAACGACCAGACGACGTCATCCACCGTCACCGGTTGGCCATCCTGCCACTTGGCCTTGGGGTTGAGGCGGAAGGTCACTGACGAGAAATCCGGCGGATAGGCCATGGCTTCGGCGATCAGCCCGTAATGGGTCGAAACTTCGTCCAATGACGGCGTCATCAGGGTTTCGTAAACCAGCCCGATGCCGGTCGCCAACTCGCCCTGTGGCAGCAGGGGGTTGAAGGTATCGAAGCTGCCTTCGGCCCCGAGCCGGACGGTGCCGCCCTTGGGAGCGTCCGGATTGACGTAGTCGAAATGGGCGAAGCCGTCCTGGTATTTGGGTTCGCCGATGAGGCCCGAGCCGATCATCCATGGACCGTTCTGCGCCTGAGCCAGCGCGGGCGCCGCCGCCAGGGCCGCAAGTGCAAAGGCGGCGATCGAAACCAGGGCTTTCATGGCAGGCTGCTCCCAAGAATTATGCTGTCGCGTCGGCGGTTTACGCGGGCAGGGTCGGGCCGAAATATGTCGAAACTGTTGCATGGTCAGGTCCCGAGCGGCTTCAGGTCGAACGCTGCTGCCATCAGGGCTTTGGTATAGTCGGATTGCGGGGCCTTGAAGATGTCTTCGGTCGGACCGCGCTCGACGACCTTGCCGAGACGCATGACCATGACCTCGTTCGCCAAGGCCCTCACCACGCGCAAGTCGTGCGAGATGAAGACGTAGGTCAGTCGATGCCGGCGCTGCAGGGCACGCAGCAGGTCCACGACCTGAGCCTGGACGCTCATATCAAGGGCCGAGGTCGGCTCGTCGAGAACCACAAGTTTCGGCTCCAGCACCATGGCGCGGGCGATGGCGACGCGTTGACGCTGACCACCGGAGAATTCGTGTGGGTAGCGATGCTGGGAATCGGGCTGCAGCCCAACCTCGAGCAATGCCTGAGATACGCGATCGGCACGGGCGGCTGCCTCCAGTTGCGGGAAATGGACGCGCAGGCCCTCCGCGATGATCTCACCCACGGTCAGTCGCGGGCTCAGCGAGCCGAACGGGTCCTGAAACACGATCTGCAGGTCACGGCGCAGCGGGCGCATATCGTGCCAGGATAAGGATTGCAGGCCTTTGCCCATGAAGACGATGCGCCCCTCCGATGAGATCAGGCGCAGAAGGGCAAGGCCCAGCGTGGTCTTGCCGGAACCGGATTCGCCCACGATACCGAGCGTTTCGCCTTCGCGCACCCGAACATCGACATCGTCGACGGCCTTGATATGCCCGACCGTGCGCCGGAGCAGGCCGCGCCGGATAGGAAACCAAACACGCAGCTTGCCGGCTTCGATGACGGTCGGGGCCCCGGCATTGCTCGGCGGCGCCTCACCACGCGGTTCGGCAGCCAACAGATGCCTGGTGTAGGCGTGCTGGGGATTGGCAAAGACGGCGTGGGTCGGGCCTGCTTCGACGATCCTGCCTTCCGTCATCACGCAGGTGACATCGGCGAGACGCCGGACGATGCCGAGGTCGTGGGTGATGAACAGGAGCGCCATCCCAAGCCGTTGCTGCAATTGTTTCAGCAAGGTCAGGATCTGCGCCTGCACCGTAACATCGAGGGCAGTTGTGGGTTCGTCGGCGATCAGCAGGTCTGGCTCGTTGGCCAGAGCCATGGCGATCATCACGCGTTGGCGCTGGCCGCCCGAGAGTTGGTGCGGGAACGATCCGAACCTGGATTGAGGATCATCGATGCCGACCTGGTCGAGAAGCTCGATGGTGCGCTTATGGGCGGCGCTGCGGCTCATGCCGCGATGCAGGAACAAGACCTCGCTGATTTGCTGTTCCACGGTGTGGAGCGGGTTGAGCGAGGTCATCGGCTCCTGGAAAATCATCGATACGGCATTGCCACGGACCCCGCGCAGCGTGCGATCGTCGGCGGCGAGGAGGTCCTGGCCCTTGAACATGATCTTGCCGGTGGGGTGGCTGGCTGCCGGATAGGGCAGCAGCTTCAGTACCGAAAGGGCCGTCACCGATTTACCCGAGCCGCTTTCACCCACCAGTGCCAGGGTCTGCCCCCTGGCGAGGGAGAACGAGATGCCGCGAACGGCGTCGGTCACGTGTTCGCCATTGGTGAACCGGACGGACAGGTCTTCGACGGAGAGCAGGGGGGCTTCGGTCATGTGAACGTCTTGCGCGGATCGAAGGCATCCCGCACCGCTTCGCCGACGAAGATCAACAGGCTCAGCATCAGGGCGATGGTGACGAAGCCGGTGATGGCGAGCCAGGGCGCCTGCAGATTATCCTTGCCCTGCGCCAGCAACTCGCCCAGCGAGGGCGAGCCGACCGGCAGGCCAAAGCCGAGGAAGTCGAGCGAGGTGAGGGTGGTGATGGATCCGCCGAGGATGAAGGGCAGGAAAGTCAGCGTCGAAACCATGGCGTTGGGCAGCAGGTGTCGGGTCATGATGGTCACGTTGGAGACCCCAAGGGCGCGTGCCGCGTTCACATATTCGAAGTTGCGGCCGCGCAAGAATTCCGCGCGCACCACGCCAACGAGTGTCACCCAGGAGAACAGCAACAAGATCCCGAGCAGAACCCAGAAGCTGGGGGCAATGACGCTCGACAGGATCAGCAGCAGATAGAGCGACGGTATCGAGGTCCATATCTCGATGAAACGCTGGCCCAACAGATCCACCCAACCGCCGAAATAACCCTGGATGGCACCGACGACGATCCCGATCAGCGAAGAGAAAACCGTCAGGGTCAGGCCGAACAACACCGAAATGCGGAAGCCATAGATGAGGCGCGCAAGCACGTCGCGGCCCTGGTCGTCGGTGCCTAGCAGATGCATGTTGGCAAGGCCGCAGCCGGGATCAGCCGCGCCTTCAGGGTAGAGTTGGCACCGCTCGTCGGTGCTCATCAGCCAGGACGGCGGCGAAGGGGCCGGTACCGAAAGCGCATCGTCGGGCGTATCGTAGGAGAAACGGATCGGCGGCCACAGCATCCAGCCATTGGCCTCGATCTCCTGCTGGTTCAGGGGATCGCGATAATTGGTGACGGCCAGGAAGCCGCCGAACTTGGCTTCCGGATAGTCGGCGACGATGGGGAACAGCAGTTCGCCCTTGTACATGGCGACGATCGGCCTGTCGTTGGTAACGAGTTCGGCGCACAGCGTCACCAGGAACAGGATCAGGAACAGCCAGAGTGACCACATGCCGCGACGGTTGCGGCGGAAGTTGGTAAGGCGGCGCTGGTTGAGCGGCGATAGCCAGCTCGAACGCACAGGCGCGGCGATTGTGGTTTCGCTCACGCCTAGATCTCCCGGCTTTCGAAGTCGATGCGGGGATCGATCCACATATAGGTGAGATCGGAAATCAAGGTGATGACCAGCCCGAGCAGCGAGAAGATGTAGAGGGTGGCAAACACCACCGGATAGTCGCGGTTGATGACGGAATCGAAGCCGAGGAGCCCCAGCCCGTCGAGCGAGAAGATCGTCTCGATAAGCAGCGAGCCGCCGAAGAAGGCGCTGACGAAGGCCGCGGGGAAGCTGGCGACGACGATCAGCATGGCGTTGCGGAAGACGTGCCGATAGAGGATGGCGCCTTCCGCCAGGCCCTTGGCGCGCGCGGTGACGACATACTGCTTGCGGATTTCCTCGAGGAAGGAATTCTTGGTCAACAAGGTGATGGTGGCGAAAGCACCAAGCGCCATGGCGGTCAGCGGCAGGACCAGGTGCCAGAAATAGTCGACGATCCGCATCGGCCAGGACAATTGCTCCCAGTTGTCCGACGTGAGGCCGCGGAGCGGAAAAATGCTCCAGAAGCTGCCGCCGGCAAATAGCACGATCAAGAGCACGGCGATGAGGAAGCTCGGCAGGGCATAGCCGATGACGATGATGCCGGAGGACCATACGTCAAAGCGCGAACCATCGCGCACGGCCTTGGCGATGCCGAGGGGGATGGAGATGATGTAGGAGAGCAGCGTCATCCAGAGCCCGAGCGAAATGGAGACGGGCATCTTCTCCTTGATCAGGTCGATGACGGAAATATCCCGGTAATAGCTGTGGCCGAAATCGAAGCGGGCATAGTTGCCAAGCATCAGCCAGAAGCGTTCGAGCGGGGGCTTGTCGAAGCCGAACTGCTTCTGGATCTGGGCCACCAGTTCCGGACTGAGGCCGCGCGAGCCGCGATAGATGGAATTGCCACCGGGCCCGGGATTGCTGGTTTGCACCTGGGGGCCGGCATTGTCGGCGCCGCCGCCGCTGACACGCGAATTGCCGGCAACCGCCTCGCCACTCAGCTTGGCTATGGCCTGCTCGACCGGGCCGCCGGGGGCAAACTGCACGACCAGGAACGAGACAGCCATGATCCCGAAGACCGTCGGGATCATCAATAGCAGGCGTCGTAGAATATAGGCGCCCATGCGCTCTCCGTTCGGCCCCGGTTCCGACTAAGGTGACAGGTTTGCGGATCGCAAATCAACAGCCGGTGAGACTGCGGCGGGGGAAATCCCACGATACCGGAACGAAGCTGGCGCCGCGACATTGAAGGGGACAGCGTCAAGTATCTCTGGAGGTCCATTTTGGGCAGCAGGCTGTTCGACAAGTTTTCGCACTACACCGGCCATCTGGCCGGCAAGGCGGCCACCTTCATTCTCGCAGTGGCATTGGTTTTAGCCTGGGCGATCAGCGGTCCGTTCTTCGGATTTTCCGAGACCTGGCAGTTGGTCATCAATACCAGTACGACGATCATCACCTTCCTGATGGTGTTCATCGTTCAAAACAGCCAGAACCGCGATGGTCTCGCCATCCAGGCCAAGCTCGATGAACTGATCCGGGCCAGCACGGCCGAGAACAGCTTCATCGGCGCGGACCTCCTCAGTGAGAAAGAGCTCGATGATCTGCGCAAGCTGTGCTCGGAGCGCGCCGCCGCCAAGCAGCAGACCAAGCCGCTGACCGGGCACCATCCCGACGCCGGAATGCACAAAGCTGACGCTTGAGCGTTGCGATCCACCGTGCAGGCACTTATAGCTCCACGATCCATACTAGTATGGCAGATCGGGAGGCTTGGCTTATGCATGTCGTGATTACGGGTGGGGCAGGGTTCATCGGATACCGCTTGGCGCAGGCGATCCTCAAGCAGGGCGCGCTGGTCGACCAGAATGGCTTGAGGCAAGCCGTTTCCAAACTGACGATCTTCGATCAGTTCGCTCCCGAAAAGCCATTCGATGACAAGCGTGTCCGCGTGGTGACAGGGGATATGAGCAACAAGGCCGACATCGCCAAGGCGCTCGACGGCGACGCAGACTCGATCTTCCATCTGGCTTCGGTGGTAAGCGGTGGCGCCGAGGCGGATTTGCAGCTGGGGCTGCGGATCAATCTCGATGGCACGCGGATGCTGCTCGATCTCGCCGCCGAGAGCGGCCGCAAACCCAAGCTGCTGTTCGCGAGTTCGCTGGCCGTCTATGGCGGCCCCGACGCGGTCAAGGTCACCGATGCGACGCTGCCTGGGCCGATGAGTTCGTATGGGGTACAAAAGCTCTGCTGCGAATTCCTCATCGGCGACTATGATCGGCGCGGCCTGATCGATGGCCGAGCCATGCGCTTTCCGACCATCGCGGTGCGGCCCGGCAAGGCTAATCTCGCCAATTCGTCGTTCATTTCGGCAGTCATTCGCGAGCCGTTGGCTGGGCGTGAGACGGTTTGTCCGGTGCCGGACGATATTCCGATTGCCCTGATGTCCCCGGGCCGCTTGATTGACGCCATCCTCAAGGTGCACGATCTGTCGAGCGCCGAATATGGCTGGCCCCGGTCGCTGGTGTTGCCGGCCGTACAGGTCGATGTGCGCGAAATGCTCGATGCGCTCGAAGACATCGCCGGGGCCGAAGTGCGCGCGCGGGTGAAGTTCAAGAACGACGACCGCATCCTGCCGATGGTCAAAAGCTGGCCCGCAGAGGTGACCAGCGTCCGCGCCGCAAGGCTCGGTATCGAGACCGACCGCAATGCGCGCGAGTTCGTCGAGCAATACGTGGCGGACCAGACCTAAGGGCCTGAAATTTTTCGCGTCCTTCCTCTTCACAATTTCGAGAGGTTCCCTACATAGCGGCAAACGCCATTGCTGATGAGGAAGCCAGGCATGCCCTTCGGACTCGACTACGGTGTGCTGTCGGCTTTCGTGCAGGTCATTCTCATCGATCTGGTGCTGGCGGGCGATAACGCCATCGTCATCGGAATGGCGGCTGCGGGCCTCGACTCGGGGTTGCGCAAGAAGGCCATCCTGATCGGCATTCTGGCCGCGACGGCGCTGCGCATCGTGTTCGCTCTCGTTGCCACGCAGCTACTGGCCATCGTCGGGCTGTTGCTCGCCGGTGGCCTGTTGCTGCTCTGGGTCTGCTGGAAGATGTGGCAGGAGCTGCGCGCCGGCCACGGTGCCGACGAAGCGGCTCGGGAACTGTCGGAGGCCGAGCAGGCGGCGGCCGGCAAGCGCAAGACACTCGGTCAGGCGGTGATGCAGATCATCATCGCCGACGTGTCCATGTCACTGGACAACGTGCTGGCGGTGGCGGGCGCCGCACAGGAACATTGGGAGGCCTTGATCTTTGGCCTGCTGCTGTCCGTGCTGATGATGGGTGCTGCCTCGGCCTTCATCGCAGCGCTGCTCAACAAGCACCGCTGGATCGCTTATGTGGGTCTCGCCGTGATCCTGTTCGTCGCCGTGCGTATGATTTATCATGGGGCTGACGAGGTATTCGGCCATACATGGCCGGTGTTGCCGTATTTCTAGATAAAGACTGTCGTGATTTCTAGATAAAGACTGTCGCGGGCGCCCAACGCTTTCGTAACCACGGGCGCAGTTTTCGACGGCATCGCAATTGGCAAATAGGGATTTGCACATCTTGCGCGCCTAGTTTTCGGTGACGCGCAAGAACCGGACACCTTTCATGACGCTGACCGCTGATCATCCCGCCGCTGGCAGTCTTGCCATCGCGCCGAATGGCCGCGTGGCATGGCAAGCCATACCGATGCTGACGGTCGGGCCGGTCAGCGGCGCCGATTGGGATCGCATTTCCACGAATTTCGACGGTATCAGCCAGGAGCAGCTCGACGTTTTCGCCCATTCGCGCTGGCCGTCCGTACGGCATGAGGCGCAACTGTTTCACCTCGACGGTAAGCTTGTCGGGGGCGTCCTGATGATGGTGCAGAAGCTGCCTCTGGGCGTCGGCGCCATCGCGGTCAGTAAATGGGGGCCAGTGCTCAAGGACGAGCATCGGCCTGACGCCGAGGCGATCTATGCGGGCATGATAGAAGCATTGATCGCCGAATATGCGGTCAAGCGCCGGCAGATGCTCTCCGTGCTGCCGCGAGCGGCTTTGGACGCGGGCAATCCCGGCTTCGCCTATCTGCGCCAGCGCGGTTTCAAGGTCAGTTCGGAGCTGCTGTTCCCAAACCGCTACATCATCAATCTCCGCCTCTCCGACGAGGAGCAGCGCAAGAGCTTCGATCAGAAGTGGCGCTACCATCTCAACAAGTCGGAGAAGCAGGGGCTGAGCTTCGAGCACGCCACGGCCGACCAGCTGCCGGAGTTCGATGTCCTCTACTCGGCGATGACCGATCGCAAGAAGTTTCCCGATCACTCCGCCTATGAGACGGTGCCGGCATTGATGGCAATCGAAGATCCGGCGCTGCGGCCCGAGCTGTTCTTCGTGCGCCATTCGGGTGAGATCGTCGCCGGCGCCATCATCTTCAAAGCCGGTGACCGGGCGGTCTATCTTTATGGCGCCACCAACGAACAGGCGCTGCCGCTGCGTGCCGGTTACTTCCTCCACTGGCATGTCATCCGCTGGCTCCGCGACAATACGCGCGCCGGTTGGTACGACCTTGGCGGCACGGATGGTTTCCAAGGGCTGCATCAGTTCAAGAAGGGCATGGTGGGGGACGCGGGGGTCATCACACCCGTGCCACCGGTTGCCAACTACGCCGCATCGACCATGGCGTATGCGCTCGGCATGGGCGCCTTTGCGGCTCGTGATGGCTTGCACGCCTTGCGCCGACGGATTGATGCCCTGCGGGGTAACAAGGCCAGGCCCAACCAGATACGCGATGGCGAGGTGCAATGATGCGGCCCTGGGGCAAGCTGGCGTCGCAATCGGCGATCATCTTCGGCGGGCGCATCGTCGGGGCGGGGATCACCTTCCTCGCCCAGGCCGCCATCGCGCGCTACTGGGGTGCGAGTTTCCTCGGCGAATACCTGATCCTCATCGCCTCGTCGAACCTCATTGCCGTCGGCATGCCGCTGGGCTTCCAGACCGTGGGGACCTATTTCACCGCTGAATATCGTGCCAAGGGCGATGGCCGCTCGCTGCGGTCATTCATGGTCCGCGCCTATGGCCATATCGGTATCGTGGCGCTGGGGCTCGCCGTTCTCTGCGGGCCGCTGGTCGGCTATCTGGGCGATGCCGGGCAAGTGCTGCAAAATCACTGGATTCCAACGATATTATTGGCCTTCAGCGCCGGCATGATCTTTGTCAGCGGCGCCATTCTGGTCGGGCTGAAACGTCCCTATGCGAGCTATTTCGCCGATGGATTGTTCAGGCCTGTGGCCGTGCTCACAGCGTTCTTCATTTGCCTGGGGCTTGGCGATCCCGGCAAGGGCTTCGCCACCATGGTGTGGGTCGTGGCGATCGCCTGCGTCGCCATTTCGTTCGTACAGTTCGGCATGGCCATGGCGGCAGCGCAGCACATTCCGGCTGCGAGCGAAATCGTACCGCGCCAGCTCCGGCGGTGGTGGCGCTTTGCCATTCCGTGGGTCCTGATCGCGCTGGCGACGGATTTCTTCTTCGACATCGACCTGCTGCTGCTGTCGGGCCATCTCAGCCGCACCGACCTCGCCATCTTCGGCGTCTGCACGCGGCTGTTCTCGCTGGTCTCGTTCGGCGTCGCCGCCGTCTATGCGGTGACGGTGCCGGACATGTTCGAGGCGGAGGCGCTGAGCGATCGGGCGGGATTCAACCGCAAGGTCGGTGACGCCAACATGGTGGCCTCGGCACTCTCTATCGCCCTGTTCGTCGGGATGGCGGTGTGCGGGCCTATCGCCTTGATGCTGTTTGGACCGGAGTTTTCCGCCGGCGCCTTACCGCTGGCCATCCTGTGCCTGGGACTGGTGGTGCGTTCGGTGTTCGGGCCGGCGTCGCTAGTGCTGTCGATCAACGACCGGCCCTATGCCAGCCTGCCGTCGATCGCGCTGGGCATGGTGACACTGTTCGTAGGTAACCTGATCCTGGTGCCGCCTTACGGGCTGATGGGGGCCTCGATAGCGGCGCTGATCGCCATCACCATATGGTCGCTGGCACTGTGGCGGACAGCCTATCGCACGGCCAAGATCGATGTGTCGATCTTCCCGCGGCTACGCCAGTTCAGAGCCGAACAAACCGCTTCAACCAGCGCTTGAGGGCTGCGACGCGGCCAAAAGCCACGCCTTGGTCATAACCTGGCGTCACCTTGGTGTAGGGCTTTTCCATGACTGCGAAGTCCTGCCCGAAAATGTGATTTTCAAGGATAGTGGTCTGTTTATAGCCGTAGCGGCGCAACAGCAGCAGGGCGACTTCGTTGTCGGGCCGGACGAAGGTGTAGGCCTTGTGAAAGCGACCCTTGTCAAAATGGGCGTCGAAGGCGCGCATGCCGTGCATGCCCATCTTGGATTCGCGGAAGCGCGGAAACACCCATGACCAGTAGCGAAATATGGCACCGAATTCGGGACCCGAGATGATGGCACCAGCCGGCTGATCGTCCAGCAACAACACCATGACGTGCCAAGGATCGGCGGCCATCAGGGCGCGCAGATAGCTTTTGCCGAGGCGGCGCTTTTCGTAAGCCTTGAACTCGTCGTTGTAGTAGGGGGACTCGTCGATCACCGCCATCAATTCATGGTGGATCAGGTCGATATCGGCCAGGGTGCCAGCGCGGGTCGACAGGGCATGAGCCGGCGTCACAGGGGCTGCGCTCGCGGCATTGGGGACGAAAGTAGCGTCGATCATCAGACTGCTCCCGATCGTTAACAATTGGTTATCAGCAAAATACGCCGTTTTCGCCGCTTTACGAACAAGTGTAAGTGCAAGCGGTTAATAGAGACAATGTGAGCCAATCCGCAGAGAGCCGGTGCCGCTTGCGAGTGGCTGGGGCCGTGGATAAAACGGGCTGGCCTATAGATGGAGAAGACGGCATGTCCGACGACTTGATTTTCCAGCCGAGCGCAGAGGCAATTGCCCGCACCCATGTGACCGAAGCGCAATATGAGGACATGTATGCGCGCTCGGTAGGCGATCCGGATGCATTCTGGCGCGAGCAGGCCGGGCGGATCGACTGGATCAAGCCGTTCACGAAGGTGAAGAACACCACGTTTGCCTATCCGGACGTATCGATCAAATGGTTCGAGGATGGCGAGCTCAACATCTCCGCCAACTGCATCGACAGGCATCTGCCGCAGCGCGCCGACCAGGTGGCCATCATCTGGGAAGGGGACAATCCCGCCGAGAGCCGGAAGATCACCTATCGTGAACTGCATGAGGAAGTTTGCCGTTTTGCCAACGTGCTGAAGGCACAAGGCGTGAAGAAAGGCGACCGGGTCACCATCTATCTGCCGATGATCCCGGCCGCAGCCTATGCGATGCTGGCCTGTGCCCGCATCGGCGCCGTCCACTCGGTGATCTTCGGCGGTTTTTCGCCCGATTCCATCGCCGGCCGTATCAACGACTGCGAGAGTACGATCGTCATCACTGCCGATGAAGGCCGGCGCGGTGGCAAGGCCATCGCGCTCAAGAAGAATGTCGATGAAGCGCTGACCAAGGCGGCGGGTGTGGCCCGCGTGTTGGTGGTGAAGAACACCGGTGGCGCCATCAACATGCAGGCGGGCCGTGACGTCTGGTACGAGGCCGAGGCAGCGAAGGTCTCGTCCGAGTGTGCGCCGGTGCCGATGAATGCCGAGGATCCGCTATTCATCCTCTATACGTCCGGCTCGACGGGCAAGCCCAAGGGCGTGCTGCACACCACGGGCGGCTACATCGTCTGGACCTCGATGACGCACGAATTGACCTTCGACTATCGCGATGGCGACATCTACTGGTGCACCGCCGATGTCGGCTGGGTCACCGGCCACAGCTATATCGTCTATGGTCCATTGGCCAATGGCGCCACGACGCTGATGTTCGAGGGTATTCCGACCTATCCGGATGCCAGCCGTTTCTGGCAGGTGATCGAAAAGCACAAGGTCAATATTTTCTACACGGCGCCGACCGCAGTGCGGGCGCTGATGGGGGCCGGCCCGGAATGGGTCGATAAATACGATATGCCGTCGCTGCGGCTGCTGGGCTCGGTAGGCGAGCCCATCAATCCGGAAGCCTGGCTTTGGTATCACAAGCATGTGGGCAAGGAGCGCTGCGGCATCGTCGATACCTGGTGGCAAACCGAGACCGGCGGCTTCATGATCACGCCGCTGCCCGGCGCCATCCCCACCAAGCCGGGTTCGGCCACCAAGCCGTTCTTCGGCGTGCAGCCCGTGGTGCTTTCGCCCGAAGGCCGGGTGCAGGAACAGACCAAGGCCGAAGGCGTCCTGTGCATCAAGGATAGCTGGCCGGGGCAGATGCGCTCGATCTATGGCGATCACGCGCGGTTCGTGTCGACCTATTTCGAGACCTACAAGGGCTACTATTTCTCCGGCGACGGCTGCCGTCGCGATGTGGATGGCTATTACTGGATCACCGGCCGGGTCGATGATGTGCTCAATGTCTCCGGCCATCGCATCGGTACCGCCGAGGTGGAAAGCGCGCTGGTCGCCCATCCAAAAGTGGCGGAGGCCGCGGTGGTTGGCTACCCACATGATCTCAAGGGGCAGGGCATCTATTGCTATGTCACCCTCATGGCCGGCGAGAGGGGCGATGAGGCGCTGAAGACCGAGCTGCGCAACTGGGTGCGCAAGGAAATCGGCCCAATCGCCTCGCCCGATCTCATTCAGTTCGCCCCGGGCCTGCCCAAGACGCGTTCTGGAAAGATCATGCGCCGCATCCTCCGCAAGGTCGCCGAGAACGATTATGGGGCGCTGGGTGATACATCGACCCTGGCGGATCCCGGTGTGGTGCAGGACCTGATCGAGCACCGCCAGAACCGCTGAGATCTTCTACACCACCGGAATTATCCCATGCCCGTTTTCAGAGCGCCGTATTTCGACAATGCCGAAGTCGAGTTGGAAGAAGATGACGAGGGCAACGAGCCCGGCGCGTTCGCGCCGCACGAAACTCCTGAAGGCGCGGCGGCGCTCAGGGCCTTTCTGGCCCTGACGCCGGCGGACAGGATGGCGGATTCCCGGCACGTCTTTGCCTATTACGCCGATTTCCGAGAGGCGGTCGGCGGCGAAGATTGGCTCGATGAGGAGATGGGTATTCCCGAAACCGCCAGCGATATCTGGGACAATGTGACACCCGGCCCCATCAGCGTGACACAAGGTTATGACGACAGGCAGTGGTATGTGGTCATGGAAGCCGAGTGCGCCTGGGAAGCCGAACACGGCCTGATGATGGTCTGGCACAATGGCACAAGGCTGACCAAAGTAGGCGGGTATGACGGGCATGTCAGCAACAGCGACGCCTTTGCGGACGAAAAGCTGAGCGACGTGGTCTATGCGGCAATCGACCGGAAATACACCACGTACCTCTAAAACCTACGGTTTCATCCGTGTTGCCGTCCCCACACTGACCGGACTGTTCACGAAACTCCTAGTTCTGAGGGGACGCCTACTGGGCTAAGCCTCCAGCAACGAACCAAGGAGCTGATAATAAATGACTTTCGATCGCCTACAGAGATACTCCCCCCATCTGCTGGCGCTGTTGCGCATTATCGCGGCGTTGCTTTTCATCGAGCACGGCACGCAGAAGCTGTTCAATTTTCCGGCGGCGCCCGGCATGCCCGTGCCCTTGTTCACGCTGTTCGGTATTGGGGCTATCCTCGAACTGGTGGGTGGCATCCTGATACTCATCGGCTGGTTTACCCGCCCGGTGGCCTTCATTCTGGCGGGCGAAATGGCCGTCGGCTATTTCCTCGTTCATGCGCCGGGCAGCTTTTTTCCTGCGGTCAATATGGGTGACGCGGCGATCCTGTTCTGCTTCATCTTCCTTTATCTGGTGACATCGGGTCCGGGTGCCTTCAGCGTCGACGGCAGCCGCCGCTAAGCTTTTAAGCTTCACCGAAAGGCCGCGTGCTTTGTTGCCGCGGCCTTTCGTTCGTTAACGATTCCGCCGCAATGGTCCGGCATCGTGGGGCCGAATCACCGAAAGGCTCCGCTTTTGCAGTTTTCCCGTTTGCGTTTCGCCATCGCCATCCTGGCTCTTGGCGTGACCGCCACCGCAGTCCAGGCCGCCTCGATCGAAGCCATGGCCGGACAGATGATCATCGTCGGCTTTCATGGCGACAGCGCTTCGGACAAGTCAGTGCAAGCGGTGGCACATGACATCACCGATGGCAGTATCGGCGGCATCATGTATCTGCAGACCAATGTGGCGAGCCTTTCGGCGGTGAAAGCCATGAACGCCGCGTTCAACGCCGCGTCGCCGAGCCTGCCGCCCTTCATCACGCTTGATCAGGAGGGCGGCGCGGTCGAACGGTTGACGCATGCGGTCGGCTTTGCCGAGGTGCCAAGCGCACAGACCGTGGCTGCGAACGACAAGCCCGCGGACGCCGAAAAGCTCTACAGCAAGATGGCCAACGCCATCGCCGACCTCGGCTTTACGGTGAACTTTGGCCCCATCGTCGATCTCAACATCAATCCGAAAAATCCCATCATCGGCAAGTTCGGTCGCTCGTTCAGCAAGGATCCGGCGACTGTCGATGCTTACGCCGAGGCCTTCATCCAGGCACATCATGACGCCGGCCTGTTGACGGCGCTCAAGCATTTCCCCGGCCACGGCTCCAGCACCGCGGATAGCCACCAGGGTTTCGTCGATATCTCCAAGACCTGGTCGCCGGTGGAACTGGAGCCGTACAAGGCGCTTTTCGCCAGCGGCTATTCCGACTTCGTCATGGTTGGGCACCTCTACCACAAGGACTATACGGAGGAGGGCGCACAATTGCCCGCCAGCCTATCGCCGGAATGGATCACCGGCGTGCTTCGCAACCAGCTCGGCTTCAAGGGCGTCGTCATCAGCGACGACCTCGAAATGGGCGCGATCCGCAAGCGGTTCGACCTTAAGGAAACCGTGGTGCGCGCCGTCAATGCGGGGGCCGACGTGTTGCTGTTCTCAAACACGGCCAAGTATGACCCGGACCTTGGCAGCAAGATTCAGGCGATTCTGGTGGCGGAGGCCAATGCCGATCCGGCTTTCGCCGCCAAGATCACGCAGAGCTACGACCGCATCGTTGCGATGAAGGGTAGAATCGGCGGTTAAGGCGACGGCGGGATGTTCACATTGCTTCGCCCCCGGATGCCTGCTAATTAGTCAGCAATACTGACCTAATGAGTCATCGAAATGACCTTCGCGCTGTTTTTGGCGTTTCTGGCTTCGGCCATTCCGAACTATTTCACGCCGGGGCCGAACAATCTGATGCTGATGACGTCAGCCGCCAAGTTCGGGCTGCGGCGGACCGTGCCGCACATGCTGGGCATCTGTATCGGCTTTCCGGTCATGGTGTTCATCGTGGGGCTTGGGCTGGGCGAAATCTTCGAGCAGCTGCCCTGGCTCAAGCTGGTGCTCAAATATGCCGCGGCGGCGTATTTCCTCTGGATGGCGTGGCATCTGCTGGGCCTCAAGGTCGGGGCGGCGAGCAGCCGGGAACGGCCGCTCGGCTTTTTCGAGGCCGCGGCGTTCCAGTGGATCAACCCCAAGGCCTGGGTAATGGCCATCTCGTTCGTGGCGCTGGTGGTCGAGCCGGGCGCCGGACGGCTGACGACGCTATTGGTGCTGACCCTGGGGTGTCTCGCGATCGGACCATTCTCGTCGGCGCTGTGGATGCTCTTTGGCCAGCAGTTGGAGGCGTTTCTCAAGCGCACCGGCGGCGAGCGCTATCTGGGCGCTATCCTCGCGGTGCTGATGATCGTGGCCGTCGTGCTGTTCCTTCTTTAGCGACAAGGCTATAGACTGTCACATTGTCGTCGCCCGGCCGCGTCAGGCTTGGCGCGTCGCTAAATAGGGGCAGAATCGTTGATGGCTGAGACCGGCGAGGTGAGGCGTGTAAGAGCGCTGTTCATATCCGATGTGCACCTCGGCATGCGCCCGACACGCGTAGGCCAGCTTATCGAGTTTCTGCGCGTGCACGATGCCGAGACCATCTATCTGGTGGGCGACATCCTGGACGGCTGGCGACTGGCCAAGTCGTGGCACTGGCCGAACGAATACAATGTGTTGACGCAGATCCTGCTCGACAAGGCGGCGAATGGCGCCAAGGTCATCTATCTGCCGGGCAATCACGACGAATTCCTGCGTGAATATCTGGGCACCTATTTCGGCGAAGTCGAGTTCGTCGACAGGGCCGTGCACACCACCGCGCAGGGCAAGACCTATCTCGTCATCCATGGCGATCAGTTCGACGTGGTGGTCCGCCATGCCAAGTGGCTCGCCCATGTGGGTGACTGGGCCTATCGTTTCGCATTGCGCATCAACATCGCCATCAACTGGATGCGCCGCCGGCTGGGGCTCACCTATTGGTCGCTTTCGGCCTGGGCCAAGCAGAAGGTCAAGAACGCGGTCAGCGTCATCGGCCGCTTCGAGGAGGCCTTGTCGCTGGAGGCCCGGCAGTCGGGCGTCGATGGCGTTATTTGCGGTCACATTCATTACGCCGACATGCATGAGCGGCTAGGCATACATTACATCAACACCGGAGACTGGGTGGAGAGTTGCACCGCCGTGGTGGAGAACACCGATGGCGCCTTCGAGTTGATCAAATGGACCGGTGCGGTGCCCGCCGAAGGGCGTCGCTTCCGCCTGCGCAGGGAAGCATCATGACCAAACTGCTTATCGTGACCGATGCCTGGTATCCGCAGACGAATGGCGTCGTGCGCAGTCTCGACGCGGTAGGCAAGGAACTCAAACGGCGCGGCATGAGCGTCGAATACCTGACGCCGGAGCGTTTCTGGACCGTGCCGCTGCCGACTTACCCCGAGATTCGCCTGTCGCTGGCGCCGTTGGGCGCCGTTGCGGAAGCCATCGAGCGCGCCGCGCCCGACCATATCCACATCGCCACCGAAGGGCCGCTCGGCCTGCAGGCCAAGTTCCATTGCATGGATCGCGGCCTCGCCTACACGACCAGCTATCATACGCGTTTCCCCGAATATGTGGCGGCGCGCGTGCCGGTGCCATCCGAATGGAGCTATGCCTATCTTCGCTGGTTCCACAGCGGGGCAGCGGCCACCATGGTGCCGACCCCATCGGTTCTGAACGAGTTGAAGCGGCACAATTTTTCTAATCTGGCGCTGTGGTCACGCGGCGTCGACAACACCCTGTTCCGGCCCGGCCCGAAGACGGAATTCCTCGACCTGCCGGGGCCGCATCTGCTGCATGTGGGCCGCGTTGCGGTGGAGAAGAACGTTTCCGCCTTTCTCAAGCTCGACGTGCCCGGCACCAAGATCGTGGTCGGCGACGGGCCGCAGCTCGAGGAGCTGAAACGGGCCTATCCGGAAGCGGTTTTCCTCGGCAAGCGTCACGGCGAGGAGCTCGCGGCGCTCTATCGCAGCGCTGATGTCTTCGTATTTCCCAGCGTCACCGACACTTTCGGCAATGTCATGATCGAGGCGCTGAGTTCGGGCGTCCCAGTCGCCGCCTATCCGGTGATCGGCCCGATCGACGTGCTGACCGACCCCTCATGCGGGGCTATGGATGATGATCTGGCGGTGGCGGTGCGGCGGGCGCTGACGCTGGACCAGAACGCCGCCTGCGCACACGCGGCGCGCTTCACCTGGGCGGCGGCGGCCGAACAGTTCCGCAGCCAGTTGGCGCCCGCAACGCAACAACGCGTCCGCGCCGCCTGATCCGGGCGACGACGCCTCCGCGCAATCCCATTATGGAAACGATGCAAGTCCCTCTTGTCAGGGCCGGCGGCTTTCGCCTAGCTCAACTGTAGCGGACTTTTCCGCGCGGAATATTCCATGACGACGACCATGAGGCTGACCGCTCTGACGCCCGAGCTGCGGGCTGCGGCATTTCATTTCACCGTCTATTCCAGCGGGGCGACGGCGTCGGTGTATTTCGGAATCTGGCTCGCCGGAAAAGGCATCAATTCCGAGCAGATCGGCATCATCAATGCGCTGCCGGTGCTGGCCATGTTGGCGATGAACCTGTTCGTGGGCCGCATTGCCGACCGAGCCAGCGACTGGCGGCAAGTAATCATCATCATGTCGGTGACGGCAGGCCTCATTCCCATCGGCCTGTTCTTCACCCACGACTTCTGGGGCATCCTGCTCGTGTGGACGCTGTTGACGCTGCCCGCCGGCTCGATTCCACCTGTCATCGATGCGGCGACCTTGCGCCTGACGCAGCGGCGCGGCAGCGATTTCGGCTTCGTGCGCGCCTGGGGCACGGTTGGCTACATGATCATCGCCGCCATGGCGGGCTTCATCACCGCGAGTTTCGGCGAGGCATCCTTCCTGCCATTGTTCCTGGCGATGTCGCTGTTGCGTCTCGTTGTGTCGCTGCAATTGCCGCGGTTTCGGGCCCCGGCCACGGTGCCGACGCTCGCCGAGACGGCGCCGCGGGCCGGCCGGCTGCGGGAGGTTCTGCGTCCCTGGTTCGTCCTGCCGCTGGTGGCCTTCGGGCTCTTGCAGGCCAATCATTCGATCCTGGGGGCCTTCGCCGGCCTGGTGTGGAAGGAGCATGGCGTCTCGGAGGCCCTGATCGGACCATTGATCGCCATCAGCGCCGGGGCCGAGGCGACGATGATGTTTTTCTGGAAACGCATCGGCGGGCGCATTTCGGCGCGCCACATGATTCTCCTGGCATCTGTCGCCACCATCGTGCGGTGGACGGCGATGGCATTCAATCCACCCGTCGTGGTGCTGTTCGGGCTGCAATGCCTGCACGCGCTGACCTATGCGGTGGGGTATTTCGGCATGGTGCATTTCATCGCCAACTGGACCAGCGAGGAAATCGCCGCCCAGGCGCAGGGGTTCGCCTTCGTGCTGCAGCAGGCGGCGACGGTTTGCATTCTGCTGGTGTTTGGAACCCTGGTGGCAAGCTTGGGCGCCAAGGCCTTTCTTATCGCGGCAGGGCTTGGGATCGTCGCCACTGTCTGTGTGGTGGTGTCGTTGTGGCTGAAGCCCGCCAAGGGCGAGCGGCGGCCATGACGCTCATGCGGCCCTGGCGGTGATCCGGTAGGCGCAGCGGCGCGCCCCGGCGACGATGTGATCGAGGCGCACGACCTCGACGTCCGGACCGAGCAGGGCCGTGAAGACGTCCAGTTCCGAACGGCACAAGGCCTGGCAGCGTGTCGCGGCCGCACAGATCGGGCAATGGTTTTCGATGAAGAGCAGGCCATCGCCACCATCGCGTGCTTCCGCCATGTAGCCCTCGGCACTGCGCATCTCGGCGAGGCGTTGCAGCTTGGCGGAAAGGCCGGGGAGGGGCGCCAGCTGCTGCCGATAATTGTTGAGAGTGGAGGCCTCGCGGTGGGCCACCAGCTGGGCCAGGCCGGCCTCGCCGAAAACGGCGCGGGTGGCATTGAGCAGATCGAGCGTCAGCGTGGCGTGACTGTCGGGGAAACGGGCGTGGCCGGCAGATGTGAGTTGCCAGTGGCGCTTGGGCCGGCCCACCGATAGCCGATGATCCTCGAAAGACACCAGCTTTTCGATCTCCAGCCGCTCCAGCGTCTGGCGCACCGCCACGGCGGTGACGGCAAGCTGCTCAGCCAATGCCGCCGCTGTCTGCGGCCCGCGCGCCTTCAGCACATGCAACAGGCGCGCCGCGGTACGTTCGGGAATTGCCGGCTGGACTGCAGGACTGGTCAAGGGCGTTAATGCCTCGCGATCGAATATAACAAGCCAAGTCTAGTTTAATCGTCTCTTCCAGTCCATGGCGGGCTCAACCGGCTGGCTTGAGGTTGGATTAACGCTGAGACTTGCCAGAGAATGGTGAAACGCGCAGTTTGACTTTCGGACGGATTCTTCGTCCGGAGTTCCTTTCCATGAATTCGATATCCGAGGCGCGCGGCCGATCGCCCGAGTTCCGCACCACGGTGTTTTATTTCACCCAGTTCATGGGCTCCGGCGCGACGGTGACGGTGTTGCCGATCTGGCTGTCGGAAAAGGGTATCACGCCCGACCAGATCGGCATCATCAACGCCTTGCCGATGCTGGCGATGCTGCTGCTCAACGTGCTGGTCGGCCGCATCGCCGACAGGGCAAGCGACTGGCGTTCGGTCATCATCATCGGCTGCATTCTCACCGCCGCCATTCCGGTTGGCCTGTTCTTCGTCAACGAGTTCTGGGGTGTGTTGCTGGTGTGGACGCTGGCGTCCCTGCCCAATGCGGCAGTCGGCCCAGTGGCCGACGCCGCGGCCATGCGCATGACACGGCGGCGCGGCACCGATTATGGCACGATCCGGGCCTGGGGCACGGTCGGCTATATGCTGTTCAACGCCATTACGGGTTTTCTCGTCGCCTGGTATGGGGCGGCGATTTTCGTGCCATTGTTCATCGCGCTTACGGCGTTGCGCGCCGTGACCGCCATGACGCTGCCCAAGTTCAGGGCGCCCGCCCAACAGCCGACGCTTGCCGCCAATCTTGAGATCGCCGGCCGGGCTCGTGAAATGCTGAAATGGTGGTTCGTGCTGCCGCTCTTCTGTTTCGCCATGGTTGCGGGCACGCACTACATCGTCAATGCCTTCGCGGCGCTGCTTTGGAAGCAGCAAGGCATCTCTGAATCGGTGATCGGCCCGCTGATCGCGCTCGGCGCCTTTGCGGAAGCCGGGATGATGTTCGCCTGGAGGCGGGTCGCATCGCGGTTCTCCGCCCGTAACCTGATCCTGTTTTCGGCGCTGGTGGCTGCCGTACGTTGGTCGGCGATGGCGTTCTCACCACCGGTGCTGGTGCTGATCGCGTTGCAATTGTTGCAGGCGTTCACCTTTTCGATGGGCCTGCTCGCCTCGGTGCATTTCATCACCAACTGGACCAGCGAGGAGATCGCGGCTGAGGCGCAGGGCTATTTCGTCATGCTGCAACAGGTGATGTCGGTGATCGCGCTGCTCGGCTTTGGCTGGCTCGTGGGCGGAATGGGGCCGCATGCCTATCTCGTCGCAGGCGGCTTCGCGCTCATGGGTGCGCTCTGCGTCCTGATCTCCATCCGAATGATGGGTCCCAAGACCCGTCCGGTTGCGGCGAATGGATAGGAAGAGGGGCCCTTAAACACAAACCCCGCGGCGGACCGCGGGGTTCAGGATTTGGCGCTCTGAGGGAATATCAGCTGAGGCGGCCGCTGGCGTGAGCCAGCATGGTGTAGACCTTGCCGCGATCCGACAGCAGATATTCACGGGTTTCCACCGCCGGCTGCGGGCCCTGTGCGGCGCGCTTCAGCAACTGCTCGAACTCGACCATGTAGGCGTTCGCCGTGCGGGCGAAATCCTGGTCGCGCTGCAGCTTCTTGCGCACGTCGTCATAAGTGCCCTGGCCGCTGAGCGTGTAGATCCGGCGCGAGAACACGTTGGATTCGCCTGCCTGGTAACGCGACCAGGCATCGGCGAAGGCGCTCCCGTCCATGGCGCGGGCGATTTCATCGGTGAGACCCGAGAGATTGGTCTGCTGCTGCGCCGCCTGAGCGGTGCCGGCCTGCTTGGCGGCCGTGGCGTTGCGCAGCACATCGCGCAGCCAGCCGCCATTGTTTGCGTCATCGCGCTGTGCGGCAGGGGCGGCGGCAGCGGGCTGCGCCGCCGGTGCCGGCGTAAAGGTCGGCGCGGCCGGACGCGGCTGCTGACGAACCTGAGGCTGCTGGCGCGGGATGGCGCCGAGGATATCGGTATCACCCTGGGGCTGGCGCTGCTGTGTGGGCGCTGCCTGACGTTCCGGCTGGCGCTGCGGTGCAGCTTCCTCGGGCTGCCAATAGGCTTCCTGGCGCGGCTGCTGCGGTGCCGGCTGCTGCTTGGCAGGCTGCGGGGCCGGACGCGACGGCTGGCGGCGATCCTCGAAATCGTGGGTAGCCGACTGCGAGCGGACGATGGCGTTGAGCTCGCTCAGCGCCTCGATCTGCTCGGACACGACGCGGCGCATCGCGGCTGCGCTGGCACGGGTCTCTTCGGGCAGCTCGACAACGCCGCGCTGCAGTTCCGAACGGGTTGCCTCCAGTTCGCTGCCGACTTCGCGCGCCGTGGCGCGCATGGCGGAAGCAGTATCGTTGAAGCGGCGGGTGGCCTCTTCAAGAGCGCGCTGCATTTCGCCGACCATGGCCTGGTGCGTCTGGCGCAGGACGTCGTCGGCATGCTTGCTCTCGGCATTGGCGGCCTGGCGGAATTCACCGAGCTTGCCGGTAACTTCGCTGGTCGTCGCATCGAGTGCGTCCTGCACGGTGCTGGTCGCATTGCCCAGGACATTGCTGAGGTTGCCGGTGGTGAGCGACAGGGCGGCGTTGACGCGGCTGGTGGTCTGGGTCAGGGCGTCGGCAACGCTCTGCGAGTTGTTCTCAAGTGCATCCTGCACCGACACCGCCGTCTGGCTCAACGCATCTTCCATCGCCTTGCGGGCGGTGATCATGCGACGCTCGGTATCGTTGACGGTATCGGCGATCGATTGCGCAAAGCCGCGCATACGGCCATCGATCTCGTCGGCACGCGAGGCGAAGCTGGTGGCCAGGGCATCCATGGCGCCGCGACGATCTTCCAGCGTCTGCAGCGTGAACTCGCCGGTCTGCTGCAGGTTCTGCGCGGCACTGTTCATGCTGCGGGCCTCGACGTCCAGGTTGCCGAGCAGGGCGCCGAATTCGTTGAGCATGCCGCGAATGGTGCTCTGCAGCGCCGAGACGTGTTCCGTAACGAGCCGTCCAGCCTGCTCGGTCGAGCCGATGGCGTCCCGCACGGTGTTGGAATAGGTCTGCGTCTGCTGGGCGACGGAGTTCTCGAGATTGGCGAGATTGTTGGTCGAGGTATCCAACACCCGCTGCAGCAGCAGGTTGGAGTCGTTGAGCTTGCCCAGCGCCGAGGTGACGTCGGTAAGAATGCGCGAGGTCGACACCGCCATGATGTCCTCGGCCTCATGAGCGCTTTCGGCGAGGGCTTCGCGCAGCAGGTTGCCGTGACCGGCAAGCAGACCGTGCAACTGGCCGGACTTCTCGTCCACCAGGGCCGCAAAGGCGTTGGTGTGGTCGGCAACCGAGCGATTGAGTTCGTTCATGCTGACGCCGATGTCGCGCGCGGCGAGAACCGCCTTGTTGGTGACGACGTCGTCGATGGTCCGGGCCGCGGCGTGGATCTGCACCAGGGCCGAGCGCACGGCAGTGTCCATGCGATCTGCCTGGGCGGCGACTTCGGCGGAGATATTGGAGGTCGCGGAAACGAGGCGTTCGTTGATCGTCGCCTCAATGCGGTCGGCGCCGGATTCGAGGTCGGCCATCGACTGTACCATCGCCGTATTGATGGCGGTGTTGAGCGCGGCCAAACGGTCGGCGGTGATGTCGGCACGGGCGGTGATGGCCTCGGGCAGGGTACCCAACCGATCGTCAACCAGTTCGGTGAGCGATTTGCGGGCGGATTCGACGCCGGCTTCGATGAGCGACGCGGCGCGCTGGGTGCTCTCGCCAACGGTGGCGGCGGCGCTGTCGATCCGTGAGGTCACGCCGCCCTCTGCTGCCTCGATGCGGTGGATGGCGTCGTCGATGCCACGGCCCAGGCTGTCGTTGACCTCGGCCACCTTGCTGGCAATGATATCGGACAGCTGGCTGGTGCGCGCATCCATGGTGTCGGAAACGCTGCGCAGGCTGTTGTCGATCTTGCCCTGCGCGGCCAGGCCCTGTTCCTCGATCGTCTGTGCCAACTCGACCGTCCGGTCGCCGATGGCATTGGCGATGTTGGCGGTGTGGCTGCCCAAAGTATCGGACAGCTGCTGGGTCCTGAGGCCCAGGGCGTCTGAGAGTTCCTGCGAACGCATGCCGATGGCGCCGGCGAGCTGGCGGGTGCGGCCGTCGAGAGCGTTGGTCACCTCGGCCGAGCGCTCGTCCAAGGTCGCGGCAAGATGGTCCACGCGGTCGTTGATGGCGCTGGTGAGAGTGCTGGTCCGCTGATCGAGGGCGTCCGTGAGGAGGCTGGTGTGATCTGCGATGGCGCCGGTAAGCGTGCTGGTGCGCTGATCGAGAGCGTCCGAGAGCCGGGTGGCGTGATCGGCGATGGCGCTCGTCAGGGTACCGGTCCGCTGATCGAGGGCACCCGTGAGCAGGGTGGTGTGATCGCTCAGCGCGCCGGTCAGGGTATTGGTGCGCTGCTCCAGGGCGCCCGTGAGCAGGCTCGTATGATCGGTGAGCGCACCGGTCAGGGTATTGGTGCGTTGCTCCAGGGCACCGGTCAGGCGGCTGGTCTGGTCATCGAGAGTGCTGGTGAGCGTTCCCGTCCTTGTGTCCAGAGCGCCGGTCAACACGCTGGTGCGGCCATCGAGGGCGGCGATCAGGGCGTCGGTGCGGTCGTTCAGTGCGCTCGAAAGGTGTTGCGTATGTTCGCCCAGGGCGCCCGAGAAGTTCTCGGTGCGCTGCTGCAGGGTCGTCGACAGCACACCGGTGCGCTCGTCGATGGCGCTCGAAAGCGTTGCCGTATGGTTTTGCAGCGCCTCGGACATTTCGTTGGCGCGGCTATGAAGGGTTTCCGACAGACGTTCGGTGCGCCGGTCGAGCTCGGTCGACAGGCGGATCGTGCGGGCCTCGATCTCGCTTTCGAGGGCGCCGACGCGGTTGCCCAGCGTATCGGCCAATTCGCCGGTACGATTGGCGATGGTCTCGGAGAAGCGGTCGGTGTGGCTCTCCAGCGTCGTGGCCAGCTCGCTGCTGTGGGTGGCGATGGTGTCGGCCATGAGCTGTGCGCGGCTGTCGAGCGTTTCGGTGAACAGCTCGGCCCGGTTGCTGAGGGTTTCGGTCAACCGCTCCGTACGGTCGTCCAGGGTTTCGGTAAGCAGTTCGGCCCGGCTGCTGAGTGTTTTCGATAGCCGCTCGGTGCGGCTGTCCAACGCTTCGGCCAGCAGCTCCGTGCTGCTGTCGAGTGTCGTGGCCAGCTCGCTGTTATGGGTGGCGATGGTGTCGGCAATGCGTTTGGTGCGGCCGTCCAGGGTTTCGGCGAGCGAGTTTACCTGATCCGTCAGTTTGGCGGTGAGGCTTTCGCTCCGACCGTCGAGAGCGCTGGCGAGAGTCTGAACATGACCTTCAAGGCTTGAGGTCATGGCCGCGGTGCGATCGCCGATGGTATCGGTGATGCGGCGCGAGTGATCTCCCAACGCATCGGCCATTTCGCGCGTCCGCTGGGAAATGACGTCATTGAAACGGCCGGACTGTTCGTCCAGCGCCATTTCCAGGACATTGGCGCGCTCGGTGAAGCTGCTGCTGTGCTTGTCGAGGGATTCGATGACGCGGTCGCCCTTGTCGCCGAGAACGTTGTCGAGCGTATGCAGGCGCGCATCGATGCTGGAGGCGATCTCGTCGAGACGGCTGTCGAACTGACCGAGCGAATCCGAGCCGGCGGTGGCGAGAGTCAGCCGGGCGCGCTCGGACGATTCGTCCAGGGCGCCGCCGATTTCGATCACGGCAGACTGCAGCCGGCTTTCCATCGAGTTGAGATGGATGGCCACGCTCTCGTCGAGCTGGCGGCTTAGCGAGCCCAGCATGATCTCGGCGTCATGCGAGCGGCTGGTGACGTCCGAGGCAATGCGGGCGCCGATGGCGTCCAGGGTCGTGCCGACCTCGATGCCGCGGTCGCGCAGTTGTTCAAGGAGGGTTGTACCGCCATCAGTCAGCAGGCGTGACAGGGAATTGGTGCGGTCTTCGATATCGCCGGCGAGCGAGACCGAGCGCTGGTCGAGCGCTTCGGTGAGGGCCGCCATGCGCGCCTCGATGACCGAGTTCATTTCCATGGTGCGGCTGTCGAAGGTGTTGGTCACCATCGCGGCGCGATCTTCGAGTGTCGTATTGAGGCGGTTGGCGCTTTCGTCGATCTGCGAAACCAGATCACTGGTCCGATTGTCGAGCTGGGAAACCAGATCGTTGGCGCGGTTGTCGACCAGGGAGACAAAGGAATCCGTGCGGTCGCTGAAAGCGGAATTCAGCGTGTTGCCCGCCGATTCCAAGGCCCGGGTGAGGTTGCCGCCGCTTTCGACGATAGTGCCGGAAATGCGCTGGCTGATGGCTTCGAGATCGAAGACCAGTCCACCATGCGATTCCGTGATCGCCTCGCGCACGCGGTCCGTATTGGTGATCACCGCTTCGCGCTGGTTGGCGAGTTCGGCGATGAGCGAACGCATGCGCTGTTCGTTTTCCGAATAGGTCTTTTCGAGCGCGGTGACCTCGTTGTGGATCATCACCTCGAGTTCGCCGGCGCGCGACAGAGCGCGTTCCAGCCCGTCCCCGAGCGCAGTGACTTCGCGGCGCACGGCCTGGCCAACGGAGGCGACCTTGTCGGCGGCGGTGGTCTCGGGTTCGGCCAGCCGTACGGCGGCCTGGGTGATGGAGGTTGCGGCCAGGCGCAAATCGCCGGACCGGCGGACGAGCGTCGCGATGGCATAGAAGGCGACCACCGGAATGACGACGATGCCGATAAGGACCAGGAACTCGAGCGTGCCGACGAAAGCAGTCAGGCGCGTGGTGTCCGTGAACTGGTCACGATAGCGCAGGAAGCCGGTGATGGCCGTACCGACGATCCAGAGAAGAGAGAGGATAGTGGCGATCAGGATGGCGCGAGAGGAGGACCGCGGCTGCAGTCCATATAGAATCTTCGAGCTGTTGAGCCGGTCGTCATTGGCAACCGAGCCTGCCAGGGCGGCCTGGCGGTCGGCAGTGCGCAGACGTTCGGACAGGCTGCCCCCATCACGCCGGCGCGGCGTAGCGGCGGCCTCAGACGGCTTGTCGAGGTTGAACACCGATCCCTTCAGGGCGTCCTCGACGGCTGAGAATGCCAACGCGGCGGGATCGTTCGCAGGGGAATTGGTTTGCTTGGCCATACTCTTTACAACTCTCGCGTCGGCACATAGGCGACAGGACGGCACGCGCAAGCCATAATGAGACTTAACCCGTTTCCAGGAGAAACCCCAAAAGGGTACAATTTGAGGTAAACGCCCCGTATTGTCCCGGCACCTACGCCGCCGCGCGCTGGTAACAGACGTTTATACATTCAATTTAATGCAAACCGAACCTTTTCTTAAAAAAGGGTTAACTTTTGCAGTGAGTAAACGGGTCAACCCCTTGAGCCATAAGGGGTTCGAGCCGTTTACCATAAGGCTTAATCGGCGATTCACTGCCACAGCCTAGGCTCATTCTCAACGGACAAACAGCGGTCCGGCGACAGGGAATTCGGGCATGGCACGGATAATAGAAGCATTCGCCCCCATCGGCAAAGGTGCATCAAGATCGCACCGTCCGATCGATCTTGTGCATCTCGCCAAGCAGACCCTGGGGGACTCCGGCCTCGAATACGAGGTGCTGCGCACATATGAGCAGTACATGCAGAGCACATTCGCCAAGCTTGAAAACAGCGTCACCCCGGCAGAGCTGATCATGCATCTCCATTCGCTTCGCGGTGCTTCGTCCGGCGTGGGGGCCTGGGGGATCGCAGACCTGGCCATGATTGCCGAGGATGAAGTCCGGGCCGGCATCGTCAATCCCGAACGCATCGACGATATCGATATGGCGGTTCACGAAGTGAGCGCCTTCATCGGCGAACTGCTGGCAACAGAAGCCGAATAGGGACCTTTCGCTAGCCGGGCACGCAATCGTGCTCGACTGCCGGCTCGAGACCGGCAGGCGCCTGCCTTGTGATCCGCCGGGGTCGCCGCTATATCCGGCGCAACATCTCCTCGAGTTTTCCTTGATGACCAAGATCACCTATGTCGAAGACAACGGCACGCGCTATGACGTGGAAGCCGAGAATGGCTCCACCGTGATGGAAAATGCCATAATGAACGCTGTCCCCGGCATCGTCGCCGAATGTGGCGGTGCGTGTACGTGCGCAACCTGCCACGTCTATGTCGATGATGCCTGGGCGGAAGCCGTGGGCGGCCCATCGATGATGGAAGAAGACATGCTGGATTTCGCTTTCGATGTGCGCCCCACCAGCCGTCTCTCCTGCCAGATCAAGGTGCGTGACCAGCTCGACGGGCTGATCGTGCGCGTGCCGTCGCGGCAGGGATAGAGCGGGCCCATTCCACGAAATTCGGCAAAGCTGGATTCATTTCGCGGCGACCCTTGCGGGATCTTTGTGGCGTTCTACGGCGCGGATCGCAGGTGGAATAAAATAGCTATTGGATTTCAACGGCTTGTGTAGAAGGCCCGAATTCAACTATGTTCCGGGCTTCGTTAAAAGGTCTCCGATGGGTGAACTCAACACATTTCCGTTGAGCTACAAAGTTAAGGGTCAGCGCATCGTCATTATCGGCGGTGGAGAAGAAGCCCTCAACAAAGCCCGATTGGCGATTAAGACGACTGCTTTAGTAGTGATTATTTCGTCCCACATCGAGGCCGATTTTTCCACTCTTCCGGTTACCCTCATCGAGCGTGCCTTTATGGCTGGCGATCTTGCCGGCGCCGCATTGGTATTCGTTGCCGATCACGGTGCCGACGGCGAAGCCGCAATGCGCGCCGCGCGTGAGCAGGGCGTCCCGCTCAATGTCGTCGACGTACCGGACGAGAGCGATTTCTATACGCCTTCGATCGTCGAGCGCGCGCCGTTGACCATCGCCATATCGTCGGACGGTGCGGCGCCGGTGCTGGCGCGACTGGTGCGGGCGCGGATCGAGGCGCTGCTGTCGCCGAACCTGGGGCTTGTGGCGCAACTGGCGGGCGCTTTGCGGGGCCGTGTGGCACAGATGCTGCCCAAGGTTGGTGCGCGCCCCTTCTATGAGGACCTCGTGACGTCGCCGGTTATCGAGCAGGCGGTGCTGCGGGGCGATGGGCAGGCGGCAGGCGAAGCGCTGCTGCAACGCCATGCACAGGCCGCGCATCAGGGCGTGGTCTGGCTGATCGGGGCAGGGCCGGGGTCGGAAGATCTCCTGACCCTGCGGGCCCAGCGCCTGCTACAGGAAGCCGATGTCATCGTGCATGACCAGCTGGTGCCGGGTGTTGTCGTCGACATGGGCCGGCGGGACGCGGAACGGATTTCCGTCGGCAAGGCCAAGGGCCATCACTCCTTCTCCCAGGCGCAGATCAATACGCTGCTCGTCCGGCTGGCAAGCGAGGGCAAGAAAGTGGCGCGGCTGAAGAGCGGCGATCCCATGGTCTTCGGGCGCGCCGGCGAGGAAATCGAGGCGCTGCGCAAGGCCGGAATCGGCTACGCCATCGTGCCCGGTATCAGCGCGGCGCTCGCCGCCGCAGCCGATACGGCGACGCCCGTCACCTTGCGCAAGGTTTCCTCCGGCTTCGTGATGGCGACCGCCCATGGGGCCGACGACACGGAGCTCGATCATTGGGCGGTGCTGGCGCAGTCGGGGCTGACGCTGGCGCTCTATATGGGCAAGTCCATCGCCGCAGAAGTGGCGATGAAGCTGGTCGCGCGTGGTGCTGAGGGCAGCTTGCCGGTCGGCATCGTGGTCAATGCCGGGCGCAGCAATCGTTCGCTGCACTACGGTACGCTCGATGCGTTGGCCAGCGGGCAGGTGGACTTCGCCGACGGGCCGGCAATCATATTCGTAGGCGAGGCAGTGGCGCATGGCGATTGGGCCGATGCGGCGCCCCTGGCTGCGCAGCAGTACAAGGTAGCGTGATGGAAATTCTTGCAGGCAACGAGCTGCTTTCGGGCGCGGCCGTATATTTCTCCCCCAGTGGTGAGTGGGTGGAGGCGCTGGCTCAGGCCCGCCTCTTCGGCACCGATGAGGTGGAAGCGCGCGATGCGGTGATCAAGGCCAGCAAGGCGACGCTCCAGATCGTGGGTATCGAGATTGAAAAAGTAGCCGTGATCGACGGCGCTATCGTTCCGGAGCGGCTGCGCGAGCGCATCCGCGCCAAAGGGCCGACCACTTCGGGGTTCGACCGGCAGCATTTAGGTGAAGACGGCCATGTATCGATATGACGAATTCGACGTTGCGTTCGTAAACGAGCGCACCAGCCAGTTTGCCGACCAGGTGCGCCGGCGCATCAGCGGCGAGTTGAGCGAGGACCAGTTCCGGCCGCTGCGGCTGATGAACGGGCTCTATCTACAACTGCACGCCTACATGCTGCGTATTGCGGTGCCCTATGGGACGCTGGCTTCGCGTCAGGTGCGCATGCTGGCCCATATCGCGCGCACATATGACCGCGGCTATGGCCATTTCACCACGCGGCAGAACATCCAGTTCAACTGGCCCAGGCTCAAGGACGTGCCGGCGATCCTGGCCGACCTGGCCTCGGTCGAGATGCATGCCATCCAGACGTCGGGCAACTGCATCCGCAATATCACCACCGACCAGTTCGCGGGCGCGGCGGCCGATGAGGTCATCGACCCGCGGCCGGTCGCCGAGATCCTCAGGCAATGGTCGAGCCTGCACCCGGAATTTACTTTCCTGCCACGCAAATTCAAGATTGCGATGACCGGGGCGGCGAGCGACCGGGCGGCGATCCGCTTCCACGATATCGGCCTGCAGGCGGTCACCAATGCGGCCGGCGACATCGGCTGGGAAGTGTGGGTGGGTGGTGGCCTGGGGCGCACGCCGATGATCGGCAAGCTCATCAATGGCTACGTGCCGCACGAGCACCTCCTGGCCTATCTCGAGAGCATCCTGCGGGTCTACAACCGCTATGGCCGGCGCGACAACAAGTACAAGGCCCGCATCAAGATCCTCGTCCATGAGGAAGGCCTCGAAACCATCAAGGGGCAGGTCGAGGCAGAGTTCGCCGAGATACGCGGCGGTGTGCTGACGCTGCCGCAAGAGGAACTCGACCGGATCGGCGCCTATTTCACGGCGCCGAACTTCCAGACCATTTCGGCGACGGCGATCGATATCGCCCGCGAGAAGATCCTCGACCCCGCCTATGGCGACTGGCTCGAGCACAACCTCAATTCGCACCGGCAGCCCGGCTATGTGAGCGTCACGATTTCGCTGAAGCCGGTCGGCAAGCCGCCGGGGGATGCGACAGCCGAGCAGATGGAGGCAGTCGCCGATCTCGCCGAGCGCTATTCGTTCGACGAATTGCGGGTGACGCATGAGCAGAACCTGGTTCTGCCGCATGTCAAGGTCGCCAATCTCAGGGCCGTTTATGACGGGTTGGTGGCGGCCGGGCTTGCCGATGGCAATACCGGGCTCATCACCGACATCATCTGCTGCCCGGGCATGGATTTCTGCTCGCTGGCCACCGCCCGCTCGATTCCGATCGCCGAAGCGATCTCGGAGAAATTTGCGGCCCCCCAGCGCCAGCAGGATATCGGCGATCTCAAGATCAAGATTTCCGGCTGCATCAATGCCTGCGGCCATCATCATGTCGGCCATATCGGCATCCTGGGCGTCGAGAAGAAGGGCGGCGAGCTCTATCAGATCACCCTGGGTGGCGACGCGACTGAGAATGCCGCAGTCGGCAAGATTCTGGGGCCGGGCTTCGAAGCCGAGGCCGTGCCGGACGCTATCGAACGTCTGGTGGATTTCTATATCGCCAAGCGTGAAAGCGCGGAGGAGCCGTTCATTGCGGCGGTGCGGCGGCTGGGCGATGCTCCATTCAAGGAGGCTCTCTATGCAGTTGGCTGAGGCGCTGGCGCCTGCTCATAAACCTGACAAGCTCCGTGCCCTGGGGGTTATCGCGCTCAACGGCATGTTCGACGAAATGGACGCTGTCGGCGTTCTCCGGCAGGCCGTCGAGGAAATCCTGCCTGGCGATCTTGCCATGGTGTCGTCGTTCGGCGCCGATTCTGCCGTACTGCTGCACCTGGTGGCGCAAGTCGACAAGAACCTGCCGGTGTATTTCCTCGAAACCGGCAAGCATTTCCCCGAGACGCTCGAATATGTCGAGACGCTGAAGCGGCATCTTGGGCTCAGCAACGTTATTGCGCTGAAGCCTGATGCCAAGGATCTGGCGCGTTTCGATCCCAAGGGCGATTTGTGGGAAAGCGATCCGGATTCGTGCTGCCATATCCGCAAGACCGAACCGCTGGACATCGCCATCGAGGGTTTTGGTGGCTGGGTGACCGGGCGCAAGCGCTACCAGACCAAGGAGCGCGGCGTGTTGCCGCATTTCGAGCTGACCAGTGACGATCGCATCAAGGTCAATCCGCTGGCCTACTTTACGGATGCCGATGTCAACGCATACAAGCTCGAGCATGGACTGCCGGAGCATCCGCTGTTCGACAAGGGTTACAAGTCGATCGGCTGTGCCCCCTGCACCACGATCGTGGCCGAGGGTGAAGACCCGCGGGCCGGCCGTTGGCGGGGGCTCAACAAGAAGGAATGCGGTATCCATTTCGACTTCAATGGAGCCATTGCGCACCCGATGCTGAATACCGAGCGGAACCTGTTCAAGGATGGGGCCTTCATCGCCGATCCGTTCCATGCGTGGAGCGAGACCGACCAGGCGGATTCTGCCCGCTATGTGCATGTGCCGCTGCCGGTATTCCTGGCCGATCGCGAGGCCTTCCTCAGCAATCCGCACCCGCTGGGTCTGCTTGTGGCTCCCTCCGACGCTATCGAAACGGTGGCGGATGATCTTGGCCGCTTCGCTTCGATCGCCATCAACTTCCCGGCCTTTACGGATGGGCGGGGCTATTCGACGGCACGCCTGTTGAATGAGCGCTTCGACTATCAGGGCGAGATCCGGGCGGTTGGCGACGTGCTGGCCGACCAGGTACCCCTGATGCGCCGTTGCGGCATCACGGCATTTGTCGTAACCCACGCTCCAACCCGCAAGGCGCTGGAAGAGGGTTCGCTGGCGGAAGTCGATATCTTCTACCAGCCGGTCGGCAAGACCGAGGTGCCGATGGGTACGCGACCCTATCTACGGCGGGCCGTGTAACAGACTTCCAACCCCCACCCTCGGTCCCTCCCCACAGGGGAGGGAGGCGATGGGGCAGGCTCTCCCGATCCTTCCCAAGCTCAGAGCGTGCGGTTCTTTTGTCTTCCTGCCCCTTGCCATGAGGGGAGGGATCAAGGGTGAGGGTGAGCCTCATCCAGAAAATTGGAATTGAGATGAGCGGAAACGAAATTGTCACCGATGTGGTTGTGATCGGCGCGGGCCCGGTGGGCCTGTTCGCGGTCTTCGAACTCGGGCTGCTCGATCTCAAATGCCATCTCATCGACATTCTTGACCGGCCCGGCGGGCAGTGCGCCGAGCTTTATCCCGAAAAGCCGATCTACGATATTCCGGCTTTTCCCGTGGTGACCGGGCAGGGGCTGACAGACAATCTGCTGCAGCAGATCGCGCCGTTCAATCCCGAGTTCCATTTCAACCGCATGGTCAATACGCTGGAAAAGCAGGCTGATGGCAGCTTCCGGCTGACCACCGATGCCGATGAGACGTTCATCACCAAGGTCGTGGTGATCGCTGCCGGCGGCGGCTCTTTCCAACCCAAGCGCCCGCCGGTCGAAAACATCGAAGCTTACGAGAACAAGTCGGTGTTCTACGCCGTCCGCAAGATGGAGGACTTCCGCAACCAGGACGTCGTCATCGTCGGTGGGGGCGACTCGGCGCTCGATTGGACGCTGAACCTGCAGCCGATCGCGCGCTCGCTGACGCTGGTGCATCGGCGCGATGCCTTCAAGGCGGCGCCGGCCTCGGTCAATCGTATGAAAGAGCTGGTGATGGAGGGCAAGATCAACTTCCTGCTTGGCCAGATCGCCAAGATCGACGGCGAAAACGGTCAGCTCAACCACGTGCATCTCACCATGGATGCCGGCGACATGAGCATTCCGGCGACGCGGCTGCTGCCGTTCTTCGGGCTGACCATGAAGCTTGGGCCGGTCGCCGACTGGGGGCTGGAACTCAATGACAACCTCATCGCGGTCGACACCGAGAAGTTCGCGACCTCCATTCCTGGCATCTTCGCCATCGGCGATATCAACACCTATCCGGGCAAGCTGAAGCTCATTCTTTCCGGCTTTCACGAAGGGGCGTTGATGGCGCAGGCGGCCAAGAAGATCGTATCGCCGGACGAACGCGTGATCTTCCAGTACACGACCAGCTCCACCAAACTGCAGAAGAAGCTGGGCGTCGCCTGATGAAGATACACGTCACCGATCAGGCGGGCGCCGAGCATGAGCTCGAGGGCCTCGAGGGCTGGCGGGTGATGGAAGTGATCCGCGACTGGGGGCTCAATATCAAGGCCGAATGCGGCGGGGCCTGCGCCTGTGCGACCTGCCACGTCTATGTGGATGACGCCTGGTTCGGCAAGCTCGCCGACCCAAGCGACGACGAGGAAGACCTGCTCTATTCGACGCTCGACAAGAAGCCGAATTCACGGCTTTCCTGCCAGATCCTGATGAGCGATGAGCTGGACGGGCTCAAGGTGCGCCTGGCACCGAGCGCGTCAAAGGAATAGGCCGGGTCGCGCCAGGCCTTTTGGCTATTCGGCGGCGGCTTGCTGGCGTTCTTCGCCATGCCGATCGATCCAGGCCGAGAATTTGTCAACCCAGCCCTGCAGGAATGCACGCGAGCCTTCGTCGGTGACGGTAAAGCTGTCGTCGATGAGGCCTGGCTTGGTCTGGAAATAAACCTGCGGCTCGCCCATCAGGGTGACGTTGATGGTGCTCAACAGGCTGCGCAGATGCACCTGGGCGGCTGCCGTGCCGATGACGCCGGGAGATGTGCCGACGATTGCGCCGGGCTTGCCGTTCCAGGCACTTTTGCCATAGGGGCGGGCGGCCCAGTAGATGGCGTTGGTCAACACGCCCGGTATGTCGCGCATGTATTCCGGCGTCACGAACAATACGCCGTCAGCCGCTGCGATCTGGCGCTTGAGCGTGAGGACGCTTTCCGGCGGATTGGCCCACAGGTCGTCGTTGTAATGCGGCAGGCTGCCGATATCGAGATAGGTAAACTTAAGTTTCGATTCCGCGAGTTTCTCCAAGGCCTTGGCAAACCTCAGGTTGATAGAGTCGCGGCGTAGACTGCCGACGAGAACTGCGACGTTTTGCATGGAAAGATGCCTGGTATCGGTTGGTAACTGACGCTATATGTGTGCCTATTGACCTGCGTCGCAAGACGGCACTTTTTTAATACCGAAGGCACTGAAATGAAACCTCATGATTCCGCCAATTGCCGGCCTGTCGGCGAGATTCTCCACCAGATCGGCGGCAAGTGGACAGTTCTCATCATCAATCGGTTGGGCAATGGCCCGATGCGATTTGGCGAACTGAAGCGAGTTATCGGCACCATCAGCCAGAAGATGCTGACGTCGACATTGCGCGATCTTGAAATGGATGGGTTGGTCAGCCGCACGGTGACCCCGTCGATCCCGCCCCGCGTGGACTATGAATTGACTGAACTGGGCCGTGACCTCCTCGAGCCGCTTAGCGCCATCAGCGCCTGGGCGATCACCAACAGCGCGCGCCTGACGGAAGCGCGGCGGCGGTTCCTGGAGGAAAATCCCGATGCGGTGCCGCATCGCACCGGCCGCATCGCCACGTCTCTGGCGGCAGCGGAGTAGGGCTAGTCGCCTTTTGGCGCCTTGCCCTGCGCCACGTTGACGAGTTCCGGGATGAAGTCGCGGACCAGCGGCTGGGCCTGAGTATCGAAGGGCAGCGGCCGGACGACGCGCGTGGCGGCGATGCCGACACGGACAGTCATGAGGGCATTGACGACCCCTTCGCCAAGGCGCTGGGACAGCTTGGCGGCGAGCCCCTGGCCGATCAGCTGTTCCATGATGCCGTCGGTCAGGACCAGGCCGCCAGTCACGGCCAGATGGCCGAGGATGGCGCCGGTCAGGCGGACGAAGCCGAAGAAGCTGGGCTTGGCGCCATAAAGCGTGGCGATGGCGCCTCCCAGGCGAATGCTTTCATAAGTGACGAAGGCGATATCGACCAAGGCGCGTGGCGATACCGCGGTCACCAGCGCCACGCGTCGAGCCGAGGCGGCGGTGAGCGCACGGGCGCGCGCATCGAGCGGCGCCATCAGCGTGCGTTCCGAAAGCTGAATCATCTCAGTGCCGTCGAACATATCCTTGACGTGGTCATCGAGGTTCTGGCGGGCGCGGGCGAGATCGGCGCGGTTGCCGTAGATTGTCTGCAATTCCCGGATGATGGCGGCCGCGTCGGAGCGTTTGTCGCTGACCAGGGCTTCGGCGGCGCGGTGGCGAAGACGGTCGAGGCTGCGCAGGCGGCGGAGCGACCAGATCTCGCGGATGGCGATGAAGACGATAGCGACGACGAAAGCCGCCAGCAGCGCCAGGCCAGCCCAGCCGAGCCATTCATAACGGGCGAACAGGTCGCGGATCAGTCGCTCCGCGGCGAGGCTGAGGCCTAAGGACACGAGCAGGCCGCCGGCCCCCCAGGCGATACGCCCGAGCCAGCCCATGCCCTTCGATGTGGGCAGCGTTTCGGGCAAGACTTCGGGTTCGAACCCCGGTTCGATTTCATCGATGATATCGACCCGGGCCGGGGCGAATGCACGCGGGGTGCGGAGATCGGCTTCCGCGACGTCAGCGGGCTGGGTGGGACGGGCGACGGGGCGTTTCATTTGAGCCAGTCTCCGATAAGGAAATCGAGTGCCCGATCGAAGCGGATATGCGGAAGCACCACGGCGCCCTCGGCGTTGCGGTCGAGTTTTTGCGGCGGCACGAAGCGCAGGAAATTGAGATCCACGGCGCCATCCGGCTCGAAGGCCGATTCCGGATTTTCCGGCAAGTCACCAGGAAACAAGGCGATTTCCGTCTTGCCATCGTAGGTGGTGCCATCGAGCGTTTCGCCGGCCATCGGCGTGCCGATGATGCAGGGCAGGCTCTCGCCGTGTTCCTCGATGACGCCCTCGCGTGTTGCGCGGATGGCAGCGAGAGCCAGCGAACGCGTCTCGGCGCCGGCGAATTTGGCGCGTCGGCCGGCATTGGCGAGCAAGCGGTTGAGGATGGCTTCCAGCCGATCATGCGAGGTGTGATGGAGATGATCGGCCTTGGTGGCGGCGAACAGAATGCGGTCGATGCGGCGGGCGATGAGACGCAGGAAGGGGTTGGTGTCGCCCTGACGGAAGCAGGACAGCACCTCGGTCAGCGCGGTTTCAAGATCGTGGACGGCTTCCGGGCCGGCATTGAGCGCGCGAAGCGTATCAACAAGGACAATCTGGCGGTCGAGACGGGCAAAGTGATCGCGGAAGAAGGGTTTGACGACGACGTCCTTATAGGCCTCGTAACGGCGCTGCAGCATGGCGTAGAGGCTGTGGGAGCGGACCGGCTGCTCGGGTAGGGGTAAGGGGGAAAACGTCAGCGCGGGGCTTCCCTCCAGGTCACCCGGGAGCAGGAAGCGGCCCGGCGGCAAAGTGGAGAGCGCGCGGCCGTCCTTGCGGCTGTCGCGAAGATAAGTAGTAAAGGCCGCCGACAAGGTCTCGGCATCGACATCACTGGCTTCTTTCAGCGGGTCGATGGCGTCGAGCGCGGTGAGGAAAGCGCCGGCTTCTGTGGCGGAGCCGGGACGGCGGGCGCGCTCCAGCGCCTCGGCGCTCCAATCGGCGAAGCTGAGTGACAACAGTGGCAGGTCGAGCAGCCATTCGCCGGGGTAATCCACGATATCGAGGTGTACCGTGGACGGGCCGGACCAGCCGGTGAGCCAGCGTCGGCTTTGATATTTGAGCGTCAGGCGCAGCTGCGAGATGCGCCTGGTGCTCTCGGGCCAGTGTGGCTCGCGCCCGGTCAGGGCTTCGAGATGTTGCTCATAGGCGAAGCGCGGAATGGCGGCGTCGGGGTATTCGGCGAGCCGGGCGCCGATGAAGCGGCCTTCGGTCAGCGCCGCAAAGCCTGGGAGGCGTCCGCCGGTCAGCAGATTGTGGACAAGCGCCGTTATGAAGATGGTTTTTCCCGCCCGGGAAAGGCCCGTAACACCCAGCCGGAGCGTCGGCGTGAAGGCGCCGGTAGCGGCGTCGGCAAGGTTGCCGAGGGCGATGCCGATTTCATCGACGACATTAGTCGGTGACTGCGCCATCGGCATCCCCATTGAAGTCGCCGGTAAGGTAGGGGGTTGGAGCGGCTTTGCAAGAGGCGGCGGGCAACCGGGGTTACCCGCCTGATGTTATTGGCCGATTTTCGCGGGATCATACGGCGTCGTCTGGTAGATCTCGTTGATCCAGTTCTGGAACAACAGATGGGCGTGACTGCGCCAGCGATTTTCCGGCTCGACCGTCGTGTCGCCATTGGGAAACAGATTGGTCGGCGGGGCTATCGTGAGGCCGGCGTTGATATCGCGGTGATATTCATCGGCCAGCGAGCGGTTGTCGTATTCCAGATGGTTCAGCATGTGCACGGCACGATGCTTGGGATCATCGAGGAAGCAGACGCCGATGTCATCGTTGTCAATGAGAATTTCCAGATCCGGGCTGAGGCCATCGCGGGCGATATCGTTATAACGCGATACCGGGATCATCGGGCTATCGGAAAAGCCCCGCAGGAAATGCGAGCGGGGATTGACGAGCCGGTGACGGAATACGCCGAACGCTTTCTCATCCATGCGGTAGCGCTTCGCACCGTGGAAATGATGCAAAGCGGCCTGGGCACCCCAGCAGATGAACATGGTGTGATGGACGTTGGTCTGCGTCCAGTTCATGATCTCGATCATCTCGCGCCAATATTTGACTTCCTCGAAAGGCATATTGGCAACGGGCGCCCCGGTCACGATGAAACCATCGAACTTGCGGGAGCGAATTTCTTCCCACGTCTTGTAGAATGTCCTGAGGTAATCTTCAGACGTGTTCTTGGAGACGTGATCGGTGACGCGCACCAGCGTCAGATTGACTTGCAAGGGCGTGGAGCCGATCAGCCGGGTGAACTGCGTCTCGGTACGCTCCTTGTTGGGCATGAGATTGAGCAGGCCGATATCGAGGGGGCGGATATCCTGGCGCGCGGCGCGCGTCGAATCCATGACGACGACGCCTTCATCCTCAAGGGTGGCGCGGGCGGGCAGGTTGTCGGGAATACGAATGGGCATGAAATTGCCTCATGGAGAAATGGCAAAGGAGGGGCGAATGAACGGATTGTGGATGGCGCAAGTGCGCTACCGCATTCGGGCCGCAATCGCGCTCGCCACCAGATCGATGAATTCGTCGCCGTCTCGCACTGTCGCAAGGTCGGATGCCTCGACGGTGTAGCCGAAATTGTCCGCCAGCGCCTGGTAGCGCGGCAGGCGGTCATGCAGCAGCGCTTCGAAACCCCAGGCGCCGAAATCGTCGGGATCGACGGCGTCATCTTCGAGGATGCCGTTGAGCTGCTTGTATTCGTTCCATTTGGCGACGAGGAAAGCCGGACGATAGTACATCGGCTTGGGGCTCTCGCGAAAACGGCGGATCAGTTCGGCCGCGTCCTTCTCGGTGCCGCGGATGTAGAGCAGGGCGGTGTGTTTGGCGAGGGTCGAGACGACCGGGTCGTTCGGATCGTTCGGGTCGATGACCTCGATAAGGGAGCCGCCGGTATCGGCGATGAAATCCTCGTAGTCGTAAAGCAACGCGGCGCGTTCGACGAATTGCGGCACATCAAGAAGTGAGGCGATCTCGGCGACGCGGTGCTGCTCCTGCCGGCGCTGGTATTCGGGCAGTGGCAGGCCACCGCGCGCAGGGTTGCCGGGGCGGCCCAGATAGGTCGAGAGCGGACTCAGATTGGCGAACGAGATGTTCGAGCTGATCCGGATCGAGTCCGAGCGCAGCAGGTCGCGCAGGAACGGCACCTTCATGGCCTCGGCCTTGAAGTTGTCGACGATGAATTCACCCATGTGGCGCGTGCCGATGCGGTAGTCGACCGAATAGTGAAACCAGTGGCTCTTGCGCAGCAGCGCGGCGAGCCGGGTCTTGCCTACGCCGGCCATGCCAAACACCGTTACGGCGTGGCGTGGGGCTTTGACGAAGTCGTCGGCGGAGTTGAAGAGCATCGGTTCCAATCCAAGCGAGGCTGGAAGCGTTTAGCGGAGTTGGTCCGCTGCGACAAGATTGCCGGGCGCGGCAAAACTTGCCGTCAGGGTGGTCAGTCCTGCCGGAAGGGTCGTTCCGGGAGCCGGCTTTTGGGTAAATAATGGATTAATATATAGCAATATCAATGTCTTATAAAATTGGCATCCGATTTGCATTGAAAGGGGCAACGGGCGCTGCGTGCGCCTGAGGGCTAACGGAGTTTATTTATGGGCATTTATGGCGCTCTTTCGACGGCTGTAACCGGGTTGCAGGCGCAGTCCTTCGCCTTGCAAAACATCTCGGGCAACATCGCGAACTCGCAGACCGTCGGCTACAAGCGGATGGATACGAGCTTCATCGACATGATCCCGGATGCGCCGCTGAAGCAGCAGGTGCCGGGCGCAGTCATGGCCTATTCCCGCAACACCAACGATGTGCAGGGCGACGTCCAGACGGCATCGACCGAAACGTTCATGGCGCTCAACGGCTCGGGCTTCTTCGTCGTGGAGCCGCCGTCCGGTCAGGCCGATGGCGACCCGACATTCTCGGGCCAGAGCTACTATACGCGCCGTGGCGACTTCCAGATCGACAAGAGCGGCTATCTGGTGAACGGAGCCGGCTATTACCTCAAGGGCCTGGCGGTCGATCCGAAGACCGGCAATACGGTCGGCTCCTCCGCCGATGTGATCAAGCTTTCCAATTCCTTCCTGCCGGCCCAGCAGACCTCCGCGATCAACTACAAGCTGAACCTGCCGCAGCTGCCCAAGAACGGGAACTATCAGCAAGGCGTCAAAGGCAGCGAGCTGCTGCGCCCGGGCGCCTTCGGCATTGAAGGCACCGCCACTGCCACTGCCATTGGTGCCGCGGTTGCCGACGATACGGTCAATGCCGACACCCTGATGAAGGACGGCGAGACCATGCAGGTCACTGTGGGCGGCACCACGCGGACCTATGAGTTCGACAATGACGGCTCGGTCGGCGAAGGCAATATCGCCATCGACGTCACCAGCGATGCCGCCGATCCGGATGGCAGCGGTACCGTGCAGAGCGTCGCGGACGCCCTGGCGGCGATCCAGACCGATCTGCAGGCAAACGGCGGGGCCGCTGCTGCGGCGGCTACTGTCGGCGTCGTCGGCGGCAAGGTTCAGATCACCCTTGGCGCCGCCAACAAGACCGACACCTTCACGGTCGCCGACGGCACCACGGGTCTTGGCATCGACAGCAAGGCCTATACTCCGACCTACCCGGCCGGCGTGCATGTGCCGACCATCACCGCGGCGGATGCCGATGAATTCCAGAAAGAGTCCATCGCCGGCGGCTCCATCACCGTCTATTCGAAGAATGGCGGGCCGGTGAACGTCGAAATGCGTTGGGCCAAGGTCGACAGCGCCGAAACCGGCGGCAAGGATACCTGGAACCTCTATTATATGTCCGACAGCACGGCCACCGGCGGCAAGCCGATGTGGACCGCCGTGGACAAGGATTTCACCTTCTCGGCGGATGGCTCGCTCAACCCGGCCGTAGATGATCTCGATCTCAATGGCCTCAAAATCAACGGCGTCGATGTCGGCGACCTGTCCGTGACCTTCGGCAAGGGGGGCGTCACCCAGCAGGCGGATCCGGATGGTTCGGCAACGGTCACGACGCTGACGCAGAATGGCTACGGCGCCGGCGAATATCAGTCGGTGGCGATCAGCGACGGCGGCCGTGTGGTGGCTTCCTACTCCAACGGGCAGCAGGTGGAAGTGGCCCAGGTCGTGGTGGCCGATTTCAATGCACCCAACCAGCTCAAGCGCCTCGATGGCGGCGTTTACCAGGCGACCGCGGACTCGGGCGAGCCAGTGATCAAGACCGACGCCCCCATCCAGGGCTCGGCGCTGGAAGCCTCGAACACCGACATCTCGGAAGAGTTCACCAAGCTGATCACCACGCAGCAGGCTTATTCGGCCGGCACCAAGATCGTGTCGACCGCCAACGACATGATGCAGGCCGCCCTCAATATGATCCGTTGATCAAATCAGCCTGGCCGGGTTCTCGCCACAGCGGGAATCCGGCCGGGCTAGTGCCTTTGATGGGACATGAGTACAGGCCGGCGATGCGGCGCAATTAGTTGAGGCCGGCAGGAGCCGGCCGATTGAACAGTAGTGGGTAGCAAGAATGGCTATGGAGCGAAATAAATGGGTTTAGGCATTGCACTCGGTAATGCGCTGTCCGGGCTGAGCGCCGGGAACAGTTCGCTTGAGGTCCTGTCGCGCAATATCTCCAATGCGGGGACGCCGGGATATCATAAACAATCGATGGAGTTGCTCGACAAGGGCAGCACCGGCAATAGCTATGTGTTGCAGGGCGGGGTGGTGCGGGCTTTCAACGCCACGCTACAGGCCAGCTACAACACTCAGGTCGCCGACTCGTCCTATGCGTCGGTCATGGCCAGCTACATGGACCAGCTCCAGACCTATATGGGTAAGGTTGGCGATAGCGGCAGTCTGGATAGCGTCTACAATGACTTCCAGACGGCGCTGAAGGGTCTTGCCGCCAGCCCCGACGACTACACGGCGCGGGCACAGGTGGTGACCAACGCGCAATCCCTGGCCGGCACCCTCAACCGCCTCAGCGGCCAGTTGCAGGACATGCGGCAGAACACGGAATCGGCGATGACCGACTCCGTCAACCAGCTCAACCAGAACCTCGATACGCTGAAGGACGTCAACGCGCGCCTTAGCGATTTCGGCACCGACGACACCTCGCGGCAAACACTGCTCGACCAGCGCGACCGCCTGGTGGGCTCCATCGCCGAGCAGATCGACATTACCGCCAGCTATCGCGGCGACGGCTCGGTGGCGCTGATGACCCGGTCGGGTGTCAGCCTGATGGACGTCAAGACCGCCCAGTTCAGCTTTTCGCCGGCGGGTAGTCTGTCGGCGACCTCGCAGTTCGACATGGATTCGAGCCAGAGCGATGTCGGCACGCTCACCATCACGACGCCGTCGGGCGCCACAATGAACCTGGTAGAGCAGGATGTGGTCAAATCGGGCGCCTTGGGCGCGTTGATCGATTTGCGCGACAACACGCTGCCGACGGCGCAAAGCCAGCTTGACGAGATCGCCTCGGGCCTGGCCCAGGCGTTTTCCACCAACCAGACGGCCGGCACGCCGACCAGTTCGGGCGGCGCGGACGGCTATACGCTCGATCTCTCAGGCAGCCGCGGCGGCAACGACCTGACCTTCACCTATACGGAGAACGGCAAGGCAAAGAATGCGCGGATCGTCAATGTCGACGACGCCAGCAAGCTGCCGATGGATTATGTCGACGCCGATGGCACGCGCGTCATCGGCGCGAACTTCGCCGATGGCGCCAACAGCGTCGCGGGCGTGCTCAACAGCAAGTTCGGCGGCAAGCTGAGCTTTTCGGGTACGGGCTCGTCGCTGACGATGCTGGACGACGGCGCGGCGGGCAAGATCGACATCAAGTCGGCAACCGTGCGCAATACTTCCAGCGGCACGCAGGATGGCGGGCTCGGCCTGTCGCTGTTTGTCGATTCCAAGAACGCCGACTACACCAACAGCCTCAAGGGCAACGGCGAGAAGCTGGGCTTCGCCTCGCGCATCTCGGTCAACAGCGATGTGCTCGCCAACAACTCGCTGCTGGTACAGTATGACGGCAGCACGCCGATGGGCGACACGAAGCGAGCCGACTATCTCAACGACCAGCTCAATTCGATGCATTTCGTCAGCACCGACCGGACGACGGCACGGCAGGGCAATTTCTCGATCAGCGGCAATGTCGGCGACCTGATCTCGCAGACGATCAACTACCAGGGCAACACCGTCGCCGACGCCATGGCGAACGACGATACGCAATCGCAGTCGATGGATGCGCTGTCGCAGCGGATGGACGGCGAATACGGCGTCAATGTCGACGACGAGATGAGCCGGCTGATGCAGTTGCAGAATGCCTATGCGGCCAACGCCCATGTGGTGTCGGTGGTGCAGGAACTGCTCCAGAACCTGATGGAAATGTAAGGGAAGCATGACGATGATTGTCAACAGGTCCATGTACCCCATCCAGGCTGGCTTTTCGGCCATCACCAAGATGCAGGATTCCATCGGTAAGCTGCAGACGCAGCTGGGCAGCGGCAAGCAGGCGACGACGCTGGCCGAAGAGGGCAGCAACCGCCACTATTCGCTAAGCATCCGCGATCAGCTCAACAAGTTCACCGGCTACAGCAACACCATGGATACAGTGGGACTGCGGCTGAGCATGCTGGACAACACGTTCTCGCGGCTCGACGAGATCGAGGGCGACACACGCACCTCGATGACGCCGAACGCCTATGGCGACGATGGCCTCAACCTGGTGCAGATCCCCAAGGCGGCGCATGCCAACCTCGACGAGGTGCTGACACTGCTCAACACCAACGTCAACGGGCGCTACCTGCTGGGCGGCAACCAGACCGAGAAGCCACCGGTGCCGACGATCGATGAGCTGCTGAACGGCACCAATGGGCAGGACGGGTTCAACACCATCGTCAACGAGCGCAATGCGGCCGATATGGGCGCCGACGGCATGGGCCGGACGGTGATCGGCGGTGCGGGGCCGGATGCGACGCTGAGCGAGGACGGCGTGCAGCCGTTCGGCTTCAAGATGTCGACAGTGTCGGATACGAGCGATGCGATCGATACCAGTGTCACGACGACACAACCGCCGCAGACGACGATCGACCTCACCAGCGCCGCCGACGGCGACACGGTGTCGTTGACGCTGAAGACGCGCGACGGCGCCAGCCAGGTGGTGACGCTGAAAGCCGTGACGGGCACGCCGGGCGCCGGCGAGTTCCAGATCGGGGCGACGCCCGCGGACACGGCAGCGAACTTCTCGGCGGCCCTGAATGGCTCGGTGAAAGGCGCAACGGACAGTCTCGTCGGCAACCCCGCGACTTATGAAAGCGATGTCGGCTCCAACGGATTGGGACGGCTCAATATTTCGAGTACGGGTGGCACGGTGACGCTGGCGGAGGACGGTGTTGACGCCTCAGGCCTCAGCATCGCTTCGGCTGCCACCACGGGCGGGTTGACAGCCACGGGTGCCGACGGCACGCCTGGCGTCAGCGGCAAGGCTGGCAGCGTCGACGTTAATTTCAACGACGTGCCGCATGCGGGTGAATCCATCACCATCAACCTGACGCTGCCCGACGGTACCAGCAAGACGCTGAAGATGACGGCGACCAACGACGATCCAACCGGGCCCGATGCCTTCAAGATCGGCGCGGATGCGGACGAGACAGCGGCCAATTTCCGCGCCGCGCTGGCGACGAGCCTCAAGACCTCGGCCGGCACCGACATGCGGACGGCGTCGAGCTTCGCGGCGGCCGATAACTTCTTCAACGGCCATGGACAGCCGGTGTTGCGCGTTTCCGGTAACCCGGCGACCGCGACCGGTCTTGAGACGGGGACCGCTGCCACGACCGTGCAGTGGTATACGGGCCAGGACAGCGACACGCCGCGGCAGACGGTGACGGCACAGATCGACGACGGCACGCGCGTGGCCTATGGCGTGCAGGCCAACGAGGCGGGCCTGGCGCTGCTGGTGAAGACTTTGGCGGTGGCGTCGGTGACGACCTATCCGCCCGACGACGACACCTCCAAGGCTCGCTATGACGCCCTGGCGACCCGGCAGATGGCCAATATGTCGGAGAGCCACAACGACGAGGATGGCTCGATCGAGATCATCGCGACGGAACTGGGTATCACGCAGAACACCATCGGCAAGGTCGCCGACCGGCAGACCGCTTATAGCGGCCAGCTCAACAACATGCTGGCGGACGCCGAGAACGTGACGACGGAGGACGTGGCGATGCAGTTGCTGGCGGTGAAAACGCGGCTGGAGGCGAGCTATGCGGCAACGGCTTCCATCAGCCAGTTGAGCCTTGCGAACTACCTCAAATAACAAGACCTCCATCCAAGCTGAAAATCCCCGGTTATCGACCGGGGATTTTTTATGCATAAAGTTTGGCGGCCAATAAAAAAGCCCCCGGCAACAGCAGGGGGCCTTCGGACATTGTGTACTGGAATTATTCCTGCGCGGCGCGGAGACCTGCGGCAAGCTGACGGTTGATGTTGATCAGCACGTCGAGCTTTTCGGGAGCAGGGGCATCGCCCATGGCGACGGTCTGCTTCATGATGAAGAGGCCGAGATTGCCGATGTTCTGCTTGATGGCGTCGGGCAGCGGATTATCAGCCCTGGTGGCGGAGGTAACGAGGATAACCCAGATCTTGCGATTGAAATCGATGGCCGCGCCAAGGCCGGAACGATCGACGTTCCAACCGTCACGGACGAGCTGCAGCTGAGCGGCGGAACGTGAAAGGAGATTAGCTTCGCTATCCCGAGCGCTAACGGTCTTCTTGGCTACCGTCTGGTAGGCCAGCGCTGCCTGCTGCTGCATTTGAGATTAGTTCCTGTTCGTATTGTATAAGACGTTTGGCCGTCTTCAAAGCTTTGTAGAGCGATCCAGTTAATATCTCGTTGTTAATTTGGTCAACAATGAGAGTTGTTGAAGGCGCAGCCGTCACGATGTCGTTGACAAGAGAGAAATAGTTCTGACGAAGAGCTTCAACATCTTCGCCAATATACATCAATTGAACGGCAAGATAGATGCGCTTTGCTGGCGAGTTGGCAGTCTCAATGGTGAGGATATCCTTCTCACGAAGAATAGGGGCCTTGCCGTCGATGAAAAGACGCGTGCGCTGGTCGGCGTTGGTGACGATGCAATTGCCGATGATCAGGCGTTCGCCCGGCTTGAGCTCGACTTTGAGGGACATGGATGGTCGCTCCTCCAGTGCGTTGAGATTATCCGATAGCTGGTGACTAAAGCACTACCGGCCCGATGGTTCGTGGGATTTCCATCGGTGGAATAGGCTCGTTTCAGAGCTTCCGGCAAGGGTGGCCAGCGGGGCAGGGATGCCCCGAAAAAGCAAAAGGCGGGCCGAAGCCCGCCTTTCGTAGTCTTAGAAGTGCCGGTTCGATTAGAACAGGCGGAGCACGGCCTGGTCGGACTGCGAGGCCATGGACAGAGCGGTCGTGGACAGCTGCTGGCGGGTCTGCAGGGCGAGGAGGTTGGCGCCTTCTTCGTTGGTATCGGCCAGCGTCAGGTTGGCAGCGCCGGTCTGCAGGGTGTTCACCATGTTCTTGGTGAAGTCCTGGCGGTTCTGCACGGACGACAGGTTGGAACCGAAGGACGACGACTGCGAACGGATGGTGTTCAGAGCCGAAGACAGGCCGGAGAGCAGCTTGTCGATGTTGTCGTCGCTGTCGAGGTCGGCGGCGTCCAGGGAATCGATGCCGAGGTTCAGCGAGCTGATCGAGGTCGCTGCGCCGGCCTTGTCCTTGGCCTGGATGTCGATCGACGAGGTGCCGGTTTCGTTGAACGTGATCGTCAGCTTGTCACCACGGAGCAGGTTGATGCCGTTGAAGGAAGCATCGTCCGAGAGCTTGTCGAGCTGATCGCGGAGGTCGTTGAACTGGTCAGCGAAATCCGAGCGGATCTTGTTGCCGCCGATGGAGTTGGCGCCCGTCGAGGTGCCATCGACCTTACCGGTCGAGTCGGCGCCGTCGATGTCCAGGTCCTGGGTGGACAGGTTCTGGATGCGGAGCTTGCCATTGTCGTTCGAAGCACGAACGGCGGAGCTGAGAGTGTCGTCGTTGTTGATGCTGTTCACCAGCTCGTCGACAGTCTTGTAGCTCTGCGTGGCACCAGCTTCAGCACCGGCGTCGGTCAGGGTGGTGCCGAAGAAATCGGCAACGTCCGTACCAGCAACGGTTACGTCATTCTTGCCGTCGGCACCGCCAACGAGCGTCAGCTTGCCGTCGGCGTCCTTCTTGGCCGTCACATCAGTTACACCGTTGTCGGCGAGCTGCTTGTTGATGGTCTTGATGGCGTCGTCGAGGGTCGCCGAGTCAGACGACTTCAGGGTGATGGTGGTGGTGTCGGTGCCATCATCGATCGTGAAGGTCTTGTCGACAGCAGCGTCATCCACCGCACCGGTGTTGGTATCACCATCGGTGAAGCCGAAATCGGCCGCAGCGCCGGAAGTGCCGTCTTCGACCGTGAGCGCGCTACCCGTGCCATGCTTTTCGGCCAGGGTGAGAACACCTGCCGAAGTGGTGCTGACAGCGACCTTACCAGCACCGAAAGCGGTGTTGATGGCAGACTGCAGGTCGGACACGACATGATCAGCGGCCGTCGCAACGTCGGCATCGTCGGTGGTGTCGGTCGTGGTGCTGATCGTCTTGGTCACGCCGTTGAAGGTCAGGTCGAACGAATGGGCGGTACCATCGAACGTGCCCTGAATTGCAGCGATGTCGGCACCAATCGCCGCACCAGCAGTGTCGGTGGAGGCGAGGTAGGTGGCAGCAGTCGGAGCAACGTCGGCATAGCTCTTGGCGTCGACGGCGCCGCTCAGGCTGGCAGGAACTGCAGCGTCGTCCTTGGTGAGGGCAACCTTACCCGTCACACCGGTGGCAAAAGCGCCGCCCGAAAGGGTGAGGTTCGTAGCAGCAGCGGCAGTGCCCGTGAGGGTCGACATGTCGAGCGATTCAGTCTGGAACGTCTTGTCCTGGCGGGCCTGACGCAGGGTCGACTGCATGGACTCGATGTTCTTGGTGATGGCCGACAGACCATTGTCGGCAGCTTCCAGGGTCTGGATGCCGTTGGACATACCGTCCATGAGGGCATTCATGTCCGAAGCGCGGCTGTTCAGCGAGGAAGCCGTGAAGAAGTTGGTCGGGTTGTCCAGCGCAGAGTTCACCTTATTACCGGTGGCGAGACGCTCCTGCGTCTGCGACATCAGCGAGGCGGTGTTCTGGAGGGACAGCAGGTTCGAGCGAACCGCTTTCGAAAGGGAGATGCTACCGTCGGACATGTGTACTTCCTCTTCTGGGGTATCCGAAATCAAATGCGCCTCGTCCTGAGGCGACCACCGCAATATGGCTCGCAGCTCATAAAAAAAAGTTAATCGCGGGGGTGTGGAAAGCGGGGAATTTGTTTGAGGGGGAGGCGAAAAAGGCAACCAGGCTGGGGGGTTGGCAAAGTCGGCCTGTGGAAAACCTAGTTGAGGTTAAGGGATGGTTGCGATGCTGCAACGCGGCGTTGACGGCGTTGTGTTCGTTTTGATGAGGACCAATCGCAAGCCGGCTGAAGCGGCGAGTTGTCAGCCCGGACAATGCGAGCGGCGTGGTGGCCGGCGGCGCGTCAAATGGTCTTGTCGGTTAGACGCAGGGTGGACTCCGGCGGGGTCCAATCGCGGTTCTGGCGCAATTGAATCTGGTCCAGCGAGGCGGGATAGGCCGGAAGCTGGGCAGAAAGGACGGCAGCTGCGAAGAGCGTGCCGGCGGGCAGCGTTTCATCTTCGGACGGAAGCACGATGGATGCCGGGTCAGGTGCCGCAGGCAGATCGGGGCTTGGCGCAGTCGGGGAAGTTTTGGAACTGCGGCGGCCCGGTGTGGCGGCGCTGCGGCGGCTCTGCTTGTCGGTAATCGAACTGATGCCCATGCCGTCGGGCAGTGGCGCTATTCTGGCGCTCATGATGTTTCCTGCGACGCTAGTAGTTGCTCGCAGGGGTAGGGAGGTTGGCTTGCGGATCAGTTCGCCAGCGGGGCGGAATTTAGTTCAAATTTGAACGAAGGTGGCGGGGCAAGTGGCTGCCCCGCCTCAGAAATGGGCGTTCAGAGCGCGCGATTTACGGAGATACCCTTGGCTACGGCGCCGGTGCGCGCCGGCAACTGGCCGGTGACATCGTAAGTCTTGGGCTTGGCGGCATTGCCCAAGGTCGACGCCACATCGGTGAGCAGGTCCTCGGCGACCGAACGGGCGGTGACGATGACGCGGAGATTGTCGGCAAGCTGGGTGGCGAGGCGGTCATGGCCTAGATGCAGGCGATCGAGGGCTTCGGGCGCTTCCTCGCTGAGGCGCGGCAACTGGCGCTGCACGGACCGGGCGAAGCCCACATAGTCCTGGGCCAGGCGGGTCTTTTCTGAAGTCAGCGTGGTGGCCTCGCGATACCGGCCGGCGCGCAGCAGGCTGGTTTCCTCGGCCATGACGGTGAGCATGGCGCCCAGGGCGGATTCGGCCTGCTGGCACAATTCGTCGGCGGGCAGGTCATCGAGGGCGGCGAGGCGTTCACGGGCTGACATCAGCGATTTACTCCGGTTGGCAACTGAGACTGAGACTGAGTGTTCTGGCTGGCTTCCTGCATCTTGATGAGGCCATCCATGAGATCGTCGGCGAGACCGACGCCGCCGGCCTGGGCCATGCTGTCGGAAAGCTGCTCGGACTGCATGCTGCGCCAGGTTTCTTCGCCGAAGCCGCCGCCGAAGGAGGCGTCATCGGTCTTGATGCTGGAGAACATCTCGCCCACGAGCGTGTTGAGGAACACACCCTCGAGCGAGGTGGCCTGGTTGTGCAGCTTGCCGACTTGGTCGGGCGTCAGCGTGGTCTTGTATTTGGGCGGCTGGATCGTGGAGACCATCACAGCACCTCGATTTCGGCCTGCAGGGCGCCGGTGGCCTTGATCGACTGCAGGATGGCGATGAGGTCACGCGGCGCGATGCCGAGCGCATTGAGGCCGTCGACAAGAGCCTGCAGCGTCACCGACTCGGGAACCACGGCGAGATCGCTGTTGGTCTGGTTGACGTTGATGTTGGTCTGCGGTTGCACTGCCGTGACGCCATTACTGAACGGCGCGGGCTGCACGATGGTGGGATTTTCGGCGATCGTGACGGTGAGGCCGGACTGGGCGACGGCGACAGTCGAGACGCGCACATCCTTGCCCATGACGATGATGCCGGAATTCTCATCGATGACGATCTTGGCGGATTGGTCGGTATCGACGACCAGTTGTTCGATGTCGGTCAGGAGGTCGACGATATTGCCGTTGAAGCCGCGGGGAAGCGTGATGCGAACAGTGGCCGGATCTTCAGGGGTGGCCGTGGGGCTGCCGATGAAATCGTTGACGGCAAGGGCGATGCGGCGCGCGGTGGTCAGGTCAGGGTTGCGCAACGCCAGGCGCAGGGTGCTCTGGGCCCCGAGCTTGAAATCGATCTCGCGTTCGATGAGGGCGCCGGAAGAGATGCGGCCAGTGGTGGGCACACCGGAAATAACCGTGGCGGCGTCGCCCTGCGCCTTGAAGCCGTTGATGGAGACCGGGCCCTGGGCGATGGCGTAGACCTCGCCATCGGCGCCGAGCAGCGGTGTCACCAGCAGGGTGCCGCCCTGCAGGCTGTCGCTGTCGCCGAGGGCGGCGACGGAAACGTCGATACGGCTGCCCTGGGTGGAGAAGGGGGGCAGGTTGGCCGTGACCATGACGGCGGCCACATTGCCGGTGCGCATGTTCTCGCCGCGGGTGTTGACGCCGAGGCGTTCGAGCATGGCCTGCAGGCTCTGCTTGGTGAAGGGGGAGTTGTTGAGGCTGTCGCCGGTGCCGTTGAGGCCGACGACGAGGCCGTAGCCGACGAGCTGATTCTCGCGTACGCCCTCGATATCGACGATGTCCTTGATGCGCGCGGTGGCGGCGAAAGCCGGCGCCACCGGAAGCACTATGGTAAGCAGGAGGAGCGCCGAAGCGACGATACCTCGCAGAGCTGCAGTCTTCATGTCATTCCCCGTTGCATCGGCCGCCCATCCCCATGAGCGGCCATGTCGGAGATGGTGTTGCGAAAATCGTGCCAGACCGAAATGATTTTGATAATATATTGATTTGTATATGTATTTTGCCGATCTGGGCGGTGTCCGGGCCCACGCATAGTGCAAGGGGGAGCAATTCTTGCCGGGCGCATTAAGCGGGCGTTAACCGTTCGCGGCAGAATTTGCCTCTCACGGGTTGTGATCCTGACGCGGGTAGATTTTTGCGCATCGACGGCTATCGCAGTACAGGCAGTATCGGCGCACGCGGCGGGGCATCCCGCAGCGGTGCATCGGCGGCATTCCAGATCGACCAGGGCGAGACGGCAACGCGCGCCCGGGAATCCGGACCGACCATGGCGGCTTCTGGAATCGATGCGCTGCTGGCGCTGCAGGCGGTGGAAGATCCGTTGTTGAAGCGCAAAAAAGCGATGCGGCGCGGCAAGGCGCTGCTCGACGTTCTCGATGAATTGCGGACGGATCTGCTGACCGGCCGCATGGGCGAGAGCCGGCTCAACCAGCTGATGGCGCTCATCGGGCAGGCGCGGGAGCGTGCTGAACCGGGTCTCGACGCGATCATTGACGACATCGAACTCAGGACGCGGGTTGAGCTCGCCAAGCTTGGGCGATATCCGGCCTGAAACATGACTGCGAATCGACCGATGGGGGTAGGGCATAGTTCGAATGTCGCAAGCCTCACATCTTAAGGATTGGCACGATCCATGCTTGCGACCGTAGAAAGGCTCCAATATATAGGCCGCCTCAGAGGCGTATTGGAGTTGAGTCCATCAATGTCATCTGCTGTCGATCTGCTTGACTACCGGCCCACGGAAGATGAGCCGTTCATGAATCCGCGTCAGCGGGATTATTTCAAAAACAAGCTGGAAAACTGGAAGGACGAGATCCTGCGCGAGAGTCGCGAGACGCTCGAGACGTTGCAGGAAGAGAGCCAGAATCACCCCGATATGGCTGACCGCGCCTCATCGGAAAGCGACCGGGCCCTGGAATTGCGTACGCGTGACCGCCAGCGCAAGCTGATCTCCAAGATCGACGCGGCGCTGAAGCGTATCGAAGATGGCTCGTACGGCTATTGCGAAGAAACCGGCGATCCGATCGGGCTCGCACGGCTCGATGCACGGCCAATCGCCACGCTTTCACTGGAAGCGCAGGAAATGCACGAGCGGCGTGAAAAGGTCTACCGGGACGAGTAGACCAGCGTTGCAGCCTAGATTGATTGCAGGCCCGCCGTAAGGTGGGCCTTTTTGTTTAAAGCGCGATGGTGCGGGTAATGCCGACAGCCTCGAGGAAGGGGCGGTCGTGGCTGACGACCAGCAGGGCGCCATCATAAGCGCTGAGGCCGGCCTCGACGGCGGAGATGGCGGTGAGATCGAGATGATTGGTGGGCTCATCGAGGATCAGCAATTCGGGCGGGCGATTGCCCCCAAGCGTGCAGGCGAGGCCGGCGCGGAGCATTTCGCCACCGCTGAGGCTGGCGACGGACTGCAGCGCGGCATCGGCACGGAACATGAAGCGGGCCAGAGCGGCGCGCCCGGCGTTCTCGTCGTCACCCGGATTGAGGATACGGAAATTGTCGCGGATGGTTAGCGAAGGGTTTAGAAGGCTGACGGTCTGGTCGAGAAGGGCGTAGCGGCTGGCGATGTGAACCGAACCCGAGACAGGCGGCAGAGTACTGGTGAGCAGGCGTAGCAGGGTAGTCTTGCCGGCGCCGTTGGGGCCGGTGACGGCGACGCGTTCCGGCCCGATCAACTGCACCGAGAAGTTACGGATGATGGGGTTATGGGGATCGGGGCCGCCGGTCAGGGCATGGGCTTCCAGCACCGTCTTGCCCGCCGGCAGATGCGTGGGGGCGAGTTTCAGCGAGACCTTCTGCAGGATTTCAACCTGGGCGCGGGCATCGGCGGCTTCCGCCGTGGCTTCGGCCCGCTGGCGCCCGGCCAGTTGGGCCTGGTCGCCGGAGGTCTTTTGGGCGTTCTCGCGCCGGGCGCCGAGCATGATCTTGGGAATGTCGCCGCGCGAGGCTTTGCGGGCGCCGGCGCCATCTCGCCTGGCCTGCCGCTCGCGCGTGGCCTGGATGCGCTTGTCGATTTCGGTAACGTGGCGCTCGGCCGTGGCTAGCGTGTGTTCGGCAGCGGCCAATTCGAGCGCCTTGCGCTCGGTATAAGTGTCGTAGTTGCCCCCATAGGTCTTGGCGCCAAGTGTCGTCAGCTCGACGATGGCATCCATCTGGCGCAGCAGTTCACGATCATGGCTGACGACGATGGCGCCGCCACGCCAGTTCCGCAGGACCTCGGCCACCGCAAGCCGGCCATCGGCATCCAGATTGTTGGTGGGCTCGTCGAGCAGCAACAGATCAGGAGCGTCGAAGACGAGTGCGGCAAGGGCAATGCGGGTGCGCTGGCCGCCACTAAGGGTTGCGAGCGGACGCCCCGGTGTGAGGCCTGGCAGGTGTAGCCGCTCCAGCGCCGCTTCGATGCGGGCGGGAAGTGTCCAGTCGGCTTCGGCGGCGTCATCCACGTCGCCATGGCCCGCTTCGAGGCGAGCGAGCCGCCGGAGGGCCGCGGTCGCACCGAAAGCATCGGCGACGGTCGCATCATCGACCTGCACGGACTGGCGCAACATGCGGAGCGTGCCGGAGACGGCAATATCACCGGCGGCAGGCAGCAGTTCGCCGGCGAGCAGCTTCAGCAGCGTCGACTTGCCGGTGCCGTTGCGGCCCACCAACCCGGTGCGGACCGGGCCGAAGGCAAGGTTCAGGTTCTGGAAGAGGGTTTGGCCGTCAGGCGTTGAATAGCTGACGGAATTGAGCGCGACAAACGACGGCATGGGCGAGGCAATCCTGGTGAGCGAAAGGGGCGAACCGTTCGATCGAGAGGGATTCCATGCTGCACCGTCCTGTTGGTGTTGCGACCAGCGCGGAACATAGGCGCAGGGCGGTGAGAGTCAAGGTATACGGAACTCCTGAATTTGTCCCAGCGGGCTGCACAAAAACTGCAAGCGGCGCCGGCATGTTTGCCCACATGCGCAATACCGACACGCCCGCGCCAGATCGCCCGCTGCCCTACCGCCTCGTCACCGATGGCTGGTGGCTGGTCAGCAACGACCTCCCAATCCCATGCAAAGGACCGCGGCAGGGGCGTGCCGGTGGCGCAGTTCATTCGATTGAGGATCGCCTTGTGGAGGGCAGCAATGACGGACATGACGGACGCCGGACCGGAGCAGAACGATATCCGCTTGCGGCGGGCCAGCCGCGCGGCGACGGGAACCCTGGCGCTGGTGGCGCTGGCTGATTTTCTGCTCTACGGGCACGCGCCTGGTCTCAACCTCTTCGCCTATGCGGTGGCGATCGGCATGGGCATATTGTTGCTCTCCATCGGCAAGCTGCCGGCGCGGCCGGTGGCCGTAGGCCTGGCGGTGGCGCTGCTGGCAGCGGCACCGCTGCTGGAGGCGCCGACGCCGCTCGGCGTGGTCCTGGCATTGGGAGGGCTCGCCATGCTTACGCTGGCGAGTTCGCGATTTCTGCCCGACCGACTGATCGGACTTCCAGGCGTGTTGACCCGATATGCGGTTGTGATGCCCATCAGGCTGATCGAGGATTTGTTCGTATCCCGGCAACTGGCCCCCAATGTCGGCGGCAAGGTGTTGCGGACCGCCGCGACCTGGATTGTGCCCATCGGCTTTGCAGCCGTATTTGCATGGCTCTTCAGCTCGGCCAATCCGGTGATCGAGGAGATACTGAGGCGCTTCGATCTGGCGATGCTGCTGCAGTTTCTCGATGTTTACCGCCTGCTGTTCTGGCTCTCGGTCGCCGCAATGGTGTGGGCGTTGCTGCGCCCGCGTCTCTTGAAGCGCAATGAAAAGCCCGCGACGGCCAAGGTGGATGTGGCCTCGAGCCCGAGCCTCATTTTCGGCGAGGCGGCAATCCTGCGGTCGCTGGTGGTCTTTAATGCGCTGTTCGCCATTCAGAGCGGGCTCGACCTGACCTATCTGTGGGGTGGGGTGGCGCTGCCGGATGGCATGACGCATGCCGAATACGCCCATCGCGGTGCCTATCCGCTGATCGTGACGGCCCTCCTGGCTGCAGGCTTCGTGCTGTTGGCGATGCGGCCCAAGGGGGCGGCGCAGAGCAACAGGATCATTCGCGGACTGGTCTATGCCTGGATCGCACAGAACATCCTGCTGGTGATTTCGTCGATCCTCAGACTCGATCTTTATGTCGAGTTTTACTCACTGACCGAGATGCGGTTGGCCGCGGGTATCTGGATGGGGCTGGTGGCCGTCGGGCTGGCGCTGATCCTGCTGCGGATCTGGCTGAAGCAATCCAACACCTGGCTGGTGGCGGTCAATCTCGCAGCGCTCACCGTGGTGTTCTACTCTTATGCCGTCATCGATACGACGCCGCTGATCGCCAGTTTCAATGTACTGCATAGCCGCGAGATCAGCCACAAGGGGCAGTATCTCGATCTCGGATATCTGAAGTCTCTGGGGCCGACGGCCATCCCGGCACTGGACGGGTTTATCGCGGCGACGGATGACATTGACGCCCGGCTCGCGCGCCATGACCTGGCGGGAGAATTTCAGGCGCGGCCGGACGACTGGCGCAGCTGGAGTTTCCGCGACTGGCGGCTGCAGCAATATCTTGACGGGCATCCGGCAATTGCGCCTTGACGAGAGAGCGGTATGTAGTGGGTCGGCAAATATCCGGAATCCTCAAATGGCCCACCGCATCCTGGTCGTCGATGACGAGCCGCATATCCGCGAGGTGATCTGCTTTGCGCTGGAGCGCGCCGGCATGAGCACAAGCACGGCCCGCAACGGCAAGGAGGCGCTGATCGCCTTTCGCCGCGAGGCGCTGGACCTGGCGGTGTTGGATGTGGGCATGCCGGAGATGGACGGGCTGGAAGTGTGCCGGCAAATCCGGAAGTCATCAGACTTGCCGATCCTGTTCCTGTCGGCAAGGGACGAGGAGATCGACCGCGTGCTGGGGCTGGAAATCGGCGGCGACGACTATGTCACCAAGCCGTTCAGCCCGCGTGAGCTGGTGGCAAGGATCAATGTCATCCTGCGGCGGGCCAAGGGTGCGCAACGGCCGGACAAGACTGCGGCGCTGGCGCGCGGGCCGGTGCGTTTGGATAACGAGCGGCACAGCGTCATGGTGGATGGGCAGGAACTTGGCCTCACCGGGCTGGAATTCGCCATCATCGAGGCGCTGTTGGCGCGGCCCGAACATGTACTGAGCCGGGACCAGTTGATGACGGCGGCCTACGGACCCGGCATGCACGTGGCGGAACGGACGATCGACAGCCATGTGCGCAATATTCGCGCCAAATTTGCCGAGGCCGGCTGCCACGGCGTGATTGCAACGGTGCACGGTGTCGGGTTCAGGTTCGGGCTTGGAGAAGAGGAACGATGACCGGGCCGACCGTCAGGCGGAAATGGCGGCCGACGCTGGGCATGGTGGTCTTTGCGGTATTGCTGTCGGTACTGGCGTTGCCGGCGGCGATGGTCGTCGGGTTTCGGGCGCTGGACGCCACGACGAGCCGAATGGGCCCGGTCGAATATGGCGCCATGGCGGTGGCGCTGCTGCTGACGCTGATCGTCGCGTATGTGCTGACGCGCACGGTGACCGCGCCGATCGATGCCCTGATCCGGCGCAGCCATGAGATCGGCGTCGGGGGGCGGACGGCGATCCAGCCGCTGGGCAGCTATGGCACGCGCGAGGTGGCGACGCTGTCGCAGAGTTTCCTCGATCTGGCGGGGCGACTGGTGGACCGTACCGAATATGTGCAATCGTTCGCGGCGCATGTATCGCATGAGTTGAAATCGCCGCTGACGGCGATCCGCGGCGCGGCGGAGCTGTTGCGGGACGAGGATACTGGCGCGGCCATGTCGCCCGAAGAGCGACGGCGATTTCTCGACCACATCATCGCCGATGCGGACAGGCTGAGCGCGCTGTTGGGGCGCTTGCGGGAACTGGCGCGGGCAGAGGTGCCCTTCGCGGGCGGCGCCACGACGCCGACAGCACTTGCGGAAGGGCTGGCACTGAGGTTTCCGGTGTTGACGATCGCGGTGCACGGGGCAACGACGCTGCCGCTGGCGTTATCGCCGGAGGCGGCGAGCATCGTTTTCGGTCAGTTGGCGGAGAATGCCGCCCAGCATGGGGCGAAACGGCTCGATATCACGGCGACGCTCGATGAGCGTGGCATGACGCTGGTGGTTGCCGATGACGGCACGGGGATTTCCGAGGGCAACCGGGCGCTGGTGTTCCAGCCGTTCTTTACGACGCGCCGGGAGGAGGGCGGCACCGGCATGGGGCTCGATATCGCGCGCGCCATGCTACAGGCCCATGGCGGCGCGATCCGTTTGATCGAGGCGAAGAAGGGAGCGGCGTTCGAAATCGTGGTGCCGCTCAACCCTCAGGAAGCGTAACGGCGCTGCAGGTGGGCGATGAAATAATCGGCGTTGAGCGGCTCACCGGTGGCGCGGCGCATCAATTCCGGCGTCGACCAGCGGGAGCCCTGGGTCCAGATGTTGTCTCGGCGCCAGGCGTTGACGGCGGTGAAGTCGCCGCGGCGGATGTCGGCCCGGATATCGGGCTGCTGGCGTTCGAGCGCGGCCCATTGTTGCGCCGCCATCATTGCTCCAAGCGTATATGACGGGAAATAGCCGAAGGCGCCGCCCGGCCAGTGAACGTCCTGCATGGGGCCGTCCTTGGGATTGTCGAGCGTGGAGATGCCCAGATAGGCGCGCATCTTGGCGTCCCAGGCTTCGGGCAGGTCGGCGACCTCGAGGCGACCGGAGATGAGGTCCTGTTCGAGCTCGAAGCGCAGGATGACATGCAGCGGGTAGGTGACCTCATCGGCATCTACCCGGATGAAACCGCGCTCGACGAAGTTGACATGGGCGAGGATATCCTCGACCGCCCAACCGGATACCGCATCGGCACCCAGATATTTGTGCACCAGCGGCAAGGCGAATTCCCAGAATTCGGGGCTGCGGGCCAGCTGCATCTCCACGAACAGGCTCTGGCTCTCATGGGCACCCATGCCGCGCGCCTTGCCCAGGGACCAGTGTGACCATTCAGGCGGCAAGCCCTGCTCGTAGAGGGCGTGGCCGGTTTCGTGCAGCACGCCCATCAGCGAGGAAAGGAATTCGTCGGTGCGGTAGCGCGTCGTCATGCGGACGTCGCTGGGGACGCCGCCGCAAAAGGGATGGTGCGAGACGGCCAGGCTGCCGTGATCGAAATCGAAGCCGACGGCGGCCATGGCGGCGAGGCCGAGCTCGCGCTGCCTGTCGACGGTGTAGGGCCCATGGAAGGGTTTCAGCGGATGGGCGGCGAGCTGGCGATCCTGCATGCCCAGGACCTGGGGTACGAAATCGCGCAGGAAGCTCTTGAGGCGGTCGAAGACGGGGGCGATATCGGCGACGCGGTTGCCGGGGTCGTATTGCTCCATCAGGGCGTCATAGGGCGTGAGGCCGAGCACGCCGGCGCGCAGCTGCGCTTCCTCGCGGACCAGGTTGACGACACCTTCGAGCGCCGGCCTGAAGCCGGCCCAATCGTTCTTGGCGCGCAGTTCGCGCCACAGCTGCTCGGAGAGCATGGTGGCCTCGGTGCGGCGGCGGACGAACTCCGTGGGCAGGCATGTGGCATTGCGGTACTGACGCTTGAGTTCGGTGAGGGCGCGGACGCCATCCTCGGTCAGGGTCTCCTGTTCGGCGGCGGCGATCCAGTCGGCGATCTCGGGGGCGGTCGATTGCTCGTGATAAAGACCGGCGAGATTGGACATGGCCTCGGCCCGCTTGGCGCCACCGCCGCTCGCCATATGGGTCGCCTCGTCGGCGCCGAGAATGGAGAGCGCGTGTTCGAGGGCTTCGAGCTTGTGGCCGAGGGCGTCGAGTTTTTCGAAGGACATGGTGAGTTCCCGTATGGCGAGTGCGCCTAGGGGTAACCAATAGCGGCGATGGTTTCCAGCCCGGGCGGACACAGCCGGAGCAAAGAAAAAGGGCGCAGCCGGGGAGACTGCGCCCTGGGGAAACCGGCGGTTCCTTCTGGAAGCCACCGGGTAGTGCCATCCGCACGAAATGGGGGAATGCGGATGGCGGGGAGACGGGCGGCTGCGAGGCCGCCGCGAACTCGGGATCAGAATGGCAGGATGGCGTCCAGCATCTGCTGGCCGTAGCGCGGCTGCTGCACGTCGGTGATCTGGCCGCGGCCGCCATAGGCGATGCGGGCTTCGGCGATCTTGGCCGACGGGATGGTGTTGTCGGAGCCGATGTCCTCGGGGCGGACGATACCGGCAACGATGAGGTCACGGACCTCGAAGTTGACGCGGACTTCCTGGTGGCCCTCGATGACCAGGTTGCCATTGGGCAGGATCTGGGTGACGACGGCGGCGACGGAAGTCTCGACGTTTTCCTTGCGGTTGACCGAGCCGGCGCCCTTGTTGGCCATGTCCGAGGAGTTATCGACGGCCGTCGCGGGATCGACGTGAGTGACGGAGCCGAAGATGGAGCCGAGCACGCCGCCCATGCCGCCCGTATTGGTCGAGGACCGGCTGCTGTCGGTCTGGTTGGAGATCTGAGCCTGGTCGTCGATGGTGACGAGCACGGTCAGGATGTCGCCGACGCTATGGGCGCGCTGGTCCTTGAAGAAGCCCTTGGCCGAGGTGCGGTAAAGCGAGTTCGGCTGGTAGGTATCCTGGATGGCCTGCGGCATCGGCATGGAGACGGGCTGGTAGCCGGCGACTGCCGTGGGGTTCTGGATGGAGGTCAGCGGCGGAGCTTCGCCGATGGCGGCGATCCGGTCGGTGGTGACGCAGCCGGCGAGAAGGCCGGTCAGCGCGATCACGGAGGAGAGCTTGAGGATTTTCATGCTTATCGGCTTTCCTGCTTACAGACCGGCGACGCTGAGCGGGCCGGCGGTGATCTGGACGGAGCCGTCGGCGGCGGCGACGCCCATGATGACCTTCTTGGTCAAGGCGTTGAGGACGGAGACGGTTTCGCCGGCGCTGGCGGCGTTGAGCGCCTGGCCCTTGACGGTCAGGGTCATCGGTCCGGAGCGGTAGTAGACGGTGACGGCGGCGTTGCGGGTAATGACCTGGGGATCGGCGACGTCGTTGGCCTTCAGCATGGCGCCTGCGCGGGTCTGGTGCTGCAGCGCCTTGCCCACGAGCTGGTCGATGGTGACATAGCCCGAACTCTCGGCGAACTTCAGCGGAATGCGGCGTAGTTCGATGTCCTTGGCGCCGAGCACGGTGCCGGAGGCGAGGTTGCCGACCAGGTGCGGGGCCTCGATCATCAACTCGATATGGCCACTGATATCGAGCGGCTGCTCTATGCCCGAGAGGGTGAAGCGGGCGGAGAAATTCCCCGAGCCTGGCATGTAGTGCATGGTGACCAGCTTGACCGGCTCATCGACCGCATCGGCGGTGAGCGTGGGCAGGGCCATGTCGAGTTTGGTGTTGGCGGTGACGCCATCGGTGAGGATGCCACGCGTGGTGAGATCCTTGCTGATGAGGTCATCGAGCAGGGCTTCATCCACGGGGGTGCCGGCGCGAACGACCTGTACGCTGAGGAGGCCGGCGGCATCGAAGTCGCCGAGCCCGGCCCGGGCGGCGGCAGCGCGGATATCGCTGACCGCCACGGTGCCGGTGGTGCCGGGAGCCGGGGCGCGGAAGAGGGGGGCCTCGGCATTGAGACCGGCGCCGTCGAACATGTCGCCGACGGTGACGATGGCGGAGGCGACGGTGATGCTGCTCTTCAGCGCCGGTGCCGCCATGGCGGCCTGCATGGTGCACAGGCTGACGGCCAGGACAGTGAGTCTTTTGAGAAGCTTATTGGTCATTCCTGAAGCTCCCTATCAACGCATCTGGGTGGTGGTGGACATCATCTCGTCGGCACCCGTGATGACGCGCGCATTCATTTCGTAGGCGCGCTGGGCGGCGATGAGGTCGGCAATCTCGGTGACGGAGTTGACGTTGGATTCTTCGAGGTAACCCTGCATGACCTTGCCGGTGCCTTCGGCATTGGGCACGCCGATCTGCGGGGTGCCGCTGGCTGCGGTTTCACCGAAGAGATTGTTGCCGAGGGAGGCAAGGCCCGCTTTGTTGACGAAGGTGGCGAGCTGCAGCTGGCCGAGCTGGGTCGGCGCCGTCTGGCCGGGCAGCATGGCCTCGACGAGACCGTCCGAGCTGATGGAAACGTTGGTGGCATTGTCCGGAATGACGATGCCGGGCTGCACCTGGTAGCCGTCGACATTGACCAGCTGGCCGGTGTCATCGCGATCGAAGGAGCCGTCGCGGGAATAGCCGGTGCTGCCGTCGGGCATCTGGATCATGAAGAAACCTTCGCCGTCGACGGCGACGTCCAGATCCTTCTCCGTGGGAGTAGGCGTGCCCTGGCTCATGATGCGAGGGGTTGCGGCGGTCCGGACGCCCGAGCCGACCTCGATGCCGACGGGGACGACGGTGTTCTGGTCGGAGGTGTCGGAGCCGGCGCGGCGGTAGGTCTGGTAGAGCAGATCCTGGAATTCGGTCCGCTGACGCTTGAAGCCGGTCGTCCGCATGTTGGCAATGTTGTTGGAGATGACTTCAACATTGCGTTCCTGGGCGGCCATGCCGGTGGAGGCGATATAGAGCGCTTTCATGGCAAACTTGCTTTCTTAAATCAGGCGGTAATGTCGCCAAGGCGCTGGATGGCGCTGCGACGCAAATCGTTCTGTTGTTCCATGAGGTTCGCCAGCGTCTCGTAGGCGCGGGTAACGCGAACCATCTGCGACATCTCGGTGACGCCCGAGACGTTGGACTTCTCGATGGAGCCCTGCAGGACGTGGGTCTTGGCGGCAGGCGTGCCGCCAGTGCCGGAGAATAGGTTGTCGCCCTGGTGCTCGAGAGTCTGCGGATCGGCGAATTCCACCATCTTGAGGCGGCCGCGCGGACCGTCCGAGGTAGAGATCGTGCCGTCTGCCGCAATGTTGATGTCGCTGTCGGCGACGTCGAATTTCACGGGACCGGATTCAGTCAGCACCGGGTTGCCATCCAGATCGACAAGCGTGCCGGTCGGATCGAGCTGGAAGGAGCCGCCCTTGGTGTAGCGCTCACCCTGCTGCGTCTGCACGGCGAAGAAGCCGGGGCCTTCAGCGGCGACGTCCAGCGGATTGCCGGTCTGTTCGATGGCGCCGGCCGACATGTCGCGAACGGTGCCCCAATCCTCGGTATAGGAGAGCTTCTGGTCGGAAAACGAGAAGTCGCGGTCGCGGGCGACCGGCATCTGGTATTCCTTGAACAGGAGATCTTCCGACTTGAAGCCGGTGGTATTCATGTTGGCCAGATTATTGGCCACGATATCCATCTGGCGCTGCAAGCCGATCTGGCGCGACAGGCTGATGAGTTGCGCGTTTTCCATAATGCGCTGGTCCCCGATTATTCCCCGGATCCGCGCCGACTTCCCCAAGCCTGCGGACCCGACGTTTACTTTGCAGAAACCATGCCAAATCCGAAAATTTAATAAAAACAAATAGATAGCTTGAATGCGCTGTTAGCCCTTCTGCGCAGGAGTTGCATTTCGGCAGAAACTACCCGGCAGAATTTGCCGGTCTGCAAGGGTTTGTAACCTTTCGTTAACCATCGGCGGTCTTAAGCTACTGCGCGGGTAGGAATCGCCCGGGTTTGGGACGTGCAGGGGGCTCTGGATGGCTGCGGAAGCCGAAATCGACGCTGGTGGCACCGCCGCCGGCGCCAAAAAGCCCGGCAATCGCCGGATGCTCATGATCATTGGTGGGGCCGTTGTCGTCGTCCTGCTCCTGGGGGCAGGGGGATATTTCTTCCTGTTTGCCAACAAGCACGCCGATGCCGCAGCTGATGCGGCGGTTGCGGCGGTGCCGCAAAGCTTCATCTTCAACCTGCCGCAGATAACCGTGAACCTGTCGAGCGCCGACAACACGGAGAGCTTCATGAAGCTGACAGTGGCCCTGGAAGTCGCCAATCAGGACATGATGACGCAAATCCAGCCGCGGCTTGCCAAGGTCATGGACGCGTTCCAGGTGTACCTGCGCGAGTTGCGTAAATCGGACCTGGAAGGCTCGGCGGGCATCTATCGCCTCAAGGAAGAGCTGCTGCGCCGTGTCAACGTGGCCATCGCGCCGGCGCAGATCGAGAATATCCTGTTCAAAGAAATCCTGGTGCAGTGATGGCCGGCCCCAACGATCAGGACAAACTCTCCACGGACTGGGGTCTCGACGAGATCACCAAGGGTGGATCGGGCGAAGACAGCGCCGCATCTGCCGCCGAATGGGCCGCGATGCTCAAGGCAGAGCCGACGGCGGTGGACGACGCGGACGACCGCGTGTTGAACCAGGATGAGATCGACAGCCTCCTGGGTTTCGACTCCAGCGCCGGCAGCAATGTCGAGTTGACCGGCGTACAGGCGCTGATCAATTCGGCGCTGGTAAGCTACGAACGCCTGCCGATGCTCGAAATCGTCTTCGACCGGCTGGTGCGGCTGGCGACGACATCGCTGCGCAACTTCACCTCGGACAACGTTGAAGTCTCGCTGGAATCCATCAGCTCGGTGCGGTTCGGGGATTATCTCAATTCCATTCCCCTGCCGGCGATCCTCAGCGTGATCAAGGCCGAGGAATGGGACAATTTCGGCCTGCTGACGGTCGATTCCAACCTCATCTATTCGATGATCGACGTGTTGCTGGGCGGCCGCCGCGTCGGCGGCGCCATCCGCGTCGAAGGCCGGCCTTATACGACGATCGAAATGGCGCTGGCGCGGCGGATGATCGAGGTCATTCTCGACGACACGCGCAAGGCGTTCGAACCGCTGACGCCGGTGACGTTCAAGCTCGAGCGCATGGAGACCAATCCACGCTTCGCGGCGATCTCGCGTCCGGCCAATGCGGCCATCCTGATCGAGTTGCGCATCGAGATGGACGAGCGCGGCGGCAAGTTCGAAATCCTGCTTCCCTACGCGACGATCGAGCCGATCCGCGAACAGCTCCTCCAGATGTATATGGGCGAGAAGTTCGGACGCGACCCGATCTGGGAAGGCCATCTGGCGACCGAGCTCTATGCGGCCGACGTCGAGGTGGAAGCGGTGCTGCACGAAGTGCAACTGCCGCTGTCGCGGGTGCTCGGGTTGAAGCCGGGCGACACGATCATGTTCGACCGCGCGCCGGCCGATCCGATCAAGCTGAAATGCGGCAGTGTCGAGCTGACCGAGGCCATTATGGGCCATATTGGAAAGAATGTTTCGGTGAGGGCGGTGCGCCGCCTCAATCCCCCAAAAGTTACTATGGCCGCCTTCGAGGCGATCGACAGTGCGGAGAAGAAGTAATGCCTTTCGGGATGATCATGGAAACGCTGGTGGCTGTGCTGCTGGCGGTGACGATCGGATATTGCGTCGTGCTCAACTGGCGGCTGAAACGGTTGCACGCCGACCGCGACGAGCTGCGGCACATGGTGGCTGACCTGGTGGGCGCCACCAACCTCGCTGACGCCGCCATCAAGGAACTCAAGGCCACGGCGATAGAAGCCGACCTGACGCTGACGGCGCGGCTGGAAGAAGCCGAGCGCTTCGGCATCCAGCTCGCCAACCATGTCCAGGCCGGACACTCGGTGATGGAGCGGATCACCAAGATCATGAGCGCGGTCAAGAACAGCAAGCTGGCCGAGTTTGGCGAGCCTGAGGCGGCCAAGACCGAGGCTGAGGCACCCAAGGTCGATGGACCGACCCGTGTGCGCAATGCGCTGGCGCAGCTCGTGGCGCGCGATCGCATCAAGGGAGCGGCGGCGTGAAACAGATCCGTCTGCTTCCCATCGTCGTCTTCGCGGCCTTGGCGTTGCTGGCGTTCAAGACCATCGGTCTGGTGACCCAGGGGGGCTATGTGCTGGTTGGAACCAGCACGGCCGTGGCTGCTGAAGGGCATGATGCGGCGCCGGCCTCCGAGCAGCCGGCCGACGAGAGTTCGGGCGATGCGCCGGCGGCAGCCGATGCTCCCGTCCCGGACGATCCGACGATGGCCGACGATGCACCGACCCTGGAAGACAAGGACCCGACCGCCAGCATGCCGGAGTCCGCACCGGAAGTTGCCGAAGCGGGGGACACCGAGGCCCACGATACGGCCCCGACCGCCGATAATCCGGCGGCCGCCGCCGATCCGCACGCCGCCCCGGCTGCGGCAAAGCCCGATGCGGCGCCGGCCGCCGATACCGCCGGCATACCCACGCCAGTGACACCCGTCGATCAGCCGGTGGAGATAAAGGATGCGAGCGGCAAGCCGATCGGGCCACAGGGCGACACGACGGATGCGCAGATCCTCACCAGCCTCAGCCAGCGCCGCGACCAACTGGACGCATTGGCGAGCCAGCTCGATATGCGGCAGTCGCTCGTGACCGCCGCCGAAAAGCGGCTGGACGAGCGGACCGCGGAACTAAAGGCCATGGAGGACCGCATCAGCGCGCTGGTCGACCAGAAGCAGAACGAAGAGGATGCACAGTTCAAGAGCCTGGTCAGCATGTATGAGAACATGAAGCCGGCCGATGCTGCCACGATCTTCGATACGCTGGACCTGCCGGTGCTGTTGCGCGTCAGCAAGGCGATGAATCCGCGCAAGATGTCGCCGATCCTCGCCAAGATGACGCCCAAGATCGCGCAGGTTTTGACCGAGCAACTGGCTGCCAAGGACGATCTCACCGCGCTGGCGTCGCCGCCGACGGATACGGCGGCGGTGTTGCCGCAGATCGTCGGGCACTAAAGACACGCGATGCCTGCTTCCTTTGCGCAGGGAGCAGGCATTGTGCAGCAGGGTTTTAGGCTGGTGTTAAACCGCAACCGCTAATCTGCCTGAAGACGGGGCAGTAGTGGCGTGGTGTTGTTGTGTTTTCGAGTGGTTTGAGCGGGCTCGCGCGCGCTGTGCGGATTGGTGCGCTCCTTGCCGTGACACTGGTCGTTACGACCGGGTCGGCATGGGCGGATGACAAGGCACAGCTATTCGTCACCAAAGAGGACGGCTATGGCCGCCTGGTGCTGAGTTTCCCCGGCCGCAACGACCTTCCCAAATACAAGATCACCTCGCAGAACGGCATTTTGGCCGTCGTATTCGACGAGCCGGTGGATGCCACGCTGCCGGATGTGTCGGCGACGCTGCCCGATTACATTTCCGTGGCGCGCACCGATCCGGATAACCGGGGCGTCCGTTTTGCGCTGCGCACGCCGTTGAACTTCAACAGCATAGAAGCCGGCGAGAAGCTGTTCATCGACCTGATGCCGCCGACCTGGCAGGGGCTGCCGCCAAGCCTGCCGCCGGAAGTGGTGGCCGAGTTATCCAAGCGCGCCGAGGATGCGGCGGTGCTCGCCGAGCAGAAGCGCAAGGCAGATGAAGCCAGGGAACTGAACCCGGTGGCAGTGCTTCGTGTCGGCAGCAATCCGACCTTCATGCGGATCCAGTTCGACTGGTCGGTGAAAACCGAAGGCAAATTCGTCCAGACGGGCGATACCGGGACGCTGCGGTTCGACTGGCCCGTGCCGGTTGACCTCTATCAGCTGAATGCCTCTTTGCCGCAGCAGATCCGGGCAGCGAAGAATACCGTGGGGCCGGACGGCTCGACCATCACGCTGACGCTGGCCGATGGCGTGAAACCGCGCTTCTATGTCACTTCGGACCGGCAGTTCGTCATCGACATCGATATGAGCAACGGCAAGCCATCGGGGCTGGAAGCGGCAGCGCTGCTTGCCAAGGAGGAGCCGGGGAACAATCCGGACGCAACAGCGGCGGTGAGTGCCGATGATGCGGCCTCCATCCTGGAGGGGATCTCGGGCGAGGTCACGCCGCTCGTCAAGACGGTGGGCTCGACCGTGCGCGTGGTCTTCCCGTTCCAGCGCGATACGCCGGCGGCGGTATTCCGGCGTGGCAACACGCTGTGGCTGGTGTTCGATACGCCCGCCTCGATCGGCACGCCATCACCTGCCGATGGCCTGCAGGCCATTGCCAGCGCGGTCAGCGTCGAGCCATCGGGCGACACGCAGGTGGTGCGGATGGAACTCAATGCCGACAGGCTGGCAACGCTGGGCTCGCAGGGCAAGGCCTGGGTGCTGTCGCTTGGCGATGCGCTGTTGACCCCGACGGAGCCGCTGGTGCTCAACCGCCGGGTCGACCAGGAGGGGCTGTTCCAGATCACCGCAGACCTGGGCAAACCGGGGAAAGTGCATGAATTCACCGATCCGGTGGTGGGCGATACGCTCGAAGTGGTCACGGCCTATCCGCCCGCAAGAGGTGTGACGCGTGATTTGAGCTTCGTCGACTTCTCGACGTTGCGCTCGGTGCACGGGCTGGTGGTGCGACCCACGCATCAGGGTGTCGGGGTCAACATAGAATCCAAGCTTGCGGTGATCCACAGCGTTTCGGGTCTCACGGTCTCGCCGGCCGATAGCGGCAGGCAGCTGCAGATCGGCAGCGAGGCGACCCGTGATCGCTTCATGGACATGCAGGCGCTGGTAGAGACCGATCCCGCAAAGTTTGGCGTGCAGGAACAGCAGTTGATGACGGCGTCGGCGGCGGCACAGGGCAAAGACCTGGACAATGCCCGGCTGGCGCTGGCGCAGTTCTACATCGCCAACCAGTACGGCATGGAGGCGCTGGGCGTGCTGGACGTCGCGGAGAAGGGGCTCAAGACCACGGATCTGCTCAAGACCATCCAGCTGACGCGGGCCGTCGCCGATATCGAGGCCTACCGGCCGCAGGATGCGCTGGGGATACTCAACTCGAATGCGATGACGGACGATGTCGATGCGTTGATGTGGCGGACGATCGCCAAGACGGAGGCTTATGACTACCAGGGCGCACGCACGGACGCATTGGCGGCGGAATCGGTCATCAATGACTATCCGGCCTGGGTGCAGAGCCGGTTTCTGATGTCGGCCGGTCGCGCTGCCATCGAGAGCAACGATATGCCCCTGGCCTCGCGCTATATCAGCATGGTCAACGTCGCACGTCTCGATCCGGAAGGGTTGAGTACGCTGCGGCTGCTATCCGGCCGCGTCGACGAGGCGGCAGGTCGCACGCAGGACGCCCTCGACAGCTATGGGCAGGTGATCGCCGCCGACTTCCGGCCGAGCCGGGCCGAGGCGGTGTTCCGCACGCTGACGGTACTGGACAAGGCCGGCAACCTCGATCTCGACAAGGCCACGGCATCACTGGCGTCGGAGGCGTTGCTATGGCGCGGCGGCCCGCTCGAAGCCGATATGCAAAAGCTTTTGGCGGAGCTCTATTTCCGGCATGGCGATTATCGCCTCGGCTTCCAGACCGCCAAGGAAGCGGCACAGTTCCACCCCGACAGCGAGCCGGTCGAGCAGTTGACCGCCGAGGCGCAGGGGCAGTTCGCGGATCTCTATCTCAATGGCAAGGCCGATGCGATCGATCCGGTCAAGGCGCTGAGCCTCTTTTATGATTTCCGCGAATTGACGCCACCGGGGGCGCGAGGCGACGAGATGATCCGCAACCTGGCGCGGCGGCTGGTCAAGGTCGACCTGCTGGCGCAAGCCTCGCAACTGCTGAACTACCAGATCGACAGCCGCCTCAAGGGCGTAGCGCAGGCCCAGGTGGGCGCCGATCTCGCCGTCATCGACATTGCCAATCGCGATCCGGCGGGCGCCCTGCGGGTGCTGACCAAGACGCAGATGGCCGAGCTGTCGCCGACGCTGGACCGGCAGCGGCGGACGCTGCAGGCGCGGGCACTGATCGACGCAGGGCGGGGAGACCTGGCGCTCGACCTGCTGCGGCAAATGAACGGACGCGACATCGACCTGTTGCGCGTCGACGCACATTGGAGTGCCAAGCGCTATACGCAGGCCGGTGAATTGCTGGAGACGATCTACGCGCCGCCCAGCAATGGCGGAGCGATGAACGAGACGGCGCGAACCAGCATCATCAAGGCTGCAGTGGGCTATGTGCTGGCCGGCGACACCATCGGGCTGTCACGACTGCGGTCCAAGTTCGAAACGCAGATGGCGCAATCGCCGCAATGGCCGATGTTCGACTATATCACCGGCCAGATCGAAACCACGACCAGCGCCCAGTTCAAGCAGGTTGCCAAGGAAGTCGGTGGGCTGGATTCGCTGAACGCGTTCCTGGCGTCCTATCACTCGGTCTATGCGGCCGACGGGGCGTTGACGCCACCAACGGCAACCAAGGCCGATGCCGTACCGCCGCCGTCGGCGTAATGGCACCGGTCCAAAATTTGTTTGATCGCGTTTTCGAACCAGAAAAGTGGCATCCACTTTTCCTGAAAACGCTCTAGCCGCTGACGAAGCTGCGGACAAGGGAGCCGGCGACGAGGCTCCAGCCGTCGACGAGGACGAAGAAGATCAGCTTGAACGGCAGCGAGATGACGACCGGCGGCAGCATCATCATGCCCATCGACATGAGCACCGAGGCGACCACCATGTCGATGATGACGAAGGGCAGGAACAGCAGGAAGCCGATCTCGAAGGCGCGGCGCAGTTCGGAGATCATGAAGGCCGGCACGAGGATCTGCAGCGGAATGCCGGTCGCGTCGTCCGGCGGCGCCTGGTTCGAGAGATCATAGAAGAGCTTCACATCCTGGTCGCGGACATTGGCGGCCATGAAGCTGTGGAGCGGCACCTGACCACGATCGAAGGCCTGCTGCACGGTGATGCTGCCATCGAGCAGGGGGGCTACGCCGACATTGTAAGTCTGTGTCAGCGTCGGCGCCATGATGAAGGCCGTGAGGAACAGCGCCAGCGACACCATCACCGAATTGGGCGGCGTGGTCTGAAGGCCGATAGCTGTACGCAGGAGCGACAGGACCACCACGATGCGGGTGAAGCTCGTCACCATGACGAGGATCGATGGCGCCAGCGACAAAACGGTGATGAGACCGATGAGCTGAACGGCGCGATTGGTCAGCGATGCGTCGTTGCCGAGATTGAGCGAGATGTCCTGGGCGACAGCCAGGCCCGGGACCAGGAGGAAGCCGGCAAAGACGGCAAGGCCGAGGAGATGCCGGCGATGGCGTTCAGGTGCCGTCGGCCTTGCGTCCGGCACCGTGCTTGCCGAGCTGATTCTTGTCGCCCGTCTGTCCATCGCCTGTGCGCCCGTCAGATCCGTCTTCGCGGCCCGTTCTAGCTGAGTCGGGGAAGGTGTTTCCGGGATTCTCGGGATTTACAGGGATAAGTGCGGGCTCCACGCGAGACACAGGCCGCATCAGGCCGGTATGGCGGAGCGACGTAGAGCGGCGTTCGCCGGCGGGGCGGCCGAGATCGCGCAGGCGCTCCACGGGTGTTTGCGGCGATAGCGCCTGAGGCTGGGCCTGAGCCGTCGCCGCTTCCGGCCGGGCACCCGGGGGCAAGACGCTGTTGGCGGCACGTTGCGGTGGCACGGCGGGTGCCTGTGCGGGGCGGCGCATGGGAAGACGCATGGGGTGGACTTCCACCGGGATTCCGGTTTCGACCACGACGTCCTGCGGGCCGCCGGTGATGATCAGGTGTTCCACGTCATCACGGCGAATGATCAGCAACTGCCGCTTCGGATCGAGCATCATGGTGTCGACAACGGCCAGGCGGCGGTTGCGGGCGCGCCCCGCATTGGTGGAGGCCTTGAAGACCAGCTTCAGGAGCCACAAAACCAGAACGATGAGGACGAGGACGATGCCGAGCGCCAGCGCGACCGTTATAATGGCGTTGCCGGAGCCGCCGAGCAGGCCTGTCAAAAATTGCATCTAATCCCTCAGCTTCCCCAGCTTACCCAACGCACTGGGCAGTTCTTGCCCATATAAACTGCAAAATGTGCAAATTGCGAGGCTTTCTAAGCTATCTGCGGGTTCGGTTAACGTTGCGTTAACCATCAACCGGCAGAAATTTCCCTATCACTTTTGGGGAGTCGCGGGATGGGTATCGGACAAATTCCACTGTTCGAAGCAATGGCGGAGAAGATGCGCTGGCATCAGTCGCGCCAGCAATTGCTGGCGCAGAATGTCGCCAATGCTGAAACACCTGGTTTTCGCGGCCGCGATCTCAAGGCTTTCGACTATCAGGATGACATGGACAACAAGTCGCTGGCTACGGTGACCACGTCCACGACCAATCCCGACCATATCGCCGTTTCGAGCGGCGAGGGCGCCGGCGACGGGTTCACCACGCGCAGCCTCAACAGCTTCGAGATTACTCCCGAGGGCAATGGCGTGACGCTGGAAGACGAGATGATGAAGGTCACCTCGAACCAGATGGACTACCAGACCGCCACGACCCTTTACACCCATTCCATGCAGATCCTGCGCACGGCGCTCGGCAAATCGGCCTGACGGCCGCCCAACCTGAAACGAGACGACAGCCATGACCGACTTCCTCTCCTCCATCCGCATCGCGGCCACCGGGCTGCATGCCGAGAACGATCGCATGCGGGTGATCGCCGAAAACCTCGCAAACGCCGACTCGGCTGGCAAGAGCCCCGGCGAGGAACCGTACCGGCGCAAAATTCCGACCTTCAAGGCGGTGTATAATGAAGAGCTGGGTGGCGACACCGTGCAGGTCGGGAAGCTGGCCTACGACATGTCGGACTTCACCAGCCGCTATGAGCCTGGGCACCCGGCGGCAGATGCCAACGGCATGGTGCGGTATCCGAATGTCGATCCGCTGATCGAATCGATGGATATGCGCGAAGCGCAGCGGACTTACGAAGCGAACCTCAACGTGGTGTCGGCATCGCGTTCGATGGTCGGCCAAACCCTGAGTATTCTGCGCGGCTAAGGCCGCGTTTTTTGCGGTCTTAAACCCCACTTCTTTTCAGAGATCATAGATCATGAGCATCCCTTTCACCGCCGCGGCCAACGCCTATAACAGCGCCGCCAAGCTGGTCACCCAGAACGGCCAGGCCCTGCAGATGGACGCGCCCATGCCGGCGTCGCCGAGCAAGGGGCCGGATTTCGGCAAGCTGCTTTCCGACAGCCTGCAATCGGTCATCGATACCGGCAAGTCCTCCGAACAGAAATCGATGGACCTGATGAACGGCAAGGGCGACGTCGTGGACGTGGTCACCGCGATCTCGCAGACCGAGATGGCGGTGGAGAGCATGGTTGCGGTCCGCGACCGCGTCGTGTCGGCCTATGAAGAAATCATGCGGATGCCGATCTAGGATCGGCGGAGGTTCCCTGACACCGCCCGTCACCTGCGGGCGGTGAATTGAGACGACGGACGATACCTTTCACTCAGCCGCTGCTCTATCCTTCGGGCTCGAATCGCATTTTGCCAACGGCCGGAGGCCGGAGTGACCGGAGCTGAGGTTCTCGATATTGCCCGCGACGGCATCTGGACGCTGATCATCGTCTCGGCGCCGATGATGATCGTGGGGCTGGTGGTGGGCGTCATCATCGCGCTGGTGCAGGCGCTGACGCAGATCCAGGAACAGACCCTGGTATTCGTGCCCAAGATCCTGGCCATTTTCATCACCATGCTGATCGTGTTGCCCTTCATGGGCGCCGTGATGTCGGGCTATATGGTGCGTGTCGCCGATATGATCGTCACGGGCGGCTAGGGTGACGATAGGCCTCAACTGGCTGCCGGATACGGCGTTCCTCTATATGATCGTGTTCGCCCGCGTCGGCTGCATGCTGATGCTGCTGCCGGCTCTCGGCGAATCCACCATTCCGGCGAATATGCGGCTGGCCTTTGCGGTGATGTTCACGCTGGTGCTGCTGCCGCTGCTGCGAGATCACCTGCCGCCGCTGCCGACCGAATTCATGTCGATCGTGGCGCTCTTGTTCCATGAGCTGATCATCGGGCTGCTATTGGGCGGACTGATGCGTATTTTCGTGATGGCGGCACAGGTGGCTGGCGCGATCATCGCCTTCCAGATCGGCCTCAGTTCCGCAATGATGGCCGACCCGACCCAGGGCGGGGTGCAGGGCGTGGTGGTCAGCACGTTCCTGTCGTTCCTGGGAGTGACGCTGATCTTTGCCACGGACCTTCATCACCTGGCGCTGGCGGCGATCTACGACAGCTACATGATCTTCGTGCCGACCGACCCGCTGATGTTCGGCGATGCCGCGCAGACGGCGATCAGGGCAGTCAGCGGCGCGTTTTCGGTGGGCATCCAGATGTCGGCGCCGTTCATCGTGTTCGGGCTGATTTTCAACCTGGGCATGGGCATCCTGTCGCGGCTGATGCCGCAATTGCAGGTGTTCTTCCTCGCCATGCCGGCGACGATCGGGGTCGGATTGATCCTGATGGCGCTGCTGCTGACCATGATGATGGGGTGGTACCTCAACCACTTCGAGGCCGAATTGGCGAACCTAAGGGTTTAGGATGACCGACGAAGCCCCTGAACAGGAATCGAAAACAGAAAGTCCGTCATCCAAGCGCCTGGAAGACGCCCACAAGCATGGCGACGTTGCCAAGAGCCAGGAAGTTGTCACCTGGTTCATGCTGGGCGGCTCGGCGGCTGTGTTCGCTCTACTGGCGGGGCCGCTGAGCCAGAACCTGGTCAGCCAATTGCGGATTCTCATCGCCAATGCCGATCAATACGAGGTTGGTGGCGCGGCGCTGGGCAGCTTCTTTTGGAGTCTGGCGAGTTCGATCCTGCTGACGGCCTTGCTGCCGCTGGGTGTGCTGCTGGTGTGCGCGGTGGCGGCAAACCTGCTGCAGCACCGGCCCCTGATGTCGCTCGACCCGCTGAAGCCCAAGCTCAGCAAGATTTCACCGCTGGCGGGCGCCAAGCGCCTGTTCTCGATCGAGGCACTGGTGAATTTCGCCAAGGGCCTGATCAAGCTCGGCGTCGTCGGCGGCGTGATGTTTTACGTGCTGTGGCCCGAGCAGGACCGGCTGTCGACGATGATGACCACCGATCCGGTGGTGATCCTCGAAACTTTCCAGGATCTGGCGCTGAAGCTGTTCTGGGCGACGCTGGTGGTGGTGACCTTCATCGCTCTGGCCGACTACCTCTATCAGCGGCAGCGCTGGTGGAACCGGCAGAAAATGACGGTCCAGGAAGTCCGCGACGAATACAAGCAGATGGAAGGCGACCCCAAGATCAAGTCGCGTATCCGCCAGATCCGCATGGAGCGCAGCCGTCACCGCATGATGGCGGCAGTACCGACCGCGACAGTGGTGGTCACCAACCCGACGCACTATGCGGTGGCGTTGAAATACGATGCCAGCATGCAGGCGCCGGTCTGCGTGGCCAAAGGCGCCGATGGCGTGGCGTTGCGCATCCGTGCACTGGCAGGGGAGCACGACGTGCCAATCGTCGAGAACCCGCCGCTAGCCCGCGCGCTCTATGCCAGCGTCGATCTCGACAAGACGATTCCGACCGAACATTTCAAAGCGGTAGCGCAGGTTATCGGCTATGTTATGCGCCTTAAGGACAAGCGCGGCTGGAAGTCGGCGCGGCCAAATTCCGCACCGCGAAATTAAGCCTCGGACTACCCAAGTCGCGCCGCCATTTGCTACCACAATGTCGAAGGCTGATTCGGGGATGGCAGAACGCGTATGGCTGTAGCGCCGCTGGACGAGGACATCTATCCCGAGCCGCTGGTGACGCGCCCCCGCAGCGGCTTCGGCCTGTGGCGCGTCGTTGCGCTGGCCGTATTCTTCATCGTGCTGGCGGCCGCCTATGCGGCGTTCAACGACAATATTTCGTCTGATCTGCTGCTGCTCGTGCTCGGACTGCTGGCGGTGATCGGCGTATTTTGCCTGTTCGCACTGGCGGCCGGGCTGTTCCGGATCTCCAATGGCGAGGGGCAGCGGACGTTGTCGCGGGCGGTCATCGACAGCCTGCCATTCGGCGCGGTGGTGACCAATCGCGACGGCAAGATCGCCTATGCGAACGCTTCTTATGGCGGTTTCGCCGGCAGCCTCAGCAATGGAGTGCCAGTGGGCGTGCCGCGGCTGTTCGCGGGGCAGCCGGAGGCCAGCGAGGCGGTCTACAGGTTGTCGCGGGCGGCACAGGACGGGCGGCCGGCGGTCGAGGACATAAGGCTCGTCGGCGGGCTCGAAGGCGCCGCGGACGATACCGGCAAGCCGTTCTGGTATCGCGTGGCGGTGCGGGCGCTGCCGCAGATCGATGCGGCGGAGCGGCCATTGGTGCTGTGGTCGGTCGAGGAGATCACCCGCGATCGCGAGCGGCAGGAGAATGCATTCCTCGAGCTGCAGCGCGCGATCGACTATCTCGATCACGCGCCGGCAGGCTTCTTTTCGGCGGATGCCGAGGGCCGGGTGCAGTATCTCAATTCGACGCTGGCGGATTGGCTTGGTTACGATCTGGCGGAGTTCGAGGCGGGCACGGTGCGGCTGTCGGATATCTGCCGTGGCGATAGTGCCAGCCTGTTGATGCGCGGCCGCAGCGGCGGCGAAATTCGCACCGAGATCATCGATATCGACTTCGTGCGGCGCAATGGAACCGCGTTCCCGGTGCGTCTGTTGCACCGGGCCGCGCGTCTGGCGGATGGCGAGTTGGGCGAAACCCGGACGCTGGTGCTCGACCGCAGCCGCGGCGCCGACAAGGAAGAGGAACTGCGCGCAGCCGAAGTGCGCTTCTCGCGCTTTTTCAACGATACGCCGTTCGCCATCGCAACCCTCGACAAGGAGGGACGCATCGTCAGGACCAATGCTCCGTTCAGCCGGATTTTTGGCTGGTCGGGCGAGGAGCGGACGCTTGAAATGCAGCCGATGACGGGGCTGATAGCCGAGCCGCACCGCGCGGCCTTCGAGGCGGCGGTCACGGCGGCGACGCAAAACCGCTCCGAAATCGATCCGGTCGATGCGGCGTTGGCCGGGGCGGGCGATCATGCCGTACGGCTCTATATCTCAGGCTCTGAACAAAGCGCCGGCTCGCCCGAGCAGGTGAACGTCTATGCGCTCGACATGACCGACCAGCGCAAGCTTGAGGCACAGTTCGCGCAGGGCCAGAAGATGCAGGCCGTGGGTCAGCTCGCGGGCGGGGTGGCGCACGATTTCAACAACGTGCTGACCGCCATCATCGGCTTTTCCGACCTCCTGCTGCTCAATCACAAGCCAGGCGATCCATCGTTCGGCGACATCATGTCGATCAAGCAGAGCGCCAACCGAGCGGCAGGGCTGACCCGGCAGCTGCTGGCCTTCTCGCGGCGTCAGACACTGCGGCCGCAAATCCTTGAGATACCGAGCAATATCGACGATCTGACGGTGCTGCTGAAGCGCTTGATCGGCGAACAGATCACCCTTGACGTAAATCATGGCCAGCGCATCTGGCCGGTGCGCGCCGATCTGGTGCAGCTGGAACAGGTCATCGTCAACCTGGTGGTCAATGCCCGCGACGCCATGCCCAATGGCGGCAAGATCACGCTCAGGACCAGCAATGTGAGCGCCGAGGAATCGGCCAGCTTCAACTTTACCGGCATGCCGCCGGCGGATTATGTGCTGATCGAGGTGGAGGACACCGGCACCGGCATGCCGCTGGAAGTGCTGGAAAAGATCTTCGAGCCGTTCTTTTCGACCAAGGAACTGGGCAAGGGCACGGGCCTGGGGCTCTCCACGGTCTATGGCATCATCAAGCAGACCGAAGGCTACATCTATCCGGTCTCCACGGTGGGTGTCGGCACCATCTTCAAGATCTTCCTGCCGCGGCATCTGGTGGCGGAGGGCGAGGTTGCGCCGAAGGCCACGGCTGCGCCGGTGCGTGACCTCACGGGCCACGAGCGCATCCTGCTGGTGGAAGACGAGGAGAGCGTCCGCGCTTTCTCGGCGCGAGCGCTGAAGACCACCGGTTATGAGGTGTTCGAGGCCGATTCCGGCGAGGAAGCGCTGGAAGTGCTCGACGAGATCAACAATCGCATCGACCTGATCATCTCCGATGTGGTGATGCCCGAGATGGATGGGCCGGCGCTGCTGAAGCGGGTCCGGCAGCGCCTGCCGGACATCAAGGTGATCTTCGTTTCCGGTTATGCGGAAGAAAGTGTCCGCAAGGACATCGAGGACGACCAGAGCGTCGAATTCCTGCCCAAGCCCTATTCGCTTGACCAGATCAATTCCAAGGTCAAGGAAGTGCTATCGGCGACCGGTAAGCCGCGGACGGATGTGACGCACTAAATGACTTTCGACATGGCCGCGGCAGCGCGGCAACTCGACAACCCCATCTGGCATGCCCTTTCAGGGGCGCATTCGGACTTCGCCATCGTTCTTGGCAACGTGCGGCGGTATGTGCCGGAAGTGGCGCCGTTTGCGGCCGTCGCCGAGCCGGAGACCGGCGGTTTCGCCGAGCTGGCACTGGCAATTCCGCAGGGTGGGGGCGCAGCGCTCTTCACGCCACAGCTGGTGACGGCGCCTCCCGGCATGAAAGTGGTGGTGGCTCTCGAACTGCAGCAGATGGTGGCCACCGAATTCCGCCCCTATGACCGCCCGCGGGAGATGGCGCCCCTGACCGCAGCGGACGTTCCAGCCATGCTCGAATTGGTGGCACTGACGCAGCCGGGACCGTTTGGAGCGCGGACGATCGAACTGGGTGGCTATCTGGGCATTTGGGATGGCGGCAGGCTGGTGGGAATGAGTGGCGAGCGCCTGCGGTTCGATGGCTTTACGGAAGTGAGCGCGGTCTGCGTCCATCCCGATTATCGCGGGCGCGGCTATGCGAAGGCGCTCGTGTCGGCTGTGGCGGAAACTATCGCCAGGCGGGGCGACATGCCGTTCCTGCACGTTCTTCCCGACAACAGGCCGGCTATCGCCACATATGAGGCGCTCGGCTTCCGCGCCCGGCGCCGGTTACACCTGACCAGGGTCCAGCACCGACAGACCTGACCGTGAGGCGGCCTTGATCAGGCCGTCTTGCCATTGGGAAGCGGCGTGCCGGGAGCGACGAGCTTCTGATCCGCGAAGGCGGTCCAGAGCGCGTCCGGGATATCGATATTCCACCAGTCGAGAATACCGTCGAGTTCCTGCGGCGAACGCGGGCCGGGCAGGACATTGCAGACCGCCGGGTGGGTGAGCGGGAACTGCAGGGCAGCGGCGGGCAGGGGAATGCCGAAATCCTTGCAGACGCCTTCCAGCGCGCGAACGCGATCGATGATGTTCTGCGGGGCTTTGTCATAGTTCCAGGTGGAGCCGCCGACCAGAATGCCGGAATTGAACGGGCCACCGATCACGACCGAGCATTTGCGCTCGAGGCAGGTGGTGAGGAACGGGCTCAGCGAAGTCTGCTCAAGCAGCGTATAGCGGCCGGCGAGCAGGAAGACGTCCCAGTCACCGAGCTTGAACGCCTCCATGAGGATTTCCCACTCATTGACGCCAAGGCCGATGGCCGAGATGACGCCGGCACTCTTCAATTCCTGCAGTGCCTTGTAGCCCCCGGTTTCGAGCTGCCTCCACAGCGGCTTGTTGGCTTCCACGCCATGGGTCATCGGGCCGATATCGTGGACATAGAGGATGTCGACCTTGTTGAGGCCCAGGCGCTGCAGGCTGTCCTCGAAAGAGCGCATGATGGCGTCGTAGCTATAGTCGTAGACCTGTTCGAAGGGCATGGCGCCCACCCAGGCGAAATCCTTGGGTCGTTCCCCGAAGAACGGCTTCATCAGGCGGCCGACCTTGGTGGAGAGGATATTGCCAGCGCGGTGACCACGCAGGGCATTGCCCATCAGGTGTTCGGAGCGGCCCATCCCGTATTGCGGGGCGGTATCGTAATAGGTGATGCCCACATCGAGCGCGCGCGTGATGGTGGCGCGGGCCTGGTCTTCGGGAACTTCGTGGAAGATGCCGCCGAGGCTGGCGCCGCCGAGACCGAGGGTCGTGATCTCAAGACCGGTCTGGGCGATCTTGCGGGTCTCAAAGGATTGTTTGGCGCTGGGCATGGGGGCCTCCGATCAGGCATTCTAACTGACATGTTAGTGGGCGTCCGTAAAGCCGCGACAATGAAAAAAGGCGCGCCAAAGCGCGCCTTCGAGTTGCGGTCGAAATGGTCCAGATTACTTCTGGATACAGGTGTCGACCGTATCCTTGGTGCATTCGTCGAGGCCGGTGAACACCGGATCCTGGACCGGCTTGCCGGCGATCAGGTCCAGCATGACGGATGGGGCCTTATAGCCCATCTCGAAGGGACGCTGGCCGACAAGGGCGGTCACCAGGCCTTCCTTGGCGATGGCGATTTCGTCGCCGATGGTGTCGGCGGCGCCGATGACGAAGTCACCGCTGGCGATCCGGGCCGCGAGGGGCTTGAACAGGTCGCGGTAGGGCTGCGGGGCGCCGAACAGCGGCCAGCCGCCCATGATGCCGAACGCATCGAGCTTGGGGTTGGCGGCGAGGATATCGGTCATCGCCTGGACGCCCTTGGCGCCATCGTCGTTGGTGAACACCGGGCAACCGGCCACTTCGGTCCAGCCGCCCTCGCCGGCGAGGGCCGCAAGGCCTTCCTTGCCGGACAGTGAATCGCGCATGCCCTGGGCACGACGCAGGATATTGTCGGCGGCGGCGTTGCCCTCAATGGTGCAGATGGTACCGCCATTGGGCTTCTTTTCCTTGATATAATCGCCGATGCGCTTGCCCATCAGGTAGTTGTCGGTGCCGAGATAGGTCTTGCGCAGACCGGCATCGGCTACCGCTAGGTCAGCATCGACCGTCATGATCGGGATCGACGGATTGGCGCTCTTGATGGTCTGCGCGATCAGCGGCGCATTCGAGGGCGAAATCGCGACGGCAGCGGTGTCGGCCTTGGCGAGGATATCCTGCAGGATCTGAGCTTCGCCGGCTTCATCGGACGTCGAGGCGGGGCCTGTATAGAAGCACTCATATTCGGATGAGGCGTTCTCGGAATTCCACTTCTCGCAACCCTGATGGATGGCTTCGAAGAACGGATTGTCGAGGCCCTTGACGACGATGACGAGCTGCTTCTTGGCGGCCATCGCTGGCCCGGCGCCAAGCGCCAGCGCCGCTACCGCTGCGACTAACAGTAACTTTTTCATGTTTCCCTCCCATGGAATGGCAGGGTGGAAATACTGTCGGCCGATCTTGTGCCAGCGTCACAGTTCTTCTCTACCCCGCGTGAGGCAGCTAATATCGACTGTCGTTGTCCGTCAACGCGTATTGATAAATAAATCGTACTTTTGTTGGTGGGGTGACGTTGACGCTGTCTCAATCGTTTGAGTAAGCTTGCTGACGGTGTTCTGCTGAGGAGGAGAACGCCGGGTGCGGTTCGTCCAAACGACCTGATTCAATATAGGATCGGGCGCGGATGAGTAACCGTACGGAGGAGGCAAGAAGAGCGGTGGCCGTTCTAGAACTTTCTGGCATTTCCAAGCATTTCGGCGCTATCCACGCAGTCAATGACGTGTCTTTTTCGCTGGAGGCGGGAGAGGTCGTCGGGCTTATGGGCGACAATGGCGCGGGCAAGTCGACGCTGGTGAAGATGATCGCCGGTAACTTCGCCCCGACCCATGGCACCATGCGCATGGACGGGCAGGAGCTGGTGATGCACAAGCCGGTGGATGCGCGCCGGCATGGCATCGAGATCGTCCACCAGGACCTGGCGCTCTGCAACAATCTGACCGCGGCGGCGAACGTGTTCCTGGGGCGGGAGTTGCGCAAGGGCGTGGGGCCGTTCCGGGTTCTCGACTACACGGCGATGTACAAGCGCGCCGGACAGATTTTCGCCGAGCTGAAATCGGAAACGCGGCCCCGCGACCTGATCCGGCAGATGTCGGGCGGGCAGCGGCAGGCGGTGGCGATCGCGCGGACCCGGCTTTCCGCGGCCAAGATCGTGTTGATGGATGAGCCGACGGCGGCGATTTCCGTGCGGCAGGTGGCTGAGGTGCTGAACCTTATCCGGCGGTTACGTGACCAGGGCGTCACGGTGGTGCTGATCAGCCATCGCATGCCGGACGTCTTCGACGTCGCCGACAGGGTGATCGTGCTGCGGCGCGGACGCAAGGTCGCCGACAAGCAGATCGCCACCAGTTCACCCGAAGAGGTGACCGGGCTCATTACCGGCGCCATCGAGCAGGTATAAGACCATGGCCGTTACACTCGACCAAACGATCGCCCAGCGCCAGGAAACCTGGTTTTCGGCCCTGCTCAAGAGCCAGGCGTTCTGGGTCACGGTGGCGATCATCGTCGCCTGCATCCTGCTGTCGCGCGCCACCGATGCCTTTGCAACGCCGCAGAACCTCTACAACACGACGCGCAACATCACGTTCACCGCCATCGTCGCCCTGGGCATGACCATGGTGATCATCACCGGCGGCATCGACTTGTCGGTGGGGTCGGTCCTGTGCCTGTGCAGCATGGTGCTGGCGGTGGTGATGCATGCCGGCTGGAGCATCGAGATCGGCATTGCGGCGGCCATTTTGACGGCTCTCGTGGTGGGTGCCTTCAACGGCGTGCTCATCGCCTATCTGGGGTTTCCGCCATTCGTGGTGACGCTCGGCATGCTGTCGATCGCGCGCAGCCTCGCCATGGTCGCCTCGAACAACACGGTGGTGTTCCAGTTCGGTCCCGATCACGACAAACTGCTGGCGCTGGGTGGCGGCGCCTGGCTGTTCGGCATCGCCAATCCGGTGGTTTATACGATCATCCTGGCGCTGATCGTGGGCTTCGTGCTGCGCTGGACCAGGTTCGGCCGGCACCTCTACGCCATTGGCGGCAACGAGCATGCGGCAACGCTGACCGGCGTGCCGGTGCGCCTGATCAAGGTTTCGGTCTATATGATCTCGTCGCTATCGGCCGGCATCGCCGGCATTGTGGAGACCGGCTGGCTGGGTGCCGTGACCACCAATATCGGCAATGGCATGGAGCTGCAGGTGATCGCCGCGGCGGTGATCGGGGGAGCCAGCCTCGTCGGTGGCGTCGGCACGGCGTTCGGCGCCATCGTGGGTTCGGCATTGATCGAGGTGATCCGCAACAGCCTTGGGCTGCTCGGCATCAATCCGTTCTGGCAGGGCTGCTTCATCGGCAGTTGCATCATCATCGCGGTGGCCTTCGAACGCGTCAGGCAGTGGCGATCGCGGGATTGAGCCTTGGCCCCGTCAATGGCGCCAGCAATATTTGAAGCGGCATCGCCGCTGCCATAAATCCGCTCCAGCGGATCGGGCAGAACGACAGCCGCAAGGACGTCAGCAGAAGTCGCCCGAGCTTAGCGCTGAGAGGTAACGACGTGCCGGCCCATCCTTCCACCCGCACCTATCTGGCCACGGAGCCGGTGCGCTCGCGAACCAGCATGGTGGTGCACGAACTCGGCATCGGTATCGTCTCCGGCCGGCATGCGGAAGGCGCCGTGCTGCCGGGCGATGCCGAACTGATGGCGCGCTTCGGCATCTCGCGGACCGTGCTGCGCGAGGCGCTGAAGACACTGTCGGGCAAGGGGCTGGTGCAGGCCAAGGCGCGCATCGGCACGCGGGTGCGTGACCGCAGCGACTGGAACCTCTTCGATTCGGATGTGCTGATCTGGCATGCGCGCGCCGGCTTCGCGCCGGGGTTCCTTGCCTATCTGGGGGAAATGCGGCTGGCGCTGGAGCCAGAGGCGGCGATGCTGGCGGCACTGCGGCGGACGCCTGCGCAACTGCAGGAGATTTTCCGCTGGCTGGAGAAGATGGGAAGCAGTGGCGCCACGGCCGACAGTTTCGCCAATGCCGATCTCGGTTTTCACCTGGCGGTGGCCGAAGCGGCCGCCAATCCGTTCTTTCGGTCGATCTCGACCTTGATCGAGGTGGCGCTGGTGGCGTTGCTGACGATCTCGTCGCCGGTGGAGAGCGCTGCGGGTCTCGCGGATTCGATCGCCCAGCACCGGGCCATCGCCGAGGCCATCGCGGCGGGGCAGGCGGAAGCTGCACGGGCCGCGATGCGCGTGGTGGTGCAACGCGGCGTCGACCGGCTGGACCGGGACGTATAGGTGGCGCCGATATTGGCGTCACCCTATGCCGAATGTAACCGGTGCGTGACGTGCTGATTAAGGGTCAGCTGCTCCACAATCCATTGATCAGTAGAGCGGCTTGATGCTCACCGGTTCCTCGACATCCCAGGCGACCGTATTGCGCAACGGGGCGCCGAACTGGGTCTCGGTGATCTCGAAGATGTCGCCGGCTTCGGTCTTGATGCCATCGGCGAAGCTCAGCGTCGCGGTGCCGAACATATGGATGTGGACGTCGCCGGGATTGCGGAACAGCGCGTATTTGAAGTGATGGTATTCGAGGTTGGCGATGGTGTGGCTCATATTGGCCTCGCCGGACAGGAATGGTTTTTCCCACACGGTCTTGCCCTTGCGCAGGATGCGTGACGTGCCCTCGATATGCTGCGGCAGATCACCGATGCGAAGCTCTGGCCCGAACGAGCAGGCGCGCAGCTTGGAATGCGCGAGGTAGAGATAGTTCACGCGTTCGGTCACGTGGTCGGAAAATTCGTTGGCCAGCGCGAAGCCGAGGCGCTGCGGATTGCCATCCTGGTCGATGACGTAAATGCCGGCGATCTCGGGCTCCTCGCCGGCATCCTTGGCGAAGGCAGGCGAGGGGATGGGATGGTTGGGCGAGACCACCGCATAGCCGTTGCCCTTGTAGAACCATTCGGGCTGCACGCCGGTTTGCCCAGGGGCAGGCTTGCCACCTTCCAGACCCATGCGGAACATCTTCATGGAGTCGCTGACATTTTCCTCGGCCTGGGCCTTGGTGTGCATGGCATCGCGCGTCGCCGCAGAGCCGAGATGGGTGAGGCCGGTGCCGGTGACATAAAGATGGGCCGGATCGGGATGATCGATAGGCGGCAGCATGCGGCCGGACGCCAGGATGGCGTTGCGATCGACCTGCTTGCCGAGGCCTTTTTCGATGATGACGGCGCCCAGGCGCAGCCCGCGATCGAGAGCGGCAAGCGTCAGCTCGTAGACGCTCTCGGCGCCATTGACGATGGTGGCGACGCCGTCCTCGACGACGGCCACGGCGCGCTGGCCGTTCTCGTCGTGAAACTGGATGAGATTCATGAGTTGGGCTCCTCCCTCAAGGCCTGTTCGTTGCCCGCATAATGCGCATGGCAGCGCGCACGGCAAGGGGCGGCCGAGAAAATATCAAACCCGGTGATATCTATCGCCAAGGCTGATGCGGACATGGCGTCTATGCCCAAAGGCGGCATTGCGGCCCGGGCAGGCGACCGCCTATGTAGTGCCGCCGCCTTGGCGCAGTGTGGAGTTTTGATTCATGGCCCTCGATTCAATCGAAACGGCGCTCGCCGCCATCGCTGCCGGCGAACTGGTGGTGGTGGTCGACGATACCGACCGCGAGAACGAGGGCGACCTGATCATGGCAGCAAGCAAGGCGACGCCGGAAAAGCTCGCCTTCATGATCCGTCATACGAGCGGCATCATCTGCGTGCCGATGCCGGCGGCGCGCGCCGACGCGCTCAACCTCGAGCCCATGGTGGCCAACAATATCGATCCGTTCCGTACCGCCTTCACGGTTTCGGTGGATTATCGCGTCGGCATGACCACGGGCATTTCGGCGACCGAGCGGACCGCCACCATCAGGGCGCTGGCGGGCGGCAATAGCGGACCGGGGGATTTCATCCGGCCGGGTCACATCTTCCCGCTGATCGCGCGGCAGGGCGGCGTGCTGGCGCGTTCCGGACATACCGAGGCCGGCGTCGATCTTGCGACGATGGCGGGGCTGGAGCCGGCGGGCGTGCTGGCCGAGGTGGTCAATGACGACGGCACCGTGAAGCGGCTGCCGCAGCTGATCGAATTCGCCAAGGAGCACGATCTCAGGATCATCTCCATCGAGGATCTGATCGCCTATCGCCTGTGCACCGAAACATTGCTGAAGCGGGTGGCGGTGGTGCCCACCAATGTGGGGGGCATGGCGGCCGAGGCTTATGTCTACGATACGCCGTTCGACCCGCTGCAGCAGGTGGCGCTAGTGATCGGCGATGTGCATGACCAGGAGCGCGTGCCGACACGCATCTATCGCGAGCAGCCGCTCAAGGACGTGGTGTCGCGGGCCAATGGCGAGGCCGATCCGCTGCGGGAGGCGGTGGCCAGCATTGCCGAGCATGGACGCCGCGGCGTTATCCTGATGCTCCGGCGGGCGCCGGCCTTCGAGCCGGAGGACGATGTCCGCAAGGCACCGCAGCCACTGACGGCAGACGGTACAGGCGGCGAACATCATGGCAGCGCGCTGAAGCGCATGCAGGGCTGGCGCGAAGTGGGCGTCGGCGCCCAGATCCTGCGCGACCTCGGCATCCGCTCGATCGCCCTGCTGACATCGTCCGAGCGGCAATATGTCGGGCTGGGCGGATTCGGTATCGAAATCGCCGAGACGATCCCGCTGCGCTAGGCGTGGGGATTTCCCAATTGGCCGAATCGCGCCCTGATCCCTCGGGGCGGGTGCCGGCAATAATATCGTTCTGGCTCCGTTTTGTTCTTGACCTTTTGGAAACAAAATGAGAACAAAGTAAGCACATTGAATGGACAGCCCATCGTTGGCCGAACGCGTTGCGTAGGGTCTGAGGGCGTGAAATAAGGGAGCCAGACATGCCGACTTCACCACTTCGCGTCATCGACGGGGGATCCATGGACAAGGATAAGGCGCTGAGTGCGGCGCTGAGCCAGATCGAGCGCAATTTCGGCAAGGGCTCGATCATGCGCCTTGGCGAAGGTGCCCTGGCGGAGATCGAATCGATTTCCACCGGCTCGCTCGGGCTCGACATCGCGCTTGGCATCGGCGGCCTGCCCAAGGGACGTATCATCGAGATTTTCGGGCCGGAAAGCTCGGGCAAGACGACACTGGCGCTGCATGTGATCGCCGAGGCGCAGCGCAATGGCGGCATCTGTGCGTTCGTCGATGCCGAGCATGCGCTTGATCCGTCCTATGCCCGCAAGCTGGGCGTCAATATCGATGAGTTGCTGATCTCGCAGCCCGATGCGGGCGAGCAGGCGCTGGAAATCACCGACACGCTGGTGCGTTCGGGCGCCATCGATGTGCTGGTGGTCGATTCGGTGGCGGCGCTGACGCCGCGGGCCGAACTTGAAGGCGAGATGGGCGATGCCCTGCCGGGCCTGCAGGCGCGGCTGATGAGCCAGGCCATGCGCAAGCTCACCGCCTCGATCTCCAAGTCCAAGGCCATGGTGATCTTCATCAACCAGATCCGCATGAAGATCGGCGTGATGTACGGTTCGCCCGAAACCACGACGGGCGGCAATGCGCTGAAGTTCTATTCTTCCGTGCGCCTCGACATTCGCCGTATCGGCGCGATCAAGGAGCGCGAGGAAGTCATCGGCAACCAGACCCGCGTGAAAGTGGTGAAGAACAAGGTGGCCCCGCCGTTCCGGCAGGTCGAGTTCGACATCATGTATGGTGAAGGTATCTCCAAGACCGGTGAATTGCTGGACCTGGGCGTGAAGAGCGGCATCGTCGAGAAGTCGGGCTCCTGGTTCTCCTATGACAGCCAGCGCCTCGGGCAGGGCCGCGAGAATGCCCGGCAGTTCCTCAAGGACAATCCGGCGGTGGCGGCAGTGATCGAGCAGGGGGTGCGTGAGAGCGCTGGCCTTTTGAGCGACGCGCTGATCGCCGGTCCGGACGATGATGGGGCGGCCAGCGACGAGTGAGCGGTAGCTTACCGGCGCCAGAGTGGTTGAGGATTTGCGAGGGCGTCGGGCAACCGGCGTCCTTTGTTTTTGCCATGCTGGACGAAGGCGCACACGCGCGATAGAAAGCCCGGTCAATTTCACCAGGGCGCGGCTTTTGTTGCGCTCGTTCCGCGACGAAGGCCATAGACGATGACCAGCGAAAACGACATCCGGTCGAGCTTCCTTTCCTACTTCGCCAAGGAAGGTCACGAGCCGGTGGCCTCCGGTCCGTTGGTGCCGCGGAACGATCCGACGCTGATGTTCACCAATGCCGGCATGGTGCAGTTCAAGAATGTTTTCACGGGTCTTGAGAAGCGGCCCTATTCGACGGCGACCACGGCGCAGAAATGCGTGCGCGCCGGCGGCAAGCACAACGATCTCGACAATGTCGGCTTCACGGCGCGGCACCACACGTTCTTCGAGATGCTGGGCAATTTCTCGTTCGGCGATTATTTCAAGGAACGCGCCATTGAATTGGCCTGGAACCTGCTCACCAAGGATTGGGGGCTGGCCAAGGACAGGCTGAGCGTCACCGTCTACCAAGACGATGACGAAGCGCATGGGCTGTGGAAGAAGATCGCCGGCCTTTCCGACGACAAGATCGTACGGCTCGGCGCCAAGTCCAACTTCTGGCAGATGGGCGATACCGGTCCTTGCGGCCCGAGCTCGGAAATCTTCTATGATCACGGCGACCACATCTGGGGTGGCCCGCCGGGCTCGCCTGAGGAAGATGGCGATCGCTTCATCGAGATCTGGAATCTGGTGTTCATGCAGTATGAGCAGCAGGCCGATGGCTCTCGCCAGGGGTTGCCACGCCCCTCGATCGACACCGGCATGGGCTTCGAGCGCATCGCGGCGGTGCTGCAGGGTGTCCATGAGAATTACGACATCCAGCTGTTCAAGGCGCTGATCGCGGCCGCGGCGCAGGCCATCGGCACCGAGCCGGGCGCCCAAGGTGCAAAGACCAGCCTGCGCGTAGTCGCCGACCATCTGCGCTCGATGAGCTTCCTGATCGCGGAAGGCGTGCTGCCCTCCAATGAGGGGCGCGGCTATGTGCTCCGCCGCATCATGCGCCGCGCCATGCGGCACGCGACGCTGCTCGGCGCCACCGAGCCGGTGATCTACAAGCTGGTGCCGGCGCTGGTGCGCGAGATGGGCCAGGCCTATCCGGAACTGGTCCGCGGTGAGACCATGATCACCGAGACGGTACGGCTTGAGGAGCATCGCTTCCTCAAGACGCTGAGCCGTGGTCTGCAGATCCTCGAGGACGAGACGGAAGGCCTGCACAAGGGCGACATGCTCGACGGCGAGACGGCGTTCAAGCTCTACGACACCTATGGCTTCCCGCTGGATCTGACGCAGGATGCCTTGCGCATGCGCGACATCCATGTGGATATTTCCGGCTTCCAGGACGCCATGGCGCGCCAGAAGGCCGAGGCTCGCAAGAGCTGGGCCGGTTCGGGCGAAAGCGCGGATGACGGCGTGTGGTTCGGCGTTGCCGACAAGCAGGGCCCGACCGAGTTCCTGGGCTATGAGACCGAGGATGCCGAGGGGCAGGTGACGACGCTGGTGCGTAATGGTGCCGTCGTCGACAGCCTCGCCAGGGGCGAGGAAGGGTTCGTGGTCCTCAACCAGACGCCGTTCTATGGGGAGAGCGGCGGCCAGGTCGGCGATACGGGCCGGTTGACGGGCGAGGGTGTGGCGGCCGAAGTGCTGGATACCAGCAAGCATCACGGTGTCTTCGCTCATCGCGTCAGGGTCACCGAGGGCACGCTGACGACCGGGCAGTTCCTGGGGTTGCATGTCGATCATGCGCGGCGTTCGGCCATCCGCGCCAACCATTCGGCAACGCATCTGCTGCACGAGGCGCTACGGCTGGTGCTGGGCGATCATGTGGCGCAGCGCGGTTCGATGGTGTCACCCGACAGGTTGCGCTTCGACTTCGTGCACACCAAGCCGATGACGCCGCAGGAGCTGGAGCAGGTCGAGGACCTGGCCAATGACATCGTGTTGCAGAACACTACCGTCGAGACGCGATTGATGGGTGTCGACGACGCCAAGGCATCGGGCGCGCGGGCGCTGTTCGGCGAAAAATACGGCGATGAAGTCCGCGTCGTGGCCATGGGTGAGCCGACGGGCAACGGCCTCGGCTGGTCGGTGGAACTGTGTGGCGGCACGCATGTGCGGCGTACCGGCGATATCGGGCTGATCTCGGTGGTCGCGGAGAGTGCGGTTGGCGCCGGTGTCCGGCGCATCGAGGCGCTGACCGCGAAGGCGGCGCGCCATCGCGGCAATGCGAGCACGGCGATCGTCAACAATGCCGCATCGCTGCTGCGGTCAGGGCCGCATGAAGTGCTGGAGCGCATCGAGGGGCTGCAGGAACAGCTGAAGCGCAGCGAACGCGCCCTCAGCGATGCCAAGCAGAAACTGGTAATGGGGGGTGGGGCCGGCGCGCCGGCCACAGCGGCCGAGACCATCAACGGTTTCAACTTCGTCGGCCGTTCGGTCGATGGGTTGCAGCCCAAGGATTTGCGTGGCTTGGTCGACCAGACCAAGAAGCAGGTGGGCTCCGGCGTTGTCGCCATCATCGGGTTGACGGAAGACGGCAAGGCCGGCCTCGCAGTCGGCGTGACCGATGACCTCACCGGCAAGGTGTCGGCAGTGGATCTGGTGCGCGTCGGCTCTGCCGCCTTGGGTGGGCAGGGCGGCGGCGGCCGTCCGGACATGGCTCAGGCCGGTGGGCCGGACGGCGGCAAGGCTGAGGCGGCCCTGGCGGCGATCCGCGAGGCGCTGGCAGGCTAGACGACAGGCTCAGATCTTGGATGGGGCGAGCGTTTGCATGAAGTGAACGCCGCTCTGGTCCAGGCGTTCGAAACCAAGCCGCTCGTAGAACGCCTGCGCCGCAAGGTTTTCAGATGCCGCCCCGATCATGAAATAGCTGCAGCGCTGCGCGCGGGCGTAGTCTAGCGATGCTTGGATCAGGCTGCTGCCGATGCCCATGCCGCGCTTTTCCAGTTTCACGAAAAGATGGTGCAGGTTCATGCCGCGCTGGCCAAATTGGGCGCGGTAGAGCGGGCACAGTACGGCGTAGCCGGTCAGCCCCGAGAGATCCTCGGCGACGAAGGCGGTCGCCCAAGGCCGGTCGCCGAACAGGTCGGCAGCCAGAAGCAGGGCGTCAGTGGTGGCCGTGTCGCCGTGGTGTGCGGCCAGGTCCGCGATCATGGCGAGTAAAACGGGCGTATCGGCCGGCTGCGCGGCGCGTATGGATGCGCGGATGAAAAAGTTCGCCATGGTCGGCAGGGGCCTCGAGAGGAGCGCTGCACAGGTCAATAGCAGCGCGCCATGTCAACGCGATAGCAGTCAGGCGGCCTTGATATTCAGATCGTCGACGGGACCGGACACGGCGGCGGCGATATGGGGCGCCACGGCCGCGACCGGCTCGACGTCATTGGCGGGGACCGCCAGGACCGCAGGACGTTTGCCGCGGATGATGGCGAAGCCACTGAGGGCACGGCGGCGGGTATCGTCGGAGATGACGTTGGCAATACCGGCGAGCACGACGACGCAGAGGCCGGCGATGGCGACATGGTCCGGGAATTCGCGGTAAAATACCGAGCCGAAGATCATCGCCCAGACGATCTGACTATATTGAGCGGGCGCCACCTGGCTGGCGGGGGCACGGCTGGTGGCGGTGATGAACAGCAGCTGTCCGATACCGCCGGTGCAGCCGGCAGTGAAGACGAGCGCCAGTTGCTCGGGCGTCGGCCAATGGAAAGTCGGCAGCATGAGCACGCCATTGATGACGATGGTATAGGCGGTAAGCACGCCGAACAGGCTGACGCGCTTCTCGCGCGGGGCAATGAGGCGCAGGATGACGGTGTTGAGCGAGCTGGCGATGGCGGCCCCGAAGGCGGCCAGATGGCCCCAATGGAGTTCGCGGAAGCCGGGGCGTACGACGATGAGGACGCCGGCGAAGGTAGCCATCAGCAATAGCCAGCGCTGCAGCGAGACCTCTTCCTTGAGCACGACAACGGAAATGACCGTCACGAACACCGGCGCCAGAAAGCACAGCGAATAGACTTCGGCCAGCGGAATGGTGGTGAACGCATAGGTCACCAGGATGGCGCTGATGACGCCGCAGACGGCGCGCAGATGCACGAGCCTGGGGTTGTGCAGCCGCAGCGTATGACGCCAGCGTTCACCCTTGGCCTTGAAGATCATCGCCGGGACGATGGAGAAGCAGGCAGTGAAGAAGCCGATCTCGAAGACGGTGAGATGACCGCCCAGGCCTTTGACGATGGAATCGCCACAGGAATAGATGGCGTAGGCGCACAATGCGAAAATGACGCCGACAGGCATCGTGGTTTCCATTCCAAAACGGTGAGCGCGCCCTGTTCGTGGGTGATGGCGAAGGGGCGAGTGCGGTGTGGTGCCGCGAGGGAGGCTTTCTGTGCCGAATGCTGGCACTCTACAGTTAAAAAATGAGCAATTTCTTGCTGCTCCAAAATATTAGCTCATAGAGGAGCCTTTGCAACAGTTATCGCGCCACCAGGGGCGCGATCTTGTTGTTGGAGCGGCTTCAGGACAAGTCGAGAGGTCTCAGACAGGATCCTTGGCGGTCTCGACGGCGACTTCCACCGACATGCCGGGCAGCAGCTTTTCGGCGAGGGGCTGATCCGCGTCGATCTCGATGCGCACCGGGATGCGCTGGGCGATCTTGGTAAAATTGCCGCTGGCATTGTCCGGCTTGAGGACGCTGAATTCCGAGCCTGCGGCCGGGGAGATCTGCGAGATATGGCCGGTCATGGCGCCGTCGTTGAGGGCATCGACGGTAAAGTTCACCAACTGGCCGACCTGGATGCCGGCCATCTGGGTTTCCTTGAAGTTGGCGATGACCCAGGTGCGGCGCGGCGTGACGGAGGTCAGTTGCGTGCCGACCGAAACATATTGACCGATGCGGGCGGTGACTTCGCCGAGACGCCCGTCCACCGGGGCCAGGACCTTGGTGTTGGCGAGGTTGATGCGAGCGAGTTCCACCGCCGCCTCGGCGCCCTTGACCGCGCCTTCCAGCGCCGGCTTGCTGCTGGCGACCAGCGCCAGGTTCTGCTGGGCGATCTCGACCGACGCCTTGGCCTGGGCCACGCTGGACTGCGCCTGAAGCAGCGCAGCCTGCACCTGATCGATACTCGATTGCGGGGAGACGCCTTTGGCCAGGAGGGAATTGCCGCGGTCGGCATCGGATTCGGCCTTGTGCAACGCCGCTTCGGCCGCCGAAAGCTGCGCATTGGCGAGGTCGATGCTGGCCTTCTTGGAGGCGTAGTTCTGATCGTAGTTGGCGAGGGCGTTTTGCTGTTGCTGCAGGGTGGCTCCAGCCTGGGCGATCTGTTCGACATAGATGCGATCGTCGAGGGTCAGCAGGACATCGCCTTTCTTGACGAGCTGGTAATCGGTGACGGGCACCGAGACGACATAGCCGGCCAGTTGCGGGGCAATCAGCGTTACCTGGCCCTTGACGAAGGCATTGTTGGTGGTCTCGACCGTCGAAGTGAAGGGCGGCAACTGCCAGGCATAGAGGACGACGAGAATACCGGCGATGCCGGCCGCCAGCAGCGGGATCGTTGCCTTCGACAGCACGAGTTCTTTGAAACGCATTTGGGGATTTGGCTTTCGATTACGGACTAAGAGGCCTTGGCCTCGATTTGAAGTTTGGGCTTGTTGAGGGCGTCTACCAGCATGTGGATCAGCAGGGCCGCCATGGCGACGAGCGCACCGACGAAGATCACTGAGAACATATCGTTGTAGGCGAGCACATTGGCTTGCTGCGTGGCGATCTGGCCGAGCAGCACGACACCTTCGGCGTTACGCTGCGCCGGGTCGGTGAGGACGCGCGCATAGGCGCCGCCATAAGCCGTGACGCGCTGGGCGACGTTTGGATCGAGCAGGGTCATGCCCTGGGCGATGACATTGGAATGAAACTGCTCGCGGATGGTCACGAAAGTCTGGAAGACCGCCGAGCCCAGCAGGCCACCGAAAGTTTGGGTCGTGAGGAACACGGTGAGGAACGACAACACATATTTCGGCCCTCCGGCGAGCGCCTTGGCAAAGCCGGTGCCAAGGGCCGGGGGCAGGAAGATGGCCGCCGCGAGGCCCATCAACGCCTGGCTGACATAGAATTGCTCGGGGCGCGTAAGGACCGTGCTTTGCGAATCGAGCCAGGCGCCGGCGGCGATCATGGCGAGAGCCAAAAGGTGCAACATCGGGGTACTGCCCGGCTTGATCAGCATGGCCACGATAACGGTGCCCGCGAGGGTGGCGATGCCGATGACAAGGAAGAGCGGCGCCAACTGGTCGTTGACCATGCCGAGCGCGGTGAACAGGCCAATGGCGCCCACCGACTGTTCGGACAGCAGCAGGCGAAAGATGATCAGTGAACCCGCAAAGGTCAGCATGTCGCCGCTCGACAGCCAGCGCAGATCGATGATGGGATTCTTGCGATGCAGTTCGATCAATGCCAGCACCAGCAGCGCCGCAATGCCGGTGGCCAGCAGGATGCCGAGCCAGGGCGCTTCGAGCCACCAATAAGAGCGGCCCATTGAGGCGACGACGGCCAGGCAGCCGAGGCCGATGCCGAGCAGGGGAAAGCTGATGAGATCGTCGCGATCGAAGACCTGCGCGCGCGGTGGCTGTGTGATGGGGACGAGGAAGATGGCCGCAAGGCTGACGAGCGCCAGGCCGGCTTCCAGGAGATACAGGCCATGCCATTCGCCGATCTGCAGAAGTTCGGGGGAAATGACGCGGGCAATAGGCACCGCGAGTCCGCTGCCGAGCAGGCCGAAGCAAAGCCCTATGCTCATCTTGCGCGCCGGCGGCAGCCATTCGAGCATGTAGAAGAAGGCCAGGGTGCTGAGCGGCGCCGCCGCAATGCCCATCATGGCGCGCACCAACAGGGCCGAGCGCAGATCGTTGGTGAACAGATGGGCGACAACCACGGCGACGTAGATGAGGATGCCGATTTCCGCGAAGCGCCGCAGTCCGAACTGGGTACGGACTTTGAACAACACCAGCGTGCCGGTCATGTTGGTGGCGAAATAGGCGGCGGAGAGCCAGCCTACCTCGGTCTGCGTAGCGCCGAAGGAGGCCTGCAGGCCGGTGAGGTTGGCGGTCAAAAGGTTGATGCCGAGGCCCTGGGTGATGCCGAGGAGCAACGCGGTGCCGGCGTAGATCGCCGGATGGAAGGGCAGCGATGGGAGGGCGGTCGGCGCCGGAGGAGAAGGCGGCGGTTCTGGAGCCGGGCTGGAGCTGACGAGTACGAGGACCGGACGCGATGGCGCAACCGCATCGGCAGATGCGGGGGGGACGTTTCTGAGGTCGGTCATGCCGAGGCCTCGTCGTCGCCTTCCGAAGCGGTGCCGCGGCCGACGCCGGCGGCGGCGACGTTGGCGGTTATCTTGTTGAGGACCTTGCCGGCGGCGGCGATGTCCTCAGGGGTCAGACCCTCGACGACTGCGCTGCTCAACTTGCGGGCGACCAGGACGACGCGGTCGGCGAGCGGACGGCCGGCATCGGTGAGGGCGATCATCTTGACGCGCCGGTCGTGGTCGGCCGGAACCCGCTTGATGTAGCCCAGGCTTTCCAGACCGTCGAGAATGCGCACCGCCGTCGGATTTTCGACGCGCAGGAAGTCGGTCATTTCGGTCTGGCTGACTTCGGTCTGGGCCAGGGCAAGTTTGAACAGCACCTTGCCGCGGGCAGCGGTCAGGCCCAGGCCTTTCAATTCGGCGTCAAACGCTGTCTGCAGGCACCGCGACACATGCGCGACGACCTGCACGAAGCTGTAATTTTCGATCATGGATATGTAGGTCGCAATAATGTAGGGAGCTATATATTACGATGCTACATAGGACAGGTTGAGCGACCTGTCTAGAGGGACGATGGCGTTGCGGGTGGGGAGGAAAGCTGAGAGTTTGAATCAGCATACCTCGGCAAGGCTATGAAATGTCTGGCTTCGCGAAGGTGTTGTCCCCGCGAAGCCGTATTGAAACGGTGTTATTCGGCGGCTTGCGACAAACGGTAGCGGGGCGCGGCGCGGTCACGGGAAAGGTTGGGCGCCAGCGCGTTCCGGGCGGCTTCGAAGGCCTCCCAATCTGCGACATCGGGCAGGGACGGAATGGTGACGGTTTCGCCCTGGTCGAGCCCGGCGAGGGCGGCATCGACCATCTCGTCAGTATCCATGAGGATTTCGGCGGGCAGGCTGTCGAGCGGCACGCCGGCCTTCTCCCAGATTTCGGTGCGGGTGGCGCCTGGCAGGACGGCCTGAATGCGGACGCCGTGTTCGGCAAGGCTCGGGGCCAGCGCCTGCGTCAATGTCAGCACGAAGGACTTGCTGGCGCTGTAGACGGCATTGCCGGGCATGTAGAAGACGGACATTACCGAGGAAACGTTGATGATGGTGCCGCGGCGTCGCGGGATCATGGCAACGGCGGCGGCGCGGGCGAGGCGGGCTACGGCTGCAATGTTGAGATCGAGAAGATCGTCATAGCGGGCTGGATCGACTTCATCGAGAGAGCCGGGAGCGCTGACGCCGGCGTTGTTGACGAGGACGTCGATGGCGGGTTCTGCGGCGAGGCGGGCTTCGACGCGGTGCTGATCTTCGCGCTGCACGAGGTCGGCGACGAGGATTTCGACATGGCGGCCGGTGGCGGCGGTGAGTTGCGCGGCGAGGGTCTCGAGCTTGTCACGGCTGCGAGCGACGAGCACCAGATCATAGCCGCGGCGGGCGAGGCGGTCCGCATAGATAGCGCCGATACCGGCTGACGCGCCGGTGATGAGGGCGGTGCCCTGGCGGGTGGGTTGAGTCATCGAAATTCTCCGTTGCTGCAGGCGCATGAGGCGCGGTCGAATTTAAATGATGGTCGTCATTTAAATTGGCAAGGGCGATGACGGAGATTTTTATGGCGTCAGCGAGGAAGGTGTGAACGCCCGGCGGCAAGGATCTCTTCGGACAAGGGCGTACCGGCGGTTGCCCTTGACAGCAGGAGTGTGCCGATGAGGGTGGAATAGGCCGCGATCGCGGTAGCGCGGTCTTGTGTGCCGATGTCCGGCTGGGCGAGGCGCTCGATGATGCGCTCGATGCTGTCACTATAGGCCGAACGCACGAGGCTATCCTCGGGCTCGCGGGCGATGTCCCCGACCAGCGCCGCGGCGGCGCAGCCGGTGCCGGGATGATCACGATGGTCGGCGGACAGGTATGTGGCGGCGAGAGCCTCGAAAGCGGCGGCCGGTGCTTTGGGGTGATGGGCCGTAGCCATGTCGATCAGTTCGCGGACCTGGGCAAAGGCATCGGTGCACGCGGCGGCGGCGAGAGCGTTCTTGGAAGCGAAGTGACCGTAGAAGCCGCCATGTGTGAGGTTGGCTGCCTGCATGACTTCCGGGACGGTCGTGCCCGAGAGGCCTTGTTCGCGAAACAGCCGAGCGGCGGCGGCGATGATTTCCTGATGATGTTCTGCGGCCTGAGCCTTGGATGCGCGCGCCATGACGACCTCCGTGGGGTACGCAAATTATATGATGGTGATCATCAGAAATAAAAAGGGCGGACACGAGGTCCGCCCTTGAGCCCGGATATTTCGAGAACTCAGGCCATGGCCTTCTGCAGGTTGGCGTCGATGGCGTCGAGGAAGCCGATGGTGGAGAGCCACGGCTGGTCGGGGCCGACGAGCAGGGACAGGTCCTTGGTCATCTTGCCTTCCTCGATGGTGGCCACGGTGACCTTTTCGAGCGTGGTGGCGAATTTGGCCAGCGCGGCATTGTCGTCGAGCTTGGCGCGATGGGCGAGGCCACGCGTCCAGGCGAAGATCGAGGCGGTGGAGTTGGTGGACGTCTCCTTGCCCTGTTGATGCTGGCGATAGTGGCGGGTCACGGTGCCGTGGGCGGCCTCGGCTTCGACGATCTTGCCGTCGGGAGTGGCCAGCACCGACGTCATCAGGCCGAGAGAGCCGAAGCCCTGGGCGACGATGTCGGATTGCACGTCGCCGTCATAGTTCTTGCAGGCCCAGACATAGCCGCCGCTCCACTTGAGAGCCGAGGCCACCATGTCGTCGATAAGGCGGTGTTCGTACCAGATTTTCTTGGCTTCGAACTTTTCCTTGAACTCGGCTTCGTAGATCTCCTGGAAGATATCCTTGAAGCGGCCGTCATAGGTCTTGAGGATGGTGTTCTTGGTGGACAGGTAGCAGGGCACGCCGCGATCGAGGGCATAGTTGAAGCTCGAATAGGCGAAGTCGCGGATCGAGTCGTCGAGGTTGTACATGGCGAGCGCGATACCGGCGCCTGGAGCCTTGAACACTTCGTGCTCGATGACGGTGCCATCTTCGCCGGTGAACTTGATGGTCAGGCTGCCCTTGCCGGGGAAGGTGAAGTCGGTGGCGCGGTACTGGTCGCCGAAAGCGTGGCGGCCGATGATGATCGGCTGCGTCCAGCCGGGCACGAGGCGCGGTACGTTCTTGCAGATGATGGGCTCGCGGAAGATGACGCCGCCCAGGATATTGCGGATGGTGCCGTTGGGCGACTTCCACATCTTGGAGAGCTTGAATTCCTCGACGCGGGCTTCATCGGGCGTAATGGTGGCGCACTTGATGCCGACGCCATACTTCTTGATGGCGTTGGCGCTGTCGATGGTGATCTGGTCCTTGGTGGCTTCGCGGCTCTCTATCGACAGGTCGTAATATTCGATCGGCAGGTCCAGATACGGGGTGATGAGCTTGTCTTTGATCGCCTGCCAGATGATCCGGGTCATTTCATCGCCATCGAGATCGACGACCGGGTTGGCGACTTTGATCTTGCTCATAGAACGGCTCCGTAGCGGCGGGCATCATCGCCCAAGAAATCCATGGCGGCCCTATAGCATTGGCATGGGCGCGCGCAAAGGCCGCAGGGACCGGATGTCGCGTATTGGCCCGCGCTTGACGCCGTGTATATGCACGACTAGATGACAACAATGATGCAGGACGAGTTCGACGAGTGCCTGGTGCTCAATACGCGGATGGCGGCCCGTGCGGTGACGCGGCGCTACGACGTCAAGCTACGGCCCTATGGCGTCACGGCGGCGCAGTTCACGGTGCTGATTTCGGTGGCGCGGCGCCCGGACCGGTCGGTGACCGAAATCGCCGGCAGCATCGCTATGGAACGCAGCACGTTGTCGCGTAACCTGGATCTGCTGGAGCGCAAGGGGCTGATCTATGGTCATGGGGCCGAGCGGGGCAATGGCCGGCTCTGCGCGATGACGGAAGCGGGCTCGGCATTGGTTGAGGTCCTGGTTCCGCAGTGGCGCGCGATGCAGGCGGAACTGCGTACCCAACTGGCGCAACCGGACCTGCAATCGATGGTCACGGCCTTACAGCAACTGGCAAAACTTTGACACGGTCGAAGTTCGGCCCGAATTGATCGACAAGCGTGCACAACGCACAGGAGGCAAACGACTATGTTGAGACCAGATCCGAATGATCCCATCGTCGTCACCGGCATGGGCGTGGTGTCGCCGTTAGGCGTGGGCGTGAAGACGAACTGGGACCGGCTGATCGCCGGCAAGAGCGGCGTGGTGCGCAATACGCGCTTCGACGTTTCCGAGTTCGCTTGCAAGATCGCCGGGCTGGTGCCGCGCAAGGCGGACGATGCCGAGGGCTTCGATCCGCTGGTGGCGGTGGATGCCAAGGACGTCAAGAAGATGGACCTGTTCATCCAGTACGGGCTGGTGGCGGCCAAGGAAGCCATCGAACAGGCCGGCTGGAAGCCCGAGAGCGAGGCCGACAAGCAGGCGACGGCGACGATCATCGCCTCCGGGGTCGGCGGTTCGCCCATCATGGCGGAGACCGCCAAGATCATCGTCGAGAAGGGGCCGCGGCGATTGTCGCCATTCACGGTCCCGGCGTTCCTCGCCAATCTGGCCGCCGGTTGGATTTCAATCCACTACGGCTACAAGGGGCCGATCGGTACGCCCGTGACGGCATGCGCCGCGTCCGCACAAGCGATCGGCGATGGCATGCGTCTGATCATGACCGGCGAGGCCGAGGTCGCGATTGTGGGTGGCGCCGAAGGCTCGGTCGATCCGATCTCCATCGGCGGCTTCGCTGCGTCGCGCGCCCTCAATACGACCTACAATGACGATCCCGAACATGCGTCGCGGCCATTCGACAGCGGCCATGCGGGTTTCGTGCTGGCGGAAGGCGCAGCGGTGCTGGTGATCGAAAAGCTGAGCCATGCCGTAGCGCGCGGCGCCAAGCCGCTGGCAGTGGTGGCCGGCTATGGTACGTCGGCCGACGCCTATCATCTGACGGCAGGCGAGCCCACCGGCGCTGGTGCGCAACTGGCGATGCGCAAGGCGATCGCCATGGCGGGTGTCGATCCGAACGAGATCGGCTATGTCAGCGCGCATGCGACCTCGACCGAGGTGGGCGATGCGGCTGAGATCGAAGGCATCAAGGCAGTGTTCGGCAATCGCGGCATGGACCTGGCGGTGTCGGCGACGAAATCGGCGACGGGGCATCTGCTGGGGGCGGCCGGCGCGATTGCGTCGGTGATGTCGATCCAGGCGATCCGCAACAGCCTGCTGCCGGCGACGCTCAATCTCGACAATCCCGAGCCGGCGGCCAATGTCTTTGATCTTGTGCCGAAGGTGGCCAAGCCCAAGGAGCTGGCTTATGCGCTGGTGAATGCCTTCGGCTTCGGTGGCGTGAACGCGTCGCTGGTGTTCGGCAAGGCTTGAGGCCGTCACGAACGAACATCGAGGTGAGACGCAAGCCTCACTTCGGTTTCTGAGTCATCACAAACCTTTCGGCCAGCGCGATCCAGTCGCGCAGGGTATCGTCGGATTCGGTTTCATCGGCATCGATCCAGATGAAGCCGCGCATGGGCTTGTCGCCATGAACCATCTGGGTGGCGCCGGGCCGTTCCAGGGCGGCGGCGTTGGCGTTCTTGCCGACATGGACCAGCATACGACCGTCCTTTTTGGACGAGACCAGCATGTGGCCGTTCATCATGAATGTGACGCCCCCGAACATCTTCTTTTCGATGATGCGGGGATCGCCGTCGAACAGGGCCCGGAGACGATCGACGAGGGCGAAATCCTGATCCATGGGCTGTCCTATTTTGCCGGCAGGGTTTTGACGAAGGTCTCGGCGTAAGCGAGCCAATCGGTGAAATTGGACGCGGACTCGATGCCCTCGTCGCTGATCTCGAGAAAGCCGTGCATTTCCTTGCTGCCCATCTGCATAGGGCCGGCGCCGGGCCGTTCGAGGGCTGCGGTGCGTGCGGCCGGATCGATCCTGATCATGAGATTGCCGGCCTTGGTGGCGCAGGCCACCATATTGCCGTTCAGCATGAAACAGATGCCTCCGAACATGCGTTTCTCGGTGATGCCGGGACGATGGCCTAGAGCGGAACGTATGCGGTCGGCCATTTCGTCGCCGGCAATGGACATGGGCGCTTCCTTGTCTTTGACAGCAGGCTGGCATGGGCGCCTGCCACAGGCAAGCGCGAGCAACTTGCAATTGTGGCCGCCGCGGACTATGGCCGGGCGTGACGATCTGCACGGGGGCGCAGCGTGACGGTTTATACCCCGGACTATCCGATACTGACCGAAAGGCTGCGACTGCGGCCCTTTACGCGTGGCGACGTCGATGCAGTTTTTGCCTATCGGCAACGCGAGGACGTCGCGCAGTTCCTGTTCGACAGCCCGATGACGCATGAAACCGTCACCGAGGCGGTGCAGCAACGCATCAGCCAGGCGGCTCTCGAGGAAGAAGGCGACAAGCTGGTGCTGGCGGTCGATCTTCGGTCGACGGGACAACTGATTGGCGAGGTGTCGTTGATCTGGCGCAGTGAAATTTCCCGCCAGGCCGAAATCGGCTACATTTTCAATCCAGACTTTCACGGGCGGGGCTATGCCACCGAGGCGGGTGCCGCTTTGCTGCGTATCGGCTTCGCCGAAATAGCGCTGCATCGCATTACTGCGCGCTGCGATATCCGTAACGGTCGTTCCTGGCGGGTCATGGAGCGACTGGGCATGCGTCGCGAGGCGCATTTTCGTGAGCACGGTTTCGTGAAAGGTCGCTGGGACGACGAATTCATCTACGCAATCCTGCGCCGAGAATGGGCCGGCCGGCAAGATGACGGTGCGCAACACGGCTGAAATTCGCCGGCTGCATTGATTTGGCCGCAATCGTGGTCAATGGTTTCGTGTCAGGGCTTTTGAGAGGACTTTCCTCCGGCCTGATTTTACAGAACAGAGCCGCCGGCCAATTGCCGGATTGTATGGTTGTCGCCTTCGCGGGCGGGCCGCGTTTGGCTTTGTCCTGATCCGTACAAAGTTGTATTTGCGTCAGTTTTCAAGCGTCAAGCAGGAACCGGAAGGACAGGTCTTCCGTTCTGGAACTGGGCCAGGAAAGCGGCCGACGATGGGCAGTGGCGTTGTTGCCGAGCGGCGAGCTTTCCAAGGTTTGCGGGAGCAAGGCGACATCATGTCCACATTGAAAATGCCTATCGAAACGGAGCGATTGGTTCTCAGGCCATTCGAGAAGGAAGATATCGAGAGCGTGATGGGTTACCATCGCCTGCCGGAAGTGCAGCGCTATCTCGATTGGAAAATACGCGACAAGGTCGATGTGATCGCTGCGTTGGAAGCAATGCGGTCGCAGATCACCTTGCAGCGGCCGGGCGATACTTTGAGCCTGGCGGTGGTACGCAAGGCGGGCGACGTATTGGTCGGCCAGGTATCGCTGCGCTGGGTCGATGCGACGGCCGGGCAGGGTGAGATTCGGTTCGTATTCAACCCCGACTATCGCGGCAAGGGCCTAGCGAGCGAAGCCGTACGCCGGCTGATCGACATCGCGTTCGAAGATTTCAACATCCACCGGATCTTCGCAAGGTGCGATGCGCGCAACTCACGCTCGGCACGGTTGATGACGCGGCTTGGCATGCGGCTGGAAGCGCACTACCGCGAGCACGCGCTGTTCCAGGGCGAGTGGGACGAGGAATTGCACTTCGCCATCCTCGATCGCGAGTGGCAGCGCAGTAGCAAAGTCCGCGAACTGACGCACCGCGTCGCCTGACCGGAATACAACATCGGCTTGATCTTTGGTCCTGTTTCTCCGTATCTGCGGACAAACGGGACTTTTGTTTGCCATGGCCGGAACCGACACTTCGATCGCAATCACCTTTCGCCCCAGCCCGGCGGTCATTCTCTGCGAACCGCAACTGGGCGAGAACATCGGCACGGCTGCACGCGCCATGGCCAATTTCGGGCTGTGGGACCTGCGCCTGGTCAACCCGCGCGACGGCTGGCCGAACGAACGCGCCGTGAACGCTGCCTCGCGGGCCGATCACGTGCTGGAAAAGGTCACGGTGTTCGAGACGCTGGATGCCGCGGTTGCCGATCTCTCGCTGGTCTACGCCACCACCGCGCGGCGGCGCGATCTCCAAAAGCCCGTACTGGGCCCGGATGAGGCGGCGCGGAACGTGGTCTCGCACATAGCGGGCGGGCACAAGGCCGGCATCCTTTTCGGGCGCGAGCGCTGGGGCCTTTACAATGAAGAAGTGGCCATCGCCGATGCCATCGTAACGCTGCCGGTGGAGGCGGCGTTCGCCTCGCTGAACATCGCCCAGGCCGTGCTCATCATCGCCTATGAATGGCGGCGGCAGACCGACGCCGGCACGGAGCTACCATTTGACGCAGCGCTGGCCGAGACGGCGCCGCGCGAGGAGCTGTTCGGCCTGTTCGGGCACCTTGAAGAGGCCCTGGATCGGGCCGGGTTCTTCACCGCGCCGGACAAGCGCCCGACAGTCATCAACAATTTGCGGGCGATGCTGAGCCGGGGCAATTTCAGTTCGCAGGAGATACGCACGCTACGCGGTGTGGTGTCGTCGATCGACAGGCGGCATGAACGGCCCAATCCAAACCGGCAAAAGCCCAAGCCCGAGGAATAGTCGGCGGCGCAACTAGTCTTTGACTGCGACAGCCGGGCATGGCAATGCCATGCCATCATGACCATCTCCGCTCCGGCGCACGAACCTTCCCGCCAGGCTCTCACCTATAAGGGCTTCCGCTTTTTCTGGCTCGCGACGCTGATGACCAGCTTTGCGGTGCAGATCATGGCGGTATCCGTCGCCTGGCAGATCTATGATCTGACCGGGCAGCCGCTGCTGCTGGGGTTGGTGGGGTTGTCGCTGTTCCTGCCGGCGCTGATCCTGGTGCTGATCACGGGCCTCGTGGCCGACCGCTTCAACCGGCGCGGCATCATGGTTGCCTGCCTCTGCGTCGAACTGATCGCGGCGATATTTTTCCTCTTCTACACCCAGGCTGAAGTCCACCAGATCTGGCTGATCTTCTGCATGCTGGTCGGGTTGGGAATCGCACGCGCCTTCTTCAACCCGGCACAGAACTCGCTGGCGCCGAACCTGGTGCCGCAGGAGGCACTGTCCAGCGCCATTACCATCAATGCCTCGGCCTGGCAGTTCGCCTCGATCCTGGGGCCGGTGGCCGGGGGCCTGCTCTACGGCATCGCTCCATGGGCGGCATTCAGTGTCGCAGGCGTGCTGGTGGTCGGCGCAATGATCAGCGTGGTGCTGATTCCAAAGCCGGCACGGCGTGAATCCAACCAGGCCAGTTCGACCCAGGCCATGCTGGCCGGCTTCAAGTTCATCCTGGCCAACAAGGTGGTGCTGGGCGCCATCTCGCTCGATATGGTCGCCGTGCTGCTAGGCGGCGCGGTGGCGCTGCTGCCGATCTATGCCAAGGATATCCTGCATGCCGGACCGACGGCGTTGGGCCTGCTGCGCGGCGCGCCGGGCGTTGGCGCCATCGTCATGGCGGTGGTTTTGACGCGGTTCCCGGTACGCGACCATGCCGGCAAGATCCTGTTCGTATGCGTGGCGCTGTTCGGCCTGTTCAACATGATCTTCGGGTTTTCGACCTCGGTATGGATCGCGGTGCCGGCGCTGGCCCTGGCGGGGGCGTGCGACATGGTGAGCGTCACCATCCGCGAGACCATCATGCAGCTGTGGACGCCGGATTCGGTGCGTGGGCGCGTCAATGCGGTCAACAGCGTCTTTGTCGGTGCCTCGAACGAGCTCGGCGAGTTCCGCGCCGGCTCGGTGGCATTCCTGATCGGTGCGGTGGCGGCGGTGGTCGTCGGCGGCATTGGTACGATGCTGGTGGCCGGCATCTGGAGTCAGGTGTTCCCGGGCCTGCGCAATCAGCGGTCGCTCGACCGCAAGGTTACCCCTGATGTCGAGCCGAGCCCCGCTCAATAGTTCTACAACCTCCAACAACGGTATGCGTCATGACTTTTACGATCTACCAAGCCTCCGTTTCGGTCTTTACCCGGGCCCTGGGCCAGCTCAACTCGATCCTCGACAAGGCAGCGGCCAATGCCGAAGCCCGCAAGATCGACCTGGATGTGTTCGTGTGCGCACGTCTGGCACCTGACATGCTGCCGCTGTCGGCGCAGATCCAGATGGCCAGCGACACCGCCAAGGCCGCCTGTGCGCGTCTCGCCGGCGTTGAAGTGCCGAGCTGGGCAGACGAAGAAAAGACCTTCGCCGAACTCAAGGAGCGTATCGCCAAGACCGTGGCTTTCCTTGAAAGCCTCGACGCGAACAAGTTCGATGGCGCTGAAGACAAGTCGATCACGCTGAAGATGCGCAGCGGTGAAGTGCAGTTCAACGGCGCCGACTTCCTGTTGAAGCGGCAGATCCCGAACTTCTTCTTCCACATCACCACTGCCTACGACATCCTGCGCGCCAACGGCGTCGATATCGGCAAGCGCGACTATCTGGGGACCTGATCGGCCTTCTGCGCTTTTTCTCGGGCAGCTTCGAACTCCGGTAGCTGCCCGACAATCCATTGCCAGAGCGCCACGACTCTGAGCAACAACTTGCCGCCGAGCGGCGTGAGTTCATACTCCACGCGCGGCGGCACCTGCGGATAGAGCGTCCGCGTCACCAGACCATCGGCTTCTAACTGCCGCAGCGTCTGGGTCAGCACCTTCTGGCTGATGCCCTCGACCCGTTCCAGCACGCGCGAAAAGCGCAGTGGTCCACCAGCCTCCGCCAAGACATGCATGATCCGCAGCGGCCACTTGGCCGCGGCGCGTTCGAGCATTTCGCGGGCGAGGGCGTCCTCCGCGTCGGTCATGGGGTTGCAGAAATCGAAAGCCTGGGACTCAATGACAGTTACCATGAGGTCTGTATCGACCCTGCGGGTACCTTCTTTCAAGTAGAAACAATCGGGCCTATCTCTGCGATCTATCGTTCAAGGAGTATTCTGATGTCGCAGGTGTGGTTGATAACGGGCAGTTCGCGTGGTCTCGGGCGGGCGCTGGCGGAGGCCGTCCTCGAAGCGGGCCATAGGCTGATTGCGACGGCGCGCAATCCAACGCAGCTCGGCGATCTTGCCGCGCGTCATGGCGACCGTGTGCGGGCGGTGGCGCTGGACGTGACCGACGAGCGTGGGGCCGAGGCAGCCGTGCGCGAAGCGGTCGAGGCGTTCGGACGTCTCGATGTGTTGGTCAACAATGCTGGATACGGCAATATCAGCCCCATCGAGGATACCAGCCTCGATGAGTTCCGGGCTCAGATCGAAACGAACCTGTTTGGCGTGATCAACCTGACCAAGGCGGCGATCCCGGTGATGCGGGAGCAGGGGAACGGACATATCATGCAGCTGTCCTCTGTGGGTGGCCGCATCGGCGCCGTGGGCCGCGCGCCCTATTCGGCGGCGAAGTGGGGTGTCGAGGGATTTTCGGAGGTGCTGGCCAAGGAAGTGGGGCCGCTGGGAATCAAGGTCACCATCGTCGAGCCAGGTGGGTTTCGGACGGATTTCGCCGGCGCCTCGACGGATATCCGCGACGGCCGGCCGGAATATGCGGCAACGGTCGGCGCGGTGGCGGCATTCCAGCGCGATTACGATGGCAAACAGCCGGGAGATCCCACAAAGGCTGCCGCGGCGCTGCTTCATATCGCGAGCCTTGCCGAGCCGCCATTGCGGTTGCCGCTTGGAAGCGATGCCGCAAAGGCCATTGAGGCAGGCGATCTCGGACGGATCGAAGCGGACCGCAAATGGCGAGCGCTGAGCGTTTCGACGGACTTTCCGGCCTGAGGTATTTGCGGAAACCACGGCCGTGCTTGACTTTGAGGCGCTGCGCCTCTATCACCCGCCCACCTGTTGGGCCTTTGGGCCGACGGGCGCACCCGGGATCTCTCTGAATATACGAGGATCTGTCGGCCAGGCGGCGCAAGCCGCCGGGCAGAGGAGGGCGCAGTCTTTTCAACAAATCCGCTCGTGTGAGCGAAAAGGACAGCGATGACGAAGCGCCATTCAGTTAAGCACAAAATCGACCGCCGCTTGGGCGAAAATATCTGGGGTCGGCCGAAGAGCCCGCTCAACGCCCGCGCCTATGGCCCGGGTCAGCATGGCCAGCGCCGCAAGGGCAAGACCTCCGACTACGGTCTGCAGCTGCGCGCCAAGCAAAAGCTCAAGGGCTATTACGGCTCGATCACCGAGAAGGCGTTCAAGCGCCTCTACCAGGAAGCCGCACGCGTCAAGGGTGACACCGGCGAGAACCTGATCGGTCTGCTCGAGAGCCGTCTCGACGCCATCGTCTATCGCGCCAAGTTCGTGGCGACGGTGTTCGCCGCCCGCCAGTTCGTCAGCCACGGCCATGTCACCGTCAACGGCAAGCGGGTCAACATCCCGTCCTATCAGGTGAAACCCGGCGACAAGGTTGAGGTTAAGGAGCGGTCGCGTCAGCTGGCCGTGGTTCTGGAAGCCACGCAGCTCGCCGAGCGCGACGTGCCGGAATATGTGGAAGCCGATCACGGCAAGCTCAGCGCCACCTATGTGCGCGTGCCGTCGCTTTCGGATGTGCCCTATCCCGTGCAGATGGAGCCGAACCTGGTCGTGGAATTCTACTCGCGCTAATCGCGATACGATTACCGGAATTGGAAAGGGCCGCCCCGATGGGGCGGCCCTTTTGTTTGTGCCTAGCAGTTGCCGGTTATTCAGTGGCGTACTGGCCGACCGCTTCGTTGATCGGTTCCTGATCTTCAGGAATGAAGCCTTCGAAGATACGGAGGCGCTTGTAGATCGACATCAGCTCCACGATCGTCGTCCAGGCACGAGCGAAGAACTGGAATGACGAGGAGACCTGGCCGAAGGCGAGCTGCACCTGCTGGTAAAGCCCCAGGGTCAAAGTACCGGCGAGAATCGAAGGCGCGAGGGCCATCAGCGGGATGTAGCCGGCGATGCTCAGGTAGCCGTAGCGGGCCAAGTTGAAGTAAGAGTAGTGGAAATAGAGCCTGAAATAGTTCCTCTGCACATTGGCAAACAGTTCCCGGACGGTGGGCGGGTCGGCACGCTCGGCGTGATCTTCGCCATAGACCAGTTCCTTACGATAAGCAGCCTCGACACGCTGGTTCTGGAAGTTCAGGCCCGGCAGGCGAATGCCGACAACGGCCAGGATTACGGTGCCGAGACCCGCCGCGATCAGGGCAACCCAGACCAGGCTGCCCGGTACGTCGCCAAGAATGGGCAGCTCGGTGACATTTTTTGAAAGGGTCCAGAGAATCGGCAGGAAGACGGCGAGGGTGATAAGCGAAGAAAAGAAGCTGGTGCCCAAATCCTCAACGATCGAGGCGAAGCGCATCGTGTCTTCCTGCACGCGCTGCGCGGCACCTTCCGTAGTGCGGATCTGCTGCCAGTGGCTCATATAGTAGGCATTCATCGCCTTGCGCCAACGGAAGACGTAATGCGAAGTCACGAACTGCAACGCTACCGAGACGAGCACGCTCGGCACCAGCACAATAAACAGGACGAATATCTGTCCGTAGAAGGTATCAGGCGCCACGGAGCGAGGCACTGAAAGCGCCTGTTGGACCATGTCGAAAAAGACACCCGACCAATCGTTCACCCACGCATCGACCTGCACCTGGAAATAGATGACCAGGAGGATGAGGGTCGAGCCGACGACGGACCACCAGTACCATTCGTTGCGCTTGTAGACGTACCAGAAGATGCAGAACAGCAGGGCGACGAGCAGGACGTACTCATAAAGCCATATGCGGTCGCCGTTGAGGAAGTTGAGGTCGCCATCGGTTGTGCAATTGGCAGCAGCCGCGGTTGGGGCGGGGGTAGCAGTCGCTGGAGTCGCAGGAGCCACGTTAGCTGCTGCTGCAGGCGCGGCGGCCTGGTCCTGGGGCGCTGCCGCAGGTCCCGCGGGTGTTACAGGCGCGCAGGCCGGCGCCACCAGGAAGCGATCAACGCTCAGGGCGGAGCGTAGCGGCGCGCCAATCGTGAAAAAGATAAGGGTGGAAACGAGCAGCCATAGTGCCGCTGAAGTGAAGAACAGCCGGGGGGCTGGAAAAAAGGAGCGGAACACAGGGTTCTCCGGGGTGTGGCAGGCGGAATAAGTGTTAACCGACGAATCTCTGAAGATGAAGCGTTTGTGACGCCGGCGCCCAATCAACCCATTCCGTTGCGGTTAGCCGGAAATAAGGCAAGATGATCACGCCGACGCGATCCGCGAGGTTTGAGGTGCAGCAAGCCCTTTCGCCACGTCTCACAGCGCTGTATCAGCAGGGCTGGAGAGCTTAAGCCATGAACCAGATCACCATCGACAAGACAATCGACGCCGAAGACGATTTCACCGGCACGCATCCGATGTTCCGGGACGTGCCGTCAAGCGTCGAGTTCAACAAGCTCAGGAAGCGGTTGATCCGGTTGACGCGGGAGGCGATCGACAAGTTCGGCATGGTAAAGCCGGGCGATCGCTGGCTGGTGGCGCTATCGGGCGGCAAGGATTCGTATAGCCTCTTGGCGCTGTTGCTGGACCTGAAGTGGCGCGGCTTGCTGCCGGTTGAACTGCTGGCCTGCAATCTCGACCAGGGGCAGCCGAATTTTCCCAAGCACATTCTCCCGGAATATCTCGAAAAGCTCGGAGTGCCGCACCGGATCGAATACCAGGACACGTATTCGATCGTTACCGACAAGCTACCGGCGGGCGCTACCTATTGCTCGCTGTGCTCGCGACTGCGGCGCGGTCATCTCTATCGCATCGCGCGGGAGGAGGGCTGCTCGGCGCTGGTACTGGGGCACCATCGCGAGGACAGCCTCGAGACGTTCTTCATGAACCTCTTCCACGGCGGCAAGCTGGCGGCAATGCCCGGCAAGCTGCTGAACGATGAGGGCGACGTGCAGGTGCTGCGACCGCTGATCTATTGTGCCGAGCCTGACCTGGCGCGGCTGGCGCAGATCATGGAATTTCCCATCATTCCCTGCGATCTGTGCGGCAGCCAGGACGGGCTTGAGCGCAATGCCATGAAGGCGATGCTCGACGATATCGAGAAGCGCATGCCAGGGCGCAAGGATGTGATGATCCGCGCCCTCGGCAATGTGCGGCCGAGCCATCTGCTCGACCCCAAGCTGTTCGACTTCGCCGCGCTGATGGGCGGCGGCGAGGCCTGAGCCTCAGTGGCCGCCGAAATCGGCGGCGACCGCTCCACCATGTGCGTACTGCTCACCGACGCCGAACAGGCGGCCCTTTTCGGCGATCAGCACGCAGATGAGGGTCACGATGCCCATTGTGAGGTAGCCCAGCGCCACCGGCGTCACGGTGCCATTGAAGCTCTGGCCGATGAAGCTGCCGATTATGGCGCCGCCCACCGTCTGGATGAAGCCGAACACGGCTGAGGCGGTACCGGCGACTTCGCCCAGGGGCTCCATCGACAGCGAGTTCATGTTGGAGGCGGCAAAGCCGAACATGAACATGATGCCGGCAACCAGCAGGAAGAACACGATCAGCGGCAGTTGGAAGTAGTGGCTGCCGACGGTCAGCGTGATCGCGAACACCATGTAGATCAGCATGGCGCCATGCGAGAGCCGCCGCATGCCGAGGCGCTGCACGAAACGGGAGTTGAAGTAGTTCGACAGCGACATCAGGCTCGCCATGGCGGCGAAGGCGACGGGGAAGTAGGGCCCCAGGCCATAGATATCGACATAGATCTGCTGCGACGATGAGATGAAGCCGAAGAGGCCGCCGAACATGAACATGCCGGCGAGGCCGTAGCTGAAGGCGACGCGGTTGGTGAAGACGAGCCTGAAGCCACCGAGCACGGCGGAGACCGTCAGCGGGCGGCGATGTTCTACCGAGAGGGTTTCGGGCAGGCGCAGGAAGACCCAGACGCCGATGACCGTGGCAAGGATCGCCATGAAGGCGAAGATATATTGCCATGGCCCCGCGAACAGGATGACCTGGCCAATGCCGGGGGCGATAACCGGCAGCACCATGAAGACCATGAAAGACAGCGACATGACCTGGGCCATATCGCGGCCCGAATAACGGTCGCGGATGGCAGAGGTGGCAATGACGCGGGTACCGGCGGCCCCCATGCCTTGAATGACGCGCAGGAACAGCAGGGTGAAAAAGTTCGGCGCCAGAATGGCGCAGCCGGCGGCCAGCACATAAACCACGATGCCGATCAGCAGTGGGTTTCGGCGACCGAAACGATCGGAGAGGGGGCCAAAGGCGAGCTGTGCAACACCAAAGCCCAGCATGTAGGCGGCGATCACCAGTTGCCGTTCGTTTTCGCTTTCGACACCAAGCGCGACGCCCATATAGGGCAGGGCCGGCAGCATGACGTCGATAGCGAGAGAATTCAGGCACATCAGGCCCGCGACGAGGGCAATGAATTCAGGGCGCGAAATGATCCGCGCGGACAGCGACGTCACAGACATGAGAATATCCGAGAAAACGGCCAGGAGCGCCGATTGGGACGAGAATAACAGGCCTGACCCTGAAGGTGAGTCCAGGCAAGTTTACAGTGGGGGTTAATACAAAGATATGAAGGCCGCGCCAATAGCGCGGCCTCAATCGGCAGTCAGATGCGTAAGAACTCAGGCGGTCTGCTTGACCTGCACGCCAGCATTGGCGAAGTGCGTCTGCAACTCGCCAGCCTGGAACATCTCACGCACGATGTCGGCGCCGCCGACGAATTCGCCCTTGACGTAGAGCTGCGGGATGGTCGGCCAATTGGTGTAAGTCTTGACGCCATCGCGAAGAGCAGGATCGGCCAGCACATTGGCGCTCTGATAATCGACGCCCAGATAGTTGAGGATCTGCACGACCTGGCCGGAGAAGCCGCACTGCGGAAAATCGGGCGTGCCCTTCATGAACAGGAACACGTCGTTGGTCTTCACGGCGTTGTCGATGAAGGCGTTGATATCGGTGGTATCGGACATGGGGATAGCCTTTCGTCATCCGGGTTCAAGGGCCGGGACACTTCGGTTCTAAATATGACATCGGCGACGCAGTGTCGAGATCAACATCGGTATCGGACGATGATCTTTTCGAGATGGATCGTGCCTTGGTAACGGATGTGGCGATCCTCTTCGGTGTTAGCGGCGTCGCCGGATTGTAGTGCTGGCGCCAAGCCCGTTAAGGACTTGCTGTGGAATCTTGAGATCCTGAATCACGTCGGCATGGCGGCGAAAACCACAGAGCTCGCGCTGGACGAAATATTCCCATACAGCTTTCTGCGCTCCGGCCAGGCTCGCCTGCCGAGTCTCGTCGGACGTAGCGGACAGTGCTGCCAGCGCGTCCACAACGCGTTTTTCTGCAGCACCGAGCGAAGAGGCGCGCTCGGCCATGATTTCGTGTTCGAGCGCAACGGTACCCGCTTCGGGCCTTACAGCACGAATGAGATCGAGTGAATCACGAAGCGACATCGATTCAGTCCGGCGCCTGGGTCTGCAGGGCAAGGGCATGCAGCGCGCCACCCATGTCGCCTTTGAGGGCGGCGTAGACGAGCTGATGCTGCTGGACGCGCGACTTGCCACGGAACTGCTCGGAAATGACCGTCGCCGCCCAGTGGTCGCCATCCCCGGCGAGATCGCGGATTTCGATCTGCGCGTCGGGCAAGGCCTCGCGGATACGGCGTTCGATTTCGTTGGCTGGCATGGGCATGGCCGTCACCTCTCGCGATGGGCACTACGTATAATAGACTATGGTTGTCTGCTGCGGGTTTTCAAGCGGGCTTAGAAGGCCACAGGCGGAGTCCCGACTCCGTGGCAAACGTTTCATCCTCTGTATAGATCGGTAGGCCGCGCTTGACGATCGCCTGGCAGGCGAGGGCGTCGCCGGAGAGGTGCTCGCGGTTGAAATGGGTTGTGCCGCCGAAGAACAGGCCGGTTTGGGAAAACGAGAAGCCGGCCATGACGACGGGATTAGCGCCCAGCTTACAGGCAAGCAAGGCCGCGTAAATGCCGTTCGACAGGCTTTCACGATTGGTTATGGAGACCTGATAACGTCCTGTCATCTCGGCGATGATGGCGCCTCGCGTGTGGCGGTCCACTTCGGTGACGCCGTCGGCGTGGTAGCCGTAGGATGCCAGCTTGGCGCCAATGCCGCGGTCACGTTGGCTGGCAATGCTTGAAACCAGGTGCTTGGTGCGCTTGCCCTTTAGGGCTGCCCAAACCGTATCGGAGTGAAGGCTTGGGATGGTTATGCCATCCCGCATGACCGTCAGATCGGGGACCGGGATTCCAAAGCTTTCGCCGACCAGCTGTGAGCCGTTGATCGACACGACAAACCAGTCCGGCCGGTAACTTACCGGCTTCACTGCTGTCGGGGAGGATCCCAGTATCAGGGCAGGGCCGTTGATACGCGGTAGCGTTGATAGCGCCCGTCTATAGGCGCGACGCCGCAAAGTGAGGAGCAGGAATGAACGCGTCTTCATTCCAAGGCCGGCGAGGATGCGCTCGTAGGGACGCATCGGGCGGCTACTTCATGCCGCGTTGGACAAGGGCGCGCTCGACTTCAGCCACATCCTCAGGCGTATCGACGGCGATCGATTCCGATGACATTTCGACGAGATGCACTTCGTAGCCGAGTTCGAGAAAACGAATGATCTCGTTGTCCTCAATAGCCTCGATGGTGGTCTTGCCACCGTTGCCGGCATAGGCCTTGAGCGCTGCCGGCGAGAAGCCATAGATCCAGACCGGACGCCAGGCGCGACGGTATTCAAGCGACTTCGGTGCCGGAATGGAAGCGCGCGACACATACAGCAGCCGCTTGTCCTGGCGGAAGACGGCTTTGGGAATGCTGGGGTTGCGATACTGTTCCTCGGAGGTAACTTCACAGATGCCGAGATGCAGGTCGGTGGGCGATTGCTGGGCCGCGGCAACGATGCGCTTGATGTCCTCGGGATTGATCAGCGGTTCGTCACCCTGGACGTTGATATAGTAGTCGGCAGGCATCTTCTCGGCGAATTCGGCGATGCGGTCGGTGCCGGTGAGGCAGTCGGGCGAGGTGAGTATCCACTGAATACCCTTGCTTTCGCAGTAGTCGGCGATGCGTTGGTCGTCGGTGGCGACGTAAATCTTTTCCTGCGGGAAGGCCAATGTGCAGCGCCGCCAGGTGCGCTCCAGCAACGGGGTGCCGGCGATATCGATCAGCGGTTTGCCGGGCAGCCGGGTGGAGCGATAGCGTGCTGGAATGACGAGGCGAATATCCATGGAAAAGCTTTCGATCAATTCGAACCCATGAAGCCGGGGAACCAGCTCTCATGGGCTATTTTGAGGTCCTGGACGGAAATGGCGGGCGCCGAGCCGAGTTTTAGTTCGGTGCCGCCGGTGGTGCCGATCCAGGGGGCGAAAATGCCGGCGTCGCGGACTTCGGCCATGAAGCGCGAAAAGTCCTCGAGGTTGGGCATGTCGCGAACGGTGACGAGGTAGCGGCCCTGGTCTTCGCCGAAGAAGACGGGGATGGGGTGCTGGCCTTCCAGCTCGTTTACGGTGGCGCCGATGCCGGAAGCGATGGCCATTTCGGCAAGGCCGATGGCAAGGCCGCCATCCGACAGGTCATGCACGGCCGTGGCCACCCCGGTGCGAATGAGGTTGCGGACGAAATCGCCGACCTTGCGTTCATGGGCGAGGTCGACCGGCGGCGGTGGGCCGTCGCGGCGATCGTGCAGGTCGCGCAGATAAATGGATTGGCCGAGATGGGTGCCCCAGAAGGCGGGGGCGCCAAAGAGCAGGATCAGCTCGCCTTCGCCCGCAAAGCCGATGCGGGTCATCTGGTCCCAATCCGGCAACAGGCCGACGCCGCCGATGGTGGGCGTCGGCAGAATGCCCTTGCCGTTAGTCTCGTTGTAGAGGGAGACGTTGCCGGAGACGATAGGGAAATCCAGCGCGCGGCACGCCTCGCCGATACCTTCGATGGCTTTCACCAACTGGCCCATGATCTCGGGGCGTTCGGGATTGCCGAAGTTGAGGTTGTCCGTCGCGGCGAGTGGATCGGCGCCGACGGCGGTAAGATTGCGCCAGGCTTCGGCGACGGCCTGCTTGCCGCCCTCATAGGGATCGGCCTCGCAATAGCGTGGCGTCACGTCGGAGGTGAAGGCAAGGGCTTTGCCAGGCTGGCCTTCGACGCGGATGACGCCGGCATCGCCGCCGGGACGCTGCAGCGAGTTGCCCTGGATCAGGGTGTCGTATTGCTCGTAGACCCAGCGGCGGGACGCTAGGGCATGAGAGCCGATGAGCTTCAGGAGGGCATCGGCGACATCGGCCTCCGGAATATCGTCGGCTGCCAGCGGAGCAGGGGCCTGGGTAGCGGTCCAGGGACGATCATATTCCGGCGCCTCGTCGCCGAGGTCCTTGATCGGAAGGTTGGCGACTTCTCTGCCCTGCCATTTGACACGGAAGCGCAGGTCGTTGGTGGTGACGCCGACCGTTGCGAAGTCGAGTTCCCACTTCTCGAAGACGGCGCGTGCCTCGGCTTCCTTTTCAGGATGCAGCACCATGAGCATGCGTTCCTGGCTTTCGGAGAGCATCATCTCATAGGGCGTCATCTGCTCTTCGCGGACCGGGACCTTGTCCAGGTCGAGCTCGATACCGAGATCGCCCTTGGCGCCCATTTCGACGGCGGAGCAGGTGAGGCCCGCCGCCCCCATGTCCTGGATGGCGATGACGGCGCCCGTTGCCATCAGTTCCAGGCAGGCCTCGAGCAGGCGCTTCTCGGTGAAGGGGTCGCCGACCTGGACGGTTGGGCGTTTTTCATCAATATCGTCGCCGAATTCGGCTGAGGCCATGGTGGCGCCGCCGACGCCGTCGCGGCCGGTCTTGGCGCCCAGATAGACGACGGGCAGGCCGACGCCTTCCGCTTTGGAATAAAAGATCTTGTCGGTGTCGGCGAGACCGGCGGCGAAGGCATTGACGAGGATGTTGCCATTGTAGCGTTCGTCGAACTCGACTTCGCCACCGACCGTGGGCACGCCGAAGGCGTTACCATAGCCGCCAACGCCGGCGACGACGCCTGAGACAAGATGGCGGGTCTTTTCGTGTTCGGGCGCGCCGAAACGCAGGGCATTCATGGCGGCGACCGGGCGGGCGCCCATGGTGAAGACGTCGCGCAGGATACCGCCGACGCCGGTGGCCGCCCCCTGGTATGGTTCGATGAAGGATGGATGGTTGTGAGATTCCATCTTGAAGACCACAGCCTGGCCATCGCCGATATCGACGACGCCGGCATTCTCACCGGGGCCCTGGATGACGCGGTCACCGGTGGTCGGCAGGGTCTTCAGCCATTTCTTGGATGACTTATACGAGCAATGCTCGTTCCACATCGCAGAGAAAATGCCGAGTTCGGTATAGGTCGGCTGGCGGCCGATGAGCTTCACGATCTTGTCGAACTCATCTGGCTTGAGGCCGTGATCGGCCACGAGTTTTGCGGTGATGGCGACGTGGTTCTGAAAGGTCATGCGGTTGTCCGGGAAGGGGAGGTGCGCGCCAGATAGCGATCGATGGCGATGACGAAGACAAAAAGCACCGTCAGGGTGATCGCAACGATGACGATGTTGGCAATGGCCTGGGGATAACCCAGACGGTTCGCTTCGAGGATTGGATAAGGATATTCGCCCACGATGGCGCCGCGCAGCATGGCATAAACGACATAGACCAGTGGCGGCAACATCATCTTGGGGGTATCGCGCCAGCCAACCACCTCACCGTGCCGGGCGACGAGCCCCCACCAGAGCGCGTAGAGGATGGGCGTGACGTAGTGGAGCGTCACGCTGCAGAGCAGGAAGAGCCCCTGCGGCAGCGAAAGTTGGGCGAGCAGGAAATGGTAGAACAGCATGACCAGCACCATGACACCCGCCATCATGGCGCGCGTAACCGGAGATCGGAACCATGACAGCCCGCGGACGGCAACAAGATCGGCGAGATAGATCAACACCAGCGTAAGATTGGTGAGGATGGTGAAGTACGAGAAGTAAGTTACAAGCGCGTCGCCGAGACTGCGGCCATTCGCCAGATAGGCGGGAATGCTGATCGAAAATTGCAGGATCAGCCCTACACCGCCAACACCAAAGCCAAGCAGGGTCAGGGCGCGTCCGGCGCTCATCAGGCTACCTGCTGCAGCAGACCATCGAAGAGGGGGGCACCATCGCTGCCGCCATGGGCGGACTCGATCAGGTTCTCGGGATGCGGCATAAGGCCCAGAACGTTCTTGCGCTGGTTGGCGATACCGGCGATGTCGTTGAGCGAACCATTGGGGTTGGTGCCCTCGGCGTAACGGAAGACGACCTGGCCGTTGCCCTCGATGCGCGCCAGCGTTTCGGCATCGGCAAAATAGTTGCCATCATGATGGGCGACGGGACAGCGGATGATCTGGCCCGGCTGGTAGAGGCGGGTGAAGTCGGTCGCGGTGTTGACGACCTTGAGCTTGACCTCTCGGCAGACGAATTTGAGCGAGGTGTTGCGCATCAGCGCGCCCGGCAAGAGGCCAGCCTCGATGAGGATCTGGAAGCCATTGCAGACACCAAGAACACGGCCACCCCGTTCGGCATGCTCGCGAACGCCGTTCATGATGGGGGAGCGGGCGGCAATAGCGCCAACGCGGAGATAGTCGCCATAGGAAAAGCCGCCCGGGATGACGACGAGATCGACGTCGGGCAGGGCAGCATCCTGATGCCAGACGACAGTTGGGGCGGCGCCGGACAATTTCGTCAGCGCCGCGATCATGTCGCGGTCGCGATTGGAGCCGGGAAACACGATGACAGCTGACTTCATCGGCTAGGCCTCGCAGATCTATAGGATGCGAGGCCCTTTTCGTGGGTCTTGCCGCAAAAGGCAAGAGGCCGCCGCGAGAATCCCCTGCGCCGGCTCCGAATGGATGTTATGCGCTATTCGGCCGGGACGCTGCCGGTGGTATCCGGAAGCGCCGGACTGCGCGAACCCTTCGTGCCGGGCAGGTGGGCCCAGGCCGGACGCTCGAACAGGAACTTACCCCGCCCGGTCCATTGCACCAGTCCGTAAAGTGCCACTGCGCAGCCGATGGAGCCCACGATGACGGCGAAGCTGAGGACCGACACATCGTGGGTAATGTTGAGTTTTTCCAGCGCGATGCGGATGAACGACATCGGCAGGACGAAGACGAGATAGACGATCAGCGAGTGGGCGCCGAGCCAGCGCAGCCAATCCATGAAGCGAAGTTTGACGATGAGGCCGGCAGTTCCGCAAAGAGCGGTGGAGCCGAGGATGGCGAGCGCCAGGCGCAGCCCGGGCAGGCCGGCAAGGCCGAGCTGGATTTCGCCGGGCAGTACCGCGTAGCCGGGTGAGAACACCAGCGTGGCGTTGATGGCGGAGTAGGCAAACAGGCCGAGCAGCGCCAGGCCTACATTGGCGGACGCCCAATCCACGAGGCGGAACAGCAGGGGCGCCAGGATATAGCCGCTGTAGAAGTAGACGAAATAGGCGCAGAACTGATCGACCAGATAGCTGCCGGTATGAACATTCGACATCTGGAATGCCGCGCCCAAAAGCCAGACGGCCCAATGCGGCGCCCTCAGGTCGTAGGCGAGCTTGGCGACGGCGCTGAAGGCGGCCAGAAGGTAGATGAACCAGAGAACGCCGTAAGGCTCGATGGTCGCCCAGGCGATATCCCCCAGGGCTTCCATCGGCTGATGACTGGCGAGGCCGATCTTCACCACGAGGTGGATGACGGCCCAAAGGGCATAGAAATAGAAATAGTGCACGACGCGGCGGTCGGCATAGGCGCGCCACGGGCGGGCGATGACCTGGCTCAGGAACAGGCCCGAGATCAGGAAGAACTCGGGCATGCGGAACGGAGTCGCAAAACCGATGACATAGTGGAAGATGCCGATGCCGTCGGCGTTCTGGCCGACGTTGAATACGGAATACATCATCACCACGAGGATGATGGAAATCCCCTTGGCGGTATCTACCCAAGAAAGACGGTTTGTTTGCCCCGACATGCCGCACGCTCCAAAATGGCTTGCTGGCTTGGTAGCGCAAACTGGTTACCGAAGGCCGGAAACTTCACCTAAAACGCGAGGCTTCCGGGATTTATCTTCAGCGGTTTGCTTAATAATTCGGGTTTTACCGAAATTGTCGCTTATGCCGGAACGTTGGCGTAAGCCGCAAACATTAAGGACAGCGACAGTAAAAACAAAATCGACAGGGAAAGGGTTTTGATCATTGCGGGGTGCCCAGCTCCAATGCGGAGCGCGCTCTAAGTGACGACTGAAAACTTAAGGAGATATTACTGTAGCAGCTCGATCGCGTAGTTCTCGATAACAGTGTTAGCGAGAAGTTTCTGACACATGGAATCGAGTGCAGAACGCGCGGCTTCCGGATCGGTTTCCGTCATCACCAGATCAAATATCTTGCCCTGACGCACGCCACTTACGCCTTCAAAGCCAAGTGAATCGAGCGAGCCGACGATGGCCTGGCCCTGAGGGTCCAGGACACCCGATTTCAAGGTGACGGTGACGCGCGCCTTCATACGAATTTTCCCGAAGCTGCGACGATGATTTACTGCACGAGTCGCGGGCCGGTCGCCAGCGCGTTGTCAGTCTCGGTAAGGATCCCCAAGCGCTGAGCGACATCGCGATAGGCATCCACCAGGCCGCCAAGATCCTCGCGGAAGCGGTCCTTGTCGAGCTTGTTGCGAGTCTTGATGTCCCACAGGCGGCAGTTGTCCGGCGAAATTTCGTCGGCAAGCACGATCCGCATGAGGTCGCCCTCATAGAGGCGGCCGCATTCGATCTTGAAGTCGACGAGCTGGATGCCGACGCCCATGAACAGGCCGGTCAGGAAGTCGTTGACGCGGATGGCCAGCGACATGATGTCGTCCAGCTCCTGCGGGGTCGCCCAACCAAAGGCCGTGATATGCTCTTCGGAGACCATCGGGTCGCCGAGCGCATCGTCCTTGTAGCAGAACTCGATGATCGAGCGGGGCAATTGTGTGCCGGGTTCGAGGCCGAGGCGCTTGACCAGCGAGCCAGCGGCGACATTGCGCACGATGATCTCGAGTGGAATGATTTCCACTTCCTTGATCAGCTGTTCGCGCATGTTGATGCGGCGGATGAAGTGCGTGGGGATGCCCAGACCGTTCAGCTTGGTGAAGATGAACTCGGATATGCGGTTGTTGAGGACGCCCTTGCCGTCAATGACTTCATGCTTGGCGCCGTTGCCGGCCGTCGCATCGTCCTTGAAATATTGCACCAGCGTGCCGGGCTCGGGACCTTCGTAAAGGATCTTGGCCTTGCCCTCATAGATTCTGCGCCGACGGTTCATGGCACCTGTCCGTTGATCGATGAAGGTTGCGGGATGAGGTGGCCGCTTCATGCGCCAGAATGGGTGAAAAATGCAAGCGGTTTGATGCCGCGCCCGATAACATGAGGTTTTCGGGTGGTGCCGGACAGGCACTGCACTGGCCTTCGGGGGACATTGATTTGGCCCGGCGAACCAATTATGTCCACAGCCAGAGCGCCATATGGCGCATGCCGATACCTCGCAACGGGAGAACCGCAAGTGGCCATTTTCAGCGACCGCGAAAAAGGTGAGGAAGCCAAGTTCGCGCATGATGCCACCCTCCGCTTCAAGGCCGAAGCCCGCCGCAACAAGCTGCTGGGCATCTGGGCGGCGGAGCTGCTGGGCCTCGACGCCGAAGCGGCCAAGGCCTATGCGGCCGAAGTCGTGGCTTCCGATTTCCAGGAAGCGGGCGATGAGGACGTGTTCCGCAAGGTCGCCGGCGACGTCAAGGCCAAGGGGCTCGCCGTCACCGACGACGTGATTCGCCAGAAGATGGCGCAGCTCGTCGCAGTTGCCCGCGAGCAGGTGCTCAACGAAGGCTAAGCCTTCAGCCGCTGCATCAATCGCGTGAACATCAACAGACCTTCCGGCCAGGGACCATGGCCGGAAGCGCTATCGATGTGGCCGGCATCGCCCGCGATATGAAAATCCGATCCCCAGCAAGTGGCGAATTCGACGGCACGGTCGACGCTGCAATACGAATCGTTGCTGGAGGCGACCAGCATAGAGGGGAAGGGGAGCGGATCGCGCGGCACCGGCGCGAACGGCGCCATTTCCGCCGGCACGTCCGGATTGAGCTCGAGATCGGGCGCGGCGACCAGGAACGCGGCGCGCACCTTGGTATCCTTCAATCGCCGGGCGGTATGAATGACCGCCGAGACGCCAAGCGAATGGGCGATGAGCACGACCGGCCGCGTCGCCATGACGACCGCGCGCTCGATGGTCTCGATCCAAGGTTCAAGCTGCGGATGATCCCATTCCGACTGTTCGACGAATTGGGCGGTGGCGAAACGGCTGCCCCAACGGCGCTGCCAATGGTTGGGTCCGGAGTTGCCAAGTCCGGGAACGATCAGGATATCGGCTTCGGAAATTCGCATGAGGCTCTCTGGATGGATCAGCGCGAGGTTAAACGGCTCCGGGCGCCGTTCAAACCCCACGCTCGCGCGTGATACAAAAGGCGTCGACGATACGATGCATGCCGATCCTGGGCCCGATGCGATCGTAAAAGGCTGCGGCGGCAGGCACTGAGGTCAGGTTGAAAGAGACCTGGGGTCCAAGGATTTGGCGGCAATATAGGATCATGGCGGTGCCGATACCCTGGCCGCGGCAACTGCTATGCACCGCGAGTTCGGCGCAATAGCAGGTCCAGACGAAATCGGTCAGGCAGCGGGCAATGCCGACAAGGCGATGTTCGGCATCGCGCGCCGTGACGATCAGGTCGGCATTGGCTAGCATAGCCATGAGACGTGGCTCGTCATTGACGGGCCGATGCAGATCCGGCTCCGCATCTGCCAGCAGCGCGGCAAATTCAGCGACGGATAGCGCGGTTTCCTGCTGATAGAGGATGCCCAACGGTCAGGCCGTGGGGCCGAAGACGCGGGCGAAAATCGTGTCGACATGCTTGAGATGATAGAAGTCATCGAACATGGCGTCGATATCTGTAGCCGCCAGCTTGCCCGACACTTCCGCATCGGCCTTCAGCAGGGCCGCGAACTGGCCGGTGCGGTCGCCATGCATCTGCCAGACCTTCATGGCGTTGCGCTGGACGGCGGCGTAGGCGTCCTCGCGGCTCATGCCCGCCTGGGTAAGGGCAAGCAGGACGCGTTGCGAATTGTGCAGGCCGCCGAGCAGGTCGAGATTACGTTTCATGTTCTCGGGATAGACCAGCAGCTTGTCGATGACGCCGGTCAGCCGGGCGAGGGCGAAATCCAGGGTGACCGTAGCATCCGGCCCGATCATACGCTCAACGGAGGAGTGCGAGATATCGCGCTCGTGCCAGAGTGCGACGTCTTCGAGGGCCGGCACCACCATGCCGCGAACGAGGCGCGACAGGCCGGTGAGGTTTTCGGTCAGCACGGGATTGCGCTTGTGCGGCATGGCCGAAGAGCCCTTCTGGCCGGGAGAGAAATATTCCTCAGCCTCCAGAACCTCGGTGCGCTGCAGATGGCGGATTTCCGTGGCAATACGTTCCACCGAAGAGGCGATCACGCCCAGGGTGGCGAAGAACATGGCGTGGCGGTCGCGCGGAATAACCTGGGTCGAAACCGGCTCGACGGTCAGCCCGAGCTTTTCGGCCACGTAGGCTTCGATCTTGGGGTCGATATTGGCGAAGGTGCCGATGGCCCCGGAAATGGCGCAGACCGCAATCTCGGCGCGCGCCGCGGCGAGGCGGGCGCGGTTACGGGTGAACTCGGCATGGGCCTCCGCCAGCTTGATGCCGAAGGTGGTCGGCTCGGCATGGATGCCGTGGCTGCGGCCGATGGTGATGGTGTATTTGTGTTCCTGCGCCCGTTTCTTCAGTGCCGCGAGCAGCGCGTCGATATCGGCCAGCAGCAAGTCGGCGGCCCGGCTCAACTGGACGGAGAGCGTCGTATCGAGCACGTCCGATGACGTCATACCCTGATGGACAAAGCGCGCCTCCGGGCCGACGATTTCGGCAAGGTGGGTAAGGAAGGCGATGACATCGTGCTTGGTGGTGCGTTCGATTTCATCGATGCGTTCGACATCGAAGGTCGCCGCATTGCCTTTTTCCCAGATAGTCTCTGCGGCCTGCTTGGGCACGACGCCGAGTTCGGCGAGCGCCGAGGTTGCATGCGCCTCGATCTCGAACCAGATGCGGAAGCGGGTTTCCGGCGACCAGATCGCCGTCATCTCAGCTCGGGAATAGCGCGGAATCATGGGCTTAGTCTCGTCAGTTGAGGTTTTGATTCCACTCAGGCCGTGATGGTCTGGGCGGCGTTGCGAATTGCGGTGATGCGGCCGGCATAGGTCGTGGTGTCATTGCCCTGGAAAACGGAGTTGCCGGCAACCAGGACATTGGCTCCGGCCTGGGCGATGTCGCCCGCATTTTTTGGCGTGACACCGCCGTCGATTTCAAGATCGATGGGACGATTGCCGATCAATGCCTTGGCCTGGCGCAGCTTGACCAGCGCCTCGGGGATGAAGGCCTGTCCGCCGAAGCCCGGGTTGACGCTCATGATCAATAGCAGATCGATATCGCCGATAACATGTTCGAGCGCCGAAACCGGCGTCGCGGGATTAATGACGACGCCGGCCTTCTTGCCTTCGGCCTTGATGGCCTGAAGACTGCGATGGAGGTGCGGTTCGGCCTCGGCATGGACGGTGATGATGTCGGCGCCGGCCTTGGCGAACGCCTGAATATAGGGATCGACCGGCGCGATCATCAGGTGGACGTCGAATGGCTTCTTGGTCAGTGGGCGGATGGCCGAGACGATCACCGGACCAATGGTGATATTGGGCACGAAATGGCCGTCCATCACGTCGATATGGATGTAATCGGCGCCGGCGGCGTCGATGGCGCGGATCTCCTCACCCAGCCTGGCGAAGTCGGCGGAGAGAATCGAAGGGGCGATCCGGATCGGTCGAGTGGTCACGGCGGGCTCCTGGCGATTGCGGGATTTTCGGAAGTGCAGGGGGTGCTTACCCCCTCGCAAGCCATTCCTGCAAGAGGCTGGCTATCCGTCATTATGGTGACACCGCTGCTTCACAAGCGGGGGAGCGACAATCGGGGCAATTGCATCTCGATGTGCCTGGGCTAAAAGGGCGCTCAGAAGTGGAGCGTCGATGTTCGGATTTTCCCTGCCGGTCGTGTTCGGAGCCGGTGTGCTGAGCTTTCTCAGTCCCTGTGTCCTGCCACTGGTGCCGCCCTATCTGACCTATATGAGCGGCGCAAGCTTCGATCAGCTGCGCGATGCGGGGCGTGATTCCTGGACCATATACCTGCGCACGATAATGACGGCGCTGTTCTTCATCGCCGGCTTCGCGGTGGTATTCGTAACGCTGGGCGCGACGGCGACCGCGTTCGGCCAGGCGTTTCGGCAGGCACTGCCCATCCTGACGCCGGTCGCGGGTCTCCTGATCATCGCGATGGGCCTGCATTTCCTCGGCATCTTCCGCATCGGGCTGCTCGACCGGCAGGTCCGGCACCAGGGGCCCGGCGTCGCCAGCGGGCCGTTGGGCGGCTTCATGCTGGGCCTGGCGTTTGCCATCGGCTGGACGCCATGCATCGGGCCGGTACTGGCCGCCATCCTCAGCGTCGCCGCCAGCCAGAATACCGCCTATGAGGGTGCAGCGCTCCTGGGCGTCTATTCGCTCGGGCTTGGCGTGCCGTTCCTCCTGGCGGGTATCGCCATCGGGCCGTTCCTGACCTTCTTCGACAGCTTCAGGCGCCATCTCGGAACGGTGGAAAAGGTCATGGGCGTGTTGCTGATCATCACCGGTGTGCTGTTCCTCACCGGCAACTTCACACGGCTGGCTTATTGGTTCCAGGCAACGTTCCCTGTGCTGAGCCAATTGGGATAAGTCGTCATGCCTCGCTTTAGCGGGTCTTAACCCTGAGGCCAGAAAGGCCACCGGCTTTGCGTCGTTGACGGCAAAGTCAACGTGGTGTTCACGGCATTCCCGCACGGTCGAACCAACCAGCCCGGCCGGACATAGACAATGGCGCAAAGCAACAGCCTGCTGAAGCAGGCGATCCCCGAATTCGATGAACACAAGGATGTCGCCGCGACCGGGCGAAGCGGATCGCCGGCCTTCAAGGTGACGGTGTTTCACGATATCGACAGTGCAGGCCCCATATGGCGGACGCTGCAGGGCGATAACGCGGTGTCGCCGGGACAGAACTATCATTTCATCCGGTTGTGGATCGATGCGTTCAAGATCGCGCGAGAAGATCAGTATTTCGTGGTCGCGGCGCTGGATGGCGCGCCAGTGGCATTGTTGCCCCTCTGGCGCCGGAGTTTTGGCGGCATCAGGGCGCTGACCTGGTTTCCGGGGGCGCATGTGGGGTGCAATGCGCCGCTGGTCGACCTGCCGCGGTTGATGGCGTTGACGCCCCACGACCGGCGCCGGCTGTGGAGCGGCATCGCTGCTGAGTTGACGCAAGTCGATGCCGTCTATCTGCGCGCCGTTCCAGACAGGATCGATGGGGCCATCGAGCCTTTCGCCGAATTCGGCGTGTTCGAGCCTGTGGAGACACTGTTCCGCAGCGAATTCTCGAGCTGGGAAGAGGCCAACGTCACCCAGCGCAGCAAGTCGCGCCGCAAGCATGACAGGCAGCAGGGCGACCGGCTGGATGCGCTCGGGACCGTCGGCCTGGAGGAGGTCGGCAATGGCACCGTGGCGGAGCAAGTACTGGATGTCATGTTCCAGCAGCGTGCCGTCCGCTTCAAGGCCATGGGTGTGCCAGATCCGTTCGACTGTCCGCTGACACGCGCCTTCTACGACAGCACCGTGCAGATAGGATCGGGCGTGCCAGTGCGGCTGCATGTATTGCGGCTCGAGGGCGAGATCGTCGCGGTGCGCTACAGCATAGCGCTGGGCGACCGGCTGTTCTGCCTGATCTCGTCGATGAGCGAGGATCCGGCAATCCAGGGAGGCTCTCCGGGCAAGCAGTGCCTGCTGCGCGTGATGCAGACGGTGTTCGATACCGGAGTTCGCGCTTTCGATATGGGCGCCGGGCTCACCGATGAGAAGCGCCATTGGTGCAATACCCAGATCGCATTGCGACAACACTATCTGCCGCTTAACTGGCGAGGGCGGATGGCTTGCGGCGCATATCGTCAGTGGCAGCGCTCGCGCAGTGCCATCAAGTCGAATGCCCGGCTGCTGGCGCTGGCCAAGAACCTCCGCGGCCTCGCCAATCGGTCGCCGAAGGCGGAAGCGTCAGAATAGCTTCAGGCCGCGCAGTGAGGCGTGGCCGGATTTCCCGATGATGATGTGGTCGTGCACGGCGATGCCAAGAGGCTTGGCGATGTCCGAGATGGTGCGGGTCATTTGCACGTCGGCGGCCGAGGGCGCCGGGTCGCCCGAGGGATGGTTGTGCACCAGGATGATGGCGGTGGCGGAGAGCTCCAGCGTGCGGCGGATAACTTCGCGGGGATAGACCGGCGTGTGGTCGACGGTCCCGACCTGCTGGACCTCGTCGGCGATCAGCCGGTTCTTCTTGTCGAGGAACAGGATGCGGAACTGCTCCTTGCTCTCATAGGCCATCTGGGCATGGCAATAATCGATAAGGGCCGACCAGGAGCCCAGGATTGGCTGTTCGTGATCGAGGCGGTCACGGCTGAAGCGTTGCGCGGTCGCTTGAATCACCTTGATATGGGCAATGGTGGTTTCACCCAGCCCCTTGATCTCGGCGAGACGTTCAGGGGCGGCGGCGAACACGGCGGAAAACGAGCCAAAGCGTGCCAGAAGATTTTTGGCCAGCTGCTTGGTGTCCCGCCGCGGAACCACAAGCTGCAACACGAGTTCGAGCAGTTCGTAATCTTCCAGCGCGTCAGCACCCACACGCAAAAAGCGATCGCGGACACGTTGCCGGTGCCCGGCATTGTCCGTTTCCGGGGGAGCGGGTGATGTAACCACGCGTTGCGAATATTCGCCCAAGCCGGCCTCGGCTTGAGGGGAAAGATCGGACCGAGACTTCCGATCGGCCATCAGCGCTTCCGGGCATCCAGGGGATTGAAGAGACCGCGCGGCGACAGGGTGAAGACCTCGTGGCCGGTTTCCGTGATGCCGATGGAATGCTCGCACTGGGCCGACAGCGTGCGATCGCGGGTTACAGCAGTCCAGCCATCGGACAGTATCTTTACGTGCGGGCGGCCGAGATTGATCATCGGTTCGATGGTGAAGATCATGCCAGGCTTCAACTCGACGCCGGTGCCCGGAATGCCGAAATGCATGATGTTTGGCTCGTCGTGAAAGAGCTGGCCGACACCGTGCCCCACGAAATCGCGGACGACGCTGGTGCGCTCCGCCTCGGCATGCGCCTGGATGGCGGCGCCGATATCGCCGGTGGTGTTACCGGGCAGGGCGGCGGCGAGGCCGGCCTCGAAGGATTCGTAGGTCACCTCGATGAGCCGTTCGGCCTTGCGGGTGATTTCGCCTACCGGATACATGCGGCTGGAATCGCCATACCAGCCATCGACGATAAGCGTCAGATCGATATTGACGATATCACCCTCGCGCAGTGGGCGATCGTCGGGAATGCCATGGCAGACCACGTGATTGATCGAGGTGCACACCGAATGGCGGAAGCCCTTGTAGAAGAGCGTCGCCGGAATGGCGTCGTGGTCGCGGGCGAATTCATAGGCGAGTTTGTCGAGCGCCAGGGTCGTCACACCGGGCTGCACCGCATCGACCAGCAGATCCAGGGCTTCGGCCGTCAGGGCGCCGGCCTTGCGCATACCGGCAAAACCAGCCTCGCCATGCAACGGGATGATACCCATCTGGCGGCGGGTTTTCTGGGCGGCGTCGATGTAGCTAACCATGGGCCTCTCCGGTTTCCCAAGAGATAGTCCCCATAGCCTCGGATGGAAAGGGGCGCTCCCATCGGGATTTACTCCCATGGAGGAAATCCTTGCGCCCATTGCCTGTGGCAATAACACAGGGTTTGCTTGATTTTTCGCGATCAGGCGGGCATTGCATTCGACCAACATCCCAGTCCCGGTCACGCCATGTCTGACAGTTCGCTCATTACCGCCGGCCTCCTGATCATCGGCGACGAAATCCTGTCGGGACGCACCAAGGACGTCAACATTGGTGCAGTGGCCGATTTCTGCACCGATCTGGGTATCGATCTGCACGAAGTGCGGGTAGTGGCAGACGTCGAGGACGATATCATCGAGGCGTTGAACGCACTCCGCAAGCGCTACACCTATGTCTTCACCACCGGCGGCATCGGGCCGACCCATGACGATATCACTGCCGATGCCGTCGCCAAGGCGTTCGGGGTGGCCTTGCCGATCAACGCCGAGGCGCGCGCAATGCTCGAGAGCCGGTGGAAGGAAACCGGCACCGAGGTCAATGCCGCCCGGCTGCGGATGGCCCGGATTCCGGAAGGGGCCGATCTGATCGTCAATTCGGTGAGCGCGGCGCCGGGGTTCCGCATCGAGAACGTGCATGTGATGGCCGGTGTGCCGGTGATCATGCGTGCCATGCTGGAGACGTTGGCGCGCACGCTGAAGGGCGGCAAGAAAGTGAAGTCGATCACCGTGCCGGCCAGTGTCGGAGAGGGAACGGTCGGCGAACCGCTGGGCCTGTTGCAGGCGGAGTATCCCGATGTGAAGATGGGCAGCTATCCGCAGATGGGCGCGGGCTATGTGCGCACCGAACTGGTGCTGCGCTCATCCGACGAAGCGCGGCTGGCCGAGGCTGCCGGCAAGGTCCGGAACATGGTCAACGCTGCGCACAAGGCCGCCGGCCTGCCGCCGCTGGATTGAATTCGGCGCCTAGCGCCTCAGGAGAACGCCGTTGAGCAACCCACAGCAGAAATCATTTCCCGTCACCTGGGACCAGTTTCATCGCGACAGCCGGGCGCTGGCCTGGCGGCTGATGGGGCAGGGCACGTTCGATGCAGTCGTCGCCATTGCCCGTGGTGGCCTGGTGCCGGCGACGATCGTGGCGCGCGAGTTGAATATCCGCGTGGTGGAAAGCGTGGCGGTGAAGTCCTACGACCACAAGTCACAGGGCACCGTCCGGGTGTTGAAGGCGATTGCGCCTGAAATCCTCGAAATGGCCAAGAGCGGCAAGCGCGTGCTCATCGTTGACGATCTCGTCGATACCGGGGCGACAGCCCGTGCGGTCCGCGACATGCTGCCCGGGGCGCATTTCGCCACCGTCTACGCCAAGCCGAAGGGCCGCGAGATGGTCGATACCTTCATCACCGAGGTCAGCCAGGACACCTGGATATTCTTCCCCTGGGATCTTGACGTCGCCTATGTGGCGCCGATCTCGGGCGCGACGGACTGAGCCACCCCATACCTTCCAAGGATGCGGTCACACTACCTCCAACAGGTAGGGGGATGAGCCTGTTCGCTGGGTAATCGACATGCGAAATTTTCCTGCTCAGTTGGGGGAGCAGGATCATGGACTGGTACTATGCCGTTGGACCTGATCGCAAAGGGCCGCTGTCTGGCGAGGAAATAGAAGAACTCGTCCGGTCGGAAAACATTTCGCGCGACACGTTGCTGTGGCGCGAGGGGATGTTAGGCTGGACGGCCGCGCGCGAGGTGGCGGAGTTCGGTAAAGTCCTGAACGGGTTGCCGCCGCCGCTGCCGGCGGGTGCGACGGGTACCGCCGCGGCGGTGCTTGAGCGGGCGGCGACGACAGAGACGCCGCCACCCTTGCCACCCGGCGGGGTGACGGACGAATTCCAGCCTGCACCCCCCATCGCCTACGAAACGCTTGAGTTGGCACGGCCCTGGGATCGGTATTTCGCACGGATGTTCGACATCCTCGTCCTGGGTTCGCTGCTGGGAGGAGGACTCCTCGCGGCGTTGATTTTTCTCAATCCGAGCGGGCTTGTCGCACTCGCCAACACCAACGACACCGCAGCCACGGTAGCGACCCTGCCGGTGATCTTGATCGTCAATGCGATGGTTGCCGCAGTCTTTGGCAATACGATGGGACGGGCGCTGTTCGGCATTCGCGTCTATCTGCTCAAAGGTGTTGGTCAGCCGACGTTTTGGCAGCATCTGGGGCGAGAGATGCAGGTGTGGATACGGGGCCTTGGCCTCGGAATCCCCATCATCACCATCGTGACGATGATCGTCGGCTATCGCAAAGTCGCCTCGGGCAGGCCTGCCGGCTATGACCTCGGCTACAACACGGTCCGGCAAAAACCCATTGGCGCAGGGCGACGGGCTTTGGGCATCGTCGCGACCCTGGCGTTGATCGTCGGATTTCTGGCCCTTGCGATCGCCGGCGTTCTTGAAACCCAGGCGTTGGAAAGGCCCGTCGCCTGGATCAATCCGCAGTCGCAGGTGGCAACCACGGTCCCCGCCCATTGGGAGATTTCCAGCGATAGGACGGAAGCCGGCGTGCCGTATACGCTTTTTGTCAATGATACGCTGGGAATTCAGGCGGTGCTGGCATCGGAAGCGGGCCCCGGCATAGACATGCAGGCTTATCACAGGGCGCTCACGCAAGTGCTGGCTTCCTCGCACACATTGTCGGATTGGCAACTGGATGCTGCAGGAACGACCGCATTGGCGACGGGTATGCAGGTGAGCCAGAATTGGCCGGCCAGTATTCGTGTGATCAAGTCAGGCGACCGCTTCTGGAAATTTTCATTCTACGATCTCACCGGTCGCCGGACCGGGGATTTTGCCGACCATGGCCTGTTGGCGGCCATCATGGCGACGATCGTAAAATAAAAGGCCCGGCGCTTGGCCGGGCCCATTGGTCAGCTGTTCTTGTGGCTCTGCTGGCCGGCTTTGACGTGCTGCTCGTGCGTGCCGCCGCGGGTCGAGCCGTCGGAAACGTTCCGATCCTCGTTTACGTTATTGACGTTGTCACCGGACGTGTTGTTCCGGTCGCTCTGCTGTCCTGCCTTCACATGCTGGTCATGTGTGCTGCCGTGCTTGTGATCGTTGTTGGGCATTTTGCGTCTCCTTGAGGGTTTGCAAATCCGAGGGAGCAGTGCGGCCTCGGACCCAACCAATCCTTAGCGACCAGCAGAAGTTCCGTGATGTTTTCGTGCAAAAGCCGTGGCTTAACCAAGGCAGGGGGACTGGTGCGGGCGGCGGGACTCGAACCCGCACGGGTGTACACCCTCGGGATTTTAAGTCCCGTATGTCTACCATTCCATCACGCCCGCAGCGCCGAAACTCTGTGTCACAGCGGCCGTCAAAACTCAATCGGCGGTGTACGGGAACCGGGGGCTTCGCCGCTCGTTGATTAGCCGATCGCATTTTACGAGGAGTTCGAAATGCATAAGGACGAAATCAAAGGTGCAGGGAAAGAAGCGCGCGGTGCGGTGAAGGATGCTGTCGGCAAGGTAACCGGCGACCGCAAGCTGCAGGCCGAGGGCAAGATGGACAAGGCCGAAGGGCGGGTTCAGAAGGGCGTCGGCAAGGCCAAGGACGCCGCCCGCGACGCCCTCAAGCACTAAACGAACTTTCTGTCTTCAGTAGGAGAGCCGCCCCTGGGGGGGCGGCTCTTTCATTTGTGAATCCCATCCCCTGTCGGCGCGAACGTGCCGAATCTCTTGTGCGGTAACCCGTGGAAAACTATATCTTGCGGTACGGAAGGGGAACAAACCGTGCCGGACTACTGCCTCATCGCCACCGCCATCGGTCCCGTCGGACTCGCCTGGAGTGAGACTGGTATTGTGAGGCTGCAACTTCCGGACAGCGACAGCGAGAAGACGCGAGCCCGGCTCACGCGCCGTCTTGAGGCTCGGGAGGCGCATCCGCCGGAGTGGCTGGAGCCGACCGTCATGCTGCTGCAGCGCTATTTTGCCGGCGCCGTCGTTGATTTTTCCAGTTGTCCCCTCGATCTGAGCGGCGTTCCAGAGTTGCATCGGAAGCTTTATGCCGAAATGCTAAGGCTTGGTTGGGGCGAAACAATTACCTACGGACAACTGGCCGAGCGGGTCGGCATGCCGGGTGCCGCACAGACAGTAGGGCAGGCGATGGGCCGAAATCCGATTCCGGTCATTGTGCCCTGTCACCGCGTGTTGGCGAGCGGCAACAAGATGGGCGGTTTCTCGGCGCCCGGCGGCGTCAGAACCAAACTCGGCTTGCTGGCGCTGGAAGGTGTGCGGCTGGGGCTGCGGGACCCGGCGCAAATGGCCTTCGCATTCTAGGCAAGAAATGGTGGGCAAGGTTTGGCCGCGGTAGCCCGCCGGCAAGCTTGAAGATAGTCTGCCGGCGTTTTTCGACGGAGGCAGCATGCTACTTAAGATCGATCTTCTGGAGCGGATCAAGGCGGGCGAGATCGACACCGTCTTCCGCCGCTGGAAGCGGGCGACCGTCAGGGCCGGCGGCACTCTCAAGACAAAGGTCGGGGTACTGTCGATCGATTCGATGGAGCCGATCGCCGTGGACCAGGTGACCCTGCCGGATGTGAAGCGCGCGGGGTTCGGCTCCGTCGACGAATTCCGGCGCTGGCTGGACACGATGAAGGACGGCGACCTCTGCATCATCCGGTTGCACTATATCGGTCCGGCACCGAGCGCCTGACGCTATTGCTTGCGCTTGAAGCTTTTCAGGTGCGGCAAGGCCTTCGCCACCGTTTCGGCGATCTTGTCGACGGCATCCGTCACCGGCACGGTCAGCGCCGGCTCGTCGGCGGCGGGGAGTTCCAGCGTCGCGAACTGGCTGTCGAGCAGGGAGGTTGGCATGTATTCATGGTGCCGTCTGGCCATGCGTTCGGCGATGACGGCCTTGTCGCCGGAAAGAAAAACGAAAAGAATCGGTTCGCCGGCTTTCTTCGCAAGATACTCGCGGTAGCTGCGCTTTAATGCCGAGCAGGCGCCGATGGCGATACCCTTGTGGCCCGTGGCATCGTGCAGTCCGGTGGCGAGGCTCGCAAGCCAGGGCCAGCGATCCTCATCGGTTAGCGGAATGCCGGCGCGCATCTTTTCCACGTTGGCCGGGGGATGATAGCCGTCGCCATCGAGAAAAGGGGCATGCAGCTTACGCCCGATGGCCTGGCCGACCGTCGACTTGCCGCTAGACGAGACGCCCATGACGACGACGATGCGATACCCGTCAAACCGTGGCGGTAAAGGCGCCGTCGACATAAAGAATGTGTCCGTTGATGAAGCTGGCGGCGTCGGAGGCGAGGAAGACGGCGGCGCCGCCCAGTTCGGAGACTTCACCCCAGCGGCCCATTGGCGTGCGTTTTTCGATCCAGCCGTTGAATTCGGGATTGGCGATCAATGCCTGGTTGAGCTCGGTCTTGAAATAGCCCGGGGCGATGCCGTTGACGTTGAGCCCATGGCGGGCCCAGTCGGTCGCCATGCCGCGTGTCAGGTTAGCTACCGCGGCCTTGCTGGCCGCGTAAGGGGCGATGGACGGACGCGAGAGGCCACTCATCAGCGAGCAGATGTTGATGATCTTGCCGGAGCCGCGCTTGATCATGTAGCGCGCTGCGGCCTTGCCCACGGTGAAGACCGAGGTGACGTTGGTGGCGATCATCTGCTCGAATTTGTCAGCCGGAAAATCTTCCAGCGGCGAGCGATACTGCATCCCGGCATTGTTGATGAGGATGTCGATGTGGCCGATATCCGCCTCGCAGAAGTCGATGGCTTCATTGACGCTGTCTTCGCTGGTGACGTCGAAGGCCAGGGCACGGACGCGGACCCCGCCGGCGGCCAGAGTTTCGGCTGCACGCCCAAGCGCTTCGGTGTCGCGGCCGTTGAGAATGACGTCCGCACCGGCTCCGGCGAGCGCGCCTGCCAGCGCGAAGCCGATGCCGCGGCTGGATCCGGTGACCAAGGCTCGCTTACCGGCGAGATTAAATTGCGAAAGCGTGTCCAAAAACGATCCCTCCCATAGCAATTTGGCAGACTAGAACACACCTAGAGGCTTGGTAAGGGCGGGCGGTGGAAAGCGCCGAAATCTCTTCAAAAAAGTTGGCGAAGAGGCTTCCGCCGTTGCGCGCTTTATGATCACTTGCGGCCCAAAGTGCGACTTCCGGTCGCAGGCTGCACTCAATATTCGATATAGGAGAATGCGTCATGGCGACCGCGGACATCGGCCTGATCGGGCTGGCGGTAATGGGCTCGAACCTCGCGCTCAACATCGCGGAAAAAGGCTATACGATCGCTGTTCATAACCGCACTGCGGCGCGCATCGACGACTTCGTGGCTGAGGCCCGGAAAGAGGGGCTGGACGCCCGTGTCGTCGGAAAGGCCGAGCTGGCGGAGTTCGTCAAGGAAATCAAGGCGCCACGGTCGATCATCATCATGGTCAAGGCCGGCCAGCCCGTCGACGAAATGATCGAGCACCTGTTGCCCCACCTCGACAAGGGCGATGCCATCATCGAATGCGGCAACTCGCTCTACACCGATACGCAGCGACGTTTCGACTATTTGACGCCGAAAGGCATCGGTTATCTTGGCGTCGGGGTTTCGGGTGGCGAAGAGGGCGCGCGCCACGGGCCGTCCATCATGGTGGGCGGCTCCAAGCAGCAGTGGCATAATGCGGAGCCAGTGCTCACGGCGATCGCGGCGAAGTTCAACGGTGAACCCTGCTGCGCCTATCTGGGTGAAGGTGGCGCCGGGCATTTCGTGAAGACCATCCATAACGGCATCGAATATGCCGACATGCAGATGATCGCCGAAGTCTACGGCGTAATGCGTGACGGGCTTGGCCTTACTCCGCACGCCGCCTCGGAAGTGTTCAAGCAGTGGAACAAGGGGCCGCTCAACTCCTACCTGATCGAGATCACCGGCCACGTTCTGGCGGCGACGGATGGAGAGACGGGCAAGCCGCTGGTCGAGTTGATTCTCGACAAGGCCGGACAGAAGGGCACGGGACGCTGGTCAGCGATCGCGGCACAGGAACTGGCGATTCCCGCAACGGCCATCGAGGGTGCCGTTGCGGCGCGGTCGATGTCGGCCATGAAGGACGAACGCGTGGCGGCGGAAGCCGTCTATGGCCGGCCCGCCGGCCGTAAGGCCGACGTCACTCTGGATGAACTGGAAAAAGCGCTGCTCGCGGGCAAGATCGCCGCCTATGCGCAGGGTTTCGCGGTGCTGGCCAAGGCGTCGGAAGAAAACGGCTGGAGTCTGCCAATGGGCACCATCGCCAAGATCTGGCGGGCCGGGTGCATCATCCGTTCGCGGTTCCTGGATCAGATGGGCGCGGCCTATGATAAGGGCGACAGCGTCAATCTGATGATGGCGCCGGATTTCGTGACGATCATGAAGGCGTCACACCCGATGCTTCGCAAGGTTGTCGCCGCGGGCGCGCTGGGAGAGTTCCCGCTGATTTGCCTCGGATCGGCGCTCGGCTATTTCGATAGCTACCGGCAGGCACAGGGCACTGCCAACCTGATCCAGGGGCAGCGCGACTTCTTCGGCGCACATGGTTTCGAGATCGCAGGCCGTGGTTCGGACCTGCACGGGACCTGGCCGAGCACGCTCGGCAATTGACGACGGCTTTCAGGCCAGAACGGCGGTAGGCGCAAGCCTACCGCTTTGTCGTATTGTGGGGTGGCGTTGCCTGCTGGCCGGGCGGGGCCATGTCCAGTGGCTGGGGATGGCGAACGACAGGCTTGCGGTGCATCAGGTCGTAGCGCCAGGCCGTATAGACGAAGATGATCGCCGACAGCACGATAGTGACGCCGGCGCCGATGAAGGGGGCGCCGGGAAAGTAGCCGGGAGCGCCCTTGTCGGCGATGGTGTAGTAAGAGAACAGCTGCGTTGCCGCGAGCGGACCGATGATCGAGGCCAGCGAGTTGGCGGCGTTGACGGCGCCCTGCAACTCACCCTGGGCATTGTCGGGCACCTGCCGCGAGAGCAGGCCATTGATCGCCGGGGCGGCGAGCCCGCTGAGGGCGCCCACCATCAGAAAGCCGTAGAGCCCGAACGGGGTGTGCACGAAGGCCGTGCCGACAAAGGCGATAGTCGCTGCCAGCATGCCGAACAGCACGGTGGTCCACTCGCCGAAGCGGCGGACTATGGGGCCGATGAGGAAGGCCTGGCTGATGGCGAAGCCGACGCCGAAGGCGCCGAGTGAGCGGCCGATCTGGCTGGACGAGAAATTTATCACCTCGATGGTGAAGAAGTTCCAGACCGAGGGAAACGCCTGGCTGGCAAGCGACAGCAGGAACAGCGCGAACAACAGCCAGAGGACCACGGGATATTGCCTGAGCGCCAGCAGGGCACCAAAAGGGTTGGCGCGGCGGATGTCGAACTTGCGGCGACGCTCCCTGGGCAGGCTCTCGGGCAAAACGAAGAGGCCAAAAAGGAAGTTGGCGCCAGCAAGGCCTGCCGCGGCATAGAACGGCACGCGGGCGCCATAGGCGCCCAATTCACCACCGATCACCGGGCCGATGATGAAGCCAAGACCGAAAGCGGCGCCGATAAGCCCGAAGCGCTGCGAACGTTTATCGGGTGGCGTAATGTCGGCGATATAGGCGGTGGCGGTGGCGACCGCGGCGCCGGAGATGCCCGAGAGCAGCCGACCGATGAAGAGGAAGGCCACGACCGGTGCGAAGCCCATCAGGCTGTAATCGAGAGTGAGACCGACCAGCGACAGCAACAGGATCGGCCGGCGCCCGAACCGGTCCGAGAGATTGCCCAGAACTGGCGAAAACAGGAACTGCATCAGGGCATAGACGAAGACCAGATAGCCGCCGATGACCGCGGCATTGCTCACACTGCCACCGGTCAATTGCTCGATCAGCTCAGGCAGAACCGGAACGATGATTCCCAGCCCGACCATGTCGAGCAAAATGGTGAGCAGAATGCAGGCAAGGGTCAGTCGGGAGCTGGTCTCGGCTTTCATGCTATCGTTCAAAACTCTCGTGGTGCCGCGCAGTTGACACACGGCTTAGGAGCAACGCAAGCGGGAAAGGGCGTTCTCATGGCGTTAAACCTGAGCTGAAACGTGACGACCGAACCGTCGTTCCGTGCTCATGATGGCCGGGTGGGAGCGCCGATCTCGGCTTCCGGCGCCGCATCGTAGCCGTAAAGCCAATCAAGCCGCCGGAAGTGTCCGGTGCTGCCCTGCAGGCCCAGAATGGTGTCGCGGGCAAGACTGAGCGGCCAGGCCAGATGGAAGGCCCGGCCGTTCGAAACGGAGAGGGCCGCAACCCGCGCGACGCGTTTGCGGCGCAGGTTATAGTAGCGGCCGAAGGCGGCCCCGGCCGTGGGTTCGGTCATCAACAGCGGTGCGAGGATTGCTGCATCCTCGATGGCCATGGCGGCACCCTGGGCCTGGAAGGGCAGCATGGCGTGGGCCGCATCGCCGATCAGGCCGACACTGCCTTCATGCCAGGTGTCTGTCTCAACCGTGCCCAACGGCCAGACGCCCCAATTGTCAGCGGCGCTGGCAAGCAGGGTTGCGAAGCGCCGGTCGCTACGCAGGCTAGCGCCGAGATTGGGAGCGCGATTGAGGGCGTCGGACTTGCCTTGGGCCGCCTTGTCGCTGGTGATCAGCACGATGTTGACCCGGCCGCGATGCGGGAGGGGGTAACACACCGCATGATAGCCGGGGCCGAACAATAGGCTGGTACGATCGAGCGAGATGACCCCTTCGAGGCTGGCGCTCTCGACCAGGGCTCGCCAGGCCACCATGCCGGATGGCTTGGCGGCGGGGCCGTCGAGGATGCCGGTGCGGGTCGGAGAATTGATGCCATCGGCGCCCACAAAGGCGAAGGCCCGGCCGTTGCGGGACTTGCCCGCTCCCTCATCGGCGAGGATGGAAAGGCCGCGAGCGTGGGACGCCACATCGAAATGCTGGACGCCGAAGACCAGGTCGATATTGGCGAAGCGCCGGCAGGCACGGGCCAATGCGTCTGCAAGATCGGCGCGATGCATGACCGCATAGGGAACGCCAAAGTGTTGGCGCGCGGCAGCGCCCAGCTCCAGGCTGACCAGCGGCCCGGCGGCGCGGAACGGATAGACGTCGATGCCTTCGGGCTCGAAGCTCCGGGCGGTGATGGCCTTGTCGAGGCCGAGCTGGTTCAGGATGCGGCGGGCATTGGGGCTGATCTGCAGGCCCGCGCCCAGCTCCTGGATAGCCTTGCCGCGCTCAAGCACCACGACGGTGGTGCCGAACTTGGCCAAGGCGAGAGCCAGGGTGAGGCCCGCAATGCCGGCTCCAGCGATGAAGACGGTGCGTCCGCCGGTGGCCATGCGTAAAACTCAGGCGGCGTCGTAGACCGCGGAAAGTGGGGCGGAAGTGCCTGGGGCAAGCTTGGAGCTGTAAACGTAAAGCGTCGAGCAGTAGGGACAGACGATTTCGCTGTCTCGGCCCATGTCGAGAAAGACATGCGGATGATCGAATGGGGGCAGGGCACCGACGCACATGAATTCCCTGGCGCCAACCTCAATCTGACGCAAGCCATCGGTATTATGGAAATGCGGAACGGTCGCGTGTGCCATCGAAGACCTGCCAGGAAGACTGCCGTAAACGCGGCGGACCATAGCGAAGGGCTTGGTGAATTGAAAGTGGAAGCTGGTCTCCGCCATTTTCACTTCCACCGGGGCGCCGACACGACTAGATCGGACATCTTCGCTGGCCGCAATCCGAGATGCCGATGCCCACATTTCTCTCAGACGGAATCACCATCGCCTACGAAATCCATGGGGAGGGCCGGCCGATCCTGCTGATTCACGGGTTCGGGTCGAGCGGGCAGATCAACTGGGTGGCGACCGGTTGGGTCGAAACGCTCAACCAGGCCGGCTATCAGGCGATCACCATCGACAATCGCGGGCACGGCCTGTCGGAAAAGCTCTATGAGGCGGATGCCTATTATCCCGAGCTGATGGCTGCGGATGCGGCGCGGCTGCTGGATAGGCTCGGCATAGCGAGGCTACCGGTGATCGGCTATTCGATGGGCGCGCGGATCACCGCTTTTCTGGCGCTGCAGGCCCCGGAACGGGTCGAGGTGGCGGTGTTCGGCGGCATGGGGATGAACCTCATCAACGGGCTCGACGATTCGCGCGCCATCATCGACGCCCTCAACGCGGACAAGCTTGCCGACGTGACGCATCCGACCGGCCGACAATTCCGCATCTTCGCCGACCATTCGAAGGCCGACAAGGCAGCCCTGGCAGCCTGCATGGTGTCGTCACGAAAGCCGATGCCAATCGAGGACGTCCGCCGCATCGCGGTGCCGGCGCTGGTCGCCGTCGGCGAAGCCGATGACATGGCGGGCGCACCCGAAAAGCTGGCGGCGCTGATGCCCGACGCAGAGGCCTATATCATCCCCAAGCGCAACCATATGCTGGCTACGGGGGATGCCAGGTTCAAGGAGGCGACGCTGGCGTTTCTCGCAAAGCACGTCTCCAGTTCACGGCAAATGTGAACCATTCACACGTCGAGGGCTTTGTTTCATAGCATCGGATACTCTATATGCGGAGACCGGTCGCGGAGACAGATGATGAACGGCAACATCAAGGCAGCAGCGCATGTGAAGTCGGTCGACCCGGTGTGGGAAGCCGTGCGGGCGGGCGCTGGCGAGATCGTCGCCAACGAGCCGTCGCTGTCGACGCTGGTCATCTCCACGATTCTCAATCACGACAGTTTCGAGTCCTCGCTGGCCCATCGGCTGGCCGAACGGCTCGATCATTCGGATGTGTCCGCGGATCTGATCCGACAGGCTTTCCACGACGCGCTGGGAACGCATCCCGAGATCGGGATGGCGGCGCGGGCCGATCTGGCCGCAACGCTGGAGCGTGATCCGGCGTGCAGTCGCGCCGTCGAGCCGCTGTTGTTCTTCAAGGGCTACCAGGCCATCCAGACACATCGTTTTGCCCATGCCTTGCTGGAGGCCGGGCGCCGGGACTTTGCGCTGTATCTGCAAAGCCGTTCGAGTCAGGTGTTCCAGGTCGACATCAACCCGGCCGTGCGCATGGGCAAGGGCATCATGCTCGATCATGGCACTGGGCTCGTGATCGGCGAGACCGCGACCGTCGGCGACAACGTATCGATGCTGCAAAACGTAACGCTGGGTGGCACGGGCAAGGCGGATCAGGATCGCCATCCCAAGATCGGCAACGGTGTGCTGATCGGGGCAGGGGCCAAGATCCTTGGCAATATCCGCATCGGCGATTGCTCGCGCATCGGCGCCGGATCGGTCGTGCTGAAAGAAGTGCCGCCGCGGGTGACGGTAGCGGGCGTGCCGGCCAAGGTCATCGGCGAAGCGGGTTGTGCGCAGCCTGCCTCGGTGATGGACCAGATGATTACGGTTCACGACCGCAATATCTGATCGATTCCGCTCTGGCGGAAAAAATCCTGCCGGGCTATGCCCGGCCCTTTCCAGCCAGTATTCTGGCTACCCTTTGTCGTTTCAGGAGCATCCCGTGAACCACCCCGAAATCATCAAGCTCCAGAAATTCCTGCAGCAGAAGTTCGGCAATCGCGCCATCGACGTACGGCCGCGCAACAAGCAGAACGATTCGGTCGAGGTCTATCTCGGCGAGGAATTTCTGGGGTTGATCTATGTCGACGACGAGGACGGCGACCGTTCCTATAATTTCCAGATGGCTATTTTGGACGTCGACCTCGACGAAGTGAAGTAGTCTCTGCCGGCGCCCGTCTAGAGGGCGCCGATCCGCTCCAGCCGCTCATTCATCACGGCATCGAAATCGCGCCAGGCCGGCAACAGGTCGGCGCCGAAACTGTAGATCGCGGCGATCCCACTCTTCAGCACCACCGTACGCAGGCAGCGGTCTTCTCCCTTGCCGGCGACGACCTGCATACACTTGGCGACGAAAGGGCTGGGCGACAGCGGATCGTACCAGACCGTCTCGCCGGCGAAGCCATCGGTATCGTTCAGCGGCTTGCCGATAAGGCCGGGCGGGCCAGGAATTTCGTTGGCTTTAAAAAGATGCAGGTAGAGCCCGTCGAGCAGGGAGGCACTGGCTCGCGCCTGGCTATGCGGCACGAGGGTCACCTCGACGGCGGCGAGGCGCTGGTCGGGCCCAAGGGGCAAGGAAAGGCGTAACGCGATCTGGCTGGCAAAGCCCTCGACACCGCCGGCTCCGGCGGGCAGCCAACTGGTGGGAATGGTCAAGGTGCGGCCCGCCAGATTGCTGGCCACGACCTTGCTGTCGTCCTCCATCGCCGCATGATGCAGCCGCACCAGTGCATCGATGCCATAGGCAACCGATAGGCCGCAGATGGCCAAGATCAACGTGATCGCCAGCAGGTTGAAGCCGAGATGCTGGATTGACCCAGCGGCCTGCCGCTTTGCCGATACTTCCATGCGTGCGTTAACCAGATTCGCCAAGGCAGAGTGACAGGGCCATGGGACGCGGCTATGCTTAATAAAGAGTTAACGTGATGCTCTGATTTACGGCGAAGGGTGGGTCGCAATGTCCAATGAGTTGATTCTTGCGATGTATCTGATGGCGGTTGGGCTCGCCATGGCGGCCGCCGGCACCTACCTATATCAATGGATTTTCGGCGAGACCGCCATGCTGCGTTATGACGGCAAGACCTTCGCCCATACCTTGGCCCATGTGTTCATGAGCTTTGTGTGCGGCCCGTTCATCATGCTGCAGCTCGGTTGGCAGCAGGAGCGTAACGGTACGCTGTCGCTGGTGCCGGTGCTGGTCGGATCGCTTGTCGGGTTCGGCTGGGCCTTCATCACCGGGCTGATCGCAGTCGGCTGCTACGCCAGCATCCTTTAGGACTCTGCAATCCCCGCAGGGCAAATGAGGCCGGCTCCGATGGGGCCGGCCTCATGCATCTCAGGCTGAAGGAAGCGATTATTTGGCGGCGATGACGATCGGCCGCTCGTCGTAGATGTCGACCCACTCGGCGGGATTGGCCTGCGACTGGCGCTTGAGGAAGTGATAGGGGGTATCGGTCCAGACACGAATGGTACCGTCCTGGTTGTCGAGGACGAAATCACCGCGATCGGTGCGCACCATGAGGACGGCATGACCTTCGCCGTTGCGCTGCTTGGCGACGGTCATCAGCAGGTCGCTGGGCGACCAACCCGACTGGATGAGCTGGCGGCGCTTGGCCAGAGCGATGTCTTCGCAATCACCATAACCGTTCGGATAAGTCCAGAATTCTTCGGTGTGATAGAGCTGCTCGTCCGTCACCGGCACGATGCTCGTATTGAAATAGGAATTGACCGTGAGCAGCTCGTTCCAGCGGGCCTGGGTCAGCGGCATGGCCGGAACCACATTGGCGTTGGGGGCGCATTCCTTCGGTTGCCGATCGCAGAATTCTGCCGCACCGACGGGAATGCTGGTGGCCTTGGTGGAGACGGGCATGAAGGCGGCGTTGGAGAAATCAACGTTTTCAGCCAGGGCCGGAGCGATCAACACGAAGAGCGCCAGCGTGGCGGCTCCCAGGGTCTTGGCAATGCTTGGCGCGGTGAACATATCGCGATCTCCTTGATGGAGACCACGTTAGGAGCGCGCTCTTGCTCTGATTGAAAAAGTGCAATGCAGTTTTGAATCGAGATTTATCGGTTCGATTCATACCCGATTAATCATGAGCTCGGCTCAGTTCACCCGCAGGTTCTGCTGCACCACGCTGATCATTTCCTGCGACGACGCGAATTCGACGGCAACGCCGTTCTGGAAGTGCCGGACGACGCGGGCGCGCATGCGGCCAAGCGTGACGGGCGTGCCCATGGCCGGGCGTACGGCGAGTTCGATGGCGGCGCCGGAGAGCGAAATATCGATGATCTTGCAGTTGTAGCGCCGACCGTCGTCAAGCACGACGGTGGAATGCCGGTTGTCGGGCACGACGCGTTCGTGGCGGCGATCCTCGGGAAGGTTGAGGATGTCCTTGTTGGCGAGCCAAGTGAGCTGCGCCGCGAGACGATCGCGCTTGCGCGGCGTGCCGCTCACCTCCATCACGAAGCCGCCGTCGATGGCTTCCCGGATGGCGCCTTCTATGCGGCCGAGATTGTCGAGATAGGCGATAACCTTTTCGCCGACGATCCCCGGTTCGGGGGCGATAACGACGGCATCGCCGGGAGACATCTCGATGACCTGGCAGGGAAACTCCCGCCTGTCGGCGAGCATGTAGCGACCGAGTACAGAAATCCTGACGCGCTGAAACCGCGGCATGTCCGCCTGACTACGGACAGCAGGTTTGGCCTGCCGCAGATGTGGTTCGTCGCTAAGCATGGATTGCAATTATGCCGTGTGAGAGTTTCACACCGCAAAACTAGCGAGGTTTGGTTAACCGTTGGTAAGGTTATGCCCGCAAGCGCGTTTCAAATGCCGCTCAATGGCGACCGCCGTCGATGACCGCGAGATGAGCATAGCGCCGGGCCGAACGACCGAAAATCGTCGACTGGATCGGCATCGGCGTATTTCCGGAGGCATAGGCCACGTCCGGCATGGCGGCTTCCACGCTGCCGATGACATCGTTGATGGCGATATCGTCCGGCCAGATCAGGCGCAGACCGGTGATGCGCTGCTCGACGACAGGCTGGGCGCCGAGCCAGTAGGGCTCCTCCAGCGCCGTCATGGCGCCGAGGAGGCGTGTCTGTGTCGAGCCATTGTGCCGAAGCGGCAGCAGGATCGTCTCGAAGGAGACCTTAGTATTGATCGGGGTGGTGCCCTGGAACGTCACGAGGGCGGCCGCATGATCCTCGGTGACGGCGCGGATGAGAGTGTCGAGGGCATCGCGGTCGCGTTCGTGCCAGAGACCGGTGAAGGAACGACCCTTCAGTTCGCGGCAATAGGCCGTGCACAGATGCGAGCCGGCGAGGCGGAAAACAAAGTTGTCCTCTTCGCCCAGTTCAAGGATGAAAGTGTTTGCCAGCGCCGTCCGAATCCTTGTGGGATCGATGTCGCGCCGATCGGGCGCGCTACGGGATCCCCGCAGGCCGTTCCAGTAGTCGTAGAGCGTTTTGGTGCTGGTTTTTTGCATAGTCTTTTAGCCCCTTGCCACAGTCCCTCGCTCCCTTGCTGGGGAGTCTTGCGCGGTCCACAGACAGTGCCAAAAGTGCGGGGCAAAATCGCCATTAAACATCTGTTAGGGTTAATGCCGGCGGGGCAATGTGGATAACTCAGTGACTAACACTAAGATAAGCTTTTAAGGAGCGCGCGCATGGCAGAGCAGGGACCGGAGCCGGAAGCCGGCGTTCCGGCACGGCAGCCGATCTTCATGCTACCCGCGGTGGTGACAGCCCTCGCCGGGATCATGCTGGTGATACAGCTCGCCTCTTCGCTGATTTTGAACGATGACGGGCTGCAACAATTAACCTTATGGTTCGGTTTCATCCCGTACCGATTGATCGCCCCGGACCAGGTTCCGGGCGGTTATCTTCCCCTCATATGGACACTTTTCACCCATGCGTTTCTGCATGCAGGGTGGGAGCACGTATTGATCAACGTGGCGTGGCTACTGATCTTTGCGACGCCGGTGGCGCGGCGCTACGGAGCGATGCCGACGCTGATCGTCTTTCTCATCAGCTCGGCAGTCGGCGCAGTGGCTTTTGCCGCCACGACGCTGCCGTCGGTGCAGGTGCTGGTAGGGGCTTCCGGCGGTATCGCCGGACTGACAGGCGCCGCCATGCGTTTCATTTTTCAGCCGCTGGTAGTGGCACCGCATCCGGAAACCGGCCAACCCGTGATCCTGGGGCGGGAGATTGCCAGCCTCAAGGACATCTGGCGCAATCCGCGGGCGCGTAATTTCAGCCTGTTCTGGATCGTGCTGAATGCGGCGGTGCCGATTCTGCCGGCCTTCACCGGCGATTCGGTGCAGGTGGCTTGGCAGGCGCATCTCGGAGGCTTCATTGCCGGGCTTTTGCTGATGCCGCTGTTCGAGCGCCGCGACGCGCCGATTCTGCCGCAAGGAGACCATCATGCCTGATCGCGATGACCTGGCCGTGCGTATCGACAAGCTCGAAACGCTCCTTGCCTACCAGGAGCAGACGTTCGAGGATCTCAGCAAGGTGGTGACCGAGCAGTGGCAGGAAATCGCTGGGCTGAAGCGGCAATTGGCCAAGCTTACCGACCAGTTGCGTACGGTCGAGGCACATCCGGCCCTGGCGCCGCAGGACGAGGCGCCACCGCCGCACTACTGATGGCGGTAGACCTGGCTCGGATCGAACAGAAGCGGCTCACCCGTATCCGCCAGTTGCGGCTTACCGTCGGCGATCTGGACGCGCCGGTAGAAGCAGCTCTTGCGGCCGGTATGGCAGGCGGCGCCGCGACCGGTCTGCTCGACACTGACCAGCAAGGCGTCCTGGTCGCAATCGACACGTATCTCGATGAGTTTCTGGATTTCGCCCGAGGTCTCGCCCTTCTTCCAAAGGCTTTGGCGCGAGCGTGACCAGTAGTGGACCTCGCCCGTCTCGAGGGTGAGGGCGAGGGATTGGGCGTTCATGTGCGCCAGCATCAGCACCTTGCCGGAGCCGGCCTCCACGGTCACGGCAGTAATCAGTCCGTGGGCATCGAAGCGCGGTGCGAAGGTGGTGCCTTCTTCCTGATCGGCGTGCGAAAGCGTCTTTGGGTCGGCGAAGGTCATGCTCATGAGGCGGGTTTTAGCCCGGGCCATGCCGCAAGGCCAGTACCAAGCGGTCAACCGTGCGACGCGATCCGGATTTCGATCGGGCCCTCGTCACTGACGGGATCGAAATCCAGCTCAGCGCTTCCCGATGAAGGCGAAGAAACGGTCACGCTCTTCGCGGTCTTCCGCGAATACACCGGTGAAGCGGTGGGTGATGGTGGAAACGCCATGGGCGCGTACGCCGCGCATGGTCATGCACATGTGCTCGGCTTCCAGCATCACGGCGGCGCCACGCGGATTCAAGGTTTCGTTGATGGCGTCGATGATCTGCGCCGTCAGATTTTCCTGGGTCTGCAGGCGATGGGCGAACACCTCGACAAGGCGGGCAAGCTTGGAGAGGCCGACCACGCCGTCATGCGGCAGATAGGCGATGTGGGCCTTGCCGATGAAGGGCACCATGTGGTGTTCGCAGTGAGAATGGAACGGGATGTCCTTGAGCAGGACGATATCGTCGTAGCCACCGACTTCCTTGAACGTCCGCTGTAAAATCTCGGCCGGGTTCATCTCGTAGCCGCCGTAAAGTTCCTTGTAGGCGATCGCGACGCGGCGCGGCGTGTCGAGAAGTCCTTCGCGCTGCGGATTGTCGCCAGCCCAGGCAATCAGCGTGCGCACCGCCGCTTCGGCTTCGGCCTGGCTGGGGCGGGACGGCTTGGCGCCGTCGAGGGCTTGGGTATTCTGCAATTTGACGCTGGCGTCCATCGCTGGGCTCCTGATTGGCTCTGCCATTGGACGCGGCGTGAGCCGAAAGGTTCCGGGTTGGCGTGAGCGGCAATTCCAATCCAGCCCCTGACAGGCTGCACGAGGCTTCTTATATAGGGGTGCGAAGTGCGGCCACAAGAAACAGAATTGTGCGAAATATGGAACTGAGCGATCTCTATTCCGAAAAGATCCTGGATATCGCGGCCAATCCACCCGCAGCGCCGCGGCTGGCCGATGCCGATGCCTCGGCTCGCAAGACCAGCCGGGTATGCGGGTCGATGATCGACGTCGACATCAAGGTTCGGAGCGGCGTGATCGTGGGGTACGGGCACGATGTGTCGGCCTGCGCGCTGGGACAGACCTCTGCGGCGATAGTGGCCCGGGAGATCGTCGGCACGCCAGTCGACGAGTTCCGCGGCCTGCGCGCGCAGATGACGCGGATGCTCAAGGAAGAGGGGCCCCCGCCCGGCGGCAAATGGTCGGACCTCAAATATCTCGAGCCGGTGCGGGATTACAAGCCGCGGCATACCTCGACGCTACTGGTGTTCGAAGCGGTGGTGGCGGCGCTCGACAGCATCGAAACAAAGCATGACGATCGAGTCGCTTAGGGCGAATTCCTGATGCAGAGAATCATCGGCGCTTTCTGGTCGCTCATCGATCTGCCGTTCAAGTTTGCCGCCGTGTTCCTCATCACGATCTATCGCTACACGCTGTCGGCAATTGTCGGGCGTACCTGCCGGCACCTGCCGAGCTGTTCCGAATATACGCAGGGCGCCATCTGGAAATTCGGCTTCTGGCCGGGCGGCTGGATGGGGCTGGCGCGGTTCTCGCGCTGCCGCCCCGGCGGTACGCACGGCTATGATCCAGTGCCCGAGGCGATCCCCGCCGAGGCGCACTGGTATCTACCGTGGCGTTATGGCCGATGGATGTAGGGGCGACCAACCGCCCGATCGCGTTTTGAGGGCTCAGTTACAGTCTACGGCGTAGCCGGCGACGACAGGAAAGTCATCTTCACCGACCGTGGAGACATTCAGTTTGCCGGCCTTGCCGACATAGTTGAAGTCGCAATAACCCAGGCCGGTGCCCGAGCAGGTGTTGACCTCGGTAATGCCATGCTTGGCCAGGTCGATTTCCCTGCCGTACTGATCCCCGCCGGTCTCGGTGATGTTGAGTACCGGCTGCCAGCCGCTCGCCGCGAGTTTGGCGCGCGCCTTGTCGATGCCGGTTCCGTAGATGTTGGGGACGACTGCCTTGCCACCACACAGCGTTTCCTCGGCCGCGACATCGCCGAGCTGCAGCAGGTAACCGCCATCCAAAAGTTCGAGATCAGCAACCGGCGTACTCAGCAAGTCGCCGCTCCAGACGCGGACGTTGCCGCCTTCGAGAGAAGCGATGCTGCCAATCGTCTCGTCTGTCGGGTGCGGCGCGTAGGCGATCGCCAACAGCGTCTCGTCATGAAAGATGGCCACGTTGCCCTGCTGGATAGCGCAGGTGCCGCTCGTACCCTGTTCGAACACGGCAGCGAAACTGACCGCCTCGTCGTCCCCGAGGGGCGCTTCGCCGGTCACTGACCAGCCCTGATCGGCGACGAGTTTACCGGCGGACGAAGTCGGAGAAATTACGAAATTTTCGCAACCGGAGGTTTCGCGCCCAGAAGGCGGCGCGCTGGGAAGTTTGGCAAGAAGGGTGAATTTCAGGTCCGAGACCTTGGAGACAGCCCGCAGTTCCGCCGGCTGGTCATTGATGCCTACAGCGCCCTGGGCGGCCATCGCCGCCGATGTCGTTCCGATCGGCGCCAGAGCGAGAGCGACCATGAACAGGTTTCGTTTGCAAAAGAGCCGTGCAATCCAATTCGAGACGGCCAGATCCATAGGGACTTCTCCGAAATTATCTCATGCCAGCGGTAACGACGCGAGGCCGCCGATTCCGTGCGTAGCGCATGCGGCTGAGGATGGCTACGATTCCCGATCTAGGAAAACCGCGGGTTGCTCCTAAATAAAGCTGCCGGCATGCGCCTTTTTCCAAGGCGAGGCTTATCGCATAGGCGGATGGATTTGCGGCCCATCCGTGCTAGAGAGCCTGCCTCGCCCCGCTGCGTGTGCCGGGGTGCTTTTAAACATTCCATCTTTGGAGATCAAAATGACGATCAAGGTGACGTTCCCAGACGGTGCAGTTCGCGAATTTGCGCGTGGCACCACCGGGACCACCGTGGTCGAGGGTCTCTCGAAGTCCCTGGCCAAGAAAACGGTCGCCATGCGCTGGAATGGCGTGCTCACGGACCTGTCCGATCCGTTGGGCGAGGACGGCAGCATTGCGTTCGTGACGCGCGACGAGCCGGCGGCGCTGGAGCTGATCCGGCACGATGCCGCACATGTGCTCGCGGAAGCCGTGCAGGAGCTATGGCCCTCGACGCAGGTGACGATCGGTCCGGTGATCGAGAACGGCTTCTACTACGACTTCGCGCGCGACGAGCCGTTCAGCGAGGACGATCTGCGCACCATCGAGAAGAAGATGGCCGAGATCGTCGAGCGGGGCGCTGCCTTCACCAAGGAAGTGTGGACGCGCGACGAGGCCAAGAAGGTTTTCGCGGCCAAGGGCGAAAAGTACAAGGTCGAGCTGGTCGATGCCATTCCAGCGGACCAGTCGATCAAGATCTACAAGCAGGGCCAGTGGTTCGACCTCTGCCGTGGACCGCATATGCGCACCACCAGGGATGTCGGCCAGGCGTTCAAGCTGACGAAGGTGGCGGGTGCCTATTGGCGCGGCGACAGCAACAACCCGGTGTTGAGCCGTATCTACGGCACGGCCTTTGCGAACAAGGAAGACCTCGAAACCTACCTCACGATGCTGGAGGAGGCGGAGAAGCGCGACCATCGCAAGCTTGGCCGCGAGCTCGACCTGTTCCACCTGCAGGAAGAGGCGCAGGGCTCGGTGTTCTGGCATGCCAAGGGCTTTACCATCTACAATCAGATGGAAGCCTATATCCGCCGGCGCCTTAACGGCTCGGGCTACCAGGAAGTGAAGACGCCGCAATTGATGTCCTCCAAGTTCTGGGAGGCGTCGGGCCATTGGGGCAAGTACCGCGAGAACATGTTCGTGGTGCCGGACGAAGTGCCGGGAACGGAAGAAGAAGGCCCGGTGTTGTCGGGCAAGTCCGACCTGATGGCGCTGAAGCCGATGAACTGCCCGGCGCATATCCAGATCTTCAACCAGGGTATCAAGAGCTATCGCGATCTGCCGATCCGGATGGCCGAGTTCGGCTGCTGTCACCGCAACGAAGCGCATGGGGCCTTGCACGGCCTGATGCGCGTGCGCCAGATGACGCAGGACGACGCCCATATCTTCTGCCGGGAAGACCAGATCCAGAGCGAGACGGAGCACTTCGTCAACCTGCTGTATTCCGTCTATACCGACATGGGCTTCGACCAGATCATCATCAAGCTGGCGACGCGGCCGGAAAAGTTCGGCGGCACCATCGAGCGCTGGAACGTGGCGGAGAAGGCCCTGGGCGACGCATTGCGCGCCACGGGTCATGACTTCGTCATCGCGGAAGGCGAGGGGGCATTTTATGCGCCCAAGCTGGAATTCCACCTCAAGGACGCAATTGGCCGGACCTGGCAATGCGGCACCCTGCAGCTCGACTATGTGCTGCCGGAGCGCCTCGATGCCTCCTATGTGGCGGAAGACGGCTCACGCCAGCGTCCGGTGATGCTGCACCGGGCCATCCTCGGCTCGCTCGAGCGTTTCATCGGCATCATGCTGGAAAGCTATGCGGGCAAGCTGCCGCTGTGGTTGGCCCCCACGCAGGTGGTGGTGGCAACGATCGTGTCGGAAGCCGATGACTATGCGCAAAAACTTGTCCAGCAGCTGCGCGCCGCCGGTATCCGGGCCGAGATCGACACGCGCAACGAGAAGATCAACTACAAGGTGCGCGAGCACTCGGTGCAGAAGGTGCCGCTGATGTTCGTGGTTGGCAAGCGCGAGGCGGATGAAGGCACGGTTTCCGTGCGCCGTCTGGGAACCGAAGGCCAGAAGGTGATGGCGTCGATGGATGCGGTTGTGGAGCTCATGGCTGAAGCTACGGCGCCTGACGTCAAGCGCGTCGCAGCCTGATCGAGTGGGCTTGCCAGCCTTGCAGCCGGCGAGCCCATTTTGCGAAAAGTGGCTAAATATGCCTGCTATTATCGTTATCTAAGCTTCTTTTAATGAAGTTGCCCGAATAATGGGCGCAACTGCTGCTGGGGGGCATCACGTTGCGCGTCCTCATTATTGACGATAGTAAATCAAGTTTAGCCGTACTTAGAAACATAGTCGAAGACATCGAAGAGTGCGTGGTGGAGACGTTCCTGCGTCCCGCCGATGCCCTGGCAAGAGCCCAGGTATTCCAGTTCGATCTCGTGCTTGTCGATTACATGATGCCCAAGATGGATGGCATCGCGGTAACCGGTGTCTTGCGGGCGTCGGAGATGTACCGTCTTGTGCCGATCATCATGGTGACGGCCGAGATGGACGCGACCGTTCGCCTGCAGGCGATCGCCGAGGGGGCAACGGACTTCATCCAGAAGCCATTCGATCCGACCGAGCTCAAGGCACGGGTGCGAAACCTGTTGTCGCTGCGGAGCGCCCATCTGCAACTGGCCGATCGGGCACACTGGCTGGCGCGCGAGGTGGAGGCTGCGACGCGTCATCTGGTGGCCCGCGAGGAAGAGGTCATCTGGCGCCTGGCGCGTGCCATCGAATACCGGGATGGCAGCACGGGCGAACATGTTTCGCGTGTGGCGACGGTCTGCCGGCTGATCGCCGAAGGGTTGGGCCTCGATGCGGAACGTAGCCGCATCATCTATCTGGCGTCGCCATTGCACGACATCGGCAAGATCGGCATCGCGGACGCAATCCTCGGCAAGCCGGGACGGCTGACCAGCGACGAGATGGACGAGATGCGCCGGCATGTCGTCATCGGCGCCAGTATCCTGGAGAATGGGTCGTCCGATCTTATCCGCATGGCTGAGACCATCGCCGCCACCCATCACGAGCGCTGGGACGGGACCGGGTATCCGCATGGCCTTGCGGGAAGCGCCATTCCCCTTGAAGGCCGGATTGCGGCTATTGCGGACGTGTTCGATGCGCTCTGTTCGGAGCGGCCGTACAAGCCGGCCTGGCCGATCGACAAGGCTTACGACGAAATCGTCGCCTGCAGCGGATCGCATTTCGATCCTGCCTGCGTCGCGGCGTTCCAGGGCAAGTGGCCCGAGATCGTCGACGCCATGCTGGGCGCCAAGGCGGAGGCCGCCTGACCCCCGCGTCAGTAGACGGTCGTCAGCACCTCGATATCGGCCGGCTGACCCGGGGCGACCGCGAACTGACGGTTGTAAACCGTGTCGCCGCGCTTGGCGAAAACCTCGTAGTCGCCTTCCTGCAGAACCGTGGCCGGGAAGGCGCCGACATCGGAGAACAAGGTCTTGCCGTCCTTGTCCTTTACGGTCCAGTCGATGTCGGCGATGGCTTCGCCACCGGTTTCGGACACCAGCTTGAACGCGACCTGGCTCGCCTGGTGATAAAGCGTGGCCTCGGTCATCTGTCCGGGCTCGACGCGCAGGTCGGCGCGCACCACCGCGTTGATCGCGCCGAAATAGGAAACGACGTGATAGGTGCCGGCGTTCAGGGTGACCACTTCGCCCGGTGAGATGTTCTGCGCCACCGGGGTCCGGTCAGCATCGGTATTGCCGGAGGTGAAGATGTCGAAATGCTCGAGGTCGCTCGGAATGGCGATATCACCGACGATGGCAGCATTGAGGCGCAGCGCGCCGGCATCGAGGATGAGCGTCTTGGTGTTGTTGCCGGGCGTTACGGTCAGCGTATCGGACGCCTGGGCTCGGCCGTAAGCGACATGCACCACATAGTCGCCGGGGGGAAGCGTGATGTTGGCTTCGGCCTCGTCCGACTTGGCGACCATCGATACATCGCCCGTCGCATCGGCCTTGGCGTCGAAAATGCGCCAGACGACGCCCTGAGCGATATCGGTGCCGCCATCGGTGACCTTGGCGGAGAGGTGAACGGGTTGCGGGTCCGACGTAATAGAGCCGATAGCTTCGCTCGCCGATGTATTGGTATCGGCGGCAGGCGGTGTGGTCGTGGCGGCGGTGGGGCGGTCAGCCGGAACCGGAGGAATTTGCGGGGCAGAGGGAGCTGCGGCTTGCGTCGCATTGCGGTCGGGACGCGGACGCGGCAATGGCGGTATGCTCTGACTCCACGCCAAGCCTGGCGCCAGCAGCACAGCCGCCAGCCCGATGGCGATCACCCTACGAAAACGTACCAATCTCTGCATATCCTAAGCCACGCCACCGACAGTCGCTGCGGCGCCATACCCAAGCGCTAACATCAACTGCCCCCCGCAAAGGGATATGCCGTCAGAAATCGCGATTGTCGATTGCTCGTAGGCTTTGAATTGGGAAAAGCTGTGTCATAAGGACGGTCTGACCGCCAGGAACCGTTCACATGACCGTCAAAGCCCAAGTCGTCGACTATCTGCTCACGCGCCGTTCGGTCGGCCAGGCGTTCCTGCGGGAGCCTGGCCCGAGCGAAGAACAGCTGCGGCAGATTCTGACCATTGGCACGCGCGTGCCCGATCACGGGAAGCTGACGCCGTGGCGGCTGATCATCATCGACGGCGACAATCGTGCCAAGGCCGGTGAAAAGCTGGCCGAGATCGCCAAGCGCAACAATTCGAAGCTGGATGAGGCGGCGCTTGAGATAGAGCGCACGCGCTTCCTGCCGGCGCCGGTGACTATCGGAGTGCTCAGTTCACCCAAGCCGAGCGAAAAAATTCCGGATTTCGAACAGTTGATCTCGGCCGGGAACGTGGCGTTCAATCTGTCACACGCTGCCTTTGCGCTGGGTTTTGCCGCGCAATGGATAACGCGCTGGTTCAGCTACGATATGGAGGCCGCCGCAATGCTGGGCGCCCGAGACGGCGAGCGCTTCGTCGGCTTCGTCATGATCGGCACGCCGACGGCGGTGATCGAAGACCGACCGCGTCCGGACCTCGAAGAGGTGGTCAGTCGCTGGGGTGATTAACCATTCGTTAACCGATCCTGCTGTTTGGTTAACTCGACCTTAACGCAGGATTCGTTGCGCCGATGGGCATCCAGCCGATTACGGTACCGCAGAGCCTCGCCTATGTCCTGAACTCCGCCGGAGACAGGAATGGGGTCGATTTCGACTATCTGCTGAAAACCGCGCAGCGCGAGAGCAGTCTTAACCCCCAGGCCAAGGCTTCGGGTTCGTCGGCCGTGGGCCTGTTCCAGTTTCTGGAAGGCACCTGGCTGCAGGTGATGAAGCAGGAAGGGCCGCGGCTGGGGTACCAGCGCTATGCCGACGCCATCACCCAGACCGCCGATGGCGACTTCACCATCAAGGATCCCAAGCTCAAGGCGGAAGTGCTGAAGCTGCGTGAGGATCCGCAGGTGGCGGCCGACATGGCGGCGGCCTTCACCAAGAGCAATGGCGACTATCTGACCAAGCGTTTCGGCCGCATGCCGAGCCCTGGCGAGCTCTATATCGCGCACTTCCTGGGGGCGCAGGGGGCCGAAAAAATGTTCGTCGCCGGGTTGCAGAACCCGGATCAGATCGCCGCCAGCCTGTTTCCCAAGCAGGCGCAGACGAACCAGACGATTTTCTATGCCGACGGCAAGCCGCGTACGATCAAGGAAGTCTACCGGGCGCTGGTGGCGCAGCACTCCACCAACAATGGCGGAGCGGACACCGCCTTCACGGCGCAACAGCTGGCTTCGCAGACCTTGGCGCCGCAGGTGCTTGCCAATAGTGATGCGCCGCTGCCATCCCGGTTTGGGCCGCAGGACATGTCGTTCGTGTCTTTGTTCAGCACCGAGGCGCAAGGGCCTGTCGGATCACCGGTCGAGCCGGTCGTCGCCCCCCAGGGTTCGGCGTTTTTCACCCAGCTTTATGGTCAATGAACTGTCAACGAACAGGGTGAACCGTTCCTTAAACCTTGATGCGTAGGGTCGTTCTGGCAAGTGCCGGAGCGGTTCATGGTTGCGTATCACCAGTTCGTCGAATTGACCCAGTCCAACGATAGCGAGGCGCGAGGGCAGGCGGCGCATCTGGCCGCGCGCGCCTATCTGGCCCATACCGGTCCCGCCGATGAACATGCAGCCCTTTATGCCGCCCTGATCGGTTTTCTCGATGATCCATCGGTAAAGGTGCGTGCAGCCCTGGCCTATGCCTTGTTGCACACTCCGGAAGCGCCGCGACCCATTCTGCTAGCGCTGCTGCAGGATGTGACGGTAATCTCCCGGGCCGTGGCGCAATATTCGCCCGCTTTGATCGATGCGGATGTGGTGGCGCTGGTGCGCAACTGCGACCTCGCCATGCTGCTGGCCGTGGCGGAGCGGCCGGCATTGACGCCGCGCGTGGCGGAATCGCTGATCGGCCGCGGTGAGCCGCCGGTGATGCTGAAGGTGCTGGCGCGCGCCGATGCGCAATTGCGCAGCGAAACCCTGGCGGCGCTGACCGAGGCACACGCCGACGATGCGGCCCTGCGTGGCGCCTTGCTTGGCCGCAAGGATTTGCCGCCGGCGAGCCGGTTGCGGCTCGTGGAAGCGGTCGGCCGGGCGCTGAGGGATGTCCGCATCGTCAAAGGCGCGGTTGCGCCGCAGCGGCTGGAACGCCTGATGCGCAACGCTGCCGACACGGCGCTCAGCGCCATCGGCGAACGGGAAGCGGGCAGGGGCGAACGCGCCTATGCGGCGGAACTGGTGCAGAGCGAACGGATCAGCACGCGCGTGATGCTGCACGCAATCGTCAACGGCCATGTGCTGTTCTTCGCCGATTGCGTTGCCGAGCTCAGCGAGATGCCGCGCAACAAAGTGTTCTCGCTGCTGGAGACCGGCAGCCGGCCAGCGCTCAACGCACTCCTGGCGCGGTGTGGGCTCAACCCGGCGGTGCGCAACCTGCTGGCGAGGCTGGTGTTCCATGCCCGCATGGCCGACCTTGCGGATGATGTCACGGCGCGACATTTCGTCGTCACCGCGCTGACCGAAGAACTGATCATCGAGCATGCCGGCGTCATACCGGCGGAACTCGAAGAAGCTTTCAGCTATCTCAGCGAACAGAACGTGGCGCTGGCCCGCAAGGCGGCACGCGGGGTCATGTCGGCGTTCGGCGGCGACTCGTCAGCCGCCATGCCGGTCAGCCTTGCCGGACCCGATATGCTGGCGCTGCCAGCGGCTTGATCAGTATTTGAACTGCTCGATAAGGACGCGATCTTCCAGGCTGTGACCGGGGTCGAAGAGCAGCGTTACCATGTGCTCGCGATCCTCATGAACGGTGACTTCCGTCACCAGCGGAAATTCGACATTGTCGGCGACCGCGCTGATCGGCCGTTTTTCCGGCTCGCGGGTACGAAAGGTCACGGTCGCGCGATTCGACAGGATGGCGCCGCGCCAACGCCGGGGCCGGAACGGAGAAATCGGCGTGAGCGCCAGCAACTGCGCATCCATGGGCAGGATGGGGCCATGGGCCGAGAGATTGTAGGCAGTCGACCCCGCGGGCGTAGACAACAGCACGCCATCACAGATGAGCTCTTCCAGGCGAATCTCGCCATCCACGGCAATCTCGATCTTGGCGGCCTGAAAGGTCGAGCGGAACAGTGAAACTTCGTTGAGCGCCAGCGCCTTGTGCGTCTTGCCGCTGGTATCCTTGGCCACCATCGCCAGGGGTGAAATGTGAGTTGGGTGTGCGGCAGCGAGCCGTTCGGGCAGGGCGTCCGCGGAAAATTCGTTCATCAGGAAGCCGACCGAGCCGAAGTTCATGCCGTAGACGGGCAGCCGCCTGTCCATGGCCTGGCGCAACGCCTGCAGCATGAGTCCGTCTCCGCCAAGGGCGACCACGACGCTCGCCTTGTCGGGACCCGCATCGCCGTAGCGTTGCTGCAGGCTGGCAGCTGCGGCATTTGCTTCCGGGGTGCCGCTGGAGACAAAGGTGATCCCTTCGCTGGAAATGCCCGCCACGTTTCGTCTCCGATGCGATTGGTCGGCGCCTGACTAGCATTTCATCGACGCTCATGCCAGCACCGGCGCTTGCATCATCGTCGCACCGATGCTAGCCAGCCTCTGCCGAATACGGCGCCGGTATAGCTCAGTTGGTAGAGCACCTGATTTGTAATCAGGGGGTCGCGGGTTCGAACCCTGCTGCCGGCACCATCAAGCCTTGGCAAGTTCAGCGGACAGGAACCACCCAGTCGGCCGTGTCATGGTCGGGATGCTGTCGGTTGGAGGCGGTGATCCGGGGGAGGTAGCCCATCGGATCTACCGAATAGGTCGGTTTGTCACCCGGCAAGTCTTGTAGATGGTTGAACCAGGGCATGCGGCTCTCGATGCCGTATTGTACCACGGGCGGTACGCGGTCGGGGTGATCCAGGCAGCCCACCAAGACGCCGATATCGGGGAAATCCGGATAGTCGAAGATCATGGGCGTGCCGCAATTGCTGCAAAAGCCGCGGCGCGCGAGAGCGGAACTGTCGAAGTATGAGATTTCCCCGCGTGTGACGCGGAAGGACGATTTCAGTACCGGACAGATGACAGCGAACGGCCCACCGACGGCCTTCTGACACATCCGGCAATGGCAGACGTGAACATTTTCGGGTGGACGGTCGAAGGCGAAGCGAACGGCGCCGCACTGACAGCCGCCGGTCATAAGATAATCCTCGGTCACCGGTTGTCTCCCCAGCAATTCGATCGATCATAGAGCGGCGGCGACACAAGCGCGAGCAGGAGGTGTGGCTACTCGTTCGCATCGCATCGCAGGTTCGTCAGCCCAGCTCAAGCAGAGCGGCAGGTTGGGTTCGTTTCATTCCTGTAACCTTGACACAAAACTGTGCCGTCTTGCACGTCGCGTGGGCAGTTCTAGATTTAGCTCCAGTTACAAACCTATACCGTCTGCCGAGCGCAGGCGGTTGATCTGACTGGAGAAAACTATGTCATCGACTACACGTAAGTGGGCCTATTGGGCCAGTACTGCAATTTTATCGCTGCTCTATCTGGCGAGTGCGGGGATGTATATCTCCAACATTCCCGCGGCCGAGGCGCTTTATCAATCGCTGGGGTATCCGGGCTATCTCGTGCCCCTGCTCATCGTGATCAAGCCTTTGGGCGTGCTCGCCATTCTGACGCGCCTTAATGTCTTTCTCTCGAACCTCGCCTATGCGGGCATGTTCTATCACTTGCTGCTGGCCTTTTCGGCTCATATCAATGCAGGGCAGTATGTGGAGAGCATCGCGGCCGTGATCGGCCTCGTCGCCCTCATCGTGTCGTTCCTGACCCAGAATTCGGCGCGGGCCAAGCAGTCGCCATATCCGCCGCTCCGCTAAGAGCGGCGAACCAAAGCTGAGGCTCCGCGTTTCCTGACCGTCATCCGGAGGTATCATGGCACCGCGTCCCTATTGGAAAGGCTATCTCAAGCTTTCGCTCGTCACATGTGCGGTGTCTCTGACGCCGGCGACCAGCGAGGGCGAAAAGGTCCGCTTTCATACGGTCAACCGGGAGACTGGCCATCGCGTGCGCAGCCAATATGTCGATGCCGAGACCGGCAAGGCGGTGCGGGAGGACGACGAGGTCAAGGGCTATGAGACCGAAGACGGCAAGCATGTGATTTTCGAGGACGAAGAGCTGCAAGCAGTCGGCCTCGAAAGCACGCGGACCATCGATATCGGGGAGTTCGTTCCCGCCGAAAGCATCGATTGGGTCTGGTACGACCAGCCCTATTATCTGATGCCGGACGACGATGTGGCGCAGGAGGCCTTTGCGGTCATCCGCGAGGCCATGGCAGTAACGGCGACGGTGGGAATCTCGCGGTTGGTGTTGTCCAATCGTGAACGCGCCGTGATGCTGGAGCCCAAGGGTAAAGGCATCGTGCTGTGGACCCTGCGCTATGGCGACGAGGTGCGCAATCCTGAGGAGGTCTTTGCCGGCATTGAGGAGGAAAAGCTCAATCCCAAGCTGGTTTCAGCGATCGAGAGCGTGATCAAGGATTTGTCCAAGCCGTGGACGCCGGAAATGGCGGTTGACCCCGTGCAGGACAAGCTGAAGGCAATCATCAAAGCCAAGAAGACGCGCACCGCCAAGAAGCCGGCGGCGACAAAGCGTCCGGCAGACAAGGCGACGCCGGACAACGTCATCGACATCATGTCGGCGCTGAAGAAATCCTATGAAGAAAAGCAGAAGGGCCGCTAAAGCGCTTGATGTTTTGATTGCATCAGAACGAACGCTCTAGGTCTTTGTTTTGGCGCGCTTTCGAGTGGGAAAAGTGGCATCCACCTTTCCTGAAAACGCTCTAGCTCGCCTTCTTGCGTTTGGCAGGCTCGGATTCCTTGCGGGACGCCGCAGCCTTCGGCGCCTTGGCGCTCTGGCGCAAGGCATCGAGCAGGCTGACGACCTTGGTTTCCTTGGGCGGTTTGGGGGCCTTGATGGCGCGACCTTCGATCTTGGCGCGGACGAGTTCGGCGAGTGCCTCCTCGTAGCGGTCATCGAATTTGCTGGGATCGAACTTACCGCGCATGGTGCCGATGATGTGCTTGGCCAGTTCGAGCATCTCGCCCTGGATCTTGACCTGAGGAAGCTCTTCGAAAACCTTGTTGGCGTTGCGCACCTCATAGTCGAAATTGAGCGTGTTGGCGACGAGGCCCTTGTCATCGGCTCGGATAAGCAGCGTGCGCACGCGGCGAAACAGCACGGCTCGCGCCAATGCGACGACTTTCTTGCGCTTCATGCCTTCGCGTATGATGGCGAAGGCATCACTCCCCAATTTGTCGTAAGGGGCAAGGTAGTAGGGCTTGTCGAGATAGACGGTATCGACATCCGGATAGTCTATGAAGGCTTCGATGCGCAGGGCCTTGTCGCTGTCAGGCACTGCCTCGGCGATCTCTTCGGGTTCGAGAATGACGTATTTGTTTTCGCCGGTCTCATAGCCCTTCACCTGTTGCTCGCGCGCCACCGGCTTGCCGGTCTTTTCATCGACATATTCGCGGTGAACGCGGTTGCCGGTCTTGCGGTTGATGATGTGGAACGAGAGGCGCTCCGACGTGGTGGCGCCGGCATAAAGTGCGATCGGCACGGTCAGTTCGGAGACCTTGATGAAGCCTTTCCACGTCGCCCTGGGTGCCACGTTCAACCTCCAATAGCCAACGCCCTTCAACGCTCTAGGCTTACAGGCGTTCCGGAATGCCGCAGACAGATGGCTGATGGTTTGATAGCACTCAACGGGGTGTAATTGAAATGGCGGCCGCTTTATCCATGCGTTACTTCGTTACTGGAAGCTCTGGATTCATCGGCTTTCACCTGGTGCGGCGGCTTCTTGCCGATGGTCATGCGGTCGTCGGCTATGATGGCATGACGCCTTACTACGATGTCAATTTGAAGCGGCAGCGACTGGCCCTGCTGCAGCAATCGCAGGGGTTTACCCACATCGAGGGCATGCTCGAGGACAAGGCGCTGCTGGCCAGGAGCGTAGGCGCCGCGGAGCCTGAAATCGTGGTGCATCTCGCGGCCCAGGCCGGGGTTCGATACAGCATCGATCACCCCGAGACCTATGCGGACAGCAATCTTATCGGCACATTCAATATTCTCGAACTCATGCGCGAGCTGAAGCCGCGTCATCTACTGCTGGCCTCGAGCAGTTCGGTCTATGGCGGCAATACCCGCCAGCCCTTCGCCGAAACCGACCGGACGGATTATCCGGTGTCGCTCTATGCGGCGACCAAGAAGGCGGGCGAAGCCATGGCCCACGCCTATGCGCATATCTGGAATATTCCCACCACCTGCTTTCGCTTCTTCACCGTCTACGGGGCGTGGGGGAGGCCGGACATGGCGCTTTTCAAGTTCGTCGAGGCGATCGAGCGCGGCGAACCCATCGAGGTGTTCGGGGAAGGCCAGATGCATCGCGATTGCACCGCGGTGGGGGATCTGGTCGAGGCCATCGTCCGGCTGGCTGATGCGTCGCCAGTCGCGGGGCGGCCCATGAGCGGGGTGGAGGATTCCCTGTCTCCGGTAGCGCCGTGGCGCAGCGTCAACATTGCCGGCGGGCGATCGGTGGGCCTGCTCGAGTTCATCGCGGCGATTGAAAGAGCGCTGGGCAAGAGCGCCAACAAGACCATGTTGCCGATGCAGGCGGGCGATGTCGGCGAAACGCTGGCCAGTCCGGCGCTGCTGAAGGCATTGGTGGGATTCGTGCCCGAAACCGGCGTCGACGCGATCGTGCGTGATTTTGTCGATTGGTATCGCGGTTGGCGCGCGGCCCGGGTCCACGTCTCATGAACCTCGGCATGCCAAAGTCTCGCCACCGGGCCTTCTATGCCGCCGGGGCGGTAGGCGTACTGGTGTTGGGGCTCTCTGTGCTGATGCTGCCGGCCAAGGCGGTGGGGCTGGGCATCGATGCGTTCTTCATCGCCTATCTGGTGTTCTCGTTCTGGCAGGCGCGGCGCTTGACGGCCGCGTTCCTTGAGAAACATGCAGACGAAGCGGACGCGCCGGTCTGGCTGATTTTCGGGTCGACAGCGGTCGTCATCGCGGTGTCGGTCGTGTCGCTGTTCCAGGTGATCAATAGCGGCGGCGGCGCCGATCCGCTGATGCTGGCCGTCGCCGGCAGTTCGGTGGTTCTGGGATGGTTTGTGGTCCACTCGTTGGCCGCGCAGCACTATGCCTACGAATATTATTCCAGCCCGGAAGACAGGGCCAATGAAGGCAAGGGGCGGCGCGCGGTCGTCGGGGGGCTGGATTTTCCGACCGGCAAGGCGCCGGATGGGTTCAGCTTCGTGTATTTTTCCTACGTCATCGGCATGACGGCGCAGGTGGCGGACGTATCGATCACGTCGCGGGAGATGCAGCGGCGCGTGCTGATCCACTCCATATTCTCGTTCTTCTTCAACACGGTGATTCTGGCGGCATCGGTGAACATCGCAGTGTCACTCGGTAGTGGTTAGACTATTTCCGGGCACTCTGGCCTTGGATTGGCCGTAAAGTCAGGGTCCCGATAGGCAATTGCAATTACCAGAGGAGATGACATGAAACTGAAACTCGCCATTGGGTTGCCGTTGGTCGTGGCAGCCGGTCTGACGCTTGCGGCATGTGACAACAAGCCGGCCGCGCCGACGCCCACCACTTCCACGCCTGCTGCTCCGGCCACTCCGGCTCCGAGCACGCCGACGCCGCCGCCGGCCACTACAACGGCCCCGACGACCACCATGGCTCCCGCACCGAATACGATGGCCCCAGCGCCGAGCACGATGGCTCCCGCGCCCAACACCATGGCTCCGGCGCCGACGACGACCACTCCGCCGGCGACACCGCCTGCCAACTAATTGTTTCTGGCGTCAGAATCGGCCTGCCATTCCGGGTGGATGGCAGGCCGATTGTTTTTTGCCGCCGTGACAGGCATCGTCGCGCCGAGCGATTTGACCTTTGGAGACGACTATGAAGACCCGTGCCGCCGTTGCATTCCAAGCCGGCAAACCGCTGGAAGTCGTCGAGGTAGACCTGGAGGGACCCAAGGCCGGCGAGGTGCTGATCGAAATCAAGGCCACGGGCATCTGCCATACCGATGCATTCACGCTGTCCGGTGCGGACCCCGAAGGATTGTTCCCGGCAATTCTGGGGCATGAGGGGGCCGGCGTCGTCGTCGATGTGGGACCGGGCGTGACCAGTGTCAGGAAGGGCGATCACGTCATTCCGCTTTATACGCCGGAATGCCGCGAGTGTCCGTCATGCCTCAGCCGCAAGACCAATCTCTGTACGGCGATCCGGTCCACGCAGGGACAGGGCCTGATGCCGGACGGTACGTCGCGCTTCTCGTTCGAAGGCCGCAAGCTGCATCACTATATGGGCTGCTCGACCTTTTCGAACTTCACGGTGCTGCCGGAGATCGCGGTGGCCAAGATCAATCCCGACGCCCCATTCGACAAGGTCTGCTATGTGGGGTGCGGTGTAACGACGGGTGTCGGCGCGGTGATCAACACCGCCAAGGTCGAGATCGGCGCCACGGCGGTGGTGTTCGGACTGGGCGGCATCGGCCTTAACGTCATCCAGGGCCTGAGGCTCGCCGGCGCCGACATGATCATCGGCGTCGACGTCAATAACGACAAGAAAGCCTGGGGCGAGCGCTTCGGCATGACGCATTTCGTCAATCCGAAAGAGCTGGAGGGTGACCTGGTGCCCTATCTGGTCAACCTCACCAAGCGCGGGGCCGATACGATCGGCGGCGCCGACTACACGTTCGATTGCACGGGCAACGTTACCGTGATGCGGCAGGCGCTCGAGGCGAGCCACCGGGGCTGGGGGCAATCGATTATCATCGGTGTGGCGGGCGCCGGCCAGGAGATTTCGACACGGCCATTCCAACTGGTCACCGGCCGCACCTGGAAGGGGACCGCATTCGGCGGCGCGCGCGGCCGCACAGACGTGCCCAAGATTGTCGACTGGTACATGGACGGAAAGATAGAGATCGACCCGATGATCACCCACACGCTCCGTCTGGAAGATATCAATCGCGGCTTCGAGTTGATGCATTCGGGCGAATCGATCCGCAGCGTCGTGCTCTACTGAGGCCTGAGAAGACCACGATGGCGGCGCCCGAAATACTCGTCGATGCCGATGCCTGTCCGGTGAAGGACGAGATCGTGCGGGTGGGCGAACGTTATGGGTTGCGGGTGACCTTCGTTTCGAATGGCGGCTTGCGGCCATCGCGCGACCCCATGATCCGCAATATCGTGGTGCCCAAGGGGCTGGACGTCGCCGATGACTGGATCATCGACAATGCCCGGCCCAATGATGTCGTCGTAACCGCGGATGTGCCATTGGCCAGTCGGGCGGTGACGGCGGGGGCGCATGTGCTGGGCCCTACCGGACGGGAATTCTCGCCGCAAAGCGTCGGCATGGCGCTGGCGATGCGCAATCTCGGCCAGCACCTGCGGGAGACCGGCGAGAGCAAGGGCTACAATGCTGCCTTCACCCCCAAGGATCGTTCCTCGTTCCTGGTGACACTGGACCGGATCGTGCAGCGGGCGATAAAGGCTGCCGAGGGTTAGTTGCCGCGGCCGGCGGTCGCCGCGAACAGGGCGATGGCGGTGGCGTTGGAGACATTGAGGGATTTGATCGGCCCGGGCATATCGAGCCGCACCATCTCATCGCACAGGCCGCGGGTCTTTTCGCGCAGCCCCTTGCCTTCGGACCCCATGACGATGGCCATCGGCCGATCGTCGGTGCGCGGCTTCAACGGCGCCGGCGCTTCGGAATCGAAACCAAGCACCAAGAGGCCGCGCTTTTTCAGGGCTTCCAAAGCGTCGCCCAGATTGCGCACCTCGATCAACGGCACGAGATCGAGCGCGCCGGAGGCAGACTTGGCCATGACGCCGGTCTCGCGCGGCGCATAACGGGAAGTCGTGATCACCGCATCGGCACCAAAGGCGCAGGCGGTGCGTAGGATAGCGCCGACATTATGCGGGTCGGTGATCTGATCCAGCACCACCACCAGCTGCAGTTGCGCGATGTCGCTAAGCCCGAAACGGCTGACGGGATCGACTTCGAGCGCCACGCCCTGGTGCACGGCTTCGGCACCCAGGATACGGTCGAGCTCTTTGGGTGTCGTCTCCTTGACCGGCACCTTGCCGGTGCCGCCACCCTCGGCCAGACGAGCCAGCGCGTTGGGCGTCGCCAGCAGCGTGCGCTTGGCGCGCAGGGGATTATCCAGCGCAGCACGGACCGTGTGGATGCCGTAAAGATAGACCGGCCCATCATCGGGATCGTGGCGTGGCTTGGGGGGGAATTTGTTAAAGCTCATGGCATGTTGGCCTATCCGCTTTGTGTCGATGCTTCAAGCGTAGTGAAAGCTACATATTTGGTGTTGACAGGGACGGGGCCGGCAACCATAAACCGCAACCGTGATCCGGGGTTGGCTTTCTTCCGGATCACGGCCTCGCGTTCACGGCGCGTCTGTCGGCTGTGGAGGGGTGGGAGAGTGGTTAAATCCATCAGACTGTAAATCTGACCGCTTAGCGTACACTGGTTCGAATCCAGTCCCCTCCACCAACCGCCCACGGGCGGTTGAAATACGGCCTTCGCGGAGGCGGGCTCAAGACACCGGCGCGGGTGTAGCTCAATGGTAGAGCAGCAGCCTTCCAAGCTGAATACGAGGGTTCGATTCCCTTCACCCGCTCCATTCAACACTTTGATTTTCTGTATTTTACGGTTGAGCCCTAAGGCCTGGGGCGGTCTTCGTGCACCGCATGGGCAAACGCCCAGCCGATTCATTCACGGCGAACGAAGTTTCGCGCTTCCGATCCCCATCAACCGCAGTGGTGCCATCGCGGCTGGCGCAATCCTGAAATCCAGGTCGTCTGGTTATGAAGCCCCGGCCAAAAGGTCGGGGCTTTTTTCCATTCTGCGACGCGTCGGGTCCGTATCAGCGGTGCCAGCCGCCTTTAGGAAAATGGCCAAATTCGCGGCGGAAGTGGGGGCCAGGCCTGGACGGTGCCTTGACATCTGCCAGATACTGAGACGAAACCCAGCCCCTGGCTTTGCGTCCATCCACATAGCACCAGCCCTGCCGGCACCCCTCGACATTGATGCGATCACCGTAGCGAAGCAGGTCTACGACACTATAGCCAAGGCCCGGACCGCTACGGACGTTCACATTGGTGATTGCGACGCCGGGGTCGGCCAGGGCCGCTCCAATGGAGCCGAACATAATGGCGGCCGACGCCACCGCGACGATCAATGATTTCTTCAGATGCATTTAGGTCTCGCACAGGATCGAGCGATAATTGCTCACGGGCCGATTAAACCCTGATGGACCTGAACGACGAATGAACCGCCGACAAGAGTCTGCACAGGGATGCTCATCAGGCGCAGTGCGACTCAATATGAGGGCGCTTCCTTCACCCCGCTGGTTAGCGAGCGGCCTTCTTCGGCAGGATGGATGCCAACCAGTCGACAAGGCGCGTAGCGACTTCCTCCTTGGCAAGCCTTGGCCAGTTTTCGACGCCAGCCGCGGTGACGAGGTGAACCGTATTGTCGGCACCGCCCATTACGCCGGTGCCGGGGGACACGTCATTGGCGATGATGGCATCGCAGCCTTTGCGTGCCAGCTTGGCCTTCGCATTGTCCAGGAGGTCATCAGTCTCGGCGGCAAAGCCGACGACGACCGCCGGACGATTGGCCACCGCGTGCGAAATGGTTGCGAGAATGTCGGGGTTCTCGACCAAGGTCAGGGCAGGTGGCTGATTGCCGGACTGCTTCTTGAGCTTGTGATCGCCCGCAGCGGCAGGACGCCAGTCGGCAACGGCGGCCGCCATGATCGCGACGTCGGCGGGCAGCGCGCTCTGGACCGCTGCCAGCATCTCTTGCGCGGTTTCAACACGAAGCACGGTAACGCCGGCGGGATCTTGCAAGGCGACGGGGCCGGAAACAAGGGTAACATGCGCGCCCGCGGCGGCGGCAGCCTCGGCGATGGCAAACCCCTGGCGTCCGGACGAACGATTGCCAAGATAGCGGACCGGGTCGACAGGTTCGTGAGTAGGACCGGCGGTGATCAGGACGTGCTTGCCGGCCAGCGGCCCGGCCGGTGCAGCCAACAGCTTTTCGACGGCGGCGACGATATCGAGCGGCTCCAGCATACGACCGTCGCCCGATTCGCCGCTTTCCGCCATTTCACCCCGAGCCGGGCCGGCGAAAGTTATGCCGTCGGCGCGCAGGCGTTCCGCATTGCGCTGCGTCGCGGGATGGGACCACATGGCGGGGTTCATGGCGGGGGCGAACAGCACCCTGGCGCGGGTCGCGAGCAGGATTGCGGATGCCAGGTCATCCGCATGACCGCCGGCAACCCTTGCCATGAGATCGGCGGTAGCCGGCGCCACGAGCACGAGATCGGCCTGGCGGGCCAGCCGAATATGCCCGACGTCCTGTTCGTCCTCGCGTGAGAACAAATCGGTGAAGACGTGCCCGCCGGACAGTGCACCGGCAGCCAGCGGGGTGATGAATTCGGTCGCCGCGCTGGTCATGACGACTCGAACGGTGGCACCGCGTTCCCGCAGCCGACGGATCAGGTCAAGGCTCTTATAGGCGGCGATGCTGCCGCCGATGATCAACAGGACGGTGCGGGAGGAGAGTGACGGCATGAGCGGCAGGCCTTGCGATTAGACAGGCACGGACCGTAATCGGCGCCGCCACGCAAGGCCAGCCCTCAGCTGTCCAAACCTCTTGCGCCCAATCGCCTTTGCCAGTAGAGGAAACGTCGCCTGAAGGGGTATAGCTCAGTTGGTAGAGCATCGGTCTCCAAAACCGAGGGTCGTGGGTTCGAGTCCCTCTGCCCCTGCCAGGCACAAATTCTTGAATTTGTTATTCTTTGCGTTCCAGATTGGGCGGCATTCATTGCCGCCGGCAAAGCAGGCCTGATTTAATCCTCATCATCCCGCAAGAGACGATCAAGTTCTTCGGGTTTCGTCTGCTTAAAACGGGCCGCCACCTTCTTATCGAACTGCCGGTCATTCGGCTCGGCGCCTGGCTGGGCCTTTCGGCCGTACTGCGCCACGCATTTCTGTACGTTAGCTGCCTTCAAGGCGCGCCGTTCCTCGGCGTTCAAGTGGCGCCGTCTCTTTGGAGGTTCGTCCATGAGGGCCCCACTGCAAATTCACCGATGCAGTGTTGGTTACGCAACTGACGCCGAGACGGTCCTTAGGCGTTATCGTCACGAGGCGAATGCGACGTGGGCGATGCGCTGAGGTGCTCAGCAGCCGTTGCACGCTGTGCCTGGCGTTTTTTCTGTTCCTGACGAAGGTATCCGATCCCGGCGGCGATCAGGATTCCGATGGCGACGACCCATTCCATGTGATGCTTCCTCTATGAGGCTAAAGCCATAGCATGCAGGTGGCGGCGTTTTCGAAGGGCTAACTGGCAATCTTAAAGTTGGCCAGATCTGGCTAGTGGCAGGGGGAGTTAGGGGGAATCAACCGGTCTGCCCGTGGAGCATTGCCTGCGGACTAGCTGATTAGTGGCTGTTTTGACGCTGTTTCCTGGTCCGAGGGGCCTGAATTTCCATCATATGGCTGATGGGCTGAGGTGAGAGCCGTAGTTATTTTAGGTCCGGAAACGGATGTGAGATGGCGATGGTTTGGGGCAAGGAACGTCGGGGCAGGGCGCGCAAGGTCGTGCGGCTGATGCCAATGCTGTTGGCGAGCACTGCGCTGGTCGCGCCGGCCTACGCAATTGACATCACCTGGAACCACGGCGTTTCCGACGACTGGTTCGACGGCAACAACTGGAACGGCGGCCACGTCCCGACCTCGGGCGACGACGTCGCAAAAGCCGACAACACCGTGACGGACATCAATGGTGGCAATGCGGTCGCCAAAGACATCGCCATTTTTCGTGGTGTGTTGGAGATCGAAAACGGCAGCCTGACGTTGAGCGGCAACACGATTGTCGGCGCTGTAAAGAGCTTGGGCGTTCCGGCGAAGATCCAGTTGACCCAGCAGGTATCGCGTTTCGACACCGGCACCCTCGTCATCGGACAATCCGGCAATAACGGACTGCTCATCGTCAATGCCGGCACCGTCAATGCCGGCACCGTCACGGTCGGCCAGACAAATGGCCACGGAGAGGTTAACATCCTTGGCGGCGCCCATGTGAATACCGGCAACGTCACGATCGGCGCGGACTCGACGAGCGAAGCCCTTGTTACCATCAATGACGTTGGCAGCGTCTGGAATGCCGGTACTTACGACGTCGCCAGCGGCCTCGTCGAAATCCAGAACGGCGGCACCCTCTCCACCGGTTCGGCATCGATCTCGGGTCAGGACTTGACGCCCAAGGTAACCCTCGACCTCGCGTCCAACTGGAATGTCACCGGCGATCTCTCCGTCGGCGGCAAGGTGACGTTGGCAGCGGGTCAGGCCATCACTGCGGTTCCCGGCAATGGCGAACTCGATATCGACGGCACAGGCGCCAACGCGGTGGACGTCGGCGGCTCGCTCTTCATCGGTTCCGGCAAAGGCTCCAACGGCGTCGTCAACCTGTCGGGAGCACAGAACACTCTCACCGTCGATGGGGCCTTTGTCAGCGTCGGCCTGGGCGGCGGCGACGGTACGCTTTACGTAGTCGATCACAGCACTGCCGATTTCTCCGGCACCGCCTACATGTTTGTCGGCTACGGAGCTCCCGGCGGTAGCGGAATCGGCGCTGATGCCACAGGCTATGTCCTCGTCAAGGGATCGAGCCACCTTGATACGCAGAGCGCATTTATCGGCGTCAACGGCACCGGCGATGCCCTCGTACAAAGTGCCGCCGTATGGGATGCCGACGGAGCCTTGGCCGTGGGCGGTGCGTACGGCTTTGCGCCCGGCGGCGCCGGGACGTTGCGCGTCGACGATGCATCACTGCATTCGCTGTCCGGCTCGGTCGGCAATAATGGCGGCACCGGCACCGTTACCGTCGTCAACGGCGGGCAGTGGACCGACGAGGGTGGCATGACCATCGGCGGTAGCTTCACCATCGACAATGACCAAAACCCGACAATCTCGAGTGGTATCGGCACCCTGACCGTTGCCGCCGGCTCCACCGTGCAGAACGGTGCCGATGCGGTCACCGGCGGTTTGCAAGTCGGGGTGGGCGACGGTTCGGTCGGCAAGCTCGAAGTTCTGGACGCGAACTCCACCTATGGCAACGACGGCGACATCACATTCGGCGTCGTTTATGGCGGCACCGGTTCGATCGAGGCCGATGGTCTCAATGCATCGGTCCTGCTCGGCGGTGACATCCAAATCGTCGGCGGCAATTATGCTTTCTCCGATCTTCCCGGCGGTACGGGTCCGTCGACCGGCAGCATCGACATTGCCAATGGGGCGAAGCTCGGCACGGCCGGCATGCTCGGCGCCGGCTACGGAGCCCTGGGCACAGGCTCGGTAACGCTCTCCAACCATTCGCAGTGGATAGGCGAATCCGCGGTCTTCGGCGCCCTCGCCGGAACCGGCACGCTCGACATTTCCGGAGGCTCGCAGGCGACCTTCGACAGCAACATCCGCAACGCCACCGTCGGCATCGGCGTCGGCGGTATCGGCACGGCAACGGTTTCGGGTATCGATCCGGTCTCCCACGACGCATCGCTGCTGTCCACGACAGGGACCCTGGCCGTGGGCGGCTTCTTTTCTTTCGATGCCGGCAATGGTGACGGCTCGGTGGAGAGTGGCACTGGCACGTTGACGGTTTCAGGTGGCGCCCAGCTCGAGAGTGGGCAGGACGACGAGGACGGTGGGTTGCCGGTGATCGGCGTCGGCAACGGCGCGGTCGGCGAGGTCACCATAAAAGGTGTCTTCAGCTCCTGGGCGATGACGGGCGACGCAATGCTGGTCGGCGGCTTGGGTGGTGCAGGGACCTTGAATTTTGAGGACCATGCAATCGGTTCCATCGCCGCGCTCACCTTCGTGGGCGGGGCGCCGTTCAGTGACGAAATTGAGGGGGGCGACCAGCATGCTACGGGCGTGCTCAAGGTGTCAGGCGGATCGACCGTCGATGTGGGCGGCTTGTTCGTTGGCGCCGGTAACGGCACCGGCAATCTCGATGTTTCGGGCGCCGGCACGACATTGAACGTGCAGGGGCCGCTGTACGCCGGTTTCATCGACGGCGACGCCCATATCGCCATCAGCCAGGGTGCGGCCGTCCAGAGTGAAGATGTCGTCTTTGGATCCGATAGCGGCAAAGCCGATGTCACGGTCACCGGCGGCTCGCAATGGGATATCTTGGGCGTCCTTATGCTCGGCGGTTCTCCCACCGATGATCTGGATCCCAATTCCAGTGCCACAATGCTGGTCTCTAGTGGCTCAGTCGTTACCAGTACGGGTACTGATCTCAACATCGGCTTGTTCAACAACGTCACGTCCGACGTGATCGGCTTGGGTGGCACCGGCAAAATGACCGTTACCGGGGCGGGCTCGCGCTGGACCAGCACCGCGGATGGAACGTACATAGGCCTGCTGGGTGCTGGCCAACTCGACGTCGAGGACAACGCAACCGTTGAAACCGGCGGTATGGTCGTGGTCGCCAACACCACCAATAGTTCGGTGAAGGTGACCGGTGGCGCAACACTGGTGAATAACGCCTCTCCCCAAGGCTACTCAGCCATTGTCGGCTTTGACGGTCTTGCCCAAGTGGAGGTTTCCGGCGCCGGCTCGCGGTGGATCGATCATGGTGGCTTGCTCGTCGGCAGCATCGGTTTCGTGAATGGGCCAGACATGATCTTCGAATCTCTCTCCGGTGGCCTCACCATCGCCGATGGCGCTGCCGTTACCAGCGAAGGCTTCGTGACGCCTGACGGTTCGATCGATGCCGTTGGCCGTGGCATTCTGGGCTCAGGCGCGGGTGGCGCTGAGGTGACGATCACCGGCGCCAATTCGAGCTGGACCAGCACGGCCGACGTCTTCGATATCGCCGGTGGCGCGGAAGGCTCCGGTATCGTCACTATCGCCGACAATGGTACGCTCGCGGTCAAGAGCCTTGCTATCGGCACCGATGGCGGCAGCGGCACGATCGCGCCGGATACCACCGCAACCGTCACGGTGGGCGGCGACCTGGTGCAGGGGGCGGGGTCGATCTACAAGGTGGCGATCGATCCGCTGGCTTCCGGTGTTTCGAGCTTCATCGATGTTGCGGGCACGACCACAATCGACAATGGCGCCATGTTCACGCTGGCGCCGTTGAAGCAACTGCCGACGGCGGGTAATCGCTACACAATTCTGACGGCGGGCGGCGGCGTCAACGGCGCCTACGCCAATGGCAGCGAATTCGATACGGCCTTCGTAGACCTGGGCGTGACCTACGATCCGAACAACGTCTATCTGGATGTGCTGCAGACGCGCACCTTCGAGGACGTGGCGCTGACGCCGAACCAGATGGCGACGGCGTGGGGTCTCGAAAGCCTGCCAGCCGACTCAGTGCTTTATCAGGCGATCTTCGGACAGTTGACGCAGGACGATGCACGCAATGCCTTCGACCAGCTGTCGGGAGACGGTATCGCGTCGATCAACGGCATGCTGATGCAGGACAGTTCGCTGTTCCGGGACCAGATCGTCAACCGCCTCGGTGCGGCGGCCGGCCGTACCTTCAGTTCGCAATCGACGCCGATGGTCATGGGCTATGCGGACAATTCGACGGCGGCGACCAATGCGATCGGTTCCGCGGTGACGACGCCCAGCGAGTTGTCGAGCCGGTCGGCCCTGTGGGGCAATGCCTTCGGCTCCTGGCGGGAAGTTGACGGCGACGGCAATGCCGGGGGCGTCACCGATGCCTCGGGTGGACTGGTGGTCGGTTTGGATGGCGCTATCACGGATACGAGCCGGCTCGGCGTCGTCATCGGCTATGGCCATTCCGGCTTCGATATCGCGGATCGGAACACCAGCGGCGAGAGCACGAACTATCACGTCGGCGTTTACGGCAGCACGGATATGGGGCCGTTCGCGCTTCGTGGCGGGCTTGCCTATAGCGCGCAGGATGTCGACACGGCCCGGTTGGTCACCGTCCCGGGCTTCACGGATACGCTGAGTGGCTCATATGGCGCCTCGACGCTGCAGGCCTTTGGCGAGCTGGCTTACGACTTCGACGCCGGTGCGCTGGCGCTGGAGCCGTTCGGCAACGTCGCTATCGTCAATCAGCAAACCGATGCCTTCACGGAGAGCGGCGGGGCCTCGGCCCTGCATGTGGCGGCGACGAATGACACGCTGACCTTCACCACGATGGGTATTCGCGCCAGCGCCGATCTGGACATGGGCGGAACGCCGGTGTCGCTGAAGGGGATGGTGGGCTGGCGGCATGCTTTCGGGGGCGCCACGCCCATCACCCGTTCGGCCTTCGCGGGCGGAGACAGCTTCTCCATCGCCGGCGCTCCCATCGCCAAGGACAGCGCAGTGGTGGAGGCGGGGATGGATCTCAATCTCAGCCCGACAACGACCCTGGGATTGTCGTATTCGGGTGAGCTCTCAGGTCATTCGTCGGACCAAAGTCTCAAGGGCAGCTTCACATTGAAGTTTTAGGCCCTATATGAGCACCACGGGACGACGCAAAACTTCGTCTGCGTCACCCTTGGCAATCCATGCGGATGAGGGGTTGCATTCAATGGGCAAAGTCATTAAATAACCCATTCCAAGCCGTGCGGGCGACTCGCGCGGCTTTTTGGTTGTGGACAAAAAATCCTAAAGGCTGACCACTTAATGGCGCGCACCAATCCGATTACTTTTTTCCAGCAGGTGCGTACCGAAGTCAGCAAGGTGGCGTGGCCGAGCCGTAACGAGGTGCTGATCTCGACGGTGATGGTTCTGGTCCTGGTCGCCCTTGCCAGCATCTTCTTCCTGGTGGCGGACTATGTCATCGCCTGGGCCATTCAGTTGTTGCTGTCGATCCGCTAAAGCGGGCGCAGCTAGTTAGTTTTGGGAGCGACGAAGCGGCATGGCGAAGCGCTGGTACATTGTTCAGGCCTACTCGAACTTCGAGCGCAAGGTTGCCGAATCGATCCGTGAAAAGGTCGCTCAGAACAAGCTGGAAGACTTGTTCGAAGACGTTATCGTTCCGACCGAAAAGGTTGTTGAGGTTCGTCGCGGGCGCAAGGTCGATGCCGAGCGCAAGTTCTTCCCCGGCTATGTGCTGGTGAAGATGGAAATGACCGACCAGGCTTTCCATCTGATCAAGAATACGCCGAAGGTCACGGGTTTCCTTGGTTCGGACAACAAGCCGATGCCGATCTCCGAGAGGGAGGCCATGGCCATCCTGCAGCAGGTGCAGGAAGGCGTCGAGCATCCCAAGCCCTCGGTGTCGTTCGAGGTTGGCGAGCAGGTCCGTGTTTCCGATGGTCCGTTTGCGAGCTTCAACGGTGTGGTCGAGGAAGTCGACGAGGAGCGCGCGCGCGTCAAGGTCGAGGTTTCGATCTTCGGGCGTCCGACGCCGGTCGAGTTGGAATACGGTCAGGTCGAAAAGGTCTGACAAGGCGTTCGCGCCGCATGGAATTCCGGCGTGAGCCGGTAGGCCGGATCGAGAGGTTCGGAAAATCCGTGGAAGAGGGTGGTGGCTGCCAGCCGCCGACAACCTTCGTACCACGGCGTCAACGGTCCGCGTGACGGCGGGCAGAACTAGGAAGGACGAAAATGGCAAAGAAAATCACAGGTTACCTGAAGCTTCAGGTCGCCGCCGGCTCTGCGACCCCGTCGCCGCCGATCGGTCCCGCGCTCGGTCAGCGCGGCCTCAACATCATGGAATTCTGCAAGGCGTTCAACGCGCAGACCCAGGAGATGGAAAAGGGTGCTCCGACCCCGGTCGTGATCACCATCTATGCGGACAAGAGCTTTACGTTCGAGCTCAAGCTGCCGCCGGTGACCTACTACCTGAAGAAGGCGGCGAACCTGAAGTCCGGTTCCAAGCTTCCCGGCAAGGATTCGGCCGGCACCATCACCATGGCGCAGGTGCGCGAGATCGCCGAGAAGAAGCTCAAGGATCTCAACGCCTATGACGTTGATGCAGCGGCAACCATGATTGCGGGCTCCGCCCGTTCCATGGGTCTCCAGGTCGAAGGGTAAGAGCAGATGAGCACTATCGGTAAGCGCCTCACCAAGGCTCGCGAAGGCATCGATCGCAAGAAGCTGTACGTTCTCGATGACGCCGTGAAGATGATCAAGTCGCGCGCCGCGGCCAAGTTCGACGAAACCGTCGAGCTGGTGATGAACCTCGGCGTCGATCCCCGCCATGCCGACCAGATGGTCCGTGGTGTGGTGAGCCTGCCCAACGGCACCGGCAAGACGGTGCGCGTGGCTGTGTTCGCCAAGGACGCCAAGGCTGAGGAAGCCCGCAAGGCAGGTGCCGACATCGTCGGCGCCGAGGATCTGATGGAACAGGTTCTGGCCGGCAAGATCGATTTCGATCGCTGCATCGCGACCCCCGACATGATGCCGCTGGTCGGCCGTCTCGGTAAGATCCTGGGCCCGCGCAACCTGATGCCGAACCCGAAGGTCGGCACGGTGACCCCCGACGTCGCTGGCGCGGTGAAGTCCGCCAAGGGTGGCGCCGTCGAGTTCCGCGTCGAGAAGGCGGGCATCCTGCACGCCGGCGTCGGCAAGGCTTCGTTCTCGGAAGAAGCCCTGTTGCAGAACATCAAGGCATTCGCCGATGCCGTCAGCAAGGCGAAGCCCGCTGGCGCCAAGGGCACCTATATCAAGCGCGTCGCCGTCAGCTCTACCCAGGGCCCCGGCGTTCACGTCGATCCGTCGTCGGTTCTGTAAGAACCGGCGATCACGAATTTCGGGTGGCCTCAGGGCCATCCGGGATGCCGGCTTGCCGGCAAAGACCTGTCCGAGACTGCAGGCGCCTCTCCCTTGGGAGCGGCTTAAATGCAAGGCCTGCAATAGACGGGGAGAAGACCGGGATTTCGGGGCGAATGCCCCAATGTGCCGGTTCGATCCAGGCCAGTTGCCCCTCGGGGTGCTCGGTTGACAGGCGTTTAACCGTTGTTCCTTTTCCCGGCTTGCCGGGCAGGAGGGCAGCAATTGGCAATGGTCCGGCAGATTACCGCCGGCCCCAATGTGGAGACTAGCAGTGGAAAGAGCGGAAAAGCGCGAAGTCGTCGCATCGCTCCAGGCAGCCTTTGCGGCTGCGGGATCGATCGTCGTTGCGCAGAATTCCGGCCTGACCGTTGCCGACCTGGAAAACCTGCGCGTGCAGGTCAAACAGGCCGGTGGCAAGGTCAAGGTCGCAAAAAACCGTCTTGCCAAGCTGGCTCTTAAGGACACCAACACTGCGGACATATCGGCCCTGTTTATCGGGCCGACGGTTGTTGCCTATGCGGAAGATCCTACCGTCGCGCCGAAAATCGCGTCGAAGTTCGCCGAAAAGAATCAGAAGTTCGTGATTCTCGGCGGCGCCATGGGGTCTACCGCTCTCGACGCCAAGAACGTCAAGGCACTGGCCGACCTTCCGTCGCTGGATCAACTGCGCGCCACGCTCGCCGGGATGCTCAAGCAGCCCGCCACGCGTATCGCGTCGGTCGTTCAGGCGCCGGGCGGCAACATTGCCCGCGTGCTGGCCGCTTATGCGGACAAGAGCGCAGCCTAATCCAAACCGGACCCTTACGGTCCACCACGGTTCGAACCGAAACAAACTAAGAGAGTGATTCAAATGGCCGATCTCGCCAAACTCGTTGACGACCTGTCTGCCCTGACCGTTCTGGAAGCTTCCGAGCTGTCCAAGATGCTGGAAGAGAAGTGGGGCGTTTCCGCTGCCGCTCCTGTGGCTGTTGCCGCTGCCGGCGCTGCCGCTCCGGCCGCCGCCGTCGAAGAAAAGACTGAATTCGATGTGATCCTGACCTCGTTCGGCGAGAACAAGATCAACGTCATCAAGGAAGTCCGCGCTATCACCTCCCTGGGTCTGGGCGAAGCCAAGGCTCTGGTGGAAGCTGCTCCGAAGGCCATCAAGGAAGGCGCAACCAAGGCCGAGGCCGAGGAAATCAAGACCAAGCTCGAGGCCGCTGGCGCCAAGGTCGAGCTCAAGTAAGGTCGACACGACATTTTCGGGGTGGCGCTATCAGCGCCGCCCCACTTCCCCGTCCGCGTCCGTCTGGATGGGTCGCCGGCTCCCACGGGAGTAGGGCGAAGTTGCGGAAAGACTAAATCAAATCACAGGGCAGATGTCCCGAGAGCCGACGGCTGATAGTCGGGTCTTTGGAAATTTGCTTCCCGAGACATCGAGAGAAACAGGAGCTGGTATGGCTACCACGTTCAACGGCCGCCGCAAGGTTCGTAAATCCTTCGGCAGCATTCGCGAAGTCACGGAGATGCCTAACCTGATCGAGGTTCAGAAGGCCTCCTACGATCAGTTCCTTCTCGTGGACGAGCCCAAGGGTGGCCGTCCCGACGAGGGGCTTCAATCCGTTTTCCGGTCGGTATTCCCGATCACCGACTTTTCCAACACGGCATCGCTTGAATTCGTGAAGTACGAGTTCGAGGCGCCCAAGTATGACGTCGACGAGTGCCGGCAGCGCGACATGACTTTCGCCGCGCCGCTCAAGGTGACGTTGCGCCTGATCGTGTTCGAAGTGGATGAGGAAACCGGGGCCCGCTCCGTCAAGGACATCAAGGAGCAGGACGTCTATATGGGCGACATGCCGTTCATGACCATGAACGGTACCTTCATCGTCAATGGCACCGAGCGCGTCATCGTTTCCCAGATGCACCGTTCGCCGGGCGTGTTCTTCGATCACGACAAGGGCAAGACGCATTCGTCGGGCAAGCTGTTGTTCGCCGGTCGTATCATTCCCTATCGCGGTTCCTGGCTCGATATCGAATTCGACGCCAAGGATGTGGTGTTTGCGCGTATCGACCGCCGCCGCAAGATCCCGGTGACGTCGCTGCTCAAGGCTCTCGGCATGGATGCCGAGGAGATTTTGTCGACCTATTACAACACGCTCGACTACGAGAAGACCAAGACCGGCTGGCAGGTTCCCTACGACTGGGAGAAGATGAAGAATGCCAAGCCGACCCATGACCTGATCGACGCCAAGACTGGTGACGTGGTGCATGAGGGCGGCAAGAAGCTTTCGGCCCGACAGGCCAAGAAGCTTGCCGAGAACGGTCTGACCCATCTGCTCGCCGTCGACGAGGATCTCTACGGCACGTTCGTGGCCGAAGATCTCATCAATTTCCAGACCGGTGAAGTGTACGTCGAAGCCGGTGACGAGATCGACGAGAAGGTGCTCAACAAGCTCAAGGAATTGGGCTTCGACGCGCTGCCGATCCTCGATATCGACCACGTCAACGTCGGCGCCTACATCCGCAACACGCTTGCCGTGGACAAGAACGAGACCCGCGAAGACGCGCTGTTCGACATCTACCGCGTCATGCGTCCGGGCGAGCCGCCGACCGTCGACACCGCCGAAGCCATGTTCAACTCGCTGTTCTTCGACAGCGAGCGCTATGACCTCAGCGCCGTCGGCCGCGTCAAGATGAACATGCGTCTCGACCTCGATGCCGAGGACACCGTGCGGATTCTCCGCAAGGAAGACATCGTGGAAGTGGTCCGCACGCTGGTGAACCTGCGCGATGGCCGCGGTGAAATCGACGACATCGACAATCTCGGCAACCGCCGGGTGCGCTCGGTGGGCGAGTTGATGGAGAACAGCTACCGCCTCGGTCTGCTCCGCATGGAGCGGGCGATCAAGGAGCGCATGTCGTCGGTCGAAATCGACACCGTCATGCCGCAGGACCTGATCAACGCCAAGCCGGCGGCCGCCGCCGTTCGCGAGTTCTTTGGTTCCTCGCAGCTGTCGCAGTTCATGGATCAGACCAATCCGCTCTCGGAAATCACCCACAAGCGTCGCCTGTCGGCGCTTGGGCCGGGTGGTCTTACCCGTGAGCGCGCTGGCTTCGAAGTCCGCGACGTGCATCCGACCCACTATGGCCGTATCTGCCCGATCGAGACCCCGGAAGGCCCGAACATCGGCCTGATCAACTCGCTCGCGACCTTCGCCCGCGTCAACAAGTACGGCTTCATCGAGGCCCCGTACCGCAAGATCGTGAACGGCAAGGTCACCGACGACGTCGTCTATCTGTCGGCGATGGAAGAAGCCAAGCACTACGTTGCCCAGGCCAATGCCAAGCTCAGCGACAAGGGTGAGTTCATCGACGACCTGATCGTTGCCCGCCACGCCGGCGACAACGGGCTAACGCCGAAGGAAACCATCGATCTGATGGACGTTTCGCCCAAGCAGATCGTATCGGTGGCGGCGGCGCTCATTCCGTTCCTCGAGAACGACGACGCCAACCGCGCGCTGATGGGCTCCAACATGCAGCGCCAGGCCGTGCCGTTGCTGCGTGCCGAGGCCCCGTTCGTGGGCACGGGCATGGAGCCGGTCGTGGCCCGTGACTCGGGCGCCGCGATCGTCGCCAAGCGCAAGGGCATCGTCGATCAGGTGGATGCGACCCGTATCGTTATCCGCGCCACCGAAGAAACCGATGCGTCGAAGTCGGGCGTCGATATCTACAACCTGATGAAGTTCCAGCGCTCGAACCAGTCGACCTGCATCAACCAGCGCCCGCTGGTGGTTGTCGGTGATCACGTCGAGAAGGGCGATATCGTCGCGGACGGTCCCTCGACCGAACTTGGCGATCTGGCGCTCGGCCGGAACGTGCTCGTCGCCTTCATGCCGTGGAATGGCTACAACTTCGAAGATTCGATCCTCTTGAGCGAGAAGATCGCCATGCAGGACGTGTTCACCTCGATCCATATCGAGGAATACGAAGTGATGGCCCGTGACACCAAGCTTGGTCCCGAGGAAATCACGCGCGACATTCCGAACGTTTCGGAAGAAGCGCTGAAGAACCTCGACGAAGCGGGTATCGTCCATATCGGCGCCGAAGTTGGCCCGGGCGACATCCTTGTGGGCAAGATCACCCCGAAGGGCGAAAGCCCGATGACGCCGGAAGAAAAGCTCCTCCGCGCCATCTTCGGCGAGAAGGCCTCGGACGTCCGTGACACCTCGCTCCGGGTTCCCCCGGGCGATGCCGGCACCGTCGTTGAAGTGCGCGTGTTCAACCGCCACGGCATCGACAAGGACGAACGTGCCATGGCCATCGAGCGCGAAGAAATCGAGCGTCTCGCCAAGGACCGTGACGACGAACAGTCGATCCTCGACCGTAACGTCTATGCGCGTCTCAAGGAGATGTTGTTCGGCAAGGCGGCAACCGCAGGCCCGAAGGGCTATGTGGTTGGCACCAAGCTCAACGACCAGATGTTCGAAGCCCAGCCGCGGTCGAAGTGGTGGCAGTTCGCCGTCGAAGACGACAAGGTCATGACCGAGATGGAAGCGCTCCATGCTCAGTATGAAGAGAGCCGTCGTCTGCTGGAGCAGCGCTTCATCGACAAGGTGGACAAGCTGCAGCGCGGCGATGAACTGCCGCCGGGCGTGATGAAGATGGTCAAGGTCTTCGTCGCTACCAAGCGGAAGATCCAGCCGGGCGACAAGATGGCCGGCCGTCATGGCAACAAGGGTGTGGTCTCCCGGATTACGCCGATCGAAGACATGCCGTACCTGGAAGACGGTACGCATGTGGACATCGTGCTCAACCCGCTGGGCGTGCCTTCGCGCATGAATGTCGGACAGATCCTCGAGACCCATCTGGGTTGGGCCTGCGCCGGCATGGGCAAGAAGATCGACGAGATGCTGCGCATCTATCAGAGCAAGGGCGACATGAAGCCCTTGAAGGCGGAGATCAATCACCTATTTGCTGGTGATACCTCCATCACCGATCTGGATGACGACAGCATGGTTCGCCTCGGCGAGCACCTTTCGAAGGGGGTGTCCATTGCGACACCGGTCTTCGACGGCGCCAAGGAGACGAACATCGTCGAGATGCTGGAACGGGCAGGGCTGAAGTCCTCTGGCCAGTCCACCGTCTATGACGGCCGGACCGGCGAGCAGTTCGATCGCCAGGTGACGGTTGGGTATATCTACATGCTCAAGCTGCACCATCTGGTGGACGACAAGATCCATGCGCGTTCGATCGGTCCTTACAGCCTCGTTACCCAGCAGCCGCTGGGCGGCAAGGCACAGTTCGGCGGACAGCGTTTCGGCGAGATGGAAGTGTGGGCCCTGGAGGCGTATGGCGCGGCCTATACGCTGCAGGAAATGCTGACCATCAAGTCGGACGACGTGGCCGGCCGCACCAAGGTCTACGAGGCCATCGTGCGCGGCGACGAAACCTTCGAAGCGGGCATCCCGGAAAGCTTCAACGTGCTGGTCAAGGAAATCCGGTCGCTCGGCCTCAATGTCGAACTCGACACTGCGGACGAGATTGCCGGACCAGAGCACGCAGAAGCGGAGCTAGAGCCTCCTCAGAGCGCGGCGGAATAATCTGCCGAGCCCTTATTTGAAACGCTTTCGCGATCGTTCCGGGCCGTTGCACCCGGAACGTCCGAAACGAGGAGAGACCGAATGAATCATCATTCCCACGTCATGGACCCGTTCAATCCGGCGGTACCGGCGCAGACCTTCGACCAAATGAAGATCTCGATCGCCAGCCCGGAGAAGATCCTCAGCTGGTCCTATGGCGAGATCAAGAAGCCCGAGACCATCAACTACCGCACGTTCAAGCCCGAGCGCGACGGCCTGTTCTGCGCCCGTATCTTCGGGCCCGTGAAGGACTACGAGTGCCTGTGCGGCAAGTACAAGCGCATGAAGTTCAAGGGCGTCATCTGCGAGAAGTGCGGCGTGGAAGTCACGCTGAGCCGCGTGCGCCGCGAGCGCATGGGCCACATCGAGCTGGCCGCGCCTGTCGCCCACATCTGGTTCCTGAAATCCCTGCCGTCCCGTATCGCGCTGCTGCTCGATATGACGCTGAAGGACATCGAGCGGATTCTCTACTTCGAGAACTACGTCGTTCTGGAGCCCGGCCTGACCCCGTTCAGCCAGCATGAGCTGTTGAGCGAAGAGCAGTATCTGGACGCCCAGGATGAATACGGTGCCGACAGCTTCACCGCCAAGATCGGCGCCGAGGCCATCCGCGACATCCTGCTCGCCCTCGACCTCGAGAAGATCGCGGCCGACCTGCGGGTGGAAATTGCCGAGTCCACGACGGAACTTAAGCCCAAGAAGCTCGCCAAGCGCCTGAAGATCGTCGAGCAGTTCATCGTGTCGGGCAACAAGCCCGAATGGATGATCATGACGATCGTTCCGGTGATCCCGCCCGAGCTGCGCCCGCTCGTCCCGCTGGACGGTGGACGTTTTGCGACCTCCGATCTCAACGATCTCTATCGCCGCGTCATCAACCGCAACAACCGTCTGAAGCGGCTGATCGAGCTGCGTGCGCCGGACATCATCATCCGCAACGAAAAGCGCATGCTGCAGGAAGCTGTGGATGCGTTGTTCGATAACGGCCGTCGCGGCCGGACCATCACCGGCGCCAACAAGCGTCCGCTGAAGTCCCTCAGCGACATGCTGAAGGGCAAGCAGGGCCGGTTCCGCCAGAACCTCTTGGGCAAGCGCGTCGACTATTCGGGCCGTTCGGTGATCACCGTGGGTCCGGAGCTGAAGCTGCACCAGTGCGGCCTGCCCAAGAAGATGGCACTCGAGCTGTTCAAGCCGTTCATCTATTCGCGCCTGGAAGCCAAGGGCTTCTCGTCGACGGTGAAGCAGGCCAAGAAGCTGGTCGAGAAGGAAAAGCCGGAAGTCTGGGATATCCTTGACGAAGTCATCCGCGAGCACCCGGTTCTGCTGAACCGCGCGCCCACGCTGCACCGTCTTGGCATCCAGGCGTTCGAGCCGCATCTGATCGAAGGCAAGGCCATCCAGCTGCACCCGCTCGTCTGCTCGGCCTTCAACGCCGACTTCGATGGTGACCAGATGGCCGTGCACGTGCCGCTGAGCCTTGAGGCCCAGCTCGAAGCCCGTGTGCTGATGATGTCGACGAACAACATCCTGCATCCGGCCAATGGTCAGCCGATCATCGTGCCGAGCCAGGACATTGTTCTCGGCCTTTATCACCTGTCGCTGATGAACGAGAACGAGCCGGGCCAGGGCATGGCCTTCGCCGACATGGGTGAAATCGAGCACGCCTTGCAAGACGGCGTGATCACGATGCACACCAAGATCAAGGGCCGCGTCCATACCTTCAACGAGGCTGGCGAGTCGGTTACCAAGATCGTCGAGACCACGCCTGGCCGCATGATGATCGGTCAGATCCTGCCTCAGCATGCTGCAGTGCCGTACGACACCTGCAACCAGCTGATGACCAAGAAGATGATCTCCAAGATGATCGACACGGTTTACCGTGCCTGCGGTCAGAAAGAGACCGTGATCTTCTGTGACCGTGTCATGCAGCTCGGTTTCCGCCACGCCTGCCGCGCCGGCATCTCGTTCGGCAAGGACGACATGGTGATCCCGGCCAGCAAGTACACGATCGTCGAGGCGACCCGGAAGCAGGTCGAGGAGTTCGAGCAGCAGTACAATGACGGCCTGATCACGCAGGGCGAGAAGTACAACAAGGTGGTCGACGCCTGGGCCAAGTGTGGCGACAAGGTTGCCGAAGAGATGATGAAGGGCATTGCGGCCGTTCAGATCGACAAGGAAACCGGACGCCAGAAGCCGATCAACTCGGTCTACATGATGAGCCATTCGGGCGCTCGTGGTTCACCGGCGCAGATGAAGCAGCTCGCCGGCATGCGCGGCCTGATGGCCCGTCCTGACGGTTCGATCATCGAGACCCCGATCACGGCCAACTTCAAGGAAGGCCTGACCGTTCTCGAGTACTTCAACTCCACCCACGGCGCCCGTAAGGGTCTCGCGGATACGGCGTTGAAGACGGCGAACTCCGGCTATCTGACCCGTCGTCTCGTCGACGTGGCGCAGGACTCGATCATTACCGAACTCGATTGCGGTACTGAGCGTGGCCTTACCATGGAGCCGATCATCGACGCCGGCCAGGTCGTGGCCACTCTGGGCCAGCGTATCCTGGGCCGTACTGCGGCTGACGACGTTCACCACCCGGTCTCGGGTGACCTGATCGTCGCCAAGGGCACGCTGCTCGAGGAAAAGCACGTGGACGCCATCGAGGACGCTCGCGTCCAGTCGATGCGTATCCGCTCGCCGCTGACCTGCGACATGCGCCAGGGTTGCTGCGCGGCCTGCTATGGCCGTGACCTTGCTCGCGGTACACCGGTCAACATCGGTGAAGCTGTCGGCGTCATCGCCGCACAGTCCATCGGTGAACCCGGCACGCAGCTCACCATGCGTACGTTCCACATCGGTGGCACGGCGCAGGTGGTCGACAGCTCGTTCCTGGAAGCCGGTGCCGAAGGCAAGATCGAGATCCGCAACGCCAACGTCGCCAAGATCGCCGGTGGCCAGCTGATCGCCATGGGTCGTAACGTTGCCCTTGCCATCGTCGATGCCGAAGGCAAGGATCGTGCGACCCACCGCCTGGCTTACGGCGCCAAGATCCTGGTGAAGGAAGGCGGCGAAGTGAAGCGTGGCCAGCGTCTGGCCGAATGGGACCCCTATACCCGTCCCGTTCTCGCCGACGTCGATGGCGAAGTGGGCTTCGAGGATCTGGTCGATGGTGCCTCCATCGCGGAAACCACCGACGAGACCACGGGCTTCACCAAGCGCGTCGTCATCGATTGGCGGACCAGCCAGCGCAGTGACAGCCTGAAGCCGGCTCTGACGATCTCGCGCAGTGGCGCGGTCGCCAAGCTCGATCGTGGCGGCGAGGCGCGTTACCTGCTCTCCGTTGACGCGGTCGTGGCCGTGGAGCCGGGCGAGAAGGTGTCGGCCGGTGACGTGCTGGCTCGTATCCCGCTGGAAAGCGCCAAGACCAAGGACATCACCGGCGGTCTGCCGCGTGTGGCCGAGTTGTTCGAGGCGCGTCGTCCGAAGGATCACGCCATCATCGCGGAAATCGACGGCATCATCGGCTTCGGGCGCGACTACAAGAACAAGCGTCGCGTCATCATCAAGCCGCATGACGATGCGGGCGAGCCGGTCGAGTACCTGATCCCGAAGGGCAAGCCGTTCCATCTGCAGGAAGGCGATACCATCGAGAAAGGTGAATACATCCTCGACGGCAATCCGGCGCCGCACGACATTCTGGCGATCAAGGGCGTGGAAGAGCTTGCTCGTTACCTCGTCAATGAAATCCAGGAGGTCTATCGGCTCCAGGGCGTGCTGATCAACGACAAGCACATCGAGGTGATCGTTCGCCAGATGCTGCAGAAGGTCGAGATCACCGATCCGGGTGACAGCGGGTTGCTCAAGGACGAGCAGATCGACAAGCTCGATTTCGATGAGCTCAACGATCAGCTCGAAGCCGAGGGCAAGAAGAAGGCAGACGCCGTTCCGGTGCTGCTGGGCATCACCAAGGCTTCGCTGCAGACCCGCTCGTTCGTGTCGGCCGCGTCCTTCCAGGAAACCACCCGCGTCCTCACCGAGGCGGCAGTCTCCGGCAAGGCCGACCTGCTCGAAGGCCTCAAGGAGAACGTCATCGTCGGTCGGCTGATCCCGGCCGGTACGGGTGCCGGCATCTCCTCGGCCAAGCTGATCGCCGCCAAGCGCGACGACCTGATTCTCGAGGAACGCCGTCGGCAGGCCGATACCGCGGTCCTCACCGGTCCGCGTTCGACGCCGGTTCCGGCGGAACCCGCCGAGTAAGGCAAGACATTATGTGTTCGGGAAGGGGGCCTTGCGGCCCCCTTTTCTTTTGCGGCTTTGGATTTCAATCGGACGCAAAACTGTAATCGAGCCGTTACTGGACTGTGAGGATCAAGACACAAACCGAAGCTACGCCATCGGCATCAATTCCTTTTGGAGGATCAGATGTCGCGTATTCTTCTTGCTTTGGGCGTGAGCTTTTTCGCCCTGTCGTCCGCCGCTCTCGCAGCCGACCCGGTCAAGTACGACGCCGTGCTGAAGGCCCATGCCGAGCTGCCGGCCGCTTCTTTCGTTCCGGCTCCCGCCGACGCGCCCTACGAGTTCCAGATGTCGGGTCGGTTCACCAGCGGCACGCGCGTGGAACAGCTCGACGGATACCACGATCCCAAGACCGGTGTCGGCATGCCGTTCGCCGGCCAGGCGCTGCAGGGCTTCTCGGGCATCCGCTCCTTGGGCGATGACCGTTTCGTCGTTTTGACCGACAACGGCTTTGGCGCCAAGGCCAACTCGGCCGACTCGCTGCTGATGTTCAACTTCCTCAAGCTCGACTGGACCAAGGGCCAGGTTAACCCGGAAAAGACTGTCTTCCTGTCGGATCCGAACCGCGTCGTGCCGTTCCCGATCGTCAACGAAGCCACGGATGCCCGTTATCTGACCGGCGCTGATTTCGACATCGAGTCGATCCAGCCGGTTGGCGACGATTTCTGGTTCGGCGACGAATTCGGCCCGTGGATGATCCAGACCGACGCGCAGGGCGTCGTGCTCAAGGTCATCAAGACCACTGTCGCTGGCGTCAACTTCGTTTCGCCCGACAATGCCTTCGTCTCGGCGCCCAATCCCGGCGCGGCGCTGACCGGCGTCAATACCCAGCGCTCCGGCGGCTTCGAGGGCATGGCTCAGTCGGCCGACCATTCGATTCTCTACCCGATGCTGGAAAAGTCGTTTTTCGACGAGAAGGCCAAGGCCTTCGAGACCGTCGATGGCAAGCCGGTCGATCGCGTGCTTGAGTTCCACGTCGCCGACGGCAAGTTCGCCGACACCATCCGCTACTATCCGCTGGAAGACCCCACCGACTCGATCGGCGACTTCAACATGATCGACGATCACCGCGCGCTGATCATCGAGCGTGACCAGAACCAGGGCGATGCCCGTGACGGCTGGGCCCCCAAGCCCGCCAAGCTGAAGCGCATCTACCTGATCGACTTCAACAAGATGGATGCCAACAATGTCCTGCAAAAGGTCGGTTATATCGACCTGCTCGACATCAAGGATCCGGATCACCTGGCGCCGCGCGGCAGCAAGGACGGCGTGTTTACCTTCCCGTTCGACACCATCGAGAACGTCGACCGCATCGACCAGGACCATATCGTTGTTGCCAACGACAACAACTATCCGTTCGACGTCAGCCGCGAGCAGGGCAAGCAGGATGATGAGGAGTTCATGATCCTCGACGTCGCCGACTTCCTGAAGGCCGAATAAGCCTCCGGTTCGATCCCGACAGAGGGGCCTGCGGGCCCCTTTGTTCATGGGAGTGACACGTCGGCGTCGCGAGAGCTTTACTGCCAGGCGCTAGGCCAAGGCCCTCATCTATGATGGAGTTGGACATGAAGACCACAGTGCTGCTCGGACTGCTCATCGGCACCGCGCTGACCGCAACAACTTCCGCCTTTGCCCAGGAGGCCACCAGCATCGGCAAGCTGAGCTATCTCGGCGAGTTCGTGTTGCCGACCGGCCTCAAGATTGCGGGCACGGAATTCGGGGGCATCTCCGGCATGGACTACGATGCCGCCAGCGACACGTACTACGCTATCTCGGATGATCGCTCGGAACTTGCACCGGCCCGTTTCTACACCCTCAAGCTCGCTATCGACGGCAAGGGCGTCCATAGCGTCGATATCCTGGGCAGTCACGAGCTGATGAGCGCGGCGGGCACACCCTTCGCCAAGAAGGACGTCGATCCGGAATCCATCCGCGTCGATTCCGCCAATGGCAAGCTCTACTGGTCCAGCGAAGGCGATCTGCGGGGCAAGCCCAGCATCACGGAAGCCAATCTGGATGGCTCGTTCGTCGCTGCCTTCGACGTCCCGCCGGCCTATATGCCGAATGCCGATGGTACCCATGGCGTGCGCAGCAACCTGGCTTTCGAAGCGCTGACGATCTCGGCGGACGGCAAGAGCCTGCTGGCGGGTACGGAGAACGCCCTGGCGCAGGATGGCGACAAGTCTACGCTGGATGCCGGCAGCATGTCGCGTTTCATCCGCTTCGACCTGGCGACCCACAAGCCGGTTGCCGAATACGTCTATGAGACCGCCAAGATCTTTACGGCATCGACGGCGCCCAAGCCCTACAATGACGAGGGCATGTCGGAATTCCTGACCTTCGATCAGAATACGCTGATCACGCTGGAGCGCTCGTTTGCCATCGGCGTCGGCAATCAGGTCAATCTCTTCGTTGCCTCGCTCGATGGCGCGACGGATGTGAATGGCGCCGATACCATCAAGGGCATGGATATAAAGACCGTCGCCAAGCAGAAACTGCTGACCATCGATGAGGGGACGTTCGGCCTCGACATCGACAATGTCGAAGACCTGACCTGGGGACCGATGGTGGACGGCAAGCGCACTCTGATCATCGCCTCGGACAACAACTTCAATCCCGATGGCGAGTTCACGCAGTTCGTCGCTTTCAGCCTCGATCCTGCGGCTAAATAATCGTCGTCATGCCGGGAAAGGGGGCCATCGGCCCCCTTTTTGAATCAGCCATGCGTCATGACCGAAAGCAGGACGAATAGCGGAAACAGGATGCAGAGGGCGAGCAACGCCATCGAGAGGCCACCGAGGAAATCGGCCTGGGCATGAGTATCGGTATGATCGGACACGAAAATCTCCCTATAATGGCCGCAGCTTTTGCTGTTCGGCTCCACTGAGTATGGCACCGAAAGCAGCCCAGTCCTAGGGGTGAGAAGGAGAGCGCCGTGAACGAGAAAACCTGGAGCGCGGTCGACGACTACCTGGTCGAGCATCTGCTGCCGCACGATCCCGTCATGGACGCCGTTCTGGCGGCTAACGCCGCGGCGGGCCTGCCGGCAATCGATGTCTCTGCCACCCAGGGGCGGTTGCTCGAATTGCTGGTGCGGCTGCGTGGCGCGCGCACCGTTCTCGAGATTGGCACGCTCGGGGGCTATTCGAGCATCTGGATGGCGCGGGCGCTGCCTGCGGATGGACGCCTGGTCAGCCTGGAGTTCGAGGCGCACCACGCCGAAGTCGCGCGCAGCAATATCGCGCGGGCCGGGGTTGCCGACAGGGTCGACATCCGCGTCGGGCCGGCGCTTGAAACTCTGCCGAAGCTGGCGGCCGAAGGGGCAGGGCCGTTCGATCTCGTTTTCATCGATGCCGACAAGCCTAATAATGCCGGCTATCTCGGCTGGGCGCTCAAGCTGACGCGCAGCGGCTCGGTAATCATCTGCGACAACGTCATCCGCAATGGCGGCGTGGTCGACCCCGGCAGCGGCGACCGGAACGTTGGCGGTGCGCGGGCCGCCATCGAAATCCAGGGCGCCGACAAACGCCTGACCGCAACGGCCCTGCAGACGGTTGGCAGCAAGGGTTATGACGGCTTCACGATCGCCATCGTAAACTGAGCGCCGCATTACTCGTGCATCAGAATGTTGACCAAACGGCCGAAGGGGTCGCGCACATAGAAACGGTGCACGCCCCAGGGCTCTTCGACAGGACCGTATTCGATGGCGAAGCCGGCCTGTTGCATACCGGCGAGCGCGGCGTCGAGGTCGTCGACCTCGATGGAAAGATCAGGTGTTGGAGTCGCCGAGCCGCCGTGCTCGGCAAAGCTGATCTGGACACTGGCCAGCTCGGCCGAGCCGTAAGTGGCGATCCAGCCATGATCCATCAGCACCTCGAGGCCAAGGACGTCACCGTAGAAGCGGCGCGCCGCGGGGATGTTTCGAGTGTCGATGTTGGCGACGATGCGTTTGACCTTCATCAGGCAGCTCCGGAAACGAAAAGGGCGGCCTTAGCCGCCCCAGAAATCAAGCACTGAAGCGGCCGACTATTTGTCGTCGTCTTTCTTGTAGCCGATTTCGTCGGTGTACTGGTCCAGCACGATGCCCCAGACATCGAGATCCGCGTCCATGTTGTCCGAGGTGATGCCGTGTTCGAGGTTGATATCCATCTCGACCACCGCGTCGCCGTCTTCATCGAGATAGGCCTTGCCGAAGCGCTTTTCCTGATTCCACTTGTTGATGGTCTCGGTGCTCGGTTTGACGTTGAGAAAACCTGAATAGAAGTTCAGGTCCTCGCAATCCTTGTTGTCGGTGCAGTTCATGAAATAGATGGAGTACGAGACGCCATTCATGTCGCCCTTGATCTTGGGGTCGCCATTGTCCTGCTTTTGGAGGTCGGCGTTGCCGTGGCTGCTGGCCAGGCTCAGAATCTCATCGACATTGCTGCCGTCGAGCACATCGTCCCCGGCGGCGTAGGCGGAGGTCGCCAGGCCGGCGAACAGAGCCCCGGCAAGAATCAGCGTGCTTATCTTCATATCGTTCTCCCTCGATTCCCTCGGGAACCGCTTTGAAACCTAAGTGAACCCCTCTTTGATATCTGGAATCGCCACAATGATTCCAGAGCATCCGCGAAATCATACGGATAGATTGTCTGGGAGGACCCTCAAGAGGCCCGATAATCCATATGGCGGGCGCATGAGGGCTATATGACAGCCTTTTTTAAGACTTGCCCTTGACGGGGTAGGGGCTGGGGGTTATACGCAGCCCACCTTAACGGTCGGTCGTGAGTTTCAACCGGGTATCTGCCACCTGCGCGGGCATCCAGGAAACTCAAACACACTAGTTTTGGTAACAGACGTTGCAATCCTTGTGCGCATGAACGCTTTCCGCTGTGGAAGGTGGTCCGCTGCATTACAGGCGCCGCCGATCTCTGATGAGTTCGAGCGGGCGCCATTTGGTTTGCTATATCTGCACCACTAATCTGGACGGATGGAAAGAGCGCAATGCCGACCATTAATCAGTTGATCCGCAAGCCCCGGCAAGCCAAGCCGAAGCGGAACAAAGTCCCGGCGATGGAAGCGAACCCGCAAAAGCGCGGTGTTTGCAGCCGTGTGTACACGACGACCCCGAAGAAGCCGAATTCGGCACTGCGCAAGGTGGCTAAGGTCCGTCTGACCACGCAGCGCGAAGTCATTTCCTATATCCCTGGCGAAGGCCACAACCTGCAGGAGCACTCCGTTGTGCTCATTCGCGGCGGTCGTGTCCGTGACCTTCCCGGCGTTCGTTATCACGTTCTGCGCGGCGTCCTCGACACACAGAGCGTCAAGGATCGCAGGCAGCGCCGTTCGAAGTACGGCGCGAAGCGTCCGAAGTAAGGAGACCTGATCAATGTCCCGTCGCCACCGCGCAGAAAAGCGTGACGTTATCCCGGACCCCAAGTTCGGCGATCTCGTCGTGACCAAGTTCATGAACTCCCTCATGCAGGACGGCAAGAAGTCGGCCGCCGAAGGCATCGTCTACGGCGCGTTCGATATCGTGCAGGCCAAGACCAAGCAGGATCCGATCACTGTCTTCCACACCGCCCTGGACAATGTCCGTCCGGCCGTGGAAGTGCGCTCCCGCCGCGTTGGCGGTGCGACGTATCAGGTTCCGGTGGAAGTTCGCACCGATCGTCAGCAGGCCCTGGCCATTCGCTGGCTCATCGAATCTGCCCGCAAGCGCGGCGAGCACACCATGCGCGAGCGCCTTTCCGGCGAGCTGATGGATGCGCTCAACGGCCGTGGGCAGGCAGTCAAGAAACGCGAAGATACGCATCGTATGGCTGACGCCAACCGTGCCTTCTCGCATTACCGCTGGTAGGTCGATATGGCTCGCGAACATAAAATCGAAGACTACCGTAACTTCGGCATCATGGCTCACATCGATGCTGGCAAGACCACGACCACCGAACGTATCCTGTACTACACCGGCAAGTCCCATAAGATCGGCGAAGTCCACGATGGCGCCGCGACCATGGACTGGATGGAGCAGGAGCAGGAACGCGGCATCACCATCACGTCCGCCGCGACGACCACGTTCTGGAAGGGCCGTACCGGCCATCTGCACCGGTTCAACATCATCGACACTCCCGGCCACGTGGACTTCACGATTGAGGTCGAGCGTTCGCTGCGCGTGCTCGACGGCGCCATCGCGCTGCTCGATGCCAATGCCGGTGTCGAGCCGCAGACGGAAACCGTCTGGCGCCAGGCCGACAAGTACAACGTGCCGCGCATGATCTTCGTCAACAAGATGGACAAGATCGGTGCCGATTTCTACCGTTGCGTCGAGATGGTTGGCTCGCGTCTGGGTGCCAAGGCTGTTGTCATGCAGCTGCCGATCGGCGCCGAGAACGACTTCAAGGGCGTCGTCGACCTGGTCGAGATGAATGCTCTCGTCTGGCGCAATGAAGAATTGGGCGCCCAGTGGGACGTCGTCGAAATTCCGGCCGATCTCAAGGACCGCGCCGTAAAGTACCGTGAACAGCTGATCGAGACTGCCGTCGAGCAGGACGATGCCGCGATGGAAGCGTATCTGAACGGCGAGATGCCGGACAACGACACCATCCGCAAGCTGGTCCGCAAGGGTACGATCTCGGTGTCGTTCTTCCCGGTGTTCTGCGGTTCCGCCTTCAAGAACAAGGGCGTTCAGCCGCTGCTCGATGGCGTTATCGACTTCCTGCCGTCGCCGATCGACATTCCGGCGATCAAGGGCATCGACGCCAAGACCGAACAGCCGATCGAGCGTCATGCCGACGACAAAGAGCCGCTGTCGATGCTGGCTTTCAAGATCGCCAACGACCCGCACATGGGCCAGTTGACGTTCTGCCGCATCTATTCGGGTCACCTGGAGCAGGGGGCCATGCTCGAGAACACGGTCAAGGAAAAGCGCGAACGCGTTGGCCGTATGTTCCAGATGCATGCCAACAGCCGTGAGCAGATCACTGAAGGCTTCGCCGGCGACATCGTCGCCATCGTGGGCCTCAAGGATACGACGACCGGTGATACGCTCTGCACCGCCAGCTCGCCGGTCATTCTCGAACGGATGATCTTCCCCGAGCCGGTTATCGACATCGCCGTGGAGCCCAAGTCCAAGGCCGACCAGGAAAAGATGGGCCTCGCGCTCAATCGCCTTGCCGCCGAGGATCCGAGCTTCCGCGTCAAGACCGACGAAGAATCCGGCCAGACCATCATCTCGGGCATGGGCGAATTGCACCTCGACATCATCGTCGACCGCATGCGCCGCGAGTTCAAGGTCGAGGCTAACATCGGTCAGCCGCAGGTGGCCTACCGCGAAACGATTACGCGTAAGTCGGAAGTCGACTACACGCACAAGAAGCAGTCCGGTGGTTCGGGCCAGTTCGCCCGCGTCAAGCTCGTCATCGAGCCGAGCGAGCCGGGCAAGGGTCTTGAGTTCGTCAACAGCATCGTTGGCGGCTCGGTGCCGCGGGAATACATCCCGGGCGTCGAAAAGGGCGTGAAATCGGTGATGGGCGCAGGCCCGCTGATCGGCTTCCCGGTCGTCGACGTGAAGGTGACTCTGACGGACGGCGCCTACCACGACGTCGACTCCTCGGTGCTGGCTTTCGAAATCGCCGGTCGTGCCGGTTTCAACGAAGGCCTGCGCAAGGCTTCGCCGAAGCTGCTCGAGCCGATCATGAAGGTTGAAGTGACGACGCCGGAAGATTACATGGGCGACGTCATCGGCGATCTGAATTCCCGGCGCGGACAGATCCACGGTACTGAAAACCGTGGTGTGATCCAGGTCGTGAATGCTTATGTGCCGCTCGCCAACATGTTCGGCTATGTGAACTCGCTGCGCTCGATGAGCCAGGGTCGTGCGCAGTACACGATGCAGTTCGATCACTACGAACAGGTCCCGCAAGCGGTGGCCGATGAAATCCAGGCCAAATACGCCTGATTTAGAAGAAACCAACCTTCCTCGCTGGTGTGAATACCGGCGACCTATGGAGAAAAGCGATGGGTAAGGAAAAGTTTTCCCGCAGCAAGCCGCACTGCAACATCGGGACCATTGGCCACGTCGACCATGGCAAGACCTCGTTGACCGCAGCGATCACCAAGGTGCTTGCCGAGACGGGCGGGGCGACTTTCAAGGCCTATGACCAGATCGACGCTGCTCCGGAAGAGCGCGCTCGCGGCATCACCATCAATACGGCACACGTCGAGTACGAGACGGCCAACCGTCACTACGCTCACGTCGATTGCCCCGGCCACGCTGACTATGTGAAGAACATGATCACCGGTGCTGCCCAGATGGACGGCGCGATCCTGGTCGTGTCGGCTGCCGACGGCCCGATGCCGCAGACCCGCGAGCACATCCTGCTCGCTCGTCAGGTCGGTGTGCCGGCTCTGGTGGTGTTCCTGAACAAGTGCGACATGGTCGACGATCCGGAATTGCTGGAACTCGTCGAGCTGGAAGTCCGCGAGCTGCTGTCGTCCTACGAATTCCCGGGCGACGATATCCCGATCACCAAGGGTTCGGCGACTGAAGCTCTGAACAACGGCGATCCGAAGCTCGGCCACGACGCGGTTCTGGCGCTGATGAAGACTGTGGACGACTACATTCCGCAGCCCGAGCGTCCGATCGACCAGCCGTTCCTGATGCCGATCGAAGACGTGTTCTCGATCTCTGGTCGTGGCACCGTGGTCACCGGCCGTGTCGAGCGCGGCATCGTGAAGGTGGGCGAGGAAGTCGAGATCGTCGGGATCAAGGCGACCCAGAAGACGACCGTGACCGGCGTTGAAATGTTCCGCAAGCTGCTCGATCAGGGCCAGGCTGGCGACAACATCGGCGCGCTGATCCGCGGTATCGACCGCACTCAGGTTGAGCGCGGCCAGGTTCTGTGCAAGCCGGGTTCCGTGACCCCGCATACCGACTTCGTTGCTGAGGCTTATATCCTCACCAAGGAAGAGGGTGGTCGTCACACTCCGTTCTTCGGCAACTACCGTCCCCAGTTCTACTTCCGTACGACTGACGTGACGGGCATCGTGACCCTGCCGGAAGGCACGGAAATGGTTATGCCGGGCGACAACATCAACATGAACGTCCAGCTCATCGTGCCGATCGCAATGGAAGAGAAGCTCCGCTTCGCTATCCGTGAAGGTGGTCGTACGGTCGGCGCCGGCGTGGTTGCCAAGATCCTCAAGTAGGACGGAAATGCTAGTCGCGGCGCGCCGCTTTAGAGCGCGCCGCGTTCCATTTTTCGCTAGGAAAAAAAGATGAACGGTCAAAACATTCGCATTCGGCTCAAAGCGTTTGACCATCGCGTTCTGGATACGTCCACGCGCGAGATCGTCAACACGGCGAAGCGTACGGGTGCACAGGTGCGTGGCCCGATCCCGCTGCCGACGCGAATTGAAAAGTTCACCGTCAACCGCTCGCCTCACATCGATAAGAAGAGCCGTGAGCAGTTTGAAATCCGGACCCACAAGCGTCTTCTGGACATTGTGGACCCGACACCTCAGACGGTTGATGCCCTGATGAAGCTCGATCTCGCCGCCGGCGTAGACGTCGAAATCAAGCTCTAAGGCAACAGAGAAGGTTTAATCCGATGCGTTCTGGTTTGATCGCACAGAAGCTGGGCATGACCCGCATTTTCACCGAGGACGGCTCGCACGTCCCCGTGACGGTGCTCGGGCTGCAGAACTGCCAGGTGGTGGGCCAGCGGACGCAAGATAAAGACGGCTATGTCGCGCTGCAGTTGGGCGCCGGCATTGCCAAGGCGAAGAACACGTCCAAGGCGGAGCGCGGCCAGTATGCCGTGGCCAAGGTCGAGATCAAGCGTCACGTCGCGGAGTTCCGCGTCGACGCCGACAACCTCATCGAGGTTGGCGCGACGATGCAGGCCGACCACTTCGTCGAAGGGCAGCTCGTGGATGTGACGGGCGTTTCGATCGGTAAGGGTTTCGCCGGCGGTATGAAGCGCTGGAACTTCGGCGGCCTGCGTGCATCGCACGGCGTGTCGGTGTCCCACCGCTCGATCGGTTCCACCGGTGGCCGTCAGGACCCGGGCAAGACCTTCAAGAACAAGAAGATGCCTGGTCATCTCGGTGATGAGCGCGTCACGACGCAGAACCTCAAGGTCGTCAAGACCGATGTGGAACGCGGCCTGATCATGGTTCAGGGTTCGGTTCCGGGCGCCAAGGGCGGCTGGATCCAGATCAAGGACGCCGTGAAGAAGTCCGCTCCCAAGGACGCTGCTGTTCCTGGCTCGTTCAAGCCGGCTGCCGCCGTCGCTGAGGAGACGAAATAATGGAACTCCAGATTACCACCTTAGACGGCAAAGATGCAGGTTCGGTGACACTGAAGGACGATTTGTTCGGCCTTGAAGTTCGCCAGGACATTCTGCACCGCATGGTCCGTTACCAGCAGCTGAAGGCGATGGCCGGCACGCACGATGTGAAGCATCGTTCGGAAGGCAGCCGTACCGGCCGCAAGTTCGTGAAGCAGAAGGGATCGGGCGGCGCTCGCCATGGCGATCGCAAGGCACCGCAGTTCCGTGGTGGTGGCCGTGCATTCGGTCCGACTCCGCGCAGCCACGCGATCGAGCTGCCCAAGAAGGTCCGCGCCCTGGCGCTCAAGCATGCCCTTTCGTCCAAGGCGAAGGCCGGCGAGCTGGTGATCCTGGACAGCGTCGTGACGTCGGCGCCCAAGACCGCCGCGCTGCGTACCACCTTCGGTAAGCTGGAATGGCTGAATGCGCTGATCATCGACGGCGAAACCGTCGACGAGAACTTCGCTCTTGCGGCTCGTAACATTCCGCAGATCGATGTGCTTCCGGTGCAGGGGATCAATGTCGTCGACATTCTCCGTCGCCAGAAGCTCGTCCTGACCAAAGCCGCGCTCGACGCGCTGGAGGCACGGTTCGCATGAGCACGTTCAAGCATTACGACATTATCCGTAACCCGGTCGTGACTGAGAAGTCGACGATGTCGTCGGAACACAACCAGGTTGTGTTCGACGTGGCGGTGAGCGCGAGCAAGCCCGAGATCAAGGCCGCCGTCGAGGCGCTGTTCTCGGTCAAGGTGAAGGCAGTCAACACTCTGCTCCGCAAGGGCAAGGTGAAGCGGTTCCGCGGCAAGCTGGGCGTTCGCAACGACGTCAAGAAGGCCATCGTGACCCTGGTTGACGGTCAGTCGATCGATATTTCGACCGGCCTTTAAGGGATAGAGACGAAAATGGCTCTTAAAACTTACAACCCGACCTCTGAAGGCCGCCGCCAGCTCATCACGACCGACCGGTCGGAGCTGTGGAACGGCGCCCCGGTCAAGACCCTTACCGAGGGTCTGTCCAAGAAGGGTGGTCGCAACAATCGTGGCCGCATCACTGCCTACCACCGTGGTGGCGGGCACAAGCGGACTTACCGTATCGTTGACTTCCGCCGCGTGAAGTTCGATGCGGTGGGGACGATCGAGCGTCTCGAATACGATCCGAACCGGACCGCATTCATCGCACTGGTCAATTACGAAGACGGCGAGCAGGCTTATATCGTGGCGCCGCAGCGTTTGGCTGCCGGCGACAAGGTGATCTCCTCGCTCGGCACCGTCGACGTGAAGCCGGGCAACGCGATGCCGCTGGAACGCATGCCGGTCGGCACGATCGTGCACAATGTCGAGCTGAAGCCCCGCAAGGGCGGCCAGATCGCGCGTTCTGCCGGTGCCTACGCCCAGTATGTGGGCCGCGATCAGGGCTGGGCTATTCTCCGCCTCAACTCCGGTGAGCAGCGCCGCGTCCATGGAACCTGCCTTGCCACCGTTGGCGCGGTCAGCAACCAGGACCACTCGAATACCTCGCTCGGCAAGGCCGGTCGCAGCCGTTGGTTGGGTCGCAAGCCCGTCAACCGCGGCGTGACCATGAACCCGGTCGATCACCCGCATGGTGGTGGTGAAGGTCGTACGTCCGGTGGCCGTCACCCGGTTACGCCGTGGGGCAAGCCGACCAAGGGCAAGAAGACGCGCAGCAATAAGGCTACGGACAAGTTCATCGTTCGCAGCCGTCACGTGAAGAAGGGCCGTTAAGCCATGGCACGTTCAATCTGGAAGGGCCCGTTCGTCGACGGCTATCTGCTGAAGAAGGCAGAGAAGGTCCGTGAGGGTGGCCGCAACGAAGTGATCAAGATGTGGAGCCGTCGCTCTACCATCCTGCCGCAGTTCGTGGGCATCACCTTCGGCGTCCATAACGGCCACAAGCACGTGCCGGTTTCGGTCAACGAAGACATGATCGGTCACAAGTTCGGCGAATTCGCTCCGACCCGTACCTATTACGGGCATGCGGCCGACAAGAAGGCCAAGAGGAAGTAACGATGAGCAAGCCGAAAACAGAACGCGCGCTCAAGGACAACGAGGCTAGGGCCGTCCTGCGCATGCTGCGCATCAGCCCGGTGAAGCTGAACCTCGTGGCTCAGATGATCCGCGGCAAGAAGGTCGAAAAGGCCTTGGCCGAGCTGCAGTTTTCGCACAAGCGGATTGCGGTGCAGGTCAAGAAGGTGCTCGAGAGCGCCATCGCCAATGCGGAAAACAACCATGGCCTCGATACCGATGCCCTGGTCGTAGCGGAAGCGTTCGTCGGCAACTCGCTGGTGATGAAGCGCTTCATGGCTCGCGGCCGTGGTAAGGCAGCGCGCGTCGAGAAGCCTTTTTCGCACCTGACGATTGTGGTGCGGCAAGTTGAGGAAGCGGCATAATGGGCCAGAAGATCAATCCAATCGGTCTGCGTCTCGGGATCAATCGCACCTGGGACTCGCGCTGGTACGCCAACAAGGGTGAATACGGTAATCTGCTTCAGGAAGACCTGAAGATCCGTGAGACACTGCTTGCCGATCTGAAGCAGGCCGCCGTTTCCAAGATTGTCATCGAACGTCCGCACCGCAAGTGCCGCGTGTCGATCCACACAGCTCGTCCGGGCATTGTGATCGGCAAGAAGGGCGCTGACATCGACAAGATCCGCGCCAAGGTGAAAAAGTTCACCGACAGCGAAGTGCACATCAACATCGTCGAAGTGCGCAAGCCCGAGACGGATGCGAACCTGGTGGCGCAGGGCATTGCCCAGCAGCTCGAGCGCCGCGTGGCGTTCCGCCGTGCGATGAAGCGCTCGGTGCAGACGGCGATCCGCATGGGCGCCGGCGGCATCCGCGTGAACGTTGGTGGCCGTCTGGGTGGTGCCGATATCGCCCGTACGGAATGGTATCGCGAAGGCCGCGTGCCGCTGCATACGCTGCGTGCCGACATCGATTATGGTTTTGCCGAGGCCGAAACGACCTATGGCATCATCGGTATCAAAGTCTGGATCTTCAAGGGCGAAGTGCTCGAGCATGACCCGATGGCGCATGAGCGCCGCGCTACCGAAGGTGGTGACGGCGGTTCGCATCGTCGCGCCCAGGCAGCCAGCTAAGAAGGTAAAGAGCCATGCTGCAACCAAAACGTACTAAGTTCCGGAAGGCCCACAAGGGCCGCATCCATGGCGTCGCCAAGGGCGGTACGGATCTGAACTTCGGCCAGTATGGCTTGAAGGCAACCGAGCCGGAGCGCGTTACCGCGCGTCAGATCGAGGCGGCTCGCCGCGCGATCACTCGCGAGATGAAGCGTCAGGGCCGCGTCTGGATCCGGGTGTTTCCGGATCTGCCGGTTTCCAAGAAGCCGACCGAAGTCCGCATGGGTAAGGGCAAGGGTTCGGTGGAGTTCTGGGCCGCGCGCGTCAAGCCGGGCCGGATCGTGTTCGAAATCGACGGCGTCCCCGAGGACGTCGCCCGGGAAGCTCTGCGCCTCGGCGCCATGAAGCTTCCGATCATGACGCGGGTCGTTGCCCGCATCAACGACTAAGAGGCAAAGATGGCAGCCACTGATATTCGGGCCAAGACGGCCGACGAACTCAAGGACCAGCTTCTGGGCCTCAAGAAAGAGCAGTTCAATCTGCGTTTCCAGCGCGCTACCCAGCAGCTGGAATCCCCGGCCCGGTTCCGTCAGGTCCGCCGCGAAATCGCGCGTATCAAGACGGTCCTGGCTGAAAAGAACGCAGCTAAGTAAGGAGCGGTCCCAATGCCAAAACGCGTTTTGCAGGGGACAGTGGTCTCCGACACGAACGAAAAGACGGTGGTGGTGCGCGTCGAGAGACGTTTCACCCATCCGGTGATGAAGAAGACCGTGCGCCGGTCCAAGAAATACCATGCCCACGACGAAGCCAATGTGGCCAAAGTCGGGGACACGGTGTGGATCGAGGAATGCGCGCCGATCTCGAAGAATAAGCGCTGGACGCTCGTCCCGTCGGCGTAAGCGGATTTAGGTTTTAGGGCGGTACCTCCTGATAGGCGGTCCGTGTAACAAGAAGGCATCCAGTCATGATTCAGATGCAATCAAATCTCGACGTCGCGGATAATTCCGGCGCGCGTCGTGTCATGTGCATCAAGGTGCTGGGCGGTTCGCATCGCAAGTATGCGTCGGTTGGCGACATCATCGTGGTGTCGGTCAAGGACGCTATCCCGCGCGGCCGCGTCAAGAAGGGCCAGGTTATGAAGGCGGTCGTCGTTCGTACCTCCTTCCCGGTCCGCCGTGCGGACGGGACCGTCATCCGCTTCGACAAGAACGCCGCGGTTCTGATCAACAATCAGAAAGAGCCGATCGGCACCCGTATCTTCGGACCTGTTCCGCGCGAACTCCGCGCCAAGAACCATATGAAGATCATCTCGCTGGCTCCTGAGGTGCTGTGATGGCTGCCAAGATTAAGAAGGGCGACAACGTCGTCGTTTTGACCGGCAAGGACAAGGGCAAGACCGGCAAGGTCCTGCAGGTGCTCCCGGACGAGACCCGTGCCTTGGTGCAGGGGATCAACCTGGTGCGCCGGCATACCAAGCAGTCTGCTGCCCAGGATGCCGGTATCTATACCAAGGAAGCGTCGATCCATCTGTCGAACATTGCCGTGGCCGATGCCGCCGGCAAGCCGACACGTGTCGGTTTCCAGATCAAGGACGGCGTGAAGACGCGCGTCGCCAAGAGCACCGGAGATGTGATCGATGGCTGATACCATTTATATTCCGCGTCTGCGTACGCAGTATGACGACGCCATTCGTGCCGGCCTGACCAAGGAATTCGGCTACAAGAATCCGATGCAGGTGCCCAAGCTCGAGAAGATCGTGCTGAACATGGGCGTCGGCGAGGCTGTGAACGACACCAAGAAGGTGAAGTCCGCTGCCGCCGATCTGGAGCGCATCTCGGGCCAGAAGCCGGTCATCACGCATGCCCGCAAGTCGATCGCCGGCTTCAAGGTGCGTGAGAACATGCCGCTCGGCGTGAAGGTGACCTTGCGTCGCCAACGCATGTACGAGTTCCTGGATCGTCTGGTGAACATCGCACTGCCGCGTGTCCGAGACTTCCGCGGTCTCAATCCGGCGAGCTTTGACGGCCGTGGCAACTACGCCATGGGCATCAAGGAACATATCATTTTCCCGGAAATCAACTACGACCAGATCGATCAGGTCTGGGGCATGGACATCGTGGTGTGCACGACGGCCAAGACCGACGACGAAGCGCGTGCGCTTCTCAAGGCATTCAACTTCCCGTTCCGGCAGTAATCGGTAACGCGAGAAAGAGGACGATATGGCAAAGACGAGCGCCATCGAAAAGAACAACCGCCGCCGGAAGCTGGCCAAGAGCTATGCTGGCAAGCGCGCCGCGCTTAAGGCCCTGACTAAGGATCAATCGGTCAGCCCGGAAGATCGCTTCAAGGCCCAGCTGAAGCTGGCGGAGCTGCCGCGTAATTCTGCCCCCGGTCGTATTCGCAACCGTTGCGAAGTGTCGGGTCGTCCGCGCGCCGTCTATCGCAAGTTCAAGCTGAGCCGTATCGCGCTGCGCGAGTTGGGCAATCTCGGGCAGGTGCCTGGGCTGGTCAAGTCGAGCTGGTAAGGAGAGAACAAGAATGGCCCTTACAGATCCAATCGGCGATATGCTGACCCGCATCCGCAATGCGCAGATGCGTCGTAAGAACAGCGTCACGACGCCGGCTTCGACCCTGCGCGGTCGCGTGCTTGACGTGCTGCAGTCGGAAGGCTTCATCCGCGGTTATCACGAGACCAAGTTCGAGAACGGTCTTAGCGAATACGAAATCGAACTGAAGTATTCGGATAGCACTCCGGTCATCCGCACCATCGAGCGCGTGTCCCGTCCGGGTCGCCGCGTCTATGCGTCGGTGAAGAATATTCCTCAGGTGGCTTCCGGCCTCGGCGTGTCGATCCTGTCGACTCCCAAGGGCGTCATGGCCGACCATGAGGCGAAGGCGAATAACGTTGGTGGCGAGGTACTCTGCCGCGTCTTCTAAGAAGGCGGGTAAGACGATTACTCAAGAAGGTTTTAGAAATGTCCCGTACTGGCAAGAAGCCCGTGGCTCCCGTGAATGGCGTGACCGTGACCATCAATGGTCGTGTCGTAACCGCCAAGGGTCCGAAGGGTGAACTGAATTTCACGCTGATGGACAGCGTCGACGTCAAGCAGACCGACCACGGCGTGGTCGTCGAGCCGACGAACGACACCAAGGAAGCCCGGGCTGCCTGGGGGACGACGCGCGCTCTGATCCAGAACATGGTGACGGGCGTAACCGCCGGTTTCGAACGCCGGCTGCAGATCCAGGGCGTGGGTTATCGCGCCGCCATGCAGGGCAAGGACCTGAAGCTTTCGCTCGGGTTCAGCCACGAAGTGGTCTATGAAGCCCCCAAGGGAATCACGCTTGCCGCGCCGGCGCCGACGGAAGTCGTCATCACCGGCATCGACAAGCAGCAGGTCGGCCAGGTCGCCGCGAATATTCGCGCGTACAGGAAGCCGGAGCCCTACAAGGGCAAGGGCGTGCGTTATCTTGGCGAATATGTCGCCAAGAAAGAAGGCAAGAAGAAGTAAGGAGCGCCGGCTATGGCAATCAGCACCAAGGGAGCGGACCGCCGCAAGGCCCGCGTTCGCCGCGCACTCAAGGCTCGTGCCTTCGGTCGCCCGCGTCTGTCGGTTTTCCGTTCGGACAAGAATATCTACGCGCAGATCATCGATGATGCGACCGGCCGCACGCTTGCAGCCGCTTCGACCATCGACAAGGACGTCAAGACCAAGGTCAAGAACGGCGCCACCGCCGAGGCGGCTGCCGAGATCGGCAAGCTTATCGCTGAACGCGGCGTCAAGGCTGGTGTTGCCGAGGTGATCTTCGATCGCGGCGCCTATATCTATCACGGTCGGGTCAAGGCCCTGGCTGATGCCGCCCGCGAAGGCGGGTTGAGCTTCTAAGCGCCGACCACGACAAAGGAAAAGAAGTCCATGAGAGACGTTCAAGAACGCGATCGCGACAGTGAATTTGTCGACCGTCTGGTTCACATCAATCGTGTGGCCAAGGTGGTGAAGGGTGGCCGGCGTTTCGGTTTCGCCGCACTCGTCGTCGTTGGTGATCAGAAGGGCCGGGTCGGTTTCGGCCATGGCAAGGCGCGCGAAGTTCCCGAAGCCATCCGCAAGGCAACCGAGCAGGCCAAGCGCCAGCTCATTCGCGTGCCGCTGCGCGATGCCCGTACGCTGCACCACGATGTGGTCGGTCGTCATGGCGCCGGCAAGGTGATCCTGCGCGCTGCCGTTCCGGGTACCGGCATCATCGCCGGTGGTCCGATGCGCGCCGTGTTCGAGACGCTTGGCATCAACGACATCGTTGCCAAGTCGCAGGGTACCGCCAATCCCTACAACATGGTGCGGGCCACCTTCGATGCGCTGAAGCGCGTCGACAGCCCGCGTTCGGTTGCGGCGCGCCGCGGCCTCAAGGTTTCGGAACTGCAGGCTCGCCGCGGCGAAGCTGCGGCCGAGGCTTAATCTGACGGAGAGTTAGAAAATGGCCGACAAGACTGTAACCGTCGAGCAGACCGCCAGCCCCGTCCGCCGCGAGAAGAGCCAGCGCGCTACTCTCATCGGCCTCGGACTGAACAAGATCCGCAAGCAATCGACGCTGAAGGATACTCCGGAAGTGCGCGGCATGATCAACAAGCTGCCGCACCTGGTCCGGGTCGTCAGCGAGCAATAACCTCTGGACCGGCCGCGTGCCGGTCCACGACATTTGATTTTGCGCGTGAGCCGGCGACGGCGGTGCGCTTTGGGAATAGGTGGCGCACATGACGCGTTTGAACGAACTTCGCGACAACGAGGGTTCCTCGAAGACCCGCATCCGGATTGGCCGTGGTATCGGCTCCGGCAAGGGCAAGACCGGTGGGCGCGGTGGCAAGGGCCAGACCGCACGCTCGGGTGTTGCAATCGGCGGCTTCGAGGGCGGTCAGATGCCCTTGCACATGCGTATGCCGAAGCGTGGCTTCAACTCGCATGACCCCAAGAAGTGGAACGCCGTGCGTCTCGACCGCATCCAGGTGGCGATCGATGCCGGCAAGCTCGACGCCAAGGGCGTGATCGATGCGGCAGCTCTGGTGGGTGCCGGTGTAATCCGTCGTCCGCTGGATGGCGTTCGCCTGATCGGCGGTTCGACCGAGTTCACGTCCAAGAAGGTGACGTTCAAGGTTGCGCATGCTTCGGCCGGCGCCATCGCTGCTATTGAAGCTGCGGGTGGCAAGGTCGATATGCCAGAGGCAAAAGCATCGGCTGAAGCCTGAGGGTTTTAGCCCTCAGGGTTAGGGAACGACTATGGCGTCCGCAGCCGAGCAACTGGCACGTAATCTCAATTTCGCGACCTTCGCCAAGGCGAAGGCTTTGCAGCAGCGCATCTGGTTCACACTGGGCGCGCTGCTTGTTTATCGACTGGGCACCTATATTCCGGTGCCGGGCATCGATCCGGATGCGTTTGCGCAGACTTTTCAGAGTTCGCAGCAGGGCATTTTCGGTATGCTCGATGTTTTCGCCGGCGGTGCGGTGCACCGCATGGCGATCTTTGCGCTGAACCTCATTCCGTACATCACCGCATCGATCGTGGTGCAGGTCATCACCACCGCCTCGCCGCGCCTCGAAGCGATGCGCAAGGAGGGTGAGGCGGGTCGTCGCAAGCTCAATCAGTACACGCGCTATCTCGCCGTGGTGTTCTGCGCCGTGCAGGCCTATGGCATTGCGGTGGGCCTCGAAGGCAGCCAGGGCGTCGTTCTGGAGCCGGGCTGGTTTTTCCGCGTCTCGACCGTGATCACGCTGGTCGGCGGCACGATGTTCCTGATGTGGCTGGGTGAGCAGATTACCTCGCGCGGCGTCGGCAACGGCATTTCGCTGATCATCTTCGCCGGTATCGTGGCCAACCTGCCGGTGACCATCGGCCAGACGCTGCAGCTGAGCGCCACCGGCGCCTTGCCGGGCTTTGCGGCCTTCGGCATCCTGGTGCTGGCCATCGTGGTCATCGGCGTCATCGTGTTCTTCGAGCGGGCCCAGCGCCGGCTGCTGATCCAGTATCCGAAGCGCCAGGTCGGCAACAAGATGTTCCAGGGCGATACGTCGCACCTGCCGCTGAAGTTGAATACCTCGGGCGTAATCCCGGTGATCTTCGGCTCGTCCCTGCTGTTGCTGCCGGCTACCATTGCGTCGTTCGCGGCGCAGGGTAATGCCCCGCAATGGCTGCAGGTTACGGCGGCGCTGCTCGGCCGCGGCCAGCCGCTCTATCTGATCATCTTCGCCGTACTGATCATTTTCTTCTCGTTCTTCTACACTGCCATCGTCTTCAATCCGCAGGAAACCGCGGACAATCTGAAGCGTTCGGGTGGGTTCATTCCGGGCATTCGTCCGGGTGAAAGGACTGCGCAGCATATCGACTACGTGCTGACCCGCATCACGGTTATCGGTGCGATCTATCTGACGGTGGTGGCGCTCATCCCCGAGATGATCCACAGCCAGCTCAATGTCAGCCAGTTCATCGGCGGCACCTCGCTGCTGATCATGGTGACTGTGACGCTCGATACGATCAGCCAGGTCCAGAGCCACCTGATTGCGCAGCAGTATGAGGGATTGGTGAAAAGGTCGCGGCTAGGGGGCAAGCGTCGATGAGGTTGATACTTCTGGGGCCGCCGGGGGCGGGGAAGGGGACGCAGGCCAAGGTATTGATCGATACCTATGGTATTCCGCAACTTTCCACCGGCGACATCCTGCGCGCCGCCATCAAGGCCCAGACGCCGATGGGGCTCGCAGCCAAGGAAGTGATGGACCAAGGCAATCTCGTCTCCGACGATATCGTCAATGGCATCGTGTCGGAGCGGCTGGACCAGGCGGATTGCAAGGCTGGTTTCGTGCTCGACGGCTTTCCGCGGACTACTCCGCAGGCCCAGGCACTGGATCAGATGCTGGCGGACAAGGGCATGCAGCTCGATGCCGTCGTGGAAATCACGGCCGATCCGGATGTGCTCGTCGCCCGCGTCGTCAATCGGGCCCGCGAGAGCGCGGCGACCAGCGGCGCACGGGCGGACGACAATGAAGAAGTACTGCGTAACCGTCTGAACATTTATCGTGAGCAGACCGCACCCCTGGTCGATTATTACCGGCGCAAGGGGTTGCTCAAGACTGTGGATGGCATGGCCCAGGTCGAAGACGTGACCAAGGCCATCCGCGCCGCCGTAGAGAAGTAGAATATTGGAATGAGCGGCCCTGTTGACTTCGGGTTGCGCATTCCTTAAAGAACCGCCCAGTCTCATGGATTATTGGACTGGATTCGGTTCCTCAGTGTGGTTGGGGGAGCGAACTCCGGTCCCTTGTTGTTGAACGGCGCAGGGTAAAGCCCTGGGTTGATTGAAGGAGAGCAGACGTGGCTCGTATTGCTGGCGTCAATATCCCGACGAACAAGCGCGTGATCATCGCGCTTCAGTACATCCATGGGATTGGCCCGAAGAAGGCCGAAGAAATCACGACCAAGGTCGGCATCCCCGCCGAGCGCCGCGTCAATGACTTGACCGACGCCGAGGTGATCCAGATCCGTGAAACCATCGACCGCGACTATGTGGTCGAGGGTGACCTGCGCCGTACGGTTGCGATGAACATCAAGCGTTTGATGGATCTGGGCAACTACCGTGGTCTGCGGCATCGCCGTGGCCTGCCTGTGCACGGTCAGCGGACGCACACCAATGCCCGCACCCGCAAGGGTCCGGCCAAGGCGATCGCCGGCAAGAAGAAATAATAGGACCTGTCGGTCCTTCGGTGGAGCTGCCGGGGCATTTTGGCTTACGGCGGCGCTGATATCGAATAGAGGAACTAAATGGCAAAGACTGAAACGACTCGCGTTCGCCGCAAGGAACGCAAGAACATCACTTCCGGCGTTGCCCATGTGAACGCCTCCTTCAACAATACCATGATCACCATCACCGACGTCCAGGGGAATACGATTTCCTGGTCCTCCTCGGGCGTGATGGGTTTCAAGGGATCGCGTAAGTCGACCCCTTATGCCGCGCAGGTTGCGGCCGAAGACGCTGCCAAGAAGGCTCAGGAGCACGGCATGAAGACCCTCGAGGTCGAAGTGCGTGGTCCCGGCTCGGGCCGCGAGTCGGCGCTGCGGGCTTTGCAGGCCGCTGGTTTTAATGTCACCAGCATCCGGGACGTCACCTCGATCCCGCATAACGGCTGCCGTCCGCGCAAGCGTCGTCGCGTCTAAAGCAGAGCGGTTTGTTGGCTCCCGACCGCCGAGAGGCCGGGAGCGATATTGCATTGCGGCACAGCGGCCGGGCGAGGGCCGCGAAATTGAAAGGACGTTACCGTGACCATCCAGAGGAACTGGCAGGAATTAATCAAGCCGACCAAGCTGGACATTGTTTCGGGCAGCGACAACGCGCGCGTGGCTTCGGTTGTCGCCGAGCCGCTTGAGCGCGGTTATGGTCTCACCCTTGGCAACGCTTTGCGTCGCGTGTTGTTGTCGTCGCTGCAGGGCGCGGCGATCACGGCTATCCAGATCGACGGTATCCTGCACGAATTCTCATCGCTTCCCGGCGTACGCGAGGACATGACTGACCTCGTGCTGAACGTCAAGGAAATCGCGCTGAAGATGAATTCGGAAGGCCCGAAGCGTCTGACGCTCACCAAGCAGGGTCCCGGCGCCGTCTTTGCCGGCGACATCAAGGTGACCGGCGACATCGAGATCCTGAATCCCGACCTCGTGATCTGCCATCTCGATGATGGCGCCGAGATCAACATCGAGTTCACTGTCAATACCGGCAAGGGCTATGTTCCGGCGGACCGCAATCGTCCGGATGATGCACCTATCGGTTATATTCCGGTCGACTCGCTGTTTTCGCCCGTTCGCCGCGTGTCCTACAAGGTCGATGCGACCCGTGCCGGCGAAAGCCTGGACAAGGACAAGCTGACGCTGCAGGTCGAGACAAATGGCGCCATCTCGCCGGAAGACGCGGTGGCTTATGCGGCTCGTATCCTGCAGGACCAGCTGACGGTCTTCGTGAACTTCGAAGAGCCCAGCAAGGAAAAGGCCCAGGACGCCGTTCCCGAGCTCGCCTTCAATCCGGCGCTGCTCAAGAAGGTGGACGAGCTGGAACTCTCCGTCCGCTCGGCGAATTGTCTCAAGAACGACAATATCGTTTATATCGGCGACCTTATTCAGAAGACCGAAGCCGAGATGCTTCGCACGCCGAACTTTGGGCGCAAGTCGCTCAATGAAATCAAGGAAGTGCTGGCGCAGATGGGCCTGCACCTCGGTATGGATGTGGCCAATTGGCCACCGGAGAATATCGACGATCTCGCCAAGCGCTACGAAGATCACTATTGATCTTGAGCCGCTAAGGTTTAATGGACAACCGCGCATTGAACGACGCGCGCCGCCTTACAGGAGACTAAAATGCGCCACGGTATTGCACACCGTAAGCTCAACAGGACAGCGAGCCACCGCAAGGCGATGTTCGCCAACATGTCGGCCGCGTTGATCAAGCATGAGCAGATCGTGACCACCTTGCCCAAGGCCAAGGAACTGCGTCCGATCGTCGAGAAGCTGATTACCCTGGCCAAGCGTGGCGATCTGCATGCCCGCCGCCAGGCGATCGCGCAGATCCGCGACGAAGATCAGGTTCGCAAGCTCTTCGAAGTGCTGGGCGCCCGCTACAAGGATCGCCAGGGTGGCTACACCCGCATCCTGAAGGCCGGTTTCCGCTATGGCGATAACGCCGCCGTGGCCGTGATCGAATTCGTCGACCGCGACGTCAATGCCAAGGGTCTCGATAGCGGCCCGACGCAGGAACGCGCCGAGCGTGACGACGAAGCCATCGCCGCCTGATAGCGGATTGGTCCGAGATTTTTGAAACGGCCGCGGCGCAAGCCGCGGCCGTTTCGTTTTGTGCCGCAGCGAATGCGATTATCGCTGCAGCTGCCAGGTCCGATAGCAGTCGTTGAGTTCTCGCAGCGAATTCAGCTGCACCATAGGCAAGCCGCTCGCCGACAGAATTCCCAGGTCACGTTGCCGCTTCCTGGGCTGCTGCACGAGGATGATCTTTATCATCATCCAGTTCAGATGATCCTGCCCGCCCTTGATGTGGCCATGCCGTTCCTTTTCGAACAGGGTTCGCCGGACATAGCGCAACAGGCCCCGCCAAGGCTCGCTCCCCAGCAAAATGATGCCGGTGGCGCGGGTCAGGCGGCTGGGTACGAGGGCGAAATAGTTGCCCTCCATCGCCCATCTGTCTTCGGCGATCGCCTCGGCATGCAATCGGGCGAATTCCTCCGGCGGCCGTGGCTGCCAGTTGGTGTCGGGAAAATGGTAGAGCTGGTCGAGATGGACTGCCGGAAGCCCCTGCTTGCGGGCAATAGCCGCTGCCAGGGTGGATTTGCCGGCATTGGAGGGGCCGCAGATACAGATGCGGGGCCCGAGGGCATCGAGTGCAATAAGATTGTGCATTTCAGTTCCGATATGTGGTTTGGGATCGGGGTGGAAAAGCGATGACGAACAATCGGGCACCTGGGGTGTCCGGTTGAGTATTCGGGGCTCTACGGACGGGGGAGTCCCCAGGTCTCATAGAGCCGGTTCACCTCATGCATGGAGCGCGCATAGTGGAATGGCAGGCCGATGGCGGGAAGCTTCGCTTCATACCGCGCGAGGCTTTGTGGCCCTCCGACCATGATCCAGCGAAGCATTTCCCATTTGATGCTGTCCTTGTTGCCCGCAAGGTTTCCGGCGCGGTTGCGCTGCAACAGCGTGCGATAGAAATAGCGCCTCAGATTGGACCAGCGGTTGTCGCCGAGCAGCAGCAGCCCGGTGGCGCGCTGCAGCCGCCCCGGCAGCAGGCTGGAATAGCCGCCATCGATGATCCAGCTTTCGCCGGCGATCGCTTCATCGTGGAGTTGGGCGAATTCATCGTCGGGGCGTTCCTGCCAATCGGTATCGGGCAGGAAACGGTATTGATCGAGATGGACTGGCCTGGCGCCCGTCTTGGCCGCCAGGGCCACCGTCAGCGTGGATTTGCCGGCGTTAGAAGGGCCGAACACACAGATGCGCGGACCGAAGGTTTCAAGGGGTGGAATGGTGAGCATTTTCAGTTCCGATATAAGGTTCAAGAGGATCGGGGTGGAAAAGGCAGTAAGGACTCGTACAGAACTCCAATAGAAAAGGGCCACTCCCGGGGGAGTAGCCCACTTTGCGGCTGGCATTGCGTCCGCGGGGACGCGGCCTATAGAACCGAACTGTTACACTGGCAAGACGGCGCAGCGTTTATTCCGGCTGCACATCCTTGCCGGTATAGACCTCATCGACCCAGAACTGGTCACGGCGGTCGAAGCCGTTGAACGGGGTCAGCGATGCCTGCGTATAGGCGCCCATCAGGCCGAACTCGATCCAGTCGTCCTCGTCGATATCGGCGGGCAGGGTGAACACCTGGGGCAGCACGTCATAGCTGTCGCAGGTGGGTCCCCAGATGGTGTATTCGGAAAATTCCGCGTCATTGTCATGCACGCGAGCGCCGCGCCAGACGCGAACCGGCGGGGTGAAGTGCATGAACTTGACTTCCATCAGGCTGCCATAGGCGCCGTCATTGACATAGACCGACTGGCCGCCACGCTGATGCTTGACCCGCAACAGCAGCGATGTGGATGAGGTGACCAGTGCGCGGCCGGGCTCGATGATCAGCTCTGGCTTGTTCTTGTCGCCGAAATGATCGGTAACGGCGGTTGCGATGGTTTCGAAATAGTAGTCCATCGGCGGCGCTTCGCTGGTCGGGTAGGGGGCAGGGTAGCCACCCCCGATATTGAGGCGCTTCAGTTCGATGCCGGATTCCTCGACGATACGGGCAGCGGCCGCGATGTGGCGCTCATAGGCATAGGCATCTTCGCACTGGCTGCCGACATGGAAGCAGAGGCTCGGCGTATAGCCCATCTGGTCGACCATGGTGACGATTTCAGCCGCGCCCTGTTCCATGACGCCGAATTTGATGCCGAAGTCATAGGATTTCAGCGCCTTGCCGGCCTTGAAGCGGGTCGTGACCTCGACGTCCCTGGAGGGCGACACCACGGCGGCGAGCTGATCGAGCTGCTGGGGATGGTCGATGGTGAACGAGCGAACCCCGAATTCTTCATAAGCGCGTTCGATCTCACGCTTGTTCTTGATCGGGTTGTTGTAGTGCATCACGGCGCCGGGCGCATAGTCGCGCACCAGCTCCATCTCGCGGTTGGACGCGACGTCGAAGGCCTTCAATCCCTCGCGATGCAGTTGTGAAATGATGTGTGGCGAGGGGTTGCATTTGACCGCATAGGTCAACAAGCCTTCGAACCCCTTCTTGAACACCTTGGTGGCCTTGTGCAGCTCCCGCTCCGAAAACAGGAAGCTCGGGAAATCCGGCGCTTCCGCAGCGATCAGGGCGGAAGTGTTCGGATAGGTGTCAGCCGGCGCAGTCGTCTCGTCACTCATTGGACAAAGGCCTTTGTAAGGGGTGGAAAGAAGCGCTGCATATAAGGTCCATCGCCCCCCAGCGCAAATGATTATTGAGACCGTTTAAAGCCTGATTTTACGACACCTTAATGGCGACAAAATCGCAGCGCCTACCAGCGTTTCGCGACGCTTCCGCCGCCTGCCGATACTACCTCCCGGAGTTTTGCCATGACCAGCCGCACCGTCCTTCTCGCTTCCGGTTTCGTCGTCGTTGCCGCCATCGGCGTCGCAGCCGGCGTAGTTCTGGCGCCGGGAGGCAGCATGGCTGCACCAGCCGTGATAACGCCCCAAGGCGCAGCAACGACCGTCCAGGTAGCGGCCCCCTCTCCGGAGCGGCAAATTCCCGACAGCCAGCAGCAGGTGCAGCTCAGCTTCGCCCCAGTGGTGAAGGCGGTGACGCCGTCGGTGGTCAATGTCTATGCAACCACCGTCACCAAGACGCAGTCGCCCTTTGCCAATGATCCGTTCTTCCAGCGGTTCTTCCGAGGCGGTACGCCATTCGATGACCAGCCGCGCGAGTCCAAATCGCTTGGGTCGGGTGTGATCGTTGATCCCTCGGGTATCATTCTCACCAACAGCCATGTCGTGCATGGTGCGACCGATGTCCGCATTGCAACCTCGGACGGGCGAGAATACGCGGTCGATGTCGTTCTCGACGATGCCAAGACGGACCTTGCAACGCTCAAGATCAAGGATCCGGCGGGGCATCAGTTTCCGGCGCTGCCGTTCGCCGATTCCGATCAGTTGCAGGTCGGGGACCTGGTGCTCGCCATCGGCAATCCCTTTGGCGTCGGCCAGACGGTGACGAGCGGCATCGTGTCGGCTCTGGCCCGTACGGGCGTCGAGAGCAACAACTACGAATTCTTCATCCAGACAGATGCGGCGATCAATCCCGGCAATTCGGGCGGCGCATTGGTCGATCTGCGCGGGCATCTGGTCGGCATCAACACGGCGATCTTCAGCCAGTCCGGCGGCTCGGTGGGCATCGGCTTCGCCATTCCCGCCAATATGGCCAAGGTGGTGGCCAATGCGGGCATAAATGGCGGCACTATCGTCAGGCCCTGGTTCGGCGCGCGGACGCAGGATGTAACCGCCGATATCGCCGACAGCATCGGGCTCGACCACCCGCACGGTGCGCTGATCACCGAGGTCGCGCCGGACAGCCCCGCCGAACGTGCCGGTTTCAAGGCCGGCGACGTTATCCTCGATGCCAATGGCGTGCCGATCGATCAGGCCAGCGCGCTGGATTTCCGCATCGCCACCATGCCGGTGGGGCAGACGGCCAGCATCGGTTTCTGGCGTGATCGCCAGCAGCAGACCGTCAACGTCAAGCTCGAGGCGGCGCCAGGTTCCGACGGCTCGCAATCGGCAGCCATCGATGGCAATACGCGGTTTGCCGGCGCGACTGTGGAGACCATCTCTCCTGCAGTTGCACAGGACCTCGGCCTTGCCTTTAATGCCAAGGGCGTGGTTGTAACGGCCGTGGATGATGGCTCGTCCGCGGACGACATGGGCTTGGAAAAGGGTGACATCATCTTGAGCCTCAACGGCAAGGACATTCCCGACGCGGCGACCTTCAAATCGGTCGCGGGGCGGCGTGCCAATACCTGGCAGATCGTGCTGCAGCGCGGCGGCCGGACTTTCCGCACCATGGTCAGTGGATAAGGATGGCCGATCTCTTCACTCCGGATCCAGTTGATGGTGGCCCCGAGGAGAGCGGGGCGAGGCCGCTTGCCGACCAGCTGCGGCCACGATCACTGGATGAGGTGATCGGGCAGCAGCATCTGCTGGGTCCTGATGGAACGCTCCGCCGGATGATTGCCTCCGGGCGCCTCGGCTCATTGATCCTGTGGGGGCCGCCCGGGACCGGCAAGACCACCGTCGCGCGGCTTTTGGCCGACCAGATCGGCTACAAGTTCGAGCAGATCTCGGCCGTCTTTTCTGGCGTCGCCGATCTCAAGAAGGTGTTCGAGAAGGCCCGCTTCGAGCGCCTTTCGGGTCACCGGACCTTGTTGTTCGTCGATGAGATCCACCGCTTCAATCGTGCGCAGCAGGACGGTTTTCTGCCGGTCATGGAAGATGGCACCGTCGTGCTGGTGGGCGCCACCACCGAGAACCCATCCTTCGAGCTGAATGCCGCCCTGCTGTCGCGCAGCCAGGTGCTGCGCTTCGAATCGCTGTCGCCGGAGGATCTGGAAGCCCTGGTGCGGCGAGCCGAGGAGCGAGGTGGCGAAGCTTTGCCGCTCGACGAAGAGGCCAGGGCTACGCTGCTTACGCTTGCCGATGGCGACGGACGAGCCTTGCTGGGGCTGGTGGAAGAGGTGCTTGCATCGGCAAAACCCGGTGAGGTGCTGGACAAGGCCGGCCTGTTGACGGTGGTGCAGCGCCGCGCGCCCATCTACGACAAGGCGCAGGAAGGCCACTACAACCTGATCTCGGCGCTGCACAAGACGGTTCGCGGTTCCGATCCCGACGCTGCGCTCTACTATTTCGCCCGCATGCTGGACGCCGGCGAAGACCCGCTGTTCCTGGCGCGCCGCCTGATCCGGATGTCAGTCGAGGACATCGGGCTGGCCGATCCGCTGGCGCTGCCACAGGCGATCGCGGCGCGGGACGCCTACCAGATGCTGGGTTCGCCCGAGGGCGAACTGGCTTTGGCGCAACTGGTGGTCTATCTGGCGCTCGCACCCAAATCCAACGCGGTCTATACGGCGTTCAAGGGCGCCATGCAGGTGGCGCGGCAGACAGGCTCGCCCATGCCGCCCATGGTCATCCTCAATGCGCCCACCAAGATGATGGACCAGCAGGGATATGGCGCCGGCTATATCTATGATCACGATACGCCCGAGGGCTTCTCCGGGCAGGAATATTTCCCGGAAAAGATTGGCCGGCAGGATTTTTATCATCCGGTCGAGCGTGGCTTCGAGCGGGAACTGGCCAAGCGGCTCGACTACTTCAGCCGGTTGCGCAGCAAGAAGCGGGAAGAGGGCGAATAGCCGCTTCGCCGCTTTCGGTTGTGATTTTGGCCGCGGCGCTCTATCTCCGTTCTCCGAAGCGATGAGAACAAATCCATGAGCGCAGTTCAGCAACAGACGGTGAGTGCCGACGAGAATGGCATGCGGCTCGACCGCTGGTTTGCCGTGCATTTCCCGCAGCTCGGTTTCGGGCGGCTGCAAAAGTTGATCCGCACCGGCCAGGTGCGCGTGGACAAGGGGCGCGTGCAGACCAGCACCCGTCTCGAAGCCGGCCAGACCATCCGTATTCCGCCGGTCGACGATATCGAGGCGCCCAAACCCGAGCGGGTCAGCAATGCCGATGCCGATTTCCTGCGTTCGCTGATCCTTTATGAGGACGAGGACCTTTATGTCTTCAACAAGCCGTTCGGGCTGGCGGTGCAGGGCGGCACCAATACCTTTCGGCACATCGACGGGATGTTGAAGAGCCTGCCGAACAAGAAGGGCGAGGCGCCACGCCTGGTGCACCGCCTCGATCGCGATACGTCCGGCTGCCTGGTGGTCGCCAAGACCCATGCGGCGGCGAGCCATTTCGGCGGCGTGTTCCGGTCACGCTCGGCGCGCAAGATCTATTGGGCCGTGGTGGCGGGCAATCCGAGCCCAAAGCAGGGCGAGATTTCGTGCTTCCTCGCCAAACAGGCGACTGCCGATGGCGAGCAGATGATCGTGGTGCAGAACGGCCATCCGGGCGCGCAACACTCGGTGACGTATTATTCAACCACCGACACGGCCAGCCGGCGCTTCGCCTGGGTGACGCTGAAGCCGGCGACAGGGCGTACGCATCAGCTGCGCGTGCATATGGCCCAGCTGGGTACGCCCATCCTCAACGATCCGCGCTATTTCAACATCGAGAACTGGGAAGGCGCGCCGGGCCTCGCGGAGGGCCTGCATCTGCATGCAAGGCGCATCGCGCTGCCGCTGCGCAACGGCAAGGTTCTCGATATTTCGGCGCCGTTGCCGCCGCATATGCAAAAGAGCTTTGACGCGCTGGGTTTTGACGCCGGGCGCTATGATGCACAGCGCATCGATCCGGAGGACATGGCATGAAACTGATCGTCTTCGACATGGATGGGACGCTGATCGATACCGAAACGCTGATCGCCGAACACATGGCTGCGGCCTTTACGGGCGCCGGGTTGACGGCGCCGACGGCGGCGCAATCCCGCCGGGTCATCGGTCTGTCATTGCCCTTGGCCATGGCGCGGCTGGCCGGCACCGACGAACCCGTGCTCATTGATGCTCTGGTGGATAGCTACAAGCGCAACTATCGCTCCTCGCTCGAGAACGAGGCCGGACGCGAGCCGCTGTTTCCGGGCGCCAGGGAGGCGCTGGACCGGCTGCGCGGGCAGGCCGGGACCAAGATGGGCATCGCCACCGGCAAGGGCCTCACGGGCGTGCATCGCATTCTGGGGATGCACGGACTGGCCGATCACTTCGTCACCCTGCAGACACCCGATCACAATCCGTCCAAACCGCATCCGGGCATGTTGCTGCGGGCGATGGAGGAAACCGGGGCGGAGCCGCATGAGGTCGTCATGATCGGCGATACGGTCTTCGATATCGAACTCGCCAACGCCGCCGGCGTTTCCTCCATAGGGGTGCGCTGGGGTTATCACGCGCCTGATGAACTGGTCGCTGCGGGCGCCAAGGTCATGCTCGACCGTTACGACGATCTCGACGCGGCGATTGCGCAGATATTGGAGTAAAACCCATGCGTGAGGATCTCGAAGACGCCCTGAACCATCGCGACGACGCCTATGGTCGCGCGCAGAAGCTGGTGCAGATCGAGCTGCCGAAGCGCTTCTACAAGGAAACCGGCGTCGGCGTGGTCGACAATGGCTTTACGGTGACGCTGGATGGCCGCGCCACGCGCACGCCAGGGCAGGTGCCGGTGGTGGTGCCACATGCCCGGATCGCCACCGTCATGGCCGAGGAATGGGCGGCCCAGGGCGAGCGTATCAACGCCGAAACCATGCCCACCGTCCGGCTGGTCAATTCGGCGCTGGAAAGCGGCGAGGCCATGGTGCCGCGCTTTCGCGAGGAAATCGTCAAATATATCGGCGGCGACCTGCTGCTCTATCGCGCCGACGCTCCGCGGGAACTGGTGGCCAAGCAGGATGCCTCCTGGGACGCCGCGCTGGTCAAGGCGGCGCGGCATTTTGGGGTGAGTTTCCAGCCCACCATCGGGATCATCCACCAGCAACAACCGCCGGCAACGCTGGCTCGTTTCGATGCGGTGCTGCTGGATGAGGGACTGCTGGCGCTGACGGCGCTGGTTTCCATCACCAGCCTTACCGGTTCGGGCATTCTCGCCGTCGGCCTCTGGCACCGGCTCTACACGCCCGACGAAGCCTGGACGGCCGCTCACGTCGATGAAGACCACCAGATCGGCCTGTGGGGCACCGACGAGGAAGCAACGCTTCGCCGCACCAAGCGCCGCGCGGAGTTCGACGCGGCCATTGCGGTGCTGGAAATGCTGCGGCCAGACTAACGCTGCCGCGCCAGCAGCCATTCGGCCGTTTCGGGGGAAATCTCGCGGAGCGGCATCAGCACGAAATCGCGCTCATGGGCGTAAGGGTGGGGGATTTTCAACCGCGGCTCGTCGATGACTTCATGCCCATAAGCGATGATGTCGATATCGATCAGCCGTGGCCCCCAATGCTCCAGCCGCTGACGACCCATCGCCGCCTCGACGGCCAGGCAAATGTCCAGCAGTTCCTCAGGCGTTGAATCCGTTTCCACTTCCAACGCCATGTTGTGAAAGTCGTTTTGGTCGGTCTTGCCCCAGGGCGCGGTGACGATGATGCTCGACCGTCGGGTGATCCGCACCGTCGGTGCGGCAGCAAGGCGACGGATGGCCTCATCGAGCTGTGCCTCGGGGTTCCCGATATTGGCGCCGAGCGCCAGCCAGGCGATGGCCATCAGGCCGACCTCTCGCGATAGAGTTCTATGGCGGCCTCGCCCGTTACCATGGCGATGGGTGCCTCGGGCTTACGCACGCGTATGCGGATCCATTCCAGTCTGTCGAAGCGTTGGAAGAGCCGGTTGACGATGTTCTGGCCCAGCGCCTCGATGAGGTGAAAGCGGCGTTCCTCGAAAGCGTTACGCACGACATCGTAGATATCGGCGTAAGAGACCGATGTCGAAATGCGGTCGCTATTGGCTGCCTCGGTCAGGTCCAGGCCGCAGGTCAGATCGATCCAGAAACGCTGACCGAGCTTGCTCTCTTCGGTCAATACGCCGTGGTAGCCGTAAAAGGCCAGATCCTTGAGAATGATGAGGTCTTGTGACGCCATGGTCAGGTCTCCGTTCGCGGCGGACCATATAGGGCGGCCGCCGCCACGCGAAGTGCGTCACGATTGGCTGCGACGTCGTGAACCCGGAAAAGCTGGGCGCCATGCAAATAGGCGATAACGCTGGTGGCGATGGTTCCAGCGAGCCGTTCCCTGGGTTCGTTGTCGAGCAGTCTGCCGAGCATGGACTTGCGCGACATGCCGACGAGCAGCGGCAGGCCATAAGTGTGGAGCTCGGGCAGGGCCCGTAGCAGGGCATAGTTTTCCGTCAAGGTCTTGCCGAAGCCGAAGCCGGGATCGAGGATGAGGCGTTCCCTCACGATGCCGGCGCGGCTGGCAATATCCAGGGTGCGGTCGAAATAGCGCCGCATCTCGTCAATGAGCGGTTTGCCGGCATCGCGCGCCTTGTCCCAGTGCATGGCGACCACCGGCACTTTGTGCCTTGCCGCGACGCTAGCGATTTCAGGGTCACGCTGGAGGCCGTGGACATCGTTGATGATGACGGCGCCGGCGGCAATGGCGTGATGCGCTACCTCGGCCTTGTAGCTGTCGATCGACAGCAGAACGCCAGGCTCGACCTCACGGATAGCCTCGAGCGCCGGCAGGACCCGAGCGAGTTCTTCGCGGGCCGTCACTTCGCTGGAGCCGGGGCGTGTGCTTTCGCCGCCGACGTCGATGATGGCGGCGCCTTCGGCCGCCATGACCAGGGACTGGGCGACAGCGACCCCCATGTCCATGAAGTCGCCGCCATCCGAAAAGCTATCCGGCGTGACATTGAGTATGCCCATCACCACCGCCTCGCGGCCCAGTCGCAGCGTTGCGCCGGAAGCGAGGGGAACGGCGAATTCCGGATGGATTTGGCGCAGCCTTCTAGTTCGCTTTCGCCGGTACGGCGAAGAGATCGTATTCGTCGGAATCCGTGACCTTCACATCAACCAGGTCGCCCGGCTTGATCCCGGTGGCGTTGTCGATGATCACGCTGCCGTCGATATCGGGCGCATCCCATTTGGAGCGCGCAATGGCGCGGTTGGCCTCGGGCTGCACGTCATCGACCAGCACTTCGATAGTGCGGCCGACCTTCTTGGCGAGTTGCGCGGTCGAAACGTGCTGCGCCACTTCCATCAGGCGTTCGAAGCGCTCGCGACGGACTTCGTCGGGAACGATGCCTTCGAGCTGGTTGGCGGGGGCGCCGGTCACCGGCTCATATTCGAAGCAGCCGGCTCGGTCGATCTCGGCCTCCTCGATCCAGTCGAGCAGGAATTCGAAATCCTCCTCGGTCTCGCCGGGGAAACCGACGATGAAGTTGGAGCGGATGGTAAGATCGGGACAGATCTGGCGCCAGGATTTGATCCGGTCGAGGGTCTTTTCCTGGTTGGCCGGGCGGCGCATGGCCTTCAGCACGCTGGGAGAGGCGTGTTGGAAGGGAATGTCGAGGTAGGGAAGGATCTTGCCTTCGGCCATCAGCGGGATCACCGCATCGACATGCGGATAGGGGTAGACATAGTGGAGCCTGATCCAGGCATCGAGTTCACCGAGTTCCCTGGCGAGATCGAGGAAGCGGGCTGACACCTGACGGCCGTGATAGGGCGAGGTGGCATATTTCACGTCGACGCCGTAGGCGCTGGTGTCCTGCGAGATGACGAGGATTTCCCTGACGCCCGACTTCACCAGACGCTCGGCCTCATAGAGTACGCTGGCGGCCGGCCGGGAGACCAGATCGCCGCGGATCTGCGGGATGATGCAGAACGAGCAACGATTGTTGCAGCCCTCCGAAATCTTCAGATAGGCGTAATGCTTGGGCGTCAGCTTCAGGCCCTGCTCAGGCACGAGATCGACGAAGCGATTGGGCACTGGCGGCAGATGCTCATGCACAGCCTCGACAACCGCTTCGTACTGGTGCGGACCGGTGACGGCGAGCACGTTCGGGTGGGTGTTCCTGATCAGGTCCGCTTCGACGCCAAGGCAACCGGTAACGATGACCTTGCCATTCTCGCTCAGCGCTTCACCGATGGCTTCCAGGCTTTCCGCCTTGGCGCTGTCGAGGAAGCCGCAGGTGTTGACGATGACGATGTCCGAGCCCTGGTAGTCGCGCGAGAAGGAATAGCCCTGGGCGCGCAGCGTGGTCAGAATGCGTTCTGAATCCACCAATGCCTTGGGGCAGCCGAGGCTGACCAGGCCGATCTTTGGGGCCTGGCCGGACTTGTCAGAAAGCTTGGACGCCTTGGGCGCCGTAATGATTTCGCTCAATGGAGTTTCCTGAGGCAATTTCGGCTTTCGCCAAGGCAAAGCCAGGGCCATCGCCTGCGAGCCCTGCTAATCTGGCGCTGTCATAGCGGAAACGCCGAAAAAAGCAATGATCGTCATTTGCCGATGGTGCGCAGCAGCCATGCAGCCACTACAGCATGTCCTTGGGCGTCGGGGGACTGCGCTTGGCGGTGCGGCGGATCGGCCGAGGCGTCACCGGCTCGGTGTCGGTCACCGGCGGCTGCGGCCGGTCAAAGGTGGGCGTGGGGTCTGTGGCCGGCGTGAGGTATTCGTCGGCCTCGGTGTAATCCAGGTCCTCCGCCTCGGCGAGGTCGTGGATGGCGTCGCGCACCTCATCGAGCAACGACGCCGAAATGCGTGTCCGCGCGACGGTATCGGCGCTGCCTTCATTGCTCTTGAAGAAGACCAGCAACGCTTCGCAAACGATACGCAGCACAATGATGGCGAGAAGCCCATAGACGACGATTTCGAGCAGGCCCCACAGGCCGTTGCCGAAATTGGAGCCGAAGCTGAGGAAGAGGTGGCCCACCGCCCAGACCAGAATGGCGGCGAGCCCCACGAGATAGAGCATCGGCACCAGGCGGGGCGACAGGATGTTGTCGAGCCGGAACAGACTCTTGCCGGTCAGCAGCTTCTTGAGAGCATCGAGGGTCATCGCATCATCCTTCCCGGCAGATCACAGGTTTACCTGAATCGCCGCCAAAATGAGACAGCTAGGCCGATGGCACAAGTCCATCCTCGGTTGTGGGCCTGGTCGGGCCGAAATGCTGCTCGAAAGCGCTCCGCAAAGCCGAATCGACTTCCGGCATCGAGGCCAGTTGGCCGAGGTCTTCGAAGCTCGTTACGCCCTGATCGGTGATGCCGCATGGCACGATGCCGTCATAGTGGCCGAGGTCAGGTGAAACATTCAGCGAAATGCCGTGGAATGTCACCCATTTGCTCACCCGGACGCCGATGGCGGCGATCTTGTCTTCACTGAAGGCGCCCTTTTCGGGTCGTCGCACCCATACGCCGATGCGGCCCTCACGACGCTCGCCGCGAATATTGAAAGCGGCGAGGGTGTCGATCATCCAGCCCTCGAGACCCTGGACGAGGCAGCGGATGTCACGGCCGCGCTCTCGCAGGTCGAGCATCACATAGGCTACGCGTTGTCCGGGGCCGTGATAGGTATATTGGCCGCCGCGACCGGCGTCGTAGACCGGGAAGCGTTCCGGCGTCAGTAGATCGGCGGCGACGGCGGAGGTGCCGGCCGTATAGAGCGGTGGATGTTCCAGCAGCCAGATGGCTTCGCTCGCGGTACCCTCGGCGATGGCCCGGGCGCGGGCCTGCATGGCGGCGAGAGCCACTGGATAAGGCACGGGTTCGGGCGCGATAATCCACTCGACCGGCGCGCCATCGCTCCGCATCAGCTTGCCGGGCAGGGCGCAGATGTCGCCTTCCGTGCTTCTTAACGCTTCAATAACCATGAATCATCAATGCTCTATCTCAGGGTCGGGTGGCAGCTTCAGCTGGCGCCCATGGGTTACTCGGATTTATTTATGAACACTCTAGACAATATTGAAGTCGACATCACCGTCGAGCTTGGCGCGGCAGCCATGCCGATTCATCACCTGCTGCGCATGGGGCGTGGCGCGGTGATCGAACTGGATGCCACAGAGAACGATCCGCTCAAGATCTACGCCAACAACACGCTGATCGCCCATGGCGAGGTACGCGTGGAAGACGGTCAATTGCGGGTGCAGGTCACCGAAAAGATTTTCCGGCGCGGCTAAGGCGCCGTCGCTATCCACAGCGTGGCGCGACTGGCAGATTTAATCGCTTGTTCTCGCAAGGATCATTTGCTACATCCCCGCTCGCTTCGCCGCAAGGCGTCGCTCCTACCATGATGTGCGGTCGTGGCGGAATTGGTAGACGCGCAGCGTTGAGGTCGCTGTGCCGCAAGGCGTGGAAGTTCGAGTCTTCTCGACCGCACCAGAACTTTCCTTCGCGGGAAAGATTTTATCAAGTAAACATAACGGGTTAGCTGAATTTACTTTCGGCGCCCGTTGTTTTTTGCCAAATTCTGTGTCCCCATGCGTGCTTTCTTTTGTGACTTTGGGGCGCAATGTGGGCCGAAAGCGGACTGACGTCGATCGTTTCCTATTCGAACGTGGTGGCAACTTCCAATACCACAGGAAGGTGCCAGCCAGCGTTGGTGAACTGGATCCACGATTCCCCAAAATTCGGCAGTCTCTGAAAACAGACGACCGCTCCCTCGCCCGCATGAAGCGCGACAGGCTGGAGAGGGATGATGAGGAGCTTTGGGCCTCGCTTCTAGGGGGTGATAGTCCCGAGGGGGCTATCGCCCGCCACCGAGCCGCGGTGAGGCGTGTGGAGGCTATGGGCTTTGCCTATAGGACTGTCACCAGCATGGTCGCCAATGGCGTAAGCGCGGCGGATATCGTCGCTCGCCTCGACGCCCTAGAGAAGCAGCCGCCAGGCGGGACAGTTTCGGAGGCGCTGTTAGGCTTAATCGATGAGCCGAAGGTCTCGGTAAATCAGGCCTTCGACGTATACCTAAAAGAGGTTATGCCGGCGGAACTGGTGAATAAGTCCGAACACCAGAGGGAAGATTGGGAGAAGGTAAAGCGCCGCGCCGTCAACAACTTCATCGAGGTGGTTGGTGACATACCGATCGGCGAGATCACCCGGGAGCAGGCGCGAAAATTCTATAGCTTCTGGCTGGCCAGGGTTGCGCCAGAGAGGGGCCGGCCGACGCATTCGGCGTCATCTGGCAATCGCGATGTTGGCAACATGCGGCAACTCTTCCGGCTCTATCACTCCCACATTGGTCAGAAGGACAGGCCAAATCCATTCGACGATCTAGCCTTCGCGGAGAAAATTAAGAGGAGCAGGCCCCCCTTCAAAGTCGAGTGGCTGCAAAAGGAATTTCTCGGCAGTGAGAAACTACTGGGGCTCAATCTGGAGGCCCGAGGGATCGTCTTGATGATGATCGAGACCGGGGCGCGCCCCTCCGAACTAGCAAACCTCTCAGCGTCAACGATCCACCTTAAGGGCCAGGTTCCTTATATTGAGATCGCGCCGCGGCAGGATCCGGACGACCCAAGGGAGATCAAGACGGAATCGTCAGTTCGCATGGTGCCGCTCGTTGGGGTGGCGCTGGAGGTGGCAAAGGCATTCCCCAAGGGATTCCCGAAATACTGGAACAAGGAGCGCAGCCTGTCCAACACGCTCAACAAGGCGCTGGACGTCAACGAGCTACTTCCCAAGCCGGCGCCATCGCCAGGGCACTCGGCTTATTCGATCCGCCATTCGTTCGAGGACAGGGCGAAGGAGGCAAAGGTCGACGAGGAGATCAGACGGGCGCTGATGGGCCATACGATCGATCGGCCGAAGTACGGGGAAGGGGGGTCTCTTAAGCTCAAGCAAGAGGCACTGCTATCGATGGTATTGCCGTTTAACCCAAACCTTGTCAGAGCGGCGCAGGTCAGAAAAAAGCCGACAATTATCCCCGGCGCTCGAGGCGAGCCATGACCTTTGACATGACGTCATCAGCCGCGCGGATTGTTTCAAGTTCTTCTTCAAGGCGCTGGTAGAGTGGCAGTAGCGCACGGCCCCTGGGGCCGAACGCTTTGATTTCAAGAGCCAGACGATCCAGCGCCCGCTCAATGTCGGCGGCGGAAACGCTGGGGGGAAAAGGCGGATGCCTCAAGCACCACCCCCAATGTCCTCTGATGCCGGGAGCCATTCGGCGGTATATGCTCGCGCGTCCTGAACAGCGGGATCCACCTGCTCCAGCAAGGCAAGGATGCCCCGCTGGGTGGCGCGAAGGGCGCTTTCATCAATGTCGTCGCTGAAGACCGCAAGCCTGAGCACGCCTATTGCTGCCGTAATAGCTTCGGCAACGGGCTCAATATCGAGCAGACGGGGATTTTTTGAATTTTTCATACGAGAACTCCTCAAAAATGAGGCGCTCTCGACAGCGAGCAACCACAGAAAAGAAGAATCCATCCTGCCGGATAGATGCCACCTTGGCTGTGCTCACAAGCGAGCGGATACGTTTTCGTAATCCAAAATGGGAAAAAAGTAAAGCTCGATCCACTACCGTCAGAAAGACCCGCTGCCGCATGGCATGTTCATGCCCTGGATCGAGGCTGAATTCTACATGACTGAACAGCACGCTCGCCGGCTCATGAATGTAGCTGAGAGGTACACCGACAAACCGAACATCGTGTTCGATTTGAACGCGACAGCCCTCTACGAACTCGCCGCTCCCTCGACACCGGCGGAAGTACGCGCCGCCGTAGAAGAACTCCTGATCGACGGCGAGAAGGTGACCGTCGCCGACATCCGCCAATCGCATGATGCATCTGTGTATGCGGACAAAAACCGCACTGTGCGGGATTTGAGAGAAAACGCTCACATTGAGCGGTTTGAATGCCACGGCGCTGTACGAGCGCTACGATGGCAAAAGCGACATCGTGTCGTATTTGAACACTACAGCCCAACTGTTGATGCAACGGTCAGAGGGCTGGGCCAAATACGCAAACCTTGCGCATTTGCCGGGCGGCACGCCAGCAGCGGCGCATTTTCAAACCAAATCGGACATTGTGTCCGTTTTGAATGCCACAGCCCTCCACGAGCTCGCCGCTCCCTCCACTCCCGACATCCGCGATCTCATTAAGAAGGAACCAATTATGGGTGCAAATTCACACGCTTCAAAAACAATGACTTACTCGGTGACACCCCCAATACGAAATCGGTAAACGTTACCGATTTGACTCCCGCGTGCTCTCTACGGGGGCGCCCTTTCTGCTGTTATGGGGTATGTCCAAAAATGGAAAGACCCCCAGAACAGCACGGGCTTTGAGGCGGATGTACTCGGCTTTGCGGCGGCAGGAATGGCAGCAGTACCGATCGATGTCGCGCCGGGGCCGGAAGGGCTTGTCGCAGTGCTTGCACGGCTTCAGGGGAATTGCAGCAGCTGCTGCACGCCGTGCCGTCGCCTTTCGCGCTTCCTTGGCGAGATGGAGGCAGCGCGGCCGGCAGTAGATGGCTTGATCGTTTCGCGGATAGAACTCCTGGCCACATTCGGCACAATGGCGGGTGCCGAGTTCGGGTTTTCGATGCTGGGCCGCGCATTGTTTCGAGCAATATAGCGTGGCCTCGTTATGCGGTCGATGGACCTTGCCGCAGTTCGGACAGGCCCTTGGCTCAACATAGGTGTGAGCCCTGCTCGCACATTCCTGGCTGCAAAAGGTCTGCTCAGCGGTGCGGGGATGGAAGCTCTCGCCGCACTGGCTGCAGTCGCGAAAGCCGTGCCAGGCCGGCCTGCTGCGGATCCGGCAGACTGGTGAGCAATATTCGCCATCGGCCGCCGTTGGCTGGAAATTGCGGCCACAGTGCTTGCAATTCTTGCGTGGCAGGTGTTCCCGCTGAAGAATGTAAAGAGCCCGGCGGCCGAGCTCATCGTCCCAGGCGCGGGTCTCGAAGTCCCGGTTGACCAGTGCGGCCTTGGCGCAGACAACCGAACAATAGCGATCGCGCATGCCGATCTGTTCTTCATCGAGCGGAGCCGCGCACCACGAACAGTTCTCGCGTGGCGTGGTGTGCTCCCGCTGCCCGACTTCCCAGGAGGGCCGCACCGCGCCAATGGCACTGAGGGCCGCGGCGACTATCGCGGCCGCCTCGAGGTCAGCCAGTGGCCATCGGTGGCCCTGAAGAACAAGGGCAGTCCGCAGCCCGTGCCGAACTGACGCTTCGTACTGGAATTTTGAAAGAGGAGCCTGCCGCAACAGCTCGGCCGTTGTCGCTATTGCCGCGTCTCGCTTCTGCCCCTCGATGATCTTTTTGACAGGGCTCTTTGAAAGATAGGGGCGGCGCTTTGAACCATTTCGAAGCTCCCCATAGCCGGTAAACGCACCCCGCCCGAAGTTGACCGGCGGAGTCGTGTAGCGTTTTCGCTGGACGACCATCAAGCAGTCCCGTTCAGATCGTCGAAGAAGGCATCAACGTCAACGGTATCCAGCCAGCCGGTGGTCTCGTATTCCGACGCCCGGCTGACCGCCATGGCGGTAGCCTGCGCGCCATCGATTGAAAGGTATCGCTTTGATTTCATGAGCGCGACCTTGTGACCTTCTAAATCTGTGCGGACGTTGACGTTTTCAAAGTTGAAACGGAGCACTTCATGCCCTCCGTGGATCATGTTTCGAGACAGGATGGCGCGCTCTAGCGCGGCAATGGCCGGGATCATGAATCGGGATTGCTGGGGGTGATCGACGACCGCTATGCCGGCCTCCATGACACGGGGCTGGACCTGGCGAGCGAACTTCGGATCGAAGGCGACTTCGCGCACATCAAACCGGGCGGCGAGTTCGATGATGCGGGCGGTCACCGCATCATAGTCGACCACAGTGCCCGGAGTGGCCGTGACCAAGCCCTCTTCAACCCACCGACGGTATGGCGCCTGCGAGACCGTCTCCCGCTGCTCAAGATTGTCAGCCGGGCAGAAGAAGTAGGGTTGGACGAAATAGCGCTCGCCATCGCGCCAGACCGCCACCACGGCGGTCAGATCCGTTGTGCTGGAGAGGTCGACGCCGATCCAGCACGGCAAGCCTTCCATGTCGGCGAGGTCGAAGGGTTTGGCCCCGACGTCATAAACCGCCATTTCGACAAATGGGGAGGTCGCCGAGTCCAGCCAGAAATTCAGGTTGTATTGCTTGAACTCGTCGGCCTCGGTTGGCTTTTCCTTCGCCTCCATCGCGGCGGCACGCATCTCCTCGAGCACCGGGAAGCCTTCGACCAAGCCGGGGTTAACCTGGTGCCACAGCTCCTCATCCAGCCAATCCGCATCAGGCGATGAAGGCTCGAAGATGACGGGCAGGTAATGGGGCATGTCGACTTCGCGTAGGGCGACACGGCGGGCGAACTGGTATTCCTCCCAAGCCAGGCCGGTCTGCCCTCGCCCCGCCGTGGTGGTGATGCAAAGCAGCGAGCCCTTGGATTTCAACATGCCTGTCTTCAGCGCCCGCCACAGCTTGCGGTTCTTGAAGACGTGCAACTCGTCGAGAAAAACGGCGGCCGGCGTCTTGCCGTGGGCGGTGTCGCCCTCGGCGGAAAGCATGGCGAGCTTGCTGTGCGCCGTGGGGTGTTCGAGATAAGTGCCCCGGATCTTCACCTTGTCGCACAGGAACGGTGTGGCGCGGACCATCGAAACCGCTTCGTCGAAAGCCAACTCAGCCTGGTCTTCCGATCCGGCGCCGAGCAGGACTTGACCGCTGGGCACCTTTTCGTGGCCGATCGCATGCAGCAGGCCGAGGCCGCCACCAATGGTGGTAGTCTTCCTAGCCCCGCGCGGAATCATGATGAAGACGGTTCGGACAATGCGCCGGCCGTCGGGATGGCGCGGACCATAGATCCGTCGGATGATGCGTTCCCAAAACCGGGGCAATCCGAAGCGCCGCTCGCTGTCGCCTGACAGGGGATGACGAATCTCGTCGAAGAACCGAACGGCGCGCTCACCATGTCCGAGTGGGTCCGGGATCTCCGAGTCGTCAAAAACCCAGTCGGGCCGCGTCGTCTTCATCGGTGGCACCGGCTTGGTCTTTGATCGCGGGAAGGTTTCGGCCGGCGGCGGTCACGCCCATCTCATACGAGAGGCGGGCGACTACCTCGTTTTGCTTGGCGAGCATCGCCGCCGCGGGGTTGGGTCGGAGAATGCCCTTGTCGGACTTCACCAGAGGCCCGTGTTCGGCCAGGGCGGTACGGCAAGCGCGGGCATACCAAAGGGCGCCAATGAGCGTCTCTAGCGCCGGAAGGCTGGAGCGGGTCAGCAGGCGACGGGTAACAAGATCGCGGGCAATGTCGCGCCACTCCTTCGCCATCTCTGCGGGAAGCGTTGACGGCATGGGTGGTGTCCTGACCAGCGCGCCATCGGCGGCACTAGCAGCGGGCTTGCGGCCCCTCATAAGGCTGCCTTCGCTTTGATCTCCAGCCCACGGCGCCGGCCGATCTGGCGGATACCGATGACGCCATAACTGACGCCCTCGCATTCCAGTGTGGCCGTAGCATCAAGGGCAAACATGCGGGTGGTGAAGGTGACGACGCGGGACTCATAGACCTGCGAGGCCGCGAACTTTTCGTCCTCGGCCTGGTTGGTCAGTTGGGCCTTGATGGCGAAGGTCTGCTCTTCGAAGATTGGCGTGTTGTAATCCGGATCCCGGCCGATCTCGACGCGCTGAATCACGGTGACCGTTCGGTCAAGGCTTCCGGATCTCATGGCGTCGTCCAGTGCAGCCGGTAATCGAGGAGACGGCGGAACACGGCGCGATCGTCGGTGAAGTCCAAGAGGTCGGTTCCCTCCTTCCAAGCCGTCGCGGTGCCGATCTCAACCGGGTTGTCGCCGCCGCTCATGACGGTGGCGTTGAGCACCGTCGTCATGCAGGCCTTGACGGCTTCCCCTATGGCATCGGCCTCAGGGCCGGTACTGGCGACGCACTGGATTTCAACGCGGGAAAAGAAGCACCCGCTGGCGCCGGCGAGAAGGAAGTCCTGCTCCTCATGGACCAAGCCGACAACGATGTATGGCCCCTCTGCACCCTGTGGCGCGGTGATAGGATAGACCGAGGAGCCGACCTTGGCGACTATGCCAGCATCGGCCAATAGCAACCGCACGCCTATGGTCAACGCGCTCATTTCGCTCGCCTCTTAGCGCGGCGCGCCGCTGCCTTTTCGATCTCTGGTCCCATAGCTTTTCCGAACTCTTCGATGGTTTCTGCCTTGGTTTCCTCGAAGGCGCGGCTCATCCACCGGGTGCCCTTTTGGCTTCCATCCGCTTTACCGAACTCGGTGAGATGGGCGTAGCGGATCGGTTTCGAGCCATCGGCGCCGACATAATCTTTCGACGGTCCGACCTGATGCTCGACGACGCCCTTAGGGACGCGGCGACTGCGCTTCACAGTGAGCGATTTTTTGAGGTCGCCGCTATCGACTGGCGCGGTCGCCTTAGCCTGCTTCAGCATCGGCCGCAGGGCTTTGCGCGAGGCGGCGGCCATAGGCGTGGCGAGATTGCCGCCCACTGCGGCGAAGGCAGCAGCGATATCCGCGGCGCCCGACATCTTCGACGTGCTCATTCCGGCCAAACCCGCCAGTCCGTGACTGCCGTGGTGGCCGAACCGGGCAGGCTGGAGAACGAGCGGCCATCAATGACGGGCTCCGAGTACGCGTAAGCCCGAGCCACCGCCTCGAGGATGGCATGACGGATCGACCCGGGGATGTCTTCGGCATCTGCACCGAAGCCGCTGGTGAAGGTGACGGTGACCGCCTCGCCGTCCCTGCAGGTCGTCGGCCAGGCGGTGCCGTTGACGGGGCGGATGCGGGCGTTGTCGGTGTTCAAGCCGGTGATGCGGTACGCCGGCGTGGCAAGGGTCTGTGCCGCGCCGTTGACGTCGAGATAGGTAACGGACTGAATCGCGGTGCATCGTGCAAGCGGCACTGGGATTTCAACCGGGAAGGCCGCGTAGTTCGCCTTCCACACCTGAGAAATAAGGGCGCGATTGAGCAAGCCGTTCGGGCCGTCCAACCTGTCCACGGCCATCTCAATGAGGCCGTCGATATAGTCGGCGTCGTCGGGCGCTTGGCCATTTTCGAACGGGATTGAGCGGAGATGGGCAAAGACCACGGCACGGTCAATCGGCATCTCCTCGGGAGAGGAAACGCGCAAAAGGCTGGTAAACATGGGCAATCTTTCGTGGCTTGGCGAATTTATCGCGCGACGGGGGGCGGGTCGGTCAACGCAAAGGGGAAAATGTTTGATACCCTCCCCTATGGAGGTAGAAAGATGGATGCGACTGGATTGCTGAACGCTGCCGTCAACCTGGCGTTGATCGAACACGCAGAGCTGCACAAGCAATGGATCACTGCCTACGCCACGATGACGGGTCGATATGGGGTATTCCCAACACACCAAGCCGACTGCCGTACAGACATGTTGTTGCGGCGGCTTGAGCGCGAGCGCGCAGTGATAATTGAGAAGGATCTTAGCGATGTAGACTTCTCATTCGACATGCAGATGGCGCTTTCCAGATACTGGATGTTTAGCGCCTATGAGATGCTGCGAATGGCCAGACAGTTGAACCGCGTACCGGGCGATGAGGCCCTAAATCAGTTGCTTGAGAAGTTCACGCTCGTCCGCATTCCCTTAGCTAAGAATGAGATTGCATTCACAAATAGGAAGCAAACCGGCGAGATAATGCTTTTGCGCGATGGTGACCATCCAAGCCAAGCAACCGCCTACGAGCAGAAGGCGGCGGACTATATTCCCGGCGTCTTTGTGGACCGAGATACTGGATCGGTAGGATGGAAGGTTGTACATCCACAAATAAAAGCAAACATCCAGCTCACCCGCAGAACCCTATCCGATGAACTATTAGCGCTGCTTTCCTGATCGCGCAAAGCCCTGCTGGCGGGCGGTGTGCTGGGAATGATGGCGGTGGCAGAAGGCGCGAAGGTTGCCACCATCGAGCCGAAGGTCGGGGCGCTGCTTCACCGAGATAATGTGATCGGCATCGGCGGCCGGTTCCCCACAGCCCGGCGAGCTGCAATCGGGATGGTGGGCGAGGAACGCTGACCTCAGTATGCGCCAGGCGTGATCGTACCCACGGGCGGCGGCATTGGGTCGGGTCTTGTCGTAAGCAGCGTTGCGGGCCCTGTCGCGGGCGACCTGGCATTGGCAGCGCTGGCCAGATGGGACGACACGACCGCATTGGCAAATGCGGGGTGGCCTAGTCGGCATCGTGTACGGAATGAATATCGATAGCCACACCATGTGGCTCGATTAGCACCACTGCGGGAGCGCCGGTGGCCGATAGCCGCCTATTGATATCGTCGCGAACGTTGTTGAGAACTTCAGTTTCGATGTGGTCACCAGGATGCGCGGAGCGCACGACAATGATGGTCTTGGTCTGAGTCATAGAAACATTCCTTTTTGGAGAGGAAATGAAGCACCTCGGCTCCATCCCGGAGATCCGAGGTGCTGTATGCGTCTGCCAACCTTACCTTCAATGGATCCCGCGGATCGCGCGGGCGGGCCGCATCGAGGTTGGCTTGCTGTCTTCCAGCCGGACGCGAGGCGGCTGTCGGAGGCGCGGCCCGAATCGGGTTAGGCCACCGGGCGCTGTGCGGCGTTACCCAGCACGGCCACGGCGCCAGCGGCGATGGAGGTGCCGCCGGCCTTGGTCACGGCGAGACGGACGTAACGCTTGAAGCCGATGTAACCCAGCTTATAGGCGCTGGTCTCAGCAAGGGTGGCCGGGGCATTGGTCTTGACCACTGCAGCGGTGGCATCGGTGAAGTCGCCGCCGGTCGTAGTGTCGGACTCCTGCAGCTTCACCCCGAAGTCGCCATCGCCGACGATGGCGCCCGTGCTCACGGTGAAGGCGATGGAGTCGAAGCCCAACGTGTCGATTGCCGGCCCCTGCACGGCGGCGGCCTGCACCGCAGGAGCAAGCGCCAGCGCAGTGCCGATGTTCGAATAAAGGTCGCGCATGTTCAGTTCTCCTTACGCTGCGACAAGCATCTTGCGGAACTTGGCCGCCTGCAGCACCCGGCCGCCAGTGCGGCGGGTGGCATGAATGCGAGTGACCCCGTCGGTCGCCAGCAGGAACGGGTTGACCAGGATGGACAAACCGATGCGGTCGACGATGCGGTAACCGGACCAGTCACCGAACACGATCGGGGTGGTGCCGGCTGCGACGTCCGGCATGTCGACCATGTCGACGACGGGACGGCCCAAGATGGTGTCGGGCTGACCGCCGGCAAGCCCCGGCGCCCAGAGATAGTTGCCCTGGCCATCCTTGAGCTTGCGCAGCGCGCCGAGGCTGGTGGAGTTCATCGCCCATGCGCCGGCGTTGCGATAGGTGGCCGGCAGATCATAAAAGAGGGTGATCAGGGCGTCCGCCGTGATGGCAGCAGCGGCGCCGCTGGCCAGCGCGGTAACACCTGCATTGACCAGCAGGCCTTCGGGATCCAGCACGCCCTGACCGAGCAGGAAGGCGCGGCCTTCCTTCTGGGCGAAGTCTTCGGCCAATGCCTCGCGTACTTCGGCCTCAGCCTGCCCGGCGGAATCTGCGAGGAGCTGATTGCTGATGTCGACGAACGTGTTGAGTTCGCGGACCGGGACTTCGGCCTGACCGAAAGCGGGCTCGCTGCCTTCCTGCGTCTGGGCTTCGCCCTTCCAACGGGCGTTCGTGATCGCGGTGCGCTTCGGATATGACACGGCCGGGGCGCCGGTGGTGCGGACGCTGGCATAGGCGCGGATCGGGCTGACTTCGACCAGATCGCGAAGGAACTCCGTCGCCATTTCCGTGGGGGCGAGGTAACCGCCCTGAGGATCCGACGAGACCGTGAGGGTCTTCAGTTCCTCAGCCGGGACCGCCCCGCCGAAGCTACGCAGATACGACGCGAACGCCTTGGTCTCGGCGGACGGATCAGTGGGCTTGTCGGTCTGGATGTTGGGGCGGGCCAGCGTCGTTTCGATCTTATCGAGGCGATCATTGAGGGCCTTGGTGTCGACAGTTTCGACGGCCTTCAGGCGCTCGTCGACCGTCTTGGTCAGATCGGCAATGGCCTTGGTGACGATATCGACGGTGTCGTCATCGCCCTTGATTTCCATGGCGCCGGTCAGAATGGCGCTCTTCGTGATATGCTGCATTGGGTGTCCTTCTGTCAGCGGGTGAGCGCCAGGGCGGCGCGGTTGAGTGCGGTGGCAAGTGCAAGTGCCTCCACCGCAGACTTTGCTGAAGTGACTTTCGCGCCGGGGTGCATCCCTACGGTCACCAGCGAAACTTCAAGCAATTCGAGTGATTTGATTAGGCGTCCGCCACTGGGACGGGGTTCCGCTTTGCCGATCACGAAACCAATGGACAGGGCCTTGATCGCCCCGCCTTGGACCAGGGCGCGGATTTCACGGGCGCGGGCAACATCATCGACGAAGAGCCTGCCCTTGACGTGCCATGCACCGCCCTTGTCCTCAGCCGACTCCCAAACACCTACCGGGTCTTTCATGTCATGGAAGGCGATCAGTGGCACCGGGAAGGCGGCCTTGGCGAACGCGCCGGGGACGATCATGTCTCCGATGCGGTCGGGCTGGTCGTATCGCCAGGCGATACCGGAGATGGCGCCGGTGTCGTCGGCGAGCAGTTTCGTTTCAATGAATAGCCGGTCCATCAGGCAGGCTCCTCTGTGGCTTCGAGTGTCTTGACGGCATCAGCAGGCTTGCCAGGTGCATCGGTTTGCCCTGCCTGCTTCATCAGCCCGTTGCCGTCTGGGTGTGGCGGATAGCCGTCGAGCGCCCGGATTTCGTTGACCGTCAGATGGGCGCCGCCGCCGGCCGAACGATAACCGGCCATGCGAGTAGCGAAGTCGCCCCGCAACAGATCTTCGGTGATGAATTCGAGTTCGACCGTCGCGCGGTCTTCGGGCACGACTAGGCAGCGCGTGAGAGCGGACTCCCACATTTCCAGCCATGGCAGAAGACAGAGCTGCAGGAATTGTCTGCCCATCTGCTCGGTGTTCGAATACGTCCCCTTGGTCAGGTCACCAATGATGGTCGCGGGGACGCGAAGGGCGCGGGCGATATCCTCGATGACGAGCCGACGAAGCTCGAGGAACTGCATCTCCCCAAAGCCGATGGTGCGGAAAGCTTCCTTGAACGTCGCCGGTAAAACAATGGGCTCACCGGTGTTGGCAACGGCCTGCTTGTGGAGGAAGGCAAGCGCATTTTTGATCGCGTCCACCGTGATGGTATCGCTTTCCGGAGAAAGGATAATGCGGGGAAGCCCGCCGTTGGCGAAGGTCTTCGACTGCTGTCCGATCATCAGCAAATCGAGCGCGATCGCTTCCTTGGCCAGATCGATAAGGCAAATCGGCCGATCAATTGACCAGCCCGGGACGGTGACATGAATGACGTCGCTGTAGCGCAGCGTCTGGGTGCCGCCAGCAGCCAAGGACAGCTTGTATAGCGGCTCGCCCGTGGCTGTCGTCTCGATGGTCACAGCGCTGGGCCAGATGCGGTGCAACTCGCGAATCTCGCCGTTGACGCGCACGACCTGCGCAAGGCCGCCATTGCGGTGCAAAATCGCGTCGATGGTGAGCTGGGTCCGCAACTGCTCGCTGCTCGTCCAGGGGTTACAGAAGCCGTTGAGCACCTTCGCTGCGGGGTGATCGCTAACCTTTCGCCATCCGTCGCCGGTCTTAGTGCGGACAGCGATCGGCAACATGCCGGCCGTTTCCGAGATGGCTCGGATTGCAGCCAGGGCGGTAGGGCTACGCATGGCGGTGTCGGCATTGACGACGATTCCGGCCGAGGTGGCGACGGCGCCGAACAGTGCCAGCAGGTCAGGTGACGGACTCGCAAGCGTGGTTGATCGCTGTTCGGGGGCACCGAACAGGCGGGATAAGAAATTCATGGGGGAAGTCCTAGTTTACTGCCGCCGCCTCGTGGATACGGGCAAGAAAGTCGTCCTGCGCCCGCTCAGCTCGGTCCACGCTTCGGCTGATCGTCGCCGTCATGACGAAGAGCGCATTGACGATGTTGCGCAGGGTCGATGCCCTTTCGGTCTCCGACATTGCACCTGAAGGCACTGCGCAGAGTTCAGCGAAGCTCAGTTGAAGATACGTCTCGATCTCGGCTTCGAGCGCCTCCTGCTGGAGTCTAGTTGAGAACATTTGGATTGATCTTGTCGCCAATGGGATCGGGCCAGCGCTTCAGGATTCGCGTGTCGATATGGTCACGGTAGATGCTGGTCATCTGAGCGAAGCGGCCCACAAGATGAGCTTTCGCTGCCCTCAGTAGACCCGGCACATCATCCAAAATTTGGCGTTGCGCCCCCATGATGGCTAAGCCAATTTCCTCGGGATCGAGCTGGTCAACGTTCGTCATGGGAACGGGGAACAGTGGTTCCACGGCGACTTTAACACTGTCGCCGCCTGGCATCATGGAAATGCCGCCGATCGTAAGCGCCTTCAAAATAGGCGCCTCGGGGTGGCGGTCATGGTTCACTATGAAGAAAGAGTCAGCCCCTCCGGCGTTGGTGAAGCCGGCGACGACGACTTCAATGGTCTCACCGGCGCCATCGGCCGGCGTTAGCACGCTGAGGATTTCAGGAAGACTGTGCCGTAGATCGTTATACGCGAACACGTTGCAGGTCAGCCAACCGGCAATCATCGCAAACGCAGCCTGTGAGCCGCGAACGGTGATCACGGCGTTGAGATGCGGAAGGGCGTAAACTTTTGCGTTTTCACCGACAATGGTGCCGTCGTTACGGTAGGCGGCGCCGTCGGTCAGGACTGAAACGCGGTCGGTTTGTCGGAGGACTACGATGGAGGACATTGGGGGTTCCAATTGAGGAGAAGGGAGCCGCCGGGCAGGAAGGCGGCGGAAGCCAGCGACGACGCGATCAGCGAGCCGCCGAAGAAAGTGCTGGCGATGGCAGAACCGACGAACGGCGCGGCGATGGAGAGCGCGAGTGCCGCAACGAGACCAATAATCTGCTTACCGCTGCCACTGTCTCCTCCGCCGCGGGGGACGGCCACGAAGCCAAGCACGTCGCCGGGCCGCACGACGCGCAGCGCCCAGGTTCCGCGCATGACTGGCTTGTCAGCCATGACGGCGACGGTCGGCAGCCGGAATGCGAGCCCATGGATGGCGACGACTTCAGCGACCGTCATCGGGCGCTTCAGGTCGATCGCTCTTTCCGGCGCGCCGAATGGCCCGGTGGAGACTACGACACGACCGCCGGGAGCTATGGTTGGGGCTTGGTAAAACATCAGACTCCCTTCCGTTCGATGCCATAGAGCGACTTCATCAAGCCATCCATCGTGCCGCCGGCGAAGGCCTGCTTCAGAGGGCCGACAAGGATTTGCTTCATCGTTCCTCCGTTCGGCCCCTTGCTCGTCTTCTGGCCTTTAGTATCGACCGGCGGGCCCATATTGATGATCTGCAGGTTCACCTGCGGGTCGAGCGAATTGACATCGACATTTGGCCCCGCGGTCGGGTGCCTGCTGGCGGGGCCACCGCTTGCTAGTGCCAGGACACCGTCGAAGCCGGAATTCAGCATCTCGAGCAGGCGGCGATTCTTCTTCGTCGCAGCGGCGTTCATGACGAATTCGCCGTCGGAAAGCATGGCGTGGATGCTGTCCGAAGTGCTCGTCCCCTTGCCGTTCACGGGGCCGCCGCCGGCAAGACGGGGACCGGTGAGGCCCGGATAAAAGCCGCCGGTCGGAATCGCGGCGTCGCCGGAGACGGAAGGCAGGAAAGCAGACGACAACGAGTTGAAGAGCGCTTCGATGGCCCTGTTCATCGCCAGCTTCAGGAGGCTTTTTTCGAGGTCTCCGACGGCATCGCTTAGGGTTTCGACGGCGGACTTGCCGCTGAATAGGCCGTCCACGAGCTGGCCCGCGAAGTCTTGGGCGCCTGCCATCGCCGACTGCAGATTGTCGTAAGCGGCACTCTGGGCATCGATGTCACCGATCAGGCTGGCAATTTGTGCCTTCTGTTCGTCGGTCGCCGCGGCGCCGGCCTGGCGCAGTGCATTCATCGTCTGCTGTTCGACTTCGGTTTTTCCGATCAGCGACTTTTCGAACTGCAGATCTTGAATCAGCTGCTCGACGGCAGAGGCCTGCTGCAGCGCAGCCCTCGCCGCATCGTTGCGGGCGGTGACGTCGCTAGAGGACGGAAAGGTCGGGCTGGTAACTCCGGACGCTACATCCGGTGTTGTCTCACCGAGGCCCTGCAACTCTTGGACTCGACCAAGTAGCTGCTGAGCCTGCTCGGTGAGATCGTCGAAACGTTTCTGATCGGCCGCTAGTTCCATGCCCGCCGTGGCAGAGGCCGGGTTATCCGGGCCAAGGCGAGCAATCATCGACTTCTCGGCGTCGATCTTATCGCCAAGTGGAGACCGCTCGTTGTAGACGCCGGCAAGCTGGTTCTGAAGGGGCCGGACGTACTGGCGGTCTTCGATCGCCTTGAGCTGGTCGAGAGCGATACCCAGGCTTTTGGACCAGTCGGCGACCATGCCACCGAGGCCCACCATCACGGGTGCTAGGTTGACCAAGGCAGTCTTCAATTGCACGTCGATGATCTGGGTAACTGTATCGAAGCGGTCGCCCAGCGCGTCGGCACCAGAGATCAGATCGCGGTCAACGATCAAGCCCATCGACTTAGCGCTGGCGGCCATGGCGTCGATCTGAGCGGAGCCACCTTGGAAGGCAGCTACTAGCTTGGTACCCTGGTCGCCAAAGAGCGCCGTCGCGAGCGCTGCCGCTTGAGCGGCATTCTTCGCGTCGTTGATCGCATCGGCCGCAAGCCGGATTCGCTCCTCTTGCGTCGTTGCGCTTTGGATCTGTTTTAGCAGTTCCGGGTCTAGAGCCTTGAGCTGCGACACCAGCTTGCCCTTGCCCTCGGCGGCAAGCCCGGCATTCTTTGCATAGGTGTTCAGCGCCCCGGCGACGCCATCAATCTCAACGCCGGATAGCTTCGCTTGATATGCGAGGCCCTGAAAGAATTCAGGATCGACGCCGGCCGCTGCTGACTTGTCGGCAATGTCACCGAATTGGTCGAGCGCGGCCCTGGCACCGTCGACGGCCGCCTTGAGGCTGAGGACTGGCAATGCAGCAAGCAGCGCACCCTTCGCCAGGCCGGCTATAGACGTGGCGCCTAGGCCAAGGCGCTTGGCAAAGCTATCATTCGCGGCGGCGGCAATTGACATCGCACGGGTGCTGTCGCGCGAGAAGTTCGTATACGACCGATTGGCTGCGCGCTCGAACGCAAGGATTTTGCTGCCACTGGTTGCGAGCGAGGTTAGTAAGGGCCTCGCATCGGCAGTGAGCTCGGTTGCGATGGACCCGACGACTACGACCATTACCGACTTCTCCCAGACAACGAAAAACCCGCCGCGATTGCTCGGGCGGGTTGCTGATTCTCCGGGTGACCCGGCTACTACATCTTGGGGGTGTGTATCGACTCCGACCGTCGATAGTCGACCCATTAACGTAGAATCTATTACTACGGTTTTGCGGGGTCGGCTTAGAACGCACCCGACTTTCCACGGTCCAGAATCAGAATTCGGCTAGAATTTTATTTCAACCGATAGCAATCTCCTCAGTTCTGAGGCGGTTGGCAACGTGCGATCCTGCGTGGCGAGGCGCTCGACCTATTGCAACCAGGAAATTCTGGGGTCCAAACAATAGGGGGCGGCCGCGCGGTTAGAGGCTCGGCAGAGGGCCTAATTGAACTTTCCCCATTGGGGGAATGTCCCCAATTTTGGGGCCTACTCGAGGTGTCCTCAATTTTGAGGCCTACTCGAGGTGCCCGCAGTTTTGCGTTCGCCTACGCCGCCCCCGGTCCCTGCCGCTCATCATGCCGACTGGAATGCTCGTTAGCAACGGCATTGGCATAGCGTTGCAGATCGCCACCTATGTCGCCCTCGCTCTTGCCCGTGGCACGTATTCCATCCGCCAGGGCAAGGCAGTGCTCCGTCCACCATTGGTGGTGCTGGTCGGGGGGCAGGGCTTCCAGTGTGTCCACCGTCGAGCGCACGAGATCGGCCCGGCGCCAGACAGGGAAGGCCACGACATCAGCGCTGAATAGTTCCATCTGCCTCACTTGCGCGCCCCCAAGAGATGCGAGGGAACTAGGTTCCCCCGCGCCCCCATGGCCCGCCTAAGGGCGAGCCGGTTGTCCGTGGTTGTGGCAATGGGCAGGGCCGGAACAATGCGCTGTGGTGAGACAGGTGTGTTGGAAGTAGAGATAGAGGACACTACTACTTCCAACACACCTGTCTCAGGCATCGGCTTGCCCTTGCTGTACCAAGTGGATCGCTTCATTCCCATGGTCTCCCATGGCTTTGTTTTGCTGAGTGAACTGGCTTCGTACTCGATCCTGCTCAATCGGCCCTCTGCCCTCCGCTTCGCTGCCTGACGCTCACGCTCCATGATCCTCTTACGCTCGGCAGCGAGTGCTTGCCGATCTTCGTGGGACACATCAACCGCGCCGATGGTCTTGAGGGAAAGCCATTCCCGCTTTACCCAAGTCATACCCAGCAGGACTGCGCAATCGTCTGCTGATTGCATATGCCGGCGCCAATCATGCCGGCTCGCAATAGCCTCCACCACGGCACTGCTCACGCCGGGCGTCCAGATCGCCGCCCAATCGAATAGAGAGACTTCAGAACGGGCGCCGGCCACGGCTTCAACGAACATGTCGGCATCGTCGAGGTCTCGCGGGACAAAGGCGCCGCAGTCCCACTTTATTATGCGTTCGATCTCCTGAACCCGGAGCATCTGTCGCGAGAAGGGCCGGCGGTCATTCCATTGCTGACGCTCGGCAAGGATCACGCCGCCCATCTTCAACTTGCCGGTGCGCCGTGCCTGCTGCCAAGAATCAAACCCCGGTTTGGATTTGGGTCCAAGCAGATCCTTGAGCAGTCCTGCCGGCTCGCCGTCTAGGGTACCTGATAGCTTCATGTAGTTCTCGTTTTGTTCTTGACGAGAACCTGATGACCCCTTATACAAAGGTCACCTGTCCAAGGTCTCGTCATACCATGCCACCGCCATTTGCCCGGCGGTGGCATTCTTCTATCTCCATAAAATCACAAAGGCAACCGCACAAATTGTGACCCTAAATGCGGGTTTACATGTACTCCTTGTGACCTTTAAAGTTCCAAATAGATCAATAAAATCAATGTAGTAATGGTCTTGCTGGTGCGTCTCGACCGCACCAAGGTATCCGGTTTCCAGCGGAATTCGGATACATCTCTCCCTAAATGCAAACTCTCTCATTGCTGTGACGGTGAGCCGCTTGAGGCGGTTTGTTGTCTGGCAGGGTATGCCATTCAGCGGACCTGATCTCGCGAAGTCGTGTTGGCGATCTCGGCTTGACCCTTAGGGGTTTCGAAGGCTCAATCGCCGGGCTTTCCTCCAATATTTTCCGAGTCCGATCGTGAGCAGCTTCTATGACTTTTCGGCCCGTCGTCTCGACGGCGCCCCGGCCTCGATGGCTGACTACCGCAACAAGGTGGTGCTGGTGGTGAACGTGGCAAGCCATTGCGGACTGACGCCGCAATATGAAGGGCTTGAGGCGCTGTATCGGCAGTTCGCGCCGCGCGGGCTCGTCATCCTGGGGTTTCCCTGCAACCAGTTCGGCGAGCAGGAGCCCGGCAACGCGGCCGAGATCCAGAATTTCTGCAGCGTCAATTACGACGTAACGTTCCCGCTCTTCGCCAAGATCGACGTCAATGGTGACGGGGCCGACCCCATCTACCAATGGCTCAAGTCTGAAGCGCCGGGCATTTTCGGTTCCGAGGCGATCAAGTGGAACTTCACCAAGTTCCTGCTCGATCGCGACGGCAAAGTCGTCGACCGTTTCGCGCCCACGACGGTGCCGGCCGATCTGACGGAAGCCGTCGAGGCCTTGCTCTAGCGCCTCAGGGTTGGCGCCAGATTGCCGCGAGCATGGGGATGCTCTCGTAGCGAAAGCCGCGACCTGAGATGATGGCCGGGTCTTGGTTCTGGAAATCCTTCAGGTCGGCTTCCGAGTTCACCCGTACGACGCCAAGTCCCCAGGGACCCTGGGGGTCATTTACGGGGCCAAAGACGACAACCGTGCCTTCAAACATGCGCCGTCGCCAGTAGATGCCGTGTTCGGTCATCATGGCGCGTTCGTCCGGCGTGAGGGTGAAGGCGAAATCCGGGCGTGGCGGAACAAGCTGGCAGAAGAAGTATTTTGCCGTGTCGGCCGCAGGCGGCACGAGTTCGGCAGCGAGCCAGCCGAGCACCATGGCCCAGCCGCTGCTGTGGCCCTGGCAGGATTCCGGACGGCCCTTGAAGCCGGTGTGGCTAAGCGTCAGATGCGTGCCGGTTGGGGTGGTAGCGAGGGTGTAGGTCACCACGGTTTCGTTGCCGCCATCCCACAGCGGGGCCCACGTGTGCACAAGACGATGTGGTGGTTCGATTTCGAGGAACTTGCCGCCGACTGTGAACGGAACGCCGTCCGCTGCCAGACCTTCTGCGCGCCATTCGCCGCCGACCTGAAGATTGCTGTCCCATTTCGTGGTGCGGTAGGTTTCAGCCGATCCCCACCAGCGGATGATCTCGGTGCCGTCTGTAATAGCCCTAAAGACGCGTTCTGGCGGCACGGCGATATCGACGGAGGCGAGGATAGTGCCTTCGGTCAGGTCGGCAATCGACCGGGATGGGGACGGGCTCATTCTTGCTCCAGATAGGCTTTGAGTTGGTTAAGGTTGGTTTGCCAGAGGGCGCGGAATTCCAGCAGCCAGTGGTCCACTTCGCGGAGCGTTTCGGGCTGCAGGGCAATGATATGCTCGCGGCCCGAGCGCCTGCCGGTAACGATCCCGGCATCCTGCAATATGCGCAAATGCTTGGAGATGGCCGGGCGGCTTTGTTCGAATTCGGAAGCGAGGGCATTCACATGCGACGGTCCCTGCCGCAGGCGCGTAAGGATGGCCCGGCGCGTTGGGTCGGCTATGGCGCGGAAGACATCGGCGGATGCCGTGGGTCGTGACATAATGTGTAACCTTTCGGATACGCATTAATGGACTTCGCTAGAAGCACTGTCAATCTGGTGGCGCACTAAATCTTGGCGCGCGATAATTCGGTGATGATTTCGCAAAGAAGAACGGGCTAAAGATTTGAGGAGCCTTATTCCTCCTCCGTCAGGCCCGCGTCATGAGTGAGCAGTCCGACATCGTTGACGAACCCCTTGCCGGCGTCGCCCCGGCGCCGTTGCGAGCTGATGACGGCCATATCGACACGGACTGGATCGAGGCGCTGCGGCTGCTGATCGAGGCCCAGGACGAGCACGATATCGTCGAAATGATGCAGCCGCTGCATGCCGCCGATACCGGCGACGTGCTCGAGGCGCTGGATAGCGAAACCCGCCTGTCGCTGGTGCGGCTACTGGGCGACAAATTCGATTTCGCGGCGCTGACGGAAGTCGATGAATCCATCCGCGCCGAGCTCATCGACGAGCTGCCCAATGCTCAGATCGCGCGCGGCGTAGCCAATCTCGACAGCGACGACGCCGTCACGATTCTCGAGGACATCGAGCAGGAAGACCGCGACGACATCCTGTCGAAAATGCCGGCGTTCGAGCGACTGTCGCTGCGCCGCAGCCTCGACTATCCGGAAGAGTCCGCCGGGCGGCGGATGCAGACGGATTTCATTGCCATTCCGCCGTTCTGGACGGTGGGGCAGACCATCGACTATCTCCGCAATGAGAGCGGACTGCCGGACGAATTCTACCAGATCTACGTCGTCGATGCGTCGTACAACCTGCTCGGCACCATTCCGCTCGACAAGTTCCTGCGCGCCAAGCGTCCGGTCAAGATCGAGGCGATCATGCATACGGACGTGATCGAGGTGGAGGCGAGCCAGGATCAGGAAGAGGCCGCCCGCGCCTTCGAGCGCTATGACCTTGTGGAAGTGGCGGTGGTGGATGAAAGCCGGCGGCTGGTCGGCGTGCTGACCATCGACGACATGGTCGACGTTATCCACGAAGAAGCCACCGAGGATATGCAGTTGCTCGCCGGTGTGGGCAACGAAGACATTTCCGACGGCGTGGTCGATGCCGTCCGCAGCCGCGCTACGTGGCTGGTGGTCAATCTGGTGACGGCGCTGCTGGCCTCGCTGGTCATCGGACTGTTCGATGCCACCATCGAGCAGATGGCGGTGCTGGCGGTGCTGATGCCGATGGTCGCCTCGATGGGCGGTAATGCTGGCACGCAGACCATGACTGTGACGGTGCGCGCCCTGGCGATGCGCGAGCTCGACAGTTTCAAGCTACGCCGCCTGGTGCTGCGCGAAGTGCTCGTCGGCTTCTTCAATGGCGGGATTTTCGCCATCCTGCTTGGCGTCCTGACGCTGGTCCGGTTCGGCAATCCAGGGCTCGGGGTGGTCATCGGCCTCGCCATGATCACCAACATGATCGCCGCGGGCACTGCCGGCGTGCTCATTCCGCTGGCACTCGACAAGTACAAGATCGACCCGGCAGTGGCGTCATCCACCTTTGTCACGACCGTCACCGATGTGGTTGGTTTCTTTGCCTTTTTGGGGCTGGCGGCGCTCTGGTTCCATCTCGCCTGAGGCCGTGGACGCGAGGCTTTTGCACATCACAGGAGCCCGGCTTGCCAAGCCGTGGCGCAAAAGCTAACGTTTGGTTACTGGCGGGAGACCGCTGGCTAGAACGGCAAATCAAGGAGCATCAATGCGAAGCCAACCAAAGGCCGCATGGTGGCGGGCCGCGACTTGGACGTTCGTGTGTCTCGTCTCGATGGGGCTGGTTTTTTCCATCGTCACCCATATTTAGGCGACGGAATTGATGAGCTCCAGGATGGAGCCCCAGATATGGAGAGGCGCCCGGCGGAGGGCGCCTTTCTTTTTCAGGGGCAAGGAGCGTTGAATGAAACTGCTGATTGCCAACAAGAATTACTCCAGCTGGTCGATGCGCCCCTGGCTGGTGCTGCGCCACTTCGAAATCCCGTTCGAGGAAGAAACGCTCCTGCTCAGCGGTGAGGGCTGGAAGCAGAAGATGATCGAGCGATCCCCCAACGGGAACGTGCCGGTGCTTATCGATGGTGATCTTGCCATCCCCGAAACGCTGGCCATCATCGAATATATCGCCGATCTGTTCCCCCACAAGGCCATCTGGCCGCAGGATCGCAAGCTGCGGGCGCTGGCGCGTTCGGCCAGCGCCGAAATGCATGCCGGCTTCAGTAAACTGCGCAGCGCGGCGCCGATGAACCTGCGCGCGTCCTATCCGGGGCGTGTGCCATTCGAGGCCGTCAGCGGCGATCTCAAGCGGCTGGATGCGTTATGGAGTGACCTGCTGCAGCGCTCCGGAGGTCCGTATCTTTGCGGAGCGTTCTCTGCGGTCGATGCCATGTTCGCGCCGGTTGCTACCCGGCTCAGGGTCTACGACCTGCCGGTGCCCGACGTCGCCACCCAATATGTGGAAGCCATCTATGGCCTGCCGGCCTTCCAGGAATGGCTGGGCGAGGCGCTCAAGGAGACCTGGGTGGTCGAGCAGGACGAGATCGATTTCATACAAGGCAAGACGAATTGATTCATCTGATCAAGCTCAGCGTGGGCGTCGCCACGTTCGAGGAGTTGGAAAGCTACCGGAATGAGCGCGCGCATTGGTGGGGCGCCGACTATGGCGAAGAGGTGCATGTTCATCGCACCCGCACCATGCCGAAGCGTGCCGATGAAATCATCCAGCAGGGCGGCTCCATCTACTGGGTGCTTTCCGGCATCATCCGCTGCCGCCAGCCGATCCTGCGCTTCCAGGCAGCGGTCGATCGCGAGGGCAAGGACTGCTGCGACATCATCATGACGCCGGACATGGTGCGGACGATGCCCTATCCCAAGCGGCCCTTCCAGGGCTGGCGCTATCTCGATCCCAAGGACGCGCCACCCGACATGGGCGTCGGGATGCAGGAGGAGGGCGCCGAGTTCATCGCCGAAGAACTGGCCAGGCTGGGGCTGCTGTAACGCCCTGGCGACGTTCACCATCCCAATAAGTGAGCGTCCTTACCACTTGTGCGGCGCAGGCGAAGACTTCACAGTCACGGCTGGTCATTTGGAGGCAGCGATGATCCGCAAGGGTGCGCATGTCATCGTCGTCGGCAATGAAAAGGGTGGTTCGGGCAAATCCACCACGGCGTTCCATCTGGCGATCTACCTGTTATATCAAGGTTTTCGTGTCGCCAGCATTGATGTCGACAGTCGTCAGCAGACCTTCACCAACTATGTGAAGAACCGCCGTCGCTGGACGCAGGCGCATGATCTCAAGCTGCCGCACTCGACTCACTATCACCTGCCGCTGACGCGCAGCGATTCCGTCCGCGAGAACCAGAAGCTCGAATTCGACCTCTTCCGCCAGGCGGTTAGCGAAGTGGAGGGTGAGGCGGACTACCTCATCGTCGATACCCCGGGCTTTGATACCAATCTCACCCGTCTGGCGCATTCCATGGCCGATACGCTGGTGACGCCCATCAATGACAGCCTGATCGATCTCGACGTGATTGCCCATTTCGATCCGGTAACAGGTGAATCGCGCGAGTTGAGCCACTACTCACGGCTGGTGCAGCGTTCCCGAGCCGAGCGGCTATCGATCGACGGGCAGACCATCGACTGGGTGCTGGTACGCAATCGCATCTCCATGCTGTCGTCACGCAACATGCGCCAGGTGCAATCGACGCTGGAACAGGTGGCGCTGCGTCTGGGTTGCCGTGTCGCCGACGGGATCGCCGAGCGCATCGTATTTCGCTCGCTGTTTCCAGTCGGCCTGACGGTTTTCGATCCGCTGGACGAGGAATTGCTGGGGGGCGTGCCCGCCATGTCGCATGTGAGCGCCAGGCAGGAATATCGCCAGTTGGTCGAAGCCCTGCACCTGCCGGTCAGCGAACGGGCCGAGCAACGGCGCACCGCGCTGCTCGATTGGGCCGCCAGCCGTCCATCGGATTTCACGCCGCTGGCGCAAAGCGACGAGCGTGCCTGATCGAAAGGCTCGAGAATTGGTTTACAATTCGGAAACGCCAAAGTTGTAGCATATGCGCCGAATGGAATGGGGCGTTCGGCATTGCAACTCGATATGTTTACCGCCCTGGTGGAATGCGGTGCAGCCATGTTGCTGCTCGGTATCCTGTTCGTAATTCTTTGGTCCCAGGACCGGCAATCGAAGTGGTTGCTATGGTGGAGCGCCCCATATTTCTTTGCCGCGATCGCGGCGCTGCTGTTCGTGAAATGGCAGGATCCGCCGACGATCGCCTCCACCAGTATCAGCAATAGCGCACTCTTCCTGACATTCGGGTTCGTATGGCAGGCGACGCGGGTCTTCGGTCGCCGTCCGGTCGTACTCTGGCCGTTGGGCGTCGCAATAATATTGTGGGTCGGTCCGTGCTTCTGGCCGCCCTACCTGGTCAACCTGCCGCTACGCGTGGTCGTTTCATCCATCATCGCGGCCGGCTTCCTGTCTATGGCGGCTTTCGAGCTTTGGCGGGAACGTGCCGAGCAATTGCCCTCGCGCAATGCCGCCGTGATCGTCCTCGGTCTTGGCAGCGCAGTGTTCGCCGTTCGGGTGCCGCTTGTCGGCCTGGCGCCATTTCCGCTTGGTGGTTTGCCCATCGATGGCACGGTGCTGGCTGTGTTCACGCTGATACTGTTTGCCATTGGCGTGTCCCTCACCGTGCTGATGGTCTCCATGACCAAGGAACGTGGCGAGCAGGAGCAGCGGCAGTTTGCGCTCTCCGATCCTCTGACGGGGCTTTTGAACCGCAGGGCCTTCCTGACCCAGGCGCAGCGGCTGTTGCGGCGCCAGAAGTCCATGAGTCAGCCGTTGAGCCTTTTGATCCTCGACCTCGATCATTTCAAGCAGGTCAACGATCGCTATGGGCACGAGACCGGCGATCGTGTGCTGGTGAAGTTCGCAGCCGTGCTGGAGGCCAATGTGCGGCCAATGGACAAAGTCTACCGGATGGGCGGCGAGGAATTCTGCTGTCTATTGCCCGGTGCGATGCTCGCGGACGGCTACGCCGTTGCGCAGCGTATCTGCGACGAATTCCAGGCCAGCTCGGTCGAGGCCATGGGTACGCAGATCCGGGCCACGGTGAGTATCGGCGTCGCCTCGACGGAAGTGGTCGGTTACGAGGTCGACGCCTTGCAGGCGAGTGCGGATGCCGCCGTCTATGAGGCCAAGGCTCGTGGCCGCAATCTGGCGGTCATGGCCGCCCACAAGACCAATGAGGTCGCCCTGCTGCAGCAATCCATCGCCCGGCGCCTCAAGGCCTGACGGCGGGATTGCGGGCGGGGTGGGTGCTGGCCTGCGTCCAACAGGAATAATGTCTGAGCATGGCCCCCCGGAGTTCGTGGGGTGAGGACCGTTCGAATGCACGCGACGCACGCGGGTTGATGACTTCGCCCTGAGGAACGCGAGGGCGGCAAGGTAGGCCCGGGTCCGTGCGAAAGGGTCGTGCGCGGTGGCGATGGCCGCCTGGAATTCCATCATGCCCACGGGGCCGTCTGTCTTCAGGTCGCCGCCGCAGAAAGACCCGTCAGTTGTGCGGGCGGCTAGGAGGCTTCTCGACACCAGCAGCAATTGCTGCTGGTGTCGAACGCCTTTGAGAGACCTGAAGGGAGAGGGCGGCCTAGTTCCTGCCGCCGAACCACAAGGACACTGCGCGCTTGCCGCCGGGGGCAAAGACGTCGAGGTCGATGCCGACCTTGGGCATAACCATGCGGCGGGTGCGGGCCGAGAGCGCGAGGACGACACCCAGCAGCTCACCGACACTGCGGCGCTGCGGGCGGGGATCGAGGGTGACGGTCAGGCCGGCGCTGACGCGACGGCGCTGATCGATGCCGGGAGCCGGGCGGGCCTTGCTGACGAAGCGTGCCAGTTCCGAAAGATTGGACAGTTCACTCATCGGGGCCACTCCCTCACATATGCCCTGAATACCGTACCGGTCAGCTCTGCATCGCCAGGCAGCTCAAATTCGCCTGCTTGATCTGGCTGCACATACGCGTTGCGTCGTCACGTCCGCCGAAGCCGACATAGCGGGCGCGATAGAAAGTCTGGCCGTTCTTGTCGAAGCGCTCCACATAGGGGCGGAAATCGGCGAGATTGGTCACGCGCGAAGAGGCGGCGTCGAGCAACTGCGCGGCCCCGTTCTCATCAGGCGCGGCGCCGATCTGCACCACCCAGCCGCCGACATTGCTGGCACCGGGCTTGGACGCTGTGTCGTTGGACGCGACCTTCTTGGCAATCGCGCCGCTGGTCATGAGATCGACCGGCTGCCCGCCGGCGTCGACGCCCACGGGCGGCAGCGGCGAGTCCGATGGCCGGGTCTGGCCCAGCGGAGCAGGCGGGGCGCCCAGCGAGAAGGTCTCGCTCAACCAGGCGCCGATCACATCGACCGGACGATCGACAGGCTTTACCGCGCTCGGAGCGCCGAGCATGTTAGCGGCCTGCACGGCCGGCTGGATCGTGAGATCAGTGGGGCGCTGCTGCGGCGTCGGCCTGGGGGCCTCAAGGCTGGCGACGGCCACCTGCGGCTGCTGGACGGGCTGTGCCGCCACGGCCACCTGGGGCGCTGCATCCTGCTGCATGGAGGCCACGCGGAAGCTCGGCAACGGCATCGGCGTTACGAAAGTCGGCTCTTCGGCCTGCGCCACCTGCACGGCCAGGCCGCTGCTGCGCATGCCGGGCTGCGGGATCATCGCGGTCTGCAGATAGCCGCCCTCGCGGGATTTCGGCAGGTATTTCTGCAACAGGCTATAGACCGTGTTGTTGCGGTCCTTGGTGGAATTGAAACCGAAGCCGATGACCACAAGGTGGCGATCATCCTTGCGGCTGACGGTCATGACGTTATAGCCGGAATTGTTGATATAACCGGTCTTCAGGCCTTCGACGCCGGCAACGCCCAGCAGCGGCACGTGGCTGCCATAGGTGCGCTTGCCGTACTTGAAGCTGCGAGTGTGGAAATAGTCATAATACTTCGGGAAGTGCTGGTAGATGGCGATCGCCAGCACCGCCTGATCACGGACGGTCGTGATCTGGCCGGCATCGGGAAGGCCCGAGGCGTTGTTATAGTGCGTGTGCGTCATGCCGAGCGCATGGGCGGTCGCCGTCATGCGGGCCGCGAACTTATCTTCGCTACCCGAGATCGCTTCAGCGACCACGCGCGCCATGTCGTTGGCGGAAATGGTGATGATTGCCTTGATGGCATCGTCGACGGTGATGGTCGAGCCGGCCTTGAGACCCAGCTTGGTGGGCTCGGCAGAAGCGGCGTGCTTGCTGACCGTCATTTTGGTCGACAGCTTGATGTTACCGGCCGCCAGTTCCTGGAACAGTATATAGAGCGTCATCACCTTGCTGATGGATGCAGGGTAGCGGGTGTCGTCCGCATCATGCTCGTACATCACCTTGCCGCTCTTGGCGTCCACCACGATGCCGGCATAGATGCGATAATTCTGCTGCGCAGCCGCGAAGGCCGGCTCCACCGCAGAGGTGAACATCGCCAGGATGAGGACGAAGGCGACGACGATACGCGCAGCATGAGCGCGTGAAAGAAGGGAATCTGCCCTGTGGGTAGCCACCCTGTACTCCAACTCGTTACTCAAGACCGTTGCCGCCGAAGCGACCCGTCTCTACTTGCATTTTGGACCTGGTCCGCGTCCCCACGCGCCGACCGACACATCCCTACTGGTCAGCAGGATAGGCGAATGGCTGTTACCATTCGGTAAAATGAGAATAGAATTGAGGGTGATAGGCATCCTTTAGCGGCATCGGTCATATCCGGCCGATAACCGCCATGCCGGGTGGCGGGATCAACTCAACGACAATGCGGATCTATGCCCCTTAACACCGGCAAAGTTTTGCCTACATAATGGCGGCACTATGCTGCTTCGTTTTCACTCAACCGATAGCTCAGTCATGACGAATTTCCTTACGACCACTGGGCGTCTGGAGGCCGTGCTCGCACGGTCGCCGAAGCTGCCGGCCATCCATTCCGGACCCGAGGACGATGGCGGCAAGGACGGCGGTAACGGATCGAAATTCGATACCGGAACGACGACCAAGACTCGCCCCAAGACCAAACGCCCGAGCCTTTACCGGGTGCTTCTATTGAACGATGATTACACGCCGATGGAATTCGTCGTTCTCGTACTCCAGGACGTCTTCAACAAATCGCGAGACGAAGCCTGGAAGATTACCCAGCACGTTCACCAGCGGGGAGTGGGCGAATGCGGGGTGTTTCCATACGAAGTGGCCGAGACCAAGGTCACCCGCGTCATGGATACTGCACGCAAGAACCAGCATCCGCTGCAATGCGTGATGGAAAAGCAATAGGATAGTTACCATGCCCTCATTTTCTCGCGGACTTGAAAAGGCCCTGCACCAGGCGATGAACCTCGCGCGGGAACGTGCGCACGAGTTCGCGACGCTCGAGCACCTGCTTCTGGCGCTGCTCGACGATCGGGACACCGTGGCCGTACTCAAGGGCTGTGACGTCGATATCGACGCCTTGCGCAGCGACCTCGAAGACTTCGTCAACGAGGAGCTCGACAGCCTCGTCGTACCCAATGGCCAGGATGCGCGGCCCACTGCCGCCTTCCAGCGCGTGATCCAGCGCGCCGTGATCCATGTGCAGTCTTCGGGCCGCGAAGAGGTTACTGGCGCCAATGTGCTGGTGGCGATCTTTGCCGAACGCGAAAGCCATGCCGCCTATTTCCTCGAACAGCAGGACATGAGCCGGCTGGACGCGGTCAACTTCATTTCTCACGGCATCACCAAGTCGGGCCCCAACGAGGACCGGCGGGTGCGCGGTGCGGAAACCAATGGTCATGAGGAAGGCGAGGGCGCCAGCAGCGGGCAGAAGAATTCCGCCCTGGTGGATTTCTGCGTCAACCTCAATGAGAAGGCCAGGGCCGGCAAGATCGATCCGCTGATCGGTCGCGACGCCGAATTGCGCCGGACCATCCAGGTGCTGTGCCGGCGCTCGAAGAACAACCCGATCTATGTGGGCGACGCCGGCGTCGGCAAGACCGCCATCGCCGAAGGTCTTGCGCGCAAGATCGTCGAAGGCGATGTGCCGGAAGTCCTCAAGGAAGCCGTGATCTACTCGCTCGACATGGGCGCGTTGCTGGCCGGCACCCGCTATCGCGGTGACTTCGAGGAACGTCTCAAGGCGGTGATGAAGGAGCTCGAGAAGCTTCCGAATGCGGTGCTGTTCATCGACGAAATCCATACGGTGATCGGCGCGGGCGCCACCTCGGGCGGTGCGCTCGATGCTTCGAACCTGTTGAAGCCGGCGCTCGCCAATGGCGGCATCCGCTGCATCGGCTCGACCACCTACAAGGAATATCGCCAGTTCTTCGAGAAGGATCGTGCCCTGGTGCGGCGCTTCCAGAAGATCGATGTGGCCGAGCCAACGATCCCGGACGCCATCGAGATCATCAAGGGGCTGCGTCCGTACTTCGAGGACTACCACAAGATCAAGTACACCGATGAGGCGCTGAAGGCTGCGGTCGAGCTGTCGGCCCGCTATATCAACGACCGCAAGCTGCCCGACAAGGCCATCGACGTCATCGATGAGACCGGCGCCGGCCAGATGCTGTTGCTGGCGGAAGACCGCAAGACCATCATCGACGTCGCCGATATCGAGGCCACGATCGCCACCATCGCCCGCATCCCGCCCAAGTCGGTCTCGAAGTCCGACAGCGAGTTGCTGGCCGGCCTCGAGACCAACCTCAAGACGGTGGTGTTCGGTCAGGATGCCGCGATCAGCGCGCTGTCGTCGGCGATCAAGCTGGCCCGTGCGGGCCTGCGTGAGCCTGAAAAGCCGATCGGTTCTTACCTCTTCACCGGCCCGACCGGCGTCGGCAAGACCGAAGTGGCCAAGCAGCTCGCCGATACGCTGGGCGTGGAACTGCTGCGCTTCGACATGTCCGAGTACATGGAGCGGCACACGGTTTCGCGGCTGATCGGTGCCCCTCCGGGCTATGTGGGCTTCGACCAGGGCGGCCTGCTCACCGATGGCGTGGATCAGCATCCGCATTGCGTGGTGCTACTCGACGAGATCGAGAAGGCGCATCCGGACCTGTTCAACATCCTGTTGCAGGTGATGGACCACGGAAAGCTCACCGATCACAACGGCAAGTCGGTCGACTTCCGCAACGTGATCCTGATCATGACTTCCAATGTGGGAGCCATGGAGCTGGCCAAGTCGCCGATCGGCTTCGGACGCAAGCGCGAACAGGGTGACGACGAGGAAGCGATCAACCGGATGTTCACGCCGGAGTTCCGCAACCGCCTCGACGCCATCATTTCCTTCGCGCCGCTCCCGCCGTTCGTCGTGCGTCGCGTTGTGGAGAAGTTCGTGCTGCAGCTGGAAGGCCAGTTGGCGGAGCGTGGCGTCACCATCAACCTGACGCCGGAAGCTGCCGAATGGCTGGCCGAACGCGGCTATGACGAGCGCATGGGTGCACGGCCGCTCGGCCGCGTCATCCAGGAGCACGTCAAGAAGCCGCTGGCCGACCAGGTGTTGTTCGGAGAGCTGGTCAATGGCGGCCAGGTGACGGTGGCGGTGGTTGGCGTCGGTCCCGATGCCAAGCTCGAGCTGATCGCAACGCCGCCTCGTCCGGCCAAGCCGAAGGCCATCGCTGCGCCCAAGCGCACGCGCAAGCCCAAGCCCGCCGAAGAGAAGAACAACTAGGCGGAAGCTTTACGAGAATGAAAAGGCCGGGAGATCTCCCGGCCTTTTTCTTGGCTTGGAGAACCGAAGTGCTGGCCGGCAAGACTATCGCGATCACCGGAGCCGCAAGAGGGCTGGGGGCAGCCCTGGCAATCGTGGCGGCAGACCAGGGCATGCGGCCTTTGCTGCTGGCGCGCAGCTCGACGGCATTGGATGAAACCGCCACTGTCATCGAGGCGCGGACCGGTCGACGGCCTGACGTTTTCACCTGCGATCTGGCGGATCCGGCGCAGGTCGCGGCTGCTGCCCAAAAGATCGCCGAGCTTTGCCCGGATCTCGATATTCTGGTCAATTCCGGCGCTCAATGGGCCGGTGGAGATTTTGCGGCTCTAAGCGACGACAAAATTGCGTCCGTGGTGAACTCCATGGTCACGGGGACGATGGCGTTGACGAGGCGGTTACTGCCCCAGCTCCTGGGCCGACCGAGCGCCGACATACACACCGTCATATCGATGAGCGGGCTGCCCTATGCGCGCATGCGTGGGGCCTCGGTGCCGTTCGTCGCCGCCAAGGCGGCGCAAACGGGATTCGTACAGGCCCTTACAGAGGAACTCATCGGCACCAGGGTGCGCGTCACTGCGGTTTATCCGGGCATTGTCGAGGATATTTCGCCCCTCGACCCAGCCTGGGCGAGCGAACGCTATGGCGAGGACATGCTGACCAGCCGCGATGTCGTCCAAGCAATCCTTTATGTTCTGGGGCAGCCGGCCAATGTGGCGATACGCTCACTGGTCATCGAACGCCACCGCACCGATTTTCTCAGCTAGTGAGGCCCATGCGTTTCGCCGCGCCCAATCCCGGAAAAGAGCCGAGCTTTGCCGGTGAAGAAGCCAAAAGGCGGGGAGTGATCCCGGCCTTTTTGCTGTATCGATTGTCCAATCCGCCGTTTCCTATGCCAGCAGCAAGGGTAGACCGTGACTGAAGTCGCCAGTTCGCTTCCTTCGGTAGAGACGCCGATCGCTCCGCCGCCCCCGCTGCTCGACATCTTCATTGCCTTTACGCGTACCGCGCTGCTCAGCATCGGCGGAGGACTGACCGGCTGGATGATGCGCGAGTTCGTCGAGAGCCGGCGCTGGCTGACCGAGAGCGAGTTCCTCACCGGGTTGGCTCTGGCCCAGGCCTTTCCCGGCGTCAACGTGGTCAATCTGGCGATCTGGATCGGCTTCCGGCTGCGGGGTGGACCCGGTGCGCTGGTTGCGGCGCTGGGGACGATTATTCCGTCGGGCGTTCTCGCCATCTTGTTGCTGAGCGTTTTCAACGAACTTGCCGGCTATCGGATCGTGGTGGTGTTGCTGGCGGGCGCCGCGGCCGCGGCGATCGGCATGTCGCTGTCGATGGGCGTGAAGGCGTCGCGCGCGGTCGCCGTCCACATCGCACCGGCGCTGGTGATCGCCGCCATGTTCGTGGCGCTCTTCGTGCTGAGGTTGCCGCTACTGCCCGTCATCGTGGTGATGGCGCCATTATCCATCGCAATTGCCTTCTGGCGCCTGCGCAGGCAGGGAGACCGCGCATGAACGACGATAACGTGCTGCTGAAGCTCCTGATCTATTTCGTGCCTTTGTCGTTCCTCACCATCGGCGGTGGCCAGAGCGTGGTTGCCGACATCCACCGCCAGATGGTGGATGGTTATGGCTGGCTCACCGACAGCCAGTTCGTCAGTATCTTCGCGCTGTCACGAATGACGCCCGGTCCTGGCACCATCATCGTGACCATGCTGGGCTGGACGGTCGGCGGCTGGATGGGAGCGGTGGTTGCGTCGATCTCGATCTTCCTGCCGTCCTCGTTGCTGGTGTACGGGCTGGCGCGATTGTGGAGCCGCTACCGCGGCGCACCGTGGCAGAAGGCGATCGAGATGGGCCTGGCGCCCATTGCGGCGGGCATGGTGCTTTCCTGGAAGCGGCGACGGGAGGGCTTCTGGCCTGGATTGTCGCAGGCCTGTCGACGCTGGTGCTGACGTTCACCAAGCTGAACCCGCTGCTGCTGCTAGCTGTCGGTGCGTTGATCTATCTAGCGTTCTTCCACTGAGCGCATGGCTTTGCGGACGAAGTTCAGCAGGAAGCCGAGATAGACCAGAAACGGCGCCAATAGCGCGAGCACGCCGCAGGAATGGTAGGCGAGGGCACCGATAAGCGCGCCGCCGAGCAGCGACGCCCAGACCAGTGCGTGTTGCAGCCAGCGCCAGGCCGGTGCAAGACCGTAGAGCGCTCGCGCCAGATCCTGGCCGGCCGAAAACAGGGTTCCGGTGACGAAGGTCGCGCCCAGTCGCGCCGCGCCTTCTGCCGGGAGGATGGCGTTCTGCGCCCCGGCGCCGGCAGCCAGCACGAGCATAGTTTGGGTGGCGGGCAGGCCTTGCGCCGCCAGGGCAAGCACCGTGCCCATGCATATCGCCACGAAGGCGGTGACCCGGGGCTGTCCCCAGCGCCGGTCGTGCAGGGCCAGCAGGCTGCCCAGGAAGCTGCCAAGGAAAAACAGCGCCACCAGCGAGATCGGTAACAGCAACGGCGCGAACTGCGCCTGGCTCAGCGCTTCGCCCAATTGCGTCGTGTTGCCGCTCATGAAGGATGTGTAGTAGCCGCCCAGTTCGATGAAGCCGACGACGTCGGTAAAGCCTGCCGCAGCGGTGAGCAGCAGGCCCAGGGTCATGGTCCTGGCGGGCGTCACCTGGCGTTCTAAAGACGAGCGGCGATGGTTTTGGCGAGTGCCGCCAGTTCGACGTCATCGGCTTTCTGGCCGCTGGCATGTGGTTTGACGCCTTCGCCCTCATGGACAGGGATGATGTGGAAATGCAGGTGGAACACGGTCTGCCCCGCCGGGGCCTCGTTGAACTGCACCAGCCGGAAGCCATCGGCGCCTGTAGCGTCGACCACGGCTTTGGCGACCTTTTGCACCTTGGGCATGCAGGCCGACAATACCGCCGGGTCCGCATCGAGCAGGTTGCGGGACGCTGCCTTGGGGATCACCAGGACGTGGCCGCGAGATTGCGGAAAGATGTCCATCATGGCCAGGACGTCGGCGTCTTCGTAGACCTTATGGCTGGGTATCTGGCCGGCTATGATCTTGGCGAAGATATTGTCGGGATCGTAGGCCGGCATGACAATTCCTATTCTGCGGGGTGAAGGGTCTGCGCATTGGGTCGTTGCAGGAAACGGAAGCGCAAATAATTCCAGAGCGCAAGCGTCGTGTAGGTCACCGGCACATAGGTGAAGCCACGCTTGATGAAGAACAGCGTGATGCCGACTGCCGTCGCTGCGCTCATGCCGCCCTTGCCCATTGCGGAGGTGAAGGCCGCAGGCACGATATGACGATAGATCACGGCGCCGGAAAGGTAATAGCCTATGGCGCGCGCGGCAAAAGCCCGTTTGGAGGCGGCGTAATCCTTGAGTTCGTCCATGCCGAGATCACCATGCAATTCCACCTCCGAGCCCAGGCCCCAAACCTCTGGGGGTGTCAGGCGGTCGCGGCCGATGGCGGTAAACAGGTCGATGAGATCGGTGGGCGTGCGATAATTGGCGTTCCAGCAGTCCTCGGACTTGGCGCCATGGGCGAGGATCAGCACATCCGCCCGTTCAAGCTTTTCGCGCATGCGTTCGTAGTCGCCAGGGGCGAAATCGACACCCGATTTGGCTGTCTCGACGACACCTCCAAGCTCTTGCAGGCGCTTGACCATGGCTGAACCGTAAGCGCCGCTGGCACCGGTGACGAGATAGTGCCGGCCCTCGATCTGCTGGCCCGTACCGGCGAAGAGATCGAACAGATTGAAGAAGGACGAGAAGAAGTTGTGGGGATAGACGTGGTGCAGCGCGTGATAGGAAGCGTTGACCCACCACAACGGCCGCTGGCCATCGAGCCGGTCCATCGACATGTGGTTGAAATCCATGCCTTCCTCGCGAATGGTGCCCACCAGCATGATGGTGCGCAACACCGCGATCGCGGCGACTGGCGGCCATGGGAAGACAATGAGGAAGATGACCGTCCCCGCCATCGAGGTCACGTATTCGGGCAGGATGTGGAACCAGAAGTTCTCCCGAACGTAGCGCGGGTTGATCTGCATGTTCCGATCCAGGAACTTGTGATGCACCCAGTGCCATGAAGAGAACAGGCGCAGCAGGCGGAAGCGCGACTTTTCCCAGCGATGCAACAGATAGTGCAGGATGTCGAAAAGCAGGGTCGAAACGAGGAATACGATGGCAGCTTCGAGAGCGAACAGAACTATGCCCCAAAGGGTCATTGCGGTCTCCTGACGGTCTTCGAGATGCGTCGTGGCTCCGAATATCGGCTCTCAGTGCCATCCCCACAAGGTGCGAGTCAAATCAGTCGTGGGTTATTGGGACGTCGCCTTTTCGGAAGGGCGTGTACTCGTCGAGAACTTCCTGTTGATGTTCCACGGCGCGACGTTCCTGCTCGAGGTAGTCGGCAATGGCACGCCTGAGGCCAGGATGGGCGATCCAGTGGGCGGAGCGGGTTGTCGACGGCGCATAGCCGCGAGCCAGCTTGTGCTCGCCCTGGGCGCCGGCTTCGACCGTGGCCAGCTTGTGCTGAATGGCGAAATCGATGGACTGGTAGTAGCAAAGTTCGAAATGCAGGAACGGCACGTCCCGCGTTGCCCCCCAGTAGCGGCCATAGAGCGTGTCCTTGCCGATGAGGTTCAGCGTGCCCGCAATGGCTTCGTCCCCGTCATAGGTGAACATCAGCACGATGCGGTCGGCCATGGCGGCAGAAAGGAGCGAGAAGAAGCGCCGGTTGAGATAGGGGCGGCCCCATTTGCGGCTGCCGGTATCCTGGTAGAACTGGAAGAATTCGTCCCAGTGATGTTCCTTGAGGTCGGAGCCGGTGATCCATTTCACCGTCAACCCATCGGCCAGCGCATCCCGACGCTCGCGGCGCAGCACCTTGCGCTTGCGCGAGGCGAGCGTATCGAGGAAACCATCGAAATTGTCGAAGCCCTGATTGTGCCAGTGATACTGGGTATCGATGCGGTTGAGCCAGCCTGAACTGGCCGCCAGATCAGCCTCGATCTCGGGAATGAAGGTGGCGTGAACCGAGGAGGCCCCGCGCTGGTTGGCAAGGGTCTCCGCAGTCGTCAGCAGGGCCCGCTCGATGGCTGGATCGCCTCCAGGCACCAGCAGCTTGGGCGCCGTCACGGGCGTGAATGGCACAGACGATTGCAGTTTTGGATAATACTCGCCCCCGGCCCGGGTAAAGGCATCGGCCCAGGCATGATCGAAGACGTATTCACCTTGCGAATGCGACTTGAGGAAAAGCGGCATCAGTCCGACAGGCTTGCCGCCATCCTGCAGCAGCAGATGTTGCGGTTGCCAGCCGGTACCGGCGTTGGCGCTGCCCGATTGCTCGAGCGCGAGGAAAAAAGCGTGATCCAGAAACGGGTTATCCGGCTTGCCTTGCGTTGAGGGGAGCATGCCGTTCCACGTGGCCGCCGGAATGTCGGCGGTCGCGACGTGAACGGTCGCGGTGAGTTCGGCATCAGGCACGGTCGGGGTCGAACCCTTCGAAGACGAGTTGGTCGGCGCGCGAGCCAACGGTGCGCGCCTCGGACGAACTCCGGATGGTCCAGGCGGTGACCGGCGCGCCCATGGCGCGGAAGAAGCGCACGGCCGGCAGGTCGAGGGCCTTCTGGTGACAGGAAATGAAATCGAAGCGTGACCAGGGTGCGTGGATCAAGTGGCGCAACTGGAAGCGCTGGGTGCTGGTCATGGTCGGATGCCAGTCGGGCTCATCGTAATTATAGGTGATGATGCCCACATGGCCGTTGAAGCCGGCGCGGCGAACCGCGGCGATCAGGTGCGGATCGAAGGATTCGAAGACCAGCGGTCCGTTGTAGTTTTTCACAGCGTTGGCCGCGACCTCGGCAAGCCTTGGAGTGTTGTCGTGGGTCTGCTGCTTGAGTTCGACCTGCAACAGGGTACGGCCCGCGGCCTGCTTGAGGAAGTCCTCGAAGGTCTGCGGGCAATCGCCCGCGGTGCTGCCCAGCAACGGGGTCGTCGTCATGTCCCTGAGGCTGGCATCGCGGACGAAACCACTCTTGCCGGTCAACCGCTCACGGTCGTCGTCGTGAAAGACCACGGCGCTGCCGTCGCTGGTCAGCTGCAGGTCGCATTCGATGGCAAAGCCGCCTTCGATGGCCCGCTCGAAAGCGGACGCACTGTTCTCGATGATGCCGGCGACGCGGTCATGCAGGCCGCGATGGGCAATCGGACGATCGAAGACGGGTTTCCTGGCCATGGCTACACTTCGATGATGGCTTCGATTTCCACCGCAGCGCCGAAGGGCAGGGCGCTGACGCCGAAGGCGGCGCGGGCATGCTTGCCCTTGTCGCCGAGCACGCCGACGATGAGGTTGGAAGCGCCGTTGGCTACGAGGTGGTGTTCGGTGAATTCGGGCGTCGAGGCGACGTAGACCGTCAGTTTCAGCACGCGCTTGATGTCGTCGAGGGCGGTCCCGCCATTGTGGACGATCTGCGCCATGACGTTGAGGGCGGCCAGTTCGGCGGCGTTTCCACCCTGGACCACGTTCATGGTGTCACCCAGCCGTCCTTCGGCCACGCCGTTGTCGCCGGTGGAAATCTGCCCGGACACGTAGAGGATATTGCCGGAGCGGGTTACCGGGAGATAGCTGGCTACCGGAGCCCTCGCTGCCGGCAACTCGTAGCCATACTCGCGCAGTTTATCGATCGCCTTGGTCATTTTCGTCGTTTCTTTCGGTGTCTTCTGCCGGTTTGGCGCGTTGTCTGGCGCGTCCGTAAAGTTTGCCGCGCACCACGGCATCATTGCCGAAGCGGGTGCGTACCCGGTCCATGGCGCGCTCGGCGGCGGCTTTGCGTGCAACGGACGGCTCGAGGAGGTCGGCGGGATCCTCGCCTGACGCGGCATCGAGGCCGGTGACGCCGATGCCGATCAGCCGGAAGGCCGTGCCGTCGATTTCGCGAGCCAGGAGTTGCACGCCGGTCTCATATAGAACGTTCGCCAGTTGCGTGGGGATCATCAAGGCCCGCGCGCGCGTACGCAAGCGAAATCCCGAGGATTTGAGTTTGAGGTGCACGGTATCGCCCACCAACCCCTTGGACTTCAGCCTTTCCGACAGGCGTTCGGACAACGCCAGAAGCTCGGTGGAGAGGGCATCGAAGGCGCTGAGATCGGTGTTGAAGGTGGTTTCGCTCGAGACCGACTTCATTTCCCCGTCGGACGAAATGGCTCGGGAATCTTCCCCGCGGGACAGGCGGGCGAGGCGAGCGCCCATTTCGCCGTAGCGCCGCATGAGATCGAGCGGCGGGTGATTCTGCAGCTGCCTGATGGTGGTGAAGCCATCCTTGCGCAGCGTTTCCGCGAAGATCTTGCCGACGCCGTAGATCAGGCTGATGGGTTTGGGCGCGAGGAACTCCATGGTCTCGCTGGCGCCGATGACGGCGAAGCCGCGTGGCTTGTCGAGATCGGAGGCGACCTTGGCGAGGAACTTGTTGTGGCTGAGGCCGATCGACACGGTGATGCCCAGTTCCGTTTCGACCCGCTTGGCCAAACGCGCCAGAACCACGGCGGGCGGGGATTTATGCAGCGCTTGCGTGCCGGAAAGGTCGAGGAACGCCTCGTCGATGGAGAGCGGCTGCACCAGTGGCGTCAGATCGTTCATCATGACGCGGATCTGCTGGCTGACGCCGACATATTTGGCCATGTTGGGTTTCAGCACCACGGCGTCGGGACACAGCCGCCTGGCCGTGAACATCGGCATGGCCGAGCGGACGCCGCTCTGCCGGGCGATATAGCAGCAGGTCGAGACGACGCCGCGCGTGGCGCCGCCTATGATCAGTGGCTTGTCGGCCAGCGAGGGATCGTCACGCTTTTCGATCGAAGCATAGAAAGCGTCGCAATCGAGATGGGCGATGGTGAGATCGAACAGTTCGGCATGGCTGACGATGCGCGGAGAGCCGCATTCCCGACAACGCGTCGGCGCCGCCGCTGCAGTGCCGAAGGCGGAGCAATCGCGGCAAAGAAATGGGATGCCCGCCATGAGCAACCTTACCCCGACGGGTTGAGCTTGGCCCAGACCCGCATGAACGAGTCGGGTGTGAGGTTGTTGTTGGCGCACAGCGCCAGCAGCAAGGGCTCGTTCGCGGCAAAATAATCGATGAGGCCGCTTCCGAAATGATCGGAGCCGATCGATGCGCGCAGGCTGGCAGAATCATAGCCCGCATGGGACATGAAGGTGCCCAGCTCTTCGGGGTTCTCAACGAGATAGCCGAGGCATAATTCGGCCAATTGGCCGGCATCGGGAAGGTTGGGTTTCAGACGGTTCACGGCTGGCTCGCTTCTGCTTCTTTAACGGGTTGATGTTAGCCCACGTATCGGGCAAAACGAAGTGTCGGCGCCAGTTTGACTGGCGCGCCAAAGCGAGGACGCATGGCCAAGACCGTGATGATCGTTGAAGACAATGAGCTCAACATGAAGCTCTTCAACGATCTGCTGGAATCGCGCGGCTACTCTGTTATCCAGACCCGTAACGGCATGGAAGCGCTGGGGCTTGCCCGCGCGCATCATCCCGATCTCATCCTCATGGATATTCAGTTGCCTGAGGTTTCGGGCCTGGTCGTCACCAAGTGGCTGAAGGAAGACGATGATCTCGCGTCCATCCCGGTCATTGCCGTGACGGCGTTCGCCATGAAGGGCGACGAAGAGCGAATTTTGCAGGGCGGTTGTGAGGGTTACATCTCCAAGCCGATCTCCGTACCTCACTTTTTAGAAACTATTGCACGCTACATTGGGCCGGCTTGAGGGGCAGCGCAATCCGGTGGTTTGAGGCGTAGTCGTATGTCTTTTTCCATCGATCGGCGTCCCGTGGCGAGTTCGACAGCGGGTCTTTAAATCCACATGATCGACGCGCGACGAGAAGGCGGCCCAGTGTCGCCGCTGTTGCGTATGGTCGATCAGTAGTGCTGGGAGCAGGCAGTCCTTGACGGCGCGTGTGCTGATCGTTGACGATATTCCGACCAATGTGCGGCTGCTCGAGGCACGGTTGACGGCGGAATATTTCGAAGTGGCGACCGCCGCTTCGGGGCGTGAGGCGTTGGCCATCTGCGATACCTCCGATATCGACATCGTGCTGCTCGATGTCATGATGCCCGAGATGGATGGCTTCGAGGTCTGCGCAAGGCTCAAGGCCAATCCCAGGACCCACCACATTCCCGTCTTGATGGTCACGGCGCTCGACCAGCCATCCGACCGCGTGCGCGGCCTGGAAGTGGGTGCCGATGATTTCCTGACCAAGCCCGTCGATGACGTGCAGCTGATGGCGCGCGTCAAGAGCCTGGTGCGGCTGAAGGCGCTGACCGACGAGTTGCGCGCCCGTGCGGTTACCGGCCAGCAGATCGCGGCGGAAGACACCCTGCGGGCGATGGATTCCATCCAGACCGAAGGTGGCCGGGTGCTGGTGATCGACAGCGAGGCGCGACACGCCGAACGGATCGCGGGCTATCTCAGGGATCACAACCAGGTCGACGTGCTGACCAATCCGGGCGATGCCGTGCTGCAGATCGGCACCGGCGATTTCGAGCTGGCGCTGGTCAGCATGTCGCTCGGCGATTTCGATCCGCTGCGCATCTGCTCACAGATGCGGACGCTCGAGCAGGGCCGCACCTTGCCGATCATTCTCATCGCAGAAGAAGGCGACCGGGCTCGGGTCGTTCGTGGTCTCGATCTCGGCGTCAACGACTTCATCATGCGGCCCGTCGAACGCAACGAATTGTCGGCGCGGGTGCGGACGCAAATCCGGCGGCAGCGCTATACGGTCGAGTTGCGCGAAAGCGTGAACAACACGCTGGCGCTGGCGGTCACGGACGAGCTGACAGGTCTTTACAATCGCCGGTACTTCGAGCGCCACCTGGCACTGATGCTGCACAAGGCGCAGGATCAGGATCGCGACATGGCGGTGATGCTCATCGACATGGATTTCTTCAAGGCCGTCAACGATACGCATGGCCATGATGTCGGCGATTCCGTGCTGAAGGAATTCGCGCTCCGCCTGCGCCGCAATATCCGCGGTGTGGATCTTGCCTGCCGCTATGGCGGCGAGGAATTCGTGGTGCTGATGCCGGACACCGACTACCGGCAAGCCCAGAATGTCGCCGAGCGCGTTCGCGCGGCCGTTGCCGAACGGAGTTTCGAAGTCGGTGCCGACCGAGCCCTGCCGGTGACCGTATCGGTCGGCGTGGCGCTGAACGAAGCCGATAGCGATACGCCCGAAATGGTGCTCAAGCGCGCTGATATCGCGCTCTATCGCGCCAAGCGGGAAGGCCGCAACCGGGTCGTGTTCGACGCCGCCTGATGGCGGGCAATTGCTTAAAAAGCGCGGCCAGTAAGGTTACCACTTCATTATGAATCACCAAACGAGGCCCTGAGGCCTCGGAAACGCTTGAGTTTGGGGGCGTGTGGAGTAGGGTCCGGTCAAAGAGAAACGTCCTGTTTTCGACGTTCTCGATGCTCTCCCTACGGTTTCTCTCAGGTCCGCCGCAACTCCTGGGTTCCGTAGGGCGGCTGGTCCGAGTGGACAAGAGTGGCCTCTTCGACATGCCGCTCGGACCAGCCACTTTCCTTGCCGCCAAAGAAAAACCCCGCATCGAAAGATGCGGGGTTTTTTCGTGCGCTACAGAGGTAGCAGATTACTTGATCTTGGCTTCCTTGAAGTCGACATGCTTGCGCACGACCGGGTCGTACTTCTTCATGCTCATCTTCTCGGTCATGGTCCGGGAATTTTTCTTGGTCACGTAGTAGAAACCGGTGTCGGCGGTCGACACGAGCTTGATCTTGACGGAGGCGGCTTTTGCCATAGTCGTTGTCCTTGGAAACAGCGGGCCGCACGATCTGGCGGGTGACGCTTGAAATTTGTCGGCAAACTACGGATTTTGACCCGATTGTCAAGACAAGGTCGTGCAAAGCGAATGGTCGAGAGCGCTGAACTTTTAAAGAAATTGCAGATCAAGGCTGAAACCAGGCTTTGGCTGGTCAATGCACCCCCCGATATTGCACAGGCGTTGCGGGCAGGTGCCGGGATCGAAACAGTCGAGGCGGGCGACGCCTATGACGGCGTCGTCGCTTTCTGCGAAAATCCCCCCGAGGTTGAAAGCTTCTCCCGGTCGGCACTGGCGGGCTTGCCGGACGATGGCCTGTTGTGGTTCGCCTACCGCAAAGGGGCGACGGGCAAAGCCGCGGGACTCAGCAGGGATGTAGGGTGGGATGCCCTGCTGCAGCAGGGCTATTGTCCGGTTCGCGCCGTCGCTATCGACGAAAATTGGACGGGCATGCGGTTCCGTCCCCTCGACAAGATCAAGAACCGCAATGATGGCCCGTCGTCGCGCGCCTGGACCGAGAAAATCGAGACGGCGCGAAAACCGGCTAGATGATGTCCCCAGCGGCCGGGTCGCGATGGTGCGGGTCAAAGCCGTGCATGCGCTGCGCCCATTGGAAGCCGACCAGGGCTCCCTTGACGGAAGGCAGCATGGCAAGCGGCATGATCACCGCCAAGGGCAGCAGCGTATAGAGATACGTCATCGGGTTGATATGGTAGGCCATTTCCATGTGCAGCATCAGGCCAACCAGAATGTGGCCGACGATGACGATGGTGATATAGGCCGGACCGTCATCGGCCCGGTGATGAAAGAGTTCTTCACCACAGTTGGAACAGATGTCGTTGACCTTGAGATAGCTGCGGAAAAGCTTGCCTTTTCCGCATTTCGGACACCGGCACTTCAAGCCATTCCAGAGAGCTGCTCCGACGTCGCGTTTGGCTTCTACCGTTGCAATCTGAACGCCCATTTTCGCTCCCCATCACCGCTTTCGGCCTTTCGGCCCGTAGGACTTAGGTGGTCGCCTGGAACCGCGTTTATAAGATGACGGATTGACGCGGACTCCTTCCGACAGCAGCTCGAAACGGAGAGCGCCGGCGATCGGCGCGGCCTCCAGCAGGCGGACTTCCACCGTATCCCCCAGCCGGAACATTTCTCCGGTCCGGTCCCCGATCATGGCCTGCCGCTCTTCTACGAAGCGGTAGTAATCCTGGCCCAGCGTCGAGGCCGGAATAAAGCCATCGGCTCCCGTATCCACCAGCCGAACGAACAAGCCCGAGCGGGTGACGCCGGATATGCGGCCGGTAAAGCTGTTGCCGATCTGGCCGGCGAGAAACTCGGCCAGCAAGCGGTCGGCGGTTTCGCGCTCCGCGATCATGGCGCGGCGCTCCGTGGCCGAGATGTGCTGGGCGATGCCCTGCAGCTTGATGACCTCGCTATCGCTCAGGCCGTCCTTGCCAAAACCCAACGCCGTGATCAGCGCACGATGCACGATCAGGTCGGCGTAACGCCGGATGGGCGAGGTGAAATGCGCATAGCGGTCGAGATTGAGACCGAAGTGGCCGTAGTTCTCGGCCGAATATTCGGCCTGCGCCTGCGAGCGCAGCACCATCTCGCTGACCTGTTCGATCTTTCCTGATTTACGGGCCTGGGCCAGGACGCGGTTGAAGTTGGCCGGGCGCACGGCTTCCGTCTTATCGAAGGATAGCTCCAGCGAGGTGAGGAAGTCGCGCAGCGCCGTCAGCTTTTCGCGGCTGGGCGTATCGTGGACACGATAGAGCAGGGGCGTCTTGCGCTTTTCCAGCGTTTCGGCCGCCGCGACGTTGGCGGCGATCATCATTTCCTCGATGAGGCGGTGGGCATCGAGGCGTTCCGGAATATGGATACGGGCTACCATGCCCTTGCCGTCGAGTACGATCTTTCGCTCGGGCAGATCGAGATCGAGGGGCCCGCGCTTGTCGCGGGCCTTGCTGAGGGCCGCATAGGCGTTCCAGAGCGGTCGCAACACAGGCTCGAGCAAGGGGCCGGTCTGGTCATCGGCATTGCCGTCGATCGCCGCCTGTGCCTGTTGGTAGGAGAGCTTGGCTGCCGATCGCATCATGATGCGATGGAAGGCGTGGCTCTTCTTGACGCCATCGGCGGTGAACACCATGCGGACGGCGATCGATGGCCGGTTGACGCCTTCCTTCAACGAGCAGAGGTCGTTGGAAATGCGCTCGGGGAGCATCGGTACGACGCGATCGGGGAAATACACCGAGTTGCCGCGCAGATAGGCTTCGCGGTCGAGGCCGGTGCCGGGCCGAACATAAGACGCGACGTCGGCGATGGCGACGAGCACGACATGGCCGCCGGGATTGGCCGGATCGGTATCGGGCTCGGCAAAGACCGCATCGTCGTGGTCCTTGGCATCGGCCGGATCGATGGTGATCAGCGGAATGTGGCGCCAGTCCTCGCGCCCCTGCAGCGCGGCTTGCGGCGCCTCATCGGCTTCCTTGAGCACCGACGCAGGGAAGCGGTACGGGATTTCGAGATTATGGATGGCGATGAGGCTGACGGCGCCTTCGCTGTGCGGATTGCCGACGACCGAAATCACCTTGGCGCGCGGTATCATCAGGCGGCCGGAAAGATTGACTTCCACCTCGACCAGATCGCCGTCGCGCGCTTCACCCAGGTCGCCGGCCGGGATGCGCATTTCCTTCTGCTTGCGGTCGACCGGGATGAGCCGGGCCCCGTCGTCATCCATGCGCACGATGCCGATCTGGCCGCGGCGTGGCTTGTCGAGGATCTTCATGGCGCGGGCCGTATAGACCGGCAACGGGGCGTCACCTGCGTCGATACGGGCAAGAATGCGGTCGCCCGGGCCAGGCACGACACGGGCGGTCGGCGATTGCTGGACGCTGACGCGCGGACGCTCGCCCTCCTCGTCATTCCAGGTCGCCGGGAAGGCATGGAGGTTTTCCGGGTCGGCGTCGGTGGGAATATCGAGAACGGCGACAGCGGGCAGGGTGGCGGTGCGCCGCAATGTCTTGCGGGTGCGGGCGATGAAGCCTTCGGCTTCCATCTCCTTGAGCAGTACCTTGAACGGCGTGCGCATGTCGCCGCGAATGCCGAAAATCTTGGCAAGATCGCGCTTGCCGTCGATTCCGGGATCGGCCGCCATGGCCTCCAGGATCTGCTCCCGGCTTGGCAGCACGCCGGTCGACAGCTGACGGGGGCGCTTCGGACTGGGACGAGCCGGACCGGCTCGTCCGGAGCGCTGGGTGGCCTGATCGGTTGGCTTTCTGGCCATTACTCCACTTTCGCGGCGGCTTTCTTTGCAGCCGGTTTCTTGGCAGCCGGTTTCTTCGTGACTGCCTTGGCTTTGGCCGGAGCCTCGGTTGTCGCCGCTTTCTTGGCCGCGGGCTTTTTGGCAGCGGCCCGGGCCGGCTTCTTGGCGCCAGTCGCCGCGGCGCGTGCGCTGATGAGTTCCACGGCCTGTTCCAGCGTCACGTCCTGCGGCTTGAGATCCTTGGGCAGCGTGGCGTTGATCTTGCCCTGATTCACGTAGGGACCATAGCGGCCTTCGCGAACCGTGATCGGTCCGCCATCGTGCTCGAAGGTCTGCAGCGCCGCCGGGGTCGAACCGCGGCGGCCGCCACCGGCAGCCTTGGCGGCGAGCAGGTCAACGGCACGGTTGAGGCCGACGGTGAAGATTTCATCGAAATCCGGCAGGTTGGCATATTTGCCATCGTGCAGGATGAAGGGGCCATAGCGACCCAGGCCGGCGCTGATCGGCAGGCCGGTTTCGGGGTGGAGGCCCACGGGGCGAGGCAGCAGCAACAGTTGCAGGCCGCGTTCGAGGTTCATCGATTCCGGTGTCCAGCCCTTGGGCAAGGAGGAACGCTTGGCGTCCTTCTCGTCGCCGAGCTGCACATAAGGTCCGAAACGACCGACCTTGAGATAGACCGGCAGGTTGCTGTCCGGATCGGTGCCGAGCAGGCCATCGCCGGGTGCCGCCTCAGAGGCGCCGCCAGCGGCGGCATCGGAAAGCTGCAAGGTATACTTGCATTCCGGATAGTTCGAGCAGCCGATGAAGGCTCCGAACTTGCCGAGCTTCAGCGACAACTGGCCGGTGCCGCAATTGGGGCAACGACGCGGATCGGAACCATCGGCCTTGGCCGGGAAGATATGATCGGCCAGCAGGTCGTTGAGGGCATCCAGCACTTCCGAGACGCGGAGATCCTTGATCTCGGCGGTAGCTTTGGAGAAGTCGTCCCAGAAGTCGCGCAGCACCTGCTTGTAGTCGAGCTTGCCATCGGAAATCTCGTCGAGCTGCTCTTCGAGATTGGCGGTGAAATCGTACTCGACGTAGCGACGGAAGAAGCTCTCGAGGAAAGCCGTGACGATGCGGCCACGGTCCTCCGGCACCAGAGCGCGCTTGTCGAGCCGCACATAGTCGCGATCCTTCAGCACCGAGATGGTGGCCGCATAGGTCGAAGGCCGGCCGATGCCGAGTTCTTCCATCTTCTTGATGAGGCTGGCTTCGGTGAAGCGCGGCGGCGGCTGGGTGAAATGCTGATCGATGTCACAAGCTTCGAGGCTGGGCTGGTCGCCGACGGCCAGCGGCGGCAGTTCGCGGCTGTCCTCGTCATCCTCATCGCGGTCGTCATTGGCCTGGATGCCATAGAGCGCGAGGAAGCCCGGGAAGGTGACGACGGAGCCGACGGCCCGCAACGCGATATTGCGCGGCGTTCCGGCCACGGTGATGTCGGCGGTGGTCCGCTCGATTTCGGCGGCGCGCATCTGGCTGGCCAGGGTGCGGCGCCAGATCAGGCCGTAGAGCTTGTGCTGGTCGGGGTCGCTGCGCAGCGTATCGGGGTGACGGAACATGTCCGTCGGCCGGATCGCCTCGTGCGCTTCCTGGGCGTTCTTGGCCTTGGTCTGATAGATGCGCGGCGTCGGCGGCAGGTAGGCGGTGCCGAATTCCTTGTCGATGGCACGGCGCGCCTGGTCGATGCCTTCCGGCGCCATCTGCACGGCGTCGGTTCGCATATAGGTGATGACGCCATCCTCATAGAGACGCTGGGCGATCTGCATGGTGCGCGACGGGCTGAGGCCGAGGCGCGAGGATGCATCCTGCTGCAGGCTGGAGGTGGTGAAGGGCGGATAGGGATTGCGCTTGGTCGGCTTCTTGTCGACGCTATCGACAGTGAGCTTGCCTGCCAGAATCGCAGCCTTCAGCGCCTCTGCCTCGGCGCCCGTCTTCACGTCGAGCTTGTCGGTCTTCTTGCCATCGACCGAGTAGAGGCGGGCCTCGAAGTTCTTGCCCTTTTCATTGAGCCTGGCGATGACCGACCAGTACTCTTCGGGCTTGAACCGCTCGATCTCGGATTCGCGGTCACACACGATCCGCAGCGCGACCGACTGCACACGGCCCGCAGAGCGCGAGCCAGGCAGCTTGCGCCAGAGAATGGGAGAGAGCGTAAAGCCCACGAGGTAATCGAGAGCGCGGCGGGCAAGGTAGGCGTCGACCAGCGGCTCGTCGATCTCGCGCGGGTTGCGCATCGCCTCGGTGACGGCCTTTTCGGTGATGGCGTTGAAAACCACCCGCCGAACGGTCTGGCCCTTGATGGCCTTTTTCTGCCGAAGAACGTCGAGGACGTGCCAGGAAATGGCCTCCCCTTCGCGATCAGGGTCGGTGGCGAGGATCAGTTCGTCAGCGCCCTTGAGGGCATTGGCAATGTCTGAAAGGCGCTTGCGGGAGGCAGTATCCACCTCCCAGGACATGGCGAAGTCTTCGTCGGGACGCACGGATCCGTCCTTGGCCGGCAGGTCGCGCACATGGCCAAAGCTCGCCAGGACTTCGTAATCCTTGCCCAGATATTTGTTGATTGTCTTGGCCTTGGCCGGACTTTCAACGACAACGACTTTCATGCACTTGAACTTTCGGAAAATGAGGCGATGCGGGAACAAATCGGTTCGCCGCGGCATCGCATCGAAGTGGCCGCAACATGGTGAAGGAGTGTGGCGGTGTCAACGGGGGCTGATGGCCCCCATTCTCTCTCCCCTTACGGGGAGGTAATTTTGGCACCCATGCGGGCTATGCCAGCAATCGTGCCGCCGCGACCCTGGCTATGGCTTCGCGCCTGGCCTGGAAAGCCGCGCCAGCCGATCTGAGACTATCCGTCAGCGCCGGATCGGCGTTTCGCGGTGAGCCGCCAACGAAGGGCGGCTGCGGATCGTATTCCATGCCGAGCTGGACTTTTTGCGCCCGCTCCTCGCCGAAGACATGGGCGGCGAGGGACAGGGCGAAATCGATCCCCGAAGTAACACCGGCCCCGGTGACGCGGTTACGATCGATCACGACGCGTTCATCGCTCGCTTCCACGCCGAAATATGGGAGTTGATTGAGCGAAAGCCAATGGCTGGTGGCGCGATAGCCGGTGAGCAGGCCGGCGGCGGCCAGGACCAGCGAGCCCGTGCAGACCGAGGTAACGTAAGCGGCGCCGGCGGCTTGCAGCCGCAGGAAGGACAGGACCTCGTCGTCCTGCATCAGATCGATCTGGCCCGGACCGCCGGGTACGAACAGGATGTCTGCCTGTGGCGCCGTCTCCAGCGTCGTGGTGGGGAGCAGCTTGAGACCGTTGCCATCGGCAACCGGATGCAGGGTCTTCCAGGCGAGATGCAGCTTCAGCTCGGGAAAACGCGCGAAGACTTCGAACGGGCCGGTCAGGTCGAGTTGGGTGAGGCGTGGATAGAGCAGCATGACAATATTCATGGGTCACCTCGTATGACGTGGGCGCCCAGGCGAACGGCTCTCAGGATTCGCGCTTCACGGTGGTAGCCCACCCGATCTCGCCAGTTACGCGAATAGGCTGAACATGCCGGATTTTCGGAAGCCCGGCAAGCCGGCGGTCAGGCGCGCAGCGCCACCAACTGGCCGCTGCTCCATTCCAGGCGTCCGCCGAGATCGAGCTCCAGCAGCAACGTCTGCACGGCCGGAACCGCCAGGCCCGTGGCGGAGATCAGTTCATCGACCGCCGTGGGGGTGACGCTCAACGCATCGAGCAGTCGGGCCCGGTCGTCGGACGAGGGCTGGGCCACTTCGACGGGCGCGGCGTCTAAATCCGGTGCCGGATGCCATTCCGGTTCGAACAATGTCCGGCGGTATGGATCGGCGACGGAGAGCGACTCGATGATGTCATCCGCGTTGGTGATGAGTTTGGCGCCCTGCTGGATCAGCGAGTTGCCGCCTTCAGCCCGCGGGTCGAGCGGCGAGCCGGGGACGGCGAACACATCGCGATTTTGCTCCAGAGCCATGCGGGCGGTAATGAGTGAGCCGGAACGCTTGGCGGCTTCGACGACGACGACGCCGAGCGAAATGCCCGAGACCAGCCGGTTGCGGCGCGGGAAGTCGCGGGCCCGGGGTTCCCAGCCAAGCGGCATTTCCGTGAGGAGCGCGCCGCCGTGATCCAGAATGTCGCGCGTCAGGGGAATGTTCTCATCGGGATAGATGCGGTCGAGCCCACCAGCCAGCACGGCGACGGTCCCGGTTTCGAGGCTGGCACGGTGGGCGGCGGCATCGATACCGCGGGCGAGGCCGGAGACGACGGTGTAGCCCGCCGCGCCCAGATCGATCGCCAGCATGCGCGTCAGCTTCTGCCCGGCTGAGGAGGCGTTGCGGGCGCCCACCATGCCGACCGTCCGCTGCCAATCGAGGTTTTCGCCGCCCGCAATGGTCAGCAATGGCGGAGCGTCGGGGATGTGGCGCAGCAGGGGCGGATATTCCACATCACCGGATGCGACGAGCCGCGCGCCCTGCCGTTCCAACGCGGCGACCTCATCCTCGGCTTCGGCCTGCGATGGAATGCGCGGTGGCGTCGCCACGCCGCTGCGGCGCACGATGCCGTGCAGTTGCTCGAGGGCGGCCTCGGCCGAGCCACAGCGGTTGAGCAATTGGCGGAAGGTGATCGGACCGACATTTTCGGCACGGATCAGACGCAGCCAGGCGAGGCGTTGCGATGGGGTAAGCCTGCCGTCCTTTACCCCGTTGGCCATCTCATTTCGCCTTGGTGAGACCGCTGATCTTGGGTTCGGTACCCTGGATCAAGCGCCCGATATTGGTCCAATGCCGCGTGATCAGCAGCAGCGCCAGGGCCACGGCCGTCGCGGTCATCCGGGTGTCGCCGGTGACGACATACATGAAGATCGGTGCGGTGGCGGCGGCAGTGATGGCGGCAAGCGAGGAGAACTTCTGCGCAAAGGCGATCACGAGCCAGACGGCACAGAAGATGAGGCCGACCGGCCAGGACAGCCCCAGCAGGATGCCGATATAGGTGGCGACGCCCTTGCCGCCCTTGAAGCCCAGCCACACCGGATAGACGTGACCGATAAAGGCGCCGATGCCGGCCAGCATGGCGGCCTGATCGCCCCAGAAATAGCGGGCGATGAGGACCGGGACCGCACCCTTGGCTGCGTCGAGAACAAGTGTTGCGGCGGCCAGCTTGCGGTTGCCGGTGCGCAGCACGTTGGTGGCGCCGATATTGCCGGAGCCGATGCTGCGGATGTCGCCAAGTCCCGCGGCGCGGGTCAGCAGCAGGCCGAACGGCACGGAGCCGCAAAGATAACCGAAGAGGGCGGCGATGGCGTAATAGAGCGTCACGTCGGGCTCCCGAAATCCGGATGCGTGTAGATCGTGCGGCCGGCAACCATGGTCCGCATGACCCGGCCAGAGAGGCGGGCGCCCTCGAACGTGGTGTTGCGCGAACGCGAAAGTAGCGCTTTCTCCTCGACGACCCAAGGGTAATCGAGGTCGAGCAGGATGAGGTCTGCCGGAGCGCCCGGAGCGAGCCGCCCGGTTTCGAGGCCGAGAATTTCCGCTGGGCGTGACGTCATGGCGCGCAGTACCGTCAGCAGGTCGACTTCACCATTGTGCACGAGGCGCAGAGCCACCGCCAGCAGGGTTTCGAGCCCGATGGCACCATCGGAGGCTTCAGCGAAAGGCTGGCGCTTGACCTCGGTATCCTGCGGATCGTGGTCGGAATGGATGACGTCGACGGCGCCCGAGCGAATTCCCTCGATGATCGCCTGGCGATCGGCTTCGGTGCGCAGCGGCGGCGAGAGCTTGTAGAAGGTGCGGTAGGAACCGACGTCGTTTTCGTTCAACGCCAGATTGTTGATCGAGACACCGCAGGAAACCCGACTGGACTCGCGTTTGGCCGCAGTCATCAGGGCCACGGCGCCGGCCGTGGAGATCTGGGCGGCGTGGTAGCGGACGCCCGTCAGGCGCGCCAGCTGCAGGTCGCGGGCGAGGGGAATGGTCTCGGCTTCGGCGGGAATGCCCTTGAGGCCGAGCCCGGAAGCATAGAGCCCCTCATTCATCACGCCTTCGCCGGCAAGGCTCTTGTCGATGAGGTGATGGACGACCGGCATGTCGTAGTTGGCGGCGTAGGTGAATGCCGCGCGCAACATGGCCGTCGACTGGATCGAAGAGCGGCCATCCGTGAAGCAGATGGCGCCGGCTTCCTTCAGAAGCCCGAATTCGGTAAGCTCCTTGCCGCCCAATCCCCTGGTGATTGCCGCGGCGGGCAGCACGTTGACGCTGGCATTGGCCCCAGCGCGCCGCACGAGGAAGTCGACCAGCGCACCATCGTCGATGACCGGCTGGGTATCCGGCATGACCACGAAGCTGGTGACGCCGCTTGCGGCTGCCGCGGCAGAGGCACTGGCCAGGGTCTCGCGATATTCGTGCCCGGGCTCGCCGGTAAAGACGCGCATGTCGATGAGGCCGGGCGCCGCGATCAGCCCCTTGGCATCGAGCCGCTCCGCATCGGCCGGAACGCCCTTTGCGGCACCTTCGGCGATGTCGGTGATCCTGCCGTCAGTGATCAGTATGGCGCCGAAACCGTCGTAGTCGCTCTTGGGATCGACGATCCGTGCATTTTCAATGACCAGCGGCCGGTTCATGCTGCGTCTCCCGCCGGCAGGAGCGCGTCGAGCACGGCCATGCGAACGGCGACACCCATTTCGACCTGGTCGGTGATCACCGAACGCGGGCCGTCGGCGATGGACGGGTCGATCTCGACGCCGCGGTTCATCGGGCCCGGATGCATGACGATGGCATCGGGCCTGGCGTAGGCGAGCTTGTCGGCATCGAGCCCATAGAAGTGGTAGTATTCGCGCACCGAGGGGATCATCCGCCCGGTGGCGCGCTCGTGCTGCAGGCGCAGCATCATCACCACATCGGCATCCTTCAGCCCGGCGCGCATATCGGTGAAGACTTCCGTCGCCATGTCTTCGATGCCCTTGGGCAGCAACGTCTTGGGCGCGATGACGCGCGTGCGGACATTGAGCGCGTTGAGCAGCAAAAGGTTGGAACGCGCCACGCGCGAATTGGCGATGTCGCCGCAAATGGCGACGGTGAGGCCGGAGATACGGCCTTTGTGCCGGCGGATGGTCAAGGCGTCGAGCAGTGCCTGCGTCGGGTGTTCATGGGCACCGTCGCCGGCATTGATGACGGAGCAGCCGACCTTCTGGCTCAACAGCTCGACCGCACCGGAGGCTGCATGGCGCACGACCAGTACATCGGGGCGCATGGCGTTGAGCGTCGAGGCGGTGTCGACCAGGGTTTCGCCCTTGGTGACCGACGAGGTCCGCACCGACATATTCATCACCAGGGCGCCGAGGCGTTTGCCCGCGATCTCGAATGAGCCCTGGGTCCGGGTCGATGGCTCGAAGAACAGGTTGATCTGCGTCTTGCCGGACAGTGTCGGCAAAATCTTCCGCTCCTGCCGCGATACCGGAACCATGCGTTCGGCGCGATCGAGCAGGTCGGTGATCTCATACTGGGTGAGATCGGCGATGCCGAGCAGGTGACGCTTGGAAAAACGGGGTGTGCTGCCAGTCCTGGCAGCGGTCTCAGTCGAGGTATTTCCTGGCGAAATCTGCGCCATGCCGCTCCGTCCCGCGTTGTTCGGGGCGGTCTACCTTAGCGCCCCTGAGGCTTCAAGGGCTGCCGACAGCTTTTCCAATGTCGTTGTGCCGTCATGGACGGCGAAGGCGGTCGAGGGCGCCCTGCAAAATGTAGCTCGCCGCAAGCTTGTCGACGACTTCGGCCCGACGGTCGCGGCGGGTATCGGCTTCGATCAGCATCCGGGTCACGGCGCTGGTCGAGAGACGCTCGTCCCAAAAGACGATGGGGATGGTGATACGTGCCGCAAGATTGCGGGCAAAGGCTCGCGTCGATTGGGCACGCGGGCCTTCCGAGCCATCCATGTTCAAAGGCAGCCCCAGCACGATCCCCACGGGATTGTTGGCGGCGATCAGCTCGTCCAGCCGTTCGGCGTCGGCTGTGAACTTGGTGCGCTTGATGGTTTCGAGCGGTGTCGCCGAATACCGCATGGCGTCGGAAATGGCGACCCCGATAGTCTTGGTGCCGAGATCGAGGCCAAGCAGCTTGCCGGAGGGCGGCAGCGCGGCGAGCGGACTTTGATCATCGATATCGGGCAAGGGGCAGCCTTTGCATGCTGTGATGAGCTTGGGTATCTGTGTAGCTCCCTTGAGGCAAGCGGCGGCATAGGCATGAAACTCACCTGGTTCGGCGGAACGACGGTACGCATCCATATCGGGGGGCAGATATTCGTGGCCGATCCCGATCAGGCACCGGCCGGTATCGACCGGACGGAGCTGGTGTCGGGGGCGGATCGGGTGATCACGCTCGGGGAAGCGGATGCTGCGCTGCCGGTGATGGATCCCATGGAATGGCGCCGGCGCAGGACACCGCGCGGTATCGATGAGGACGACATGCCGTCTCCGATCCACATCTATCACATCGGCGCGGGCGCGGCCCTGGTCGATGCGGTGGGAGAGCCGCCGCTGGCGTTGATCGGTGCCGATGCGCCGCGCTTCGGCCGGTGGGCGGATGACGCCGTGGTGGTGCTGTTCGGTGTCGGTGAAGCGATGAGCGCTTTGGCCGAAGGGTTGCTGGAAGCGGCGCGGCCGCGGCTAGTCGCCCTTGCGGGTGACGGCGTGGCGCTCGATTTTGCCATTGCGGCGCTGCGGGAGCGGCTGGACGGGGCGGGATTGATGGCGCTGGAGCCGGGGCTGGCCGTCGAAGTCTGAGCTGGGTCCTGAGGCAAAGTCATTGTCTTTTGGCGGGCGGCGTTGCTAAAAGCGCAGGAATGACCTCTCCCAGTACCGCAGGAGCCTCAAATGTCGGTTGACGCCGCCACCGTGAAACGAATCGGACGCCTCGCCCGCATCCGCATCGAGGAAAGCGAAGTCGCGGCCTATCAGGACGAACTCAACGCCATTCTGGGTTTCGTGGCGCAACTTGAAGAGGTCGATGTGACCGGCGTGGAGCCGATGACCTCGGTCATGCCCATGACGCTGCGCCGCCGCGATGACAAGGTGACCGATGGCGGTTATCCGGAAAAAATCGTCGCCAACGCGCCCTTGAGCGAAGACAATTTCTTCATGGTGCCGAAGGTGGTTGAGTAGGCCATGGCGGTCACGGTCGCCGCGGAAACGCCGCTGCAGGACGAGGTGCGGGAGCTGGTGCGCCAGCTCAACGCCTACCTGCATGCGCTGACCCCGCCGGAATTTTGCTTCCATATGACTGTGGAGCAGATGGCGGAGGCCCCGACGACACTCTTCGTGGCACGGAACGAAGATGGTCGCGCCGTTGGCATGGGCGCTTTGCGTCGCGAGGCCGCGGGCCTTGCCGAGGTGAAGCGCATGTACAGCCTGCCGGAAGTGCGCGGACAGCGCGTCGGCAGCGCGCTGCTGGATGCGATCATCGCGCTGGCGTCTTCCGAAGGGGTCGAGCGACTGGTGCTGGAAACCGGCGACCGGCACCCCGAAGCCTGGCGGCTTTATGAACGGCGCGGCTTCACGCGCTGTGGACCGGTGCTGGACTATCCCGACAGTCCGTGGTCGGTGTTCTATCAGAAGCAACTTTCGCCGATCGAAAGCGTGGCCTGAGCCGCACTTGACGTTCGATCCTTGCAATTCATCTTACGAGCTGACGCGTTGACCGACCTGACCAAACTGACACTGGCTGCTGCCCGCAACGGATTGCAGGCGAAGGATTTCACTGCCGTCGAATTGACGCAGAGCTATCTCGATGCGATCGGCGCGGCCAATTCCAAGCTCAATGCCTATGTGGCGGTGACCGGCGAGCAGGCGCTCACCATGGCCAAGGCCAGCGACGAAAAGCTGGGCAAAGGGCAGGGCGGCGCGCTGGAGGGCGTGCCATTGGGTATCAAGGATCTGTTCGCCACCAAGGGCGTGCATACGCAGGCCGCCAGCCATGTGCTCGACAGCTTCAGGCCTGAGTACGAATCGAGCGTGACCACCAATCTGTGGCGCGACGGCGCGGTGATGCTGGGCAAGCTCAACATGGATGAGTTCGCCATGGGCTCATCCAACGAGACCTCCTACTATGGGCCGGTGATCAGCCCCTGGCGGGCTGAAGGCTCCAACATGGATCTGGTGCCCGGTGGTTCCTCCGGCGGCTCCGCGGCCGCCGTGTCCGCCTGGCTGTGTGCGGGCGCCACGGCGACCGATACCGGCGGCTCGATCCGGCAGCCAGCGGCATTCACCGGTACCGTGGGCATCAAGCCGACCTACGGCCGCTGCTCGCGCTGGGGCGTAGTGGCGTTCGCCTCCTCCCTCGACCAGGCTGGCCCGATTGCCCGCACGGTCGAGGATACGGCGATCATGCTGCAGTCCATGGCCGGATTTGATCCCAAGGATTCCACCAGCGTAGAGCTGGCCGTGCCGGATTTCGCCGCTGCGGTCGAACGTGGCGTCAAGGGCCTCACCATCGGCGTGCCGCGGGAATACCGCATGGATGGCATGCCGGCCGAAATCGAAAAGCTTTGGCGGCAGGGCCTCGATTGGCTGGTGGCCGAGGGCGCGACGGTGAAGGATATCTCGCTGCCGCATACCAAATACGCGCTGCCGGCCTATTATATCGTGGCGCCGGCTGAGGCCTCGTCCAACCTGGCGCGCTACGATGGCGTCAAATATGGGCTTCGCGTCACCGGCAAGGACATCACCGACCTTTACGAATTGAGCCGCGCCGCCGGCTTCGGCCGTGAGGTGAAGCGCCGCGTCATGATCGGCACCTATGTGTTGTCTGCGGGTTATTACGACGCGTACTACGTCCAGGCGCAGAAGGTGCGGACGCTGATCAAGCGCGATTTCGAGGACGCCTTCGATGCTGGCGTCGATGCCATCCTGACGCCGGCGACACCTTCGGCCGCCTTTGGCATCGGCGACGAGGACATGAAGTCCGATCCGGTGAAGATGTATCTCAACGACGTGTTCACGGTGACCGTCAACATGGCTGGCCTGCCCGGCATCGCGGTGCCGGCCGGCAAGGATGGCACGGGCCTGCCGCTCGGGCTGCAGCTGATCGGCAAGCCGTTCGATGAGGAGACGCTATTCGCCGCGGCCCGCGTCATCGAGCGTGCAGCCGCAACGGATTTCTCGCCCAAGCGCTGGTGGTGATCAAATTTCGATCGATCACGACGAGTTTGTGCGCCGGCAGAAACTGGGGGAGCCGATCGAGGAAGAAGATCTTTCCGAGATCGATTGGGCCGACCTGCCCGAGGTCAAGATCGTCGTTCGCCAATGCGATATCCGTGGCGGGCGGCTGAACGACGCGGTGCTGCCCTATGCGTTGTTCGAGCGTTGCGATTTCACCGGCTGCCGGTTCGCTTCCGCCGATCTCAGCCACGCGCAGTTCCAGCAGTGCAATTTCTTCGATGCGAACCTGCGCGCCGGGTGTGATTTTTCCCGCGCCCAACTGCTAGGCGCGCAATTCGACTATTGCAATCTGTCGATGAGCCGTTTCATCGGCACGGATATGTATGGCGCGACGCTCAATCGCTGCAAGGCGCCCGGGGTTGACTTCGAGGACGCGGTTTTCGTGCGCAAGGTTGGCCGGCAACTCATCGGGCGCGGCGCGCTCACCGAGTGCCAGCTCGACATGGCATTGTTCCGCGATCTCGAATTGCAGGACTGCAATTTCGAAAGCAGTAGCTTGCGGCAGGCCGATTTCAGCCGCGCCAATCTGTCGGGCGCCAATCTGCGCCGGGCGGATTTGACCGAGGCGAACCTGCGCGGCTCCGTACTCGACAAGACTGATTTGCGCGATGCAACGCTCAACGGGTTCGATCTGCCGGGCCTCAAGAGCTATGCGGGCCTGAAGGTCAGTGAGTCCGGACTTGGAGCTGTCGTCGCCTCGCTCGGCATGCGGGTGTTTCCGGGGTAGCGGGGCCCGCCTCCCTTGATCGGAGGGCTCTTGCGGTCTATGTGCCAGACCAAGAAAAATGAAAGAGCGAGACTGGCCTGTGGGTTTTGCCGGTGTTCGCTATGGTGATTTCAAATGCATGACGTGTTCACGACTCTCGACTGGTCCGCGCCGCCCAAGACCCTCAGTGAGCCCCAAAAAGCCCTGTGGTGGCTGAAGAAGGGCGGCTTGAAAGTCGGCCCGGAATGGGACCAGGCCCACCAGATCCTGGCAAATGGCGAGGGCGTCCAGGCGTTCGACTGGGTGCATGCCCTGGCGCATTGGATCGAGGCGGACATGGGCAATGCCGACTATTGGTATCGCCGCGCCGGCAAGAAGCGCGCGGCCGCGAGCGTCGCCGCCGAATGGGAACATATCGCCAAGGCGCTGACGCAGACCACCGTCAGCCATTGATGGAGAGTCGGCGGTCCGGCCCTCCATCGACGTCGTGCTAGCGGTTGTCGACCTCGCTGCGCACCAGCTCCAGTCCGCGGCGCGTGATGCGATAGGGGCGGCCACCTTCCGATTTGATGGCTTTTCGCCGTCGTAGTTTCTGGAACAGCGGCACGGTGCATTGCGTCATCAGCCAGCCGTCCCGCGTGTGACATTTGATGCCGACAAGCCGGCCATTAGGGTCTTTCAGCGTGGCGATATAGCCACCTTGCGCGAGCGCGTGCAGCACTCGCTGTTCGTCTCTGGAAATATCCATTGAAAGGAAAACCTGCGATCCTTGCGGCAAGCCGCAACAACACTGGCGCCCGGCAGCCATCGCATGGCGGGCACTGGTTCAAGATCTGCCTCGCCCGACAGGCGAGGCTCTAGCAGGTTTCCAAATACGTACGCATAGGCCCTACGTATAGCCGAAGTCGCTACGAGCGGCGAGTGTAGCCGGGCCACACCGAGGTCAATACTCAGCCGGCCGGCATCGTGGGCGGTGCAAAGACCATATAGGGCGTCTTCGGTTTCTCGCCGGGCTTGAGATCGGCAGGGGCCGGATCACCGGGTGCACCGAGCGAAACGACATACTGGTAGAGCGAGCGCATCTCGTTCTCGGTCAATGCACGCACGTTGAACCATGGCATGGGCGGGCCGACCTCGAAAGTTTGCAGGTGCTTGACCCATTGATCTTCCGACATCTTGGCTGCCACCAGACGCAGATTGGCTGCGTAGTTGACGCCCCATGGGCCGGCAAATCCCACGGGATTGCCCTTGAGGGCGGCGGCTGGATCGATCTTGCCGTTGGACTCGGAGTAGCCGACCGTATGACAGTCGTGGCAGCCACCGATGATGGAAATACGCTGGCCGACCGACACGGACACCCCAGCATCCTGGGCAAGGGCCGCCGTCGAAAGCAGCCCCATGGTCATCATCACTGTGAGTTTCAGCATTTAATCCCCCCGGATCACTGAACGCTCCAGCATCCCAGATCGGCGAAGGGATGTATCTCCCTCTTCCGGGGGGCAAAGGTTGAAATTATCGCATGACGGGTGCACACAAGGATGTGTCCCTTAAGAAGAGCATTGCCGTGACTGCACTCAAATCCCCCGCCGAATGTACCTCGAAAGACGACGTGCGCGTCGAGATCGACCGTGTCGACCAGGCGTTGATCAACCTTTTTGCTGAGCGTCACCGCTATGTGACGAAGATGGCGCAGATCAAGACCGATCCCCACGAAGCCTATGATCCGAAACGCATTGAGGCGGTTATCGGCAAGGTCAGGTCCCGCGCCGAAGTGCTGGACCTCGACGAGGACCAGGCAGAATTGATCTGGCGCACGTTAATCGACTGGAATGTCAATTACGAAAAGGGCATTATTGCTGCGCGCCGCCGCGCGGAGTAGCGCCATGTCGACTGCTGTTCACATCCGAAAGGCCGAAGCCGACGACGCCAGAAGACTGGCGACAATTGGCTTTTTGGCATGGGAAAGCAGTATCTTGCCGCTCCTGACTGAAGTGCCGGGCATGCGTGCTGCGGAGCAGCGTCGCCTGGCCAGCGCCGTGCATGAGACCATCGATCGTGTCATCGTGGCCGAAGTCGATGGCGTCGCAGTAGGCTGGTGCTCGCGGTCACGGGGGCGGGCCTATATTCCGTTCCTGTTCGTCGCGCCGGAATTCCAGAACCATGGGGTCGGGCAATTGCTGCTCAGCCGCATGGAAACACTGATCGAACTGGAAGGCGCCGAGCGCGTCTATCTGGAAACGCCGGCGGACAATGTGCGGGCGGTAAAATTCTATGAGCATCGCGGCTATCGCATCCTCGCGATGCGGCCGGACGGGCGGCCCGACCATCGGCCGTTCATGAGCGTTCGGCTCGAAAAGCTGTTGCATCCTTTTGTCGGGCGTGTATCCGACACTGAGTAATTCAGGGAACTGGCCTAATTGACCCTCATCGATACGCGTACCCCCAATCCCAAGAGCTTCATCAAGGGCGCCACCGGCGATTGGGAGGTGATCATCGGCATGGAAGTGCATGCCCAGGTGACCTCGGAGAGCAAACTGTTCTCGGGCTCCTCGACGGAATTCGGCCGCCCGGCCAATTCCAATGTCAGCTTCGTCGACGCCGCCATGCCCGGCATGCTGCCCGTCATCAACGAGGAATGCGTGCGCCAGGCCGTGCGCACTGGCCTCGGGCTCAAGGCGCAGATCAACAAGCGCTCGATCTTCGATCGCAAAAACTACTTCTATCCGGACTTGCCCCAGGGCTACCAGATTTCACAGTTCAAGGACCCCATCGTGGGCGAGGGCAAGGTCACCCTCGACATGGGTGAGGGTGGCGAGATCGAGATCGGCATCGAACGGCTGCACCTCGAACAGGATGCCGGCAAATCCATCCACGACCAGCATCCGAGCATTTCTTTCGTCGACCTCAACCGGTCCGGCGTGGCGCTGATGGAAATCGTCTCCAAGCCCGACCTGCGCTCGTCCGACGAGGCCAAGGCATATCTCTCGAAGCTGCGCGCGATCCTGCGCTATCTCGGCACTTGCGATGGCAACATGGAGCAGGGTTCCATGCGCGCCGACGTCAATGTTTCCGTACGGCGTCCCGGTGGCGAGTTCGGCACGCGTTGCGAGATCAAGAACGTCAACTCCGTACGCTTTGCCGGGCAGGCGATCGAATACGAAGCGCGCCGGCAGATCGACATCCTCGAGGACGGGGGTGTGATCGAGCAGGAAACGCGGCTGTTCGACCCGAAGCTGGGTGAAACGCGCTCCATGCGGTCCAAGGAAGAAGCACACGACTATCGCTACTTCCCCGATCCGGATCTGCTGCCGCTGGAGTTCGATGACGCCTTTATCGCCGATTTGGCCAAGCACCTGCCGGAGCTGCCGGACGAGAAGGCTGCCCGTTTCATCAAGGAACACGGCGTTACGGCTTATGACGCGATGGTTTTGACTCTCGACCGTGAGTCGGCGGATTTCTACGAGGCCACAGTGCGCTTCGGTGGCAAGTCCCGCGACGGCAAGGCCGTGGCCAATCTGATCACGGGCGACCTGTCGGCGTTCGCCAACACCACGGGCAGCACTTTCGCGCAGACGCATATCACGCCGAGCCAGATTGCCGGTCTCGTCGATCTGATGAGCGACAGCACGATCTCGAGCAAGATCGCCAAGGATGTACTGGCGATCATCATCAAGGAAGAGAAGGACGCCGATCCGGCGGCGCTGGTCGAGGCGCGCGGGCTGAGGCAGGTCACCGATACGGGCGCCATCGAGAAGGTGGTGGACGAGATCATCGCGGCCAATCCCGATCAGGTCGCCAAGGTCAAGGACAAGCCGACGATGATGGGCTGGTTCGTCGGGCAGGCGATGAAGGCCTCCGGCGGCAAGGCCAATCCGCAGGCCCTCAACGAAATCCTGAAGCGGAAGCTGGGGCTCTAGGCTTCTTCGAACACCGGAGCGCACCATGTCACCGACCGAACTGCCGCCAAAGGCCCCAGCCGCGACGCGCCGGCCGCGGCCGGCGTGGTTGAAGGTGGCTGGCGCGGTGGTGCGGCTCGTCATGTTGGTGCCGGTCGTGGCGACGTTCATCGCGGCGCTGGCGCTAATGATTTATGGCGCCATCGAGACCTGGCATTTCGTCGATGCGTTGTATTTTTCGGGCCACGAACTGGGCCGGGACCAGGCGCTGTTGCTGGCGATCGAGATCGTCGACCTGTTCCTCTTGGCGACGGTCGTGCAGGTGGTGGCGCTGGGGCTCTATCAGCTCTACTTCAACCAGGATCTGGAACTGCCGCAGTGGCTGAAGATCGATTCTCTCGATGACCTGAAGTCCAAGCTGGTTGGCGTCACCATCACCGTGCTGGCCGTGTATTTCCTCGGCCAGGCGGTGGTCTGGAGCGGCGGCAGTGACATCGTCTATCTCGGTGGAGGCGTGGCGATGGTGATCGTGGCGCTGACTTATTTCCTCAGCAAGATGGACCACTGACCTCAGGCAGTAGTTGGCCGCAGGCGCCGGATCAGGCGACCGTCAATAAAGACGAGGCCGAGGAAGATCACCGCCATGCCGAGCAAATGCGTCGGCTGGAAGCGTTCTCCCAGGATCAGCACGCCCAGCAGTATCGCCGAGATCGGCGTGATGAAGGTGTTGATCGAGAAATTGGTGGCGCCTACGCGCGGCAGCATGCGGTACATCAGCAGGAATGCGAAGCTGCTCGACAGCAGGCCAATGCCGAATAGTGCGCCCCAGGTTTCGCCCTGCGTGATGACGGGCAGCCCCTCGAACAGCAGGGCCACGGGCACGCCCACGATGGCGGCGGCGCTGAGTGAGCATGCCGCGGTCGTCGCCGGATCGACCTTGGCGAAGCGTCGCGCATAGTTGAGAGTAATGGCGTAACACACGGTCGCCAGCAGTGCCGCGCCGATCGCCCAGATCTGGCCGGTGCCGCCCGCCCCCAGTGAGGGCGCCGCCAGTATCGAGGCGCCAATGAAACCGACCACCACACCGATGGATTTGTTCCAGGTGGCCTTTTCGGCACTGGGCCAGAAATGCGAGACGATGACCGTGGTCATCGGCGTCAGGGCATTGATGACGCCCACGATGCCGCTCGCCAGATGTTGCTCGGCAAAGGGAAACAGCGCGAAAGGGATGGAATAGTTGATGATGCCCAGCAGCAGGAACTGACCATAGACCCGGCGGTCCTTCGGCAGGGTGCGGCGCGTGGCGGCGAAATACGCCCAGCAGCCCAGCGCCCCGATGGCGACGCGACCGGCCGATACCCAGAGAGGGCCGATCTCGCGGATCAGCAGCGCGTTGAAGAGGAACGAGCAGCCCCAGATGGCGCCGATGAAGATAACCAATATCCAGTCGCGCAGGGACATGCGTGTTCTCCGTTTGTGCGCATCCTATGCGGCCAAACGGGCTCCGTCGAACCGATTTTAACGATAGCTGGAATCAATTCCCGTGATGGCTGGGCAAAACCGCTTCGCCGCGCGCCACCAGCGCCAATGCCTGGGGATAAAGCTTATGCTCTTCCACCAATACGCGCGCCGCGAGCGTATCGGCCGTATCTGAAGGCAGGATCGGGACCTCGGCGCTGAGAATCGCCGGGCCATCGTCCAGCGCCGGAATGACCCAGTGCACCGTGCAGCCATGCATGCTGACGCCGGCATCGAGGGCCTGCTGATGGGGATGGAGGCCCTTGAATGCGGGAAGGAGAGACGGGTGGATGTTGAGCATCCGGCCTGTCCAGCGCTCGGCGAACCACTCGGAAAAGATACGCATGAAGCCGGCGAGACAGACGATGTCGACCTTCCAGTCGCCGAGAATGGCGTCGATGGCGGCATCGAACTCCTGCCGCGAAGCAAAATCCTTGTGCGAGCGCGAGGCGGTAGGGATGCCATTGGTGCGAGCGAAATCGAGGCCGGCCGCATCGGCCTTGTTCGAAAACACGCCGACGATTTCGGCAGGGTAACCGTCGGCTTTGGCGGCCTCTATCAGAGCCGCCATGTTGGAGCCGCGGCCGGAAATGAGAATAGCGACCCGCTTGCGGCCAGTCACAGGGCCAACGCGCCTTCGAAGGTCACCGGCTCGCCGCTCCGCTCCGTCAGCGAACCGATGATCGCCGCGGTCTCGCCGGCGGCGGTCAACTGGGCGATGAGGCGCTCGGCATCGGCCGGCTCGACCGCAGCCAGCATGCCGACGCCGCAATTGAAGGTGCGCAGCATTTCGGCTTCGGCGAGACCGCCGACCTTGGACAGCCAGCCGAAGACTTTCGGCACGTTGATGGCCGAGAGATTGACATGCGCGGCGAGATGGTCGGGCAGGACGCGCGGAATGTTGTCGATGAAGCCGCCACCGGTGATATGGGCCAGTGCCTTGATGCCGATGCCCTGCTTGAGGGCTTCGAGCAGGGGCTTGACGTAGATGCGCGTCGGCGTCAGCAGTGCGTCCGACAATTCGCGGCTCTCATCGAAGGGGGCGGGCAGGTACCAGTCGAGCCCCGAAACCTCGACGATGCGCCGGACGAGCGAATAGCCGTTGGAATGCACCCCGGATGAGGCAATGGCGACGAGCGTGTCGCCGGCCATAAGATCGCTGCGCGGCAGCAGCGTGCCGCGTTCGGCGGCGCCGACGGCGAAACCGGCAAGGTCATAGTCCTTGTCGTGATACATCCCTGGCATTTCGGCGGTCTCGCCACCGATGAGGGCACAGCCGGCGATGCGGCAACCTTCCGCGATGCCTTCCACGATCTGGGTGCCGGTGGCGACGTCGAGACGGCCGGTGGCGAAGTAGTCGAGGAAGAACAGCGGTTCGGCGCCCTGCACGATGATATCGTTGACGCACATGGCGACAAGGTCGATGCCGATGGTCGAATGCTTGCCCGTATCGATGGCGATCTTGAGCTTGGTGCCGACACCGTCATTGGCGGCAACCAGGACGGGGTCGGTAAACCCTGCGGCCCTGAGGTCGAACAAGCCGCCGAAACCACCGATCTCCGCATCGGCGCCTGGACGGCGCGTGGAACGAACGGCGGGCTTGATGGCTTCCACAAGGGCGTTGCCGGCATCGATGTCGACGCCTGCCTGCTTGTATGAAAGGCCGTTTGATGGCAGGTTTTGCGGGTCCGACATGAGCCTCGTTACCAGTAAGGTTGCTTGGCGGAGCCAGGCCTTGAGGTTGATCTTGACGGTCCTGGCCGTTAACTGCGCTGATAACCGCTCCACTCCCACGACGCAAGGGTTGCCCGCCTTATGACGCTGCGAAACCAAGTTGTTGTGTGGATAGGTTTCCTGCTCGCCCTTATCCTCGTGCTGTGGGTATTCCGCGGCATCCTGCTGCCTTTCGTCATCGGCCTGGCACTGGCCTATCTGCTCAACCCGCTGGTCGGCATGATGGGCCGGCTCGGCCTTGGCCGGGGATGGGCGACGGCCATCGTCCTTGCCATTGTGCTGGTGATCATCGGCTGGGCCATGTTCCTGCTGGTGCCGCTGCTGGTGCAACAGGTCATTGGCCTGGCGCAACGGCTGCCGGGCTATGTCACCGACCTGCAGGCGCTCGCCAATCAGTGGGTGCCGGCCCTCAACGAATGGCTGGGGCCTGAGCGGACGCAGCAGCTCGAACAAAGCCTGACCGAATGGATGAACAGCCTCAACCTGCCGGGCATAACGGCCACCATCACCAGCACCATCGCAGCCAGCGGCGCCTCGGTCATCACCTCGCTCGGCCTGCTGGTCATTGCCCCAGTGGTGGCGTTCTATCTGCTGCTGGACTGGGAGGGGATGGTCACCGAGCTCGATGAACTGCTGCCGCGCGACTACCGTGAGGAAATCCGCGGCGTTCTGAACCAGATCGACCGATCCATGGCCGGCGTCATCCGCGGGCAGGGCAGTGTGGTGCTGGTGCTGTGCTTTTATTATTCATCGGCCCTGACGGTGAGCGGCCTGAGCTTTGGCCTCGCCATCGGGCTGATCACGGGTCTGTTGAGCTTTATCCCCTATGTGGGTTTCATTACGGGATTTTTCCTGTCTGTGGGCATCGCGCTGGTGCAGTTCTGGCCGGACTGGTTCCGGGTGGTCATCATCCTCGCGGTCTTCATGGTGGGCCAGTTCCTCGAAGGGAATATCCTCTATCCCAAGCTGGTCGGCTCCAGCATCGGCATAAATCCGGTGTGGCTGATGTTCTCGCTGTTCGCCTTCGCGCTGCTGTTCGGCTTTGTCGGGCTCTTGCTGGCGGTGCCGCTGTCGGCTATCGCGGCGGTGCTGACGCGCTATGCGATCGGTAAGTACAAGGCCAGCGCGCTCTATCTGGGGCAGGATGGAGAGCATGGTGACAAGCCCGATACGGCCGTCTAAGGGCGCAAGCAGCGATACGGACGGCCCTCCCGGCCAGCTGGCGCTTGAGCTCGGCCACACGCCCTCGCATGCCGAACAGGATTTCCTCGTCGGCGAGGGCAATGAACTGGGCTATGCCCACGTCATGGCGTTTCCCGACTGGCCAGGGCCACTGACGCTGATCACCGGACCGGCCAAATCGGGTAAATCGCATCTGGCGCGGATCTGGGCGGACCGCAGCGGTGCCCAGATGCCTGAGCCGGAGGCGTTGGCGGATCTGGCCCAGAGCGGCGGCATTGTGCCGCTGGTCATCGAGGATGTCGACCGGCGCGGTTATGACGAGGCAGCGCTTTTCCACCTGCTGAATCAGTCGATGCGCGCGTGGCGGCCGTTGCTGATGACGGCCCGGGAGCCGGTTTCAGGTTGGCCCTATCGCACGGACGATGTACGCTCCAGGGCGCGTCTGGCATCGTCGTTCACCATGGCGCTGACCGACGACATCCAGTTGTCACAGATGTTCGTGAAGTTGTTTGGCGACCGGCAGGTAGCGGTCGATCCCAAGATCATTCGTTACCTGGTGGCGCGGATGGAACGTTCGCCGGAAGAAGCGACGGTGCTGGCCGAGAGGCTGGATCGATTGGCGCTGGCGCGCGGCAGCAGAATCAGCCGTTCCTTGGCTGGCGAAGTCCTGGCGCAACGCCGGATGGAGCGCGGCGAAGGCACATTGGATTTGGACCTGGATAACCAGGCGGTGGAAGGCGACGACGATGAATGAGTTTTCCGAGATTACCGAAGGCGAAGTCGAAGGCGAGGCCACGATTCCCGACGTGGCAGAGCTGCGGCAGAGCCCGGCGCGTTTCGTCAATCGCGAGGTCTCCTGGCTGCAGTTCAACATGCGCGTGCTGGAGGAAGCGGGCAATCTCAACCACCCGCTGCTCGAGCGGCTGCGCTTCGTCAGCATTTCCGCCAACAATCTCGATGAATTCTATATGGTGCGCGTCGCCGGCCTCAAGGGTCAGGTGCGTGCCGGCATGGCCAAGCCGAGCGATGACGGGCTGACCCCCAAGGAGCAGCTCGACGATATTGCGACGCTGGCCCAGCACCTGCAGCTCGAGCAGCAGGATTATTGGCAGAACCTGCGCGAGGAACTGTTCGCCACCAATGTGGTCATCCATGAAGTGGATGATGTCAGCCCCGATCAGCTCCGCTACCTGGAGCGGCTGTTCCGCGAGGAAATCTTCCCCGTGCTGACGCCGATCGCTGTCGATCCTGCTCATCCGTTCCCGTTCGTGCCCAATCTCGGTTTCGCGCTGGCGTTCGAGTTGCAGCGGCCGAACAATTCGCAGAGCCTGACGGCGCTGGTGCGCATTCCGTCCAATGTCGACCGCTTCATCACCCTGCCGGCCGGCCTGGCTTCGGAAGGGCGCGTCGAGGTGGTCACTATCGAGACCATCGTCAAGCTCTTCTTCCACAACATGTTTCCCGGGTATGACGTGATGGGCTCGGGCGCCTTCCGTGTCATCCGTGACAGCGAAATCGAAATCGACGACGAAGCCGCCGATCTGGTGATCGAATTCGAAACCGCATTGCGTCAGCGGCGCCGCGGGCAGGTGATCCGGCTCGAGATCGAGAAATCCATGCCGCGGACGCTGCGCAAGCAGATCAGCGAGCAGATTCACGCCGCGGCCGAGGATATTTTCGAAGTCGAGGGATTCCTGGGCTTGGCCGATGCGCGCAAGATTTGCGACATCGATCGTCCGGACCTGAAGTTTCCGCCCTATCATGCCCGATTTCCCGAACGCATCCGCGACTACAACGGCGACTGCTTCGCCGCCATCCGGGCCAAGGACCTTCTGGTCCACCATCCGTTCGAAAGCTTCGACGTGGTGGCGCAGTTTCTTCTCCAGGCGGCGCGGGACCCGGATGTAGTCGCCATCAAGCAGACGCTCTACCGCACCTCGGCGGACTCGCCGATCGTCAAGGCGCTGGTGCTGGCGGCTGAATCCGGCAAATCGGTTACCGCCCTGGTTGAGTTGAAGGCGCGCTTCGACGAGGAAGCCAATATCCGCTGGGCCCGCGATCTGGAACGCGCCGGTGCGCAGGTAGTGTTTGGCTTTATCGAACTCAAGACCCACGCCAAGATGAGCCAGGTGGTGCGTCGCGAGCATGGCAAGCTGGTCTCGTACTGCCATCTGGGCACGGGCAATTATCACCCGATCACCGCCAAGGTTTACACCGACCTCAGCTACTTCACCTGCAATCCGGCGATTACGCGCGATGTGGCGCGCGTCTTCAATTTCATCACCGGCTATGCCCGTCCGACCGAGCTCGAATCGATTGCCGCCTCGCCGGTGAACCTGCGGCAGACACTTTTGGACAACATTGCCCGGGAAGTGGACTTCGCCAAGCGTGGGCTGCCGGCCTCGATCTGGCTGAAGATGAATTCACTGGTCGACCCGCAGATCATCGATGCGCTCTACGATGCCAGCCAGGCGGGTGTGAAGACCGAACTCATCGTGCGCGGGATCTGCTGCCTGCGGCCGGGAATCCCGGGATTTTCCGACAATATCCGGGTGAAATCGGTGGTCGGCCGCTTCCTCGAGCATTCGCGAATCTACTGTTTCGGCAACGGTGCGCCGCTGCCGTCGCGACAGGCGATGGTCTACATGTCCTCGGCGGATCTGATGCAGCGTAACCTCGACTGGCGCGTCGAAGTCATGGTGCCTATCCTCAACAGTACTGTGCACAAGCAGATTGTCGACCGGATACTCGTTGCTTATCTTGCCGACAACCAGCAGAGCTGGGAGGTACTGCCCGATGGGAGTTCCCACCGCGTTCGTCTTCAGGAAGGCGAGGAACCGTCCAACGCGCATGATTATTTCATGACGAACCCCAGCCTTTCCGGACGGGGGAGTGCCATTGCGCACGACGACGACGAGGAATAGCCATTGAATCAATTCTGGGGCGTTGATGCGGATCCGACGGCCCAAGGGCGAATCAAGGGCGCTCTGCCTGTCGCCGTGCTGGATATCGGCTCCAATTCGGTCCGCCTCGTCGTCTATGAGCGGCATGCCCGCGCACTGACGGTCCTCTACAACGAAAAGACATCCTGCACCCTTGGGCGCGGGATGGCCGCCACGGGACGCCTCGCCGACGACAATATGGAGCGGGCGCTCACGGCGATGAAGCGCTATGCGCTGGTGACCAAGCTGATGAAGGCCGGCGCAGTGCATGTGCTGGCGACATCGGCAGTGCGCGATGCCACCAACCGCGATGAATTCGTGGATGCCGTCGAGCGCACCATGGGAGTGCCGGTACGTGTGCTGAGCGGTGAGGAAGAGGCGCACTACGCCGCCCTTGGCGTCGTGGCGGGTATCCCCGGATTTGCCGGCATGGTGGGCGATCTTGGCGGCGGCAGTCTGGAACTGTCGCGCATCGCCACGGGCGAGGATTCGGGCGGCGAAACCCACGAACTGGGCGTCATTCGCCTGCAGGACGACAGTGGCGGCTCGCCGGCGAAAGCGGCGGCATTGGTGCGGGCACAGCTGAAGGACTCGCCCCTGATGCGTGCGTCTGAGTCGACGTTCTGCGCCATTGGTGGCACCTGGCGGTCGTTGGCGAAGCTGCATCAGGTGCAGCGCCGCTATCCGCTGCACATGGTGCAGGACTATGTGGCCAAAGGGCCGGACCTTGCCAAATTGTGCGAGCAGATCGTGGAGGCCAGCTCCGCCAAGCGGCCTTATGTGGGCGCTTCCACAGTCAGCTCGTCGCGGCGCGATCTTGTCCCGTTCGGGGCGGCGGTCATGCTGGAAGTCATCAAGGCCGGCGAGTTCAAGAACGTGGTGTTCTCAGCGCTCGGCGTACGCGAAGGCTATCTCTACAGCCTGCTGACACCGCAGGAAAAGGCAGTCGATCCGCTTTTGCAGGCCGCCAGCGAGATGTCGGTGTTGCGCTCGCGCTCGCCACAGCACGCTCATGACCTCATCGCCTTTGGCGACAGGTTTCTTGCGACGATCGGCTTCTCCGAGACCGAGGAAGAAAAGCGCCTGCGGCACGTCGCTTGCCTGTTGTCCGATATCGGCTGGCGTGGGCATCCGGATTACCGTGGTGAGCAGAGCATCGATCTCGTCGCCTACGGCTCGATGGTTGGTGTCGGCCATCCCGGCCGGGCGTTTCTCGCCGAGGTGCTGGCGGTCCGTTATATGGGCCTCAAGCACAAGAGTCTCAGCCAGTCGCTGATCGCTCTGTCCGGAGCCGTCAACAGCACGCGGGCGCGGCTGATAGGGGCGCTGTTTCGCGTCGCCTACCCGATGTCGGCGGCCATGCCGGGTGTCCTGCCCGGGACGGGGTTTGCGCTTGAAGGCCAAACGCTCGTACTGCAGCTGCCCACCGAACTGGCGTTCCTATCGGGCGAGCACCTGAGGGGAAGGCTGGAGCAGTTGGGGACGGCGGCCGGTCTCGAAAAGGTCGCCATCCGCTGAGCTGCTCGCTCAGCTTTTCTCGATGGGGAACTCGACGATACCCTTGCGGGTGGCCGCAAGGCCGATCTTGCCGTGCTTGATCGCCAGCGCCTTGTCGCCAAACAGCTTGCGGCGCCAACCTTTCAGCGCGGGCACATCGGCCTCGTCGTCGAGAACCAGCGCATCGATATCGTCCGAGGTCGCAATGATACGGGTGGCGACGCCATGTTCGTCGGACACCGCTTTCAGGAGAACCCGAATCAGGTCCCCGACAGCGCCTTTGGGCGAGGGGCCGCGATAGCGCTCGGGCATGGTCGGCAGCTCCGACTTGGTCAGCGCCTCGACCTCCTTGAGGAGGACGATGATCTCTGCCGCGGCCGACGACCGTCCGAAACCGCGCGGTACGGCGCGCAGCTTGTCGAAGGCATCCGGCGTGACCGGGCGTTGCTGGGCGAGCTCGTATAGCGCGTCGTCCTTGAGGATGCGGCTGCGCGGCTGATCATTGTCCTGCGCCCGCTTTTCGCGCCAGGCGGCCAGCGATTTCAGCGCGGCCAGATCACGCGGACGGTTGATCTTGAGCTTCAGCCGCTCCCAGGCGACTTCCGGCTTGATGACATAGGTGTCGATGCTTTCCAGCACGCCCAATTCGTCGGAAACCCAGTCGCCGCGATTGGTATCGGCGACCTGCTGACGCAGCGCGCGGTAAATGTCGCGCAGATGCGTCACGTCGGCCAGGGCATAAAGCCGCTGCTTTTCGCTGAGGGGACGCGCCGACCAATCGGTAAAGCGCGAGCTTTTGTCGAGGTCGACATTGGTGATGGCGCGCACCAGATTGTCGTAGGAAACGCTGTCGCCGAAACCGCAGACGCTAGCGGCGATCTGGGTGTCGAAGATGTTGGCGGGCACCTTGCCCGTCAGCTTGACGAAAATTTCGATATCCTGCCGCGCCGCGTGGAAGACCTTGGTGACGGCAGTGTTGGCCAGCAATTCGAAGAACGGCGTCAGGTCCAGACTTGATACCAGGGGATCGATAAGGACGGCTTCGTCGTCTGTCGCGGCCTGGATGAGGCATAGTTTAGGCCAGTAGGTCGTCTCGCGCAGAAATTCTGTGTCGACGGTAACAAAATCATACTTTGCGGCCCTGTCGCAGAATGCGCCCAGAACCGCAGTCGAGGTAATCAGCTCCATCAGACACGCCCACCAAACTTAACTAACAAATTCCTAACAGGTGATGTCCCCGCACTCCAGTCGCGATTTGTGCCGTAACAGGAAAGCTCCAAGTGCGGTAAACGCCAATCCGGGCGCTGCTTGACAAACTTGCCTCCCCATGCGCTTTTCCGGCCCTTAATCCGACATTTTCTCTGCATGAGAAGTTCCTGAAAATGCATGCCTACCGTACGCATACCTGCGCCGCGCTCACCGCCAACGATGTGGGGCAGACCGTTCGTCTCAGCGGCTGGGTGCACCGCGTCCGCGATCATGGCGGCCTGTTGTTCATCGATCTGCGCGACCACTACGGATTGACGCAATTCGTGGTGGACCCGGATTCCCCGGCCTTCAAGATTGCCGAAAACGTGCGGGCGGAATGGGTCGTGCGTATCGATGGCGAAGTGAAGCAGCGTACGCCCGAGACCGTCAACCCGAATCTGCCGACCGGGCAGGTCGAAGTGTTCATCCGTGAGCTCGAGATCCTGTCTTCGGCCAAGGAATTGCCGCTGCCGATCTTTGGCGAACCCGACTATCCCGAAGACATCCGCCTGCGCTATCGCTTCCTGGACCTGCGCCGCGAGACGCTGCACGCCAATATCGTCAAGCGCACAAAGATCATCGCATCGATGCGCAAGCACATGGGCGAAATCGGCTTTGCCGAATACTCGACGCCCATCCTCACGGCGTCATCGCCCGAGGGTGCACGCGACTTCCTCGTGCCCAGCCGCATTCATCCGGGCAAGTTCTTCGCGCTGCCGCAGGCGCCGCAGCAGTACAAGCAGCTGCTGATGGTCGCGGGCTTCGATCGCTATTTCCAGATCGCGCCCTGTTTCCGCGACGAAGATCCGCGCGCCGACCGCCTGCCGGGCGAGTTCTACCAGCTCGACCTGGAAATGAGCTTCGTGACCCAGGAAGACATCTGGAACACGATGGCGCCGGTCATGACCGGGATCTTTGAAGAATTCGCCGACGGCAAACCAGTGACCAAGGAATGGCCGCGCATTCCCTACGACACCGCCATCCGCAAGTACGGCTCCGATAAGCCCGATCTGCGCAACCCCATTGAAATGCAGGCGGTGACGCCGCATTTCGCCGGGTCCGATTTCAAGGTCTTCGCGCGCATGATCGAGAGCGATGCCAAGACCGAAGTCTGGGCCGTCCCAGCCAAGACCGGTGGCTCGCGCGCCTTCTGTGACCGTATGAACGCCTGGGCGCAGGGCGAAGGCCAGCCTGGCCTCGCCTATATTTTCTGGCGCACCGAGAACGGCGCGCTGGAAGGGGCAGGGCCCGTGGCCAAGAATATCGGCCCTGAGCGCACGGAAGCCATTCGCCAGCAGCTCGGACTTGGCGATGGGGATGCGGCCTTCTTCGTGGCTGGCGATCCGACCAAGTTCTACAAGTTCGCCGGCGAGGCCCGGACGCGCGTCGGCACCGAACTCAAGCTGGTGGATACCGAGCGCTTCGAGTTGTGCTGGATCGTCGATTTCCCGTTCTACGAATGGTCCGACGAAGAAAAGCGCCTCGATTTCGCGCACAACCCGTTCTCCATGCCGCAGGGCGGCATCGATGCGCTGAACAATTCCGATCCGCTGCAGATCAAGGCGTTCCAGTACGACGCCGTCTGCAACGGCTTCGAAATCGCGTCCGGCTCGATCCGTAACCAGTTGCCCGAAACCATGGTGAAGGCGTTCGAATTGACCGGCAAGTCGCGAGAGGAAGTCGAGGAACAGTTCGGCGGACTCTACCGGGCGTTCCAGTTTGGCGCCCCGCCGCATGGCGGCGCGGCCTTTGGCATCGATCGCATCGTCATGCTGTTGTGCGGTCAGCAGAACCTCCGCGAAATTTCGCTTTTCCCGATGAACCAGCAGGCGGAAGATCTGCTTATGGGGGCGCCCTCGCAGGCCAGCAGCAAGCAGCTGCGCGAACTGCATCTGCGCCTCAACGTCCAGGAATAGGCGCTCCAACCCGAACAGGCCTGCCGCGACGGTTCGCGGCGGGCCTTTTACCTTCGCAACCGCGCATTTACCAATACTTCAAGGGCCGAATGCTAATCAGTAGGGCATACTTTCAGCCCTTGGATTAACGTTCGTGAAGTCCAGATACTCCCACCTCGTCATGCTGTTGGCGGCAATCCTGGCCTTCGTGCCGGTGCTTGCCGTCGATTACCTGCTCGACAACTACGTCCGGGCACGCCAGCAGGCGCAGTTGCAGCTTGAGATCGAGAGCATCACGGACGGCGTCCAGGCGGCGACGAAAGGCGCAATGGCCTCGCTTGCCAAGATCTTGGCGGATAGTCCGTCTCTCTGCACCCCGACATTCGTCGGCAATGTGCACAAGCAGATGCAGGCGAGCCTTTATGTGCGGCAGGTCCTGGTCGAAAACAATGACGGCGTGCAGTACTGCGACGCCTTCGGCGGCCCGGTTTCCTATTCGATGCTTTCGGAAAGCCTCAGCATTCCGGGGCGGAGCGAAACCATCGCGATTGCGAGGCTCCCCGGGCTCGAAGTTCCGGTCCTCAAGATTACGCTGAACTACAGCACGTCCCGCAAGATCTCGGCGTTCGTGCCTATTCTGCCATTGGCCCCCAATGCGCTGGCCATCGGCAAGACGCCGGGCGCCATGACGCGCCTGTCGCTCACCAACGGCACGCAGGTCGCCACGATCGGCGATGCGAGCCCCTACGACAAACGCGGCAACGACAGTGAATTCATCGTAGCCCAGGCATTCGCGGGCGAATTGCCCATAAAGGTCGAATCAGCCGAGCCGTTCGCCGTGGCACGCGCCGGCTATACGGATCTCGACGTGGCGTTCACCATTATCGCCTGCATCATGAGCGCAGGATTGCTGCTGCTGATGCTGCAATATGTACGGCGCTCGCAGCTTCCTGCCTTCGATCTCGAACGCGCCATCGCCGCGGGGGAATTGCGGCCCTATTACCAGCCGGTGATCAATCTCTCCACCGGCCGACTGGCCGGCTGCGAGGTGTTGATTCGCTGGGAGAAGCGTGACGGGGAAGTCGTCTCGCCGGGATCGTTCATCGATTACGCCGAGGCGACCGGCCTCGCCATTCCGATGACGCTGAACCTGATGCAGCAGGTGCGCGCCGATCTTTCGCAGCTCTGCGCGGATATGCCGGACCTCAAGGTTTCCATCAATCTGTTCGAGGGGCATTTCCGCGACGGCATGATCGTTGAGGATGTGCAGGCGATTTTTGGGGATTCCCCGATCGGCTTCAGGCAGTTGGTGTTCGAAATAACCGAACGCCGGCCGCTGGCCAATTCCACGGTTGCCAATGCGGTCATCGCGGGCCTGCATGCCCTGGGGTGCCGTCTGGCCATGGACGATGTGGGCACGGGCCATTCGAACCTTGCCTATATGCAGACGCTGGGCGTCGACATCATCAAGATCGACCGCGTGTTCATCGACATGATCAAGCCGGATACGACCCAGGTGCCGGTGCTGGACGGGTTGATTGCCATGGCCAAGGATCTGGGCACCGAGATCGTCGCCGAAGGCGTCGAGACAGAGGCCCAGGCGCTCTACCTCCGCGCCCGGGGCGTGGTGATGGCGCAGGGCTATCTGTTCGCCCCGGCGATCAAGGTTGGGCCGTTCGTCGACATCGCACGCGTCCTCAATGCACCGCGCAAGGGCGCGGTTTCGCAGCCGGCCGACCCGGTTGCGAAAGTCGCCTAACTCCACCATACGGAATACCGCGCCGAAGTTGCTTGCCTGAGATTCTCCCCGGAGCTAGTGACAAAGCTCGTTTTGAGGGGAGACTTGCATGTCCTCGGATATGACCGAGCAAAAGCGTGCCTTGCGCGAGGCCGCTCTGCACTTTCACGAGCACCCCAAGCCGGGCAAGCTCGAAATCCAGCCGACCAAGCCGCTCGGTAACCAGCGCGATCTGGCCTTGGCCTACTCCCCCGGCGTGGCGGCTCCCTGTGAGGAGATCGCCGCCGACCCGGATACGGTGACGCGCTACACGTCGCGCGGCAATCTGGTGGGTGTCATTTCCAACGGCACCGCGGTTCTTGGTCTTGGCCCCATCGGCGCTCTGGCGAGCAAGCCGGTGATGGAAGGCAAAGCAGTCCTGTTCAAGAAGTTTGCCGGCATCGATGTCTTCGACATCGAGATCGACGAACTCGACCCCAAGAAATTCATCGAAGTCGTGGCCCCGCTTGAGCCGACCTTCGGTGGCATCAATCTCGAGGATATCCGCGCCCCGGATTGCTTCGAGATCGAGGAAGCGTTGCGCGCGCGCATGAAGATTCCGGTCTTCCATGACGATCAGCACGGTACCGCCATCATCGTGGGTGCCGCGGTGCTCAACGGTCTGGAACTGGCCGGCAAGAAGATCGAGGAGGTGAAGATCTGCACCTCCGGCGCCGGGGCTGCGGCCATCGCCTGCCTTAACCTGCTGGTAGCCTTGGGCGCGCGGCTCGAAAATATCTGGGTCGCCGACAAGGATGGGCTGGTGACGCATAAGCGCACCGACGTGCTCGACCGGTGGCGCAGCCGGTTCGCGCAGACTACGGAGGCGACGACGCTGGCCGAGGTGTTCGAGGGGGCCGACATATTCCTGGGGCTTTCCGCCGCCGGTGCGCTGAAGCCCGAGATGCTTGCCGGCATGGCGCCCAAGCCGCTGATCCTGGCGCTGGCCAATCCGGTGCCTGAGATCATGCCGGAGCTGGCCAAGGAGCTGCGCCCCGATGCCATGGTGTGCACCGGGCGCTCGGACTATCCGAACCAGGTCAACAACGTCCTGTGCTTTCCTTTCATTTTCCGGGGCGCGCTCGATGTCGGGGCGACGGCCATCAACGAGGAAATGAAGCTGGCTGCGGTCAAGGCCATCGCCAAGCTCGCCCATGAGCCTGGACTGGAAGTCTCCGTCACCGGCGCTCCGGCGGTGTTTGGGCCCGATCACATCATTCCGAACCCCTTCGACCAGCGTCTGATTCTCAGGATTGCGCCGGCCGTGGCGCGCGCTGCGGTCGAGTCCGGTGTGGCCAAGCGTCCGATCACCGATTTCGGCGTCTATCACGACACCCTCAATCGCTTCGTGTTCCGCTCCGGCCTCGTCATGAAGCCGATCATCGACCGGGCCCAGGGGCAGCAGAAGCGCATCGCCTTCGCCGACGGCGAGGATGAGCGCGTGTTGCGCGCCGCGCAGGTGTTGCTCGAGGAGCGGATCGCACGGCCGATTCTGATCGGCCGCCCGGCAGTCATCGAAGCACGTATCGCCCGTTTTGGGCTGGCGTTGAATCTCGACCGCGATGTCGAGGTCATCAATCCGGAAGACGATCCGCGCTATCGCGATTATGTGACGCTGTTCCATTCGCTCGTCGGTCGCAGTGGCGTGACGCCGGATACGGCGCGGACGATCGTGCGCACCAACACGACGACGATCGGCGCATTGGCGGTCAAGCGCGGCGATGCCGATGCGCTGCTGTGCGGCCTGCAGGGACGCTATATCAAGCACGTCCGCGATATCCGTTCGGTGATCGGCATCCAGGATGGCGTCAAGGATCTTTCCGCGCTGTCGATGTTGATCATGCCGCGCGGCGCGTTCTTCTTTGCCGATACCTATGTGAACATGGACCCGACCGCCGACGAGATCGTGGGGATCGCCTTGCAGGCCCGCGATCATCTCAAGCGCTTCAATATCGAGGCCAAGGTGGCGCTGCTCAGCTACTCGAATGTCGGTTCGCGCGATGGCGATACGGCCTTCAAGATGCGCGACGCCTACAAGAAGCTGCTGGCTGTGGCGCCGGATATGATCGTGGAAGGTGAGATGCAGGGCGACCTGGCGCTCAACGAAGACCTGCGCGAACGCTACATTCCGGATTCCGTGCTGAAGGGCGAAGCCAACCTGCTGATTTTCCCGAACCTCGATTCGGCGAATCTTTCCATGACCTTGTTGAAGGAACTGAACAACGGACTTTCGGTTGGGCCGATCCTGATGGGGACGCGTGCGCCGGCCCATATCCTGGCGCCTTCCAGCACCAGCCGCGGTATCGTCAACATGGCGTCGATCGCGGCCACCGAGGCGCTGGCGCTCGAAGGCAAGTAAAGGCAGCAGCCGCCGGTCTCGTCCGGCGGCTACGCTTACTGGAAGGCGGTTTCGGCGAAGCTGCGAAGCTTGCGCGAATGCAGGCGCTCCGGCGGCTGGTCGCGCAGGATTTCCATCGCCCTGAGCCCGATCAGCAGGTGACGGTTGACCTGGGTGCGATAGAAATCCGAGGCCATGCCGGGCAGCTTCAATTCGCCATGCAGAGGCTTGTCCGAGACGCACAGCAGCGTGCCGTAAGGCACGCGGAAGCGGAAGCCGTTGGCCGCGATGGTGGCGCTTTCCATATCGAGCGCCACGGCGCGCGACTGGCTGAGACGCTGGGTGATTTCCTTCTGGTCGCGCAATTCCCAATTGCGGTTGTCAAAGCTGGCCACGGTGCCGGTACGCATGATGCGCTTGGTTTCCAGCCCCTCCAGCTTGGTGATTTCCGCTACGGCCTGTTCGAGGGCAACCTGTACTTCGGCCAATGCGGGCACCGGCACGGTCAATGGCAGGTCGGCATCGAGAACATGATCCTCGCGCACATAGGCATGCGCCAGCACGTAGTCGCCCAGTTCCTGGGAGTTCCGCAGGCCGGCGCAGTGGCCGAGCATGATCCAGGCATGCGGGCGCAGTACGGCGATGTGATCGGTGATGGTTTTGGCATTGGACGGGCCGACGCCGATATTGACCATGGTGATGCCGCGGCCGCGCGAGGAAGTCAGGTGATAGGCGGGCATCTGCGGAGACCGTGCCGGGCGCGTCCCCTCGGTACCGCCACCCAGGCGAGAGTTGTTGGTGATGACGTTCCCGGGTTCGACGAATGAGTCGTAATGGGCGTGGCCCTTGGCCATGTGGTCCATGGCGACACGGCAGAACTCGTCGATATAGAATTCGTAATTGGTGAAGATCACGAAGTTCTGGAAATGCTGGGCCGCGGTGCCGGTGTAGTGGGTCAGCCGGTGCAGCGAATAGTCGATGCGTGGCGCCGTAAAGACCGAGAGCGGGTAGGGGCCGCCTTGCGGGGGAACGAAGGTGCCATTGGCGATCTCGTCATCCGCATGGGCGAGGTCGGGGGCATCGAACAGGTCGCGCAACGGCACGCCGAGGGCGTTGATGGCCTCGCCGTCGAGCCGTTCATTGGGCTGCACGGCGAAATGCAGCGGGATGGGCGTGCCGGATTCGCCGACTTCGATCGTGCCGCCGTGATTTTTGAGGATGACGGTGAACTGATCGATCAGATACTGCCGGAAAAGCTCCGGAGCGGTGATGGTGGTGCGGTAGACGCCTGGCGTGTGCAGATATCCGTAGGGCAGGGTGGAGTCGGTCTTCCCGTAGCTGGTGGAAGTCACCTGCACCGAAGGGTAGTAAGCCCGCACCTTGCCGGCCGGCACCTGGCCCCTGGCAAGGCCTGACAGCTGATCCCGGATGAAGCCGGTGTTGCGGCGATAGATCTCGGCGATATAGGCCCAGGCTTCCTCTGGATTGGTGAAGGCCTGCTGCGGCATGGGCTGGGGGCTGATGGTGGGCATTTGCGCTCTCGTTGGGCGACACAGGATAGGCCTGTTCCGCGCTATTGGCATGACATCTTCGGCGCCGTTCGGCAATTGCGCCGCCGTGCCGCAAAGAGCATCACCTTTGAGTGATTGAAGCTTTTTCTGCCGTAAACACGGCCCATCTACAAGGGCAGTTCACTGGACAAGCAAACGACCCATGCACCGGTGAGCAAGAGAGGCGCGAACGCCGCTGTCCCCCAAGCCCTCAACAGTGCGGTGGGCACGCTTTCTCAGAGCCGCAATCGTCAGAGATGACGGTTGCGGCTTTTTCTTTGGCGGATCAGTTGTAGCGGCGGGCGTAGATCGTGGTGGTCTTGTAGCCTTTTGCCTGCGGATAGTAGGTGCACTTCAGAGAAGCTATCTTGAGCTTGCTGAGAAGGCTCGAACTCTTGCAGACGATGCGGTCGGCGCTCCAGGCGACGCCATTGCCGCAGCGGGTACGGCGGAGGCTGATGGTGACGTCGCTACGGCTGCCATTCCAGTTCAGGCGGCCGTCGCAACGGACGCCGCCGCCGGTGACCGAATAGCTGCCGCGCTGGGTCAGGCAGAAGCTCATCTTGTACGATCCGTATATGGTGCCGTTGACACTGTAGCAGCCGGTAAAGGCCGAGCCGCCCGGACCATCCGGCACGATGACGCGAGGCTGTATCTGGGCAAAGGCTGCCGACGGCAGAAGGCTGGCAAATACCAGGGCAGCGGCAATGACTAAACGTTTCAATCCGGCTATTGCGTGCACGTCAAATCTCCCTTGGGAAAACAACGACATCATTCTAGCACGGCGGCGACTTCCTGGCAGCCGGCAAGCAATCGGCTTTGCGCCGCGAGCCGTTCTACGGTTAAGCTCAGGTAACAGAAATCGAGGGGCCAGCCGTGAGCGAACAAGTCGATGCCATCGTCATCGGAGCGGGCCAGGCCGGCCCGTTTCTTGCCGTCCGCCTGGCGGAAAGCGGGATGAAAACCGTCCTGATCGAGCGCGCGCATCTTGGCGGCACCTGCGTCAATGACGGTTGCATTCCGACCAAGACCATGGTCGCCAGCGCTCGCACGGCGTATGTGGCCCGGCGCGCCGCAGACTATGGGGTCAATATCGGTGGTTCCGTCACCGTCGACATGAAGGCGGTCAAGGCGCGGAAGGACAAGATCGTCAACGCCTCCGTAAGGGGACTGACCGACTGGATCGGTGCGACAAAAAATCTGACCCTGATCTGGGGCTCGGCGCGGTTTTCAGGCGACCACGAGGTGACGGTCGGCGATCGGGTACTAACGGCACCCAAGATCTTCATCAATACCGGCGGACGCCCCATCGTGCCCGATTGGCCAGGGCTCAAGGGCATACCCTATCTTACCAATACATCGATGATGGAACTCGATGTGCTGCCCGCGCATCTGGTGATTGTGGGGGGCAGTTATATCGGTCTTGAATTCGCGCAGATGTTCCGCCGTTTCGGTTCCAAGGTCACCGTCGTAGAGCACGGTCCGCGCCTGGTGGGTCGAGAGGATACCGATGTATCGGATACCATCCGCGAGATCCTCGAAGCGGAAGGCATCGCCATTCACGTCGGCGCTGAGGATATCGCCGTGGTCAAGCAGGGCGATGGCCTGCGGTTGACCGCAAACGCGGCCGGCGGCGCGGTCGATGTCAGTGGCTCGCACCTGCTGCTGGCGATCGGCCGGCTCCCCAATGTCGAAGATCTCGACCCTGCCGCCACAGGCATTGCGCAGAACGAGCGCGGCTATATCAGGGTCGACGACGCGCTCAAGACCAATGTCGACGGCATTTGGGCGATGGGCGATGTTACCGGCCACGGGGCTTTCACCCATACCGCCTACAACGATTTCGAAATCGTGGCCGGCAATCTGCTGGATGGCGATCATCGCCGGGTGAGCGATCGCGTCGATGCCTATGCGCTCTATATCGATCCGCCGCTGGGCCGCATCGGCATGAGCGAAAAGGAGGTCCGCGCCACCGGCAAGCCGGCCCTGATGGGCATCATGCCGATGACGCGTGTTGGGCGAGCCAAGGAGAAGGGCGAAACGCTGGGTTTCATGAAGGTACTCGTCGACGCCGAGAGCAAGCGCATTCTTGGCGCGGCGCTCCTGTGCACAGAAGGCGACGAGATCGTGCATAGCCTCCTGGATCTGATCTACGCCAGGGCGCCTTACACGCTGGTGCAGCGCGCCATGCACATCCATCCCACGGTCAGCGAACTTATTCCCACACTCATGGGCGAGCTCAAGCCTCTCGCATGATCAGGAATAACGCTGCTCTTTCCATGGGTCACCGTGGTTGTGGTAGCCGCGGACTTCCCAGAATCCTGGATGGTCGCGCGTGGTGAACTCGATCTTGCGCAGCCATTTCGGGCTCTTCCAGAAATAGAGATGCGGAACGACCAGTCGCACAGGCGCTCCATGCTCGAGGGTCAGCGGCTGGCCTTGCCAGGAATGCACGATCATCGCGTCGTCCGCGGCGAAATCCTCGAGGCGAAGATTGGTGGTATAGCCGTCATTGCTGGTAAGAATGACGAAGGCGGCCTCCGGTTTGACGCCGGCCACGTCGAGCAGGTGCTGGGTGGAAACGCCTTCCCATTCGTTATCGTAGCGTGACCAGGTCGTAACGCAGTGAATGTCGGTCACTTTCCTGATCTGCGGCTGTGCGATGAATGTCTGCCAATTCCACACCAGCGGCCTGTCGATGCTGCCCACGATGTCGAGTTTCCAACGATCGCGCGGCACGTTGGGTGTTTGCCCCAGATCGAGGACAGGCCAGTTCTTGACCAGATGCTGTCCCGGCGGCAGCCGGTCATCCTCCATCCGCGTCGTTCGTCCGGTGAGGAATTTACCGAGCGCCGCCCAGCGCTCCTTGGTCTGGGTCAGCTTGCTGTCGCGCGGCAGATCGTCGTCATCAGAGCTCATGATGCATCCCGTAGTAGACAGCGGTCGGTGAATGATCCTACAGCAACGCGGATTTGTCTTGCGGGAAAAGCGCGGTGCGTTGCGCTCGCGCGCAAGGTCTGCCATGTGACACTGGCATGACGGCGCCCTGGAGGCGCGGCATTGGAGGACCGAGTGTCGAAGCTGGCTTTTGTGATCCCTGCGTACAACGAGCAGGCGCTGATCGGGCAGTGCCTCGAGTCGGTCATCAAGGAGGTGACCCGGGCGGGCGCCACTGCCGATGTCGATATCGTCGTCGTCAACAATGCCTCGACCGACCGGACCAGAGAGATTGCGCTGAGCTATCCGGGCGTGCGCGTCGTCGACGAGGACAAGAAAGGCCTCGTCAACGCCCGTCATGCGGGATTCGAGGCAACCACTGCCGAACTCGTTGCCAATATCGATTCCGACACAATGGTGCCGCCAGGCTGGGTCACGACCGTCTTCAACGAGTTCGGCGCCAATCCCAGTTTGGTGGCGCTTAGCGGTCCTTACATCTACTATGATTTGTCACGTTGGAATCAGTTCCTCGTGCGCCTGTTTTATTATGTTTCGTATTTTGTCTATTTGCTCGCCAAGCTCTTCAAGATCGGGTCGATGATCCAGGGCGGGAATTTCATCATCAAGCGGTCGGCCTGGCTGCAGGCCGGCGGTTATGACCGCACCATCGACTTTTATGGCGAAGACACGGATGTCGCCGTACGCATGAGCAAAGTCGGTCCGGTCAAATGGACCTTTTACCTGCCGATGTTGACCTCGGGCCGCCGGCTGGAAAAAGAGGGCGTGTTCAAGACGGCGGGAACATATGTCTTGAACTTCTTCTGGGTGACATTCGTTGGTCGCCCGAAGACACGAGAATATACTGATATTAGACCACATTAGGCAGGGACGATGACAGACGCGACTACGCATCCGGCGATACTCGAAAACGAGCATATCCGGCTCGCAGTGCGTCCCGAACGCGGCGCCCGTGTGGTCAGTTTCATCGACAAGCGAACGGGTCGCGAGTGGCTGGTGCAGGGCGAGCACATTTCCCCGACCGGCGAAGACGCCAGGTTCGGGCCCGATGCCGCCATCGGGTGGGACGAGTGTTTCCCAACCGTCATCCCCTGGAACGCCGAAGCGACGCCGTGGCGTCGCCACCTGCGTGACCATGGCGATGTCTGGGGGCGGCCATGGGCGGTAGACGTGGCCACCGGAACGCGGCTCACGACGCGATATGCGAGCGAGGACTTCACCTTCATCCGTACACTGGACCTTGAGGGGCGGGCGTTGCGGTGCCGCTACGAGGTCTCGACCACACGGACGCAGGCATTGCCGTTCGCCTGGGCGATGCATGGCCTTTTGGCGGTAACGCCGGAAGACCGGATCGTCCTGCCGGGCATTCGCATCGTCGATGCGGGGTATCTGAACTGGCGCGGCGAGCGGCGCTTGCTGCAATCCTTTTCATGGCCCGGGCCTGGCGGAGTGTTACGTCTGCCGCTGAACGTCGTGCATCCCGCCGAGACGCAGCTTGCCGCCAAGCTCTATGCCAAGATGCCCGATTCGGCGCTTGCCTCGGTCGGCAATGAAAGTGGCTGGCTGGATTTCAGCTGGGATGCCGACGAGTTGCCCTATGCGGGGCTCTGGCTCAATTACGGCGGATGGCCGGCGCCCGGCACTGTTCATCATATCAGCATCGAGCCGACGACTACGCCGGGGGACTCGCCTGTCGATTTCGAGCCCGGCCGCCAGCCGCGCACGCTCCATGCCGACAAGCCAGCCTCATGGTCGATAACGCTCACCTGTCGGGAAGGTGCGGCCCTGGGCGAGACCTAAGAGCTACCAGCCGCAGGCAGTGCGGATAGGGGCCAGCGCCTGGGTCATGCCGGTCAATGTGAATTTGGCAGTGACTTTCGGTCCGGAAGAGGGGCTGGCGGAAATAGTCGCCGTCTTGGCATCCATGAGCTGCTTGACCAGCGGCACGGCGACGGCGCTGGTGCCCACAGACATCATACTGTCATAGCCGCCGGTGTTGACCGACTGTGCCTTGCCGCCATCGATGGTGATCGATACCGCGCGGTCATCATCGCTCATATAGTGGCTGGGAAACCAGAAGCTCAGAGAGGTATTGTTGTTTCCGCAGGTGATCGAGAGCTTGGCCATCTGGTCGCTGTCGCTCATCGGCTCGCTGGAAATATTGGTGACGGTGATGAACCGTCCCGGCCCGACGGGCGAGGGAGATGTCGTCAGCGGCCAGCCATCCACTGCCGTCGTCAGGTCGATCGTGGGGTTGGATGGCGCGGCGCTGATGCCGGTGACCGGATCGGGTGCATTGGCTCCGGTACGGAAAATCAGGTCGTAGCACAGCAGCCGGCGGGCTTCGTCGTCGATGCGCGCGCAGGTCTGGCCGGTGGCCGGCGCCTGGGCGATGACCGGCGTCACCAGGAACAGGGGAGCAAGGGCCAAAAGGGCAATGGGTCTAAACAATGGGCGCCCGAAAGTTGTCTGGTGGCGAGGGCTTACCTACGCGACGAATTCGTCCGAATTTGTGGCTGATCCCAGCCTCCGCCACTCAACCCTTCGCCAGCGTCATTGTCCAGAGGCCAGATGATCCCCATTTAGCTCAAAGGTCCACAAGGGAAGGAAAGACGCCATGTTGAACCGCGAAGACCGCGAGGCCATCGACACCTTGTTCGAGCGGCTGGAAGAGGTCGAGCGTAATAATCCGGATCGCGACCGCGAGGCGGAGCGGCTGATCGCCGAAAAACTCAGCAACGCGCCGCACTCGCCCTACTATCTGGCTCAAACGGTGGTGGTGCAGGAGCGGGCTCTGGCTGAGGCCGAGCAGCGGATCGCCGAGCTTGAGCGGCAAGCGCGTGGCGCAACCCGACAAGGCCGGACGCGCGGTCCGTGGGATCAGGACCCTGACTATGGCCGGGGCGCCGGCCCCGGTGCGGGTGGCGGCTTTCTGGCCGGTGCGGCGCAGACTGCTCTGGGAGTGACGGGGGGCGTGTTGCTCGGCAGCCTGCTGGGCGGCCTGTTCTCGGCCGGGTCGGCTCAGGCCGATGATGGCGACAGAAACCGGGATGACGATCGATCTTCCGATGATGATCGGGATGACCGGAACGACGATCAGGGCAATGACGACGACATGTCCGATGGCGGCGATGACAATTTCGATACGGGCGGCGACTTCTAAGACGTTATCCTAAAGCGAAATCCCGCCGCACGTTGCGGCGGGATATCAGTCTGCCCTGGGCTTACTGGACGCCCAGCGCCTGCTTGGCGGCGCTTTCGGCCATATCGCCGGTCTGCTTGATGAGGTCGGCGCTGAGGCCCTGAGCCTTCGCGGCGTCCTCGGCAGCCTTGCGTGCCTGAGCGACCGTTGCGGTCTTCTGTTCCGGCGTCATCTGGGCTGCACCGGCCTGAATAGCTGCCATGGCCTGCTCGGGGGTCATCGCGCCGGTGGGAGCGGCGGCCGGAGCAGCAGGCGTCGCGGCGGGCGTTGCGGGCTGGGTGGTCGCGGCCGGAGTAGCGGGCGCCGCCGGCTTGTTGTCACAGGCGGCAAGGGTAAGGATGGAAAGGGCCGCCAAGGGCAGCAGGAATTTGGAATTCATAAGATTATTTTCCTATCTTTATCGGGTGAGCCCAGTCGTATCCGCCTAGCGCGGACAGGCTCTATGTGTCGGTGCGTGCACGACATTTCGGAAATACTCCGAAGAGGTGCCAGAGTGGTCTTCCCCCCACACGGCTTCGTTACCAGATGAATCTGGGCAAAGTTTTGGCATTTTTACGGCAGAAATTTGACACATAAAATGCAATATTTTTCTGCCGGGAACGCTTGGCGTTTTGCGGTTCGGAAGAACTCTATTTCTGTCGAAATCGGCTATGCGGAGACTGTAGTATCAAGTGGTTCCGATGTTTTCCGACTCAACTGGAGTATCACCCGTGACGACCGATCGCCTGTCAGCCGCCGCCTCACCGATGCTTGTGGAGATGGCGAGGATCGCCATGGAGGCGGGCGGCATCGCGCGCTCGTCGCTGCACCGGTATGCGGCGGGCGAAATGGTTCACAAGAAGCCACGCGACTTCCAGACCGAGGCGGACGTGGCCGTCGAAAAGTTCATCGTCGACGCCCTGCTTGCGGCGTTCCCGGATCATGGCATCTGGGGTGAAGAGCAGGTGGGCAATCGCGAGCTGGCGAGCGGCGCGCCCCGCTTCCTGATTGATCCCATCGATGGCACCACCAACTATGCCTGGGGCATTCCACATTTCGGCATCGTGATTTCCGAGGAACGTGACGGCGCCATCGTGAAGGGCGTTGTCTACGACACGATGCAGGACGAGTTGTTCAGCGCCGAGCAGGGAGCGGGCGCCTATCTCAATGGCCGCGCGATCCGCGCGACTAACAATGCCGACCCGGTCAATGCCGTGGTCGGCGCGGGCCTGCCCGTACCCGGGCAGGTCAAGTCCGTGCCGGTCGAAACTTATCATGGCGCCCTGCGCCGGCTCATGGATACGACGTCGGGCGTCCGCCGGCTCGGTTCGGCGGCGCTGTCGCTGGCCTATGTTGCCTGCAGCCGGCTGGACGGCTTTTTCGAAGACGGCCTGTCGCCGCTCGACTATGGCGCTTCAGTGCTGATCGTGCGCGAGGCGGGCGGTGTCGTCACGGGATTCGATGGCCAGCCGATCCCGAAATCGGGCGCCATCCTGGCCGGGGGCACGGCCATCCACCCCTGGCTGGTCGAGGGCTTCAGGCCTTAGGCGTTGCTCCTGGCGGGCGCGAAACTGCCCGCAGGTGTAACTTCACCTGTGGCGATGATGTCGGCGATGGCCGCAATAGTGTCGTCCAATGGGCCGGTGTTGTGAATGACATGGCCCAGTTCACCAAGATTGTGCTGCAGTGTCTGGTAGGTGTCGAGGACGCGGGGACCCAGCCGCTCGCGGCCCGGGCGCGTCGCCTCGCGCTGCTCGACCATTTCAAAGGGCGCCCAGATCGTAAAGACGTAGACCGGTGTGTCGGGCCGAAGGCCACGGCAGAACGTTTCGATGTTCTGGCGTCTTGAAAAAACATACTCGAACAGGACGCGGGGCGCGCGCATTTCGATGTAGCTCCGCACGAGCGCTGCGCCGGCGTGATAGGTCGAGCCCGGCCCGAGATAGTTGCGCACGTCGCGCGGCGAGAATGTCAGCAGGGTGTCGCCGGATACGTTGATCGTGCCCGGCAATTTGCCAGCCAGGGTGCGGGCGACGGTGGTCTTTCCCACGCCGGCGGGACCATTGAGAATGACGACGTGAGACATCTGACGCTCTAACCATCAAGTAACGCGGCAAGGCCGGTGGGGTCATCCGTCGTAATCTGGTCGGCCTTGAGGGAGAGCAACCGTTCGACGAGCGGTCTCGCGGCGGCATCAGCGGTCTTGATGGTGTAGGCGTCGATGCGTTTGCCGCCCTGATGAAATGCGTCGACGATATCGAAGCCGGAATCGGCGGCGAACAGGACCAGGGGATGGGCGAGATAGATCATCTCCGCCCGTGGCGACGCTTCCAGTGCTGAATCAACGAAATGGCTGAAGTCCCTGTTCTGGAACAAAGCCTCGAGCTTGCCCTCGTGGCAGGGGTCGTAGCCGATATGGAGGCCGGCGGTACCGTTGCCCAATGCGGCAACGGCGCCGGCGTCACCAGCCGACAGGATCATGTGCGTGGCAACCGGGCCGACGATAGTTCTGAACGCCGTGATGTCACGAGGTGTCAGAACGCTCAGGTCTTCCTTGAAATCGAGCTGCAGAATGGCTTCCGGATGCAACCCGCCTTCAGCGAGGAGGGCGGCAAGATCTTCAAGCAGCATGACTGGATGCGTGGTGGGTTGGCCGGCATTGTCGCGAAGGCGCAATTGCCTGATGGTGTCGGCATGGGTTGTGGCGACGGTGCCGGTGCCGGTTGTCTCTCGATCGAGCGTCGTGTCGTGCAGCACGGCGAAGCCGCCATCGGCATGCCGCACCAGGTCGACCTCGACGCTGGCGCCCAGCTTCATGCCTTCGAGGATGCGGTGGCCGGTAAAGACCGGATCGGAGGCAGTCCGACGCGCTCGATGCCACTTGAAATAGGTGCGGTGGCCGCTGCGCGTACAGAAGATGTCATTGGGCATGAGCGATGTTTCTAGCAGGTTGGTCCTGTGCCGTTTCGGTACGATAGACGGCTTCATTATTGCGGAAAATGGCATATTGCCGGGGCACCAGCGCCACCGATCCGCCGGCCTGCCAGCCATGCGTGGGCGCCACCATGGCCTTGATGCGCTGGTCATCCGGCAGATCCAGGTCGACGATGGCGTGGGTACCGAAGTCGACGGCGCGATGCACCTTGGCGCCAGTGCCGGCAGAAAGTTCAAGGGCTTCCGGTCGCACGGCGAGGGTGGCGGGCCCATCCGCAACCGGCGCCGCGGTGGTGATGCCGCGGCCGGTGAAAGTGCCGTTACGCACTTCCCCATCGATCATGTTCATGGTGCCGATGAAGCCGGCGACGAACGGCGTCTGAGGCTGACGATAAAGCCGGTCCGGCTTGTCGATCTGTTCGATATGGCCGTCGCGCATGACGACGATGCGATCGGCCAGCGCCAGTGCCTCGTCCTGGCCGTGGGTGACGAACAGCGCCGTGATATTCAGCCGTTGCTGGATGTCGCGCACTTCCTCGCGCAGGCGTTCGCGCAGGTGCTGGTCAAGGCTGGCGAAGGGTTCGTCGAGCAGCAGGATCTTGGGCTCCAGCACCAGTGAGCGGGCAAGAGCCACGCGCTGCTGCTGTCCGCCCGATAGCTGGTTGGTCTGGCGCTTGCCGTAGCCGCGCAGGCCGACCAGTTCGAGCACGGCCTCGACCTTTTCGGCAATCACCGAGCTCGGCAGGCGACGAAGCTTCAGGCCGAAGCCGATATTGCCGGCCACGGTCATGTGGCTCCAAAGCGCGTGACTCTGGAACACCATGGTGGTGGGCCGGCGTTCGGGCGGGACGCCGGTGACATCCTCACCATCGATGCGGATGGCCCCGCTGCTCGGCTTTTCGAAACCGCCGATCATGCGCAGCACGGTGGATTTGCCGGAACCGGACGGGCCAAGCAGGCAGACCAGTTCGCCATCTGCCACGTCCAGCGCAAAGGTGTCGACCGCCTTGGTGGCTCCGAAAGTCTTGGTGACGCCATCGATTTGCAAGCGGGCCATGCGCTACTCCAAGCCAGAACTTATCCGCCGAAACCGCGGGCGAAGGAGCCGGAACTGATCACGCGTCGGGCGAACAGCAGGGCGAAGAAAGAGGGAATCCAAAGGATAACGGACAGCACGGCGCCATACTGGATCACCGGCTGGTTGTTGATGAATGAGATCATGAGAACGGGCAGGGTGCGAATCCCCGGCGCGCCGATCAGCCAGGCGCCTTCCGTTTCGTAGAAGGTGTTGACGAAGGTCAGCAGGATTGCGGCCGCGATGGTGGGGGCGGCCTGGGGCAGGGTAATCGACCAGAAGACCCGCAACGGCGTCGCACCGACGTCGCGCGCCGCTTCCTCCATGCGCCGATCGACGCCCTGGAAGGCGGCGACGGGAATCCAGATCATGAACAGGAGCGTGCCCACGAGCTGGATGAGCACCACGCCCCAGAAGGTGCCGATGAGATTGAGGCTCAGGAAGATGCCTGCGATGGCAACCAGCAGGCCGAATTTTGGGAAGGCCTGACCGGCGAGGAATGAGAAGAACAGGATGTTCCGCCCGGGAAACTCGAGCCGCGCGAAGGCGAAGGCGGCCGGCAGGCAGATCGCGGCAGAGATCAGGGTGACGACGGCCGCCAGGGAGATACTGGTGGTGATCGCAGACCATACGTCGGCGCGCGCTAGCGTCTGGTTCCAGAACTTGAGCCCGAATTCCTGCGGGATGATAGCGGGATAGCGCCAGACATTGGTAAAGGCCCAGGTGCAGACGACCACCAGGGGGAAGATGATGACCAGGGTCAGCACCACCGCGAAAGCGGTGCCTGCCCAGTCGATCTCCCGGCGCGCTGCTATTCTGGCCATGGGCGTCAGTTCCTGCGGTTGCGCGCCACGGAGCGCACGTAGAAGAGGCCAAACACGATGCAGAAAAAGAATGAGATCACGGCCTGGGTGATGGCGTTTGGCGGATCGTAAAGGTCGCGGAAAGTGCGTTGCATGAACGGTCCCATCATCTCCGGTGCGGCTGGCCCCAACACATAGGGCAGGGTGAAGGCGGAGAAGATGCCGAGCACCGAAAACGAGACGGCGACCAGGATGGAGTTGGCGATGCGCGGCAGGATGATGTTCCAGAGCAGCGCGATGCGGCCGGCCCCCACATCACGAGCCGCCTCGACGGCCTGGTTCGAGACCGCGCCCAAACCGGAGATGAGGATCAATACGGTCAGCGGGATATGGTCCCACACCAGGCCGATGAGCGGGCCCCATGAGGTAAGGTAGGGCGAGCGGATTTTCGGCAGATGCGCGGCATTGAGAAGGATGTCGACCATGCCGTTGGGGCCGAGAACGCGGATGAAGGCGTAGCTCAGGATGATCGATGGCACGAACATCGGAAAGATCGCAAGGCTTTGCACATAGGAGGCAAGCCTGCCATTGGCAAACCGCAGGTAGAGCGCGATGGGCAGGCAGATGATCACCAGCAGCACCGCCGCGATTGCGGTGGTCCACAGCGTCACCGTCAGGTTGGCGAGGCTGTAACTGTCGGAGAAAAAGAACTGGTAGGTCTTGAGCGTGAATTCGGTCTGGCCATTGGCGTCGGGCTGCCAGAACGTCGTCACGACGGCGGAGATGATCGGGTAGATTACCATCCAGCCGATCAGCAGCACCGGAATGGCGACGAGCAGGAGGCCGGCTAGCCCCCTGCTGTCGATTGTCCGCGGTTCACGCGTAACGGCGGTTGTCACGCAGAGCGATCCACGTTCGGCGCGACGTTGCGGTACCAGCCGTCATTGATGGCCTTGTCCCAATCGCCGCCCGGGAACACCGGGATCGAGCTGGGGATGAGGTCCTTGTACTTGTCGTGCAGATCGGAGGCGACGTAGTCCCACGAAACGCCCGGGAAGCCGCCGAGTTCGGTGATCACGGCGGACTGGATTTCTTCCGAAAGGAGGAAATCGGCCAGCTTGATGGCCAGCGCCTTGTTGGCGGCGTTGCTCGGGATGGTGATGCGCGTGAAGTTGCCCGGGAAACCGAGGTCGCTGAGCTGCAGCAGGCCGGTGGTGTCGGGCAGAACGCCTTGCGAGATGGCGGACAGGGACTGGTCGGACCAAGCCGGAACCATCGTCACGGCGCCCTGCGACAGGAGCTGAATCGACTGCGTGTTGCCGGACGTGTAGGCACCCTGATCCATCATCGACGGCGCCAGGTCCTTGAGGATGTCCCAGGCCTTCTGCAGCATCGGCTCGGCAGTGGCGGCGGAGAAATTGTCGACCGTGAACAGCGAGGGGTCATTGCCGGTAGCCTCGTAGATGGCCCGCCGCACGAAGTTGCCGCCGGCGCCGCCCTTGTCGGGGCGGTTGTAGATGAACTGGCCGGGGTTGGCCTTGATCCACTTGACGAGATCGGCCCAGGTCTTGGGAGCATCCGCGGCGGAAAGCTTGGTGGTGTCGTAGGCCAGCAGCACTTGCGAGCCGCGATAGGGCAGGTTCTGCGTCAGGTTGTCGATCTTGAAGGCCAGCGGATTGATCTTGGAATAGTTGGAGAGATTCTCCTTGGAGAGATCGACCCAGAGCCCCTTGTCCAACGCACCGACCGGCTGGCGGGCGTCGAAACCTTCGAAGAAGTCGGCCTGGGGATCGGCACTGGTGCCGAGCGCCGCGAGGGCGCGCGAGGCAATCGCCTGCAAGCCGGCATTGTCACCCCCATCGACGAGATTGATGGTGATGCCCGAGTTCGCGGCTTCGAACTTCGGCTTCACGACATTGGTCCAGAAATCGAGAATGTTCTGGTCCGAGCTCGTGTACCAGTCGATGCGGTTCGGCTCGGCGAACGCAAAGCGCGGCAGCATGGCTGCGCCCGTTGCGGCGGCACCGGCGAGAAGAAGGTCGCGGCGTTTCATGTGGGGTTTCTCCTTGTGCGTAGACTTGTTCTTGTTTGCGGCTACGGCCGCACAACTCACGGCAACACGAGGCATAGGGGCACTGTTCGTCTGTGCCATGACAGTCATGTAACAACTGCATGGCAGACATGTAACAGTTGAATGAACACGTGAACAATGGTGTAGAGAGCCCTGTGGGTAAATTTTTATGACAGGCGACAACGCAGCGCTGCCGGGCAAAACCCGCTGTCACATATGCGTAATCAAGATCGGCCAGATGTCTGCCATTGGGAGGTAATGGCGACTTCGGACGCAGTGACGAAGTTGGGACCAAGGAGATCAGGGTGACCAAATACCGCGCTGCAGATCCGATCGAAGCGCATCGCGGGGCCGCTACTGCGGAGGATGTGGCGCGTGCCGCGAAAGTCTCGCGGATCATGGTGTCACGGGCCTTCAACCCCGACGCATCGGTATTGATGGAGAAGCGCCGCCACATTCTCGCCGTTGCGGCAACGCTTGGCTATCACCCGGACATGGCGGCGCGCGCCATGGTTACGAGGCGTTCCAAGCTGGTGGCGGTGGTGGTCAGCACGCTCGCCAATCCCTGGGAGGCGCAGGAGGTCGACGCGCTGATCGGCGCATTGCAGGAAGACGGCCTGTCGGTGATGGTTTTCCGGATTGCGCATAACAGCGGCGAGCGGCTCGACTTCGCGCATGTGAAGGCCTACCGGCCGGCCGCGATCATCGCCTATATGGACGAGCTGCCGCCGCATTTCCTGCGCCGCACCTTCGGCAATTCTCCCGCACTCTATCCGGTCTATGGGCAGGAGCCGCCGCAGGATGCGGGCGAGGCCATGGTGGACCGCCTGCATATCGCCCAGCATGACGGCATCGCGGAAGCGGTGCGCCTCCTTGCACAGAGCGGGCGCCGCCGGCTGCTCTATGTGCAGGGGGAGGGCTCAGCCTCCGACCAGGACCGGCTGGTGGCGCTGGAGAACGCCATGGAGCGCCACGGCATGGCGCTGGTCGGCTCGATCGACGGACGCTTCAATTATGACAGGGCGCGCGCGGCGCTCGTCGCGAGCTGGCAGCATTACGACAGGCCCGACGCGATATTCGCCGCCAACGACACCAGCGCTTTCGGGGCGCTCGACGCGCTTCGCTTTGATCTCGGTGTGACGGTGCCGTCAGAATGTGCGGTGATCGGCTTCGACAATATCCGGGAGGCGGCGTGGCAGGCCTATGACCTCACCACCATCGGGGTCGATCTCGGCGAGCGCATCGAGGCCATCCGGCGGATGGTACGTGAGCGGGCGGCCAACCCGCAGGCGGCCCCGATGATGGAGACCATCCATGCCCGCCTGATCCGGCGGGGTACCGCCTGATTTCGTGGGCAAGGCGATCCCGCGGTGTTGACGTGTCCGGCAATCTTCCATACCAGATTTGCCGTTCAGCAGGAGCCCTCGCATGCAACGCCTCAATCCCGCGACATTGGCCACCGCCGATGCATCCGTTCAACGCTTTGCCTATGATCGCGGCACCGTCACGCCGGGTATAGTGCATCTGGGGATCGGCGCGTTCCATCGCGCCCATCAGGCGGTTTACGCCGATGACATCCTGTCCGAGGCGAGGGACTGGGGCATCGTCGGAGCCAGCCTCAGGCGGCCTGATACCAAGGAAGCGCTGGATCCCCAGGGCGGGCTCTATACGGTTGCGGTACGCGACGCCGCCGGAACACGCTGCCGCATTATCGGCTCGGTCCTCGAAGTTATCGATGCGACCTCGGAAGGCGAGCGCCTGCTGGCGTTGATGGCGAGCCCTGCCATCCGCATCGTGTCGCTGACGGTGACGGAGAAGGGCTATTGCCACGATCCGGCGACGGGGCATCTCGATTTGGGCCATTCGGATATCATCCACGATCTGGCAGATCCCAGCCATCCGGTTAGTGCTCCCGGCTTCATCGTCGAGGCGCTGGATCGCCGCCGCCGCGCCGGCTTGCAGCCGTTCACGGTGATGAGCTGCGACAACCTTCCGAGCAACGGCCATACGGCAGGCCGCATCGTGCGCGAATTCGCCGGCCAGCGCGGCGCCGAGCTTGCCGCCTATGTGGATGGCGTCGCCTTTCCGAGCACCATGGTCGACCGGATCGTGCCGGCGACCACGGATGCGGACCGTGCGGCAATCACCGGCATGGTCGGCCTTGAAGACGCCTGGCCGGTTGTCACCGAGCCCTTCACCCAATGGGTCATCGAGGAGAATTTTCCGCTGGGCCGGCCGCCTTTCCACAAGGTGGGGGCGCAATTGGTGGCCGAGGTCGAGCCGTTCGAGCGCATGAAGTTGCGCATGCTGAACGGTGCGCATTCATCGCTGGCTTATCTCGGCTATCTGGCCGGGCACCAATATGTCTCGGAAGTCATGCAGGACATCGCCTTCCGACGTGTCATCGGCGACCTGATGGGGCTGGAAGCGATGCCGACGCTCGATATGCCCGGCGTCGACCTTAGCCACTATCGCGACGAATTGCTGGCGCGCTTTGCCAATCCGGCCCTCAAGCACCGGACGTGGCAGATCGCCATGGACGGCAGCCAGAAGCTGCCGCAGCGCCTGCTCGGCACCATTGCGGATCGGCTTGCCGCCGGTGCCGGCATCGAACGTCTGGCGCTCGGCGTCGCCGCCTGGATGCGCTACGTCAAGGGCGTCGACGAGAAGGGCGAGGCCATCGACGTTCGCGACCCGTTGGCGGCACGGTTCAAGGCGATCGCCGATGCAGCCGGCAGCGATCCAGCCAAGCTCGTCGATGGCTTGCTGGCAGTGCGCGAAGTCTTCGGATCCGAGCTGCCGGGGAATACGGTCTTTCGAGAGACGCTGGTCCGGCACCTTGGCAGCCTGTTCCAGCGCGGTGCGGCGGCGACGGTGGCCGCGATCAAATAAAAAAACGCCCCGCCTGAAAATGGCGGGGCGCTCCGAGTGGCCTTTGGGAGGTCAGAACTTGGCGCGGATCATCTGGTAAGAGTAGGGCGGGAGCCGCGCGGTCAGCTTGCCGTCGGCAACCTTGGCGCCGGTGCCCTTGCTGGGTGCGACAGCGCTCTGGTCGGTGGCGGTGTTCACCGCTTCCAGGTTGGCGTGTGTCATCACCTGATGATCGATGATGGTGGCGTTGCCGAAGCCGTTCAGGGCGACTTCGAGATCAATCGTTTCGGTGGCGTGGCGGTTGACGGCGAAGAAGGCAATTGTACCGTCTTCCTCGTTATGAACACCGCTGACGTCGACATAGGGAACGTTGTCGGCGATGTCGGCATCGTAGCCGGGGCAGTTGGTGACGAGCTGCAGGGCTTCGCCGCGACCGAAGATCGACGCGAAATAATACGGATAGTAGATCGTCTGCCGCCACGCCTGGCCCTTGGGGTCAGTCATGATGGGGGCGATGACATTCACCAGCTGCGCGATACAGGCGAGCTTGACCACGTCCGAACGGCGGATGAACGTATTGAGAATGCAGCCGACCTGCAGCACATCCTCGAAATTGTAGATGTCTTCGAGCAAGCGCGGGGCGTGAGGCCAGCCATTGTTGCCATCGAGGATGGCCCGATCCTGCTTGCGGGAATGATACCAGACGTTCCACTCATCGAACGAGATATAGACGTCCTTCTTCGAACGCTTCTTGGATTTGACGAAGTTGATCGTCGAAGCCACGGTGGCGATGTAGGTATCGAGCTTGTGGTTGAGCGCCAGGTAGTTCGCCGTATTTTTCTCCGGATTGGCGAAATACATATGCAGCGAGATATGGTCGACTGCCTCATAGGTGTGCTCGAGCACCGTCCGCTCCCATTCAGGATAGGTCGGCATGTTCGAATGAGAGGAGCCGCAAACGATCAGTTCCAGCGACTTGTCGAAGGCCCGGAGCGCCTTGGCGGTCTCGTTGGCCAGCCGGCCATATTCGTCGGCGGTCTTGTGGCCGACCTGCCAGGGACCGTCCATTTCGTTGCCAAGGCACCAGAGCTTGACGTCCCAGGGATCGGCACGGCCGTTCTTCTTGCGCAGGTCGCCCCAGTAGCTGCCGGTCGGGCCATTGACGTATTCGACGAAGTTGCGCGCCTGGTCGAGGCCGCGCGAGCCCAGGTTGATGGCCAGCATCATCTTGGTATTGACGGTGTCGCACCAGTCGGCGAACTCGTGGATGCCGACTTGATTGGCATCGGATGTATGCCAGGCAAGGTCGAGGCGCGTCGGACGCTGGTCCTTGGGGCCGATGCCATCTTCCCAGTTATAGGCGGACACGAAGTTACCGCCGGGGTAGCGGACCATCGGAATGTTGAGGTCTTTCACCAGCTTGGCGACGTCGCCTCGCATGCCGTTCTTGTCGGCGGTGGGGTGATCGGGCTCATAAATGCCGGTATAGATGGCGCGGCCGAGATGTTCGAGGAATGCGCCATAAACGCGCTCGTCGATCCGCGAAATCACATAGTCCTTATGCGCCGTTACCGTGGCCCTCATACGCCCCTCCCATAAATCCCGATATTCTGATTTGTATCGTCTGTTGCGATATATAGGATATGGGGCGGGGGAGCCGTCAAGCCGAATTCAACCTCGACTGCACGCAAATCGACCGGAGCGGCGCCCCGGTCGATGGTTCTTTAGTAGGGTTATTCGCCGATGGGAGCGACGACCTTGCGATAGAGATGCCAGGTCGCATGACCCAGGATTGGGACAACCAGGGCCAGACCGACCAGGAACGGTATCGAGCCGATCAGCAGCGCCAGCGCGACGATCACGCCCCAAAGCAGCATTGGCACGGGGTTCATCATCACGGCCTTGACCGAGGTCTGGATCGCCACCATGGCGCCCACATCACGATCGAGGAGCAGCGGGAAGGCGATGACCGTGGTGCACAGCGTCACCAATGCGAAGACCAGCCCGATCAGATTGCCCAGGATGATAAGCGTCCAGCCTCTCTGCGTGCTCAACACATCACTGACAAAGTCGGTCAGCGAAGCGGGGGCACTGATGCCGTAGATCGATTGATAGAGCGCCTCGGCGGTTGTCAGCCATAGATAGAAGATCGCGAACAGCATGACGCCAAGCGCAATGATGGAGGGTAACGCGGGCGATCTGAGCACGTCGAAGGCGTGGCTCCATGATGTATCGAGGCCCTTTTCCTGCCTGCGGCTGATTTCGTAGAGCCCGATGGCAGCGAGTGGTCCGACCAGGGCAAAGCCGGACATCAAGGGGTAGATGAGGGGGAGGGCGTTCTGGCCGGACGTCCACATGGCGAGAACCACTCCCACCACGGGATAGATCAGGCCTAGAAACAGATAGTGTGAGGGTTTGCGCCAGAAGTCGTCGATGCCAAGACGCAACGCGGCCATCAGGTCGGCGACGTGTATCTTGCGGACAGTCGGGTAGACCGGTGTTGTTCCAGCACCGGCAAGCACGTGGAAGTCAGCCATTTTCCGTCCTCCTGTAGGCAGGACGAGCAACGCGTGGCGTGCAGCTAATTCTGGGGTCCGTCACGCGTGACCGCGACCTGCAGACGAACCCCGATACTGACGGCATTGGGGGCGCTTGTCACGCCCGCTCACGCCGCCTTGTTCGACAAGGGCTCAGTCATGCTTGAAGATAAGCGCCGCCAGCAGGGCGATCGTGGCGAGTACCGCGATGGTGGGGGCAGGGTTTTCGCGAACAACGTGGCCCGCTTCACGGGCGGCCGCCGCGCTGGTGCGCTGAACCTGGCCGGCGATACGTGTCACATCGCGGCGGGCGTTGGCGAAATGATCACCGCTATAGGAGGAAACGGCCTCCGAAATCGAGGCGACTTCTTCGCGAAGGGCTGCGAGCTGCTCGCTCAGGCGTTCCGCCGCATCCTCTGCGGGACCTTCGGCACGCTTGACTGCACGGGTGATTGCGGTGGCCATGGCTAGACGCTCCTTGTACTGGACAATGCAGCCTAACTCGCTACCGATCGGGTTGGTTCCTAGAGCCTGCTGATGACCATGCAATAGAGAATCGCAACCAGGTGCAGTACGGCGCCCGCAACGACGAACAAGTGCCATAACGCATTCTGGAAGCGCAGGCGCTCCCACAGATGGAAGATGATGCCGCACGAATAGACGATGCCGCCAGCCAGCAACAGCCATAGCGTTGCCGGCGGCAGCGCCGCACCCAATGCCTGGAACACCAAGATGCCGCTCCAGCCGATGGCGAGATAGAGCACGATCGCCAACCGGCCGAAACGCTGGGGCACGGTCAGCTTGAGGGCGATCCCGGTCAGCGAGGCGCCCCAGACGAAAAGGCCGAGGATGGTCGCGGTAGGCGTGCCGCCCATTACGGCGAGGAATGGCGTGTAGGTTCCAGCGATGAACAGGAAGATGGCAGCTTGGTCGAAGCGCGCCAGCCATTGCTTGATGGGTGTCAGCGGCCAAAGGTTATAGGCGAGCGAGATGGAGAGTACCGCCACCAGCGAGCCCACATATATGCCGAGTGCCGGGGCCTCGCGCGGAGCCGTTTCCGCGATGGCGAAGGCGAGAATAATTGAGCCAAGCGCCACTGCAACGACGATGCCAATGACGTGGATGATGCCGTCGGCCACCAGCTCCGCCAGGCTGAACGGGCGGCGTTGGGGCAGAACCAGTCTGGCGGGAGGGACGATTTGCGACGCGTTCAGTTCTCAGCTCTCCATGTCGCCTGCAAAGAACACCAATACCTGTCCGAAATGGGGCGCTGGTGATCTACGCGGCGGTACGCCATTCCGGGGAACTATGGGGGCACCGCTACGTTCCGGTAACTGCGTCACCACGAAACATTCACGAGCGGAGGGCCATCATGGCTGACGAAAAGACTTTGGACGATCTCTTCCTTGATACGCTCAAGGACATTTATTACGCCGAAAAGCAGATCGTCAAAACCTTGCCCAAGATGTCGAAGGCGGCCCAGTCGCCCGATCTCAAAGCCGGATTCGACAAACACCTGCAGGAAACCGAAGGGCACGTTGAGCGCCTCGACCAGATTTTCGAGCTCATCAACAAGCCTGCTCGCGGCAAGACCTGCGATGCCATCCTCGGTATCATCGAGGAAGGCAAGTCCATTATCGAGGACTTCAAGGGTACGCCTGCGCTCGATGCGGGCCTGATCTCATCGGCTCAGGCGGTCGAGCACTATGAAATGGCTCGCTATGGCACGCTTCGCACCTGGGCCGAGCAGCTCGGCCTGCGTGACGTGGCCAAACTTCTCGACGCTACACTCAAGGAAGAAGAGGCCACGGATCAGAAGCTGACACAGTTGGCGACGACCCAGGCTAACCTCAAGGCAGCCTGAACCACTGCCTCATGAACGGGGACGCGGGTACTTCGGTGCCCGCGTTTTTTTCCAGCACCAGGTGACAGGTTCAGAGCGCACGTATAAATTATGATGAAAGAAATCATATTTATTGTGTGAGCAATGCCTGAGCCCAAAAACGTTCTGCGGGAAACCGACGCCCAGGCGATCCGATTGGCCAAGACACTTGTCCGATCGGCGCGCTACGGGGCGCTTGCGACGATCGATTCAAGGTCGGGCGCGCCGATCGCCAGCCGTGTCGGCGTATCTACCGATATCGACGGCACGCCGATTATCCTTATTTCAGGCCTGGCGCCGCATACCGCCGCTTTACGGGCCGATCCACGTTGTTCGCTTCTGCTCGGCGAGCCGGGAAAAGGCGACCCCTTGGCCCATGCACGCATCAGTCTCGATTGTCGCGCCTTGGAAATCGAGCGGGACACCGCCACTCACCAGCGGCTGGAGGGGCGCTACCTCAGACATCAGCCGAAAGCCGCACTCTATGCCGGGCTCGGTGATTTCCGCTTCTTTCGGCTCGAGGTGCAAGGCGCCAGCCTCAACGGCGGCTTCGGGCGGGCCTATGCGTTGGAAGCCGGCGATGTGCTGACGCGATCGGAAGCGAACGAGGCGTTGGCCGAGATGGAAACCGGCGCCGTCGAGCACATGAACGACGACCATGGCGAAGCGGTCAGTCTGTATGCTCAGTTCTTCGCCAAGGCGCAGCCCGGCAAATGGACGCTGGTGGGTATAGACGCCGAGGGCGTGGATATAGCCGAAGGCGATCAAATGCTCAGGGTGTTCTTCGAGGTGCCGCTTGTCTCTGCCGGCGAGATGCGTCCCGCGCTCGTGGCGATGGCGCAACGAGCGCGTGCGGCGCTGGCCGGGTAGCTACAGTTCGTCGGTCTCGGATAGTTTGTCGAGATACTCTTCGACTTCGTCGAGGCTGGCGCTGTAGGGCTGTGGATGAGCGCCTATGACCGGTTTGCGGGCTTCGTTGTCGTTCAGCATGTAGCCGCCGCCCGGCACTTTGGAGCTGGGCTTCTCGCTGGCCAGGATTGCCAGATTGTGCCGCGCGGCAAACCGGCGCAAACGCCGCAAGCGCGCCACTTCGGTATTCGTCCGGCTGCTCATATCCCAATCTCCGCACGCCGCAGCGCCAAACGACGCTCATGTCGAAACTGGCGCCAAATGTCCAGACTTCCAGCCATCATAGCGGATTTTGGCGTGTGGAGAAGTTCTTCAGGCGGCTTCGAGTTTGAGCAATCGCTCCTTGGTTTCGAGGCCACCGGCGAAGCCGGTAAGCTTGCCGGTCGAGCCGATGACGCGATGGCACGGCGTGATGATGGAGATGGGGTTCTTGCCGTTGGCAGCGCCGACCGCGCGGACGGCCTTTGGCTTGCCGATCTGCCTCGCGATTTCACCGTAGGACCGCGTCTCGCCGAAGGGAATGGTGAGCAGCGCGTGCCATACCTGTTTCTGGAAGTCAGTCCCGACGAAATCCAGTTTCAGGTCGAAGGCTTGCCGCTCACCGGCAAAATACTGTTTCAGCTGACGTTCGGTTTCCAGAAGGACGGGGTGGTTCTGGTCTTCTCTCACGACGTTCAAGCGCACGCGCCGCGGATTATCGTTTTCCCAGAGGATCGCCGCCAGCCCGTCATCTGTCGCCACGAGCTTCAGTTCGCCGACCGGCGATTTCACCAGCTTGTAAAAATAGTCTTTCTGCGCGCCTCGCGTGACTTTGTTCATGGGTAATGTTCCCGCTGTAATCGAGTCTTGGTGGCGTCGTTATCGGCCTATCGTTGTGCTTGCGGCGACCCGTTTTTGACGAGATGCATCAACCCGCCTAGGGCAGGGGCAGTTCGTCATCGATCTGGTTGGCTGCTTCAACCACGATGCGCCGCATCCACTTGTGGGACTGGAGGTTGGTGAGGGTCGCGTTCCAGGCCAGCACGATCTCGGCTTCGATGAAGTCGAAAGGCAGTTCGCGGGCGACCAGGCCGCCGTGCTGGCAGAGATAGGGCGCGCTGCGGCTGAAGACTGAAATCAGCAAATCGGAGTGCCGGACGATTTCGGGAACGGCGAGATATTGGCTGACGGTCATCGAGACCCGGCGGTTCTGCCCGAGTGTGTTCAGCCAGGCGTCGAAAAGGTTTCCCGTATCGCCGGATGAGCGGACCGCAAGGTGATCGGCTGCGAGGAACTGTTCCGCCGACATGCCGCCAGAAAGCGGATGACCTTCGCGCATCAGGCAGACGTAACGATCCTTGAACAGAAGGGTCCGCTCCAGCCGGCGCGAGGTGCTGGAGACGACTCCCAGGGCGAAGTCGACCTTGTTGGAGTCGATCTGAATGGGGATCAGTTGGTTGATCTTGGGCCAGAACCGCACATTGACGCCCGTATTGGCGAGCAGCGGCGCGAGGTGCGGCAGCAAGACGACCGATGCCAGGTCCGAGATGGCGATGTTGAACGTCCAGTTCATCGCATCCGGCTCGAACAGTTCCGGTTCGAGCGCCGTCTGGAATTGATGCAGCGCTTCACTGACCGGGCCGGCCAGCTCGATGGCCTTGGCGGTCGGCTGCATGCCTTCCACCGAGCGCACGAAGAGCGGATCTTTCAGCATATGCCGCAGGCGGTTGAGGGCATTGCTTGTAGCGGATTGCGACATGCCCAGACGTTGCCCGGCACGCGAGACATTGCGCTCGTCCATGATGGCATTGAACACGACCATGAGGTTGAGGTCGATTGCACTTAAATTCACAGGCATGATGTGCCATCAGGATAAATCAATTTCTATAATGAGGGGCGCTCTGCCATCTGTTGTCAAGCCAGATGCTGACTTAGGTCCCATAGACGCGGGCAGGCTGGCGCAATTGAATGACCCGAAAAAGAGGTCATCAAGGAGGAGTTCAGATGTCCCATACCAAGCCGGCACCCCGTGCCGCGTTGACGCTCGCCACGATTTTGCTCGGCGGTCTTGCCGGTACCTCGATGGTGCTGGCCCAGGCGGCGCCCATGAGCGACGCCGACATACAAAGCCTCACCACGGCGGCGAAAGCTGAAGGCACTTTCACCATCTATTCCGGCCAGAGCGAGGAAACGCTGCAGCAATATGTCGATGCCTTCGAAAAGGCGACCGGCATCCATGGCCAGTTCGTCCGCGCCACCGGCAACACGGCGACGCAGCGCATTTCGGCCGAGGAGGCCGGCGGCGGCGTGCAGGCCGATGTCATCGGCACCAGCGAGGATGTCTGGTTCGACGACAATGCCAAGATCTTCGCGCCGCTCAGCAAGTCCGGCCTTCCGAGCCTCGCGAACTGGCCAGCCAGTTCCTACAACGACACCCATATCCAGCAGACGCTCGGCACCATCGGCTTGCAGTACAATACCAGCAATGTCGACGCCGCCTCGCTGCCCAAGCAGTGGACGGAACTCACCGACCCGAAATGGAAAGGACGGTTGCTGCTGACCGATCCGCAGGGCAGTGCGAACTATACCGGTTGGGTCGTCGCCATGGCCAAGGCGCATGGCAATCAATATCTGCAGGATATCGCCAAGCTCGACCTCACATTCGTTTCCAGCGGCGCCACCGCCGCCCAGCAAGTGGCCGCGGGCGCCAAGGATATCAACGCCCCGACGCTGGCAACCTTCAGCACCGGATTGAAGGGGCAGGGTGCGCCCATCGATTTCTTCGCGCCTTCCAATCCCACGCTCGCCAACTCCTTCAATTACGGCCTTGTGGCCAATTCCCCGCATCCCAATGCGGGCAAGCTGTTCATGAACTGGCTGCTGTCGGATGAAGGTATCGATATCGCGTGCCACGCTTCGCAGGTGAGTTCACCGCGGTTCCCGCAGGGCGATCATGGCTGCGAGGCGATGCCGTCCGACATTCAACTGGTGCCCTACGGCATCACGGCCGATCAGACGGGTCCACTCTTCGACGCCCTTGGCGTGAAGTGATGCTGCTGCCGGCGGTTGCGAGGCCGCCGGCACCTTCGAAAAGAGGGCAGATGGATGGATATGCGCTATAGCCAGACCGACGCCGCACCGGACGCTGCAGTCTCGAATGCGGTCGAGATCAGTGCTCTCACCAAGATCTTCGGAACGCGCTCTGTCGCCAAGCCCAAGGGGGCTATCGCGGCGGTGGACGACGTCACCATCACGGTGCCCAAAGGCAAGCTGCTGGTGCTGCTGGGCCCCAGCGGTTGTGGCAAGACCACGCTGCTGCGCTGCGTTGCCGGCCTCGAACGACCGACCGAAGGACAGCTCAGGATCGGTGGCAAGACGGTCTACGACTCCGCCGCCGCCGTTTTCGTCGAACCGGAGAATCGCGGGCTCGGCATGATGTTCCAGTCCTACGCGCTGTGGCCGCATATGACGGTGTTCCAGAACATCGCCTATGTGCTGACTTCGGAGCGCGGACAATCGCGCGAGGAAGTCCGTGGCCGCATCGAAAAGCTGCTCGCCGACCTCGGCGTACACGGGTTGGGTGAGCGCTATCCCGGCGAGTTGAGCGGCGGGCAGCAGCAGCGTGTGGCTCTGGCCCGTGCGCTGGTGCGTAAGCCGACGGTGCTGCTGTTCGACGAGCCGCTCTCCAATGTCGATGCGCGGGTACGCCGGCGGCTGCGGGCAGAGTTGCGCAGCCTCAAGGAGCAGACGAATTTCGCCGGCATCTATGTAACGCATGACCAGGAAGAAGCGATGGAACTCGCCGACATCCTGGCGGTGATGGAGAACGGCAAGATCATCCAGGCGGGATCGCCCCGCGCCATCTACGACAATCCGCGCTCAATGTACGTCGCCGACTTCATCGGCGAGATCAATCGCTTCGCAGGGACCGTCAGCCGCCGCGAGGGCGGATACGCGATAATCGAGACTGCCATTGGTGAATTTCGCATCGCCAGCGCCGCGGCGCAGCCCGGCGATAGTGGATGGGTGGCCATTCGGCCGGAGGATATGCGGCTGACGCCGCCAATGGATGGCGCGTCGAGCCAGCATGTTGCGGCCATCGTGCGCGAATGCGTGTTTCTGGGTGCCCGCACGGAATTGCGGCTGCGCGTGGGAGACGAGGAGGCGCATCTCTTCGTCGCGGACCGGGCGTTCGCGCAGCCATCGCCGGGCTCCAGCATCGATATCTACCTGCCGGACGGGAGCGTGAAATGGCTGACACGCTAGGGTTCGCATCCGGGCAGGCTTTGCCGCGGGCGACATTGGGAAGGCGCGGTATAACCGCCGTCGATGTCATCGCCTTCGTCCTGGTGGCGGGGGTGCTGCTTTTCACCGGCTATCCGTTGCTGACCATGATCGTCACCGCATTCAGTGGCGAGCACGGCTTCGATCTTAGCGTCTGGTCTGAGACCTTTGCCGGACGCGGCCTGGCGGAAGCGACACGCAATACCGTGATCGTTCTTGTCGCCTGCGTGACGCTCAGCGTTCCCATCGCGACGTTCTTTGCCTGGCTGAACGAACGTACTGACGCGCATATGGGAGCGCTGTCGACCTTTCTTCCCATCGTGCCGCTCCTGTTGCCGCCGACGGCGTTGGCCATCGGCTGGCTGTTCCTGGGTGACCCCAATGCGGGGTTCATCGCCGGGCTGACGCGGTGGGCGCTGGCGCCGCTGGGCGTGCCGCGCTCGGCCATTACGTTCGGAATCTACAGCTGGCCGGGCCTGATCTTCGTCTATCTGCTGTTCCTCGTTCCGCACGCCTACATCATCATCGCCGCCGGTTTCCGCTCGCTCGACCCATCGCTCGAGGAAGCGGCGCGGATGAGCGGCAAATCGCGGTTGCAATGCCTGTTTGGCGTTTCCATTCCGGCGATCAAGCCGGCTATCGGCTCAGCCGCGCTGCTGACGGCGATCGCCACGGTCGAACTCTATTCCATACCAGCGATCGTGGCGACGCCGGCGCAGATCCTGGTGCTGCCCACCTATATCCAGCGCCTGTTGCATGGCCAGTTCCCGCCGGCGACCAACCAGGCCGTGGTGCTGGGGTTGCTGATGGCGCTCGCCATCGGTGCGGTGTGGTTGGTGCAGAGGCGGGTCGCGGTTCATAGCCAATATGCCCGCATCGGCGGCATGGGCGTGCGCGCCAACCGCATCAGCATGGGCCGCATGCGGACGCCGGCCCGGATCGTGATGTTCGCCTATCTGGCGGCGACTTCGGTTCTGCCGATACTGGCGCTGCTGGTGGTGTCCCTGCAGCGCTACTGGACGCCGATCGTCGACTGGAAGAACCTCTCGATCGCCAAGTTCGTTGACGCGGTCGTCCAGCCCCAATCGCGCGATGCCATCGTCAACAGCACCATCCTCGGCGTTGCGGCCGGCACCATAGCGGTGCTGATCGCCGGAACGCTCGCCATCTATGCGGCGGATGCCGGCGGTCGGCGGGAGCGCTGGATAGGCCTTGCCACCAAGCTGCCGGCGACGATGTCGACGCTGGTGCTGGCGATCGGCATGCTGGTGGCTTTCGGCGGCCCGCCCTTCCGGCTGGGTGGTACACTCGCCATCCTGCTGATCTGCCACGTCATCAGCCGCCTGCCCACGGCGTCGATCGCGGCGGAATCCTCGGTGGCGCAGATCGGTAGCCAGTTGGTGGAAGCTTCCCGCGTCAACGGCTCATCGAAAGCGCGCACGTTCCGTCGCATCCTGCTGCCGCTGACGGCGCCGGGGCTGGCCGCCGGCTGGGCGCTGATCTTCGCAGTGATCGTCGGCGACCTCACGGCCGCCGCCATGCTCGCAGGACCGTCCAACACGGTGATCGGTTACCGCATCCAGAACATCTACGACTTCGGGACCTATTCGGACCTCGCGGCGCTGGGCGTCGTCATTGCGGTGGTCTCCGGCATCGCGGTCGGCCTGGTGCTGAGATTTGTCCGTCCCCGCTACAGCGGTGGATAGGCAGTTCGGCGCCCCGATCGGAACCAACGACAATTGAAGGAAAACGCATGACGAACAGCAATAGCGACGGCCCCCTCAGCGGGCTGGTCGTGATCGATGCCGGCACGGTTCTGGCAGCGCCGCTCGCGGCCCTGCAACTGGGCGACTATGGCGCCCGCGTGATCAAGGTGGAGCACCCCGATGGCGGCGATATCGGCCGGAGCATGGGCAGTGGCGGCGCAGAGGTCGGCTCGTGGTGGCGCTTCCTTGGCCGCAACAAGGAATCCGTGACCTGCAATTTTTCGACCTCCGAGGGGGCCCAGCTTTTCCTTGAGCTGGTGCGCAAGGCCGACGTTCTTATCGAGAACTTCCGCCCTGGTACCTTCGAGAAATGGGGGCTGAGCTACGAGGCGCTGAAGGCGGAGAATCCGCGGCTGGTGATGTTGCGCATTTCCGGTTTCGGGCAGTTTGGCCCCGATAGCGAGCGTCCGGGTTACGGTACCCTGGCCGACTCCATCAGCGGCCTCACCTACATGACGGGCTTCCCGGATGGTCCACCCATCCTGCCGGGTGGTCCGATCGCCGATGCATTCACCGCGCAGGCGGGCGTCAGCGCCGTCATGACGGCGCTATGGAACCGCGAGCGTACCGGAGCGGGGGCGGTGATCGACCTGCCGCTCTATGGCGGGCTCATGTACATGTACGGCATGCATCTGACCGAGGCGAGCATCTGGGGCACGGCCCATGAGCGTCGAGGCAATCAGGTGCCCCGGCTGCCATGGGAGCCGGTCGGCTATACGTTGCGCGACGTCGTCAAATGCAGCGACGGCGGCTGGGTGTGTTTCTCCATCGTCTCGCCCAAGCTGATCAAGCGTCTGGCGCACTACCTCAACGGGCTCGATCCGGCCGACCAGATCGAGATGGTCGAGACGGTTACGGGCGACTGGAAGCAGGTCGTGGGCGCTCGCATGCGCCGCTGGCTGGCGGTGACGCCCCGGGACAGCGTGCTTGCCGAGTTGATCGAGACCGGCGTGCCGATCGCCCCGATCTACAGCATGACCGACATGCTGGCTGATCCTCATTTCGAGGCCCGCGAGGAATTCGACACCGTCACCCACGCCGACGGCAAGGTAGCCAGGATGCCGCGCGGGCCATACCGCATCGATGCTTTTGGGCCGCATGTCCGAACGCCGGCGCCGGCGCTGGGGGCGGCCAATGACGTGATCTATCGCGACCTGCTCGGCATAGCGCCGGAGCGTCTGGAAACACTGCGCCAGAGCGGCGCGATCTAACGAGAGAGGAGACCGACGGTGAGCGAAATAGAATACAAGGCCATCAAATACGAAGTCGTGGCCGAGCATGTGGCCAAGCTGACCTTCAACCGCCCCGACCGGCTCAACGCCTATACGCCGACGATGTGCAAGGAGGCCGTGCTGGCGCTTGCCGAATACCAGCATGACGACAATCTTCGCGTGCTGATCCTGACCGGCGCCGGGCGTGGTTTTTGCTCGGGCGGTGACGTCAAGGGCGACGTCGACGAGTTCATCCAGAGCCGCAAGAAACAGATGGCAACTTTCCGCCGCCTGCAGTCGGCGCCACAGGCGCTCAATCTGGCGTTGCACCGGATCGAAAAGCCGGTGATCGCCATGATCAATGGGGTGGCAGTGTCGGGAGGGCTGTCCTTCGCCATGATGTGCGATTACCGCGTCGCTGCCGAAAGCGCGCGCCTGGGCGATCCTAGCGGAAGAGTGGGCCTGCTTGCCGATGAAGGCGGTTGCTGGATCTTTCCGCGCCTCATGGGCATGGACAAGGCGCTGAAAATGGTCTGGTTCAACGAGATCTACGATGCCAGGGAAGCCCTGGCGCTGGGCATGGTGAGCGAGGTCGTGCCGGATGCCGAACTCGAGAGCCGTGCCATGGCGCTGGCGACCCGCTTGGCGACCCGCGCTCCCAATTCGGTAGCCGCCGACAAGCTGATGATGCGCCGGAGCAGCGAATTGTCGCTCGAGGCTTCGCTAGGCGATGCCGGCATCTGGGCGATGTGGAACAACAAACAACCTGACGGACAGGAAGGTCTTGCCGCATTCAAGGAAAAGCGCGAGCCGAAGTTCACCGGAGCGACGTTGTAACGTGGAAGCGGTCTTGCAACGCAAGCCGTTCGAATGGGACGGGTTCGAGGTCGGCGAAGCTATAGCGCCGAGCACTATTTCCATCACCCAGGAAATGGTCGATCGCTACATGGCCTCGCTCGACCAGCAGCACCCATGGTTCATGGGGGCCTCGCCGTTTGGCGGCCCGATCGTGCCGCCGACGCTGCTGGCGACCTATCTGGGGCAGCGCATCTTCTCCAACCTGTTCGACGCGCCGCGGGGTACGGCGCTCCATGCAAGGCAAAGCATGCAGTTCCTGGCGCCGCAGCGGGTCGGACAGAACTATGTCGTCGATGGTGTCATCAGCGCCAAGTTTGAAAAACGCGGCAAGCGTTACATGGGCATCGATGCGGAAATCCGCGATGCGGATGGCAAGCCAGTGCTGCGCGGCAGTTACCTGCGTATGAGTACCTTCGTGCCAGGTGTCGCCCGTGAGGCGCGCCCGGCCGGTGAAGAGCGGGAGGTATTGCCGAGCCGGGCAGGGCGGGGCGGGCCGGTCTCCCCGGAATGGGAGATCGGCGAGGAGATCGCGCCGGTCGCCAAGCTGATGTCGGCGGAGAAAATTTCGGTCTATAGTGGCGGCGGCAAGAACTTCCACAACGATCCCGAGATCGCCAAATCGTTCGGCCTCACGCGGCCGGCCGGCATGGCGCTGATGTCGAACGCTTATGTGTCCGAACTCGCGTTCAATTTCTTCGGCGAGCGCTGGCTGACGGCCGGCACGATGGCGCTGGCTTTCATCGCCACCACCCATGATGGTGACCTCTTGATTACACGCGGTGTCGTACGCGGCCGCGAGCCGCAAGGCGACGGGGAGTTGTGGACGCTGGAAGTCTGGGTCGAAAAGCAATCAGGCGCGAGGACTACGGTCGGAACGGTGACATGCCTGCTGTAGCCACCAGCCGGCTGGTAGGCGATGCGATGGCGGCGCCGCTGCGCGCCGCACAGTATGACGCCTGGGCCAACTACCGCCTCCCGGCGACAGAAGAATTTCCCGATGGAGTCTGGGCCATTGCCCTGCCAACCGGCGAGGCGGGCCGCAGTTTCGTCTATGTCTATGTGCTCAGGACCGACGATGGGCTTGCGCTGATCGATACCGGCCTCGATTGCGATGGCGCGATCGATCGTCTGGCGGGCGAGATTGCCGCCATCGGCCACCGGCTGGAGCAGATCAGCACGATCCTGTGCACGCATTACCACCGTGATCACTATGGCAATGTCGGTGAACTGAAGCGGCTGACCGGTGCGCGCGTTGGATTGCATGCGATCGAGGGCGCTATCCTCACCACGCTTCGCGATCATCATGCCGAACATCGCCAGGAGCAACACCGCCTTTGGGCTGCCATGGGGCTTACCGGTGTGCCGGAGACGGATGCGGCGCGAGCAGGCAACCCATTTGCGGACGTCAGGCCACCGGATCCGGATTTTGCCTTCGTCGACAACACGTTTGCGCCTGTCGCCGGGCGGCGGCTACGCGTCATCTGGACGCCCGGACACAGCCCCGGTCATATATGCCTCTACGATCCCGATCAGGCGGCATTGTTCGCCGGCGATGTCGTGCTGCCGCGCATAACGCCCGGCGTGTCGTTGCAGCCGGTACAGCGCGCCAACCCGCTGGCCGACTTTCATGCCTCGCTGGGGCTGTTGCGGGCCCTGGATGTCCGGGTGGTGTTTCCGGGTCACGAATATGCCTTCGCCGATCTCGACGACCGCATCGCCCAACTCGAAGTCCATCATAAGCACCGCCTGGCGGAAATATTGGCGGCTGTCCATCGCAGCCCCGGCCAGACCTGCGTCGAGATTGCCGGCCAGATCGGCTGGTCGCGGCCTTGGGATGAGATGGCTGGGCGTTATTTCCGCATGGCGGTCAGCGAAACCCTGGCGCATCTGGTGCTCTTGAACGAACGCGCGGTGATCACACGAGAAGGTTACGCGCCGGTGCGCTGGAGCGCGGTGCGTGACCGATAATGGGATGGTGAAAGGGCGATCTGGCTAAGAAGGCTAAATAAAATAGTCAAATCCTTTGAATGTATTTCGTATAAAGCGAAATGCATCCGCATTTATTTGTGCATGTTGTTTTTGTATTCATGCGAATAATATCCACTGCTCCATAATCAATTTCCTAAATCTTGTTCCTGTTGGCAGAGTTCTTGAGTTGTCCTTGTGCATTGCGAGGGTAGCCAAACACTGCTGCCGCGCTCTTCGAAACGAAGGCCGGTTCCGTCCAGCCAAAGGCGGACGAGGGAGGAAGTCATGAAGAGAATATTCGAGGTCGCGCGCGGCGCGATCCGCGTGCTGCCGTTTGCCGCCGCGAGCCTGATGGCGCTGAGCCTTGGTGCGGGAACCGCGTTGGCCCAGGCGGATACCACCGCCCTCGAGGCCGCCGCCAAGGCCGAGGGCAAGGTGGTCGTCTACCACAGCAATCCTAGCGAGAACATGCAGCCGCTCGCCGATGCCTTCACGGCGAAATACGGCATTCCGGTCGAGCTGTTCCACGTCATCAGCGGGCCGCTATCGGTGCGGTTCTCCAATGAGGCCGGTTCGGGCAATGTCGTCAACGATATCCTTTACACCACGGATGCCTCACTGCCGGTGACGCATCCGGAATGGTTCACCAAGCTCACACCGGCCCTGGTGCCCAATATCGCTCGCCTCAAGGCGCCCAACAACCTGACCGATTACGCCACGGGCGCACTGCAGGGCTCGTTTATCCTGATCTACAATACTGACAAGGTGAAACCCGAGGATGCGCCCAAGACCTGGCAAGACCTCGGCGATCCGAAGTGGAAAGACCAGATCATACTCGCCGATCCGCGCGGTTCCGCCTCCTACATAAAGATCATGGCGCTGCTGAAGGACCGCTATCCAGGGCTCCTGGAAAAGATCGCGGCGAATAACCCGCATGTGGTGGAATCGGCGGGGCCGGGCGCCCAGCAACTGGCCGCCGGTACCGGTGAGATAGAGTTCCCCGCGCTTGCCAGCCACGCCCTGACGTTGATGAGCAAGGGGGCGCCGCTGAACTATGTGGTGCTGCAGGGGCCGGAGTTGACCCGCAACACCTGGGGTTCGATACCCGCCAAGGCGCCCCATCCCAATGCGGGCCAGCTCTTCCTGAACTTCTGGCTCAGCGATGAGGGCACCGACGCCTATTGCAGCTCGACTGCCGGAAACAGGTCGGTGCTCGACAAGGATGGCAAGCTCGGCTGCGAGAAAATGGCCGGCGATCCCGAGTATCTCGACGACACTCCGCCGCCCGATGACGTCAAGACCGAAGTCGCCAAGGAACTCGGCCTGCTCTGACCGAGCAATTGCGGGCGTGCTTCGCACGCTCCGCACCCAGTCGATCGTTGGGGAGACAGGCATTGACGACAAGCGACACACTGGCGCTGGACGGGACAGTATCCTATGCGGCCGATAGCGGTGGCATCGCGGAAATCGTGCTGCGCCGGCCCGCCAAGCTCAACGCCATTGGCGATGTCATGGCGGCAGAGCTGCGCGAACGGCTCCAGCAGTTCGACCTCGATGACGCGGCCGGGGTGGCCATTCTGAGCGGCGAAGGTCGGGCCTTCTGTGCGGGCGCCGACGTCAAGCGACATGAACGCTCGACCGAGGACCGCCTCAAGGCCAAGGTCAACGACCAGCGCCGCGATCTCATGAACAGCGCGCTCAACTGGAAGCCCGTGATCGCCGCAGTACACGGCTATGTCTATGGCTTCGGCCTGTCGCTGGCATTGCGGGCGGACATCATCGTCGCCGGGCGCGATGCCAGGTTCCAGGTCGCGGAAATTCCCCGCGGCCTGTCGGGCAGTACGCTCTGGGCGGCCCTCAAGTTCCGCGGGCTCGGCTCGTTCGCGGATGACGTGGTGCTCACCGGGCGCGGTTTTTCCGCCGAAGAAGCGCTGGCCGGCGGCGTCATCAACGCCGTGGTCGACGAGGGACAGCATGTCGAGGAGGGCCGCCGCTGGGCGCAGCGCATTCTCGCCAATCCGCAGGGTGCCGTCCGCGACAGCGTCCGCACCCGCCGCTGGTACGCGCAGTCGTTTCTGCGCGAGGCGCAGATCCTCAGCCAGCCGCACCCCGATCTGCACGAATCCCAGGATTTCAAAAGCCGGGTCAAGGATTTCTCGACCCGCAAGGATAAAGGCCAAGACCAGTGAACAAGACCAATACCGCCAAAGGGCCGCTCTCGGATATCGTCGTGCTCGATGCCGCCACGGTGATTGCCGCCCCGCTCGCCGCCTGTCTGCTCGGCGATGCCGGCGCCCGCGTCATCAAGATCGAGCATCCCACCACGGGCGATACGGGGCGTCGGCTCAGCGAGGGGCGGGGGCTCTACTGGAAGTTCATTGCGCGTAACAAGGAGTCGGTGACGTGTAACCTGTCCTCGCCCGAAGGTGCCGAACTCTTCCGGCAACTGGCGAAGAAGGCCGACGTCGTCATCGAGAATTTCCGGCCTGGCACCATGGCGAAATGGGGGCTCTCCTACGAGGAACTGTCCCGCGACAATCCGCGTCTGATCATGGCCCACATTTCCGGCTTCGGGCAGGACGGGCCGTTCGTGAAGCGGCCTGGCTATGGTTCGCTGGCCGAAGCGCGGGGCGGTATCGCCTTCGTGACAGGCGAGGAGGATGGACCGCCGCTGCTTCCCGGCGCGCCGGTCGCCGATCCGCTGGCGGGGCTTACAGCGGTGTCGGCCATCACCATGGCCCTGTGGGCTCGCGATGCTGGCGGCCGCAACGGCCGTGGCGAGGAGATCGACATCAGCCTCTACGGGCCGATGCTGTATCTGATGGGCGGCGCCATCACTGACTATAGCGGTTCCGGGCACTTCCCGACCCGTGGCAGCCATCTCGGTCGCCGCGTTATCCGCTACGCCGGCCAATGCCGCGACGAGTCCTGGGTCGCGGTGGCCGCCATCGGCGTGAAGCTGTTGCAAAAGACGATGGATTTCGCTCGATCCACCGGTCACCTCAATCTCGCGGAAACCGATGTCGAGAAGATCGACCTGGTTCATGTCGATGCGGCGCTGCGCGCCTGGATGAGCGAGCGCGACCGGCCGGAGGTGCTCGCCGCCCTGACGCAAGCCGATATTCCGAACGGGCCCATCAACAGCGTGCCCGAAATACTCGAGGATGAACTCTATCGCGCGCGTGGCGATTTCATCACCTTCGATGACCCGCAGTTCGGCCCGTTGGAAATGCCGCGCGCACCGTTCCGCTTCAGGGAAATGGGCTACCGCGCCGACTTCGCAGGGCATGACCTCGGTGCCGACAACGCCCGTGTCTATAGCGAGATGCTGGGTCTGGACGAGGCGGCGCTGGCGGCGCTCCGCGCCCAGGGCACCATCTGAGCAAGGGCGGGTGAGCGTGCTCGACATTCCCCACACCCGGGTTGATGCCACAACCGGGATGGCCGGGGCGGCCATCTCGGTGCGCAATCTCGGCAAGGTGTTCAAGACCGGCAAGGGGCCGGTCACGGCGCTCGCCGGCGTCGATATCACCGTGCAGCCCGGACAAATGCTGGTTCTGCTGGGACCGAGCGGTTGCGGCAAGACCACGCTGTTGCGCTGTATGGCGGGGCTGGAGACCCCGGACACCGGATCGGTCGAGATTGCGGGGATCACGGTCAGCGAGCCTGCGACAGGCACCGAGGTGCCGCCCGAACAGCGTAATCTTGGCATGATGTTCCAGTCCTACGCGTTGTGGCCGCATATGACGGTGTTCCGGAATATCGCCTATCCGTTGCGCAATCGCGAAAACCTCGATCGAGCGACGTTGCAGCAACGCGTGACCGATATCCTGAAGTCGGTCGGTTTAGCCGGGTTGGAAGAGCGTTACCCGAGCGAACTCAGCGGCGGTCAGCAACAGCGCGTGGCGCTGGCGCGGGCCCTCGTCGCCTCGCCAAGCGCGCTGCTGTTCGATGAGCCGCTGTCGAATGTCGACGCGCAGGTGCGCCGCCGGTTGCGCGCCCGCATCCGCGATATGAAGGAAGCGCGGGGGTTTGCGGGGGCCTATGTGACCCACGACCAGGAAGAGGCAATGGCGCTCGCCGACATCCTGGCAGTGATGAAGGATGGCAGCATCGTGCAGATGGGACCGCCAGATGTCATCTACCGGCGGCCAGCTTCGCTCTATGTCGCCAACTTCGTGGGTGAGGCCAATGTTATCGAGGGTAGGGTGCTGGAGGCCGGGCCTGCCCTGTTGACCGAAACCGCTATCGGCCCGCTGCTGATTGAGGGGAGCGCGCCACAGGCCGTCGGCGACAAGGGGCATGTGGTGCTGCGGCCGGAGGTGTTGCGGGTCGCGGATGGACGCGGCGTCAACTGCATCACCGGCATAGTCCGGGAAATGATGATGCTCGGGCCACATGTCGAGCTCTCGGTCGAGGTCGGCGGCACGCTGCTGCGCGCCTGGCAGAATTCTTTCGACCTGGGCGGGGTGCAAAAGGGGGGCTCGATCACGTTGACGTTCGCGCCCGCCAATGCGAGCTGGGTCACGCAATGACCGCGGTGCCGCTGAGCGCGAAGGGCAATCGCCACCGCCGGATGCCGAGTTTTTTTACCGTGGTGGCCGTGGGACTGTCGGCTGCGGTGGCCGCGCTGGTGCTTTTCCCGGTCGTCACCATGCTGGTGCGGACGTTGTTTGCCGGCGGCCACTTCCAGGCGGCCCTTTTCGTCGAGACGCTGGGCGCGGATGGCCTGTGGACGGCGATGCGCAACACCATCGTGGTGGCCGTCGTGGTCAATATCATCGCGGTGCCGATCGGCGCGATATTCGCCTGGTTCAGCTTCCGGACCGATGCGCGGATGGGGTTTCTGGCGACGCTGCTGCCGGTCATCCCGCTGCTCATTCCCAACGTCGCCATGACGATCGGATGGGTATTCCTCGCCTCGCCGGATGCGGGCTTTCTCACCGCCGTCATCCGCGCCGGCCTCGGTGTCTTCGGAATAGGCCTCGATCGCCTGCCGATCAGCATTTTCTCCTGGCCCGGACTGATCCTGCTCTATGTCCTCCACGTGGTTCCGGTCGTCTACGTCATTGCCGCTGCCGCCTATCGCTCGGTCGATCCGCTGCTCGAGGAAGCCGCGCGTCTCAATGGCAGCGGTGTGTGGAAGACGTTCTGGACGGTGTCGTTGCCGGCGATCCGCCAGGCATTGCTGCTGTCCGGGCTGCTGGTGACGGTTCTCTGCTTCGGCATCTACTCCGTGCCTGCCGTGATCGCCTCGCCAGCCCGCATCCCCATACTCTCCGTCTATGCGGTGCGCCTGATCAACGGACAGACACCACCAGCGATCGGCTCGGCGGTCGTTCTCAGCCTTTGCCTGATGGTCATTGTCGGCGCACTGTGGCTGCTGCAACAAAAGCTCAGTGTTCCCGGCCGCAATGCGCAGATCGGGGGCATGGGGGTGCGCCCGAACGTCGTGCGACTTGGGCCGATGAAGTGGGTGGCGCGCACCGCCATGCTGGCCTATGCCATCGCCACGTCGCTGTTGCCGATGATCGCCCTTTTCATCGTCTCGCTGCAGCCGTTCTGGACGCCCTCCGTCAATCCGGCCCGGCTCAATTTCAGCAATTTCGTTACGCTGTTCAGCACCGCCTATTCGCGCAATGCGGTGTTCAATTCGCTGTTGCTGGCTATCACCGGCTCCTTCATTCTGCTGCTGACGATGGCGGTTCTCATGCTCTATGCGGACGCCGTAAAGGGGGGCTGGGCCAGGGCCATTGGCCTTATCACCAAGGCCCCCGCGGCTCTCTCGCATCTCGTCATCGCCATTGGCATGTATGCGACGTTCGCGGTGCCGCCACTAAACCTTGGCGGCACCGTGGTGATCCTGCTGCTGACCTACATGGTCCTCTACATGCCGCAGGCATCGATCGTCGCCGAAGCTTCGGCGCGGCAAATCGGCGGGCAACTGGCCGAAGCTTCGCGCATGTCGGGCGCCGGGGGCGGGCGGACCTTCTGGGAAATTTCGCTGCCGCTCATGATCCCCGGGCTTGCGGCCGGCTGGGCCCTGATCTTCACCGACATCATCGGCGAACTGACGGCTTCGGTGATCCTTGCCGGACCGCAGAATCCGGTCATCGGCTACGTGATCATGGATATTTATGACGCCGGCACCTACGCGCAGCTCGCCGCGCTGGCGGCCGTCATCACAGTCCTCTCGACCATTACGGTGGCGATGGCGCTGTTCCTGTCACGACCGCGCTTCGGCGGTGCACGCAGCTAATCTCCCACGATTGGACCCATCGATGAGCTACGAAAACATCATTTACGAGAAGCGTGACGGCGTCGGTATCGTCACACTCAACCGCCCGGAATATCTCAACGCCACGTCTCCCGGCATTCATGCCGATCTGATTGACGTGTTCGAGCAGATGCTGCACGATTCCGAGGTGCGGGTGACCGTCCTCACCGGCAATGGACGGGCTTTCTGCGCCGGCGCCTATGTGAAGGACAAGAACAAGCACGTCGTCAACGGCCCCAGCCGGGTGATCACGCCGCGATCGTCTCCGCGGTTCCTGACCCGGCTTTGGCAATATCCAAAACCGCTGATCTCCGCCGTCAACGGTCTCGCCTATGGCGAGGGGTTCAATATGGTGCTGTGCAGCGACCTGATCGTGGCGTCGGAGGAAGCGAAGTTCTGCTTTCCCATGGCCAAACTCGGCATCATTCCCAATACGCCCGGTGTAGCCGGCCTGGCGCTTTACGTCGGCAAGGCCAGGGCCATGGAGATCGCCATGCTCGCCAAACCACTGGAGGCGAAGGACGCCTTCAACGCCGGTCTGGTCAATCGCCTGGTGTCACATGAAAACCTCATGACGGAAGCTCTCTCGATAGCGGACGATCTGGCCGGTCTGGCGCCGATCTCGGTCTGGCTGATCAAGGATGATCTGCGGCACAGCCTCGAACATCACATCGATTTCGAGGGCACGCAGATGCGCGATATCCTGACCATGATGTCGTCGGACCGCGAGGAGGGGCACAGGGCCTGGCGCGAGAAGCGCAAACCGGTGTTCCGCGGCGAATAAGTGAGGCTTGCGCGCGTGCCCGGTCAATGAAATGACGTGCATGGGTCACCTGGCGGAGAAGACTTCATGGACATCGGATTGCTGATAGGCGGCATTGACCGGCCTGCCGGGAACGGCGCTGTTTTCGAGCGCAACGATCCTTTCACCGGCAGGCTTGCGACCCGTGCGCCTGCCGCCGGCGTCGAGGACGCCAGGGCTGCGGTGGAAGCGGCCTCGACAGCTTTCGCATCCTGGTCGAAGACCGGTCCCGGCGAGCGTCGTGCCTTGCTGCTGAAAGCCGCCGACGTGATGGCGGGCAAGGTTGAAGAGTTCACCCGGCTGATGCTCGAGGAAACCGGCGCCACGGCGCCATGGGCCGGGTTCAACGTCATGCTCGCCGCCAACATGCTGCGCGAAGCTGGAGCGATGACCACCCAGATCACTGGCGAGATCATCCCGGCGGACAAGCCCAATACGCTGGCAATGGGCATCCGGCAGCCCGCCGGCGTGTGTCTGGGCATTGCACCCTGGAATGCGCCGGTCATTCTGGGAACGCGCGCCATCGCCATGCCGATCGCCTGCGGCAATACGGTGGTGCTGAAGGCGTCGGAAAATTGTCCGGGCGTGCATCGGCTGATCGGTCAGTGCCTGCACGAGGCCGGCATTCCGGCGGGCGTCATAAATGTGCTGACCAATGCGCCGGCCGATGCCGCCGTGCTGGTCGAAGCACTGATCGCCCATCCCGAGGTGCGGCGGGTCAATTTCACCGGCTCCACAGCGGTCGGGCGACGGATCGCCGAGCTGGCGGCGCGAAACCTGAAGCCGGCCTTGCTCGAACTTGGCGGCAAGGCACCGTTCGTGGTCCTCGACGATGCCGACGTCGATGGCGCGGTGAATGCGGCCATCTTCGGTGCTTTCATGCATCAGGGCCAGATCTGCATGTCGACCGAACGCATCATCGTCGATCGCAAGGTGGCGGATGAGTTCGTGAGCAAACTCGCCATGCGCGCCAGTCAATTACCGGCTGGTGATCCCCGCGGACACGTTGTCCTCGGCTCTCTCATCAGCCTGGAAGCGGCGGAACGGATGGAAGCTCTCGTCGCCGATGCCGTGAGCAAAGGCGCGGCGGTCAAGGCTGGCGGCAAACGGCATGGCACGGTTTTCGAGGCCACCGTCATCGATAATGTCTCTTCGCAGATGCGCGTCTATGCCGAGGAATCGTTCGGGCCGGTCAAGCCTATCATCCGTGTCGACGGCGAGGCTGAAGCCATCAGGGTTGCCAATGACACCGACTATGGCTTGTCGTCCGCCGTGTTCAGCCGCGACGTACAGCGGGCACTTGCGGTTGCCGGCCAGCTCCAGACCGGTATCTGCCACATTAACGGCCCGACCGTGAACGACGAGGCGCAGATGCCGTTCGGCGGGGTCAAGGGCAGCGGCTATGGGCGGTTCGGTGGCCGGGCCGGCATCAACGAATTCACCGACTTGCGCTGGATCACGGTCGAAGACGCCGGCCAGCATTACCCATTCTAGGGATAGATCCATGAGTCTAACGGCAGGGGCTGCGTTGCTCACGCGGCTCAAGGAGATCGGCGTCGACTATATCTTCGCCAATTCGGGTACGGATTTCCCGCCGATCATCGAGGGCCTGGCGGAGGCCGCGGCGAAGGATCTGCCGCTGCCCGAGGCGCTGGTGATGCCGCATGAGCATGCCGCCATGGGCATGGCCCATGGCTACTATCTGGCATCGGGACGAGCCCAGGCGGTGATGGCGCACACCAATGTGGGCCTCGCCAATTGCGCTATCGGCGCCATCAATGCCGCCATGGAGAATATTCCGGTGTTGCTGTTCTCGGGCCGCACGCCGGTCACCGAGGCCGGACGGCTCGGGACGCGAACGGTGCCGATCGGCTGGGGCCAAGAGATGCGGGACCAGACCGCGCTCGTGCGCGAGGCGACCAAATGGGATTATGAGTTACGCTTTCCCGAACAGACCGTGGAGGTCGTGGATCGCGCCTACGCCGTCGCAAATTCGACGCCTAAAGGGCCTGTCTATGTCAGCCTGCCACGCGAGGCTCTCTGCGAAGTCGTTGATGACGACCGCACCGGTGGTGGGCCATCGATGGCCCCGGTCAGTCTTTACGCCGGCGCGGAACTGATCGCGCAGGCTGCCGCGCTCTTGTCGAGGGCCACCAACCCGGTGATTTTCGCGCAACACGGTGCCGGCAGCGCGGAAGCCTTCGAGGCGTTGGGAGCTCTGGCCGACAAATGGGGCATACCGGTCTGCCAATATTGGGCAGTGCAGCTTGCCATTCCGACGACGCATCCGATGGCGACGGGGCCTGATCCCAAGGCTCTGGTCGAGAATGCCGACGTCATCCTGGTGCTGGATGCCTTGGCGCCGTGGTCGCCGGAGGTTCACCAGTCGGGAGCGCAGTGCAAGATCATTCACATGGGGCCAGATCCGCTGAAGGCGCGGACCCCGATCCGAAATTTCCGGTCCGATGTTTCCATAGCCTGTGAGTTGGGGCAGGGCGTCATGGCGCTGGCAGCCGCAATGGAGGCGCTGGGAGAGCCGGCACCGGCCATCGCCGCACGTCGCTCCCGGGTCGCCAAAAGCAATGCCGATGATCGCCGGGCGCTAACCGCCCGCGCCGAGGCTGGTGCTCATGGCGTCATGACCAAGGAATGGGTCAGCCTCACGCTTTCGAAGGCACTGGAAGGGCGGCGCGCCAGGGTGCTGTCGGAACTCGGTTGTCCGATGGGGCCGATGGTGCTCGATCATCACCAGGCCTGGTATCAGGAACCCCATGCGGGCGGCTTGGGCTGGTCGTTCCCCGCAGCTCTGGGCATGCAATTGCATGATCGCAAGCAGCTGATCGTCGCCACCATGGGCGACGGCTCCTACATGTTCGCCAATCCGGTAGCGTGCCACCAGATTGCCGAGGCGCTGGCTTTGCCGATACTGGTCGTCATCCTCAACAATTCCGAATGGGGAGCGGTCAGGCAGTCCGTGCTTTGCGTCTATCCGGATGGCTTTGCGTCGCGCGCCAACCGGATGCCGCTGACGTCGCTCGCACCGGTGCCGGATTTTGCGCGCATCGCATCTGCGAGCCGCGCCTGGTCGGCGACGGTGACCCAAGCGTCCGACCTCGAGGACAGCATTCAGGAAGCACTGGCTCACATCGAAACCAATCGGACACTGGCGCTTCTCGATGTGAGAGTTCGGCCCTAACGCTGCAGCAATTGCGAAAGCTTGGCTGCCAGATCCTTCTGCATGAAGGGTTTGCCCAGGCGTGGCAGCTCCAGTTCGGTACCATTGGGCAATTCGGCGTAGCCGCTTGCCAGCAATATCGGCAGGTTGGGCCGCAATTCACGGGCTTTGCTAGCAAGCTCCACGCCGTTCATGCCGGGCATGGCGAAATCGGTGATCATGGCATCGAGCGGCGTTTCGCTGGCGAGAATTTCCAGCGCCATCTTGCCCGAGTTTGCTTCAAGCGCCGAATGCCCCAGGTCTTCGATGAGATCGACCGTATTCATGGCGATGAGGACATCGTCATCGACGACGAGAATGCGCGATGGCGTCGCAGTGGTGACGACAACTTCCTCGGTGACCGGTTTCAGCGCCGCAGCGGTTGAGGCCGGCAGCCAGAGTTCGGCGGTCGTGCCATGGCCTAGCGTGCTTTTCAGCTTCAGCTTGCCGCCAAGCTGGATGGCAAGGCCATGAACCATGGACAATCCGAGGCCAGTCCCCTTGCCAAGCTCCTTGGTGGAGAAGAATGGCTCGATGGCGCTCTCCAGGGTCTGGGCATCCATGCCCGTGCCGGTATCGGAGACCGATACCAGGAGGAACTCGCCACGCAGGCCGGCTTCCGTGCCGTTGCGTCCGGCGAGAGTAACAGTCAGGTCGCCGCCGTCAGGCATTGCGTCACGCGCGTTAACGGCAAGGTTGAGGATCGCCAATTCGAGCTGATTGGCGTCGACCCGGGCGGACGGCAGGTCGGCTTGCAGATCGAAATGGACCGAAACCATGGGCCCGATAGACCGCTCGATCAGCCCTCGCATGCCCTCCAGCAATTGGGCGAGGTCGGTGGGGATGGGCTTCAGTTCCTGCTTTCGCGCGAAGGCGAGCAGGCGGGCGGTGAGAGACGCGCCGCGCGTGGCGCCCTGCAGCGCTCCATCGACGAAGCGCAGCAATTGCGGATCGTCGGGCAAGCGCTTGCGCAGCAATTCGAGATTGCCCTGCACTGCCGCCAGCAGATTGTTGAAATCGTGGGCCACGCCCCCAGTCAACTGGCCGATGGTTTCCATCTTTTGGGCGTGCCGGAGCTGTTCTTCAACCTGGCGCCGTTCGGTGATGTCACGGAAAAAGGCGGCGCCGCCGACGATCGCCCCGTCGCCGCCACGCAGGGGTGCGTGCTGGCTTTCAAGCGTCAGCCGGCCGGCGGCTTCCGTGGTCAAGTCGATAAGCTCGATGGGACCCGCGATACCGTTGAGAGCATCCTGGAGCCGGGGAAGTATCTTGGCTGCTTCGCCGTCGGCAATGAGGTCAGCCAGGGGCCTGCCGCGGGCAGAGGCGCTGGTCAAGCCGAATAGCCGTTCCATAACGGGATTCCAGATGGTGACGCGCAGATCCTTGTCATAGCCGACGATGCCGGCGGGGACGCTGGTCAGCAACAGGCCGGACAAAGCGCGCTCGCCCAACAGGGACGCCTGGGTCCGCTCGCGTTCGATCGCCAGTTCTCGAAGCAGGCGATCACGCTCCGCATCCGCTGTCTTACGATCGGTGATGTTGGAGGTTACGCCCACCATGGCGGAGGGCTGGCCTTCGCGGTCGTGGACAATTCGGGCGCGCGCATCGATCCAGTGCTGGCTGCCATCGGGCCAGGTGATGCGAAATTCCACCGCATAGTCACTCCCCTCGGTCGAGCTGAGGGTGATGGCGTGCTGCATGCGGCCACGATCCTCCGGCACGATGCTGGCGAGCAAATCCTCGTAGGTGAAAGGTGCGTCTTCGCTGCGTCCGAAATTGGCTTTGCCCTGCGGCGAGACATCGAGCACGCCCGATTGAATGTCCAGCGACCAGGACCCCATACGTCCGGCCATCAGTGCCGTTTCCAGGCGCTCCTCTCCTTCGCGCAGTTCCTGGAGGTATTTCCGCGCCTGATATTGGCGCCGCCGTCCCCGCAGGGAATTGTCGACGACGTTGATCAGCGAAGAGGGATGAAACGGGCGATCGAGGAAGATCACATTCCCCACCATGGCCTGCAGGCGCAACAGCATCGGGTTTTGTTCGGGGCTGCCGATGCGGTGCGTGAGGATGACGAAAGGAAAGTCCGACCAGGGCGGCTGTTGTTCGATCCAGGCCGTGAGGGGTTTCAGATCGGTGTGCTGGAGCGCCTCGATGGCGATAATGGCAACGCCCGCCCCTTCTATCAGCCGTAGCAACAGCTCGGCAAAACTGGTGCAGGGCAGGGCATCGCGCCCGACCTCCTTAAGCAAGGAGGCGGCGAGGGAGCCGTCTCGTCCTTTGGGCGCCAGGATCAGGGCCCGTTCCGAGGTCATCATCAGCGATCGCTCGCAATGGTGACATCTTTGATCACATCGACGTCTTCGTCGAGCAACGGCTTTTCGGTTCCCGCGTAAGTGGGCACGCCCCGCAGAACGCCGTGGAAGTCGGCCAGGGGTTTGCCAATCGTCAGACCCGTGGGCCCGATCCGGTATTCCCGGATAGTGTCTTCGTGGCGGCCGGACCGCTTCTTAACGACAGAAATGGCCCGGCGCACCCGGCCCATGGCCTCGAAATAGCGCAGCAGGATCACGCTGTCGGCGAGATAGGTGATGTCCACCGGTGATTTCATATCGCCGACCAATCCGTGCTGCGCCACGGTGACGAAGGTCGTGGCTCCCTGGCGGTTGAGATATTGCAGCAGCTCGTGGACATGCAGCAGCAGCTCGTTCTCCTCGGGCATGGCGGCCTGGTAGCCATTGAGGCTGTCGATGATCACGGTCTTGACCTGCGCCGCATCCACCTTGGATCGCACGCGGTGCGCGAACTCACCGGGCGACAGTTCGGCGGCGTCGACCTGCTCGATGATCAGATTGCCGGCGGCGCGCATCTGCTCCAGATCGATCGACATCGCCTTGGCGCGGTCGAAAAGCAGTCCGAGTTCCTCGTCGAAAATGAACAGGGCTACTTTTTCCCCGCGCTCCACCGCGGCCTTGGCGAAGTGCAGGGTCAGCAGCGACTTGCCGGCACCCGCCGGGCCAAGCACCAGGGCACTGGAGCCGCGCTCGACGCCGCCGCCGAGCAGATCGTCAAGTTCTGGTATCTGGCTGGTCAGGGGCTCGCGCAGGAAGGTGGTGCGATGTTCACTGGCAACCAGGCGAGGAAATACCCGCAAGCCGCCGATCTGGATGGTGAAATCATGGAACCCGCCGCGATAGGACTGGCCCCGATATTTGATGACTCGCAGGCGCCGGCGCTCGGCCCCATAGGACTGGATGAGCTCTTCAAGCCGCACCACACCATGCGCGACGGAGTGGACGGTCTTGTCGAGAGCTTCCGTCGTGAGGTCATCCAACATCAGCACGGTGGCGCCACTGCGCGCAAAATAGTGCTTGAGCAAAAGGATTTGCCGACGGTAGCGCAATGAGCTTTGGGCCAGCAGCCTGATTTCCGACAGGCTGTCGATCACCAGCCGGTCAGGCTGCAGCCTTTCAACAGCTTCGAAGAGAGCTTTCGTCGTCTCGCCCAACTCCAGATCGGAAGAGTAAAGCAGTGATTGTTCCTGATCGCTGTCGAGCAGGCTGTTGGGCGGGGCGAGTTCGAAGATTTCGAACTTCCGGTCTATGTCCCAGCCATGGGAGTCCGCCGTGAGACGGAGTTCGCTCTCGGTTTCTGAAAGCGTCACGTAAAGGCCGGTTTCGCCCCGGGCTGCGCCTTCGAGAAGGAATTGCAAGGCGATAGTTGTCTTGCCGGTGCCTGGGCTGCCTTCAAGAAGATAAAGGTGACTACGGGCGAAGCCGCCCACAAGGATATCGTCCAGACCAGGGACACCGGTCCTGGCTTTCTCGGGAAGTGCTTTGGTCGGCATATGACGCTGCTCTATCTGTTCAGCGTATTCAAATGCATAGCCGGTCCGGAGGTTCCCGCTTCACCTCGGCGCTTTCGATGTTTCGATGGATTTCGCGGTGGTTACGGCGATCGATAGATGCTCGACGTTCCGAGGCCAGCTTTTCTATCTCAGCTCGCGCGCTCGTACCGTACGCGGCTGAGGCTGACGAGGCTGGCGAGGGCGGCGCAGCCGGCGGCGATGCCCAGGGCGACGATGGGGGCTGATGTCACTGCCCAGAAGCCGAAAATGAGCGTCATCGAAATGGCGCCGATGGTTTGCCCCATCAGGCGGGCAGTTCCCTGCATGGCGCCGGCCGCGCCACTACGGGCCTTGGGGGCCGAAAGCAGCAGGATGCGGTTATTGGGCGTCTGGAAAAGCCCGAAGCCGGCGCCGGCGAGGATGGTGCCGATGAGGAGTGTGACGAGACCGCCTTCGGCGGCCGACAGCACTATGATCACAAGGCCAAGCGCCAGCAACGCTCCGCCCGCCGCGCACAACCAGCTCGTCGAGATCCGGTTGGCAAGGCGCCCTGAAATCGGTGCGACAACGGTCACCGCTGCTGGCCAGGGCATGGTGTAGAGGCCAGCCTCGGCCGGCGACATGTTGAGGGTACGCTGCAGGTAGAATGGCAGGGCCACATAACTCAGCATCTGTCCGGTAAAACAGCAGACCGAGGCGATGACGGAAACCCTGAAGGTGGGATCCGCCAGCAAATCCACGGGGATCAGAGGCGCCTTGCTGTCGCGTTCCAGGCGTAGCAGGCCGGCCAGGCACAATGCCGAGCCCGCGATGAGGATGGCGCCGAGCACCGGGGTTTCGGCCAGACGATCGGCGCCTATGAACAGCAGGATGAACATCAAGGCATTGGCCACCAGTGCACGCCAGTCGAGCCGGCGATGAACGCCTTTGGAGTGCGCCAACGCGCCCCCCGACAGCAGGAGCACCGCGCCGATAGGCAGGTTGACGGCAAATAGCCATGGCCAGGGCGCCACCGTCAGGATGGCACCGGCGATGCCAGGCCCGGCCGCCGACGAGATGGCCACGGTCATGGCATTGATGCCGATGATGGTTCCGAGCAGACGCGGCGGCACGGCGAAGCGCAAATTCATAATGGCCAAGGCCATGATGGCGCCACCGCCCAATCCCTGTACGAAGCGTGAGGCCACCAGCATGGGGAGGCTGATGGCGAAAGCGCAGCCCGCCGACGCCAGAACGAACAGGGCCACTCCGGCAAGATAAACCCGTCTCGCACCGAACTTTTCGCCCAGGGCGCCGCAAGGCAGCAGCGATATCAGAACGGCGAGCTGGTAGCTCGTGACCACCCAGACGGTATCGGCGGCATCGGCGCCGAATGAAGTGCCGATGGACGGTAGCGCAAGATTGGCGATCGCACCGTCGAGGACGACGATCACCAGGCCTGTCAGCAGCACGGCGATGGCAAGATAGCGCTGTGGCGTGGGCAACCCATCCGCATGGGAATCAACATCGACAACAGCGGTCATGGGCCTCGCCTCGCAAATCCGGAGGCATCCTATATACCGTTGCGCTGGTGGTGCGCCAGACGCAACACGTGCAGCTCACCATTGCGTGTAACGCCATAGATGGTAGATTGCGGCATGGACCTGGATTTGAACCTGCTGGTAGCACTGGATGCCTTGCTCACGGAGCGCAGCGTGAGCAGCGCCGCCCGCAAGCTGCACCTCAGCCCCTCGGCGATGAGCCGGACATTGTCACGGCTGCGGACAGTGCTCGGCGATCCCGTGCTGGTGCCGGCGGGGCGATCCATGGTGGCGACGCCCCACGCTGAGTCGATTGCCGATGAGGTGCGCGCGCTGACTGCCGCTGTCCGGACGGTGCTGAGTCCGATCGGCTCGGTGGATGTGGCGAGGCTCAATCGCGTCTTCACCGTGCGCGCCAACGATGCCTTTGTGGTCGTGCATGCCGCCCGGTTGAGCGCAGTGGTTGCGACCGCGGCTCCCGATGTGCGGTTGTGCTTCGTGCCCAAGCCGGACAAGGACATTCATGCGCTGCGCGAGGGCACGGTCGATCTGGAGATCGGTGTCATTTCGGGCGATGGCGCGGAACTCTTAGCGCAAACGCTCTATCGTGATGCCTTCGTGGGGATAGTCCGAAAGGGGCACGAACTTTTGCGGGGCGGCGAAATTACTGTCGAGCGCTATGCGGCGTGCGGCCATGTAGTGGCCTCGCGGCGTGGCAAGAATACACGGCCCGGCGATGAGGCGCTTGCCGCAATGGGGCTTCATCCCGAGGTGAAGATGATCGTCCCCAGCTTTCCGGCCGTCCTGGCCGTCGTCAGCGCCTCAGATCTCGTGGGCGTGGTGCCGCGCTCGTTTTGTCAGTCCCAGTTCGCTTCGGGAGTCGTGACATTTGCGTTGCCGATGGCGACGCCGCCCATCGTGATTTCCCAGATATGGCATCCGCGACTGGATGCCGATCCCGGTCATCGCTGGCTGCGCGGCGTGATTTTCGATGCATTCAGGACCGGTGACCGCTAGCCGGTGATAGTGATTTCGCCGCTGGATTCAAGCAGGGGCATGTCGCATTTTCCATCTAACATCGTCACTTTCGCGCCACTACATCCCAATCCGAAAAGGTTTCATGGAGTGTTCGATGTCCAATTCCCGGTTCTTGAAGCTGGGTAGCATAGGTGCCGCCCTGCTGATGGTGTTCTCGCTGGCAGCGGTGGGTACGGCTGAGGCGCGTATGGGCGGCAGCTTCGGCAGCCGTGGCATGCGTACGTTCTCGCCGCCGCCGGTGACGCGTGTCGCACCCAATCCCGTAGCGCCTGTGCAGCGCTCGATGATGCCCAACAATGGCGGCTATACTGGTGCGCCCTACAATAACCCGACCGCTCAGCCCGGCGGTTTCAATCGCGGCGGCTTCTTCAGCGGCTTCGGTGGCGGTTTGCTTGGCGGCATGCTGGGCGGCCTGTTTTTCCATGGCCTGTTCGGCTCGATGCTGGGCTTGGGCTTTGGCGGCTTCGGGGGCGGCTTCAGCTCGATCTTTCAGCTGCTGCTGATCGGCGGCCTGGTGTATTTTCTCGTCAAGAGGTTTCGCCGGCAGCCTGCCGGCCCGCGCGGATTTGCGGGCTTCCCGATGAGCGGGACTGGCTACGGCACGCAGTCACAGGTCAATGCTGGCCGGACCGGCGGCGGAAGCGGCAATTCCGCCAGTCGCGACGAAATCGGCGTCACCCGCGCTGACCTCGAAACCTTCGAGCGGATCCTTGGCGACGTGCAGCAGGCTTATGCCCGCGAGGACCATCAGGCGCTGCGCCGCCATACCACGCCGGAGATGGTCTCCTATCTCTCGGAGGAACTGGCCGACAATGCCACGCAGGGGCTGCGCAACGACGTGACCGATCTCGAATTGATCGAGGGCAACCTGGCCGAGGCCTGGCGCGAGGGCAACGCGCAATATGCGACGGTGGCCATGCACTGGTCGGCGATCGACGTGATGCGCGACCGCAAGACCGGCGAAGTGGTCAAGGGCGATCCCAACCATCTCGCCGATGCCCGCGAACTCTGGACTTTCGTGCGCCAGGGTGGCGGCGACTGGCGGCTCTCGGCCATCCAGGATGCACGCGCCTGAGGTTGAGCCTCTACCCGATCCCAATGCCCCGGCCTTCCGGGGCATTGTTTTTACCAGCCCTTGAACTTCGAGCCGCGAGCCAATTCTGCAAACAGCGCCTCATAGGCGGCGCGATCGACAGGCAATTGCACTTCGCGGCCGGTATGTCCCGACAGGATCAACGCATTGGCCAGCTCCAGCGAGGGGAGCGCCGAAGAGATCGAGGCGACCAGCGGAGCGCCGTTGCGGATCGCGTCGTAGAGGTTGCGATAGATATCGGGGTGCAGGCCGTCGCCCGGCTCCAGCGTTACCGGCAGCTCTTCGGGGATGATGTGCGGCATCTTCTGGGATGAATGGGCGATCACCTCGCGGAAATCCTCCGCCATGCGCTTGAAGGTCAACTGGCCATCGATCAGGGTGACCGAGCCGCGCGTGCCGGCAATCTCCCAGCGTTCGGCGCGGCCGGCTTCGGCGGTGGTGATGTGCAGGAACCCGGTGGCTCCGCCGGGCCAGCGCAGCACCGCATGCACGGTGTCTTCGGTTTCCATGGTCTGCAGGGTCGTGGGCGTATAGGCAAAGACGCTTTGCGGCAGGCCGAGCAGATGGCAGGTGAGGTCGAGCTGATGCGGTGCCTGGTTCATGATCACGCCGCCGCCTTCACCCACCCAGGTGCCGCGCCAGGTGCCGCTATCGTAATAGGTCTTGGTGCGTGGCCAGGTCATGGTGATTTCGAAGGCCTGCACCCGGCCCAGCTGCTCCTCCGCCAGCAGTCGGGCGATGGTCCGCATGTCGCCGCGGCAGCGCTGCTGGAAGTTGATCGCGGCCAGCCGGCCGTTCCGCCGCGCTGCCTCGATCACGGCATCGGCCTCTGAAACGCGCAGCGCCACCGGCTTTTCGATCAGCACGTGACAGCCCGCGTTCAGCGCATCGATGGCGATGGGAGCGTGGAACGGGTGCGGCGTGGTGATCACCACGACTTCGGGCTGTACCGCCTTCAGCATCTCCTTGTGATCGGTAAAGAACGGCACGCCCAGCGCTTCGGCTAGAGGGCGCCCGCGGGCAGGGTCGACGTCGCTGCCGCCGACCAGTTCGAACTCCGGCAGTTCGGCGCCTTTCCGGTGCTCGCCAAAGATGCTGGCACCGATGCCGACCACGGCATGGCGCACGGGCGTGAGGTTCTTGCGGTCGTTCATGGGGGGAGGTTCCGAAGCGAGGTTTTCGGGTACTAGAGCCAAGCGCGCCAGTGACGTCAACTGCTGTTGGTATCGATACAGATTATTGATGTGGCCGGGGCTGATGTCGAATTGGACCCGTGCACTCTCAGCTTTGGCCGAAGGCTATCTGAACTTTCATGGCGGTGCTGCGGTCACTGGCGGCCTCGAAGGCCGCAACGGCTTTCTCGATCGGGAAAGTGGCGCTCAGCAGGGGCGTGACGTCGACCCGGCGCCGATTGATCAGGTCGACGGCAAGGCCGAATTCGGTGAGGAAGCGGAACGAGCCGCGGATCTCGATCTCCTTGGAGACCACCAAGTTCTGGGTGATCGGCGTCTCGGCGCCACCAAGGCCGATCTGCACCAGGACGCCACCCGGCCTTAGCACGGCGATGCCGCTGTTGATGGCGCGGGCATTGCCCGAGGCTTCGAACATGACATCGAAGCTGCCCTTGTGGGCGCCGTAAGCTTCAAAAGCAGCACCATCTTTGGCGACATTGATGGCGTGGTCTGCGCCCACGGCGCGGGCATAGGCGAGTGGCGGATCGACCACGTCGGTGGCGACGATCTCGCGGGCGCCATGCGCCCTGGCTGCGATGATGGCAAGGGCGCCGATGGGGCCACTGCCGGTGACCAGGACGCGTTTGCCCAGGAGCGAGCCGGCGCGGTTGACGGCATGCAGCGTCACCGCCAGCGGCTCGGCAAAGGCGGCCGCGGCGAACGAGGTGCCCTCAGCCAGAAGGTGACATTGCGAGGCCTGGGCGACGACTGTCTCGGCGAATGCGCCGTCGACATGGGGCAGGCGCATGGCGCTGCCGTAAAACCGCATGTCGAGACAATGGTTCTGCATGCCCCGCAAGCAATATTGGCAGGCATTGCACGGCAGCGACGGCGACACCGCGATGCGGTCACCGACGCCGAGCCCTGTCACGCCTTCGCCCACCGCCGTGATCGTGCCGGCAACCTCGTGGCCGAGGATCATCGGTTGCCTGACGCGGACCACGCCGAAACCGCCATGTTGATAATAGTGCAGGTCCGAACCGCAAATACCACCGGTGTGAATGGCGACGGCCACCTGGCCAGGCCCTGCAGGAGCGACGGAGCGCTCCTCGATGCGCAAATCCCGGGCGGCGTGAATGACGACGGCTCTCATGACAGGCCTTTCAGGCAGGACGGGCTGCAACGCCCTGACGCGCGCCCATCATGCATCCTTGGCTGCGTGGTGCCAATCCTCAGCCCGGCAGCCGGCTGAAGCGCTGGCGCCAGGCCGAGGGAGACATGCCGACCATCTTGCTGAACGCACGGCTGAAGCCTTCGACAGAGGCATAACCAACCTGGTCGGCTATGACGGCGATGCTCTCATGGCCGCCGCTGAGCAAGGCGGCGGCGCTCTGCATCCGCCATTTAGCCAGATATTGCATGGGGGGAATGCCGACGAGTTCAGCAAATCGCGCTGCCAGGGGCGAACGCGACAGGCCGACAAGACGCGCCAGCTCCTCGATGGTCCAATCCCGCTCCGGGGCGGCGTGCATCTCGGACAGGGCCTTGCCGACATGCGGGTCATTCAAGCCCGCGAGCCAACCCGCCCGCTCGGCGGGGAGGGTCTGGATGTGACGGCGCACGACCTCGATGAACATGAGTTCGCTGAGCTTGGCGAGAACGCTGTCCGAGCCCGGTTGCCGGCAGGCGGATTCCGAGGCGGCAAGGCGGATGAACTGCGCCAGCCAGCCGGCGTCGTTGCCGCCGGGATCGGCCGCTTTGATGACAGGCGGCAGATTGTCGAGCAGCGGATTGAACGGCCGTGCGTCACAGGCGAGGAACCCGCAGACCAGTTTGGCTGCCACCGGGCCGCCCGCGCCGTAGTTGGCGACAAAGGGGAGCGGGCCGGCGGCGATGTTCTCGACGACGTGCGGATCGAAGGCGGAGGCGCGCATGCCGGGCATGCTGGACAGCACGTGCGGATCGCCATTGGTGAAGACAATCACCTCGCCGGCCTCCACAGTGACCGGTTCCCCGCCGATGGTGCTGGCGTAGCAGCGGCCCTCCGTCACCACGTGATACGAAATGAGGTGTTCGGCGCCAGCCAGCACCAGGGGAAGCACCGTCTCGCGAGACGGCTGCTCGGCGACCCACGGGGCCTTGGCGGTGACGTCGAAGAACACCGCCCCCGTCAGCCGGACCGTTTTCAGGACATCGGAAAGCGGATCGACACTCATCGACACTCCCGGCTTGCATCATGGCCGGCGATCCCGAGGGGTCGCTCGCATCGGCAAAGGACGTTCAGTCAAGAATTGCGGTAGCTCGATCATTCAGCCGCAGGCCCGAATGGACTAGGACGCAGCATGCTCGCAATTCAGCGATCAATAATCGGGAAAGATATACCATGAACGCTCATGCCACATCTACCCCCACTACAGACTTCGCCGCCGTGAAGGCGCGCCAGCAATCAGCCTGGAGTTCGGGAGACTACGCCATCGTCGGTACCACATTGCAGATCGTCGGCGAGATGCTCTGCGAGGCGGTAGACCTGAGGAGCGGTCAGCGCGTCCTCGATGTCGCCGCCGGTAACGGCAATGCCACGCTGGCGGCCGCCCGCCGCTTCGCGGACGTCGTATCGAGCGACTATGTGGGGGCGCTGCTCGAACGCGGCCGCGCCCGTGCCGATGCGGAACGGCTGCGGGTGACGTTTGCCGAGGCCGATGCCGAGGCACTGCCTTTCGATGACGGCAGCTTCGATGTCGTGCTCTCGACGTTCGGGGTCATGTTCACGCCCGATCATCAGCAGGCCGCCAACGAGTTGCTGCGGGTCTGCCGGCCGGGCGGCAAGATCGGCGTTGCCAGTTGGACGCCGGACGGCTTCATCGGCAAACTGTTCAAGACCATCGGCAAATATGTGCCACCGGCGGCGGGGCTGAAATCCCCCGCACTATGGGGCGATCGGGCGCACCTTGCGGAGCTGTTCGGCACCAAGGCGGTGATCACGGCCACCAACCGGAGCTTCGTTTTCCGCTACCGTTCACCGGAGCACTGGATCGAGACCTTCCGCAATTACTACGGCCCGGTGCTGAAGGCGTTTGCGGCGATCGACGCCGACCAGGGCAGGGCACTGGAGGCGGACCTTCATGCCTTGCTGGATCAGCACAACGTCGCCCGCGACGGCACCTTGGTGGCGCCGAGCGACTATCTCGAAGCCGTCATCGTCAAGGCTGCCTAGAGAGCGACTTCCTGCCGCCCGGCTTTCGTCGGGCGGCGGGAAGCAAGGTTGAGACTCCAACATTTGGCATGGCGGCTTTCGCCGGCCGATTATTTCGGGGCAATTTCCATGGATCAGTTCAAAGGCCTGTCTCGCAACGTGCTGGTGACTGGCGCTCTGCAGGCGGCCTTGCGCGCCCAGGCGGGCCCGGACCTCACCTGGACCGATGCGGCGATCACGGCGTCGCTCTCGGCCACGCTGGCGGCAGCACCGGGTGAGGATATCTGGGTGTTCGCCTATGGATCGCTGCTGTGGAATCCGATTTTCCCGGTGGCGGCAAGGCGGCGCGCCCACATCCACGGGTACCATCGTTCCTTTTGTCTGAGGGCGCATCTCGGCCGTGGCACGCCGGCCCGGCCAGGACTGGTGCTGGGGCTCGACACTGGCGGTTCCTGCACCAGCCTGGTGCTCAAGATCGGCGGCACCAATGTCGCCGACGAGCTGCGCCTGTTGTGGCAGCGCGAAATGATCGGTGGGTTCTATGTGCCCAGATGGATCCGTGCGCGCTCCGCGGAAAGCGAGATCACAGTACTGGCCTTCGTGGCCGACCGGCAGAGCCCGCATTATGCGGGGCGCCTCACCGACGTGGAGGCCGCGACTGTCATCGCCGGGGCGTCGGGGCTGGTGGGCAGCAATTTCGATTATCTGCATCGCACTGAACGCGCGCTTTTCGACATCGGCATCGCCGATCGGAGGTTGATGGCGCTCCGGCAGCATTGCGAAGACCGGCGCCTGGAACAAGGACTTCCAGCTGAGCAGCCAATGGCTGCTTGAGGTGTTCTATCGGGATGAACAGTCCTTAGGACCTGTCATCCGTGCTTAGCATGTGTACTGTTTTGAGGTGAATATTGGATCGCTTCAAGTGCGCCGGCGCGGGTGAAAAAAGTCCCTGTAAATCGGAAAAATGTAGAGCTTGTTGAGGGAAAGCTTTGATGATAATTGAAACACTTCAATTTTCCTGTGACACTGGCTAGAACGGGCACGGGGCAAGGCGGCGTAGCGCTGCAGGGACGGAGGGTCTTATGAGGTCTGCCTCAAGCCGCAGCTCGGCGAAGTTGATGGCTTCGCTGTTTCCGTACTGGCTGATTGCGCCGATCGGACTGCTGCTGCTTGCGGTGACGTTTTATCCCCTGGTCTACGCCGTGTGGCTTTCGCTTACGAACGCCAAGCTGCTCACCATCGCCAAGGCGCATTTCATCGGGCTTTCGAATTTCCTGGCGCTTCTGCACGACACGACATTTATCGACAGCCTCTGGCGCACGTTACGGTGGGACGTGTCTGTCGTTGGCCTGGAGCTGTTGATCGCGCTGCCGGTGGCGCTGTTCCTCAATCTTGAATTTCGCGGGCGCGGCTTCGTGCGTGCTGCCGTCATCATTCCCTACATCGTGCCGCAAGCCGTCACCGGGCTGATGTGGGTCTATATGTTCGATGGTAATTTCGGCGTCTTCAACGACATCCTGCTGCGGCTCGGCATCATCGGCGAATTCGTGTCCTGGATGAGCGATCCCAATGGCAGTTTCGCCATCGTGGTTGCCGCGATGACCTGGTCGGGTATGCCGCTCATCACCATCATTCTGCTCGCCGCCCTCCAGACCATTCCCAAGGATCTCTACGAAGCCGCGGGCATCGACGGCGCGACGGTCTGGCAGAAGTTCTGCCATATCACCATTCCGCACCTGGTTCCGACCATCCTCTTCATCATGCTGCTGCGTGTGATCTGGATGTCGAACAGCATCGACATGATCTTCGTAATGACGGGAGGCGGACCCGGCTTCGCCAACTATACGACCGCCGTCTACAGCTTCATCCAGACCGGACGTCTCGATATCGGCTATTCCTCCGCCATAGCGGTGTGTCTCGCGCTGATACTGATGTTTATCTCGATCTTTTACGTGCGCCATCTCGTCAAACAGGTGCTGGAATGAGTGCGCCCAAGCACAAGGTGCTCGCCCGCGCGGCGATTGCGCTCGGCTCGATTGTCATCGTCGGTTTTTCATTGTCGCCGTTCGTCTGGATGCTCATAGCGTCCATTACGCCGGAAGCCGGTGCGCAGAACGGGGAGACCTGGACGAGCGTGCGAGCGGTCCAATACTGGCCGCAATCGCCGACGCTTTCCAACTACTGGGCGCTTTTCGATACGGTGCCGTTCCTTGCTTATTTTCGGAACAGCTTCATTGTTGCCGCCGGTACAATGGTGCTGGCGACGTCCGTCGCCAGTCTTGGCGCCTACGGCTTCGTACGCTTCCGGTTCCGCGCCCGCGCGCAGATCCTGTTTGCCATGTTGCTGGCCTATATGGTGCCAACCGTCGTGCTGCTCGTGCCATTGATGGTCATCTTTCGCACCTATGGGCTGATCAACACTTATCCGGGGCTGATCCTGGCGGAATCCACCATCGCGGCGCCGTTCGAGCTGTTGCTGATGATCAACTACTTCTCGTCGCTTCCTCGCGACCTGGAGGAAGCGGCGCTGGTCGATGGCTGCACGCTGGTCGGCGCCTTCGTACGGATCGTGCTGCCACTCGCCGCTCCAGGCCTCGTCGCGGGCGCCATGTTCGCGTTCATCAATACCTGGAACCACTTCCTCTACGCCTACCTGCTCACATCAAGCGACAGCACCAAGACATTGCCCGTCATCATGCGACTGTTCGCTCTGGGGGAGCCGGCCGTCTGGGGCACGAGCGCGGCCGGCGCCGTGCTCACGACGTTGCCAGTCGCTGCCTTGTTCCTGGTGTTCCAGCGCAAGTTCATCGGCGGTCTCGCCGCCGGAGCCGTCAAAGGCTGATCGAGTGGTCACCCAGCTCGCATCTCAAAGGGAGGAGATCCAATGCAATCGAAACTGACCAGAAGAACGGTGCTCGGGCTGATGGCCGGGACGGTGGTGAGCGCCGTTGCGGCCAGCGCGGTGCGCGCCCAAAGCGCTCCGGCCGTTCGCAAGAAGACGGAGCTCAACTACTGGACATGGTCCGACAATCCGGACCATCAGAAGCGCCTCCTGGCGGCGGTCGATGGTTTCAACAAAAGCCAGGACCTCATCAATGTAACGATCGACGCCACCTCTCGGACCGAGGAACTTCGCCAGAAGGTCGCGGTAGCGTTCTCGGCCGGCGCCGCGCCCGACATTGCCGGCACCGTCCAGACGACCGTGCAGGACTGGTACAATTCGGAAATCCTGTCGCCGCTCGATGACTACTTCAGCAAGTGGGACGAGAAGGACGATTACTTCCCGAGCATCGTCAAGTCGATGCACGTGACCGACGATCAGCCAGCGCTGTATCTGCCGGTCGCCACGCTGCCCTATGTGCTCTACTACCGCGCCGACTGGTTCGACGAAGCCGGCATCAAGCCGCCTGCCACCTATGACGACTTCATTGCCGCCGCCAAGACCATCGCCCAAACTCCCGGTCGTATCGGTTATGCGCTGCGCGGCGCCGACTATTTCGGGACGCAGGTGATCGAGCCGATATGGGGAAGCGCAGGCGTCGATTTCGTCAAGGCCGATGGCACTGTCGACTTCGATTCCGATGCGGCCCGGGGTGTCACCGAGAAATGGGTCGGGATGTTCACCAAGGACAAGTCGGTTCAGCCCTCAGCGGTGACGGATGGTTATCCCGAGCTCTTCTCGCTGATGGAAAGCGGCAAGGCTGGCATGTGGATCTATGGGGCACATGGGTTTCCACAGTTGAACAAGGCGCTCGGCGACAAGATCCAGGCGGTGCCCACGCCGACAGCCGGCGCCCGCAATTGCATGCTCAACAATCCGACGGGCAATTTCATCGTCAGTTCGTCGCAGAACAAGGACGCGGCCTGGGAGTTCATCCGCTATATGAGCTCAGGCGACGTCGCCATAACGCTCGGGCCAGAGCGGGGCTATATGCCGGTACGCGCATCGCTTGCCGAAAACCCTGTCGTTACCAATAACCGCGTCCTGGGGATCGTTCGCAAGAACGCGGACAATTGGTGGAACCCGCCATTCCAGAGCGAAAACTGGGTCAACTATCAAAACAGCATTGCGCCGTACTGGCAGCAGGTCCTGCGCCAGGAAATCACGGTCGAGCAATATCAGGCGCGTGCAGCGGGTCTGCTTCGCGGAGAACGCTGAGAGCCGATCATCAGCAGGCGGCAAGCTTGCCGCCTGCTCGCATGCATGAATGCAGAGAACAGGCGTCGTTCTTAGCGGCGCTCTATGGGAGTGGTCTATGGCGTCGGTGAATATCGAAAATGTCAGCAAGTCCTTTGGTACGGTCAAAGTGCTGCATGACGTGTCGATCGATATCCAGGATGGCGAATTCGTTGCTCTGGTGGGGCCTTCGGGCTGCGGAAAATCGACGTTGCTGCGTCTGCTCGCCGGCCTCGATAGCGTCACCTCGGGGGAGGTGAAGATCGGCGGGCGAACCGTTAATGATGACGCGCCGCGCGCCCGCGACATCGCCATGGTTTTCCAGAGCTATGCGCTTTATCCCCATAAAACGGTAGAAGCCAATCTCGAATTCGCTCTGAAGTTGCGCGGCCTTCCGGTGGCCGAGCGTAGGGAAAAAGTGCGACGTGCCGCCGAAATCCTCAATCTTGAGCCGCTCCTCAAACGCTATCCCAAGCAACTCTCAGGCGGGCAGCGCCAGCGCGTCGCGATGGGACGCGCCATCGTACGCGATCCAAAGGTCTTTCTGTTCGACGAGCCGCTTTCAAATCTCGACGCGCAACTGCGTGTGCATGTCCGCGGTGAGATCAAGGAATTGCACGAGCGCCTGCGCACGACCATGATCTATGTCACGCATGACCAGATCGAGGCGATGACGCTGGCCGACAAAATCGTGGTGCTGCGGAGCGGACGCATAGAACAGATCGGCTCGCCGCTCGAACTCTTCGATAGCCCCTGCAATATTTTCGTGGCCGGGTTTCTTGGCTCGCCCTCGATGAACTTCCTCGATGGCCGCATCGCGGCGGATGGCAAGAGCGTCGAGATCGACAACGTTGCAGCCTTCGCGCCTGAGGCGCTGCAGGGCGTCCTGTCAGGACAGGACGTGATCCTGGGTATCCGCCCGGAGCATATCGAGGTCGCGGACCAAGGCATTGCGGCGGAGGTCACGCTGGTCGAGCCCACTGGCTCCGACGTACAGCTAGTCGCGCGGCTCGGCAGCCAGAAAATCATCATCATCGTACATGGGCGGCTCAATATCGCGCGTGGCGATATCGTGCACTTGCGGGTCGATCCGGCTCAACTGCATGTTTTCGATAAGGCAACCGGATTGAGGATCGGGGCATGACTCAACGCAACTACCCCTTGATCGACAGCCATGCACATGTGTTCGGGCCGTCCTACGCCTTCTCCAATCCTCCATCATATACGCCACACCCATCGCAACGCGGCACGGCGCAACAGTTCCTCGCCGTGCTCGATGCGCACGGCCTCGACTATGGTCTTGTGGTTGCCGCACAGCCCTATGGCACCGACAACAGCTGTATGCTGGATGCCATCGCGGCATCGCGTGGTCGCCTGAAAGGTGTTGCTCTGGTCGACCCCAGCGCCGGCCTCGCCGCCTGGGAAGATATGCACCAGCGCGGCGTGATTGGTCTGCGCATCAACCTCACGACCTTTGGTCTCAAGGAGCTGATGCATCCCGAGGCGCAGAGACTCTTCGCGTTTGCAAAGGAAATCGGCTGGCTGCTGCAGGTTCATTGCAAGGGCGACGAACTCGTCGATGCGGTGCCGCTGCTGCGGCAGACGGGGCTTCGGCTGATGTTCGATCATTTCGGCCGGCCGGTGCTGGCAAAGGGACAAGGGCAACCGGGCTTCCAGGCGCTTCTCGAACTGGGTCGCAGTTCCGACGCCATCGTCAAACTGTCGGGGCCGTTCCGCTGCTCAATGGCGGGTGCCCCCTATGAGGATACGGATAGTTTCGTTGCGGCTGCCATCGAGGCGTTCACGCTCGACCGATGCGTCTGGGGGTCGGACTGGCCATTCGTGCCGTGGGAAGAGCGGGTCGATTATGGTCCGGTCTACCAAAGTCTCTACCGCTGGCTACCGGATGAGGCAGACCGCAAGCGTGTGCTGTCCGACAATCCGCTGAAGTTCTTCGGCTTCAAGCGGTAAGCTGTTCCACCATGAAGACAGGCCCGTGGAAAGTAAGTTCCCGCGGGCCTTTTGCTTTATGCCTCGTCGACGACAATGAGGCCGTCCACCGCAATGGCGTTTTGTGCCGTCCACTTGATGGGGTTCACCTCGAAGGTGAAGCTCTGCCACGGCGCGCTCACGCAAAGCTGCGAAAAGTCAGCGACGAACTGTGCCGCGGGATCGGATGGTGAGAGCGGCAGCGGGAGTCCTTTTTGAAGATTCCTGATGCGCAGCCGGTCGATGACCGAGGCGGCAGTCGCCGGATCGACAGGCGCGCGGACCGTGATCACGTCGGCGATGAGTTCGGTGAGGCCGCCACCCGCGCCACAGGCGATCATTACGCCGAAGACCGGATCGCGGAAGCCCGAAACGAGCAGCTCGACACCTTCTGCGTGCATTTCCTGGACATAGACGCCGTCCAATTTTACCGTGAGTGCATCGGCACGTGCGTTCAAACGCTTCCAGGCGGCGGACACCTCTTCCGGCGAGCGCAGGCCAATAGCCAGCAGGCCGGCCGCGGCACGATGGGTGACAGCGGGCGTGATGCCTTTCATCGCGACGCCGTTGGGCATCCGCGATGCGAGCGCCAAGGCTTCTGCCTCCGACCGCGCAAGCCCGGCCTCCGCCACCTTCAGGCCCGCCGCCTTCATCACAGCATGAGTGCGGTCTTCGGGCACGACGAAACTGGGAGCAGTGTCCGAAACCAGGCCAGCCCAATCCATCGTTGCCTTCGAGCTGGCCGGCACGCTCGTACGCGCCGGGGCCTGGCTGCTCTTCCACAGGCGCCCGATGGCCTTGATAGCCCGGTCGGGTTCGGGGAAAGCATAGACATCATGTGTGGCCAACAATTCCGGTATGCCTTCGGGGGCGGATTGCCAGCTCACCGCAAACGGTTTCTTCAACCGATCCGCGGCACTCATCATGATGGCGGCGATCGCCTTGCTCTGCGCGGCCATTGATCCGCAATGGAAAAGCACCGTGTCGATACCCGGTTGCGCTGCAAGATGATCGAGCACCTGCGGAATGCGGGCGAGGGCCTCGGGCTGGAAGGCCATCGCGGGCGTCAGATCCAGCGGGTTAGAGGCAGTGGCGATGGAGACAAGCAGCGGCTCGACCGAGGTGGTGGTTTCGTCGGTCAGGGCAGGGGTGATGAGCCCTGCTGCGGCGCACTGGTCGGTCGCCAGCACGCCGGAGCCGCCCCCAAAGGTGACGATGCCGACGCCGGGGCCTTGCGGAAGCCTGTTGCGGGTGCTGACGAGCAGCACAAGCGTATCCAGGAGTTCGCCGATGGAACCGACGCGAATGACGCCCAGTTCCTGCAATACGGCATCGAAAACGCTGTCCTTGCCGACGATCGAGCCGGTATGGGCGCCAGCGGCCTTGGCGCTGGCTTCCGTGGCGCCCGATTTGATCAGCACTACGGATTTGCCCTTGGCGCGGGCGTTTTTAAGGGCCGCGATGAATTTCGGGCCATTGGCGATGCCCTCGATATAGCCGGCGATGATCTTGGTGCCATCGTCCTCGACAAAGGCGTTGAGGTAGTCGGCGAAGCTGACGATCGCTTCGTTGCCGCTGCTTATGAAGTGACGAAACGGAAATCCGGCGCGGCGCGCCATGGTCATGGTGGCGGTGCCGATCCCGCCGCTCTGGCTGACCATGGAGATGATGCCGGCCTCAAGCCTTTCCACGCCATGCAGGGCGGTCGCGAAGGTTGGCGTGGCGGGGATGCTGGCATTGATGATGCCGACGCAGTTCGGTCCACACAGATTAAAGCCGGTCTCGCTGCAGGCCGCCACGAGTTCTCGCTGCAATTCAACGCCCTTGCCACCGCCTTCGGCGAAACCACCCGCATAGGCGATGCCGAACTTGGTGCCCAGGGCCGCGAGTTCCCGAACGGCGTCCGTCACGCCTTCCGCAGGGATGCCGAGCACCGCAAGATCGGGGACCGTCGGTAGGTCCGCCAGGCTCGTATAGGCCGTGACGCCTTCGACCGGCTCGCCAGAGCGATTGATGACGTAGACAGGCCCCGGAAAGCCGAAGGTCTTCAGGCGGCGGACCGTATCCCCGCCGACATTGCCGGCGCGCCCCGAGGCGCCGATGACGACGATGGATTTTGGAGACAAAAGCCCCGAAACGTCCTTGAACTCCAGGTCTCGTGAGACAGGCATGGGCAATATCCCGGCTGGTTTGAAAATGCGTGCGGCGTCGGAAAATGGCTCCCTTGCGGGAGCCATTTGGGGGATCAGCCGGTCACGCGCACCGTTGCATGACCATCGGTCAGCTTGAGGCCCGTCTCGTCCTCGGACCAGATATCCATGGTGTAGAGGGTGTCGCCGTCAGCTTGCTTGTCGATGGACAGCACGGTGCCAAAAACCGAATTCACCCGATCGATGTAGACGGGCTTGATGAACTTGGTGCGCAACTCACCGCGTTCGAGGTAGTGCATGCCGAAATACTCGAAGAGCATGTTCGAACACCACTGCGTGGTCAGCATGCCATCGGCGATGGCGGCCGGCAGTCCCTGGTTTCGCGCATAGTCATGGCTGGTATGGATGTTGGTGCTGACCTGCTTGACGTTGGCGTCGCCGGCGTAGCGGATACCCTCTTCATACCAACGGGTGCGGGTGAAGGTGATGGGCGCACTTTTACCTGTCAGGCGCGAGCCAACGCTGAGGTCGTGAAACTTGTCCATGGTTATGCCCCCGCCTTGATGAACTTCAACAAGGTCTTGTCCTTGTAGGTGGTGATCAGCCGGCCATCGCCGGTGCGTACCTCGATTTCGTAATCGAGATATTCGCGGCCGCGCTTTTCATAGCGGTCGGCGATGCGGGCTGTGACGTTGATGGTGTCGCCCACATAAGCAACGCCATGATGGGTCGCGTGATACTCGTAGTGAATGCGCGCGTCCTTGGCTTGCTTGCCGGAAAAGCGCGGCTCCAGTGGGCAATTCAGTTCAAGCAATCGCATCTTGTCTGTGTGGACCATGGTTGGCATGCGGATCTGGCGCCCCAGCGGATTGTCGCTGGAGTGAAAGATTTCGGCGTTCTGCTCGGCACCGTGGGCGTGCTCGCTGCAATGCTCCTGCGTCAGCACATAGGTGACCGGCCTGAGCACATCCCCCGCTTCCAAGTCGCCAATATATCCTCCAAGCATGGAAACCTCCTTGAGTGTTGGAGCGCTTCAAAATCATACTTGAATGGCCATGTCAATCAGCCTAAAAGGCAATTAGAAGCTGATGGAATTGGCTTTCATGATGATCTTTGAAACACTTCAATTTGTTAGGCGATATGACGATATTGGAAAAGCAGGGCGAAGACATCGGCACAGTGTTGCGGCCCCCAAGCCCGTTCCGCCAATTGCTGGGCATCACCGTCCGGTCGATGGCCGACGGTCGTGCGGTCGTTGAGCTTCCGCACTCGGAAATTGTCGGAAATGCTCATGGGACCGTTCATGGCGGTGCGATCGCCACTCTTGCGGACGTTGCGGTCGCCATGGCGGCAGCGAGCGTCAGTCCGTTCGGACTGGGCGTGCTGACCGTTTCGATGACGACAAGCTTTCTCAATCTTGGGCGCGGCTTGCTCACGGCCAAGGCGAACGTATTGAGTGCCGGCAAGTCGCTCGTGAACGTGGAAACGACCGTCACCGACGCGACGGGGCTGCCGGTAGCGAAGGCACTGGCCACACTGAAATTCATTCGGCCTAAAAAGGCCGAAGTGCCGGAGAATTGACATGACCGAGGTGGGTGTGAAGCAGTTGCTGCGCGAACAATGCTACGTTGGGGGACAATGGATCGGAGATCCGGTCGATGCGGTACTCGAGCCTGCGGCCGGCTCCGTTGTGGCCCGGGTTCCCAGGTTCGGGGCCGGGGAGGCGACCGCCGCCGTTGAGGCAGCCGCCGAGGCTTTTCCCTCATGGTCGAAGCGCACGGCCAAGGATCGCTCGGCGATCCTCAAACGCTGGTTTCAGCTGATCGTCGACCACCGCGCGGAGCTCGGACAACTGATTACGCGAGAACAGGGCAAGCCCCTGGCAGAGGCGCTGGGTGAAGTGGACTATGGCGCGGGTTTCGTCGAGTTCTATGCCGAAGAAGCCAAGCGCATTTACGGCGAAACCATTCCGACGCATCGTGCTGATGCACGTCTTTCGGTCATTCCGCAGGCCGCCGGGGTGGTATCGGCGATCACGCCGTGGAATTTCCCGCTTGCCATGATCACCCGCAAATGTGCGCCGGCGCTGGCTGCGGGATGCACGGTCGTATGCAAGCCTGCCGAAGATACGCCGCTGACCGCCCTGGCACTGGCGGGGCTTGCCGAGGAGGCGGGCGTGCCGCCGGGTGTTTTCAACGTCATTACGGGGGACCCGGTCGCCATTGGGGGCGTCCTGACCCGGCATGAGGCAGTGCGCGTCATTACCTTCACGGGTTCGACCGAGGTTGGAAAGCTGCTGATGCGGCAAGCGGCCGATGGCGTGAAGAAGATCTCGCTTGAACTTGGAGGCAACGCCCCGTTCCTCGTCTTCGATGACGCCGACCTCGACGTAGCGGTGCAAGGCGCCATGGCCTCCAAATTCCGCAACATGGGACAGACCTGCGTGTGCGCCAATCGTATCCTGGTGCAGGTTGGTGTGCATGATGCATTCGTTAAAAAGCTCAGTGAAGCCGTCGGCAAGCTCGTCGTCGGACATGGCATGTCAGAGGGCACGACCCAAGGCCCGCTCATCAATACCCAGGCCATCGACAAGGTCGAAAGCCACCTGGCAGATGCAGTCCGCAAAGGCGGCTCCATCATGGTCGGTGGGCGTCGCCACGCTCTGGGCGGAACTTTCTTCGAGCCCACCATTCTCACCGGCGTCACCGACGACATGCTGGTCTCGCAGGAAGAAACGTTCGGTCCGGTGGCCTCTATCATCCGCTTCGATACGGAAGAGGAGGGGGTAAGCCGCGCCAACGCCTCTCCCTATGGTCTTGCGGCCTACTTCTATGCAACCCGCTATGATCGGATCGTTCGGGTCATGGAGGGACTTGAGGCAGGCATGGTGGGGGTCAATTCGGGGTTGATCTCGACAGAGCTGGTGCCGTTCGGCGGCGTCAAACAATCCGGTCTCGGCCGCGAAGGCGGACGCCAGGGCATAGAGGAGTTCGTCGAGCGCAAATACGTCTTGCTGGGCGGTCTCATATAGCGGCAGGTCATGGTCAGCGAAATCATCACCGCTCTTGCCGTCGCCGCGGGAAACACGCGCCGAAGCGTTTGTGCAAGAATAGCGCTCACAAGGGTGGCTAACGCATTGCTCAACCACGGCAAAGGGTGCGATTAGAGATCTGAAAGGTCTCTTGCGATGGCAAATAAGCGCAGCAACAAGCCGACGATTTATGAGGTCGCCAGGTTGGCGGGGGTATCGACCGGCACCGTATCCAATGTGCTAAGTGGTGCCGTGCCGGTGAGCGAGGAACGGCGCACGCGCGTGCTCGAGGCCGTCGCCATGGTTGGGTTCACCCCTAACGTGTTGGCGCAGTGGTTGCCGTCCAAGACCACGGGGCTCATCGGAATCTGTGTGCCGCGCGCGCGCCTGGCCCTGTTTTCGGATCTGACCGAGCAATTTGGGCAACTGGCGCGTGCCGATCACTATGAAACCCTGCAGGTGCTGAGCCCGACGTCGCCGGAGGAAGAGCTTCAACAGATTCAGTCGCTGATGAAGTACCGTCTGGGCGGTTTGGTGCTTCTGCCCAGCGTTCGGCCGGAAGCAACGCTGACGTTTCTGAAGAACTCGGCCTTGCCGACAGTCATTATCGACCGTCCGGTGCCGGACAGCTTTGGTTTCGATCAGGTCAGCATAGACAATGTCCGCGTCATGACCGATCTGCTGGAGCGCCTCTATCAGTACGGGCACAGGCGCGTGCTCTTCATGTTCCGCGACCGGATGAATATCGTGACGCAGCAGCGCTTGCGGGGTGCCAAGCTCGCACGGGAACGATTTGACGGCCTGGTCGTCGACAGCGTCCCTAGCGGTGACGATGCCCAGGAGTTTCAGGAAGCATTTGTGCGCGCCAGAGAGGCGTTCAAGCCGACCGTGGTGATCACCACGACCAGCTACATGGCGGAATGGGCCATACGAAGCTTTCGCGTTCTCGGGGTAAGGGTGCCGCGAGACTGCTCGATGGTTACGCTCGATGAGCCGGCCTGGGCCGATATACTCGAGCCGCCACTTTCAGTTCTGCGCACACCGATCGTGGAGTTGGCGCGACAGGCGCTGACGTATCTCATTGCCCGCATGAAGGGTGAGATGAACCCGCCCAAACAAACCGTGCTCGCGGCAGAAATGATCATGCGTGAATCGGTTCGCGATCTTATGAGGGACGAGGCTTCCTAAGGGGGGGCCTCGCCCCAAAGACCTGCGCCGGCATCCCGGTTAGGCCGGGATCTTGATCGGCCCGGCGCGTGGTGCGCTCAGTCTATTTCGCCGGCATATTCAGGCCCCGCGTTTGCAGTTGTCCCCATGCGATGGCGGTGCTGAGGGCCACGAACATGACGATAATCGGCGTGAGAAGCGGATTCTGGGTGATAACTGTGAACAGTTCCATAGTCATATCTCCATAAACAGCTGGCGGGAGCGGTCGGGTAAGCTTGGCGCTCGATTGCATGTGCTCGTTTTTACATACAATATGCATATATATCTGAATTGATGGTAAGCGCAAGGGCTGGGTTATACCCGGCCGTGACCGGTTAGGGCCCGCAGATAGGCACTGGTTCCTTGTGTGCGGCCTATGATTTGACAGGCTGGCGGCGAGGATGCATACATAAACATACAATTCTGTATGGAAGAACGTGATGAAGCAGTCAGAATCCGGTCAAATCTGGGTGCCCGCGGTCAGCAAGGCGGATGGGCCGCTATATCTGGCGATTGCCAGTGCAATCGGCGCTGATATCGCCTCAGGGAGGCTGCTCGCCGGAGCGCGCCTGCCACCGCAACGGGCGCTTGCCGAACTGATGGGGATCGATTTCACGACCATCAGCCGTGCCTACAATGAGGCGCGCCGTCGTGGGTTGATCGAGGGGCGGGTCGGGCAGGGGACCTATGTCCGGGCGCGTGCGCCGGGGCAGTTGCAGCCTATGGCCGGCATTGTGGACATGAGCATGAACCTGCCCCCACGTTTTGCAGACGACGGGCTTGTGCGCCGCATGTGGCAGGATATTGCCTCGGTGCAGGGAGACGATGGCCTTGATCTCCTGCTGCGTTATCAGGAAGCCGGCGGTAGCGCTGCCGATCGGGCGGCGGGGGCGCAGTGGCTGGCGCCCGTCCTTCCCGAGGTGACTCCAGAGCGCCTGTTGGTGACGCCCGGCGCCCAGGGCGCTCTCATGGCCGTGATCGGTCACCTGGCCAAGCCGGGGGATTTGGTTTGCGCCGAGGCGCTGACCTATCCGGGCTTCAAGGCGCTCGCCGCCTATCTGGGGCTGCGTGTGCGTGCGCTGGCCATGGATGGGGAGGGTATATTGCCGGAAGCCTTCGAGTCCGCCTGCCGAGATGAGAAGCCGAAGGCGCTTTACTGCACGCCGACCTTGCACAACCCCACTACGGCGACGATGAGCCTGGAGCGGCGGCAGGCCATCGCGGAAATTGCCACGCGTTTCGGCGTTCCGATTGTGGAGGATGATGCCTATGCGTTGCTGCCGCGGAATGGATTGGCGCCGCTTGCGAGCTTTGCGCCGCAACTGACTTACTACGTCGCCAGTCTGGCCAAATGCCTCTCCCCGGCCTTGCGCGTGGCCTATCTCGTGGTACCTGATATGCGCAGTGTCGGCAGGTTGGCGGGCAATATCCGGGCTTCGACGGCGATCGCTTCGCCCCTGACGGCCGCGATCGCGACCCGCTGGATCGACACCGGCGTGGCGGCCAGCATTCTGAGGGCAATTCAGCAGGAATCGAAGGAGCGTCAGCGCATGCTTTCGCGCCTTCTCCCCGATGCGATCGCGCATCAGGAAGCCTTTCACGCCTGGCTGCCCCTCGGCGGCGCCTGGGATCGCCACAGCTTTTCGGCCAAGCTCAGAAGCGTGGGGATCGGTGTCGTTCCCAGCGATGCGTTCGCCATGGCGGAAGCGCCCGAGGCCGTCCGTCTGGGGCTTGGCAGCGTGGTGTCTCGCACCGATCTTGAGGCCAGCCTCAACATGATCGCCGATATTCTCGGTCAGGCGCCCGCTCTGACCAGCATGGTCGTCTAAGATCGCAGGCGCAGCCCTTCGGTGGTATGATGCAGACTTCAAAAATTGTATGGTAATTGTGCATGCAATGTGTTAAAGCGTATGCATAGATGTGGATGAATTGCATCCGCACCGTTTCAGTCAGGAGTGACGGTGAATGACAATGGTTGACAGCAGGCCTGCACAACTCGATCCGCGACCCTTTTTGCCGGCGGTGCTCAATGGAATGCGCTGCCGGTGCCCGCGCTGCGGCAAGGGAAAGCTCTTTTCCAAGTATCTCAAGGTGGTGGATACCTGCTCGGTATGCGGGCTGGAGCTATCCCATCACCGTGCCGATGACCTGCCGCCCTATCTGTCGATCATGATCGTCGGACATATCCTGGTGTTCTTCATGCTCGACATGGAACTTCGCGGCCACGGCAATGCCATGATCTATATCGCGGTGTTCGTGCCGCTCGCGATCATCCTGCCGCTTTTGATCCTGCCCTCGGTCAAGGGTTTCGTCGTCGCCTTGCAGTGGTCGGGCCGTATGCACGGCTTCGCGGCTGACAGCGCCAGCCGTTGAAATGGACACGGGCCAGCTAGGCCAGATGGGCCAGTGGTCGCCTCGACAGAAGAAGATTTTCATCGTCCTGCCGGTTGCGTGCCGATGCATCGCGTGTGTCCAGGGCGGCCGCTGCCTGCAGCAGTCCCTTGGTGTAGGGATGCGACGGCCTGTCGAAGACCGACGGTACCGACCCCGTTTCGACGACCTCACCTGATTTCATGACCAGCACGTGATCGCAGAGCTGCGCGATGACGGCGAGGTCGTGACTGATGAAAAGCAGCGTCAGCCCCCGGCTTTGCTGCAATTGCTTGAGGAGCTTGAGGACTTGGGCCTGAATGGAAACGTCGAGGGCCGAGACGATTTCGTCGCAGATGAGGAGTTCGGGCGAAAGCGCCAGGGCACGGGCGATATTGACGCGCTGGCGCTGTCCGCCCGAAAGTTCGCGCGGGTAGCGGCCCAGATGGATTTCCGAAAGGCCGACTTCCTCAAGGAGAGCGAGAACGCCGTCGCGGCGTCTCGGCCGGGGCATGCCGGCGATAGCGAAGGGTTCGCCGATCGCACGCTCGACGGTCATGCGCGGATTGAGAGCGCCGTAAGAATCCTGGAAGATGTACTGTACGCGGGCACGAAGGCTTGCCGGCATATGCTCGGGGTTGGCAAGCGGTTTGCCGTTCAGCAGCACCGAGCCGCTATCGATCCGGGTCAGGCCGACAATGGCCTTGGCGACGGTGCTCTTGCCGCTGCCGCTTTCGCCGACGATGCCCAGCGATGAACCGCGCGGCAATGTGAGGCTCACGCCATCGACGGCGACGATGCGCGGTGAAAAGACGTTGCGGCCCGGATAGGTGACTTTGAGTGCAGCAACGGCGAGGACGTTGGGCGACGATGTTTGCCCGGCGGAGGGAGCGCCGTGAACGCTGGGGCGGCTGTCGAGCAGCATGCGCGTATAGGCGTCTTTGGGGTTGCCGATGACTTCGGCAACGGGGCCGGCTTCCACCATGGCGCCCTTGCGCAGCACCAGCACGTCATCGGCGTGCGTGGCGACGATGCCGAGATCGTGGGTGATGAGCAGCATGGCCATGCCGCGCGCCTGTTGCAGGTTCGTAAGAAGCTGAAGGATTTGCGCCTGCACCGTCATGTCGAGAGCGGTGGTGGGCTCGTCGGCGATGAGGAGCGAAGGGGAGCCGGCCAGTGCCGCCGCGATGGCAACGCGCTGCTGTTGGCCGCCGGAAAGCTCATGCGGATAACGCTTTTCGATGTGGGGAACGGCGGCGAGGCCGACCTCTGCGAGCAGTTCGCGGACGCGGTGCCGGGCTTCGACGCCACCTGCCAGCTCTGCGGGGAGCGCCTCGCGGATCTGGTTGAAGACGTTCATCAATGGATCGAGAGCGGCGGACGGATCCTGGAACACCACCGCTATCCTGCGGCCTCGGATGCGGCGCAGTTCGGCTTCGGGAAGCCCCAACAGGTCCTGGCCGTCGAAGCGGGCGCTGCCGGAAGTTTCCACCACAGTGCCGGGAGGCGTGAGGCCGAGAAGCGACATGGCGGTCATCGACTTGCCGGAGCCGGACTCGCCGACCAGCGCCAGGGTGCGGCCGGGAGCGATGGAAAAGGAAATGCCGTCGACGGCCTTTACGGCACCGGTACGGGTCGAGATGGCGACACGCAGATCCGAGACGGCGAGCAGGGGAGCTTGGGTCATGAGTTCCTCAGGCGGGGATCGACGAGTTTGCGAATGATGTCGGTTATGAGGTTGGCAAGGATCACCGCCAGCCCCAGCCAGATGATGATGGCCTGCACGACCGGATAGTCTCGACCCTGAATGGCCTGCAGTGTCATGGTGCCCAGGCCCGGAAGCCCGAATACGACCTCCATGGTGATGGCGCCGGTGAAGATGCCGGCAAGCATCAGCCCGGCCAGCGCGATGGTGACCGTAAGGGCGTTGGGCAAGACGTGGCGCAGGACGATGCGGGTGCGGCTGAGGCCCTTGGCGCGCGCAGCGCGGATATATTCGGCGGCCTCGATGTCCTTCATGTCCTCGTAGAGCATCTTGGCGAGGCTGCCGGTGGCGTCGGCTCCCAGGATGATGGCCGGCACCACGAAATTGCCGATAGCGGGTATCCAGTGCAGCCACACCGCAAAGACGATGACCGAGACGATGCCTATCGAAAAGGTCGGCATGGTGATGGACCAGATGGTGATGAACTCGACGATGCCGACGAAGATCGAGCGCGGAAACAGGCAGGCCAATGTTGGAATAGCGATGCCGAAGATGAGGCCTATGACGAGCGCGGTGGCGCCGAGAAGCAGCGTCGAGGGCAGGACAATGGCGAGCAGGTCGACGATGGGGCGATTGTAGCGCGAGGAATCGCCCAGATCGCCCGAAAGGATCATGCCGGTCCATTCGCCGAACTGGGTGAGCCAGGGCTTGTTGAGGCCAAGATCCTCACGCATCGCCGATTGCTGGGAATAGGTCAGCGAGCCTTCAAGGCCGCGGACATCGACCACATCGCCGGGGATCATGCGGATGACGAAGAAGGTGAAGACGATGATGCCGAGGGCGATGAGGGCTGAGCGCAGCACATCGATGCCGATGGCGCCCAACAGCCGGAGCAGATGCGGGTTCATAGCGTGACATTCCTGCGGGAGACGTTGAAGCGTTGGCGGATGGAATTGCCCACGATGGCGAGCGCGAAGGTGACGAGCGACAGCGCGATAATGGGCGCGAGCGCGGCGTGCGGGGCTTCCTCGATATAGGGGGTGGCGCTGGCGATCATGCGGCCCCAGGTCGGGGTTTCGGGCGAAACGCCGAGGCCGAGGAAGCTCAGCACGGATTCCGAGACGATGCAGCGCGGCAGGATGATGGCGAACTGGGTGACGAGTGCGCCGGCGATATTGGGAAGGACATGCACCAGGGCGATGCGCATGCGGCCGGCGCCGAGTACCTTGGCGGCAGAAGTATAGGGTTGCGCCATTTGTTGCAGATAGGTCGAACGGGTGATGAGCGCGAAATTGGGGGCGAAGGAAACGCCCAGTGCGAGCACGACTGACAAGACGCCGGGCTCGAAGGCTACGATGCAGGCGAGTGAAAACAGAATGCCGGGCAGGGCGCGGATGAGATCGATGCCGGCGAAGAGCGCGATTTCGGTCGGACGCCCCAAGGCCATGGCGAGAAGCGCGACGATGGCGCCGATGACGAGGGCCACAAGGGCCGCGCCGGCCCCGTAAAAGAGGCTGAGGCCGGTGCCGATGACGAGGCGGGAATAAACGTCCTGCCCGGCATCGTCAGTGCCGAGGAAATGACCGTTGCCCGGAGGCATGTTGATGTCGGCACTGAACATCAACGGGTCCTGCGTCACCAGCCAGGGGCCGGCGACGGCCACCACGAGGGCGGCCGCCACGATGACATAGGCGAGGACAGTCAGCGGGCTCAGGCCCGAGAATGATGGACGGAAGGTCCTGGGAGAGGCTTCGACCGACATTTCGGGCCTTTCGCGTTGGCTTTTGTCAGTGTTCGAGCCAGGTGAAGGCGAGACCGCCATCGACCCGGTGAGCGGAGTTGTTGAAGCCCACGGTGAAATCATGCACCTTCGGGCTGATGGCAAAGGCCGACGGGTTCTGGTCGATGCCGAAAGTGTAGTGGTGGTCCATCACCAGCTTCCAGGCCTGGAGGTAGAGGTCCCGGCTCTTTGCCGCATCCGGCGTCGAGGCGGCCTGGTTGATCAGGGCGTCGAGGTCGGGGTTCTGGATGCCGCCCCACAGGCCCGGATTGGGGCCGTCGCTCATCAGGCGGACATAGCGCAGGAAGATGTCGTTACGAGCGCCCGAGCCACCGGGATAGATGTCCCAGTTGAATTCGCTGAGGGCACGCTGGAAGCCGAGGTCGTCGAAATCCTTGACGTCGACGCCGAAGCCGAGCTGGCGCAGAACCTGGGCGACGAGCGGGCCGAACTTATTGCCGACAGTGTTGACGATATAGACGTTGTAGTCGGACGGCTTGATGCCTTCTTCCTTGATGATCGCCTTGGCCTTGTCGAGATCGGCGACGTTGTGTGGATCGTTGGCGGCCATATCCTTGTCGAAGAAGAAGTTGTCCTTGCCGACCGGCTGGTTGCCCGGTTCGCCATAGTTCCCGTCGAGGATCTTGGAGAACTGGTTGCGGTCGATTGCCCATTCGACGGCTTCGCGGATACGAACGTTGTCAAAGGGCGGGCGGGGATTGCGGTTGTTGAAGGAGACGAAGTTCCAGCTGGTGCCGCCAAGGAACTGGATGTCGAAGCCGGCCTGCTTCAACTGGTCGATCTTGTCGAGGGGTACGTCCGCGACGTCATAATCACCGGCGCGCAGGCCGAGGGTGGCATCGGCGGTTTCGCGCACGTCGAATTCGATACCGTCGAGGTAGGGCTTGCCTTCCATCCAGTAGTCCTTGAACTTCGAACCCTTGAGGACGAGCTGCGGCGTCCAGCTATCGAAGGTGAAGGGGCCGGTGCCGATCGGCTGCGTGATGGTGGTGTCCCAGCCGGGCGATTCCGGCGCCAGGATCCAGGCCTCGGCGATGAGGTTGAGGAAGGGCGAGAACGGCGACGACATGTTGACGACGAAAGTGTAGTCGTCCGGCGTCGCGAAGCTTTTGACGTGCTCCATCGCGGTGGTCAGCCAGCCGCCTTTGACCTTGTCGCGGATACGCTCGAAATTGGCCTGGATGTCCTTGGCGGTCATGATACGGCCGTTGTGGAACTTCACGCCCTGGCGGATCTTGAAGGTATAGGTCAGGCCGTCTTCCGAAACGGTCCAGCTCTCTGCCAGGAGCGGCTTGGGGCTGCCGTCCTTGGAGATCGAGGTCAGGGTTTCGGCAAACGGATGCGGCAGGGAGATGGTGCCGGTATGACGGTGGAAATCCGTCGTATCGAGCGTGCCCCATTTGAGATGGAGGATGCCGCCATAGACGGGCTGCGGGTCGGCGGCGAAGGCCGGCATGGGCGCCGCCTGTCCGATAAACATCGCCGCTGCGAGCGCAAGCAGTAGCTTTTTCATGAGAACTCCTGAGGGATCAGTTCTGTGGAAGGGCCAATCCGTCCATGCCGTCCCTGGGCAGGCCCAGGTAGCGCATGACCGTAGGTGCGATATCGATCAGGCGCGTGACACCGCGCTCGACCGTGCCAGGGGCGAAGCCGCCGCCATTGGCGATAAGGAAAGGATGGCGTTCGAACCCGCCGAGGCCGCCATGGCTGCCAAAGCCTTCCGGCTTGCCCGGCTTGGCATCGTCGACGCAGAGCATGATCTGGCCGGGAACGCCGAATTCGTTGGGTTCTTCATTGCGGGCCATGGCCAGCGCTATGATGAGGCCATTGCCGGGCCGCTGCCCGATATGCAGCATTTCATCACCAAGGAAGACTTCCGCTGCCCAGGGCTGCGCCCGCAGGAAAGCAAGGATGGCGGGGACCCGGCCCATGGCGTGGGGCGCCACATAAATGAGGCCGCTGCCGCCCTGCGGCGCCACCACCACATCGGTGCTGTCGGGGCCGTCCTTGAGGCCGGCTTCGACCAGGTGATCGGCTACGGCGATCCGCCCGATCACCGTTTCCTGGCCATGGTCGGATCCGGCCATGAGCAGGATGTCCTCGCCCTCGCCGCGCAGGCGTTCGACCATGTCCTCGACGCGGCCGAAGCAGCGGTCGGCGCAGGCGATGCCATCGAGGTGCGTCTGCGAGCCGAGTTTGTCGGCATGCATGGCGGAGTCTGGGTTGGCGGTCCACAGGACCGCAAGGCGCGGCTTGCGCTTCTCCAACACCTCGTCGCAGAACCAGGCGGCCAGTGCTTCGTCGCCCGCATAGTCGTGGCTGACGACCGGCGCCTGGTCGAGGCCGAGAACTTCGCCGCCCGGACCGAAAGAGCCGGCGCGGTGGATGACATGGCCGAAATGGTCGGGATCGTGGAAATAGGCGGCACCGGGCGAGACATTGGAGGCGATGACGGCGCCGCCAAAGGCGGCCAGCCGTTCGGCCATGGTGGGCACTTTCAGCGTGCGGCCAAAGGCGTTGCGCAGCTTACCTACGAACGCCGGATCGCCGACGTCATGAACGCGGAAACCCTCACCGTCAGGCAGGCCCATCGAATTGCCGTGCAGCCCGTGATTGGCCGGCCAGCAGCCGGTGGCGATGGCTGCCGCGCTGGCGCGGGTCGCCGATGGGAAGATGGCGCGATGATTGGCAAAGCGGCGCGAGCGAGCGGCGAAATCGGAAAGCCGGGGGCAGGTGTCGGGCCGTAGGAAGTCGGCGCGATGGCCATCGGTGATGACGAGCACGACGCGCCCCTTGGGGCCGGCATCGGGGAAAACAGGATCCGTCACAGGGTCACTCCATTGAGGGCGTAGTCGAAGATGTCGAAGTTGCGCAGGCAGGCTTTGGCGCGGTCGCGGAAGGCAGGATCGAGGGGGTGGGAGAGAATGAAGGGAACGGGCTGTTCCGCCGTGCTGCCATGCGAGCGCAAACGCGTGCCGGCAAGCTGCGACAAATCGTGCTCAGCCGCCGTTGCGCCCAATGCCACGCCCTTCTGGCCGACGACGACGATGTCCGCTTCACCCTTCAGGGGAAGCTCGAAGCGGGCGCAGGCCTGGGCTCCGGTAAGCGCCATTTCGACGCCGGCCAGGCTGGCGATGTGCTGTCGTACGGCCTCGACGTTCGCGTCCTGGCCATTGAGATAGACCCGCACGAAACCGCCGAGCGAGGCATGATGGCGGGTGAAGGGATCGGTGATCGGGCAGATGACGCGGGCGGAGCCGGCGCCGAATGTCCGCTCGATCTCATCCTGCACCAGGACGATGCGGGCGGTACCATCGGCATTGGCCATGTCGTTCATGCCATGATCGGCGACGATGCCGACGACGGCGCCAAGGCTGACCATCCGCCCGAGACGCCGATCGACCGCCTGCATGAAGGCGATCGCCTCCGATGTTTCGGGGGCATGCTTGTGTTCGACATAATCGGAAAGCGACAGATAGATGACATCGCAGTCGTGCCGCTCGAGCAGCGCGATGCCGGCATCGAGCACGAACAGCGACAGGTCCGCCGAATATTTGTCCGGAGCGCCACCGGCCCCGATGGGGCCAATTTGCGCAATGGCGGCGGCCGGCGATTCCGCCGAAAGCGCGATGCCGTCATGGCCGCGTGCCAGCGCCTTCAACAGCTTGTCCTTGGCGGTGACGATGGCAACGTTGTCGCCGATGGCCGAAAAACGCGCCAGAATAGTCTCGGCTTCCATCTGGTGCCCATCGAGCACCATCACTTCCCGACCCGTTTCGCGGTCGAGATAGTAGTTCCCCGCAACACCTGTGACCGCCGGCGGTGCGCCGCAAACGATGGCGACATTGTTGGGATTGGTGAAGGTTGGCATGGCGGCCAGAGCCACGCTGTAGAAACCATCCCGCATCATGGTTGTGAGCGTGGGGATGGCGCCAACCGAACCCGCGGCTTCCAGATAGGCAGGGTCGCATCCGTCGAAGCAGATGATGACGACTGGCTGCACCGGTCGGCGATAGCTGCGTCCATTGATCAGCAATGGTTCGGATGGTTGTTGGCTTGCCGTCAAAATTCGTCCCCCGGGTTCATCAGCATGTCACTCGCCGTGCGTATGCTGCCCGGCTGTCAATAGTATTGGTGTGTTGTGTTTGTAATTATTGACGAGGCGAAGACGTCAGTAAATTGAGTTTTTCTCGTATCTGTGTGAGGTTTTGGAACAGATGGCAAGAAAACTTCCGCCGATGAAAGCTTTGATTGCTTTTGAAAGTGTTGTTCGTCTTGGTAGCGTCACAAGTGCCGCTGACGAACTATTTGTGACGCATGGCGCCATCAGCAAGCAGATCGCCACACTCGAGGACTGGTTCGGGCGGCCGCTCTTTCACAAGAACCGCAAACACATGCAGCCTACCGATGAGGCCATGACTCTGGCCGAAGCGACTGACAGGGCGTGGGAAATGATTGCCGAGACGGTGGCCGAGCTGCGACGCGATGCGGACGCGACGATATTGAAGGTGATTGCGCCGTCTACTTTCGCCATGCGCTGGCTTATTCCGCGGGTCTGGAGCTTTTCCGAGGAGCACGCGCAAATCTCGGTGCAGGTTCGCCAGACGGACAGCCTCGATGCCTGGCTCGACATTCCCTTCGACGTGGCGATCCGCTCCGATCCCCACGCCCCAGATCATTTGACCACGACACCGTTTCTGCGTGAAAAACTGATTCTTGCCATTTCACCCCGGCTCTTGCTGGCAGGCAAACTGGCCTCTCCGGCGGACCTTCCGGCCGGTTCGATCCTGCGGGCCGCTACGCGGCCGGGAGAGCTAGAGGCATGGCTGAAAGCGGCGGGGATGAGCCAGGCGCCGCGCAAGGCCGCGTCGTTTCCCCACTTCTATCTGGCTCTGGAGGCGGCTCTTGCCGGCATGGGGGCGCTTGTGTGCCCGCTCGAAACCATCGGCGATCTGCTCTTCAAAGGGGAGCTGATCGAACCCTGGCCGCACATTCGCGTCGATGGTCCGACTTATGCGGCGCTTTACGACGCCAATTCGCCCCAGGTGCAGCCGGCCCGCACCTTTGTCACCTGGCTATCGCTGGCGCGCCGGTCCGGCGCGGCAGTATCGGTACCAGTCAATCAGCGTGGTGAAGAGGTTCGTATCCGAGACTGAAATGGCACAGCCCGTAAAAGAAGTAACGTGATGCTATTTCTATTGAATTTCTTCTCTTATTGATCGGCTTTGCTCATGTTCTGCAGTGGAGCAGAGTTTGTAGTGGCGGCGTCGGCTTCAACATCACCGACACCCATCACCAAGGATAGTGCTGTGGTCGAAGCCGGGCTCGATCTCAATCTCTCGACGAATGCCAGCCTTGGCTTCAGCCATAGCGGCCAGTTGGCGCGCGGGACGCAGGATCACAGCTTCAAGGCCAGCCTGGCGTTGAGTTTTTAGCGGTTTGCCGAACTAAAGCGTTTTTCAGGAAAAGTGGATGCCACTTTTCAGGTTCGAAAACGCGATTAGACAAAGACCTGGAGCGTTCGGTTTGATGCAATCAAAGCGTGAGGCGCTCTAGGGTGAGGTCGTCAGGCCTCACCCGGCTCCGGCCTGACCAGTCCGCGGTCTTCGATGAGGGCGCCGACATCGGGGTCGCGGCCGCGGAAGAGGCGGTAGGCTTCGGCGAAATCGCGTTTGCCGCCGGCCGAATAGATGTAGTCGTAAAGCCGTTTCGCCGTAGCTGGATCGAAGGGATTGCCGGTGTCCCTGAAAGCGCCGAAACCGTCGGCATCCAGAACTTCGCTCCACAGATAGCTATAATAGCCCGCGGCGTAACCATCGCCTGAAAACAGATGCAGGAAATGCGTGCTGGCATGGCGGAGCGCGATCTCGCGCGGCATGCCGATGCCGGTAAGCACTGCCTTTTCGAAATCGGCGACGGAGCCCTGCATGGGTTGTGAGTGGTAATCCATATCGAGAATAGCAGAGGAGACGAATTCGACCGTTTCGAAACCGGAATTGGCCGTTCGTGCGGCGCGCATGCGCTGCAGCAGCGCCTCGGGAATAGGCTCGCCGGTTTGAACGTGAGTGAAGCGGGCGAGCACGGGCGCCTCTTCAAGCCAGTGCTCATAGAGCTGGCTGGGCAGTTCGACAAAATCGCGCACCACATTGGTGCCGGAGATGCGCGGATAGGTGACATCCGACAACAGGCCGTGCAGGCCATGGCCCATCTCGTGGAACACCGTGCGCGCCTCATCGAGGGAGAGCAGCGCCGGCTGGCCTTCCGGCGGCTTCACGAAATTGCAGGTGTTGACGATGAAGGGGATCTGGGCGCCGTCAAGCCTGGACTGTTCGCGGAACGACGTCATCCAGGCGCCTGAGCGTTTGCCTGGGCGGGCGAAGTAGTCACCGTAGAAGAGGCCAATAACCTTGCCCTCCCGCACCACTTCCCAGACGCGCACATCGGGATGATACCCGGCGATGTCGGAGCGCGGGTTGAAGGTGAGGCCGAACAGCTTGCCGGCGACGAAGAACGTGGCGTCGACTATCTTTTCGAGCTGGAGATAGGGCTTGAGCTCGTTCTCGTCGAAATCGTAACGCGCGAAACGCAGCTTTTCGGCATAATAACGCCAGTCCCACGCTTCTAGCGGCGCCGATTGGCCATCGGTTTTGGCGAGGTCCTGCAAGGCCAGTCGATCGGCTTCGGCGCGGATGCGGCCACCGGCCCAGACCTGTTCGAGCAAGCCGCGGGCAGCAGCGGGCGTGCTCGCCATGGAATCGGCGAGCTTATAGGCCGCATAGGTTTGGTAGCCGAGGAGCCGGGCCTGCTCGCTCCGGAGCGACACGATCTCCTCGATAATGCTGGAATTGTCGTTCTTGTTGCCGTTGGCGCCGCGCCGCACGAAGGCGCGCCAGATTTTTTCGCGCACGCCGCGGTCGCGGGCAAAATGCAGGATGGGCTCGACGCTGGAGCGTGAGGGCGTAACGGCGAATGGCGCGTTGAGCTTGCGGTTGCGTGCGGTTTCTGCCGCCGCGGCGCGCGCAAAGTCGGGCAGGCCGGCCATTTCGGCTTCGGAGAGGGCGAAGACCGTCTCCTGTTCATCGGCAAGCACGTTCTGGCCGAACTGGGTGCCCAGCGACGCCAGGCGCTCGACAATGGCGGCAAAGCGATCGCGCTCTGCCGCGGTCAAGCGCGCTCCGGCGCGAACGAAATCGAGATGATAGCGCTCAAGCACCCGAAAAGCTTCTGGATCGAGGCCGAGACTGTCGCGCCTGTCATAGAGGGCATCGATGCGGGCGAACAGTTTTGGATCGAGGAAGATGCTGTTCCAGTGCCGTGCGACGAGGACGACGACTTCGCGCTCGACGGCCTGCAATTCGTCACTTGCGGCGGCCGACGAAAGCTGGCCGAAGAGCATCTCGATACGGCGCAGGGGTTTGCCGGATCGCTCGAGCGCGGCGACGGTGTTTTCGAAAGTAGGAGCCGCATCAGTGTTGCCGATCGCCGCAATCTCGGCGCGATGCAATTCCAGCGCCTCAAGGTAAGCCGGCTTGAAGTCCGTGGTTTCAATGCGATCGAACGGCGGGGACTGGTAGGGGGTATTCCAGTCAGTCAACAACGGATTGGTCACGTGGGCAGGCTCCTTTGCGTGCGTACAAGGTGGAGGCCGCCGACGATTTGGGCAAGGGCCGGGAACTGTGCCGGCGTGGGCCAATGCTCAAAAAAGACTTGTGCGGTCCTGGTCGCCTGACGTAACTGGCAATTGTCGCGAAAAGCGACCGCCTCCCTTGATCCGCTCAGTGGCGGAGTAAACAGGTGGACGAATAGTCGTCCAGGTGGTCAAGCACACGCCATCCATGCCTCTTCGCGCATGGTTCGGCCAGCGTCTCCAAAAAACAGAACCCCTGACACAGTCAGGCCCGATCGCGCGCCATCGGCGCGTTGCGCCGCATGCTCGCAGCCAATGGAGCTCGTCATGAACAGACCGCTTGTCGTTATCTTCACCGCCATTATGCTTGATGCCGTTGGCATCGGATTGATCTTCCCGATACTGCCGTCACTCTTGCGGGACGTCACCCATGCCGAAAACGTGGCGCCCTATATCGGCGTGATGATCGCCCTCTACGCCATCATGCAATTCATCTTCGCGCCCATGCTCGGCGCTCTCAGCGATCGGCTCGGCCGCCGCCCGGTGCTGCTGATTTCGCTCGCCGGGGCGGCCATCAACTATCTGTTCCTGGCCTTCGCGCCCAGCCTCTGGATGCTGCTGATCGGGCGCGCTATCGCGGGTTTGACGAGTGCCAACACATCGGTCGCCGCTGCCTATATCACCGACATATCGTCCGAGGATAAGCGGGCCCGCCGCTTTGGCCTGTTCAATGCCATGTTCGGCATCGGCTTCATCATCGGTCCCGTGCTTGGCGGTGCCCTCGGCGACTACTGGCTGCGGCTGCCGTTCATGGCGGCAGCCGCACTGAACGCCTGCAATCTGCTGCTGGCGCTTTTCGTGCTGCCCGAGTCACGTACACCGACGACGGAGAAAATCGACCTGGCGGTGCTGAACCCGTTGCGGCCGCTGGCCTGGGTGTTCTCGATGAAGAGCCTCTGGCCCATTCTGCTGATCTTTTTTGTCTTCAGTGCCACCGGCGAGGCCTATGGCACCAGCTGGGCCCTGTGGGGGAGCGACACCTTCCAGTGGAACGGGCTGTGGATCGGTCTGTCGCTGGGCGCCTATGGCGTCTGCCAGACGCTGATCCAGGTGTTTCTTCCAGGGCCAGCCGTGAAGCTGCTTGGCGAGCGTCGTGCGATCCTCATCGGCATCACCGGCACCTGCGTGGCGCTGGCCATCATGGCCTTCGCGACGCAGAGCTGGGTGATCTTTGCCATCATGCCGATCTTCGCTCTGGGCGGCATCGGCGTGCCGGCCCTGCAATCCATGGCAACCCGGCAGGTTGATGCGAGCCAGCAGGGTCAGTTCCAGGGCGTACTGGCATCGACCGTAAGCCTCGCCTCGATCATCGCGCCCCTCGCATTTTCGAGCTTTTATTTCGTCGTCAGGGAGCAATGGCCGGGGGCGATCTGGCTCTCGGTCGTCGTTATTTACGTGATCGGCATGGCGTTGGTTGCGGGCCTCAGATTGAAGCGGTCGGAGCCTAGTGCTGCCATCACGTGATCAGGTTGTTGTCGATGTAGTCGAAGTTGATGTCTTCGCCGAGCCCGGGCCGGTCGGAGATGTGAACGAAGCCATCCTTATCCATGGGGTCGTGGATCTGGTGGAGGTAAGCCGGCGCCTCATCATAGTCGATGGTCGGATGCAGCAGGCCGCGTTCGAACCAGGTGCAATTGGGAACGGTGGCGGCGACGATAAGATTGCCGACGCCGGCGCCGTGGATTTCGCAGGTCATGCCGAAAGACTCGGCGAGATGAGCGATCTTGAGGCTGGGGCCGATGCCGCCGACGTCAAAGACGCCGGCGCGGAGCATGTCGGCGGCCTCGGCCTTGGCCCATTCGGCGCGGGTACGGAATTTGCCGGGCATGCTTTCAGGACCGAGCACTGGCACATCGATGTGATCGGCGAGCCATTTGTAGGACGCGATGCTGGCTTCATCCATGGGCTCTTCGATCCAGGCGAAGTGCAGCCTCTCAAGCTCCCGGCCGATATAGAGAATTTCCGAGCGTGAATACCAATGATAGCCATCGAGCATCAGGTCTATACCGGGGCCGACGGCTTCGCGCACGGCGGCGCATGCGGCAACATCGCGCTTGGGGTCGGGAGCGCGGGCCACTGGGGGCATCCAGGTGTGCAGCTTGATGGCCTTGTAGCCGCGCGCCACGAGCTTGAGGGCGAAGTTCGCGTAATCGTCCGGGCTGGAGAGGGCGCCTTTGACCTCGTCACCGCACATGATGCTGCCATAGGCGGGTATTTGGGTGCGGTAGGTGCCGATGAGCTTGTGGACCGGCATGTCGAGCTTGCGCCCCGCCAGATCCCATAGCGCCAGTTCGGCGACGGCCAGCGCGCGATCGCTGAACTGCTGCCCGCTGCCGCGCTGACGGTGGTAGAGGTCCTGCCAGATCTTCTCGCGATGGAACGGGTCGCTTCCGATCAGCGCCTTTTTGAGGAACTGTTCGACGATGAAGGGGCGTATGGCCTCAGCGGCGTGGAAACAATGGCCCTGGCTGCCATCATCGGCGGTGATGGTCAGCATGGCATGCGCCGCATCGCGTGGTTCGCCGCCGTGCTGGTGCCCGGCGCTGTCCTTGCTGACCCGCGATTTATAGTTGAATACGCGCACCTTCACGTCGACGATCTTCACGGCTTTCCTCCACAGAATTCTTGTCTGTCATATTATAAGTTTGCGGAGATGTGGCAATAGGCAGGGCGGGGTGCGGGGCGAGATTCTTGGGATGAAGGGCTGGCCTTTGGTCGTTGTCATATAAATTTTTATGACATGCGAAAGCCGGCGCGGTGCTTCGCCGGCGGCGTTGAGCCCGAGACCTCGATCGCGATGGCGGATAGGCGGGATGCTCAGTCTTTTTCCCTGGCGATCTGCTTGAGGAGATTGGCATAGCGCGAGCGGCTGCCGGCGAGATGGGACCGCATGGCGGCGGCCGCCAGGGTCGCATCCCGGGCGACGATCGCGTCCTTGATATAGCGATGTTCCGAGAGGACGAAGCCAAGATAGGCGCTCATATCGGCACCCGGCCGGGTGTCGTCGGGAAGGCGCCCGCGCGGCATGGCAGACCCTCCCAGGCTGCTGAGAAACTGGGCGAAGTAAGGGTTCTGCGTCGCCTGGGCGACGGCCTGGTGAAAGGTCATGTCGGCGCCAAGGCCTGCTTCTCCCGCGCCCTGGGCGACGAGCAACTGGTCGAGCGCCGCTTCCATGTTGGCAATATCGTCATCGGTGCGCCGGCTGGCGGCAAGCGCCGCCGCCTCGACTTCAACCGCCAGTCTCAACTCGAGCACGAAGAGGACATCTTCGATCTGGTTGCGGGCAGCCATGGGAAAGCGGCCGAAGCCAGGCGAGGCGGATAGGACGAAGACGCCGGCGCCCTGGCGCGATTCGACGAGGCCGGCGGCGCGCAAGGAGGCAACGGCTTCGCGAACCACCGTCCGGCTCACGCCGGTGCTGGCGGCCAGTTGCGCTTCGGTCGGCAGCCGATCGCCGGCCTGTAACTGGCCTTCGACGATCTGTCGTTCCAGCATGTGGGCCAGCGAGGCGACGAGGTTGCCGCGCTTGCCGATCTGTTCAAGCTGCCACTTGGCGTCGCCGTTATTGTTCTCCATGACCATCCTTGCTGGCGTGCCGTGCGGTTAGGCTCAATGATCGCCATAGTATCGCCGGTAGCGGCATTTCACGAGGTGAAACAATGCCCTTTCGCTTCCCGACGGGTCAATGCCATAGCGATAGGACATCAGGTCGCTATTGCGGCCCCAGACCATCAATCAGCTCCTTGAGCATCTCATGTTCCTGCGGCGTGCAATCGGCAAGGGGCGGGCGGACTGGGCCGGCCGAGTGACCGACCAGCCTCGCGCCAGCCTTGACGATGGATACGGCGTAGCCGGCGCTGCGATTGCGGATGGCGATATAGGGAATGAAGAAGTCGTGGAGCAGGCGGGCGGTTGTGGCACGGTCATTGCCGCGGACGGCGGCGTAGAACTCGCCGGCAGTCCTGGGAATGAAGTTGAAAACGGCGGAGGAATAGACCGGGAAGCCGGCGGCATTGTAGGCCTCGGCATAGACCTCGGCAGTCGGCAGGCCGCCCAGGTAGCTGACGCGGTCGCCCAGCCGGTTGCGCACCACGGTGACGCCTTCGATATCGCCGACGCCGTCCTTGAAGCCAATCAGGTTAGGGTTGTCGTCGACCAGTCGCTCCAGAGAATCGGCGTCGGGCCGGCACACGCCTCGGTTGTAGACAATGACGCCGATATCGACGGCCTTGCAGACGGCATCAATGTGCCGCGCCAGACCACGCTGGTTGGTTTCGGTCATATAATGGGGAAGCAGTAGCAGGCCGGCCGCTCCCGCTGCCTCGGCGTTTCGTGCCATTTCTATGCAAAGCCTCGTGCTGTAGCCGACGCCGGCGATGATCGGGGTGTCGCCAGCGCAGGTTTCGGCCGCTGTACGGATCACTTCGGCATGTTCGTCCAGCGTCAGCGAGAAGCCTTCACCGGTCCCGCCCCCGGCAAACAGGGCAGTAGCCCCATAGGGCATGAGCCATTCCAGGCGCGCCCGATAGGCCGCCGGGTTGAAGTCGCCGCTCTCATCGAAATCGGTCAGGGGAAAGGACATCAACCCTGAAGAGAGGACGGTCTTCAATTCCTGTGGATCTACGCGCGTGGTGGGAGATGAGGAGGGGTGCTTCATATGGTCTGCTCTCTATCGGTCCTGCTGCTGGAAACACGTCCACGACAGGCATAATTTATACGACAACATACAGAATAGCCGTCGACTGGCAACGATTTAGATTGTCGCTGGCGGAAATTATGGGCGTCGGCGATGGCGAGCCAGCAAGTGGCGGCGCTGGTGCATGCGGTGAATAGGGTGATTTCGGAGCTTGGGAGGGGCGACCTGCGAGGATCATGTGACTTTACACAAAGGTTGCATGTTGTATGATGTCATTTGTTAGCGAAGGCCGGACCAACCGTCGCCGCTGCTGCAAAGGGAGAAATCAAATGAAACTGGGCAGATGGCGCGCCTCAGCGCTCATGCTTGCCGCCATGATGGCGGCTCCGGTGGGCGCGATCGCCGCGACGCCAGCAGACCAGATTGTCATCGGCGACAATCTCAACACCATCGTGTCGCTCGATCCCGCCGCCAAGACCGGTCCGGAATCCAGCGAAATCCTGACCAACGTCTATGACTTCCTGGTCGAGGTCGATCCGGTCAATCCGCTCAACATCAAGCCCAGCCTGGCCAAATCCTGGGAAGTGAGCCCGGACGGCAACAAGCTCACCTTCCATCTGCGCGATGATGTGAAATTTCACTCCGGCAACCCGCTGACGGCCGCCGATTTCCTGTGGGGGTTCGAGCGCGCCCTGGCGCTGGACCTGAACCAGGCCACGGCCTGGAAAAGCTTCGGCTTCACCAAGGACAACTATACCAAGCAGATCACGGCGCCCGATCCCTACACGATCGTCATCGACCTGCCCAAGCCGACCGACCCGAAACTGGTCATCTACCTGCTCTCCAGCAACATGGTTTCGGCCTTTCTCGACAGCAAGCTGGCCAAGGAACACATCGCCAACAACGACTATGCGGCAGCGTGGCTCGACAGCAATGATGCGGGCTCCGGCCCGTTCAAGCTGACGCGATGGGACGCCAACGACGTGGTCATCCTCGATCGCTTCGACGGCTACTGGCAGACACCGGCGCTCATGAAGCGCGTCATCTTCCGCAACATGCCGGAATCGCAGGCGCAACGTTTCGCGCTTGAAAAAGGCGATATCGACGTCGCCACGGCCCTGTCGGTACCCGATATCACCGCGCTGCAGAGCAACAAGGACGTCGCGGTCCAGTCGAGCCCAGGCAGCAACTACTATTATCTTGCCGTCAACATGAAGGATGAGCGCTTCCAGAAGCGGGACGTCCGCATGGCGCTGCGCTATCTCATCGACTATGACAACATCAACAAGACCATCATGCCGTTCTACGGCGTCTATCATCAGCGGCCGATCCGAATCGGCGAGGTCGGAAGCCTGCCAGACCCCGGCTACAAGCTGAACGTCACCTATGCCAAGAAGCTCCTGGCGGAGGCGGGTTATCCGGACGGTTTCGAATGTACCATGCTGGTGCTGTCCAACACGCCGTGGCTCGAAACCGGCACGGCGATCCAGGCGACCCTGGCGCTCGGCGGTATCAAGGCCAATATCGTGCAGGGCGGCAGCGACCAGGTCTACGGACCGATGAGCAACCGCCAGTTCGACATCGTGGTCGGCCGCGGCGGCGGTGGTGGCGGTGACGGCGCACCCGATCCTTATGGCAGCCTCAGGTCGTCGGTCTACAATCCGGACAATTCCGACGAAGCCAAGCTGACGTCCTATGCGGGTTGGCGGACATCGTTCTTCGACGACACGATCAACAAGCTGATCGATGCTGCCGTGCTCGAGCGCGATCCCGCCAAGCAGCGCGAAATGTATGAGGCGGTGCAGTTGCGCTACGAGGACCTCGTGCCCTCCATCCAGCCGATCTCGCAGGCGGTCTATACCGTGGTGCTGCGGGCGGACGTGAAGAACTACCACTATCCCTCGACCTGGCAGGTTCGCTATCGCGAGGTCAGCAAGAGCCGGTAGCCCACTCGGCCGCGGCCGGCTTCACCGGCCGCGGTCATTATTGTCGTCCGCTCTGGGAAGCAACCATGCCCGCTCTGGCCGTTCACCGCCGTCATCCGTTGCTCAACAAGGTGCTGGGAAACGGCATTGCCATCGTCATCACGCTATTCCTGCTGCTGGCGCTGACCTTATTCGTCGGGCAGGTGATGCCCGTGGATCCCGTGCAGCGCATCGTCGGCGAATTCGCCGATCAGGCGAGCTATGACGCGGCCTATCACCGGCTCGGCCTCGACCAACCCGTGATGGTGCAGTTCTGGCATTACCTCGTGCGCATGTGCACAGGCGATTTCGGCAGCGCCATCATGACGGGCAAGCCGATCCTTCAGGACTTGATGCGCGTATTTCCAGCCACGATCGAGCTGGCGACGGTGGCGGTGATCATCGGCGCCGGCCTCGGCATTCCGCTTGGCGTGCTGTCAGCCGTAGAGCGCGGCAAGCCGATCGATCACGTGGTGCGGCTGATCACCCTCACCGGACATTCGATACCCAATTTCTGGCTGTCGCTGATGGGGTTGATGGTGTTCTACGCCATGCTTGGCTGGGTAGGCGGGCAGGGGCGCGTGGACATCTATTTCGATGGGCTGGTGCCGACCCGAACGGGCCTGTTGCTTATCGACAGCCTGATCGCCGGCGAGATGGACGTGTTCTGGAATGCGGTGAGCCACATCATCCTGCCGGCCAGCATCCTCGGCCTCGCATCCATGGCCTATCTTACCCGCATGACGCGCAGCTTCATGCTGGAGCAGTTGTCGCAGGAATACATCATCACCGCCAGGGTGAAGGGCCTGTCCAAATGGGCGGTGGTCTGGGGTCACGCCTTCCTCAACATCCGGGTGCAACTGGTGACCATCATCGCGCTCGCATATGCCAACCTGCTGGAAGGCACGGTGCTGGTGGAGACGGTTTTCTCCTGGCCGGGCTTTGGGCAGTATCTCACCACCAACCTGCTCGTCGGCGACATGAACGCCATCATGGTCTGCGTGCTGCTGGTCGGCATCATCTTCATCGGCCTCAACATGCTCGCCGACGCGCTCTATCGCGTGCTCGATCCGAGGACGCGCAAATGAACGGCAAGGTCGCCATCGAGGGACTGGCCGTGGTGCAGCAGTCGTTCTTGCGGCGGCAGGCGCGCTCGTCGGGCGAGGCCCTGCTGCAGGGGACGGCATTGGGCACGCTGCGGCTGCTGAGCAATCCGCTGGCGCTGATCGGCATCGTCATCATCGTGCTGCTGGTCCTGTGCGCCGTGTTTGCGCCGCTGCTGGCGACCTATGATCCGGTGATCCAGAACCTGCCGAACGCCCTCAAGGCGCCATCGGCGGAGCACTGGCTTGGCACCGACGAATATGGCCGCGATGTCTATAGCCGCCTGATCTGGGGCTCGCGGACAACGCTTTACATCGTGTCGCTGGTGACGGTGACGGTGGGGCCGATCGGCCTCGCCGTGGGCACCATTGCGGGCTATTTCGGCGGCCTGGTGGAAGTCGTGCTTATGCGCATCACCGACTTGTTCCTGTCGTTTCCGAGCCTGGTGCTGACGCTGGCGTTCGTGGCCGCGCTCGGTCCCAGCCTTGAAAACGCGGTGATCGCCATCTCGCTTACCTCATGGCCGATGATCGCGCGACTGGCGCGGGCGGAGACGCTGAGCGTGCGATCGTCCGACTACATCGCGGCGGCGAGGCTCATCGGGGTGCCACCCCTGCAGATCATCATAAGGCACGTGGTGCCTATGTGCCTCCCGTCGACGATCATTCGCCTGACGCTCAACATGGCTTCAGTCATCCTGACCGCGGCGGGACTGGGCTTTCTGGGCCTCGGCGCGCAGCCGCCCACTCCGGAGTGGGGCGTGATGATGGCGAGCGGGCGGCAGTACATGCTGGACAGCTGGTGGCTGGTGACGTTTCCGGGCCTCGCGATCCTGCTGGTGAGCCTTGCATTCAACCTCTTTGGCGATGGATTACGTGATGTCCTCGATTCAAGGCTCAGCTGACATGGATGAGGCAGCGCCACTGCTCAGCGTCAAGGATTTGCGCGTGCGCTTCGGTAAGGGACCGCATGGCGTCGACGCGGTGCGAGGCGTGTCGTTTGATATTGGCCGCGAGAAGGTGGCGATCGTCGGGGAATCCGGTTCGGGTAAATCGACTGTGGGACGGGCCATCCTGAAATTGCATCCCGCATTCGCGCAGGTGTCGGCCAAAGAACTGCGCTTCAAGGGGCAGGACCTGCTTGCTGCCGGTGAAGCGCAGATGCGCAGGATACGCGGCCGGAATATCTCGATGATCCTGCAGGACCCGAAGTTCTCCCTCAATCCGGTGATGCGCGTGGGCCAGCAGATCGCCGAGACCTTGCGCATCCACCAGCGCATAGGCGGGAGGCAAGCCAAACAACAGGCGCTGGAGATGCTCAAGGCGGTGCGGATCCGCGATCCCGAACGGGTGTACGATCTCTACCCGCATCAGGTTTCCGGCGGCATGGGGCAGCGGATCATGATCGCCATGATGCTGGTTTCAAAGCCGGACCTGGTGATCGCGGACGAGCCGACCTCGGCGCTCGACGTCACCGTGCGTCTTCAGGTTCTCGCCATTCTCGATGATCTGGTGCGCAGCCGCGGTGTGGGACTGATCTTCATCAGCCACGATCTCAACCTGGTGCGCTCCTTCTGCGACCGGGTGCTGGTGATGTATTCGGGGGTGATCGTGGAAAGCCTCAAGGCGAGCGAGTTCGATGAGGCCAAGCATCCCTATACGAAAGGTTTGCTGGGAGCGCTGCCGCGCCTCGACATGCGGCGGCACCGGCTGCCGGTGCTTGAACGCGACCCTCTCTGGGCAATTGGGTGAAAAGGGCCATGGCTGCGATTTCACTGCAAGACCTGTCGCTGTCCTTCGACGATGGCAACCAACTCGTTCCAGTGCTGAACGATATCTCCCTCGAAGTGGAGAATGGCTCCATCTTCGGATTGGTGGGCGAATCCGGATCGGGCAAATCGACGGTGCTGCGCTGCATCGCCGGGCTCTACGATCACTGGACCGGCACCATCCTGCTCGAAGGCCAGAAGTCTGATGGAGCGATTGCCAGGGAGCGGGCTCGCCTGATCCAGATGGTTTTCCAGGATCCTTATGCGTCGCTGCATCCACGCCACACGGTCAACGCGGTTTTGAGCGAAGCCCTCAAACTCCACGGCATGGACAGGATCGACTGGCGGATCGACAAGGCGCTGACCGATGTGGGTTTGGACACGCAATACCGATACCGTTATCCGCACCAGCTTTCCGGTGGCCAGCGCCAACGCGTCGCCATTGCCCGTGCGCTGATTCTGGGGCCGCGGATATTGCTGCTTGACGAGCCGACTTCGGCGCTGGACGTGTCGGTGCAGGCCGAAATCCTCAACCTGCTGATGGAGCTGCAGGAAAGCCAGAAGCTCAGCTATCTTATCGTCAGCCACGACCTGGCGGTGATCGCCCATATGTGCGACCGGCTTGCGGTCATGCAGAGTGGCCGGGTGGTCGAGTCTTTGACCCGGCAAGACCTCGTCGATGGCGCCGCGAGCGATCCCTACACAAGGGCCCTGATCGAGGCCAGCCAGGCCTACGACCGCGATATGGCGCGACGCCTGGCGGTCTGAATTTCACGATGGGGGCGGTTTGTGATGGCGATCCCGGCAGGACTTGAACCTGCGACCAACAGCTTAGAAGGCTGCTGCTCTATCCAGCTGAGCTACGGGACCCTGGGCTTCGTTTAGCGCAAGCCGAAGCGGTTGTCAGGTGGGCTGAGAGGGCTGGCGGTGCTCCGGCGGATGATCAGTTCGGAGGGCAGCACTATGCGCAGACTATCGGACGGGCGTGCCGTGCCTTCGAGGATATCCAAAAGGGTAGCAGTGGCGACGCGGCCGAGATCGCGGCGCGGCTGCCGCACGGTGGTGAGCGGCGGCCAGTAGTTCTCGGTGATGGAAATGTCGTCGAACCCCACGAGCGAAACGTCGCGGGGGCAATCGAGGCCGTGGTCCCGGATGCGCGCCAGGAAGCCGATCATCATCTCGTCATTGGCGCAGAAAACAGCGGAGGGACGATGGGACAATGCGGCAAACGCCTCACCGGCCGCTTCGCCGGCAAGCATGGAATGATCGCCGGGAAACACCCATTCGGGGCGAATAGCCAACCCCGCTTCGCGCATGGCGTCGGAAAAGCCCAGCCAGCGCTCATTGGGGAAATTGTGCACGAGGCGGCCGCGCAGATGGCCGATGCGGGTATGGCCGAGCGCGATGAGATGGCGCGTGGCGCGGGCTGCGCCCTGCCGGTTGTCGGTCATGACGACGTGAAAATCGGCATCGAGCAATTCATCGCAGGAGACGACCAGCGGCAGCATGCCACCCTGGCGGGGGAGGTCGTGCAGGCCATCGAGATTCAGCGAATCGTCGAAGAGCACCATGCCGTCGGCCCGGTTGGACGAAAAATAGTGCCGCAACCATTGGGTTGGATCGTTCCCCAGGCGGTTGGCTACCAGGACGCCATAGCCCCGGGAGGTGGCTTCGTTCACGACAGCGTCAAGGATGGTGGAGTAGAACGGATTGCCGATATTGGGCATCGCTATCAGGATGGTGCGCGCCTCATGCATGCGCAGCGAGCGGGCCGCCTGGTTGATAATGTACCCGGTGGCGTCGACGGCGTGCGAAATACGCGCGCGCGTCACTTCCGAGACACGCTCAGGCGTACTCAGGGCGCGACTTACCGTTGCGGAAGAAACTCCGGCTTCTCTTGCAACGTCTTGAATTGTAGGTGTTTTCTTTAGCGATTCGGGCGCCATCAGCATCCCCTGTCGCTGATCGGTACTGAGCCTGTCTAAATCGATCTTGACAGGCGCGCAAGAAGTGTCTGATGCTTCTGCAATCGATTGCAGAAGCGCTGAGGAGGCAAATGCAATCGATTACATGCAATCGGTCGCAAATGTCCCGCCGGGAGCGGGCGGACTGATCGCTTCGCGGGAGCCAAGGCTCCGAGTGGACGTTGGGAGGAGACATCATGAAGAAATTTGCAGGAGCTGCCACGCTGGCGGCTGCGTTGATGTGCGGCAGCGCACACGCTACCAATCTCGAAGTCACGCATTGGTGGACGTCTGGTGGCGAAGCGGCCGCGGTGAAGGTTTTTGCCGATAGTTTCGATGCCTTGCCGGGTGGCGATCATTGGGTCGATGGCGCCATCGCGGGTTCCGGCGATGTGGCCAACCCGCTGATCATCAGCCGCATTCTGGGCGGCAATCCGATGGGTGCGACCCAGATGAATACCGGTCGCGATGCCGAGGACCTGATCAAGGCCGGCCTGATGACCGACCTGACTGATCTTGCCAAGCAGGAAGGCTGGTTCGACGCCATCCGGCCCAAGAAGCTTTTCGAGAGCTGCATCTTTGACGGCAAGGTCTATTGCGTGCCCGTCAATATCCACTCGCAACAATGGCTTTGGCTGTCGGACGCCGCTTTCAAGACGGCGAACATTCCGGTTCCGAAGGACTGGAACGAATATGTGGCGGACTTCCCCAAGCTGAAGGCAGCCGGCATCATCCCGATGTCGATGGGTCAGGGCTGGCCGATCAACACCATGTGGAGCGTGCTGCTGCCAAGCGTTGGCGGCCCGGATCTGTTCCGCAAGATCAACGTCGAAAAGAGCGCCGATGCGGTGCGCAGCGACGACTTCAAGAGGGTGGCCGAAGCGCTGGCAGCCGTGCGTGACGCGACCGATACCGACGCCATCGTTCCGCAGTGGAACGACGCCACCAACCTCGTCATCCAGGGCAAGGCCGCGGGCAATATCATGGGTGACTGGGCCCAGGGTGAATTCCAGGTGGCAGGCCAGGTGGCGGGCACGGATTACGAATGCCTGCCGGGTCTGGGTCTTCATGACATCGTCGATACGGGTGGCGATGCCTTCTACTTCCCCAAGAACACCGATCCTGGCATCCAGGCCGCACAGCTGAAGCTGGCCAAAATGCTGCTGTCCCCCGATGTGCAGGTGGCTTTCAACCTGAAGAAGGGGTCGATGCCGGTGCGCGCCGACGTGGACACCAGCAAGGCCAATGATTGCATGAAGAAGGGTCTCAAGATCCTGGAGAACCCGGACAACGTGCTGCCGACCGGCGAGCAGGCCTTCAGCTCGGACACGCAGGGACAGTTGCAGGATCTCGTCCTCTCGTTCTTCGCCGACAAGTCCATGACCGTCGAGGATCTGCAGTCGCAGTATGCCGACATCGTCGCGAGCGCCAACTGATCGGTGCTTGAGCATCATGCTGGGCATGGCTGGCTTGGGATGTTTCCCGAGCCAGCCATCCTCCCCCAAGAGCTGGAATGAGGCGTTGGTCGATGGCAGAAGCTACCCTGGCCGCTGAGGATATGCGTTCGCGTCCATCTTTCCTGAAGATGTTCCGCCGGAACCTGAGCGGCAAGATTGCCGCCATTCCGATGATCGCGACGGTGCTGGTGGTTTTCATCGGCTGCAGCATCTGGACACTGGTCTACTCATTCACGAATTCCGGGGCGCTGCCAAACGGCACCTTCGTGGGCTTCGAGCAATATGTGCGCCTGTTTCATACGACGCGTTTCGTCGGCGCCATTCGCAACCTTGCCATCTACGGCGTCCTGTCGCTGACCTTCACCATGGGCATCGGCTTCCTGCTGGCCGTGCTGATGGACCAAAAGATCCGGTTCGAGAACACGTTCCGAACCATCATGCTCTATCCGTTCGCGCTGTCGTTCATCGTCACGGGGCTCGTCTGGCAGTGGATCATGAATCCGACGCTGGGCCTGCAAAAGGTCGTGCGGGACTGGGGCTTTACGGCCTTCACCTTCGATTGGCTGGCCAATGGCAAGATGGTGATCTACGCCCTCGTCATTGCCGGCCTCTGGCAGGGTACCGGCCTCGTCATGGTGCTGATGCTGGCGGGCCTGCGCGGCATCGACGAAGAGATATGGAAGGCCGCGCGCGTCGACGGCATCCCGACCTGGAAAACCTATCTCTATATCGTTTTGCCGATGATGCGCGGCGTGGTGGTGACGACGCTCGTGCTGGTCGGCTCGGGCATCGTCCGGCTTTATGACCTCGTCGTCGCCATGACCCAGGGCGGGCCGGGCTTCGCCTCGGACGTCCCGGCCAAATACGTCTACGACTACATGTTCGCCCGCGGCAATCTGGGGCAGGGACTGGCGGCCTCGACGGTGATGCTGGTGACTGTGCTGATCATCCTCATTCCATGGGCCTACATGGAATTCGGCCCCAAGAAGAACAGATGACCGAGCGCGTCGGGAGGGTGCAATAATGTCCGTTGCCGTCGAGCCCAGTGGAATGCGCCCGCGCCCATTCTTCACACCCAAGAAGATCGTCGTCTACGGGCTGCTGTTCTTCGTGTCCGTCTACTATCTGTTTCCGCTCTACGTCATGCTCGCCACGTCCCTGAAGGACATGGACGAAGTCCGTGCGGGCAATATCTTTTCCTGGCCGGCGCACATGACGCTCGATCCCTGGTTCAAGGCCTGGGACACAGCCTGTACCGGCCTTTACTGCGAAGGCCTGAAGGTCGGTTTCCTCAATTCGCTGAAGATCACCATTCCGAGCGTCATCGTGTCGGTGCTGATCGCCTCGATCAATGGCTATGCGCTGATCAACTGGCGATTCAAAGGCTCCGAATTCTTCTTCGGCGCACTGATCTTCGGCTCGTTCATTCCCTATCAGGTGATGCTTTATCCGCTGGTGATCGTGCTCGCGAGCGTGAAGCTGTTCTCGACCCTGCAAGGCGTCATCGTCATCCACACCATTTTCGGCATGCCCATCCTGACGCTGCTGTTCCGCAATTATTTCGCCTCGCTGCCGCCCGAACTGTTCAAGGCGGCGCGGGTCGATGGGGCAGGGTTCTGGCGCATTTTCTTCCAGATCATGATGCCGATGAGCCTGCCGATCTTCATCGTTGCCATCATCATCCAGATCACCGGGATCTGGAACGACTTCCTGTTCGGCGTGATCTTCGCCGGCACCCAGAACTATCCGATGACGGTGCAGCTCAACAACATCGTCAACGCCACCCAGGGCGTGAAGGAATACAACGTCAACATGGCCGCAACCATCCTTACGGGGCTCGTGCCGCTGGTGGTCTATTTTGTCTCGGGAAAATGGTTCGTTCGCGGCATTGCCGCCGGTGCGGTGAAGGGATAGCCGATATGGAAACCAGCGTTTCGATCCGCGACCTGTCGCTTAATTTCGGTCAGGTGAAGGTCCTGCAGTCGCTGGATCTCGATGTGAAGCAGGGCGAATTCATCGTGCTGCTGGGACCATCGGGCTGCGGCAAGTCGACCTTGCTGAACTGCATCGCGGGCCTCCTGGATGTCAGCGAGGGGCAGATCTTCATCGAGGGCAAGAACGTCACCTGGGAGGAGCCGAAGAACCGCGGCATCGGCATGGTGTTCCAGTCCTATGCGCTCTATCCGCAGATGACGGTGGAGAGCAATCTGTCGTTCGGGCTGCGCGTCGCCGGCCTCAAGAAGGACGAGATCAGCCGGCGCGTGGCGCGAGCTTCCGAAATCCTGCAGATCGAGCCGCTGTTGCAGCGCAAGCCGGCCAATCTCTCGGGCGGGCAGCGCCAGCGTGTCGCCATCGGGCGGGCGCTGGTGCGCGATGTGGATGTGTTCCTGTTCGACGAGCCGCTCTCCAACCTCGATGCCAAGCTGCGCTCCGACCTGCGCGTCGAGATCAAACGGCTGCATCAGCGGCTGAAGAACACCATGATCTACGTCACCCATGACCAGATCGAAGCGATGACGCTGGCCGATCGGATCGCCATCATGCGCAATGGCATCATCCAGCAGCTCGATGCGCCGCATGTGATCTACAACAAGCCGGTGAACCTGTTCGTCGCCGGCTTCATCGGGTCGCCTTCGATGAATTTTCTGCGCGGGTCGCTGACGGGCGGAGCCGCACCGGCGATCGCGGTGGAGGGGCACAAAATTTCGCTGTCGGGCTATCAGTTCGAAGGCGGGGCGGCGAAGGACAACAAGGCCGCGATCTTGGGCATTCGCCCAGAGCATGTGGTGGTGGGTACTGCCGCCGAGAGAATGCCGTTTTCGACCGAGGTCGAGATCGAAATCGTCGAGCCTATGGGTTCCGACACCCTGGGATGGACGAAGTTCGGCGCGCAGTCCTTTATTTTCCGGTGCGATGCCGAGACTGCCCTCCAGCCGGGCCAGAAACTCAGGATCGGCTTTGATCCTGCCCGTGGTTCGGCTTTCGAGGTGGAGAGCGGCGTCCGCATCTGATCCCACCAAGACATTACAATTCGGGTGATCGGTCTTTCCCTGCGGCAGGACGACGCCCGGCAAACCCGCTATGCCGCTGCGATTGCACGGCGACTACCCAGAGCATGAGGCCATAGATGAGCAAATTTTCTTTCCAGCTTTACAGCGCCCGTAACTATCCTCCCATGGATGACGTCCTCGCCAACGTGGCCCGGCTCGGCTATGCGCAGGTCGAGGGCTTTGGCGGGCTCTATGCGGATGCCGCCGGGCTGGCGGCGAGCATGAAGAAATACGGTCTCACCATGCCCACGGGCCACTTCGGCCTGACCCAGCTGCAGGATACGTCGACGGCCATGAAATGGGCCGAGACCCTCGGCGTGAAGACGCTCATCTGTCCGGCGATTCCCAAGGAAGAACGCAGCCAGGGCGAGGATAAATGGATCCAGTTGGGCGAAACGCTGGGCGAACTCAACGAGACCTATCGCAAGGCCGGGTTCGGTTTCGGCTGGCACAATCATAATTTCGAGTTCGCCCCGACCGACAGCGGCCGCCTGCCGATGGAAATCATCCTCGAGGTCGCGGCCGGCATCGACTGGGAAGTCGATGTCGCCTGGCTGGTCGTCGGCAAGCAGGACGTTTCGGCCTGGTTCGATAAATACGGCACCAGGATCACCGCTCTCCACGTCAAGGACATCGCTCCCGCAGGCGAGGCCGTCGATGAGGATGGGTGGGCCGATGTCGGCCATGGGACGCTGAACTGGCCGCAGATCATGGCTGCCGCCAAGGCCAAGACCAAGGCGCGCTACTTCGTCATGGAACACGACAATCCGTCGGACGTGAACCGCTTCGCCTCGCGCTCGATAGCGGCCGCGAAGCAGTGGGCCTGAGCCTCGACAGGGGAGGACAACATGGATATTTCGTTTCAACTTTACAGCGGCCGCAACTACCCGCTTGCCGAGGTGCTGAAGACGGTCAGCCGGGCCGGATACACGCAGGTCGAAGGCTATGGCGGGCTTGATGCTGCCAGCGGGGGCCTCGGTGGTCTTTATGGTGATCTCAAATCGCTGAAACTCCAGCTCGATGACAACGGGCTGTCGATGCCGACGGCCCATGTCGGGCTGGATTTGCTGGAGCAGCCGGATCGCGCCATGACTATCGCCGATGCGCTGGGAACCCGGATGTTCATGTGCCCTTGGCTGGCACCCAGCCAGCGTCCTGCCGATGCGAATGGCTGGGCTGGTTTTGGCGAGCGGTTGGCGAGGATAGGCGAGCCCTATCAGAAAGCCGGCATCACCTTCGGCTACCACAATCATGACTTCGAATTCGCCACGCTGCCGGACGGCCGTTATCCGATGAACGTGCTGCTGGATGCGGCGCCGGTTTTGCAATGTGAGCTGGACGTCGCCTGGGTGGTGCGCGGCAAGGCCGATCCCAAGCCCTGGATCGAGCAGTATGGCGGACGGATCGCAGCCGTTCACGTCAAGGATCTGGCTCCGGCCGGACAGAATGCCGATGAGGATGGCTGGGCCGATGTGGGGCAGGGCATCCTGCCATGGGCCGATCTCTTCAAGACCATCAAGGCAAAGTCGGCGGCCAGATATTTCGTCGCCGAACACGACAATCCCAGCGACATCGAGCGGTTCGCAACGCGCTCGATCGCCGCCATCAAGAGCTTCGGAGCATAGTCATATGGCAAAGACCTACGGCGTCGGCATCATGGGAGCCGGCAATATATCGAGCGCCTATCTGCGGCTGGCGCCGCTGTTCAGGAATCTAGAAGTTCGCGCCATCGCGGATATCCTGCCGGAAGCGGCCAAGCGCCAGGCCGAGGCTTATAAGGTCAAGGCGCAGACGCCGGACGAGTTGTTGAAGAACAGCGAGATCGACGTGGTGGTGAACCTCACCATTCCCTCGACGCACTTTTCGGTCAGCAAGGACATCATCACCGCCGGCAAGCACGCCTATTCGGAAAAGCCCTTCGTACTCGATGTCGAGGACGGCAAGGTGCTGAAGACGCTGGCGGACGAGCGCAAGCTCAAGGTCGGATCGGCCCCTGATACGTTCCTGGGCGGTGCGCACCAGCAGGCGCGGCAGATCATCGACAGCGGCAAGGTCGGCCGAATCGCCTCCGGCACCATGCATGTGCTCAGCCGCGGCATGGAACACTGGCACCCCAATCCCGATTTCTTCTTCCAGGCTGGCGGCGGACCGATCCTCGATCTTGGTCCGTATTACATCACCGACCTGATCAGTCTGGTTGGCCCGATCAAGCGCGTAACCGCGTTTACCGGCATGGCCAATGCGGAACGGACGATCACGACGCCCACTTCGCCGCTCAAGGGCACCAAGATCACTGTGGGTACGCCTACGACGATCCACGCCATCATGGAATTCCACAATGGCGCACTGATCACTCTGGGTGCGAGCTGGGATGTGTTCAGCCACGGGCACCACAACATCGAACTCTACGGCACCGAGGGCAGCGTCTATGTGCCCGATCCCAATTTCTTCAACGGCGACGTCGTCATCGCCGATCGTGAGGGTGCCAAGGAAACGGTGACGCCGTGGGATCATCCGTTCGGCAAGGCCAACCAGGATTTCGACAAGCCGGTGCCACGCGCCAACTACCGCAATGCGGGCCTCGCCGACATGATGGATTCCATAGAGACGGGCAGGCCGGCGCGTTGCTCGATCGATACGGCGCTGCATGCGATCGACGTGATGACCTCTATCCTCAAATCCGGCGAGACCGGGCAGGTGGTGACGTTGTCGACGACCTGCGAGCGGCCGGCAGCGCTCGGGCCGGACGAGGCGAGGGCCTTGCTGCGCTCCTGATCCGGTCCTTGACAGCGATCCGAGCACCGTCAAAAACTAGTGCAACAGCAGCAGCCGGCGGCGAAGCCGGCTGTTCCACAAGAAGCGGCGGTACGTGGCGCAATGCCTGATGTACGTGCCACAGGGAGGGTGTCGATGCGGACCATCAAGGGGCCGGCTATCTTTTTGGCGCAGTTCGCGGGCGATGCGGCGCCGTTCAACTCGCTGGATGCGATCTGCGGCTGGGCCGCGGGTCTAGGCTATAAGGGCGTGCAGATTCCGACCTGGGTGTCGAGTTTAATCGACCTCGAAAAGGCTGCGACCTCGAAGGCTTATGCCGATGAGTTGCGGGGCACGGTGGAAAAGCATGGGCTCAAGATCACCGAACTTTCGACCCACCTGCAGGGCCAGCTCGTCGCGGTGCATCCCGCCTACGACACCATGATGGACGGCTTTGCCGCGCCGCATGTGCACAATAACCCCAAGGCCCGCCAGCAATGGGCCGTCCAGCAACTGCTGTGGGCGGCCAAGGCCTCGCAAAATCTCGGGCTCACCGAGCATGCGACGTTTTCAGGCGCGCTGGCCTGGCCTTATCTCTATCCTTTCCCGCAGCGGCCTGCAGGGCTGGTCGAGGAAGCCTTCGACGAGCTGGCGCGGCGCTGGACTCCGATCCTCGACGTCTTCGACGAAAATGGCGTCGATCTTTGCTACGAAATCCACCCGGGCGAAGACCTGCACGATGGTGTCACCTACGAGATGTTCCTCGAGCGGGTGAAGAACCACAAGCGCGCCAACCTGCTCTACGATCCCAGCCACTTCGTGCTGCAGCAGCTCGATTATCTCGACTATATCGATATCTACCACGAGCGCATCCGGATGTTCCACGTCAAGGATGCGGAGTTCAATCCGACTGGCCGGCAAGGCGTCTATGGCGGCTATCAGGGCTGGGTCGAGCGGGCCGGGCGCTTTCGCTCGCTCGGCGACGGGCAGGTCGATTTCGCCTCGATCTTTTCGAAATTGGCGCAGTATGATTTTGCCGGCTGGGCCGTGCTGGAATGGGAATGTGCGCTCAAGCACCCGGAAGACGGTGCGCGCGAAGGGGCGGAGTTCATCAAGCATCACATCATCCATGTCACCGACAAGGCGTTCGACGACTTCGCCGGCGCCGGCACGGACAAGGCGGCCAATCGCAGGATGCTCGGCTTGAGCTGATAAACGGGGAGGCGGAAATGGCAGAGATCGGTGCAAAGCGCATTCGGCTGGGCATGGTGGGCGGCGGCACGGGGGCCTTTATCGGCTATGTGCACCGCATCGCGTCACGGCTCGATGGGGACTACGAACTGGTGGCGGGTGCGCTGTCGTCGCGGCCGGATGTCGCCAGGGAATCCGGGCGGAACCTCGGCCTTGCGGATGATCGCATCTATACCAGCTATGAGGAGATGGCGCGGGCAGAGGCGGCGCGGCCGGACGGTATCCAGGCGGTATCGATCGTAACGCCGAACCACATGCATTTCGGCCCGGCCAAGGCGTTCCTCGAAGCCGGCATTCATGTGATCTGCGACAAGCCGCTGACGTCGACGCTCGAAGATGCGCGCGCGCTCGCGACCATCAAGCCCAAGAAGGGCGCCAAATTCCTGCTCACGCACAACTACACCGGCTATCCGCTGATCCGGCAGGCGCGGGAGCTGGTGAAATCCGGCGCGCTGGGCAAGATCCGGGTCGTGCAGGTCGAGTATCCGCAGGATTGGTTGACCGAGCCGGCCTCGCCGGACAACAAGCAGGCCGCCTGGCGCACGGACCCCAAGCGCTCCGGCGCGGGCGGCTGCATCGGCGATATCGGCACCCACGCCTACAATCTCGCCCGCTTCGTTACCGGGTTGAAGACGGAGGCGATCAGCGCCGATCTCAGCACCTTCGTGAAGGGCCGCAAAGTCGACGACAACGTCAACATCATGCTGCGCTTTACCGGTGGCGCGCGCGGCATGCTGTGGGCGAGCCAGGTGGCGGTGGGTTGCGAGAATGGCCTGCAGCTGCGTGTCTATGGGGAGAAGGCCGGCCTCGAATGGCGGCAGGATAATCCCAACTACATGTGGTTCACCGAGTTCGGCAAACCCAAGCAATTGCTGACGCGTGGCGGCGCCATCTCTGGCGATGCGGCCTCATCGATGGGTATCCGTGTGCCGTCCGGGCATCCGGAAGGTTACCTCGAAGCCTTTGCGACGCTCTATAGCCAGTTCGCGGAAGTCATCCGGGGAACCGGAAAGGCTGTCGCGCCGCTATTGCCCGGCATGGACGATGGCGTCGAGGGTATGACTTTCATCGCTGCCGCGATCAAATCGAGCACGGAAGACAGCCGCTGGGTGAAATTCAGCGAAGTCTGAACCCAAACCCCTGGATCAATGGGTCCAGGGGGTCTTCCTGTCGGCGCGGAAGTTGTCGATGTAGCTGTTGCGTTTGACGGTTGCCTGATGGGCCGGCTGAACGCGATAGGCGATGCCGCTTTTCTGGGCGTAAGCTTCAGCCTCTTCCAGGGTATCGAAGCTCAGCTTGACCTGCGTGCGCGTGTCCGACGAACTGGTATAGCCCATCAATGGCTCGATTTCGCGCGGCGTTGCCGGCTCGTGCTCCAAAATCCACTGCTTGGACTTACCACGCCCGGATTGCATGGCATTTGGCGCGGGACGATAGATACGGGCCGTCATCTTGCTCCCCTATAGCCTTCGAGTCGTCGTTTCCCAAAAAACACTGAAGTATGCGGGCTTTTCCGGCCTCTTTCGAGTCCTTCGTAGCCGTTTCCCATTCGCGCTTTTCGAGGTTGGGAAATGAGCCAAAAACACAAGGGCAGTCAACCCTTTTGGACCGCCTTCATTGCCTGCCGTTGCTCTGACCGCGACCTTCCAACTTAACTGCCTTATTAGAAGGGCTAATTTGCTGTCATGCTGGCTTTAACGGCCTTGGGTAGTTTGCCGACCGGTCTGGCGCGTCCGCGCCGCCCTGGAGCGTTCGTTTCGATTGCATCAAAACGAGCGATCTAAGTCTTTGTTTTATCGCGCTTTCGAACCAGAAAAGTGGCGTCCACTTTTCCTGAAAGCGCTCTGGCAAGGGACGTGTCGGCGCACTCTATGTTGCAAAATTACTTCTTCGTGCGCTCCCTGCGCATGGCCATCACGCTGCTGGTGGTGGTGCTTGCCATCTTCTTCATGATGCATCTGGCGGGCGACCCCATCGAGGTACTGGCCGGGCCTGATGCCGATCCCAATTTCGTAGCGTTCATGCGGGAAAAATGGGGGTTGGACCGGCCCCTGAACGAGCAATTGCTCTCCTATCTGGTCAACATCGCCCATGGCGATTTCGGCATGTCGATGGCCTCGAACGTTCCGGCCATGCAGCTGTTTCTCGAACGCCTGCCGGCAACGCTGCTGCTCGGCTTCACCAGCCTGACACTCGCCATCCTCATCGGCATGCCGCTCGGCACTTTCGCCGCCATTCGGCAGAATACCGCCATCGACCGGCTGGTCATGTCGATGTCGGTCTTCGCCTTCTCGATGCCGAACTTCTTCCTCGGCATTCTATTCATCCTGCTCTTTGCCATGCAGCTGCACCTGCTGCCGAGCTTCGGGAGCGGCAGTTGGCAGCATCTGGTCATGCCAGCGCTGACGCTGGGCCTTTCGAGCGCCGGCGCCATCGCACGCTTTTCGCGCTCCTGCATGCTCGATGTGCTCAACCAGCCCTATATCCGGGCCGCGCGGGCGCGGGGGATCGAGCAGCAACGGCGGGTGCTGATCCACGCTTTGCCCAATGCCTCGATCCCCATCGTCACCATTCTGGGGCTGCGCCTGGGCGACCTGATCGCGGGCGCCATCATCGTCGAGACCGTCTTCGCCTGGCCGGGGGTGGGGCGATTGCTGGCCGATTCGGTAGCAAACCGCGATCTTTCAGTCGTGCAGGTCATCGTTCTCGCCACGGCGACCACCATGGTGCTGGCCAATCTTTCGGTCGACGCGCTTTACGGCTGGCTCGATCCCAGGATGCGCCGATGAGTACGCCCCGTCTCTCGATGCCCTGGTCGGCGCGGGTCGCACTCGGCATCCTGCTGGTCATGACCGTGCTCGGCCTGGGCGCCCATTTCCTGGCGCCCTACGATTTTCGCTACAGTGACCTGCTGGCGCGGTTGAGCCCGCCGGTCTTTGCCGGTGGGACGTGGAAGCATATCCTGGGGACGGACGAGATCGGCCGCGATCTGTTGTCCCGTCTGTTCTTCGCCATTCGCACCAGCCTGCTCATCGCCGCCTTCGGCACGCTCATCGGCGCCATCATCGGAACTTTCCTCGGCTTCGTGGCGGCGCATTTTCGCGGCTGGGCGGATCACGTCATCATGGCGGCGGTGGATTTCCAGGCGGCCGTTCCCTTCATCATCATCGTGCTGTTCTTCATGGCCCTGGCGGGATCGAGCCTTTGGGTCTTCCTGCTGCTCGTCGGCTTTGCGGGCTGGGAGACCTATGCGCGCCTGGCGCGCGGTCTCGTGCTCGGGGCTCGTGAACAGAACTATGTCATGGCGCTCGACGGGCTCGAAATGCCCTGGCCGCGCATTTACGGGAGGCACATCCTGCCCAACATTGCCAGTGCCCTTATCGTGCAGCTGACGCTCAATTTCCCCGCCACGGTGCTGCTCGAAACCGGGCTGAGTTTCCTGGGCCTTGGTGTGCAGCCGCCCAATACGAGCCTTGGGCTCATGCTCGGCAACGGCCGCGGCTTCCTGCTGCAGGCCTGGTGGATGGCGGTGTTCCCGGGCGCCATCATCTTCGCGACCACATTGTCGATGAGCATGCTGGGTGACTGGCTGCGTGATCGCTTCGATCCGCTCTCCCAGGCCCGCTGAACCGACAAACCTCAGGCGGCGTGACAGGCGACAAGTCCGGAGGACGGGCGCTGTTCCAGTTCCGGTCTGTCGGTTTCGCAGCGTCCGGCGATACGGGAGGGGCAGCGCGGGTGGAAGGGACAGCCGGTGGGCAACGCCATCGGGTTGGGAGGTTCGCCCACGACCGGAAGGCGGTCGTGATGGCGACGGCGCGGGTCGAGGGCCGTCGATAGCAGCATGCGCGTATAGGGGTGCCGGGGAGCCGTGAAAACCTGCTCCGTCTCCCCCTGTTCGACGATACGGCCGCCATACATCACCGCCACCTCGTCGCAAAGGTAACGGACGGTGGACAGCTGGTGCGAGATGAACAGCAGCGTGAGCCCCAGCCGCGATTTGAGATCGCTCAGCAATGCCAGGATCTGCGCCTGCACGGAAACGTCGAGCGCGGCCAGCGGTTCGTCGCAGATCAGCAGCCGCGGCTGTGCGGCCAGGGCGCGCGCCAGCACGACGCGTTGCCGCTGCCCGCCCGAAAGCTCATGCGGGTAGCGGCCGGCGAAGCGTGCATCGAGGCCGACATTTTCCAGCAGCCGGTCGCGTTCCGTTGCGGCTTGTTTAGGCGGGAGACCACCAAGGGTAAGGGCCTCCTCGATCTGGGCACCGATCCGCATGCGGGCATCAAGGGCGCCGAGGGGATTCTGGAACACCATCTGAATCTGCCGGCGTCCGGCGATGGCTCGACCGTTCTCGACCAGCGCCCGCCCGTCGAGCCGCACTTCGCCGGCGGTCGGCGTGATGAAGCCTGCCGCGATGCGGGCCAGGGTGGATTTGCCGCAACCGCTTTCGCCCACAAGGCCGACCGATCGGCCGGGCGCGATCGCGAGGCTGACATCGGCGACGGCACGTAATGCGCGCGGCGTGCCGAACAACCCCCTGGGAGCCACCGCGAAGGTCTGCGAGACGGCATCGATGGCGAGCAGCGGTGTCACGAAGCCAGCCCTTCAAGCGAGTGATGGCAGGCCACCATGCTGCCATTGTCGAGCCGGCGCGGCCGCGGGCGTTCCGAGGCGCACAATTGAGTGGCGCGCAGGCAGCGCGGGTGGAACGGACAGCCACCGGGCAAATGTCCGGGCATGGGGACTTCGCCGGCGATGAAGGCAGGCGGCTGTTTTTCCGCCCCCAGCACCGGCAGGCACCGGATCAGCGCATCCGTATAGGGATGCAACGGTGCATCGAAGGCGCGCGGAATCGGTTGGGCTTCGACCGTCCGTCCCGCATACATCACGGTGACGCGGTCGCAGACCTCGGCGACAACGCCGAGGTCGTGGGTGATCAGCACCAGGGCAAGGCCGGTGCGTTTCTGGATCGACTTGAGCAGATCCAGCACCTGCAATTGCACCGTGGCATCGAGCGCCGTGGTCGGCTCGTCCGCGATCAGCACTTCCGGCTCCACGGCCAGCGCCATGGCGATCATGACGCGTTGGCACATGCCCCCGGAAATCTGGTGCGGATAGGCATTCATCCGCTCCTCGGGGGCCGGAATGCCAACCAGCATCAAGAGCTCAATGGCGCGTGCATGGGCCGCCTTTCGCGACAAACCCATCTGGCGCTCCAGCGGTTCGCAAAGCTGCCTGCCGATGGTGCGCACCGGATTGAGTGCCGACTGCGGATCCTGGAAGATCATCCCGATGCGGCGGCCGCGGATGACCTCCAGCTGCTTTTCCCGCCTTCCCAGGAGATTTTCACCGCCGATGCGCACCGCGCCTTCGATTCGGGCGCTGGACGGCATGAGGCCGAGGGCGGCGAGAAACGTCACGGTCTTGCCGCAGCCGCTTTCGCCCACCACGCCCAGGCATTCGCCCGGCGCCACCGTCAGGCTGACATCGGCGATGAGCTCGATGGGGCCTGAGCCATTGTCGACCGTAACCGCAAGACTTTCGATGGAGAGCGCCGGCATTGTGCCGATCGCCGGCCGCTTTTCTGCAACCCGATCGAGGACAAGGCTCACGAGATATCCTCCATCTGTGCCGGCTCGGCGAGAGGCACCGTTACACCACGGTCGGCACACAGTTTGATGAAGTGGTCGAACTTTTGGCGCTCGTTGACGGTCACGGGCCCCGGATAGTTGAAATCCTGGATATGGGTGACGATCGAGTTGTCGGTGACCAGCGCGATTGCGTAGGTCGGCTCGACGAACCAGCGACAGGCAAAATCCGTCTTGAGATCCGTATAGGCCTGCGGCCCCATCGAACGAATGCCCGTAAACGAGATGCCTTCGACATTGCCCTGCAGCAAAGCGTGGCAATGGCCGTGGAAAATATGCCTGATCCTGTGGCGGTAACGCGAAAGGATGGCGTGGAATTGCGGCCAGTTGGCAAGGCCCTTGGCATCGAACGACGGTGCGCCGACTGCCGTCGGATGATGGTGCATGAACATCAGCACGGGGAGCGGGCTCCCGGCCAGTTGTGCTTCGAGCCATTCCAGCCGCTCAGGGCTCAGGGCGCCCCCGTGCGTGCCAACGGTCTGGGTATCCAGGAACAGCAGGCGATGCCCGCCGAATTCGGCGGCATACTGCGCATAGGGCAGGGCGAAATCATAGCGGTCGCCGAACTCGGCCAGGAAATTGGCGCGGTTGTCATGGTTGCCGATCATCAGGAAGGCAGGCTTGGGGAACTCTTCCAGCAATTCCTTCAGCCGGCGATAGGCACCCACTTCACCCCAATTGGCGAGATCGCCCGTAATGACGAGGAAATCGATATCGGGGAAAACATCGCGCATATGGGTCAGGGCACGGCGGGTTGCGGCTGCGGTGTCGTAACCCACATAGGGTTCTCCCGCCGTGAGGTGCAGATCGGTGATGTGCGCAAATTTCAGCATTGGCAACAGTGAACGAGCGGCATTGTTCCGCCTTGAGATAAACCTGGCAGCCTTCAGTTACCCCGGGATTGTCGCACCAAAATATTGTGATATTAGGCAGCCTTATAGCTGCATCAGGTGCCGGAGCGCTCCATGAAGGTCAACCAACACCAGATCATGGCGTTCAATGCGGCGTGCCGCCACAAGGGCTTCTCCCGGGCCGCCAAGGCGCTGGGCGTCACGCAATCCTCCGTCACCCAGAATGTCGCCAAGCTTGAAGCCATCATCGGCGCCAAGCTGTTCGAAAGGCGCCGGAGCGGTCTGGTGCTGACGCCGGCGGGCATGAAGATCCATGCCGTCACCGAGGAAATCGGCCTGCTTCACAGCCTGCTCGAAGAGCGGATGAGCGAATACACCCGGCTCGACAGCGGCCTGTTGCGCGTGGTGGCGGCCTCGACCGATCCGGCCATGATCTATATGCGGCGCTTCAGCGAACTGCATCCTGGCGTCGATCTCGCCTTCGATCGCGCCAGCTGGCGGCGTTGCGCCGATACGCTGCGCGACCGCGACGCGGACGTCGCCATCATGCCCGAACCCGAGGACAAAGCCGGTCTCTATGTCTGGCCGATAGGGCGCCGGGCGCATACGCTGCTCGTCCATCCCGGCCATCGCTTCTACAATCGCGAGAGCATCCACCTGCACGAGCTCGCGGATGAGCGCATCATCAAGAGCAGCACGCGTTCCTTCGCCCGCTGGCGGCTGGAGGAGCGCGCCGCCGAACTGGGCGTCGTCTTCAGCCGCGTCATGGCGGTGGGCTCGACCGATGCGGCGATCGAGGCGGCGGTGCATCGCCTCGGTATTATGGTCACTTACGCCACGGAGGCGGCGTTGCTGGCCGGCCTCCACAGCATCCCCATCGTCGAGTTGGCGGACACCTACCAGATGGTGGCCGCCTGCAATTCCGATGTCCGCGACCTGTCGATCGTCCGCAGCTTCTTCGAATGCATCGACTGATCAGCCGAGCCAGGCATGCTCCGGCACCTGCCGGCGGGCGAGACGCCTGACGCTCAAGTGCTGCACATAGCCGCCATTGGCGGCGGTGAACTGCTCGACGGCCGGTAGCGCATCGGCGGGCGCCACGCCATCCACGGTGATGTCTAGGGGGCGCCCGACCATGGTCTCGGGCTGCGCGATCCCGAAGCGATGCAGCAGCGTCGGGAAGATGTCGATCATGCCGCCCACCATTTGGGAGCGATAGTTCGCACGGAAATCAGGGCCGGCCGCAAAGGTGACAGTGCTCAATTCTTCCCGGTGCAACCCGCCATGGGTCGAGCCCGCCGGACCCTTGTCGCCCGCATTGAGGCAATTGCCGTAGAGCTTGTCGACGCCGTCGCCATCGGTGCGGCGCAGGACGAAGAATAGGTCCGGCGCGCGCGGGTGATCGACCGAAACAAGGCTGGTCGACAGTGTTCCGGGGATAGGGCCGGTTGCCGCATCACCGCTGGTGAACAGATGCCCGCACCAGGGCTGTTGCTGCATCCAGGCGACGATATCGGCAAGCACCGCCTCGGATTGGCCGCGCAGGTATATGCCGCCGCTGCTCCAGGGCAGGAGCAGCGCGCCGGGCTTGGCCGGGTCCGTGGTCACCGGTAGATTGGATTGCGCAAACATCCTGTCGAGCGAGATGGCGTCCGACGTTTCGATATGACCGTGGTCGGACAGGATGATGAGGTTGTAACCCTCCTTTTCATGCGCCCGCCACCAGGCGACGGCTTCGCCCACGAGCGCATCCGCATGCGCAAGCGCGGTGCGGCTGACGGGTCCCCCAAGACCGTCCACATGCAGCGACTTGTCGGGCTCGTCCGACCAGATCACCGTTACGTCTGGCTGCAGGTCCGGATGGATGACGTCGGTGAAAGCCTGGAACGCGAAACGCGAGCGGGCCGGGCTGATACCGGCCGCTGATGGCATGTCGCCCAGCGCCGCCTCGACCTTGGCGGCCAACAGCGGCGTGCTGTATTCATAGCCCGCCAGCGACAGATGTTCGTGGCCGTAGACGTCGGCCTTGTAGTTCAGGAGTCCGGGCGCGCCGGTGGCGCCGCAATGCACCAGCGCAAAGCGCTTGCCGGCGGGCGCCAGCACCGCCCCGATGGTCGGGGCCAGCACGATCTCGGGTCGGCCGAGCCGCGCCACCTGTTCGTAATCACCGATATCGAACAACTGATCATCGATGACGCTGGCGTCGAAGATCTTGTTGAAATGCACGCCGTGATGGTGCGGTGTGCTGCCGGTGGCGAGGCTGGTCTTGTTGACGCGCGTATGGGTGGGAAACTGCGAGCGGCTGTTTTCCAGCACTGCCGCCTGGTCCCGGAAGGCGCTGAGATTGGGCATGATCTCGCGCGTGACCAGATCCGGACGAAGTCCATCGAGCACGAGGATGAGGAAGCGGCTGTCGGACATCGGGCACCTATGTGTTGGTCTTCCGCAGCACTAGATGGCGCATATGTCAGCCGCTTGAAGCTCTATTATGAGCACTAATGGAGATGACACCTGTCCCGGCGGCACCGTAAGCCGCATTTGTCGGCATGGGGTGGCGGAAGCGGCGGAGGAGCAGGCGTTTTTGGCCCTCCGTCCCACCAAGGGCAGGATCAGCCCGCCTAATAGTTCGTCATGGTCTTGTTAATGGCGGCCCGTAGGGAGCAGGCGTCGCTCCAGCCCGGCGACTTTCTGCAGGAGATACCATGCAATTCCTCAAACCCCTGGCACTGGCCGTGCTCGCGGCGCTTGCGCCCGTAACGGCAGTCCTGGCCCAGGACGATCCGCGCCCGATCATCAAGGTCGGCGTCGCCGCACTGCCGGACGGCCTCGCGCCCGACCTCAACATTTCCAATGTGGGGCAGCGCATCACCTATTCGATCTTCGACCAGCTCATCAAACGCGCCTACTGGGAAGGCGAGAAGGGCGACGGCGCGGCCCTTGCTCCCTCCATCGCCACCGCGTGGCGCAACGTGTCGCCGACCGAATGGGAAGTCGACATCCGTACCGACGTGAAGTTCCAGAACGGCGAACCGGTGACGGCCGACGACGTCGCCTTCTCGTTCTCCGAGCAGCGCCTGTGGGGCAAGGACCGGTTCGCTCCGGCCGGTCCGACCTATTTCGGTTCGTTCAAGTCGGTGGAAGTGGTCGACAAGGACACCGTGAAGTTCACCACCACCGGTCCCGATCCGATTTTCCCCAAGCGTTTCACCTCGCCGCTGGGCATGGTCGTGCCCAAGGACTACTACCTGAAGGTGGGTGTGGATGGTTTCAACACCGCCCCGATCGGCACCGGTCCTTATAAGCTCGCCGAGTTCAAGCCCCACGAATACGTCAAGCTCGTCGCCAATGACGACTATTTTGGCGGCAAGCCGCCGGCCAAGGAACTCTGGTTCGTGGAAGTGCCTGAAGATGCCGCGCGCATCAGCGGCCTGATGACGGGCGAGCTCGACATGATCGCCAATGTCACGCCCGACCAGCAGCCGGTTCTCGAAAACGCCGGCTTCACGGTCGCCCCGGTGCTGATCGACAATAACCGCGTCATTCAGCTCAATACCGCCGTTGCACCCATGAACGACGTCAACCTGCGCCGCGCGCTGGTTGCCGCCATAGACCGCGAAAGCATTGTCCAGGCGCTCTGGAAGGGCTCCTCCGTCGTGCCGCACATGATGAACGTGCCGGCCCACGGCGATCTCTACATGCCGGAGCGTCCGATCGTTAAGTTCGATCCGGAAGAGGCCAAACGTCTGCTGGCACAATCCAGCTATAAGGGCGAAACCCTCGTCTTCCGGATTCTCAACGGCTACTATCCCAACTACATCCAGGCTGCGCAGATCATGCAGCAGATGTGGAAGGACGTCGGCATCAACGTCGATATCCAGGTCCGCGATTCCAGCCCCGCCATGCGTGAGGGCACCTGGCACATGATCAATGGCTCCGAAGGTATCCAGATCAACGACGCCACGCAGCCCATCGTGGGTAATTTCGGCCGCACCGCCGAAGCCGTGAACCCCAAGAGCAAGAACTATTTCTGGACGCCGCCGGAGCATTTCTTCGAACTGCTCGACCGGCTGAACGATACGCTCGACGAAGGCCAGCGCAAGCAGTTCTTCTCGGAAGCGCTCGACATCGCCGACGACCAGGTGCCGGAGGTCGAACTGTTCCAGGCAGTGGAATTCTACGCCATGCGCAAGGGCATCACCTGGAAGCCCTATAGCTTCTGGTCGATGGATTTCTCCAGCCGCAACTTCTCGGTCAAATAAGTCGCACTTCCCTAAAGCCGAGCGGCGCGCCTCATCCGGGGCGCGCCGTTTGCGTTTCTAGAGCTCGACGGGCCGGTAGGGCTGCATCCAGCGGCGCATGGTCTGGGCGGCGTCCAGCCGGGCCGAGAAGCTATCCTGGCCGAGCACTTTCCAATCGATCTGGGTGTCGAGCTCCAATAGGGCGAAACTGGCGGCCGGTTCCGGATTCGTCGTGAAGGTGCCGGTAAGCGATTGCAGCGTGAAATGCGGCTGGCCATTGACCATGGTGAGGGTGTTCCAGTGCACATGTCCTGAAAAGCAGGCTACCGGCACCGGGGCCGTGGCGAGCGCCGCGCGTATCGCTGCAGCGTCGGGATAGGTGGCGCCGGCGGGTTTGTTCTCGAAGAAGTAATTGCTGATCTGGGATTGGCCCGAAACCGGCACGTGGCTGAAGACGGCGGTCGGCTTTTCGGCCGTGCGCATGGTTTCTTGCAGCCAGGCAAGATCGGTATCGGGCAGAGCGAACTCACCCGGGCGCCGTACCTTGGTGTCGGCCCGCCAGAGGACGAGCTGCCAATCGCCCAGGTCGACGACTTCACTGGCGAGCGACTGGCCAAGGATTGTCTCGTTATCGGCGACAGTCAGATGATGCCGGTCGTGATTGCCGCAGATGTGGTAGACGGGCGCTTCGAGGCTTTTGAAGCTATGGGCGACTTCCGCCTCAAGGCGCAGGTCCGTCTCACGGTCCACATCGAGAATCCGGTCGCCAAGCTCAATCACGGCGTCAGGCCGTGTCGCGTTGGCAAAACGGATAGACTCTGCGAGCAGTATCAATCCGGCGCTGCCCTTCTTGGCGGGCAGGTCGCGGCCATGGTGAATGTCCGCAACGATGCAGAGACGAATGGGCATCTCACCCCTCTTTGAACGTGGCTGAAGATAGGGTCGTTGAAGGTGATCGTCATGACGATGGTATGACGTCCGCTTCAGCGCGTCGGGGAGCCGTTCCAAGGAGAGTCCCCATTTCCGACGTGCGGCGGGCTGCCTTGCTTTGGTTCATTGCGGTTGAGGGTTTCTGGTCCTGAACCGGCGGGCCCAGGCGCGGTTTAATCAGGGCCAGGTGCACCCCGGCCGCGGCACCAGCAAGGTGCGATCCCGATATCGATTTTTGCGACGAATCGGCCGCACAGATGAAGAAGGTCAGGTCTGCTCTGGGCCTTCAATTGTATTTGCGGGCAGGGAGCCCAAATCATGGCCGAACCGGCTGGATTGCTGATCGAAGCTGAAATGACCAAGGCCGAACTGGCTTCGTTCTTCAAGCGCAGCATCATGGAGGAGGGGCACAAGGTTCGGGTCGGACATGTGCTGTCGCGATGGCTGGACCGGGGTGATCTGCATGGCGATGTGGTGATCGTTCACCACGATCCGGCCCGAAACAACCTGTTTCTGGCCTGGTTGCTCAATCACTACAGCGCCGAAGCCATGGCGCCCGTTTGGCCGCTGCTGGATATTCTCGGCAAGTGCACGGGGACCAGTGCGACGGCGACGGGCGTGATTGCATCGACTTTGCCCGAATATTTCGAAACGGTGCGAATAGCGAATGGCAAGGTCGTTCGCGAGGCGTACATCCCGATCGCCGACGGTCTCGTCGAGCGCTTCTGGTCGTTTGCCAGCAAAGGCCAGTTTCCCGACGCAGCCACTTCGATGCGGCGCCGCGACTACCAATGCAAGCCATTCAGGCATGCCTGGAAGACCTATCTGACTTGGCGCAACGAAGAGGAACGGCCGGCGCGCATTGCTGCGGCGACAGCCCAAAACCCCCACAATCTTTTCGGCAATATCTATTGTTGGGACCATCTGGTGGTCGATCGCGACAGCTATACGGGCCGCGATATCGTCTTGCCTGAAGCCGATCCGCTGACCTTGCGCATGGAGAACGGTTACTTCGCCGACAAGAGCCATGTCTGGCAAAGACGGCTAGCCAAGAACTCGCCGTCCAGTGACGTTCAGCGCGGCACCATAAGGATCAACAACCCCGCGGCTATCTGGGAATATCAGATCGTGCCCGATGCCGATGGCGCGCAGTTCACCTGGCTCTATGACCGTTGGGATACCGTGTTCTGGACCGATGCCAGCCGCATTTATTCGACCGGACCAGACGGGCTTGTGCCTTTGCACGATGTGGACGCCGGCGACTTTCGGTCCTATGGGCAGTGCTTTGGCACCGATGGCCAGTCCGTCTTCTGGTTTGCCAACAAACTCACGCTCGATGCGCAGAAGCTTCGGACCGATGGCTTCTTCGTCTGGGACGACAAGAAGGTGTTCTACTGCGCCACTGAACTGCCGCTACGCGGTAGCGGCTTTCGCATCCTGGGACGTGCGTCCGTGCGCGGAACAGGATTTTATCGCTACCGTCTGACCGATGGCGATATGACCATTATCCTGCAGCCCGATCGGGCTGTGACACCGGACGAGCCAGAATCCTTCTAGGTCGCGAGGCGGCTGTTTTCAGCGCGATCCGTTACTGCATTCATCTCTCGGGCTTGCAGGTCAGTAGCATGGCCCCAGCCGTTCTTCGCCGCCGCCATGGTTTGCGTGCGTCGGCAGAGGCGGACGAGCCAGCGGCAAAGGGCGCGGGTGAGGTCGGGGTTTTGGCTGCGGCCGATGGCGTGGGCGCGGTAGTTCATGCCGCTGAGGTGTGCGAGCCATCGACAAAGCTGAGGAGGCTTTGCCGGACCAGCGAACCCACGCCGATTTCGGTGCCACCAGCAGACATTTGCCGGTGGTGACCGCCGGCAGCGCCAGATAGTAACGGTCGTCATGGGCGCCGAGTTTTTGATGACATCGGGCCTGAGGCACGATTAGCCTGACGGCAAAGCCAGATCGATCGCGCCGACACCTATCGCCGCATTCTCTTTCTGACGACCAGCCACAAAGCCGAGATAAGGAAATAGATCGCGCCGAAGGCGGCATATCCGGCAATGGTCGGGAGCACGGCAGCGACCGGTTGCTGCGCCTGAAAGACAAAGAACCCGCCTGCCACAGCCGATTGGGCGCCGCTCAGAACCATCGCCCATTGGGCCCCGGCGCTTTTCCATCGGCCAATGGCCGTGGCCAGTTGGAGCAATCCCGCAAGAGCTGCCCAGGCCCCGAAAACAGCGAGAACTGCACTGAGCCCCATCTGCAGCGCCGCGATGACCGCCACGGTCGTGGCAAGGCTGATGACGACATTGATGGCCTGCGTGCGGTTACGGCTCAATCCGCTATTGCGAGCGGCATCGACATAGTTGGCTGCGGCGTCCCACAGCGGGTACAGCACTAGAAGAAAGACGCCCAGCGCCGGCTGGCGTAGGCCGATGGTGAAGACCAGAACCACCCAGGCCACCGAGAAAGCGGCTCGGCCAAAGTAGTATTGCGTTAGCCAGCGGTCCTGCGGCTGTCCGGTAAGAGCTTGCTCGTGGGTCGGCATGTTATTCCTATCTACTAGTTGGTAGGTGTGGGCCGATAAGGCCAGACTGAGGTTAGGTTGGAGCTGGCGTCGCTCCTATAGTTTTATTAGCCTGAAAGCCGGGTCAGCATGGCGCCGGTGATGACGGCGAAGAGCTTGGGATCGTCATGCACGCGTGCCGAGAGCATGGCGCCATGCAGCGTCGCCATGAAGGTTTCTGCCTCAGCCGGCGCTGCAGCCGAGAGGCGGAAAAGGCCAGTCGCAGCGCCCCGCTCAAGTGCCGAGGTCAACCAGACCCGCAGGGTCTCGAAATGGAGCCGCACTTGTGCGGCGACTTCCGCCGGCAAGACCGGCAGTTCACTGGCCAAAAGCGCACAGACGCAAAAGGGTGTGCTGCCATCGAAGAGGCATTCTTCCCAATAGGCGACGTAGTTCGAAAGCTGTGCGCGCGGATCGGCTGCTCTCGATTCCAGTGCAATGAAGCCGGCCCGCGCCGCCTCTCGATAGCGCAAGACCAGCATGCGAACGAGATCGACCTTGCTGGGAAAATGATGGTGGATACTCGCCTTACGAATGCCCACCACCTCGGCAATGTCAGCATAGCTGAAGCCATTATACCCCCCGGTGAGGATGAGCGACTGGGCGCAATCAAGGATATCGTCGGCGGTCGAGGAGAGGTTGGACATGACGTTTATCTACCTACTGAAAGGTAGATAGTCAACTGTCTTATGGCGTGCCCATCCTCACGCCGGGGTTGCATTTCATAAAACTAATGATATTAGGAAATAACCTTGTTCTGATAGTTGGAAGTTGCCTTATGCCGAGAGCGGGCCTGACGCGCGACAAAATTATCGAAGCTGCCGGGAAGCTGGCGGATGATCAGGGCTTCGACAGCGTGACGATGGCGGCGTTGTCGCGATTGTTCAACGTTCGCTTGCCCAGTCTCTACGCCCATCTGGCCAGTTCCGACGATCTCAAGAAGGGAATCGCGCTCCTCGCTCTGCATCGGCTCGCCGAGACAACTGAAGAAGCCATCGGCGGAAGATCCGGCAAGGACGCCTTGATTGCACTGGTCGATGCCCATCGCGATTTTGCCCGCAAGCATCCTGGGCTCTTTCAAGCAGCTCGTTACCCGCTGGATCCCGAAAGCGCGGCCGGAAGTGGCGGCGCACGCCTCGCCAAAGTTAATCACGCCATGCTGCGCGGATACGATCTTGGCGACGAAGGCCGCGTGCACGCCACGCGCTTCATCGGCGCATTTGTCCTGGGCTTTTCCTTGCTAGACTTGGCCGGGAGTTTCGACCACAGCTCTCCGGATGTCGAGCTGTCCTGGATGCGTGGCATCGATGGTCTTGATGCCGTGATCAGGAGCTGGGCAGGGCCTGACTTGATCGCACTTGAAAGCAACTGACCCAATGCCAATGCATAATCTTGCCATATCGACGCCAATCGGCCCATCGCTCCTGCGCGGCTTTGTGGAACTGGAGCAAACCAAGTTCGGACTGCTCACCCATCGCCTTCCGGCCAAGGCGCGCGCACAATTTTCCGATCCTCAGCTGGCGATGGTTGAAACGGAGCCATCCGGCGTGCGCTTGAAATTTTCAACCGCGGCCACTTCTATCGAGCTCGATGTTCTGCCAACACGTCGGCAGCTTGTGGGCATTCCGCCTCGGTCCGACGGCGTCTATGACCTGTGCATCGACGGACGCCTCAAGCGCCAGCAATCCGCCGCGGGCGCGACAGTGGTACGGATCGATATGTCCACGGGGACTGCCGTTCGGGAACCGGGGTCTGTTCAAACCCTGCGCTTCGATGATCTGGCCAGCGGCGATAAACTGGTCGAAATCTGGCTGCCGCATACCGAAATCACCGAGTTGGGTACATTACGCTCAAACGCACCGATTGAACCTCTCGACGATACAGGCGAGCCCAACTGGGTTCACTATGGCAGCTCGATCAGCCAGGGTTCGAACGCCGTCTCGCCAACGCAAATCTGGCCGGCAATCGTTGCAAACCGGGCAGGGTTAAATCTCATGAATATGGGTTTTGGCGGCAACGCCCTGCTCGACCCATTCGTCGCCCGGGCCATACGAGATCAGCCGGCGGATTTCATCAGCGTCAAGATCGGCATAAATCTGGTGAACGCCGATCTGATGCGACAGCGCGCATTCGGGCCGGCCGTGCACGGTTTTCTCGACACCATTCGGGATGGTCACCCCGCTACGCCTCTCCTGGTGGTTTCTCCGATTTTTTGCCCCATCCACGAAATGACACCCGGTCCGGGAATGTTCGACCGCGAGGCTCTGGTTGCAGGTCAGACGAAGTTCATTGCCTCTGGAAGGCCGGAGGAGGTGGGGATGGGGAAGTTGACCTTGACGGTCATTCGCGAGCAACTGCGGGCCCTCATTGAACGTCTATCCATAGACGACGACAACATTCAGTACCTTGATGGGCTCACGCTTTATGGTGAGCAAGACCATGCCCGCTTACCGCTACCCGATAGGCTGCATCCTGATACCGAAACCCACCGCCTCATCGGCGAGCGATTTGCGTCCCACCTGCGAATTGCAGGCATATGGCCCCGCAAGAGTGAGCCGCAAAGTTGATCTTGCGCGACTGAGGTTTGTAGCAGCAAGAAGGATACTCCGGTCGTGCGCTGGCATTGGAGCCGCTAGGGACCGAAACAGGTATCCGGCAGTCACCGTCGCCCCGTCGCTGACCGATAGCTTTTTCGGCATCCGGCCTGCCGCTGTTCCGGTTCGCTACCGTTACGACTTTAGAGAATTTCTCTGCGCCTCAGGCCCTGATTGAAGGCTAGCCTCGGCGGGCGCCTTGTCAGCCCATTGCAGCAGCGCGTCGAGAGCGGGACACAAAGATTGCCCCCACTCGGTCAGGCCATATTCCACCTTAGGCGGCACCTGAGGATGCACCAGTCGGCTCAGGATGCCGTCCGCTTCCATCTGGCGTAACTGCTGGATCAGCATTTTCTGAGAAATCGAAGGAATAGCGCGTTCGAGATCGGAAAATCGCAACGATTTGCCGCCGAACAGCTGGAACAGGATCACCAGCTTCCAGCGCCCTTCCAGCATGCGGATGACTGTCTCGACTCCGGCTGCTGCCAAAACCGGTGTGTCCGGCTTCAACTTACCGCCAGGTAAGTACCCCACTTTTGTGTCTGTTCTTGTCATTATCGACAGCTAGGACGATATCGGCACCATTGCAACAGACCACGCCAAAGGGGCCCCCATGCTAACCCTTCCTCCCGCCATCTCGGGGTATTTCGCCGGCGCACAGAATAACGCCCGCAAAGGCTTCGAAGCCTGCTTTACCCCCGATGCCATCGTCCATGACGAGGGCAAGACGTATCATGGTATTGAGGCGATCAAGGCCTGGCACATCGCAGCGACCGACCCCAATTCGGTCACCACCCGCGCCATATCGATGCGTCAGGAGAATGGAAAGATCGTGGTCCCTGCCGAAGTCTCGGGCACGTTCAAAGGCAGTCCCATAGTTCTGGATTTTGTCTTCACCCTTAAAGGTGACCTGATTGCCGAACTGGAGATTCACTGATGGACCGCTGGATCGACTTGACGGGTCGTCGTGCGCTGGTCATCGGCGGCACCAAGGGTGTCGGTGCAGCGGTCGTTAATGCCTTACAGCGGGAGCATGACCAATGCCCGCTCGGACGCCAATGATGGCGATAGGAGGATCCGCAAATGACTATCGAGGAGGGGCGCTAAACTATTAGTATAGCTGATCAGATCCTCTAAACTTGTCCATGTTTCGGACAATTGGATCTGTGAGGTGCAACACGTGCATTTCACGATGGTCGGGGCAGAGTGATTCGAACACTCGACCCCCGGTTCCCAAAACCGGTGCTCTACCAGGCTGAGCTATACCCCGGACATCGTATGGCGGTTACTAGAACATGATCCGGCAAAGGGAAAGCGACTTTCGCGTTCAATCCTTAAAATCCACGGACCGTTGACGGGAATGGCAAAAATCGCGTTGATCCAGCCATGACCGATCTCAGCAAGCCGTTGCCCTTCGGAGTGTCCCAGCGCAACTGGCTGATTCTGGTGGTGATCGTGGCGGTCGTGGTCGCGGCGCTGGTGCCAGTCGACCACATGCTGTCCACCTACGCAACGGGCTGGCCGGCGCCCGTCATTTCGGTTCTGGCGGCCCTTACCAATCTGGGAGGGACGCAATGGATATTGCTGCCTGCGGTGTTCATGCTCGTCCTGTCCGGCGGATTAGCGTGGCTGATGCGGTGGGGCAAGGCAGTCCCACGCCTGGCTTTACTGGAGATGACCGGCATCTGGGCGTTCATCTTCATCGGCGTGGGCGCACCGGATCTGGTGACAAACCTGTTGAAGCGAATCATCGGACGCGGACGCCCTGAGGTGTTTGCGGCCGATGGCGTATTTTCCCTGAGCTTTTGGTCCATGGAGTGGGATTTTCAGAGCTTCCCGTCCGGCCACACGACCACCGCCTTTGCGCTGGCGATGGTCATAGCGTTCCTGTCGCCACGCTGGTTCTGGCCGGCGGTCGTGGTGGCGGTGCTGGTAGGGGTATCGAGGATCGGGCTGGGTGTTCACTATGCCAGCGACGTCGTCGCCGGCGCCGTGATCGGCGTTGCGGGGGCCTATCTGGTGCGGCTGTTTTTCGCGCGGCGGGGCTGGGCCTTCAGGATGACCAGAGACGGGTTCATCGCGCCGCGTCCTCTCGTCGCCGTGCAACGGCTGGCCCGGCCGCGCCGTCAGCCCAGGGCAAGGTAGCGGGCGAGGCCGGCGCTCAGATCGGCCTTGAGATCGTCCATATCCTCGAAGCCGACATGGATGCGGATGAGGCGACCATCTTCGGTCCACGGCACCGCCGTACGCATGGTTTCGGGCTTGCTTGGAATGCAAAGGCTCTCATAGCCACCCCAGGAAAAACCCATGCCGAAGAGTCCAAGACCATCGAGCATGGCAGCGAGCGCATCATGCGAGGCAGGCTTCAGGATGGCGGCGAAGAGGCTGCCGGAACCGGTGAAGTCGCGCTTGAAGATGGCGTGATCGGGGTGACTGGGCAGGGCAGGGTGGATGACGCGATCGATCGCCGGCTGAGTTTGCAGCCATGTTGCCAGGTCCAGTGCGCGCCGCTGGTGTTCTTGCATGCGGATGGCAAGCGTACGCAGGCCGCGGGCGATCAGGAAGGCCTCGTCGCCGCCGGTGAAGAAGCCCAGGAGTGCGCGCGTCTTTTCCACGGCTGGCCAGGCTTCGGCAGTGGCCGAAATGGTGCCGCCAAACGCATCGGAATGGCCGACGAACATCTTGGTGGCCGTATGGATGACGATATCGGCGCCCAGGGACAGCGGCTTGTGGAAGAGGGGCGTCGCCCAGGTATTGTCGATCAGCACCTTGATGCCCCGCGGCTTGGCCACGGCGACGATCGCGGGCAGGTCCTGCACTTCGAAGGTGACCGAGCCGGGGCTTTCCGTGAAGATTGCCCTGGTCCGATCCGTCAGCAGCTCGGCAATACCGGCACCGATACGCGGATCGTAGAAGCGCGTGGTGATGCCCATGCGGGCCAGGAACTGCAGCGCGAACTTGCGGGTCGGATCATAGGCGCTGTCGGTGATGAGAACCTCATCGCCTTGCGACAGGCAACTCAGCAGCGCCACCGTGATGGCGGCGAGGCCCGAGGGGACGATCTGGGTGGCGTGCGCCCCTTCGAGCTCGGTGACGATCTCTTCGACCTGGCGTGTCGTCGGGTTGCCGGCGCGGCCGTAAAGATAAGGCTGCTGGGAGCTTTCGAGGTCGGCAAGGGATTTGAACAATACGGTAGAGCCACGGAAGACCGGCGTATTCACAAAGCCGAAATGATCGTCGGGGTGTCGTCCGCTGTGGGTCAGGATCGTCTCTACTGACATCGGCGGCACATTTGTATCGTTTCTGTTGGTCAAAGCCATCAACCCTGCACAAAATTCCATCATTCACAGCAAATGAGCCGAAATTGCTCACCTGCTGCGCTCAAATCCGACCTTGAAGCTTGACGCAATCGGCGATTGCCGCTTCGATGCCTAACAGCATCTTCATCAATAGGGTGGGGGATGCCGCCGGGGCAAGGGCGGTCCGACGCTTCTGTCGCGGGACACAAAGGGTCTGGAAACAATAAAGGCAAAAACATGCACAAAATGCTCGTTTCGATTGCTTTCGCCGCCGCGCTTGGTCTGGGCACGACGGCCGCACACGCCGATATTTTATCCGATGTAAAAGCCAAAGGTTATGTTCAATGCGGTGTGACGGGCGGTGTCGCCGGTTTTTCCGCCCCCGACGCCAACAATAACTGGAGCGGTCTGGAAGTCGACTTCTGCCGTGCCGTTGCGGCCGCAGTCTTCAATGATGCAGCCAAGGTTCGCTATACACCCCTCAATTCCCAGGAGCGCTTTACGGCGCTTTCCTCCGGCGAGATCGATATCTTGTCACGCACCACGACCTGGACGATGAGCCGCGATACCCAGCTCGGTATCAAGTTCGTCGGCACCATGTTCTATGACGGCCAGGGCTTCATGGTCCGCAAGTCCGACAATATCGCCTCGGCTCTCGATCTTGGCGGCGCGGCCGTCTGCATCGAGTCCGGCACCACTACCGAACTCAACGCCGCCGACTACTTCACGTCCCACAACATGGAATACAATCCGGTGGTGTTCGTCGACCAGGACGAGGTGGTGAAAGCCTTCGAAGACGGCCGTTGCGACGTCTATACGACCGATTCGTCAGCCCTGGCCTCCGAGCGTTCGAAGTTCGCCAATCCGGCCGATTATATCATCCTGCCCGAGATCATCTCCAAGGAGCCGCTTGGGCCGGCAGTCCGTGCAGGGGATGACCTTTGGTTCAACATCAATCGCTGGGTTTACTACGCGATGGTGCAGGCCGAAGAACTCGGCGTGACGTCCGCCAATGTCGATGAGATGCTGGGCTCCGACAATCCGGAGATCAAGCGCCTGCTTGGCGTCGAGGGCGATTTCGGCACGCCGATCGGCCTGACCAAGGACTGGGCCTATCAGATTGTGAAACTGGTGGGGAATTACGGCGAATCCTTCGACCGCAATGTCGGCCCGAACACACCGATCGGGCTGGCGCGCGGCCTGAACGCGCTGTGGACCAATGGCGGCATCCAGTACGCGATGCCTATCCGCTGAGTTCGGACCGGCCCGGTGCCCCGACGGGGCGCCGGGCATCGATTCAGCTCAGAGGCGAATAGCCTCTTGTCATATCTCCGGGTGAGAGCCCGCACGAGAGAGGACCTGGCGCCATGGCCGTAACCGAGCCAGTGCGGAGCACTACTCCGCCGCGAACCTCCATATTCAACGATCCGCAATTTCGCGGCATCGCCTATCAGGTGCTGGTCGGCATTCTGGTGGTGTTGTTCGTGGGGTGGATCGTCCACAACACGGCCACCAACCTTGTGGCGCAGAACAAGACTACGGGCTTCGACTTCCTGTTCAAGACCGCCGGTTTCAACGTCAGCTTCTCGCTGTTTCCCTTCGGCCGCGCGTCGTTTTACTGGCAGGCCTTCCTTGTCGGCCTGACCAATACGCTGCTGGTGGCGGTCATCGGCATCTTCTTTGCCACCATTCTCGGCTTTACGTTGGGCATAGCGCGGCTGTCCTCGAACTGGATCATAGCGCGACTGGCAACGATCTATGTCGAGACCATCCGGAATATCCCGCTGCTGCTGCAGCTGTTCTTCTGGTATTTCGCTGTGCTGAAGACGATGCCGGCGGTCAAGCAGAGCCATGTGTTTTGGGGCGATATCGTCCTCAATCAGCGCGGTCTGTTCCTGCCGCTGCCAATGTCGGATGAGAAGTTCGTCTGGGTAATCGCCGCCTTCGTCATCGCGGTCATCTTTGCGCTGATGCTGCGGGTCTGGGCACGGCGGCGCCTCGAGGCGACGGGAAAGCGTTTCCCTGTCGTCCTCGCCGCGATGGCCGCGATGGTCCTGTTCCCGGCGCTGATCTGGCTGGTCAGCGGCGCCAGTCTCGAATTCGACATGCCCGTGCTCAAGGGCTTCAACTATGTCGGCGGCATCGAGTTGCCACCTGAACTGGTCGGGCTGGTTTTCGGCCTCAGCATCTACACGGCCGCCTTTATCGGCGAGATCGTCCGTGCCGGCATTCAGTCGGTCAGTTACGGCCAGACCGAGGCGGCGCAGTCACTGGGCTTGCGCGAGGGCGACCGGCTGCGGCTGGTGGTCATCCCGCAGGCCATGCGGGTCATCATCCCACCATTGACCAGCCAATATCTCAACCTGACCAAGAACTCCTCGCTGGGTGCCGCCATCGGCTTTCCAGAACTGGTCAACGTGTTCACTGGCACCACCCTCAACCAGACGGGACGGGCCATCGAGGTGATCGTGTTGACGATGGCCGTCTATCTCGTCCTGTCGCTGACGACTTCAGCGATCATGAACTGGTACAACGCCCGCGTGGCGTTGGTCGAACGGTAGGAGTGCGCCATGGCTACGGTCTTCGTTCGCACGGAAATTGCGCCATCCGAACCGGCTCCCGCCAATACCGCGGGTGCGATCGCATGGATCCGGCGGAATTTCTTCGGCTCCATTGGTGACGGCGTTCTCAGCATCGCCGCCATCCTGTTCCTGGCCTGGGCCGTGCCGCACCTCTACAATTTCTTCATCGGCAACGCCGTATTCGTCGGCAGCAGCGGCAAGGATTGCCAGTTCGCCGATGTGGGCGCCTGCTGGATCTACATCTACGACAAGCTGGATTTCTTCATCTACGGTTTCTATCCGCAGGATCAGTACTGGCGGCCGAACCTGGTGTTCTTCCTGGGCGCGGTGCTGCTGATCCCGTTGCTCACCCCGCGCGCGCCGTTCAAGCTTGCCAACGCCGCGCTGTTCTTCCTGGTGTTTCCCGTGGTGAGCTATTTCCTGCTCAACGGCGGCGTATTGGGCCTGCCGGTGGTGACCACCGAGAAGTGGGGCGGCCTCACGGTCACGCTGATCATCTCGCTGGTGGGCATCATCTGCTCGATTCCACTGGGCATCCTGCTGGCCCTTGGGCGGCAATCCAGATTGCCCATCATCAAGACCCTATGCGTCATGTTTATCGAACTCTGGCGCGCCGTGCCATTGATCACCGTGCTGTTCATGGCATCGGTCATGCTGCCGCTGTTCATGCCGCAGGGCATGACCATCGATAAATTGCTGCGCGCCCTGGTGGGCGTGACGTTGTTCGAATCCGCCTATCTGGCGGAGGTCGTCCGTGGTGGATTGCAGGCCCTGCCGCGCGGGCAATACGAGGCCGGCTCGTCGCTCGGGCTGAATTACTGGCAGCGGATGGTTTTCATCATCCTGCCGCAGGCCCTCAAGCACGTCATTCCCGGCATCGTGAACAACTTCATTTCGCTGTTCAAGGACACCTCGCTGGTCTCCATCGTGGGTATCTTCGATCTGCTCAACACCGTGCAGGCCGCAACCTCCGACGTGGTTTGGGGATCGCCGACACAGGCGGTGACGGGTTATGTCTTTGCGGCCTTCATGTTCTGGATCTTCTGCTTCGGCATGTCGCGCTATTCCCAATACATGGAGCGACGTCTCAATACGGGTCATAGGAGATGACGTCGATGAGCACTCAAATCGAAACGGCGGTGACGCAGCCGATCGCGGGCAAGATGGCGGTTTCGGCCACCGATGTGGCGGTCGAGATCATCGGCATGCACAAATGGTATGGTGACTTCCACGTGCTGCGCGACATCAACCTCAAGGTGATGCGCGGCGAGCGCATCGTCATCGCGGGCCCGTCCGGGTCGGGCAAATCGACGCTGATCCGCTGCATCAACCGCCTGGAGGAGCATCAGCGCGGCCAGGTGATCGTCAACGGCGTCGAATTGACCTCCGACCTCAAGCGTGTCGACGAAGTACGGCGCGAGGTCGGCATGGTGTTCCAGCACTTCAACCTGTTTCCGCATCTGACCATCCTGCAGAACCTGACGCTGGCCCCGATCTGGGTGCGCGGCATCCCCAAGGTCGAGGCGGAGGAGATGGCGATGCATTATCTGGAACGGGTGAAAATACCCGAGCAGGCGGCGAAATTCCCCGGGCAGCTCTCCGGTGGACAGCAGCAGCGCGTTGCCATAGCGCGATCCTTGTGCATGAATCCGCAGATCATGCTGTTCGACGAGCCGACCTCGGCCCTCGATCCGGAAATGATCAAGGAGGTGCTCGACGTGATGGTCGGCCTGGCGCAGGACGGCATGACGATGCTGTGCGTGACCCATGAGATGGGCTTTGCGCGGCAGGTGGCCAACCAGGTCATCTTCATGGATCAGGGGCAGATCATCGAGCAGAACGAGCCGCAGGAGTTCTTTTCCAACCCGCAACACGAACGCACCAAGCTGTTCCTCAGCCAGATCCTGCACTGATCGCAACTGGAGGAAACCGGGAATTCCCGAAGCTGTGGGTTGACCGGAAAACGCCCCGTGCCAATATGGCGGGCAACAGGAGCGATCCCCCTCGGATCGGCGTTCTTTGGTTGCTCGCGTGCCAGTATTGCTTTGTCTCATGACGCGCCTTTTGGGCGCGTTGTTCGTATTGGCGGCGCTTTGTGATGTGGCGGCAGCCCAGCAAGGTTCCACCCTGAAGGCCGTGCGCGATAGGGGACACCTGATCTGCGCCGCCACCCGGCAGTTGCCGGGATTTTCCCAGCAGACCGACGGCGTTTGGTCGGGTTTCGACGTCGATCTGTGCCGTGCCGTGGCCGCCGCGGTCCTGGGCGATCCCAACAAGGTCGAGTTCCGTTCACTGGGAGGCGACAGCCGTTTCGCCTATCTGCAAACGGGGCAGGTGGACCTGTTGACGCGCAATGCGCCATGGACGCTGAAGCGCGACACCGCCTTCGGGGCCACGTATGTGACGCCGATGTTCTTCGATGGCGAGGCGCTGATGGTGCCGCAATCGCTGGGCGTGGTTTCGGCCTATGAGTTGGACAATGTTTCGGTCTGCCTCATCGATGGCAGTGACGAGCAGGTGGCCGTCCGCAATTTCTTCTTCGAGAACCAGGCCACCTATACGGAGGTGCAGTACGAGGATCTTGAAGATCTCGGCGTGGCCTATAGTTCAGGGCTTTGCGACGCGGTGGCCGCGCCGGCCCGGTGGCTCAACGCCATCCGGCGCGGCCTGCCGGAGCCGGCGACGCATCGCATTCTTCCCGAGCGGATCACCAAGGAAATGCTAGGCCCGGTCGTGCGGCAGGGCGATGAGCAGTGGTATGACATCGTCGAATGGACGATGTATGCGCTGATCAATGCCGAAGAGCTGGGTGTCAGCTCGCGGAATATCGATTCCATGTCGACCGTCAATAATTCCCAGATCAAGCGCCTGCTCGGGCTCGATGGCGATTTCGGCACGCCGATCGGGCTCGATGCCAAATTCATGGCACGCGTCATCCGCTCGGTTGGCAACTATGCCGAAATCTACGAGCGCAATTTCGGGCCCCAGACCGGGGCAGCCCTGCCGCGCGGACAGAATTCGCTCTGGAGCAATGGCGGCCTGCTGTATGCGCCGCCCGTCCGCTAGCGCGGGGAAATCAACTCAGTAGCGCCGGTTGCGCAGCCGGAACGTTGTCGGCGTACAGCCTTCACGCGCCCTGAACAGGCGCGAGAAATAGAAGGCATCCTCGAAGCCGATCTCGGCGGCGATGGCCTCGACGGTGCGGTCGGTCAGCGACAGCAATTCCTTGGCGCGGTCCAGCCGGAGCCGGAGCTGGAAAGCCTTTGGGGGAATGCCGAAATGGGCGACGAATTGCCGTCGCAATGTCGCAGGAGCGACACCGAAACGGCGGGCAAAGGCAACGAAATCCAGGGGTTCGAGGGCGCCCTGCTGCAAAGCTGCGACGACATCCTCGATGATGAGGCTCGATCGCCTATTGATCGTTCTCTCGCTCTCGAATGCTACATCCACGATGAGCCGATGCACGGTCGCTGCGGCAGCAGCCTGACGCAACGGGGAGAGGTCGAGCATTTCGGAATGCAACTGTGCGAAGTGGTGCGCGATGCCTGGCAGGTCGTGCAACATTATGCGTGGCTCGGCGCGACGGATCAGGCCGGCGGCCGCCAGCGATCGCGGCAGGGAGCCATCGAAAAGGACCCAGCGCTCCTGCCATGTCGTGCCGGCATCCGGCCCATATGAATGCAGCTCGTCAGGCAACAGCCAGAAGAGGGCAGGTGCCATGACTTCGCAGATGCCGGCAGTCCTTGTGCGCAAGGTGCCGCGCCCTTGCTCAACCAGCACGGCGGCAAAGCAGCCTAGCACACGATCGGTCACCGGTTGATGCGCCGGCTGCATGCCGAACCCCAGCACCGAGAGCGGCATCTGATCGCCCTTGGAACTCCGATACAGCGCGACGGCTCCCATGCGCGAATTCTCCAGGTGACGGCTTTGTCCATTCCAAAAATCCGGCAGGCATTCATAATTGCCGATGCGGAACTTATGGGAGTGGTGCGCGAAATGTACGGAGCGGGGCAAAACGCAGTCAAGTCCAGCCCACCGGTTTTACGGGCCAATGGAAAGATCCTGAGCCAGGCCGAAAATCGGCTCGGACGGCTTGAGCCGACAGATCCCTGCATCGGCTTCGATACGCTGCGCGAAAAATATCGCCAGCACGGCTATCTCTGGCTCAAGGGGCTGCTGCGCCGGCAGGACGTGGTGGATTTCCGCCGCTACGTCTTCGAACGTTTCGCCGATCTTGGCATGATGCGTGACAGGTCCGATGCTGCGGTCGGGCTCGATTCGGGTACGCCGCCGGCACCTGACAGCACCAACCGCCGGCTTATGGAATTGGTGCGCTGTGCCGCCTACGAATCTTTCTGCGTGCAATCCCAGCTCTGGAAGTTCATGGACGAATTCCTGCAGGGCATGTCCTACCTGCATAAACGCAAGCTGATGCGCCACACCCTGCCCGGGACATCGCAGGTGACGCCGGCGCATTACGATCTGGTCTATCTGCGTGGGGGTACCGATCGCATCGTCACGGCATGGATACCGATCGGCGACTGCCCGGTGGAAATGGGCGGCCTGGTTTACCTCGAAGGCTCGCACGCCATCGGCGTCAGGATGGAAGCCGAATTTCGCGCCGCAAACGCTGGGCTGACGCCCGAGGAGCGCATCAACGCCTACAACAAGAACATGACGGAGGGCGGTTGGGTGTCCAAGGATTTGCCCGACATGGCCGAGCGGTTCGATGCGCGCTGGTTGGTGACCGACTACGAGGCTGGCGATGTCATGCTGCATAGCCCCTATATGATCCACGCCTCAACGATGAACGAGGATCGTGACGGCAGAGTCCGGCTATCGACCGATATCCGCTACCAGAACGTCCGCGACGAAATCGATGCGCGTTGGAACAACCATTGGACGCTCGACGACATGCTTTGAGCGGCCGGGAACCAGTCATCGCCTCCCTCGTTTCGTCTCCACTGCCGCGAGCGGCAACAAGATCATCGAACCGGAACTGCTACTCCCCAGTTCCTGCGAAGCGGGCGGCGCGAAAGCGTCGTCCGTTTTGTTTTGGCGGTTGATCGCTTCGCGTCGGCGGGCCACGATGGACGGGACGGCAGGGAGCGAATGATGACGAAAGTAGTGGTGATCGGCGGCAGCGGCCACGTCGGAACCTATCTGGTGCCGCGGCTGGTGACCGCAGGCTTTGATGTCGTCAACGTCAGCCGAGGCCAGCGCGAGCCGTACCAGAAGCACGGTGCGTGGAACGCGGTCGAGACCATCGAGATCGATCGGGTCGCGGCGGACAAGGCCGGAGTCTTCGGCAAGCGCATTGCCGAACTCAAAGGCGACATTGTCATCGACATGATCTGCTTTACGCTCGACAGCGCCCGGCAACTGGCCGAGGCGTTGCAAGGTAGGGTCCAGCATTTCCTCCATACCGGAACGATCTGGGTGCATGGACCGAGCGTCACCGTGCCCACGACCGAAATGGCACCCCGACGCCCATTCGGCGACTACGGCATCCGCAAGGCCGAGATCGAAACCTATCTGCTCGACAAATCGCGGCGCGAGGGATTTCCCGCAACGCTGGTCCATCCCGGTCATATCGTTGGGCCCGGTTGGGTGCCTCTGAACCCCGCCGGGCATTTCAATCCGGCCGTATTTGGCGATATCGCGCAGGGCAGGGAACTGGCACTACCCAATCTGGGGCTGGAGACGGTGCATCACGTTCATGCCGATGATGTGGCGCAGATGTTCATGCGAGCCATCGCGAACTGGAGCGGCTCGGTCGGTGAGGCCTTCCATACGGTTTCGCCGCAGGCGATCACGCTGCGCGGTTACGCCGAGGCCGCTTATGGCTGGTTCGGTCAAACGCCGCAGCTTCGCTATCTGCCATGGGAAGAATGGAAAGCCTCGCGCTCGCCCGAAGAAGCGCGGGCGACCTGGGACCACATTGCTCACAGTCCCAATTGCAGCATCGACAAAGCCCGAAGGCTGATCGGCTACGAGCCGCGATATACCTCGCTTGAAGCGGTGTTCGAAGCGGTGGAATGGCTGCGCCAAAATGACAGGCTGCCAGCGTCATTCTAAAATGCCCGCCGGTGCGGCATCTCGGCCGGCTGCTCAAAATTCGTGCTGTAACAGTTGACAGGAAACCGGTTTCACCGAAAAGTTCCGCATCTCTCTCCAGTTTGGGATTCCATCCATGCGCATTGCCTTTGGGGGCTTTCACGTCGAGTGCAGCACTTACAATCCGCTGCTGACCCAAACCGACGATTTCACGATTTTTCGTGGCGATGCGCTGCTGGAGGCGCCGTCGTTCAAGTTCCTGAAGGACTATGACGCGACATTCCTGCCGACGCTGCACGCGCGTTCGGTACCAGGGGCGCCGATCTCCCGCGAAACCTATGAGGGGCTGAAACGCGAATTCCTGGAGCGGCTGGCGGCATTTGGGCCGATCGATGGGCTCTATCTCGCCCTGCATGGCGCTTCGAACGTCGAGGGCATGGATGACGCCGAGGGTGATTTCGTCACAGCGGCGCGCGCGCAGGTCGGCCCCGATATGCCGATCACGGCCAGCTATGATCTGCATGGCAATTTGAGCCAGCGCATCATCGACTCGCTGGATTTCTATTCGACCTACCGGACGGCGCCGCACATCGATGTCGAGGCGACCATGCGGCGGTCCGTCACGATGCTGCTGCGGCATCTCAACACCGGCGAAAAGCCGTCGCTGCTCTGGTGTCCGATTCCGGTAGTGCTGCCGGGCGAGCGAACCTCGACCGTCGATGAACCCGCAAAGAGCCTTTATGCACGCCTGCCGGGGCTCGATGCGCTGCCCGGCATGTGGGATGCCTCGCTCATGGTCGGTTACGTCTGGGCCGATGAGCCGCGCGTGACCGCCGCCGTGGTGATGACCGGCACGGATCGCGCCGTGATGACGAAGGCCGCCGAAGAGCTGGCGCTGGCCTATTGGGGCGAGCGTGAAAATTTCGTTTTTGGATCGAAGACCGGCACCATCGCGGAGTGCGTGAGCTGGGCGATCGAGAGCAGGAGCCATCCCGTCGTGCTGGCGGATTCGGGGGACAACCCAACGGCTGGCGGGGTTTCGGATCGCGCCGACGTACTCGCCGAACTGCTGGCCCAGAAGGCTTCCAATGTGGTGCTGGCTGGCATCACCGACCGGCCGGCGGCTGACGCCGCCTACGCCGCCGGTGTCGGCGCCGATCTCGATATCACCATCGGTGCAACGCTTGATCCGTCCGGCAGCACCCCGGTGTCGGTAACCGCCGAGGTGCAGTTCCTGCTGCCGACGGAAGACACCACGCGACGCGAAGCCGTGCTGCGTGTCGGTGGCGTGTCGCTGGTGGTAACGTCGCGCCGCCGCCCGTTCCACGATATCGCCGACTTCACCAAGCTAGGGCTCGATCCGCTCCGCGCCCATATCGTGGTGGTCAAGTCAGGCTATCTGTCGCCCGAACTGGCGCCCATCGCCAACCCGTCGCTGATGGCGTTGTCGCCGGGCGTCGTCGATCAATATGTCGAGCGGTTGCCCCGTGCGCGTACGCCGCGCCCGACCTATCCGTTCGACAAGGGTTTCGATTACCAGCCCAAGGTCATCTGGTCGGCACGGTCGCGATAGTCCGGAGCAGCCCTTCGACTTCACCGAGATGCACGATCTGGCGGAACCGCGGGTGTTCGGCCGGGACCTCGACGTGTTCGTAGGCCCAGGTCAGCTCATGCGGGACATAAATGCCCCAACTACCGGCCGTCAGTGCCGGCACGATGTCCGACTTCAGTGAGTTGCCGATCATCGCGGCGTTTTCGGCGCCGTTGCCATGGCGCTCGAAGATGCGCTCGTAAGTGGCATTATTCTTGTCACTAACGATCTCGATGGCATCGAACAGTTCGCCAAGGCCGGACTGGGCCAGCTTACGCTCCTGGTCGAAAAGATCGCCCTTGGTGATGAGGATCAGCCGATAGTCTGAAGCGAGGCGCGTCAGCGTCTCGTGGACGTGGGGCAGGGTTTCGATCGGATGGCTGAGCATGTCTCGTCCGGCTGCCAAGATATCGCCGATCACCGCGGCAGGGACCTTGCCGTGCGTGACCGCGATCGCGGCCTCGATCATCGAGAGCGTAAAGCCCTTGATGCCGAAGCCATAGACGGCGAGCGTCCGCTTTTCGGTGTCGAGCAGCTCCCGGGAAAGAGTTTCCGGGTCGGCATAGTCGCTGAGCAGAGCCGAGAACCGTGCCTCGGTCAGCCGGTAGTATTGCTCGTTCTGCCAGAGCGTATCATCGGCGTCGAAACCGATAGTCGAGATCGTCATATGAGGCGTCCATCGTGTTTGCCGCGATGCCTGTAAGCACCGAACTTTAGGCGATTCTATAACGCCGGCATCGATTTCCGGGCCGTTGGGGGAATTTTTGTTCCACCCTCTTTCAACTGTCACAAAGCTTGCATATTGAGGTGCCGAACAAGAGCGAAACAGCGCTGGAAGAGGCTTTTCATGTCCACCATCATCGACGTCAACGCCCGGCAGATTTTCGACAGCCGTGGCAATCCCACGGTTGAAGTCGATGTGGTGCTCGACGATGGCAGCTTCGGCCGTGCGGCGGTGCCGTCAGGCGCCTCGACGGGCGCGCATGAGGCGGTCGAGTTGCGCGACGGCGGCAAGGATTTCCTCGGCAAGGGCGTCACCAAAGCGGTCGATAACGTCAACACGATCATCTTCAACGAAATCCAGGGCATGGACGCGCTGGACCAGCTGTCGCTCGACCAGACCCTGATCGAGCTCGACGGCACCCCGAACAAGTCCAAGCTCGGCGCCAATGCCATTTTGGGCGTTTCGCTGGCGGCGGCGAAAGCGGCGGCGGAATCGAGCGCCTTGCCGCTCTTCCGCTATATCGGCGGCACCAGCGCCCGCGTGTTGCCGGTTCCGATGATGAACATCATCAACGGCGGCGCCCATGCCGACAATCCGATCGATATGCAGGAGTTCATGATCCTGCCGGTCGGCGCTGAAAGCATCGCCCATGCGGTGCAGATCGGTTCGGAGATTTTCCACACGCTGAAGAAGAGTCTCGCCGCCGATGGTCACAACACCGCGGTCGGCGACGAAGGCGGTTTCGCACCCAATCTGAAATCGGCGGAAGCTGCGCTCGACTATATCGTCAAGTCGATCGACAAGGCTGGCTATAAGGCCGGCGAGGACGTGTTCCTCGGCCTCGATTGCGCCTCGACCGAGTACTTCAAGAACGGCAAGTACGTCATGGAAGGCGAGGGCAAGACCTTGTCATCGGCCGAGAACGTCAAGTTCCTCGAAGGCCTGGTTAGCCGTTTCCCCATCATCTCCATCGAAGACGGCATGGCCGAAGACGATTGGGAGGGCTGGAAGGAACTGACTGAGGCGCTCGGCAAGAAGGTGCAACTCGTCGGCGACGATCTCTTCGTCACCAATACGGAGCGGCTGAAGTCCGGCATCCGCATGGGTGTCGCCAATTCCATCCTGGTGAAGGTCAACCAGATCGGCTCGCTCAGCGAGACCATCGATGCCGTCGATACGGCGCACCGCGCCGGCTACACCTCGGTGATGTCGCACCGTTCGGGTGAGACCGAGGATTCGACCATCGCTGACCTGGCCGTGGCGCTGAATTGCGGCCAGATCAAAACCGGGTCGCTGTCGCGCTCGGACCGGCTGGCGAAGTACAACCAGCTCATCCGTATCGAGGAAATGCTCGGCAATGCCGCCAGGTATGCCGGCCGCGACGCCTTCAAGGCACTTTAAGCCACACGCATTGGAAACGGGCCGCGACTTGGCTGGCCCGTTTCCCACTACCGCTTGAGGACGTGGCTGTAGGGCTGGCCAGTTACCGTCGCGAAGCTCAGGGCTTCCCAAAATTTCGTGGCGTCGGGCGTGCCGGCGTGCACGGTGATGGGGCACCCCTCCCGGGACGGATGATCCACCAGGATACGGACCAGGGTCCAGCCGATGCTCTGCCGGCGGAAAGCCGGCCGCACGTAGAAACGCCGCATGCGCAATGCGCCTTCGAGGGATGGTTCCTGGGTAACTCCGCCGATTGCGACGATCGCGTCGCCCTCACGAACGCCCAGCAAGGCCTCGCCCGGCTTGTCGAAGCGTATGCTGCCCGACGACCAATCCGTTACCAGTCGCTCGATAAACTGGTGTCCTTCAGTCTTCGCGTCGGCGCGGAGAGCGTTGATGTCGGGTAGCGTGGTTTCGATCCGGGTGAATTTCATCGCTGGGACTCATGGCGGCTTGGCAACCGCTCCTTAAGGCTCTTGGGCCATAGTGAATAGAGTCTTCAAACTGGCTGCCCAATGCCCACACGTCTCAAACGTCCCGCTTTCTGGCGCCCGCTCGGCATGACCGCGGTGCTCCTGGCCTTCCAGGGCTATCTTGGCTACAGCGCGCTCAACGGGCAGTTCGGCATCTGGAGCCAGGAGCAGATGCAAAAGGATATCGAAGGCCTCAAGGCCCACTCCGCGGTGCTTGCCGCCGAAGTCGATTCCTACCACCATCTGGCCAGTCTTTATGATCCGGCGCGTCTCGATCCGGATCTGCTGACAGAGCAGGCCAGGGCGCTGCTCAACATGGCGCATCCGGATGAAGTGGTCGTCATGCTTGATGAGTCTGGTAAACCGATTGGCGGTTCATCTTTCTTATCAACTGAAAGGCAGTTAAATACAAATATCCCAACAGGCATAGACTGATAGCCTGGATTTTTGTCATAAAACTGTAGCTAGCCTAGGTGAATGTCTTGCGCTACGGTGAGGGACTGTGGTCCATTGGCCGCGGGAATAGCGGCATACTCACCCGATCTGCGGAGCATAGCTGATGGCGCGTAAGGCGACGGCCAAGCCGGCCCAATCGAACGTCCCCGAATTCACCCAGGAAGAGGAGATGAGCGCGTTCCGCGAGATGCTGCTCATCCGGCGCTTCGAGGAGAAGGCAGGGCAGATGTACGGCATGGGCCTCATCGGCGGTTTCTGCCATCTCTATATCGGTCAGGAAGCCGTTGTGACCGGCGTCACGATGGCCTCCAAAAAGGGCGAAGATGCCCAGATCACCGGTTATCGCGATCATGGCCACATGCTGGTCATGGGACTTGATCCGCGGGCGGTGATGGCCGAGTTGACCGGCCGGCGGGGCGGCCTTTCCAAAGGGAAAGGCGGCTCCATGCACATGTTCTCCAATGAGCACCGGTTCTACGGTGGCAACGGCATCGTGGGGGCGCAGGCAAGCCTCGGCACGGGCCTGGCTTTCGCGGCAAAATATCGTGGCGACAACACTGTCAGCCTCACCTATTTTGGTGATGGCGCCGCCAATCAGGGGCAGGTGTACGAGAGCTTCAACATGGCCAAGCTCTGGAAGCTGCCGGTCGTCTACATCATCGAGAATAACCATTACGCCATGGGTACGGCCATCGAGCGATCGGCCTCCACGGTCGATCTGTCGCAGCGTGGCCGCTCCTTCGATATTCCGGGCGAGCAGGTCGACGGCATGGACGTGCGCTTTGTGCGCGACGCGGCACGGCGCGCCATCGAGCATGCGCGTTCTGGCGAAGGCCCCTATATCCTCGAGATGTTGACCTACCGCTATCGTGGCCATTCGATGTCTGATCCGGCGAAGTACCGCACCAAGGAAGAGGTGCAGACGATGCGAGCCGAGCGCGATCCGATCGAGCAGGTGAAGAAGCGCATCATCGATCGCCGTTTCGGAACCGAGGCCAGCCTCAAGGAAATCGAGACCGAGGTTCGCGCTATTGTCACCGAGGCGGCGGATTTTGCCACCAATGATGCAGAGCCGGATGCTTCCGAACTCTGGGCCGATATCACCGTCAAAGCCTGAGCCGGGTCGTCGCGGCTCGCTGTAACGAACATCCCCTGGTTTCCGCTCGCCGGCCGGTGCTGATCCGGCGGCACCCCGGCTGGAGAATGAAATGCCAAATATTCTGATGCCCGCCCTGTCGCCCACCATGGAAGAGGGCAAGCTCAGCAAGTGGCTGGTCAAGGAAGGCGACACCGTCAATCCAGGCGACGTGTTGGCGGAGATCGAGACCGACAAGGCCACGATGGAAGTCGAATCCGTCGATAGCGGCAAGATCACCAAGATTTTCGTACCCGAGGGCACCGATGCGGTGAAGGTGAATACGCCGATCGCGCAGGTGCTGGCCGAAGGCGAGACCGCCGAAGAGCCCGCAGCGGCGCCCGCGCCCAAGGCGGTGGAAGCTGCACCGGTGACGACGACCGAGGCTGAGGCCGCTCCCGCGACCGCGGCAGCGCCACAGTTCGTGCCTGACAGCGATCCTGATCTGCCGGCCGGCGTCGAGATGGTCGAGATGACCGTCCGTGAGGCATTGCGCGAGGCCATGGCCGAGGAGATGCGGGTCGACAAGGACATCTTCCTCATGGGTGAGGAAGTGGCCGAATACCAGGGTGCCTATAAGGTATCGCAGGGCCTGTTGGAGGAATTCGGCAAGGACCGTGTCATCGACACCCCGATTACGGAGCATGGTTTCGCAGGTCTGGGCGTAGGTGCGGCTTTCGCCGGCCTGCGGCCGATCATCGAATTCATGACCTGGAACTTCGCCATGCAGGCGATCGACCAGATCATCAATTCGGCGGCCAAGCAGCTCTATATGTCGGGCGGCCAGGTTACGGCGCCGATGGTCTTCCGTGGCCCCAACGGCGTTGCATCGCGTGTAGGCGCGCAGCACAGCCAGGATTATTCGGCCTGGTATAGCCATGTGCCGGGCCTGACGGTCATCGCGCCTTATAGCGCCGCCGACGCCAAGGGGCTGCTGAAGGCCGCCATTCGGTCGAACAACCCGATCGTTTTCCTTGAGAACGAACTTCTCTACGGCACCACCGGCCTTGTCCCCAAGGTCGACGACTACGTGCTGCCCATCGGCAAGGCGCGCACCGTCCGCCAGGGTAAGGACGTAACCATCGTCTCCTTCTCCATGGGCATGCGCTATGCGACCCAGGCAACCGAAAAGCTGGTCGCGGAGGGCGTCGATGTCGAACTGATCGACCTCAGGACGCTTCGTCCGATGGATAGCGCCGCGGTGGTCGAGTCGGTGAAAAAGACCGGTCGCCTGGTGACCGTCGAGGAAGGCTGGCCGCAGGGTGGCATAGGCGCCGAATTGGCGGCCCGAGTGATGTCGGAAGCCTTCGACTACCTGGATGCTCCGGTGACGCGCGTCACCGGCAAGGACGTACCGATGCCCTACGCGGCCAATCTCGAAAAGCTGGCCCTGCCGAGCGTCGACGATGTCATTGCGGCGGTCAACGCCGTGACCTATCGGAGCTGAGGCAATGGCAAGCCAGGCCGAGCTCGACCAGAAGTTCCTGACCGCTGCCTATGAGGAGGCCCAGCAGGGCCTGGCCGAGGGCGGCATTCCGATCGGCTCAGTGCTGGTGCGCAACGGCGAGATCATCGGGCGCGGCCACAATCGCCGGGTGCAGAAGGGCGATCCCATCCTCCACGGCGAGATGGATGCGATCCAGAACGCGGGCAGGCAGCGAACCTACAAGGACGTGACCTGTTACACGACGCTCTCGCCCTGCATGATGTGCACCGGCACCATCATCCAGTTCGGCATCTCCCGCGTCGTCGTGGCGGAATCGAAGAATTTCAAGGGTTTTCAGGACGTGCTGTCGCTGGCCGGGGTCGATGTGGTGGATTACCACGAGCCGCGCTGCGAACACATGATGGCGGACTTCATCGCGAAGCATCCGTCGCTCTGGAACGAAGATATCGGCGAGTGAGGCGATAAATGAGCATCAACATCACCATGCCAGCGCTCTCTCCAACCATGGAAGAGGGCAAGCTCGCCAAGTGGCACGTCAAGGAGGGCGACACGGTTTCGTCCGGTGACGTGATCGCCGAGATCGAGACCGACAAGGCCACCATGGAAGTGGAGGCCGTCGACGAGGGCAAAATCGGCAAGATCGTCGTGCCCGAAGGGACCGACAACGTGAAGGTCAACGCGGTTATCGCCGTCATCCTGCAGGAAGGCGAGAGCGCGGCGGACATGAAGACGGCTGCGCCTCAGGCGCCCAAGCCGCAAGCGCCGGCTGCCGAGCAGGAAAAGCCCGCCGCGCCGCAAAAGACGGAAACTGCCGCCGCCGCGCCGCGCGCTGCGGTTGTGGCGAGCGCTGCCAATGAAGGACATGCCCCTGCCAAGGGCGCGGATGGTTCGCGCGTCTTTGCCTCACCGCTCGCCAAGCGTCTCGCCCGGGAAGCTGGCATCGAGGTTTCGGCGATTTCCGGAACCGGGCCGCATGGCCGAGTGGTCAAGGCCGACGTCGAGGCTGCCAAATCCGGCAAGGCGCCGCTGAAGGCTGCTCCGAGCGCGGCTCCGGCGACTGCCGGCGGCGCAGCGCCGACCGGAATGACGCGGCAGCAGGTGCTGTCGCTCTATGAAGAGGGCAGCTACGAGCTGGTGCCCAATGACGGCATGCGCAAGGTCGTGGCGGCGCGCCTCACCGAGAGCAAGCAGACGGTGCCGCATTTCTACCTGACGCTCGATTGCAAGATCGATGCGCTGCTGGCGGCGCGCGAGCAGATCAATGCGGCGGCACCCAAGGACAGGGACGGCAAGCCGGCCTTCAAGCTTTCGGTCAATGACTTCGTCATGAAGGCCTGGGCCGTGGCGTTGCAACGCGTTCCGACAGCCAACGCCACCTGGGCTGGCGATGCGATCCTTTACCACAAGCGGTCGGACGTAGCCGTCGCCGTCGCGGTGCCGGGCGGCCTGTTCACGCCGGTCGTCAAGGCGGCGGACCAGAAGACGCTGCGGCAGATTTCGGAAGAGGTAAAGGATCTTGCGACCCGTGCCCGCAACAAGAAGCTGGCCCCGCACGAATATCAGGGCGGAGCGACCTCGGTTTCCAATCTCGGCATGTTCGGCATCCGCGAGTTCGCTGCTGTGATCAACCCGCCGCATGGCACGATCCTGGCGGTCGGGGCCGGTGAAGAGCGGGTCTATGCCGACAAGGGGCAGGTCAAGACTGCCAATTTCATGACGGTGACGCTGTCCTGCGATCACCGCGCCGTCGATGGAGCGCTGGGCGCCGAAGTGCTTGGCGTCTTCAAGGGCCTGATCGAAAATCCCGTGATGATGCTGGCTTGAGGGGCAATGAATGAAGTCGATCCTCGCTTTTGGCGATAGCCTGACCTTTGGCGCCAACCCGACCGGCGGGCCGCGCCACGCTTACGAGGACCGCTGGCCGAGTACGCTCGAGGCCGGGCTTGCCGGTCAGGCGCGTGTGATCGCCGAGGGGTTGGGTGGCCGGACGACCGCGTTCGACGATTGGTGCGCCAATGCCGACCGCAATGGCGCGCGCATCCTGCCGACATTGCTGGCCAGCCATTCGCCGCTCGATCTCGTCATCATCATGCTGGGCACCAATGATTTGAAGCCGTCCGTCTGCGGCAGTGCGGGCGAGGCCTCCTACGGCATCAGGCGTCTGATCCAGATTGTGCGCGGGCATTTCGGTGGGCTCAATGAAGTTTCGCCCAAGATCCTGGTCGTGGCGCCGCCGCATATTTGCGACAGCAGCAATGACGACATGATGGGGCATTTCGGCGGCTTCGCGCATGCCCATGATCAGTCGCGGCAGTTTGCGGTGCATTATGCCAAACGCGCCGGCGAATGGGATGCAGCGTTCTTCGATGCGGCGACGGTCGCCAAGGCCGACCCTGCCGATGGCGTCCATCTCGATGCCCAAAATACCCGTGCCATCGGCGAGGGGATGGTGCCGGTGGTGAAGTCGCTGCTCGGACTGTGAGCCAGATTTGACCGCGCCGATCACCATACGCCCGGCGATCAAAGCGGACGCCGCCGAGGTGGCGCTGCTCGTCAATATCGCCACCCATGGCGGCATTGGATTGGGTTGGGCGCAGGATGAGCGGGCCGAGGGGACGTATGATCCGCTGGAAGTGGGGCGGCTCGATATGCTCGACGAGAAGGATGAACTCAACTGGCGCAATGCCAGCATGGCCGAATGCGACGGCGAGATAACCGGCATGCTGCTCGGTTATCCGAAACCGGACGCCATGGAGCCGCTGCCGGCCAAGCTGCCGGGCTTCATGCGGCCAATCCTGGAGCTGGAGCAACTGGCGGCGGGTCATTGGTTCATCAGCATGCTGGCCGTACATGCCAGTTGGCGCAGCCATGGCATTGGCGACATGCTGCTCAAGCTGGCGGAAGCCAAGCGCGGTGAAACGGAGCGGCGCGGATTGGCGCTGATCACCGAGGATGTGAATGTGCGCGCCAGGCAGCTTTATGAACGTGAAGGTTTTTCTGTAGAGGCCACGCGCGCGATGCGCGATTTTCCCGGCAGCAAGGCTCCGGGCAAGGACTGGCTCTTGATGGTGAAGGAATTGACTCATGGCTGACCAATACGACCTCATCGTCATCGGCGCCGGCCCAGGCGGCTATGTGGCGGCTATCCGTGCGGCGCAGCTCGGCATGAAGACCGCCATCGTCGAGCGTGAGCACATGGCTGGCATATGCTCCAACTGGGGGTGCATTCCCACCAAGGCGCTGCTGCGCACGGCCGAGGTCTACGGGCATATGGCCCACGCCGCCAATTACGGTCTCAAGGCCGAGAAGTTCGACTACGACATCGATGCGATCGTCAAACGGTCGCGCGCCATCGCCGGGCAGATGAACAATGGCGTGCAGTTCCTGATGAAGAAGAACAAGGTCGACATCATCTGGGGCGAAGCGGTGTTGACCGCGCCGGGTGAGATCAAGGTCGGCAAAGCCACCAAGAAGCCGATGGAGCCGCAATGGCCCGGCCCGAAGACGCCGCTGGGCGAGGGGACCTACAAGGCCCCTAACATCATCATCGCCACCGGCGCGCGGCCGCGTGTGCTGCCCGGCATCGAGCCGGATGGCGACCGCATCTGGACCTATTTCGAGGCCATGAAGCCGGCGCAGATGCCGAAGTCGCTGGTCGTGATGGGCTCGGGCGCCATCGGCATAGAGTTCGCCTCATTCTACCGCTCGATGGGCGCGGAAGTGACGGTGATCGAGCTGTTGCCGCAGATCCTGCCGGTCGAGGATGCCGAAATCGCCGCGCATGTCCGCAAGCGCATGGAAAAGCGCGGCATCAAGTTCCTGACTGACGCCAAGGTGAGCAAGGTCGACAAGTCGAAGACCGGCATCGTCGCCCATGTCGAGCTGAAGTCGGGCGAAAAGCAGCAGATCGCCGGCGATCATCTGATTTCAGCGGTTGGCGTGCAGTGCAACACCGAAAATCTCGGGCTCGAAAAGCTCGGCGTGAAGATCGATCGCGGCGCGATTGTCACCGACGGCTATGGCAAGACCAATGTTGAGGGTGTCTGGGCAATCGGCGACGTCGCTGGGCCGCCGATGCTGGCCCACAAGGCCGAGCACGAGGCGGTGGTGACGGTCGAGAAGATCGCCGGCCTTAAAGTCCATGCACTCGACAAGCTGAAAGTGCCGGGTTGTACCTATTGCGAACCGCAGGTGGCCAGTGTCGGATTGACCGAAGCCAGGGCCAAGGAAGCCGGTCGTGAGATCAAGGTCGGGCGCTTTCCTTTCATCGGCAATGGCAAGGCCATCGCGCTGGGGGAACCGGAAGGCCTGGTCAAGACCATCTTCGATGCCAAGACCGGCGAACTGCTCGGCGCCCATATGGTGGGCGCGGAAGTCACCGAGCTGATCCAGGGGTTCGTGGTCGCCATGAACTGCGAGACGACGGAAGAAGAACTGATGCACACCATCTTCCCGCATCCGACGCTGAGCGAGACGATGAAGGAAAGCGTGCTCGACGCCTATGGACGTGCCTTGAATATCTAAAGGCAAAACACCGGGTTGCGGTGACGCAACCCGGGAGCCATCCTGTCGTCGCGGATCGATCCGGCATTGCCGGGACGATCCAGTCACAGGAGAGCCGGCAAGGCTCCAAACGGCGGGAGATTTCTTTGGTCAAGGCAATACAGATCGGCTTGGGGCGCTGGGGCTTTTCGTGGAGTGAGGAAGTCATTCCCAAGGTGCCCTCGATAGAGATGGTCGCCTATGTGGACAGCGCGCCGGCCGCGCTGGAACGCGAACAGGCTGAACTCGGCATCGATCCAAAGCTCTGCTTTGCCACGCTGGCGGAGGCCGCCGCGGCAGTCGAAGCCGACCTGGTGATCGCCACGCTGCGTACCGAAGCCCACTATCCGGTGGTCAAGCAAGCGCTGGAGCTGGGCTTCAACGTCATCGTCGAGAAGCCCTTCGCATCCAGCATGGCGCAGGCGAGGGAGATGGTGCAACTGGCGGAAGCGCATAGCCGCATCCTCATGGTCAGCCAGAATTATCGCTTCCAGCAGGCCCCGATCGCGGTGGCCGAGCTGATCGGGGCGCAAAAGCTCGGACCGGTCAATCTCGTCTCCATCGACTTCCGCCGCCACGCCCCGACCCAGGGCTACAGATATTGGGACTTTCCCGATCCGCTGCTAGCAGACATGTCCATTCATCATTTCGACCTGATGCGCATGGTGCTCAACGACAACCCCAGGCGCGTTTCCTGCCGCACGTGGAATCCGCCAGCCAGCCCGTTTGCCCACCATCCGATCGGTGTCGCAACACTCGAATTCGAGCGCGGCACAATCGTTTCCTATCGCGGCTCGTGGATGAGCAGCGGTACCCCGACCCCATGGTCGGGCGAATGGACGATGGATTGCTCCGAGGGTGAAATCTTCTGGGTGTCGCGGGACAATTTCCTCGGCAAGACGGGACCCGACAAGGTCGTCGTCAAGCCGCGCGACGGCCGAGCGGAAACGCTCGATCTGCCCAAGCTGGAGTTCACAGACCGGCAGGGAACGCTTGCGGCGATCGCCAAGGCGATCGAGACCGGATCGATGCCACCGCGCTTCAGTTCCGGCCGCGATAATCTCCATAGTTTTGCGGTCGTACAGGCGACGATTACCTCGGCGGCGCGCAACGGCGAATGGGTCGAGATCGCCGAGATACTCGGATAATGAGGGGTGGAATGACCTTGAAGCCCATGCCTGCGATGGCGATATCTCAGGCGGTTTCAAGGGGACTCGAATGGCTGTTCCACACAAGCAACACACGCATGAGGGCTTTGCGGTCATGAGCAATATCAACACCAGGGCCATAGTGATATTTCTCGTCATGGGAATTATCGCGGGTTGGCTGGCAAGCCTGATCGTGGGCGGCGGCGGGCTGATCACCTATCTGATCAGCGGCGTCATCGGATCGTTCGTGGGAGGCTTCCTGTTTTCGACGCTCAACATCAATCTGGGCATCCGCAACAGCGTGGTGAGCCAGATCGTGACTTCCACGGTGGGCGCCATCATCGTCGTGCTGCTCGCGCGGCTCATCGCCTGAGAAAGAGACTGCTTTGGTTACCCTGATCGACACTGCCGGCGCTGCGCGTCCGCGCCATCCGGAAAAGGCTCATCGTCCCGATACCGAGATGTTGCGCAAGCCGGATTGGATCCGGGTGCGAGCCCCGGGATCTGCGGTCTACAAGGAAACCCAGCAGATCGTGCGCGAGAACAATCTCGTGACGGTCTGCGAGGAAGCCGGCTGCCCCAATATCGGCGAATGCTGGTCCAAAAAGCACGCCACCATGATGATCATGGGCGAGATCTGCACGCGTGCCTGCGCCTTCTGCAATGTCAGGACTGGCCTGCCGACGGCACTCGATCCGCGTGAGCCGGAGAACGTGGCGACGGCAGTGGCCAAGCTCGGGCTCGAACATGTGGTGATAACGTCGGTCGACCGCGACGACCTGCCGGACGGCGGCGCCCACCATTTCGCCGAGGTTATTCTCGCCATTCGGGCGAAGAATCCGGGAACCACGATCGAAGTGCTGACGCCGGATTTCCTGCGCAAGGAAGGCGCACTGGAAGTTGTGGTGGCGGCGCGGCCCGACGTCTTCAACCACAACCTCGAAACCGTGCCGAGCAAGTATCTCAAGGTGCGGCCGGGTGCGCGGTACTTCCACTCAATCCGCCTGCTGCAGCGGGTAAAGGAACTCGACCCTACCATGTTCACCAAGTCCGGGATCATGGTTGGGCTTGGCGAAGAGCGCAATGAAGTCCTGCAGCTCATGGACGACCTGCGGTCGGCTGATGTCGATTTCCTCACCATCGGCCAGTATCTGCAGCCGAGCCGCAAGCACCACCCGGTGATGGCGTTCGTGACGCCGGACGAGTTCAAGTCCTATGCGACAGTGGCCAATGCCAAGGGGTTCCTGCTGGTCTCGGCCAGCCCGCTGACGCGGTCGTCGCATCACGCCGGCGAGGATTTCGCCCAGCTCAAGGCGGCGCGGTTGGCCAAGCATGCCTGATCTCTATTTCGAACGGCATGTGCCGCATCTGCCCGAGCGGATGTTCGCGCTGGTCTCCGATCTCAGCGATTATCCGCGCTTCATTCCCAACTGCACGCAGATGGTGGTGAAGAAGGATCCTGGCGGCAAGGGCGATGTCCGGTTTGCCAAGATGACCATTCAGTTCGGCCCGGTGACGCAAGCCTATACCAGCAGGGTCACCCTCGATCCCGAGGCCAAGACTATCGCCGCCAAGGCGGTTGATGGTCCGTTCGCCTATCTCGACAGCATGTGGCGGTTCGAGCCGGAAGGGATGGGCACACGTGTCCGCTTCGACATCAACTTCAAGATCTCCAATCGCCTGATCGCCGCAGTGGCCGAACCGGCTTTCGCGGCCAAGCAGGACGAGATCATGAACGCGTTCGTCGAGGAAGCCGATCGGCGCTACGGCGGGTAGGCGCTATTCCATCGGCCTGTCGAGGGTATCCAGCACCAGTTGCAGCGCCGCGGCGACGCTGAGAGCGCGGATTTCGCCGCGGCTGAGCGAGCCGAAGCGCTTCTCGACAACTTGTGTGCCGCTGATCGTCGCTACCGCAAGATAGACGAGTCCAACCGGCTTTCTGTCGCTGCCGCCCCCTGGTCCGGCGATGCCGGTCGATGCCACCGCCAGTGCGGTGCGCGCCGTGCTGCGGGCACCGTCGGCCATCGCCCGGGCGACCTGTGCCGAAACCGCGCCATAGTCGCCGATCATGCGGGCAGGCACCCCGATCATGGCGCTCTTGGCGGCGTTGTCATAGGTAACGTAGCCACCGAAGAAAGCGGCCGAAGAACCGGGAATATCCGTCAACGCGCCGGCGATCAGGCCACCCGTGCAGCTTTCGGCGGTGGCGATAGTCAGCTTTCTCTGGATCAGGGTGTCGATAACGCTTTGCGCAATACTGGGCTCGAGCTTGGCCGCCATCTCAATCCTCACGCGGCAGTTCGATGCTGGCAACGGCCATCGCGACCACTCCCTCTTCGCGGCCGGTGAAGCCCAGCCCTTCGCTTGTCGTTGCCTTGATGGTTACGCGCGCCGCGGTGATCCCGCAAGCGTCAGCGATGGCCTGTTTCATTGCGGGGACGTGTGGAGCGATGCGCGGCGCCTGGCAGACGATAGTGACGTCGAGGTTGACGATACGTCCACTGCGCCCCGCCACGAGGCCGGCGGCATGCCGCAGGAAGATGCTTGAGGCGGCGCCTTTCCATCGCGGGTCGCTGGGCGGGAAGAAGGTCCCGATATCGCCTTCTCCCAGGGCGCCATAGAGCGCGTCGGTCAGGGCATGCAGCGCCACGTCGGCGTCGGAGTGACCGTTAAGCTTGGCGGTGTGCGGGATGCGGATGCCGCCAAGCCAGACTGCGTCGCCGGGCTCGAAAGCATGCACGTCGAAGCCCGTACCTACGCGAGTCTCCATGACCGTATTCCCTGCAATGAGGCGCTCGGCGCGCGCGAAGTCTTCGGGGTGGGTGATCTTGATGTTGCGCGCACTGCCACGACTCAAGGCCACGCTGAGGCCTGCCCATTCGGCAATCGAGGCATCGTCGGTGAATTCGCGCGGCAAGGTGCTGGCCCGCATATGCGCCGACAGGATCTGCGGATAGCGAAAACCCTGCGGCGTCTGCGCTGCATAAAGAATATGCCGGTCCTCGGTCGAGGTGACCGTGACGCCATCCGGGGCCTTCTTGATGGTATCCGTCACCGGCATCGCCGGAAGCGCAGCGTCATGTTCGGCGAGGGCCGCGAGGACGCCGTCGATCAATTCGGCATCGACAAAGGGGCGGGCCGCATCCTGAATGAGGACGATATCGGGCCGCAGTCGCGACAGGGCCATGAGTCCAGCGAGCACCGAGGCTTGCCGCGTCGCGCCGCCGGTGACCGGGGGGAGAAGTTTGTCCGCCGAAAGGCTCAGGCCGGCATAGCGCTCGGCATGATCGGCATGGATAACCGGCAGGATAACCGAAATCGCGGGAACTTCCAGTAACGCCTTGATCGTACGCGATAATATCGGAACATTCGCTACCAGGCGGTATTGCTTGGGCGTAACGTTCGCCGCCGATGTGGCTCGTTCGCCGCGCCCGGCTGCGACAACGATGGCGGCGATTGATTTGACCCGGGACACGATGCTGCCAGATTGATTGTGACGATGGCGGCAGGTCTAAAGCGCCGGCCTGAACCCGGCAAGCGCGAAGCGTCGTTCGGCTGCCATATGAAACTGCCAAAGCTGTTGCACTAACGGTAGAATTGATTATTGTCCGGGCATTCCCGTCGACCTGAGCATTTTAGGGGCAGTTTTTTGACTGAGTTTGCCTGTGAGGTAAGCATCGGCGACCACAAGTTGCCCAATAGTGCGTTCCTTGCGCCCATGGCCGGCATCACCGATCGCCCCTTCAGGGCGTTGGCCGAGCGCTTTGGTGCGGGTCTCGTGGTTTCTGAAATGATCGCCAGCGCGGCGCTTGGCGCCGGCCAGACGGACATGGTTCGCCGCCTGGCCAAGCGCGAGGGCAAGCTGCCTCACGTCGTGCAGCTCGCCGGTTGCGAGGCGGAGTGGATGAAGAAGGGCGCCGAGATCGCCTATGCGGCCGGCGCAGACATTATCGACATCAATCTCGGCTGTCCTTCCAAGCGCGTGACCAATGGTTATGCGGGCTCGGCATTGATGCGCGTGCCCGATCAAGCCCTGAGCCTTATCGAAGCCGTCGTCGCAGCAACGCCGTTGCCGGTGACGGTGAAGATGCGGCTGGGCTGGGACGACGACAGTCTCAATGCCCCCGTGATCGCTCGCCGCGCCGTAGACGCCGGCGCACAGATGATCACGGTGCATGGGCGTACGCGGCAGCAGTTCTACAAGGGGGAGGCGCGCTGGTCGCTCGTTCGTCCGGTGGTGGAAGCGGTGTCTGTGCCGGTGGTGGTGAACGGCGATATCGTCGACCTGGCGGGGGCCCGTGAAGCCTTGAGGCAATCCGGTGCTGCCGCCGTCATGCTCGGCCGCGGCGCGCATGGTCAACCGTGGATCGTCGGGCAGATCGGGGCGCAATTGGCCGGCAGGGCGCCGGAAGCCGCCCCGGGGGGAACGGAACTGGTCGATCTCATCGCCGGGCACTACGAGGCGATGATGTCGGAATATGGCACCGGCGTCGGCGTTCGTGCCGCGCGAAAACATCTCGACTGGTATCTTGAGGCCCTGGGCATCGTCCTCGAGAAGGAACATCGCAAGACATTGCTGAATGCGGAGACGCCCGAGGCGGTATTGGCGATGATTCCGGAGATCTACTCTGGTCGCTGGAGGGAAGCGGCTTGAGCGCCGAGCATGCCATCGCGGCTTCGGTGATGCAGGCATTGCCGCAGCCGGTCATCGTCTGCGACGAAACCAACACTATCGTCTTCGTCAACTATGCCGCCGAGGCGTTCTTCGGCGCGTCACTGAGTGTCCTGCGCCGGCAGCGCCTGAATGACCTTATCGCCTTCGGCTCGCCCATCATCAATCTGGTGGAAACCGTAAAGCAGCGGCGGGCGCCGATGACCGAATACCGGGTCGCGGTCGGCTCCTCCCGGTTTGGCGACGAGCGCATCGTCGATGTCTATGCCAGCCCGATTTCCGAGGTCGAGGGGCGCGTGGCACTGCTCTTCCAGGAGCGCACGATGGCCGACAAGATCGACCGGCAACTGGTATCGCGCGGCGCGGCGCGGTCGGTGACGGGGCTCGCCTCGATGCTGGCCCACGAGATCAAGAACCCGCTGTCCGGCATTCGCGGCGCAGCGCAGCTCCTGGAGCAGTCGGTCGCGGGCGACGAGGTGCCGCTGGCACGGCTCATTCGCGAGGAAACCGACCGCATCGTCACGCTCATCGACCGGGTGCAGATCTTCGGTGATGACCGGCCCATGGAACGCGAGCCGATCAACATCCATGTGGTGCTCGATCGGGTGAAGTTGCTCGCAAGGAACGGCGTGGCGCGGGGGATTTCGTTTTCCGAAGAATACGATCCTTCACTGCCACCGGTATTCGGCAATCGCGATCAGCTCATCCAGATATTCCTCAACCTGGTAAAGAACGCTTCGGAAGCTCTTGAAAGAACACCGAAACCTGAAATCCGGTTTTCGACGGCCTTTCGTCCCGGTATCCGCATCGCGGTGACCGGTGTGGCCGAACGTATCTCGCTGCCGCTCGAAATCGTCATCGAGGACAACGGCCCCGGCGTGCCCGGCGATATCCTGCCGTTCCTGTTCGACCCGTTCGTCACGACCAAGACCAACGGATCCGGACTGGGCCTGGCGCTCGTCGCCAAGATCGTGGGTGACCATGGTGGCGTCATCGATGCCGAAAGCCGGGCGGGCCGCACGAGATTTCGCATCCTGCTGCCGGTGGCGAGCGGTGCGTTTGTTCCCGACAGTGCTGAGGCGGTGACATCATGAGCGGGTACACAGTGTTGCTGGCCGACGACGACGCCGCCATCCGCATGGTGCTGAACCAGACGCTGACGCGCGCCGGCTATGAGGTTCGTCCGACCGGCAACATGTCGACGATGTGGAACTGGGTCAGCCGGGGTGAGGGCGACCTGCTGATTACCGACGTGCATATGCCGGATGGCAATGCGTTCGACATCATGCCCAAGATCAAGAAGCTTCGGCCCGATCTGCCCATGATCGTGATGAGCGCGCAGAATACCTTCATGACGGCTATCCGGGCCTCGGAAGTCGGCGCCTACGAATATCTGCCCAAGCCTTTCGACCTTGCCGAGCTGCTTGCCGTCGTGCAACGCGGACTGGCTGACGCCAAGAAGCCCGCCTCGCGCGAGCGCCATGCCGAAGAGTCCGGCGAGACAATGCCGCTGGTCGGCCGTTCGACCGCCATGCAGGACATCTACCGGGCTCTGGCGCGGCTGATGCAGACCGATCTCACGGTGATGATTACCGGCGAGAGCGGGACGGGCAAGGAGCTGGTCGCCAAGGCGCTCCATAATTTCGGCAAGCGTCGCAACGGCCCCTTCGTCGCCATCAACATGGCGGCCATTCCGCGCGATCTCATCGAGGCGGAACTCTTCGGCCACGAGAAGGGTGCCTTTACGGGCGCCACCTCCCGCTCCTCCGGGCGCTTTGAACAGGCCGAGGGCGGTACGCTTTTCCTCGATGAGATCGGCGACATGCCGATGGATGCCCAGACGCGTTTGTTGCGGGTGCTGCAGGAAGGCGAATACACCATGGTGGGTGGCCGCACGGCCATCAAGACCAATGTGCGTATCGTCGCCGCCACGCACCGCGATCTCAGCCAGATGATCCGGCAGGGCCTGTTCCGCGAGGATCTCTACTACCGCCTCAACGTCGTGCCGCTGCGCCTGCCGCCATTGCGTGAACGCATCGACGACATTGGCGACCTGGTGTCGCATTTCCTCAAGGGCACGCAGCGCGAGGGCGAGCCAGTGAAGTCGATCTCATCGGACGCCATCCGGCTGATGCAGAATTATTCGTGGCCGGGAAACGTGCGCGAGCTGGAGAACCTGGTGCGCCGGCTGGTGGCGCTCTATGCCGATGAGAGCATCTCAGCCGAAATTGTCCAGAATGAACTCAATATCGCCGATCGCCCGGTGGCGACGGCTTCAAGCGGGCCGGTGGACGTGTCGACGGCGGTCGAGACACATGTGGCGCAGTTGCTGCGCGACTACGAGCCAAAGCTGCCGCCGGCGGGCCTTTACCAGCGCGTTCTCGATCGGGTCGAGGCGCCGCTGATCGCCATGGCTCTCAATGCGTGCGGGGGCAACCAGATCAAGGCTGCTGACCTCCTGGGGTTGAACCGCAACACGCTGCGCAAGAAGATCCGCGCCCACAGCATCGAGATCGTCAAGCAGTCGCGCCGCAGCTAACGTCCACATAAGTATCGTGTAATCCGGCTCTGTCGACGTTCGCGACGTTGTCCAACCGATTTCAGCACCCATATCTGCAGGTGCGGCTTATTTGTCGCCCCTGGAAGGGTGGTGTCACATTTTGGCAACATTTGTCTTGAAGGCTGTGGCAAATTGGGTCAGCCTGCAGCGCAATCGCCCTTTTGGGGCCTGAGGGACGCCGTCGGGCGTGTGATATGGACGATACGAGAAGCGCCAGTGTCGAACTGCCGCCGGTCCCCCGCACCATGATCCAGGCGCGGCGCCACGCGATGCTGTTCTTCGGCGATGGCAGCAAACAGGCGATCCGCTTTGTCGGTCTGATCGTGGTTTGCGCCTCGGTGGTGATGACGCTTATCTCATTCCTCATCCTGTCAGGGCTGACGGGCATCGAGCCGTCGCCGCAGATCTGGGCGGTCATCTGGGTCGTCAACGGCCTGCTGGTGCTGTTGGTCATCGCGCTGGTCCTGACCGAGGCGACTTTGCTGATGCAGGCGAAGTGGCGGCAGGACGCCGGCGCGGATCTGCAAATCCGCATGGTGACGACATTTGCCCTGGTGGCGGCAATCCCGGCGGCGATCGTCGCGGTGGTGGCCACCATCGCCCTCAACCAGGGCCTCGACCAGTGGTTCTCCGATCGTAACCGCGCCATGGTGGAGAGTTCGCGTCTCGTGGCGCGTTCCTACCTGTTGGAACACGCGCAGGTGCTGCGCGATGACATCATCTGGGTGGCAGGCGAACTGGAGCAGGCGCGAGGTACATTCGAGAGCGATCGTGACAAGTACCAGCATATCCTGACGGCGCTCGCCGTGACGCGTTCCCTGCCTTACGCGCAGCTCATCTCCCAGGACGGCGATACGCTGATGAAGGCGCAGATCGCCGCGCAGGGTACCCCGCCAAAGTTGCCGGACGGCATTACGCAGGGCGTGTCGGAAGGCGCACCCACGCCGATCGCGCCGGGCAAGACCAATCTGGTCGGCTCGATCGTCAAGCTCAGGGGCTACAACAACACCTATCTGTTCGTAGCGCGGCCGGTCGATCCGGAAGTGCTCGAATACATGAGCCTGACCGATGCCAACGTGACCGAATACCGGGAATACGCATCGAACCGGCTCGTCTTCCAGATCACCTTCACGATCATGTATGTGGGCCTGGCGGTGGTGCTGCTGCTGGCGGCACTGTGGATCGGCATCGCGCTCGCAAACCGTTTCGTCGACCCGATCCGAAATCTCATGATCGCCTCGCGACGTGTCAGCGACGGTGATTTGGGCGTCCAGGTGCCGGTGCAGGAAGGGCGTGGCGATCTTCGGGATTTGTCCAACGGCTTCAATACGATGACGCTGCAACTTAAATCACAGCGCGAGGCCCTTATCACGGCAAATGAGATGAACGAGAAGCGGCGGCAGTTCACCGAGGCCGTGGTGGAAGGCGTTACTGCGGGTATCATCGGTCTTGATCCCAACGGCGCGATCACACTGGTCAACAACCGCGCTTGTGAGATGTTCGGGCAGGACGAAATCGCCCTGATGGGCGAGATCATCGACAAGATCATTCCGGAGTTGGCGCCCATTCTCGACCGCGCCCGCTCGGCCCGCCGCGGCCAGATGCGCGACCAGATCTATATCGGCAATGAACAGGATCGCCGCACCTATCAGGTGCAGCTGACCCGTGAAGGCACCATGACCGAGAGCAAAGGTTTCGTGGTGACGCTCGACGACATCACCGACCTCGAGTCGGCGCAGCGGACGAGCGCCTGGGCCGACGTGGCCCGCCGTATCGCCCATGAGATCAAGAACCCGCTGACACCTATCCAGCTCTCCGCGGAGCGGTTGCGGCGACGTTATGCCGGCCGCCTGGCCGACGACTTCGATATTTTCGACAAGTGCATCAACACCATCGTGCGTCAGGTCGGCGATATCGGCCGCATGGTGGAAGAATTTTCAGCTTTTGCGCGTATGCCGGTCGCCAATCCGGTGCAGGCCGATCTTTCCGACACGATCCGGCAGGCGGTTTTCCTCGAAAGCGTCCGGTTGCCTGAGATCGAGATTGTCACACAACTGCCGGACGAAGCGATCATTGCTCACTTCGACGGGCGGCTCATCGCGCAGTGCATGACCAACCTGATCAAGAACGCCGTCGAGGCGATCGAAGGCATCGGCATCGACGCAGTTCAGGACCCACAGATCATCGTGGGCGCTGAAATCGAGGGCAGGATGGCGAGGGCCTGGGTTTCCGACAACGGCAAGGGCTGGCCGAAGGACAATCGCCAGCGATTGCTGGAACCGTATATGACGACACGCGAAAAGGGCACCGGGCTTGGCCTCGCAATTGTCGCAAAGATCATCGAACAGCACGGCGGCGACGTCGAACTGATCGATGCGGAGCCGGATGCGAATGGCCGGGTAGGAGCTTGTTTCAGCTTCACCTTGCCACTGCAGGCGCCCGCAACCACCGCGCCGGAACCGCTGGCCCTGCCGGCGTATGAGGCTACGGCCACAACTGAAGAGGAGCCGCGCGTCGCCGCGGTGGCACACAAGTAATGGCACTCGACATTCTGATCATCGACGACGAGGACGATATCCGCGATCTGATCGCCGGTATTCTCGAGGACGAGGGCTATGATACCCGCCAGGCACATGACGCCGACTCGGCGCTGAACGAAATCGCCCGCCGGCGGCCGAGCCTGGTATTCCTCGATATCTGGATGCAGGGCTCGCGCCTGGATGGTCTGCAACTTCTGGATGTGCTGCAGACCCAGCATCCGGACATGCCGGTAGTGATGATCTCGGGGCACGGCAATGTCGAGACGGCGGTTTCCGCAATCCGGCGCGGCGCCTATGACTATATCGAGAAGCCCTTCAAGATCGACCGCCTGTTGCTGATCACGCAGCGCGCCGTGGAAGCGACGCGGTTGCGCAATGAGGTGGCCGAACTCAAGGAGCGCGGCGCCGGCAGCAATACCGACATGGTGGGAACATCACCGGCGCTGCAGCAAGTGCGGGCCGTCATCGACAAATCGGCGCCGACCAATTCGCGTATCTTCATCGCCGGCCCGTCTGGATCGGGCAAGGGCCTGGTGGCGCGGCTCATTCATCAGAAGAGCCCGCGCGCCGATGCGCCGTTCGTCGAGATCAACGCATCGCTCTATGCGCCTGATGAAGTCCCGGTCGTGCTCTTCGGCCGCGAGGCGCGTGAAAAGACCGGCCTGTTGCGAACCGAGGTCGGTGCCCTGGAGAGGGCCCATGGCGGCACGCTTTACCTGTCCGAGGTGGCCGCGCTGCCGGCCGCCGCGCAGGCGGCGCTGCTGCGCACGCTGGTCGAAAACAAGTTCAACCGCGTCGGCGGTCAGGTCGGCGTGCCGATCGATGTGCGCATTATTTCATCGAGCTCGCAGAACGTGGCGTCGGTGATAGAGCAGGGCCTCTTCCGTTCCGATCTCTTCCATCGGCTCTCCATCGTGCCGTTGCAGCTGACGCCGCTCAAGGAGCGACGCGAAGACGTGCCCCCGCTGGTCAGCGTCTTTATCGAGCAGGTCTGCCGCATGCACAACCTGCAGCGGGTGACCATTGGCGATGATGCCGTGGCGGTGTTGCAGGCGCAGGATTGGCCGGGCAATGCACGGCAATTACGCAATTCACTGGAGCGGCTGCTGATCCTGATGAAGGGGCAATCGCCGGAGGATGGCGTCATCACCGCGGCCATGCTGCCATCGGACATCGGCGAGGTCCTGCCTACGGTGGGCGATACGGATGCCTCCGCGCATCTGATGAGCCTGCCGTTGCGCGACGCCCGAGAAGTTTTCGAGCGTCAGTATCTGTTGGCGCAGATCGAGCGCTTCGGCGGAAACATCTCCAAGACGGCCGAATTCGTCGGCATGGAGCGCAGCGCGCTCCATCGCAAGATCAAGTCATTGGGGTTATAGCGGGCTTGCACGAATGGTGCTGGCGGCTGCGGCGCGTTTGTCGCTACAGTGCGCGGTAGGCACGAATATTGAAGTATGTCATAGTGTTGGGCATTAAATTGCCTATGAGTTCCGAGCGGGCGCCCTGGCGGCAGGCGATCCGTTGTTTTGGGGTGCCACGACGCGGTTCTCCCCTCGTTTAGACTGCTGCAAGAAGAGGCCAGAAATGCCCGGCGAAAAAGCACAAAATCTCCAAGATTCCTTCCTCAATCATGTCCGCAAACAGAAAGTTCCGGTGACGATTTTCCTGGTGAACGGCGTTAAGCTTCAGGGCATCATCACCTGGTTCGACAATTTCTGCCTGTTGCTGCGCCGCGATGCCCAGTCGCAGCTCGTCTACAAGCATGCCATCTCGACCATCATGCCCGGCGCGCCGATCCAGTTGTTCGATCCCGAGCATGTCGGAGGCGATCACGACTAATCCGCACGGCCCCGGCGACGATCTCGACTGGGATGACGACCAGCCGGGAGGGCCGCAGGCCTTTATCGACCAGCGCGCTGCTCCAACGCGCGTCGGCTTGATTGTTCCCGACGTCCGGGGTGGCTTTTCCCGTCACAGCATCGATGCGCGCAAGGCCGAATTCGAGGGCCTCGCCGCAGCCATTCGGCTCGACATCGTGTTCTCCGAGATCGTGCGTGTGCGCGAGATCCGCCCGGCGACCTTTATCGGCGGCGGCCATGTGGAAACGGTGGCGGCTCGCGTCAAGGCCGAGGCGATCGAACTGCTGCTGGTCGACACCGCGTTATCACCGATCCAGCAACGCAATCTGGAACGTGAGACCGGCGCCAAGGTACTCGACCGGACGGCGCTGATCCTCGAGATCTTCGGCGAGCGGGCGGCAACTCGCGAAGGCGTGTTGCAGGTCGAGCTGGCGCATCTGAATTACCAGAAGAGCCGCCTGGTACGATCCTGGACTCATCTCGAACGCCAGCGCGGTGGCTTCGGCTTTTTGGGCGGCCCGGGTGAAACCCAGATCGAAAGCGATCGGCGCCTTTTGCAGGAGCGCATCGCGCTTCTCGAAACACGCATCGAAAAGGTACGCAAGACCCGGCAGCAGCAACGGCGGCAGCGGGACGACGTGCCCTATCTGATCGTTGCCCTCGTCGGGTACACCAATGCCGGCAAATCCAGCCTGTTCAATGCGCTAACCGGCGCCGGTGTCTTCGCCGAGAACCTGTTGTTCGCCACTCTCGATACCACGGTGCGCAAGCTGGAGCTGCCGCATGGCCGCTCGGTGATGTTGTCCGATACGGTCGGGTTCGTGGCCGACCTGCCCACCGATCTCGTCGCCGCCTTCCGTGCGACGCTTGAAGAGGTGACGGAAGCCGATGTCATCCTGCACGTCCGCGATGTTGCCAATCCCGATCATCTGGCGCAGGCGCTCGATGTGTTGAAGGTTTTGGGTGATCTCGGCGTTTCGGCCGAGACCACCCCGATCATCGAAGTCTGGAATAAGGTCGACCTGCTGCCGGAGGCCGAAGCTGGGGCCGGTCGTGCACTGGATACCATTGCGCCGGCCGGGCATGTGGCCGCGACCGTGCCGGTGTCGGCGCGGAGCGGCGAGGGCCTGGATGTCCTCAAGGCTACGATCGAGGCGACGCTATCGGAACAGAGCCGCACCTATCGGGTGCACGTTCCGCATATTTCGGGCAGCGACGTCGGCTGGCTTTATGGCCATGCAGAAATCGTGGAACGGCTCGAGCCGGACGAAAAGGGCTCGGACTTCGTGGTTCGGGTCGAAGCGCGGCACCTGCACGAATTCCAGGAACGCTTCAACGGCCGGATCGAGGGCGAATAACTTAGCGCAGCTTGTCGGCTGCGCGAATCTCGTTCCAGTAGCTATCCAGCCGTTCCAGCCCGGCCTCGGCCAGGGGCACGTTATCTTCCCGCGCGCGGGCCTCCACATGGGCGAAGCGGCGGGTGAACTTCAGGTTGGCGTCGCGGAGCGCTGCCTCGGCATCGATGCCGCTGCGCCGGGCCAGATTGGCGATCGCAAACAGCAGGTCGCCGATTTCCTCGTGAACGGCAGCCGCGTCGTGCTCCTCCTGCGCCGCCTCGACTTCGTCCAACTCCTCCCGGACCTTGGCGATGACGGCGGCCACGTCGGGCCAGTCAAAGCCCACGGTGGCGGCACGTTTGGCGAGCTTTTCGGCCCGTGCCAGGGCTGGCAGAGTGTGGGCGACATCGTCGAGGAGAGATGGCTCGCTTTGCTTGCGGGCCGCTTTGCGAGCCCGCTCGTCGGCTTTTATCTCTTCCCATTTTGCCTTGGCACCGCCGGCATTTGCCGCGGCTTCCTCACCGAAGACATGGGGATGCCGCCGGATCAGTTTCTGAGTGATGGCTTCGATGACATCGCCGATGTCGAACAGCCCACGCTCCGACGCCATCTGTGCGTGATAGACTGGCTGCAATAGCAAATCGCCGAGTTCTTCGCGCAGATCATCGAAGTCCTCTCGCTCGATGGCGTCGGCGACCTCATAGGCTTCCTCGATCGTATAATGCCGGATGGTCGAAAAATCCTGTTCGAGATCCCAGGGGCAGCCGCCGACGGGATTGCGAAGAGCGGCCATGATTTCGATCAGCCGGGAAAGCTCGCGGGACGATTGCAACTAAAACTCCAGCGGTTCGAGACGTGATAATCGAGCCTGTCACGCAGGCGTCGGGCTATGAAATCGTCGGGATGGCCTGCGCCGTCAGCGTCGAAATGAATTGCTTGGTCCGCTCTTGCGAAGGGGCGCTAAAAATCTGCCGGGCGGGGCCGGCCTCGACGATCTGGCCACCATCGAGAAACACCACATTGCTGGCGATCGTGGCCGCGAGGCGCAGGTCATGCGTCGCGATCAGCATCGTGGTGCCGTCGCGCGCCAGTTGCACCAGGACGTCGACCACTTCGGCGGCGAGTTGCGGATCGAGGGCCGAGGTGGGCTCGTCGCACAGCAAGACCTTCGGGGAAGGCGCCAAGGCCCGGGCAATGGCCACACGCTGCTGCTGGCCACCCGACAGATTGGCCGGCCAGGCATCGGCCTTGACGACCATGCCGACCTTTTCCAGTAGCCCCAGCGCGCGTGACCGGGCCTCTTCGCGAGGCCATTTCAGGACGGTGACCAAGCCTTCCATGACGTTTTCGAGCACCGTGAGATGGGGGAAAAGCTGGAAGTTCTGGAACACCATGCCGGTCTTGCGGCGCAGCCTCAAAATGGCGTCACGGGAAACCTTGCCTTTCGGCACGAAGTCGATGACGGCGTCATCGACGGCGACGCGGCCCGATTGCGGGATTTCCAGCAAATTCACGCAGCGCAAGAGGGTGCTTTTGCCGCCGCCCGAGGAGCCGATCAGCGCGGTGACGCCGCCTTCGGCGACAGCGACACTCACGCCCTTGAGGACATGCAGGTCGCCAAAACTCTTTTCGATGTTTTCGAGGGCGATCATGTCGAGGCCCCCATATAGCCGCCATAGCGCGAGAGGCGTTTCTCGACCCGATCCTGCAGGCTGGAAAGCACCGAGCTGACCACAAGATAGATAAGCGCCACCTCGATATAGATGATGAGAGGCTCGTAGCTGGTTGCCACGATGCGCTGTCCGGCGCGGAACAGTTCGGGCACGGTGATTGCCGCCGCTAGCGAGGTGTCCTTGACCAACGAGATGAAGGTATTGGACAGCGGGGGGACCGCCGTGCGCCCGGCTTGCGGCAAGATGGTTCGGCGCATGGCCTGCGGCCACGTCATACCTATGGAATAAGCCGCTTCCCATTGGCCCTTGGGTACCGACAGCAAGACGGCGCGAATGATTTCCGAGGTGTAGGCGCCTACATTGAGGGTGAAGCCGATCAATGCCGCCGGAAAGGCATCGAGAACGATGCCGACGCTGGGCAGGCCGTAAAAGATCAAGAACAGCTGCACCAGCAGCGGTGTGCCGCGGATGATCCAGACGTAGAACCTCACGATCGCGACGAACGGCGCTGGTGCGAAGAGGCGCGCGATGGCTGCCGCGAAGCCGACGCCCAGACCCAGCCCGAACGACAGCAGTGTCAGCGGCACTGTGAACACAAGGCATGCCCAAAGGAGCGAGGGCAGCGACTCGATCATCAGGGAAAGCCAGTGCGGCATTCGCGGTTTCCGTCGGTTGATGCAAAAAGGACCGGGCGATCCTGTCGCCCGATCCTTTTAGATAGTCCTGCGGCCAAGCGCTACTGGGAGACGTCAGCGCCGAAGTACTTTTGGGAAATCGCCGCATAGGTGCCATTGCTCTGGATGGTCTTCAGCGCCGCATTGATTGCCGCGACCAGTTCGGGCTTGTCCTTGGCCAGCAGCACGCCGGAGTGGTCGGCATCAGGCTCGGTCGCCACGATCTTCACTTTGGCGTCGGGCTGATGTTTCTTGAAGTCGAGGAAGGACAGGCTATCGTTGAGCGTCGCATCGGCACGACCCTGCAAGACCAGGGCGATCGACTGGTCGAAGCCATCCGTCGACACTATCTCGGCGCCGGCCTGCTGCGCCAGCTTGCCATAGTTGCTGGTCAAGGTCTGCGCAGCCTTCTTGCCCGCCAGGTCCTTGAAGTCCTTGATGGACGTGTCGTCGTCGCGCACCACGAGAGCGGCCTTGGAGGCAATATAGGGGTCGGAGAAATCATACTTTGCCTGGCGCTCGGGCGTGATGCCGACCTGGTTGATCACCACGTCGTAACGGTTGGCGTCGATACCGGCGATCAACCCGTCCCACTGACCCTCGACGAATTCGGCCTTGACGCCGAGCTGCTCGGCGATGCTGCGGGCAATCTCGACATCGAAGCCGACAAGGGCACCGGTTTCGTCATGGAAGGTAAAGGGCGCATAGGTGCCTTCGGTGCCGATGCGCAAGACGCCTGCCTGCTTGACTTGATCGAGCGCCGACTGCGCGAAGGCCGGGGTAGCCATGGCAAATACAGCGGCGGCCAGCAGCAGCTTTGAGAGTTTCATCTTCTTGTTCTCCTATCCAGCCGACTTCACCTGACGGAGCCGGAATTAGGACTGGAAAATGCGCTTCCGTGCACCCGGTTTCAACTGGCGGGATGGATGTTTCACCAAGGCCGGCCGTCCGCGCATGCCCATGCTCGATTTGCCGGTTTCAGGAGGCGGCCATTATCGAAAAAAGAAAAAGACCGCTTCACCAGGGCGAAGCGGTCTCGATGCGAGAGGCAGGGGTCAGGCTGCCAGGGCCCTGCCGTTGAGGCGCTCTGCAATGCCGCGTGCGGCGGCGATGGAGCGGGAAAGGTCTTCGCCGTAGAAACCCTTAACCTCAAGGGTGGCGCGCGTATCGGGGCGAATCGGCAGATCGTTCAGCAGCTCGTCATAGGGAACCGTGCCCCAGCCGATCGGCATGTGGAGGTCGCCCATGCCGTAGGACACGTGTTCCAGTTCGGTGGCGTCCACATAGGTGATCGGCATGCCGCAATTGTCGGTGACATGCAGATGGCCGACGAAGGGAGCAAACTCGCGGACGGCCGAAATGTAGTCGATGCCGAGGCGCGAGGCGGCCAGCCAGCCATGGGCGAAGTCCAGGGTGCCGCACACCGCCGGATGGTCGATGGCGTCGATCTGCTCGGCGAGCGCGCGCGGATCGAGCGCATAGCTCCAGGATGTGCCCGCCATCATGCTGGCATTGGGATTGAGGTTTTCCATGCCGATGCGGATGCCGTGACGGCCGGCTTCGTCGGCGGCGCGCAGGACCTGGTCGCGCTCGACCTGCAGCAGGCGCTGGCGGGAGGCGCGGTCAGCCTGCGGATGAACGCGGCCGGGATGGATGACGATGACGCTGACCCCGACCTTGGCGGCGAACGAAATGTTGCTGCGCATGACCATCTGATGCAGATCGCCATGCATCTCTTCCATGAAGTTGATGGCGATAGGAGCGTGCAGGGTATAGCCGAGTTCGTGGCGCGCACAGACCTCGGCGATCTCGTTCACGCGGCCGGTATTGTCACGGCCCGCAATGGTGATGTGGAGGGCATTGGCGGAAAGTTCCGCATGGGTGCAGCCGAGTGAAACAAGGTTAGCGAGGCCGCGGTCGAGCCCGGCGACGGAGCCGTTGACGCCTTGCACGGTGGCGCCGATGCTGGAAACGATGGGGGTCGATGTCATGACGATCATCCTGAGCGTGAGGGGAAGAAGCGGCCGCTAGCGCCGGCCGAGCGTGGGGTCGAGACGGTCACGCAGCCAGTCACCGAAAAGGCTCATCGACAGCGTGGTGAGGAAGATGGCGATGCCGGGCAGGGCGGCGATCCACCAGGCGTTGAGCAGCAGTGCACGACCGCTGCCAAGCATGAGACCAAGACTGGTCAGCGGTGGCTGCACGCCCAGGCCCAGAAAGCTCAGCGAGGTTTCGAGCAGGATGGTGCCGGGGAAATTCAGCGTCATCTGCACCACCAGGGCGCTTACGACATTGGGCAGGATATGACCGGCATAGACGCGCAATGGGCCGGCGCCCAGAGTGCGGACGGCGACTGCATAGCCTGAAATATTGGCGCTGCGGACCAGACCGCGGGTGAGGCGGGCATAGCGCTCCCAGCCGTCGATGCCGATGATGATGATGAACAGGACGAAGTTGTTGCCGAAGAAGGCCAGCACGGCCAGGGCAAGGATGATGAACGGCACCGAGGCCTGGAAATCGACCAGCATCATGATGCCTTCCTCGACCAGGCCCCTGCGATGGGCTGCGAAAAAGCCCAGGAGCGTCCCGAGGACCGCGCCGATCGCGGTGCCCATGACGGCGATCAGGATGCTGAAGCGTACGCCGAAGATGAGGCGGGAAAGAATGTCACGGCCAAGATTGTCGGTGCCGAACGGGTAGGCCCAGGTGCCTCCCCACAGTAGTGGCGGCTTGAAGCGCATGCGCAGGTTCTGCTCGGCATAGCCGTGCGGCGCCAGCACGTCGGCAAAGATGGCGACAAGCACCAGGAACAGTATCCAGATCACTGCCGCCATCACGATCGGCGGCATGTCCATGCTGCGCAGACGGCCCAGCACCGACAGCTTGCCGCTGGATGGGACAATTGCCGATGGGGCAGGCAAGATCCCGGGCATGGTGGGGTGGGTCATGGGCGGCTTGCCTCGCTCGAAGAAGAGCTGCGGATGCGCGGGTCGAGCAGGCCATAGGTCAGGTCGACGATATAATTGGCCAGAACCATGGTGATGGCCACCATGAGGACGATGGTCTGCACCACCGCCAGGTCACGATTGCCGACTGCCGAAACCAGCAGGCGCCCGACGCCCGGCCAGGCGAACACCGTTTCGGTCACCAGAGCGCCGCCGATCAGGCCTCCGAGCTGGAAACCGATCACGGTGACGATTGGAATGGCGGCATTGGGCAGGGCATGACGGATGATGGCGTAGGACCAGGGTGCGCCTTTGCCTTGCGCGGTCCGCATGAAGCTTTGTCCCATCACCTCGATCATGGAGGTGCGGGTAAAGCGGGCAATAGTACCCGAGGCGGCGCTACCCAGCGTCAGGACCGGCATCAAAATGTGCAGCCAGGTGTCGCTGCCCGAGGATGGCAGCAGGCGCAACTGCATGGAGAAGAACAGGATCAGCAGGATGCCGAGGAAGAAATTGGGAATGCTGTAGCCAAGCACCGCCAGCCCCATGACGAAGCGGTCGAACCAGGTGTTGCGATAGATCGCTGCGATCACGCCCATTGGCAATCCCAGCAGCAGCGACAGCACAAAGGCGGCGCTGCCGAGTTGCAAGGTGGCGGGAATGCGCTCCCGGACGACATCGATGGCATCGCGGTTGTCGGCGAAAGATCGTCCGAAATCGCCGTGAAACAGCGACTGGATATATTTGACATACTGAACCACCACCGGCTCATCCAGCCCCCAGCGGGCGCGATATTGAGCGAGTGTGTCGGGTGGCGTGCTGTCGGGCAGCAGCACCGTTGCGGGGTCGCCGGAGACGCGCAGGATCAGGAAGACGACCGTGACGCACAAGGTCACCGTGATCAACGCCCGGATGGTTTTAATCGCGATCAGGCGCAACATCTCAGGCCGCCAATTCAAGTTCGTCGACGCGATGGCAGGCGACGGAGTGGTCGAGGCCGATGGTACGCACCGCGGGGACCTCGGCGCTGCAGCGCGCCACGGCGAACGGGCAGCGGGTATGGAAATGGCAACCTGATGGCGGCGCCAGCGGACTGGGTGGCTCGCCCTTCGCCACCGTCTTGGTTCGATGCCGTGCATCCGGGTCGGCAATCGGCACGGCATCGATGAGCGAGCGCGTATAGGGGTGCCGGGGGTTCTGGAACAGGCTCGTCCGGGGGGCCTGTTCGACGATCCGGCCGAGATAGAGCACGGCGACGCGATCGCAGATCTGGCGTACGACGCGCAGATCGTGAGAGATAAACAGGTAGGCCAGGCCGTGTCGTTTCTGCAAGTCTTCCAGGAAGTTGATGACCTGCGCCTGGACGGAAACATCGAGAGCGGAAACCGGTTCGTCGCAAACGATCAGCGTCGGCTCGAGCAACAGCACGCGTGCCATCACCACGCGCTGGCGCTGGCCGCCCGACAGCTCATGCGGGTAGCGGCTGAACAGTTCCGGTGCGAGGCCAACCTTGGCCAGCATCGCCTTTGCGGTTTCATCGCGGCGGGCGGCGTCGCCGATCTGGTGAATGTCGAGCCCTTCGCGAACCTGATGGCCGATCGTCAGGCGAGGATTGAGAGCACCGAGCGTGTCCTGGAAGATCACCTGAATCTGCCGCGTCAGTTCCCGGGAGCCAGCGGCATCCAATCCGGCGAGGTCGTGACCGTCGAACAGTACGCGTCCGGAAGAAGGTGCCAGGATGCGTGCCACCAGTTTTCCGATAGTGGATTTGCCCGAGCCGGACTCGCCGACGAGCCCGAGCGTCTCGCCACGGCGGATAGTGAAGCCGACATTATCCACCGCATGGACCGTCGAGGGCTGGCCGAAAATACCGGATCGCCGGCCGGCGAAACGCCGGGTCAGGCTCTCCACGACGAGAAGGGGAGCCTCGGTGTCCGCCGCGGTCATGGAGGCGGCTGTCATGATCTTGTTCATTGCAAAGCCCGCTGGGGGTTGTGGCAGGCGGCCAAGTGCCCTTCGGCGACGGTGCGGTAGCCGGGGACCTCGGCGCCGCAGGCCGGAACCGCACGAGGACAGCGGGGCTGGAAATGGCAGCCGGCAGGCAGGCGCGCCAGCGATGGTACGATGCCGGCGATGGGCTCCAGCCGTTGTTCGCGGTCGATCCTGGGCAGGCAGTCGAGCAAGCCGACAGTGTAGGGATGGGACGGGTGGCGGAAAATGCTGCGAACCGGCCCGCGCTCGACGATCCGGCCGGTGTACATGACCGCCACTTCGTCAGCCATTTCCGCTACGACGCCAAGGTCGTGGGTCACCAGCAGGAGTGCGGTGCCGAGCTCGGCCTGGATGTCGCGCAGTAGATCCAGGATCTGCGACTGAATGGTCACGTCGAGCGCCGTGGTCGGCTCGTCCGCAACCAGCAGCTTGGGCTTGCAGGCGAGCGCGATGGCGATCATCGCCCGTTGGTTCATGCCGCCCGACAATTGATGCGGATAGTCGGACATGCGGGCAGGCGCATCGGCAATGCCGACGAGATCGAGAAGGCGAAGCGCCTCGGCGCGGGCGGCGGCATGGCTGATGCCGCCATGGAGCGTCAGGCTCTCGGCGATCTGCTGGCCGATAGTCATGACGGGATTCAGGGCCGAGACCGGATCCTGATAGATGGTGGCGATATCGCGGCCCCTAATCCTCGTCAGTTCGCGACGCGACAGGCCGACTAGCTCGTGGCCGTCAAGGCGCACCGAGCCGCCGGCGATGCCGACGCGCGGAGGCAGCAGCCCGGACAGCGCCAGACAGGTGAGGCTCTTGCCGCAACCGGATTCTCCAACCAGGCACAGGGTCTTGCCGGCGGAAACCGAAAAGCTGATGCCGTCGACCGCCATCAGTTTTCCTTGGGCCGTATCAAGCATGACGCGAAGTCCGTCGACGGCCAATACCGGCTCCGGCGACGGTTGCAGCACGGTGGCTCTGGCATGGTGCAACGTTGCAACTCGCAATGTAGGCCTCGCTCGACATTTCAGCCGCCGAAGCTAAATTTGGTTCATTAAGTTTTATTGACAGTTACGTAAATGTAAAAAGTCATACCTATCCCTGAATAGGTATGTCATTATTTTCAGTGTGAACTTAATAATGCAGATTTATGACTTACGAATGTGCTCAGAGGTTTGTCATGATGCTGAAATCAGCATTTCGTATTGCGAGTTTCATTCCAATTTTGAACTGACTACCTCGCCAAAAGGACCAATCATGTCTGTATTTGACAGTCGTATGCAGCGTCGGCATGTGCTCGCCCTGATGGGCAGCACGGTGCTTTATGCCGGTGTGAGCAGGGCGCCCGTCTTCGCACAGGAAGACACGCGCCCGACGCTGGTCGTCGCCGTGGCCGATCTGCCGACGGGGCTTGAGCCGGTCCGCAATATGGGCAATCCGGGCACCCGTATCACCTATTCGGTCTTCGACACCCTGATCCGGCGCGATTTCCTCAGTGCTCCGGGCGGTGCAGGCGCCAAATTGGTTCCCAGCCTTGCCACCGAATGGAAGCGCAACTCTCCCTCCGAGTTGATCGTGACGCTTCGCCAGGGCGTGAAGTTCCACAACGGCGACGAGCTGACCGCAGACGATGTCGCCTTCACGTTCTCTGAAGAGCGGATGTGGGGCGAAAAACCCATGATCCCCGACGCCAAGAACTATTTCGGCGTATTGTCGGCAGTTGAGGCCGTGGACAAGTATACCGTGCGGTTCCAGACACGCGTGCCGGACGTGCTACTCGAACAACGCCTTGCTTCCTGGGCTTCCTGGATCGTCAACAAGCGGGCCTATCAGGAACTGGGCATTGACCAGTTCGCGCTGCATGCCGTGGGCACCGGCCCTTACAAGATGCGCAGCTACACCGCCGATTCCGCCATCGTCCTCGATGCGTTCGATGACTACTGGATGGGCAAGCCGACCGCCAAGTCGGTGGAATTCAGGGAAGTTCCGGAAGTCGCGACCCGCGTTGCCGGCCTTATTTCCAATGAGTTCGACATCATCACCAATCTGCCGCCGGAGCAGATCGAGACGCTGTCGAGCTACGACAACATCGAGGCGCGTTCGGTGGTTTTGGCCAATGCGCACCTGCTGACCTACAACATGCAGGATCCGGTGATGGCCGATAAGCGTATCCGGCAGGCGCTGAACCTGGCCATTGACCGCCAGACGCTGGTCGACTCCATCTGGGAAGGCCAGGCCGTCGTGCCTCCGGGCCATAATTTCCCCGAATATGGCGACATGTTCATCGCCGAAGGGCATGAGATGCGCTTCGATCCTGAAAAGGCCAAGCAATTGCTCGCCGAGGCCGGTTATGCCGGCCAACCGATCGTCTACAGGACTCTGCCCAACTACTATACCGGCGCCATGGCCGCCGCCGAAATTCTCATCGAAATGTGGAAGGCCGTCGGCATCAATGCGCAATTGCAGGTGGTCGAGAACTTCGACCAGATGGCAGATGGCATGCAGATCGGCAATACATCGAACTCGATCCGCATTCCCGATCCGCTTGGCTCGCTCTGGGTCTCCTGGGGCCCCAATGCCTCTCCCCAGGTGAGCAAGCAGTGGCTGCCTGAATCGGCTGCCAAGTTCAACGAAGCAGGCCGGAAGCTGGAAGGCGAAACCGATCCGGCCAAGCGCAAGGCTCTGTTCGAGACCATGCTGACCGAGTTCGAGACCGAAGCCCCGGCCACCATTTTGTACCAGCCGCTCGAAAGCTACGGCGTCAAGAAGAACATCAAGTGGCAGCCGTACACGTTCTATTATATGGACCTGCGGCCGTATAACCTGCAGTTCACCGCGTAAGCCAAGCGTCGATTACACGACATAGTCCTGAGCGAGTGGTCCGATGAATTGGACCACTCGCTTTGTATTTGCGAGCTATTTCCGTGGCTGGTGCGAGCCGCGCGACCACGACGCCGCAGCGGCGACCAGGCACGCGATGGCGGCGAAGATGAAGGCCTCCATGAGCCCGGCATGGAATGGCGCCGAGATCAGGTTCGGGAAGAAGCTGTGTCCGATGAGATCGGCCTTATCCTGTGCGGGCAGGGCGTCGAGTACCTGCGCGCCGACGAGGGTTTGGATTGGGTTGTAGCCGAGAAAGGCTGCGAACAGGATCGAGACCGGCGGCAGGGCGCCGACATGATCGGCAACCGCCTGCGGCACACCGTGGGAGACCAGGCCCTGCACCATGGTGGTCGACAGGGTGGACGACAGCCCGATGATCATCAGGGTGAAGAAGATGCCGATGGAGAGCACCTGTGCGGAATTCTGGAAGGTCGAGTTCATGCCGCCGCCGGCGCCGCGGTCCCGCGCCGGAAGGCTGTTCATGATGGCAGCGCGATTGGGTGCCGAGAAGGCGCCCATGCACAGGCCGTTGAGCAAAAGGATCGCCGCAAAGCCCCAATAGTCGAAGTCGATGGGCAGCACCAGCAACAGCAGGAAGCTGATGGCCGCCCCGATCATGCCGCCGGTTGCGAAGTAGCGGGCGCCGAGCTTGTCGGAAAGAAATCCCGAAATCGGGCCGGCCAGCAGGAAGCCGGCCGTGAGCGGCAGCATGAGGATGCCAGCCCAGAGCGGGGTTTCCTCGAAGCTATAACCATGCAGCGGCAGCCAGATGCCCTGCAGCCAGATGATCAACATGAACATGAGTCCGCCGCGGCCGATGGCGCTCAGGAAGGTCGAGAGCGTACCGAAGGTGAAGGCTTTGATCTTGAACAGCGGCAGGCGGAACATGGGGGATTCGGCCCGGGTCTCGATAATGGCGAAAGCCACGAGGGTCGCAATGCCGATACCGAGCGCTCCGAGGACGGGAGCGCTTGTCCAGCCCATGGATTGGCCATTGGCCGGCTGGATACCCCAGGTGATGCCGATCATCACCAGGATGAGGCCGACTGCGAAAGTGATGTTGCCGGCCCAGTCGATCCTGGCCTCGTGACGCTCGGACAGCTCACGTAACTTCAAGTAGGACCAGATGGTGCCGAAGATGCCGAACGGCACCGACACCAGGAACACCAGGCGCCAGCTGATGGCGGCGAGGATGCCGCCAAGGACGAGGCCGATGAACGACCCCGAGATGCCGGCGATGTTGTTGATGCCAAGCGCCAGTCCGCGCTGGTTGGCCGGAAAAGCGTCGGTGAGAATGGCGCCTGAATTGGCGAGAAGGAAGGCGGCGCCGATACCCTGCACGATGCGGCCGACGATGAGCCACAGCGCGCCTTGTGGTCCGGTCAGCGGGTCGACGGTGAGGATGAAGGAGGCAAGGGTGAAGACGACGAAGCCGAGATTGTACATGCGGACGCGGCCGAACATGTCGCCGAGCCGGCCAAGGCTCACAACCAGCACGCTCGAAACGATGAGGAAGCCCAGGATCATCCAGAGCAGGTAGACGGTGTTGCCCGGCTCAAGCGGATTGAGGCCGATGCCGCGGAAGATGTCGGGCATGGCGATCAGCATGATCGAGGAGTCGATGGTCGCCAGCAGCACGCCGATGGTGGTGTTGGAGAGGGCCACCCATTTGTAATTGGACGAGATGGCGGGGGCCGAAGCGGGTTCGGCGGCAAGCGTGGTCATGGTGCTCGTTTCAGCGGGTCTGGTCGAGGAGGGCGATGATGTCGGCTGAGGTGCCGGTCTCGCCAAGGCGGGGGAAGGTGAACTTGACGGCGGCGGCGTGGGCCTCGGCGTTCATGTCCATCATGGCGTCGAGCGCCACAGTGACGTTGAACCCCGCCTCATAAGCTTGGCGTGCGGTGGATTCGACGGCTGAAGTCGTCGAGATGCCGGCGAGCACGACCTGGGTAACGCCCAGGCCGCGCAATTGCTGTTCGATGTCGGTGGTCGGAAAGGCGCCCCAGCTCTTCTTGGTGACAACGATGTCGGAAGGCTGCTGGTCGAGTTCAGGTACGAATTTCAGCGCCTCGGGCGGAAAGCCGCCAGAGGCGCGGCGCGGGCTTTCAGTACGCCCTGAGACGCCGCCAGAAACATTGACGAGGACCACCGGCAGCCGGTGCCTGCGGAAGGCGGCCGTCAGGGTGCCGGCGGCCTTAAAGACCGCATTTGCTTCCTCGCCCGGCGCGAAAGCGCGGATGGCTTCCTGCAGGTCGAGCACGACAAGGGCGGTTTGGGAATCGAGTGTGGTGAGGGCCATGAGATTTCTCTGGATCAGGGTTCGATAAGACGTTCGAGAAGGGCGACCGCGCCGGACAGCATTTGCTGTTCGGCCGGCGTGAGCTTTTGCTGCAGGGCGCGGAACAGCCAATCCTGCTTGGCGGCACGGGCAGCTGCGACTGTGGTGCGGCATTTGTCGGTGAGGCTGAGGACGGTCTGGCGGCCGTCATTGGGATCAGGCGTGCCTTCGACCCAGCCGGCGGCCCTGAGTGCCGAAATGATGCCGCTCATCGATTGCGGGCGCATGCCCTCGGCTTCGGCGAGCGTGGTGACAGTGACCGGTCCCAGGCGCTCGAGACGAACCAGCACCTTGGTTTGGGAGTGGGTGAAATCGCCAAAATTGCCTTCCTCGCGGAGGCGCCGGTTCAGCTTGCTGACGGTCAGGCGCAACTGTTCGGCGAGGCTGGCGGCAAGTTCGGACTTTGGAGCAGGGGTGTTCATGCCCTCAGTATACGAAGGTTACCTTCTTAGATCAACTACTAAGGTTAGCTTCGCATCTCTATCAGTCAGGGGCGGAGTTATGAGCCTGGTTAGCGTCAGTTTCCCAAAAATATCGGCGATCCAATCGACGAAAATCCGCAGCTTGGCGTTGAGATGGCGGTTGGGCGGATACATGACATGCAGCGGATGCGCAGGACGGGACCATCCTTCCAGGATCGGCACGAGGCTGCCATTGTCGAGATGCTGCCGGGCCGTGTGGCGGAAGGTTTGCCCGATGCCCAGTCCGGCAATCAGGCTGCTCAGATGGGCGGTGCTCTCGTTGACTGCCACCATGGCGCGAATGGTGAGTTCGATCGCTTCGTCACCCCGCTGAAAATACAGTGGAAAGGGCCTGCCCGTCAGCGACGAGAAGTAACTGGCGAGGACATGCCCCTGTTCCAGATCGGATGGCGCCGATGGCAGGCCATGGCTGGCGAGATATGAGGGCGCGGCGCATGTGACATAATCCAGCGCGCAAATGCGGCGGGCGATCAGCGAGGTATCCGGCAGCGCGCCCCCGCGAATGACGCAATCCACGCCCTCGCCGATGAGGTCGATGGGGCGATCACTGACCCCCAGCTGCAATTCGATCTCGGGATAGAGGGCGCGGAACTGGGGCAGGGCGGGGATGAGGACAAGGTTGGCGAGCGACGAGCCGATATCGATCCGCAGGCGTCCCTTGGGCTGGGCGCGTGCATTGGCGGCGGCAGCATCCATTTCATCGAATTCGGCGAGCAGGCGCACGGCCCGCCCGTAATATTCGGCGCCTTCCGGCGTCACGATGACGGTGCGGGTGGTGCGTTGCACGAGCCGGGTGCCGAGGTGATCTTCCAGGTCGTGGATGAGCTTGCTGGCTGTCGACCGTGGCAGGCGCAGCGAGTCTGCGGCTTTCGCGAAAGTTCCGGATTCCACGATACGGACGAATGTACGGACGGCGAGGAGTTGATCCACGGGATTTCTCTATTGTGTATGCCTGTGGATTAAGAAAACAAAATTCCGCACTTTATGCAAGAAATCCACGCCCTACCTTTCGCTCCACAACGAATGGAGTGTTCCCATGTCTCAAAGACTTCAAGGCAAGATTGCCGTCATCACCGGCGGCACCACCGGTATCGGTTTTGCAACAGCCAAGCTGTTCGCGGCCGAGGGCGCGTATGTTTTCATAACCGGCCGTCGCCAGCAGGAGCTGGATGCGGCGGTTGCGGCGATTGGCGCCAATGTCCGAGGCATCCAGGCTGACTCGGCCAAACTCGCAGACCTCGATCGTCTCTATGAGACCGTCAAGGTTGAGAAGGGCCGTATCGATGTGCTGTTTTCCAATGCCGGCGGTGGCAGCATGCTGCCCCTCGGCGCCATCACCGAGGAGCAGTATGACGACACTTTCGATCGCAACGTGAAAGGCCTCATCTTCACCGTGCAGAAGGCCTTGCCGCTGCTGTCCCCCGGCGCGTCGGTCGTCGTCACCAGCTCCACCACGAGCAAAAAGGGCACGGCGAATTTCAGTGTCTACAGCGCCTCCAAGGCCGCCGTGCGCAATATCGTGCGCAGTTGGGTCATGGACGTGAAGGATCGCGGCATTCGCATCAACGCGGTCAGTCCGGGCTCGACCGAGACGCCAGGCCTCGTCGATCTGGCCGGACCCGACAAGGCGGAGCAGCAGGGCTTGCTGGATTATCTTGCCGGCCAGATTCCCCTGGGCCGTGTCGGCCAACCGGAGGAGATCGCCAAGGCGGTGCTGTTCCTGGCCTCCGACGACGCCAGTTTTATCAACGGCGTCGAGTTGTTCGTCGACGGCGGTCAGGCGCAGATCTGACCGCGTCCCAAGACGGCGCGATAGCTCGCGCCGTCATTTTTGAACGTCGTGCGGCGTCGCTAAAACGCGAACGACATCGTCGCCAATGTGGTGCTTCCCTCGAAACGGTGCTCCGCATTGAACTCCCGGTAGTGGCGGAAGCTGATGCTGGTGGGGACGTCGTTGATCTTGGTGGAGTAATCGAGGCCGAGCCCCACGGCGTCGACGCTTCCCTTGTAGGCGCCAAGAGTGGCACCCGGTCCGCTGTCCCCCGTCAACTGCCGGTAGTTGTAGCCGACGACGCCCAGCGTCAGGCCATTGTCCAAGGTCTTGCCGACGGCCCAGTCGAGATGGAATTCCGTCCCTGAAGTGTACTGCGTGGCGGTATTTTCGAAGTTGAAAGTTATACCCGGCGTGGCGCTGATCTGAATCTTGCTGTTTGGCTCGATCCAGGTCAGTCCGATGCCTGTATCGATCGCTGGGCGATGGAGGCCTATGCTCGGACTGAAGCCCGGATTGTATTTGCCCGTCGGCAGCACCACCGCTACGTAGGGCGAAACGAAAAAGGTTTCGTGCTGCCAGCCGACCTGCGCGCGGACATTGAAGTCACCGATGCCGCAGCCGTCGACATCTCGGCTCACTCCGGGGCCGCCGGCGGAGAGGCTCGCAGTGAGCCCTACGCAGCCGAAGGGCAATGTCAGGCTGAGACCCGGCGTGCCATTCAGGAACTTGGCTTCGGGCACATAGAGCAGGTTGACGCCGGTCGAAAAGAACCCGACTTCGGCGCCGGCCCTGACGGGTACGCCGCCCACAGTGGCGTTGCCCTCGATGACACCCTGGTAATAGCCGGCCAGTGGCGTGACATAGGTTCCGGCTGGCGGCGTAATGCCTGCATTGAACGCACTGCCACCGAGCCCGTAGACGCTAAAGCCACCTTCCGCAGCGAAGGCACCGGGGACCAGGAGCATTGTTGAAGCGGCAAGTGCAAATCGTAACCGTAAGGCATACATGGAGCACCTCATTTGAATGCGAGTTCAACAAGGACGGCCCCCGTGACAATACTTGTCATACTGTGGCACTTGGCAACAAGGGTGAAGTTTTATTTCACTTAAATTCATATGACGCATTGCACCGCGGCACCTGTTGGGCGATCTCCGGCTTCGTCCATGGAACCGACGCAGCGCTGAGGTAACAGCGGCCACTTCCGGCCGCCCAAAAGGCTCGGGGTTTGGGCCTTTTGCCGGTGATGCCGAATTCGTCTCGCCAGTCAGCGTCGAGCCGTCACTGCGGCAGGATCATCGAGCATAAAGCCATCGACGCCCAGAGCGAGCAGTGAGGCGATCCTCTCCTCGGTGACCGCGCCGGTCGGAAATTCCGTCCCGCGTCCGCCGACCATCACCAGTACAGGGAGCTTCAGGGCATGTGCCGCCGCGACGCGTTCGGCTGTGACCGTACCCTCCCACAGGCGCCACCAGACGCCGCCGGCGGCCGCGAATGCCCCGACATCATCGGGATTTTCGAGCAGGCCGAGAAGGGGAAGTTCCGGAAGCCGGTCGGCGAAGAGACGCTGCGTGGCGAGGGTGCGAACGCCGACGGTAATGCGGCCGTCAGTCGGAAGCCCGCCCAGGAAGTCCATCAGATAGGCGATGTCTGCGGCTTCGTTCAGCTTCAGATCGAGCAGGATGTTGCAACGTCCGGCAATGACCTCGACGACACGGTCGAGCGGCATGCATATGCCGGGCGCCTTGGCTTCGAGTTCGGCGAAGGTCAGGTCGGCGATGGCATCATCCAGGCCAGCCGTCCGGATCAGCGTGGCATCGTGATGACACACCAGCCGCCGGTCTGCGGTGAGGCGGACGTCGGTTTCCACGGCGTCGGAACGGGCCGCGATGGCACCTTCGAAGGACGCGGCCGAACTCTCCTGCGCCCCGGCGGAAGCACCGCGATGGGCGACCACAACCGGAAGGCCATTGATCCGGCGCAGGCCGCGCCAGGGCGCGATGGGAGTCTCGAGTGCAAGGTTTTCCAAGGGTTTCATTCCGTCGGTGAGTGTTGATTTCCGGTTGGCGGATGGTTCGCGCAAACCTTGGAAATGTAGCGGCGCGCGTATGACCAGCATGTGACAACGATGTCATCCAGTCGTCGTCAAAGCGACGTCGGAGCGTCACCGGGAAACTCTAGTGATCCGCGCATTCCGCCCGCTCAGGATCCTCCCATGTCGCTCAATCTCTCCCGCCGCAACTTCGTCCGCTTGACGGCCGCCGCCGGCGCTTCCACCATGCTGCCGCGCTTCGCCATCGCGCAGAGCCGTCCCGATATCGTCATCGCCGTCCAGCAAAATCCGAACACCACGGAACCGCTGAACGAGATCGGCAATACCGGCTTCCGCGGTCTCTACAGCGTCTATGACAACCTCATCGCGACGGACTACGCCAACGGCATGAAGACCAAGCCGGGCCTGGCGACCGAGTGGAAGCGCATTGACAACCGCACGCTCGAGCTGAAGCTGCGCCCCGGCGTGAAGTTCCACAACGGCGACACGATGACGGCCGAGGACGTGGCTTTCTCCTTCGGTCCGGAACGCATGAACAGCAAGGACGCGCCCGGCTGGGCCCCGACCCGCTATATCTGGGGTGGCCTCGATTCCGTGCAGATCGTTGATGCCAGCACGGTCCGTTTCGTCACCAAGCAGGACGACCCGATCCTCGAAAAGCGCGTTGCCGGCTGGTGCTCGCAGATTATCTCCAAGCGCGCCTATACGGAGGCTGGCGATTGGAAGAAGTGGTCGATCATCGGTGTCGGCACGGGCCCGCTCAAAGTGGTCGAGAACAAGCCGGGCGAATATATCCGCCTTGAAGCGCATGACGACTATTGGGGCGGCAAGCCCAATGTCGCATCGGTGACCTTCCGGGTCGTTGCGGAAGTCGCGGCGCGTATCGCCGGCCTCGAAGCGGGCGAATATCAGGTCATCTCCGACCTGCCGCCGGATCATTTCGACGAAGTCGGTGCACGTTCGGATCTCGGCGTCGTCGGCGGCCCGCTCTTCAACCATCGCGTCGTCTGCTTCGATTGCCGCAATCCGCTGATCGCCAAGCCGGCGATGCGGCAGGCTCTCAGCCTCGCTCTCGATCGCCAGTCGCTGGTCGATAGCCTCTGGGGCGGCAAGGTCGGTGTGCCTCGCGGTCTGCAGTGGGCCCAGTATGGCGACCTCTACAATGCGCAGCGCGCCAAGCCTGCGTTCGATCTGGACAAGACCAAGGAACTGCTCAATGCGGCCGGCTATGGCGGTGAGCAGCTGATGTACCGCATTGCCAACAACTACTACCTCAACGAAGTGCCCACGGCTGAAGCCATCACCGACATGTGGAGCGCTGCCGGCATCAACGTGAAGCTTGAGGTCGTGGAAAACATGCATAACCCCGACAATGCGGCGATGTATGATTGGTCCAACAGCGGCCTGATGCTGGATCCGGTCGGCGGCATCTGGCGGCTGTATGGCGATACCGCCTACCAGCAGGGTAACGGCTTGTGGAAGAACGACGAGTTCAACCGGCTCGGCGGCGTTCTCAACACCAGCATGGACCAGGCCGAACGCTACAAGGCCGAGCAGTCAATGCTCGACATCTATGACACGATCGATCCGCCGGGCTTCATCCTGCACGAATTCGGCGCGTTCTTCGGCAAGTCGAACAAGGTCGATTTCCCGTTCTATCCCGATCTCGCGATGGATTTCGGCCCGGACGCGTTCAAGATCGCCTGAGGCCTGATGCCTTCTCTACTCAAAACCAATGATCTCAAGGTGGCCGTATCGACACGGTACGGCCACCTTGATGCGGTGCGTGGCGTCGACCTCGAACTCGCTCGCGGCGAGAGCATCGGACTGGTCGGGGAGTCTGGTTCGGGCAAGTCGCTGACCTGTCTCGCCCTCACCGGACTGTTGCCGACCAACGCCAAATCGTCAGGCCAGATATGGCTCGATGGCCAGGAGGTCATCGGCGCCACGGAAGCGCGCCTGGAGGCGCTGCGCGGTCGCCGTATCGGTATGATTTTCCAGGACTCGATCGCCGCGCTCAATCCGATCAGGACTGTGGGATCGCAGCTCGAGGAAATCTTTACCCTCCACCGCTCCATGGCGCGCTCCGAGGCCCGGGTGGCCGCGATCGCGCTCATGCGGGAGGTCGGAATCTCCGACGCCACCGAAAGGCTCAATGCTTTCCCGCACCAGCTTTCGGGCGGGATGAACCAGCGGATGATGATCGCGCTGGCGCTGGCGGGCCAACCCGACCTGCTGATTGCCGACGAACCGACCACGGCGCTGGATACGACGACGCAGGCGCAGATTCTCTCTCTTATCCGGCGAGCGCGTGAGGAAACGGGGGCAGCACTGCTCCTGGTCACCCATGATCTCGGCGTCGTGCATGAAACCTGCGACCGCGTTGCCGTCATGTATGCGGGACGCATCGTCGAAACCGGCCGGACAAGGGACGTTTTTACCAATCCCCAGCACCCCTATACGGCGGCTCTCGTGGCATCGCTGCCGCCGCTCGAAGGGGGCAGGGCCCGGCTGCGCGCCATCGCCGGTACGGTGCCGCAATTGCATCAGATGCCTTCCGGCTGCGCCTTCGCGCCACGCTGTCCGCTGGCCATCGACAAATGTCGGGTGGAGCAGCCGCCGATCGACACGACCGAAGACGGGAGGGGAACAGCATGCTGGCGATCGGGCGACGCCATCATCCAGGCGGTCTCCGTTCCGCGCGCCCAGGCAGTGGCGGGGCAAGCCGACAAGCCGGTGTCGCTCGACGTTCGTTCGCTGACTTGCTCCTTCCCAGGTCGCCGGGGGCTCTTTTCGAAGCCGCCACGCATCGTTGCCGTCAACGACGTTTCGTTCGCCGTGAGGGAAGGCGAAACCCTCGGCATCGTGGGCGAATCCGGTTGCGGTAAATCCACCGTCGGCCGCGCGCTGATGGGCTTGAAGCGTCCTGATGGCGGCTCGGTTTCGGTCGGCGGTATCGATCGCTGGCACGCCTCCGAGCGTATCTCGAACGAGACCATGCAACTGGTCTTCCAGGATTCGCTTGGCGCGCTCGATCCGCGCATGCGGGTGGGGGACCAGGTGGCGGAACCGCTGATCGCCAACGGCGTGCGCGATGCCGCCGAGCGCAAGCGCCGCTCCAACGGAATCCTCGAAGCCGTTGGCCTGCCATCGGATCTGGCTGAACGCTTTCCGCACCAGCTGTCGGGCGGCCAGCGGCAACGGGCCGTAATCGCCCGCGCCATGGTGCTCGAGCCCAGGATACTGGTGCTCGACGAGCCCATCGCTTCCCTCGATCTTTCCATCCAGGCGCAGATCATCAACCTGCTGATGGATTTGCAGGAAGAGCGTGACCTGACTTTCGTGTTCATCAGCCACGACCTGCGCGTGGTTCGGATGATCTCGCACCAGGTAGTCGTGATGTATCTGGGCAGGATCGTCGAGGCCGGTTCCGCCGAAGCAGTGCTGTCGCAGCCGCAGCATCCCTATACGCAGACCCTGCGATCCGCGATCCCGTCGGTCTCGGGGGAAGAGGATCAGGAGGGCCGCCTTGCTCCGATGGGCGAGCCGCCAAGCCTCATCCGCCAGCCGTCCGGCTGTGTCTTTCATCCGCGCTGTCCGATTGCCACGCAGCGATGCCGCGAGGAAGTGCCGGCGCTGCGCGACAGAGCCAGCGGCGGCGTGATCGCCTGCCATCTCGCGGCCTGAGGACCAGATATGTCTCCACGCATAATCGCCACCAAAATCGGCCGCGCCCTGCTGACCATGCTGCTTGCGATGACCTTCGTTTTCATCGTTCTGCGCCTGGCCGGCGATCCGGCACGGATGATGCTGCCGGACGATGCTCCGGAAGAACAGATCTTGCGCTACCATCAGCAATTGGGGCTCGATCGACCGTTGATCGAACAGTATTTCGACTATCTCTGGCAAATCCTCCATGGCGATTTCGGCATTTCCTACATCCAGGGACTAAGCGCGCTGTCCGTCGTCGCCGAGCGCCTGCCGGCGACTCTGCTGCTGGGCGGCACGTCATTTCTCATCGTCCTGTTGGTGGGTATTCCGCTCGGCGCGCTGGCGGCCTTGAAGCGGGGCAGCTTCACCGACAAAGTGGTGCTGTTCCTTTCGGCGGCCGGTTACAGCCTGCCGACTTTCTTCTTCGCCGTGCTGTTGATTCTCGTTTTCGCGGTGGCGCTGCATGTGCTGCCCACAGGCGGCATCGGAACGTGGCAGTCACTCATCCTGCCCTGTTTTACCGCCAGCCTTGGTGGGGTGGGGGTGCTGGCCCGCTTTACGCGTTCCGCCATGCTTGAAGTCCTCGGCCGGCTGCATGTGCGGGCCGCCCGGGCGCATGGCCTTTCGTCACGGCGCATCGTCTGGCAGGAGGTGCTGCCGAACGCCGCCATTCCCACCGTAACGGTCATCGGTTTCACCATAGGCGGGCTCGTGGCGGGCTCGGTCGTCATCGAATCCGTCTTCGCCTGGCCCGGTGTGGGGCAATTGCTGCAGATGTCGGTGTCGCACCGCGACCTGCCCGTCGTGCAGGTGATCGTGCTGATGATCGCGGCGACCATGACGGTGACCAACCTCTGCGTCGACCTGCTCTACGGGTGGCTCGATCCCCGCATCGCCGACGCGCGCGCAGCAGGTGCCGCATGAGCGCCCCGGTCATTCCCGCCGCGATTTCCGGTTCCTGGCGCGCCAGCCGGGTCCTGGTCATCCTGGCTTTCGCCTGGCTGGCGCTTATGGCGATTGCGGCCATCGGGGCCGACGTGTTGTCGCCGCATCCCTATCTCCAGACCCATCTGCAGGATCGGCTGCTGCCGCCGTTTCACGACTTCACCAATATCTTGGGCACCGACAATCTCGGCCGCGATGTGTTCAGCCGCCTGTTGAGGTCGATCCGCATGAGCGCTCTCATCGTCGTGCTCGGCGCGGTGGTAGGCGCAGGGTTCGGCATCGTTCTGGGAGCCGTGGCTGCCTATTTCCGTGGCTTTGTCGATGACCTCATCATGGTGCTCGTTGATTTCCAGGCGTCGGTTCCCATGCTGATCATCGCGTTGGCCGTCCTGGCGTTCCTCGGCAACGATCTCACCTTGTTCATCATCATGGTGGGGCTCAGCGGCTGGGAGCGTTACGCGCGTATCATGCGCGGCCTGTCGCTGGCGCTGCAGGAGCAAGGCTTCGCGACGGCCGTCAGGAGCTTCGGCGGCTCGCCGGCGCGGCTCTATATTCGACACATCCTGCCCAACGCCGCCGCCCCGCTGCTGGTCAACCTCACGCTCAATTTCCCAGAGCTGCTGATGCTCGAATCCGGCCTCAGCTTCATCGGATTGGGCGTACAGCCGCCCAATACCAGCCTCGGCAACATGGTGGGGTTCGGGCGCGAATACCTCACCACGGCCTGGTGGATTGCGGTGCTGCCCGGCGTGGTGATCGCCGTGACCACCATTGCCATCAGCATCATCGGCGACTGGCTGCGCGACCGGCTCGACCCCACTCTCCAGAACTGATGGATGACCCATGGACGACGTGAATGACGAAGGCACTCCCTCGGCGGAGTTGATCAACGAGGTGCGCGAAAGGTCCGCTGCTTCGGGCATCGCCATTCCGGCGGAACGCCTCGAAGAGTTCGCGCGATCGGTTGGCGAACTGAGGGTGGCATTGGAGCCTTTGCGCCGGCATGCGGGCGCAAAATCGATCCGCACAGTGTTCGGAGGCGTGAATGACCCAAGGTGATCTGCCGGCGAACATCGCAGAGGCCTCGGAGTGGCTGACCACCGGCCGCGTCACATCGGTGGCGCTGACGGAAGGATTTCTCGGGCGTATCGCGCAGTTGAACGATCAGCTCTCAGCCTTCATCACCGTTACTGCCGATGCCGCCCTTGCGGAAGCTGCGGCGCTCGACGTGGAGCGGGCGCAGGGACGGGTGAGGGGCCCCCTGCATGGCATTCCCTATGCGGCCAAGGATCTGTTCGCCACCCGGGGCGTCCGGACGACCGCGCATAGCGCGCTTCTGGCGGATTTCGTTCCCGATTTCGATGCGGCATGCGTCGAAAGGATGCGTGACGCGGGCGCCGTTCTGCTCGGAAAGCTGGCGATGCACGAATTCGCCTTCGGTGGCCCGGCATTCGATCTGCCATTTCCGCCTGCCCGCAATCCTCATGACCCCAACCGCGTGCCGGGTGGCTCGTCCAGCGGCTCCGGCGTTGCGGTAGCGGCGGAGATGTGTCTTGCCAGTCTCGGCTCGGACACGGGCGGCTCTATCCGTTCTCCCGCCGCGGCCTGCGGTGTCGTCGGCCTCAAGCCCACATTCGGCCGGGTCAGCCGCTATGGCAGCGTCGAGCTCGCGCCGTCGCTCGATACGTGCGGACCGCTCACCGCAACCGTCGGCGATGCCGAAACGCTTCTTGAGGCCCTGTCGGGATACGATCCTCGCGATCCGACGACCTCGAACGCCTCCCCGTTCAGGGCCGAGCCAGCGGAAGCCGGGGCGCGCGGCATGCGCATCGGCATTCCCTCGACACTTGATGAGCTCATGCCGAAGCTGTCGGCGCCCCAACGGCAGGCGTACGATTCTGCGATCGAGGCCTTGAGGGTGCTCGACTGCGAAATCATCGAAGTGGCTCCGCCGGAGCCGGCGCTTATGTTCGCCACATCGCGCGCCATCATCTTCGCCGAAGCTCATGCTATGCATGCGGCGCGCCTGCGCGCGATACCGGAGCAATACGGCAGCATCACCCGCGAGCGCCTGATATTCGGGCAATTCGTCGACGCATCGGACTATCTCGCCGCCAAATCGGCGCAGCCTTACCTGACTGAACTCTATGAGCGCTTCTTCGGCGAGATGGACGTGCTGCTGATGCCGGCCACCAATGGCAATCCGGGCCGTATGGATGGCGAGCGGGGTGGCCTGTTCCGCAACAGGGTCGAGCTACCCCACGGCTTCAACGTCACCGGCCACCCAGTGCTGACCGTTCCCTTCGGCAAGCATGAGGGCATACCTCTGGCAATGCAGCTGATCGCCCGGCGATATAGTGAGAATTTGCTGTTTCGCGCCGGTCGGGCATTGGAAGCCGGCGCTCGGGAAGTCTGATCGCCGATCAGATCGTCACCGTCAGCTTAGAGCCGCACGCGCTGGGTTGGCTGGCCTTTTCCGGACGTCCTGAGGCGGAGGAGAGAGCCGGTCAGCGGTTGCGCGGCCAATTGCTCATCCGACAGGAAACGCCGTTGGCTGGTGATGTAGAGGTTGGAAAGCTCTGGGCCGCCGAAGACGCACATCGTCGGTTTGGCGACCGGCAGGGTAAAGCTTTCCACAAAGGCGCCGGCGGCGGTGAAGTGGTCGATGCGCGCGCCATGGACGACAGCGATCCAGAAGCCGCCGCGACTATCCACACACGCACCATCGGGCTTGTCGGTGCCCGCGAAGGTCAGGAATACCCGCTCGTTGCTGAGCACACCCGTCTGACGATCTAGGTCGAACGCCAAAACGGTCTGGCTCGGGGAGTCGGTGAAGTAGAGCGTCGCGCCGTCCGGTGAGATGGCGATGGCATTGGGAATGCTGACCCCAGTCCGCACGATTTCCAGCCGGCCTCCGGGATGGCGGCAATAGAGCGCGCCCAGGGGCACGCCGGAGCCGCTCTTGTCCATGGAGCCGAACCACAACCGTCCTTGAGGATCGGGCTTGCCGTCGTTGAGCCGAATGTTGGGATGAGCGGATGGCACTGGCGTCAACCGGCTGAGGCGGCCGGTTTCGGGCGAGAACAGATAGAGGCCGTCCTCCAGTCCGACAACGAGATTGCCGTCTTCAGCCAGCGCAACGAGGCCGATTTCGGCGGGCATGGGGGCAGGAGCCAGGTGGCCGTTTTCGACGTGATGGCCCAAAAGGCGCCGGCCCTGGATGTCGATCCACCACAGGGTATTGCGGGTGTCGTCCCAAAGCGGGCTCTCACCGGTGACGGCCTGTTCGCGATGAGCCAGTTCGACGCCGCTGTCGTCCATCATGGCGCCAGTCCTCCGAAGACATTGGTGGGCAGGCCGGGAACATCGACGTCGATTTCGAGCATGGTGCCGGAAAGCGGCGCCAGCGTCGAATAGCCCGGAGGCAGGCGCAGATAGGTGCTGGTTACATAGAGCTTTTTAAGGTCGGTGCCGCCGAAACAGAGGTTGGTCGGCATCGGCACCGGCAGCGCGACACGCTCGATCAGCTTGCCCTCCGGGCTGTAGCGGTCGATGGCCCAGCCGCCCAGCATGGCCACCCAGACACAACTTTCGCTATCCACGCAAATGCCGTTGGGAACGCCGGTTTGCGGGCTGCCTTCAACGAAGCTCTCGCCATGATCGATGCTTGCGGAGGACAGGTCCGCCCGATAGCGCCGGAGGATGCCGTCGCCGCCGTCGCTGAGATACAGGGTTTTACCATCCAGCGACCAGGCGGCATTCTTCGGCAGACTGGTGCGCTTCAGGGGACGGTGGATACGAAGATCGGGGGTAACCTGATAAAAACTGCCCTGGCCGAGTTCCTGGTTGATGGCCATGGTACCGGCCCAGAGATTGCCCAGGACGTCGATGGCGGCAGTGTTGAAGCGGTTGTCGGGGCGATCGGCCTCTGGCGATACCAGCAGTTTGAGATCGCCGCTGTCGGGTGCGAACTCGAAAATGCCGTGGCGTCCGAGCAGCATCAGCTTGCCGTCGGCGCGCAGCGCGAGGCCGCCCATCAACTCGGGAAGATGGATACGTTCCGACTGCCGCGTCGACGGGTCGTAGAAGCGCAGCGCCGGGGCAAGGATATCGAGCCAGTAGATGCGATTATCGCGGGCCGACCAGGCCGGGTTCTCGCCCATGAAGTCGCGGCCGGTGACCAGCGGGCGGATGCGCGAATCCACCTTTTCGGGCGGATTGGGCAGGATGTAGAAGACGCCTTGCGACGGATCGACATTACCGGAGGCACGGCGCGCGGCTTCCATCAGGGCGCGGCCCGCTTCGTGAAGTCGTTCGGTGGGTGCCTCTACGCCATCGAAGGGACAGCTGATGGATCCCACGGGATAACCGTCCGAATTGAGGATGGCGGCCGCTACGGACCGAGCCTCGCCGTCACGCTCGGACAGCAGCGCGTAGCCGAGGGCACGGCTGAGGTCTATGCCGACGGCAATCTGGTTGAGGTCGGAGCGTTCCCTCAACAGGTCGCCACGTTGATCAGGATCGAGCGCAGCCAGCATGGCAAGCCCGGCGGCACACGAATCGACCGCCTGGCGCGGCCAGATACGCACCATGGGCGAAGTTGCCGTATCAGGGTCTTCGAAGTCGATGACGAAGACATCGCGGCCATCACGGACATAGAGACAGGCCGTGCGGCCGAGCAGGCGCGAGATGCGGGCCAGTTCGGGCTTGGCGGCGCGAATGACATCGGATTGGTCGAGCGTGCGGCGAGCGAGATCGAAGACCCGCGAACCCACGTGATACTGGCGCGTCCGTTCGTCGAAGCGCAGCAGGCGCTGGCGTTGCAGGGCGGTGAGAAGACGGTGCAGCGTGCCTTTGGGAATTTGCACCGAGCGTTGGATCTCGGCGAAACGCAATGGCTCTGTCGCCATCCCGATAGCCATGAGCACATCAAGCCCGCGCATGAGAGCCTGCGTTCCGGGGACGTCTGCGTCCTCCTCCGTTGGTTTGCTGGTCGCCAACTCTGCCTCCTGGGTCGGGCATCACCCGGCTCAACTTTCATAGCTGAATCATGATTGACAAGTCCAGAATGAGAGTTCCACTATATGGAACTATCTTAGGGCGCAGATAATCAAGTTTCAAAAATGCGCCGATGGAGGACTGCTGGTGAAGTCGCCGGGCTCAGCAATTGTGGAGCGCCTAGAGGTGCATGTGGTGCCGGTTTCGGCCAAAACCACATGGTTGTTCCTCGAACTGCGACTGAGCAACGGCGTCCATGGCTGGGGCGAGGTCACGGATTTCGGCAACGAAACAGCGATCGCAACGGAAGTGGGGCTGATCGAAGCCGCTTTGCTCGAAAATGCCGTGGGTGATCTTGCCGGCGCTTTCAGGTTGATGGAGGGACGGCAGGCTTCCCAGGCGCGCCGCGTCGTGCGTTCCGGACTGGAGCAGGCGTGGCTGGATGCAGATGCGCGGTGCGCCGGTGTGCCGCTGGCCCGGTATCTCGGCGGCTTTCACCGGCAGGCAGTGCCGGTCTACGCCAATATCAATCGCGGCATTGCGGCAAGCCGCAGCCCGGAAGATTTTGCAGCGCAGGCGCGTCTGGCGGTCGCGGACGGCTATCGGGCGATCAAGATCGCGCCCTTCGATGGTTTCCACTGGCGGCGCAACGCGGACCGCACCCTTACGGATAAGGGTATCTTGCGGATCGCCGCGGTGCGCGAGGCGATTGGGCCGGATGTCGAGCTGTTCGTGGATTGTCACAGCCGGCTCGATCCAGCTGCCGCCATCGCGGTGTTGCATGCCGTCGCACCATCGCAGCCCTACTGGCTGGAAGATGTGCTGGGCAACGAATTCGGTCTCAACGAGCGCCGCGCTATCCGCCATTGCGCACATCGCCGCGGCATCCGTATCGCGGGCGGCGAGGAGATCGGTGATCTCGCCGATTTTCTGGCCTTTATCGAAGGGGCGACGACCGATGTCGTGCTGCCGGATCTGCGCCTGACGGGTGTCCGCACCGGAATGACGATCTGCGAAGTAGCCGCATCGCGCGGCCAGGTGGTGAGCCTGCACAATCCGGTCGGGCCGGTACTGGACGGGGTGAGCCGGCATGTGGCCGCCGCACTCGCAGATTTCTTCATTCTCGAACGACCGGTGCGCGAGTCCCCGCTTTGGGAAGAATTGCGCAGCGGTGCCACGGGGCTGGTGGATGGCAGCGCGGCCTTCGAGGCGGCGCCGGGACTCGGCTTTGATCTCAAAGCCGGCAGCCTGCCGGAATCGCCTGCATCCGAAACCTTCGGCCAGGTGCTGAGCTTTCGAGGCATGCCGGGGGCTGGTCCCGATGCATGAAACGCCGATGCCGCAGCTCGCCGCCACCACGGATAGATCCATGACTTCGTTCAAGGCCCAAGACATGTTTTCGCTCGCGGGGCGCCGGGCGTTGGTCACCGGCGCCAGCCGGGGGATCGCGGCGGCGATCGCCGAAACCCTGGCGGCCAACGGCGCAATCGTGGGGATCAACTACAGCGCCCGCGTCGACGACGCGGCCGGCTTCCACAAGGCCGCACAGGCCCTGCAGCAACGCATCAACGCCTCGGGTGGCGTGGCACATCTTCTCGAACAGGACATGCTGGAGGCCGATGCCGCGGGGCACATCGCCCAGAAGGTGGAGGCCGAGATGGGCGGCTGCGATATCCTGGTCGTCAGCGCATCGATGCAGGTGCATCGCAGCTTCCTGGATATGACGGCCGAGGATATCCGGCGGCAGTTGCAGCTGAACTTCCTTTCAACGGTCGAACTGCTGCAGGCCATGCTGCCGGCGATGAAAGCCCGTGGCTATGGCCGCGTTCTCACTATCGGGTCGGTGCAGGAAGCGGCGCCGTCGCCCGAAATGCCGATCTATGCCGCAACCAAAGCCGCACAGGTCAACATGGTGCGGAGCCTAGCCGTTGAAATGGCGCCGTTCGGGATCACGCTCAACAATCTTGCTCCGGGCCTGGTGCAAACCGATCGCAATGCCTTCCGCCGCGTGAATCCGCAGCAATGGGCCCAGAATGTGCGCGGTGCCAATCCGATGGGCCGGGCGGGGCAGCCGCAGGACATGGTGGGGGCGGCGCTTTACCTGTGCAGCGATGCGGCTGCTTTCGTTACGGGCGCGACCCTGTTCGTCACGGGCGGCGCCCACATTCCGCAACCAGGCTATGACAACGCGCCTGCGTCAACACAGCAGGTGGCTGGTTAGTACCGACAAAATCATCTCAAGGGAGAAGAGATAAAATGACGGCAATCAGTAAGCGCGACTTCTTGAAGTATGGTGGAACAGCGCTCGGCGCCGGGCTAATGGCCAGCGTGCTGGGCCCGATGGGCGCGCGCGCGCAAAGCAAGGCACTGACGGTCGCCTGGTGGGGCGAAGGCGACCAGAACAAGCGTACCGCCGCGGCCATGACGGCGTTTGCCTCCAATTCCGGGATTTCCATCGATCCCCAGGGCACCAATTTCAACGGCTATTTCGACCGCCTGGCGACGCAGATTGCTGGTGGCAGCCCGCCGGATGTGTTCCAGGTCTATCTCGCCAGCATGGCGGAATATGCCAAGCGCGGCACAGTGGCGCCGCTCGGTGACTATCTCGGCAAAACCATCGACACCAGCGATTGGGAAGACGCCGCGGTAAACAGCATGGCGCTGGGCGATACCAAGTTCTACGTGCCGCTGGGGCTTTCGACGCAGCCGGCCATCATCTACGACAAGACGGTATTCGACAGCATCGGCATTACCGCCCTCGATCCCAACTGGACGCTGGACGAATTCAAGGAGACTTGCCTCAAGGTCGCCAAGGCGCTTTCGACCAATGGCAAGAAGGCTTACGGCTGCGACGATCTCGGCGGCCAGCAGACAGTGCTCGAGGCCTTCATTCGCTCGAAGGGCAAGAATATGTTCTCCGAGGAGGGCAAGCTCGGCTTCACCAAGGAAGACCTGACCGAGTGGTATGCCTTCTGGGATGAAGCGCGGGCCAGCGGCATGGCGGTGGCACCGGAAGCGCGCAAGCAGGGCGGCTTCGAGGCGAGCCCGATCATTACGGGTACCGCGCCGATCGTGCAGGCGGCTTCCGCCAAGGGTCTGCAGGGCTTCCAGTCGCTCACCAAGAACGATTTGAACTTCAATCCCTGGCCGCGTTACAGCAAGGATGTCGATCGCGTCCAGTTGGTGACGCCGGTGGAATGGATGGTGATCTCGGCCAATTCCAGCCAGAAAGACCAGGCCGCCGAGCTTCTCAATTTCCTTACCAATGACCCGGCCGCCATCACCGCGATGGGCATTTCGCACGGCGTTCCCGTCAACAAGAAGCTGCGGCAGCAGATCATGGATAGCGGCAAGCTCAGTGACGTCGAGCGCAAGATCTACAAGGATACCGCCGACGCGTTGCCCTATTCGACCCGTCCGCGCGTCATCTATCCGGCCGGCAGCACACCGCTGGTGGGGCCCACGACGCCCCTGATCACCCAGCTGAACGACCAGATCGCCTTCAAGCGCATGGACGTCAAAAGCGCCGTCGACCGCTTCTTTGGCGAAGCCGACCGCAATCTCTGAGTGAGGCGAAGGGGGAGGTGGCCGCGGCCGCCTCCCTGAGGAGAAGCGATGACGCAGGAACTAAGCCTCGGAAAAGCAGAGAGCCGACCGGCCTGGGTTGCGAAGGGCAACCCTCGGGCGGAGCGCAACAAAGCGGCCTATGTCATGCTGTTGCCCTGGCTCATAGGCTTTTTCTGCCTGACGGCCATTCCGATGTTGGCCACACTTTTCCTGTCGTTCACCGACTATTCGCTGCTGTCGCCACCGGAATGGGTGGGCCTCGAAAATTACCAGTACATGTTCGGCGGCGACTACCGGTTCTGGCCGGCGCTGAGCGTCACCATTTTCTATGTGTTTGTGTCCGTGCCGCTGGCCACGGTTATCGCGCTGCTGGTGGCGCTCGGGCTCAACCGGCAATTGCGCGGCGTCGGCATCCTGCGCTCGGTCTACTATCTGCCGTCGCTGCTTGGCGGCAGTGTTGCGGTCGCCATCATGTGGCGCGAGCTGTTCGACCAGAATGGCCTTGTGAATTCCGTTCTCGGCTTCTTCGGCATTGCGGGGCCGGCCTGGCTCGCGGTTCCGAACACGGCGCCCTGGACCCTGGTGTTCCTCCATGCCTGGCAGTTCGGCTCGCCGATGGTGATCTTTCTTGCCGCCTTGAAGCAGATTCCCGCCGATCTCTACGAGGCAGCCGAACTCGATGACGCCAACGCGGTGCAGAAGTTCTTCACCCTCACTCTGCCGCTGATTACGCCCATCATCTTCTTCAACGTCGTCATGCAGATGATCGTGTCGTTCCAGGCCTTTACGCCGGCCTTCATCATCAGCAACGGCACCGGCGCCCCGCTGGATGCGACGCTGTTCTACACGCTCTACCTCTACATCGAGGGGTTCGGGAATTTCCACATGGGCTATGCCGCCGCCATGGCATGGGTGCTGCTCGCCATTATCGCAGTGCTCACCGGCATCGCCTTCCTTACTGCTCGGTTCTGGGTGTTCAATCCCGATGACTAGTCCAGCCTTCGAAGCGCGCGGCACCGGCACGCACTGGTCCAAGATCATTTACGCCCTGCTGATCGCAGGCGTGGTGGTGATGCTCTATCCGCTCGTGTGGATGTTTATCAGCTCGCTGAAACCCGAAGCGGAGATTTTCACCAATCTCTCGCTGGTGCCGCACGAAACGACGCTGGAGAATTATCCCAAGGGCTGGAATTTCCTCAACGCGCCGTTCTCGCTCTACTTCATCAATTCCTTCGTCATCGCGGCTTTGGCGATCGTAGGCAACCTGCTGTCATGCTCGATCACGGCCTATGTGTTCGCGCGCCTGAAGTTTCGCTTCCGCAGCATCTGGTTCGCACTGATGCTGATGGGGCTGATGCTGCCGCAGCATGTGACGATCATCCCGCAATACATCCTGTTCAACAATGCGCACCTGGTGAACACCATCGTGCCGCTGGTCCTGCCGAAGTTCCTGGCGGTGGATTCCTTCTTTATCTTCCTCATGGTGCAGTTCATTCGTGCTATTCCACGCGAACTCGATGAAGCGGCGGAAATGGATGGGGCAGGGCCGTTCCGCATATTCATCGACATCATCCTGCCGCTCTGCAAGCCGGCGCTGATCACGGTCGCGATCTTCACCTTCGTCTGGACCTGGAACGACTTCTTCAGCCAGCTGCTCTACCTGACCAGCGGCGAGAAGCTCACCGTACCGCTGGCCCTAAGAATGCTGAGTTCCTCGACAGGCGAGAGTACCTCGACTTGGGGGGCCCTGTTCGCCATGTCGTGCCTGTCGATCATTCCGCTGCTGCTGATTTTCTTCTTCTTCCAGCGCCGTCTCGTCGAAGGCATCGCGACGACGGGCCTCAAAGGCTGACCAACACCAATCGAACGTCCGGTGCGGTCTTGACCACGCCGGCGAGGGGGAGACTATGAAAGCAACGATCCATACCAACGCCCATCGCCGGATCGGCAGCATCGATCCGCTGATCTATGGGCAATTCATGGCGCGCCGGCGCTGGGTCGCCGATGAGGGGTTGCACGATCCACGCCACCCGGATGCCGGGCCGGACGGCCTTCGCCGCGGCGTGGTGGAGGCCGTCAAGGAGACGGCGCCGACGATCGTGCGCTGGCCGGGCGGCTGTACCGGAACGTCCTATGAATGGCTGGATGGAGTAGGACCGGAGCGTCCCCGCGTCGTCGATGCGCATTTCGGCTACGGGGTTGGCAATGGTTTCGGCACGGCGGAGTTCGTCAATTTTTGCCGGCAGGTTGGGGCTGAGCCGCACATCAACCTTACCACCGGCACCGGCGATCTGCGCGAGGCACTGGCGTGGCTCGAATATGCCAATCTCGATACCGGGACGAAATGGGCAAACCTGCGCAAGCAGCATGGTCACGCCGAGCCGTTCGGCGTCAAATACTGGCAGATCGGCAATGAGGAATGGGGCCCGTGGGAGATCGGCTATACGACGGCCGAGAACAACGGCGCGCGTGCCCGTGAGTGGGCGAAGTCGCTGAAGAAACTCGATCCGTCAATCAAGGTGCTGGCGCTGGGCGGTGGGCATCCGGACGATATTCTTGATTGGACGTCCCAAGTGGTCCAGGAGGCCGGGGAGCATATCGATTACGTTACCCAGCACCGCTACTGGGAATTCAACTCCGCAGCCGGCATCGACAATTACGACAAGATGGTCAGCGTCGGCTATGTCGAGGAACATCTGATCAAGGCGGTCAGCGGTGTTATCGACCTGGTGGCCTACCGGCGCGGCCTCAAGCGCAAGCCACGGATCGCCTATACGGAGTGGAACTGCGCCGATACTTCTCATCGCGCCATGTCGCCCAATTGGCGGCCGACCAGTTCGCAATATCGGCTCGTCGACGCCCTGGCGTGTGCGGGTTTCATCAACGCCATGCAGCGCCAGTGCAATTGGGTGACCCTGGCCAATTTCGCCCAGACGCTGAATGTCGTGGGCATGCTGGTCGTAACACCCGAGGCGGTGCTGCGCGAGACGGTGTTCTGGGCGCTGGCCATGCAGCGGCACCATAGCGGTAACATCGCCATCGATGCGTGGACGGACTGCGAAACGTTTACCGCCGATACCGGGCGCGAGGGCAAACTTGACGTGCCCTATCTGGACGTCAGCGCGACGCTCGATGAGGCGACCGGCAGGCAATTCGTTTCCATCGTCAACACGCACCGGACCGAGGCGATCCATACGAGCATCGTGGTGGGCAAAGGCAGCGCTGCCAGGACCTACCAGCTCAGTCACGCGGACCCCTTCGTCAAGAATACGTTTGAGGCGCCTGAAACCATCAAGCCGCTGGCGGGCAGCGCCGACTGCCGCGACGGCAAGGTCAGCCTGACGCTACCGCCGCACTCCTACACGATCGTCGAAATCGCTCCCTGACGCTCACATCACTGGATACGCATCATGAAAGCCAAAATCGTTACCAATCCCGACCGCCACATCGGCAAGGTCGATCCGCTGATCTATGGGCAATTCATGGCTCGGCGTCGCTGGGTCGCCGATGAGGGGTTGCATGATCCCAGCCATCCCGATGCCGGGTCGGACGGCCTGCGCCGGGGTGTGGTGGAGGCCGTCAAGGAGACAGCGCCGCCGATCGTGCGCTGGCCGGGCGGCTGCACCGGAACGTCCTATGAATGGCTGGACGGGGTCGGCCCGGAGCGTCCCCGCGTCGTCGATGCGCATTTCGGCTATGCGGTCGGCAATGGTTTCGGCACGGCGGAGTTCGTCGATTTTTGCCGGCAGGTCGGGGCTGAGCCGCATATCAACCTGACCACCGGCACAGGTGATTTGCGCGAGGCGCTGGCGTGGCTCGAATACTCCAATCTCGACACCGGGACGAAATGGGCAAACCTGCGCAAGCAGCATGGTCACGCCGAGCCGTTCGGCATCAAATACTGGCAGATCGGCAATGAGGAATGGGGCCCGTGGGAGATCGGGTACACGACGGCCGAGAACAATGGCGCGCGTGCCCGCGAATGGGCGAAGTCGCTGAAAAAGCTCGATCCCTCCATCAAGGTGCTGGCGCTGGGCGGCGGGCATCATGAAGACATGCTCGACTGGACCACGCAGGTGGTAGATCAGGCCGGGGAATACATCGATTACGTCACCCAGCACCGGTACTGGAATTTCAATTCCAGGCTTGGGCACGACAATTATGATCGCATCGTCAATGCCGGTTTTATCGAAGAACAGCTGATGATCGATCTCGCGGGGGTCATCGACATGGCCGCCAAGCGCCGCGGCCTGAAGCGCAAACCCAGGCTTGCCTACACCGAGTGGAATTGCCGGGATCAGTCGCATCAGGAGATGACGCCGGAATGGCGGCCCACGACCTCACAGTATCGGCTGGCTGACGCTCTGGCCTGTGCGGGTTTCATCAACGCCATGCAGCGCCAGTGCAACTGGGTGACCCTGGCCAATTTCGCCCAGACGCTCAATGTCGTGGGGATGCTGGTGGTGACGCCCGAGGCGGTGCTGCGCGAGACGGTGTTCTGGGCGCTGGCCATGCAGCGGCACCATAGCGGGAACATCGCCATCGATGCCTGGACGGACTGCGAGAGTTTCACTTTGGAAGCCGAGCGCAACCAGTCCTATTCCATACCCTATCTCGATGTGAGCGCGACGCTCGATGAGGCGACAGGGCGGCAGTTCGTGTCGATCGTCAATACGCATCGAAGCGAGACGATCGAGACGGAGGTGCTGGTGAATGCTTCCGGCATTGCGAGGACACATAGCCTCAATCATCCAGACCCCTTCGCCAAAAATACCTTCGAGGCGCCCGATACCGTCAGGCCGGTAACGGCGGACGTGAACTGCCGCGATGGCCGGGTTCACCTGGCCTTGCCGCCGCACTCCTACACGATCCTCGAGATCGGCTCCTGATGCCTGGTTGACATGTGAACCAGCGATGCAAGATGCCCGGACGGAGCTTTGTCTGCCCGGGGACGAACGATCGAAGTTACGCCATGGACATGTGTCGGGGTCAGGCGCGGCAGGCTGGTTGTCGAAACAGCAGGTGAGAGACATGAAAATAGGCGGCTAGCACCTTAAATTGGAATGATAATCGCCTATGTTGGCGTATCAGTCAGCAAGCCCTATGACGGCTGACTCATGCTAGCGACGCCATTGCTCAGGCGCCGGGTCGTCGCTTCGGCAGCGGACTTCTCCACATGGGCGTCGCGATTAATCACTTGCAGATTGGGCAGTCCCCAATAGTTCAGCAGCGTTGGCCAGTCGGTTTCGCGATGCTCGTGCCAAACCCGAAACAGGGGCATGCGGTGGTCGACTTCGGAGGTGCGCAATAGCCTTGCACCACTTGTTGCGCAGCGCCGGGCTTGCAGCTTGCGCAGCAGCTTGGCGTGATTGCTCGGCGCGTTCCACAACTGCCAGGCCGTCACGCAGGCGGTGTGCCAGACGGCATTCTTGTTGATGCCCTTGTCCCATAGATCCACGTGCCAGCCGAGCCGGTAGATGGGCTGTCCGCAGACCACGCAGTGGCCCGGACCACGCGAAAAGGCCTTTTGGCGATAGGGTGCGGGTGGCATGCGAAAACTCGTGGCAAGATCGGGTTCGTCGGCCGATCGAAGCCGCCATGTCCAGCCCTCGGGCGTGCCGCTCCTGGCCGCCAGGGCCCGCGCCAACCGGTCTGCCCGCAGCGGATGCATCCGCCAATAGCTGTCGATGGCAAGCCGCGGCGTCGGCGGTGTCCACCGGCGTGCCATCGCATGCGTCAGTACGGGGGCAGGAAACACCTCCGGCACAGCCTTGTTGAAACGCTGCAGTGCCCGCTCGTTCCGGAGCGCCAATGTCTCGGCCATCTTCATGCGCCAAGCATGGCATGGAAGCCGTAAACGCTTCATCTAGCAGCGCTGTCGGTGACGAAAGATCGGCACGATGCTAAACGCCGAGCACTGGCAGCCATAGATAGCGTATGACCGGTGCGGATCCTGTTCTGTTGTCACAAGCCTTCGTGGCGCGTGAGCTAAGGTTAGCCAGCGCCGATCACCAAACGAGACCAAATGAGTACGATCATCGTTGCCGGCAATGTCAACCATGACCGGATCTGGCGCCTCGACGGGCCACTGCGAGCTGGCGACAGACTCACCTACGAAACGATGGAGGTTCGCCTTGGTGGCGGCGGCTATTCCACCGGCAGCATGCTGCGGGAGCTTGGCCATGAGGTGGCGATCGTCTGTGTGCTCATGGATGACGAGCCCGGCCGCGCCGCGCTCGAAACCCTCGTAACGGAAGGTTTTGACACGCGGTATGTGTCAATGGCGCCGGGCCAAACCCCGATCGTCGAAATCCTCGTCGATAGTGAGGGCGAGCGCACGATCATCGGGCAGATGAAGGGCGGGAAGCCGGCCCCGAAGGCTTCCATATTGCGAAACTGCCGGGCAGACGCAGCCTACATCAACATGCGGAACCTGGAGCCTGAGATGGCCGGTGATATCGCCACGGTGCCATTGGTGCTGTCCCATCTGCCGCTTAATACGATGATGCAGCGACCGGCCGACATCATGATTGCCTCCCGTGCCGACTTTGACGGACAAGGGCAGGCCGAGATCTGGGGAACGGCCCAGGCAATCGCTGGAAAGCGACTATCGAGCCTGATCCTGACGGATGGTCCCGATCCTATTTGCATACTGGATAGCGAGACCAGCCGGCTCGTTACGCCAACCCGCAATGCCGGCCTGGCAGACACTACCGGGGCCGGAGATTTTTTCGCCGGCGCATATCTAAGCTGCCTGCTGAACGGCGATGCTCCGGAACGAGCGGCCGGAGAGGCCTCCGCTCTTACGGTGGCCAAGCTGCTGAGGAGGCAGGTGGCGCCCGAGCAGTAAGTCATGGGGCGGAAACCACCGTCGATCATCGTGTAACCATTGCGGTAAAAGCGCTATTGGCGGCGCCGATAATATCGACATATCCTTGTGTTACCCAAAACATCCGCAAATCGGCCAGGCGCCAGAACGTGCGGTGCCGAGCTCTAGGGATTTGCCATGGAACCGACCGCCAATGAATCGCCTGGCCCAGGCTTGGAGACCAAGCAGCAGGCTTCCATGGCTCTGCCCCCAGTCGCGATGAATACCGGCGCGGTGGTGTTGCGGGCCGACCAGAAGGCGATGGCGGACGCGGCATTGTCGGCACTCGATTTTGAGACCATGCCGTCGGGTGAGATCATCAAGATCGGCATGGATGCCGAACAGGCATTGCAGCGAACATTGGACGGCTTCCTCGCTCGGCTCGACAAGAAGTCGGCAGCGGCGGTCTTCTCCCTCTTCGGGCGGCTTGAGAAGGGTGTGGACGACGCCCGGCTTCCCGAAATCCTCGACCGTATCCAGAACGGCGAGAAGCCCGGTCTTTTGGGCTCGCTATTGGGCAGGCTTCAAGGCAAAGGCGCCGACGATCTGGTCGCCGGGCTGATGGCTGAGATCGGCGAGATGGTTTCGGGCCGCACCAAGACCCTGGCGGACGAACTGTCGAGACTAGAGGGGGAGCTATCGGGAGAGATGCAGCGTCTCTTTGCCGAATTGCAGCAACTCGATACCCTCAAGAAGAGCTACGCCACCCATTTTGGTGAATTCACGGTCGCCGCCGCGGTATCGCGGATGCTGCTTGAAAAGGCCAAGAGTTTTGTGGTGACGCTGGAAACCAGGGCTAATCCGGCTGACGTCGTGGAGCAGAGCCGGCTGGGCGAATTGCGCGATAAATTGCGGCTTCTCGAAAGCCGTGCCCTGGCCTTGGAGGGGACCTATACGCGGTTGCCGGCGGACAAGATGGTCATCCAGCAGATCGAACAGGCCGGTATTGCCACGCTTCAAGAAACCGCAACGACCGTCGCCTCGCGCTTTGCTTCGATCAAGATGGCGCTGTTGTCGATCCACGGTGCGTTTGCCGTCAAAAACGTGCAGCAGCTCGCCGGACGTCAGGCCAAGCTGGACCAGCAATTGACCGAGCTTCGGGGCAGGGCGCTCAAGGACGTTGCGGTCGCCGCCGCAGCGGCGCCGGGTGACAACCGCCTCGCCCAGGCCCAACAGATCGAACAGGTCATTGCGACGACCAGGGAGATACACGGCCTGGTCGATGCCGCTCGAAAGAGCACCGAGGAAAAGTTCGACGAGGCGCGACGCAAGTTCATCGCCGCACGCGAAGATCTCGCAACCCTGGCTTCGCGCTGATCCTAAACGTTTGCCCACCAAATCACCGGAATTCCTGGAGACCAACCTTGCTTACCCTTTCACTGAAGAAAACCGGCTCGACTTCTCCCAAGCTGCGGCTGTCCCTCAACAAGGGTGCACGGTTCACGGTCAGGGTGGAGTGGCAATGCGACGCCGATCATAAGGACGATGTCGACGTTCACGCGCTGGAGGCCATCAATGATGGAAATGGCGCCAGGGTCAGTGAGCTGGTGAGCGTTCTTTCCACCTACAACACCAAGCTCATGAATCCTCGGGGCGGGGCGCTGGCAGTCGCACCGGACGGCTCTTTCCAGACACCGAGCGGCGGGCTTTCCCATAGTGGAGACAAACGCGTCCAGAACAATGCGGAGACGATCGTGATCGACGGCTCCAAGCTACCGGTGAACGTGAACGAAATTCCGATCCTGGTGACGGTCCACGAGGCCGAGCATGGCGCAGGCCATGAGGGTGGGGACGATGACGAAGAGGAGGCCGCGTTCGGCGACATCGATGTCTGCACCATCACGCTGCTCGACGACGCGGGCCGTGAGCTGGGCGCTTATCGGCTCTCCGAAGAATTCAAGGAATTCAATGTCGTCCAGCTTGGCAGCCTGCTGCTTGGTGACAATGGTTGGGAATACGCCGCGGTGGGCAATGGTTTCGTCGGAGATTTCAACGACGTCCTGGCACACTTCTCCTGAGTGAAGCGACCCGTGGGCAAGAGCGACGACGGATCCGGACATGACGGGGAGACACGGCCTCCTCTTCGTCCCACCGTGATCCATGTGGTCAAATCGCGTACCGGCATTGCTTCGGGCGACAAGGCCGCTTGCGAGCCCACAGGCCGCCCGGCGCCTTCCCACAAGCTGATACCGACTGCCATTCCAGGCACTCACAGGGAGCGTCTCGAGCTCACGCCGGCGGATTTGATCGGGCTTTCGCCGCTTGCCAGCCCTGAGGTGGCAAGGCGGGCAACCCGCATGCTGCAGGAGTTCGTTCTCGAAAGCGCAACCGATCGTTCGGCCATTTTGTGGGGGCACCGCCTGCAGGAAGGTTATGGCGAGTTGGTATCGCGGACGCTGGACCTTTCCCAGAACCCCACGCTCGAAAAGGCGGCGGGCTATGTCCGCCGGATGACCACTATCCTGGCCTCGATCGACCTGCAGGCGATATCGCAGGGCTCTGCCGGCAGCGGTGGCATCGGTCAGTATCTCAAACGACTGAACCAGCGGGTGGATACGCCCGAGGAACTGGAAAAGGCACGCCTGGAGCTGGATCAACTGGTGCGTTTGATGGCCGGCACCATGGAGCCGCTGCTGACCCTCAAGGAAGGGCTGGAGCGGGCGTCACAATCCGTCGACGAGATCGGTACGGAAATTGAAGCTGCAGCATTGGCGGCCCAGTATCTTGCCTCTCGTTTCGCCGGCGGCCGCGAGGACCTGTCCCGTCGATTTATGGACAGGGCGATGAGTCTCACGCAGAGCGTCGCCCAGATCCGTGGCAGTTCAACCCTGCGGGCCGCGCAGGTCGACCAACCGCTTTCCCTGATTGCCGCCGTACAAACTATTGCCCTGGTGACCGTGCCCGGCTGGATCAGCAGTCTTTCGGCCATGACCGCAGTTCTTCAGGGCAAGCGCAGGCCGACGCCCACGGAAACGGGCGAACTCGAATTTCAGCTCCGACAAATTCTGCAACAGCTCAAAGCATAAGGACCAAACCGATATGACGCTGCAACTCGACCTGCGAAAATCCGCCGACAAACTGCGCCTGTCGCTCGACAAGGCCGGGGTGGCTCCGGACATCAAAGCCGAACTTATCTTCGACATGGACGTCTCCGGTTCCTTTGAGCATGAGCATGAAGAAGGCACGACCAGCAAGTTGATCGCGCGACTGGTGCCCTATGGCATGGTTCTCGACCCCGACGGCAAGATGGATGTCTTCACGTTCTCCGACAGCCCGAGTTCGGCTCATCATGTAGGGACGGTCACACCGGACGATGCTGACGACTACATTTCGCGCAACGTCATCAACAAGGTGCCGGGCTGGAAGGGCGGCACGGCTTACAGTTTTGTGCTGACGCGCAACCTGCAGCATTTCGGTTGGCAGCCCAAGGATGAAACCCTGGGCGACATCGTCAGCCGGTTCTTCGGTGTCCAGCGGCCGCACACCGAAAAGAAGCGCTCTATCGTGATCTTCGTGACTGATGGCGAAAACCATCCTGCCGATCACGCCCGGACGATCTCGGTGCTCGAGGCTTCCGAACGGCGGGGGGACCAAGTGTATTTCCTGTTCATGGGTGCTTGCGAGCACGATGTGGACTTCAAGTTCCTCAAGACCATCGCGGCCCGCTTCAAGAATACGGGTGTGGTCATCGTGCGTGACCTCGACGGCTTCGTCGAGCTGTCCGACGAAGAGCTCAATGCGCAACTGCTGGGGCCGGAACTCCTGGAGTGGCTCAGGTCCTGATCTGCGAAAAGTCTGGCGGTCCGCGAAAACGGGCCGCCTAATGACGTGATGCGGCTAAAGGTTTGTGCGAGGTCAAAATGAAGGTCACCGGTTCTTGCCACTGCGGAGCGATCGCGTTCGAAGCGGAGATCGATCCCGAACGGGTGCGGATTTGTCATTGCACGGATTGCCAGCAGCTATCCGGTACGGCTTTCCGAGTTGTGGTGCCGTGTCCGGAAGAGCGATTTCACCTGCAAAAGGGTGAGCCAAAAATCTACCTGAAGACCGCTGAGAGCGGTCGGCGACGCCAGCAGGCGTTCTGCGCCGATTGCGGCTCTTCGATCTATGCGACGTCCGATGAACCCGCGGGAGCCAGAACTCTGGGCATTCGTATCGGAAGCCTGGACCAAAGGCGGGAACTCACCCCGCAGCGGCAATTCTGGTGCCAGTCCGCACTCCCGTGGCTGCCTGCGCTGCCGGGCACTACAGCCGATACTGACATGTAGTTTGCTCAAAAACCTAGATGCGTCCTGCCGCGCCGATAACGAGATGCCGGCGGGGCCTTTCGCCCCGGTTCAATTTGGGAGCCCGGTATAGTTTTCAGCCAATGACTGCTGCGCAGCGAGCGAGCCGGTCAGGTATTGGAATTCAGCGCGCTGCATGCGACGGCCGAAGGCGCCGGTGTCGGGAAACGTGTGGAGCAGGCTGGTCATCCACCAGCTGAAACGTTCTGCCTTCCAGATGCGCTGCAGGGCCCGCCCAGAATAGTTGTCGATGCCGGCCGATGATTTCTCGATCAATGCTTCGATCAGGGCCTCAGAGAGCATGGCAACGTCGCTCATCGCCAGGTTGAGGCCCTTGGCGCCCGTGGGCGGCACGATGTGGGCGGCATCTCCGGCCAGAAACAGCCGGCCGAAGCGCAATGGCTCGGTGACGAAGCTGCGCAACGGCGCAATGGACTTTTCGATGGAAGATCCGATCTGCAGGGCTTCGGCCGTTGCCGGATTGAGACGAGAGCGCAATTCGTCCCAGAAGCGGTCATCGGACCAGTTCTCCACCTTTTCATCGGCGGAGACCTGCACATAGTAGCGGCTGCGGGTGGGAGATCGCTGCGAGCAAAGCGCAAAGCCACGCTGATGGTGGGCATAGATCAGCTCGTCGGAAACTGGCGGCTGGTCGACCAGAATACCAAGCCAGCCAAAGGGATAGACCCGTTCGAAAGTGGTGATAGCCGCTTCAGGCAGGGTGGAGCGGCTGACGCCATGATAGCCGTCGCAGCCTGCGATATAGTCGCAGTCGATGCGATGGGTGACCCCCTCGCTTCTCCACGTCACCCAGGGGGAGCCGTCGAGATCGTGCAGCGCGACGTCTTCAGCTTCGTAGATGGTGGTGCCTCGGCGGACGGCCATCAGATCGCGGGTTACTTCGGTCTGTCCATAAACCATGACATGCCGGCCGACGAGGTCGGTGAAGTCGACGCGATGAACGTCGCGGTCAAAGCTCATTTCGATGCCGTGGTGAATCAGTCCCTCGGCGTGCATGCGTGTGCCGGCCTGAGCTTGTTCCATCAGGGCGACGGTATCCTGCTCCAGCACGCCGGCGCGAATGCGGCCAAGCACATAGTTGGCGCTCTTGCGCTCGAGGATGACGGCATCGATACCGGCCAATTCGAGCAATCGTCCTAGCATCAACCCTGCCGGACCTGCTCCCACAATCACAACTTGCGTCCGCAATCTTTCCCCCTGAATTACTCTCAGGGTGCGCCATTATGGATATCGGGTGAATGGACGTGTGGCGCATTGTCTTGTACTATCCGAACATGGATGCGATCCCAACCTATGGCCTTTATGGTGAAGTGCTCGGCGTCCGCCAGCACGACTGGCTGCACTGGGAAACCATTCAATCACGCAGCAGGCTGCATGGTTATCGCATCGCGCCGCACCGGCATGAGCAGTTCTTCCAAGTGCTGCATCTGACGGGGGGCTGGGGGCGGGTGACGCTGGATGGCGCCGTCCATGAGCTTGCTCAATCCGCCGTGGCAGTGGTGCCGGCGGTGACGGTGCATGGCTACGAATTCAGTGACGACGTGCAGGGTATCGTGGTGACGATGATGGAGCGCGACCTTGGGGGCAAGGGGCTGGCGCTGCCCGATGCCATGGTCATCCAATCGGGCACCGAGATCATAGGGGAATGCCTTGGGCGCCTGATCGAGGAGGCCGACCGGCCAGGCCCGGGGCACGATCTGGCCATGCACGCCCATCTGAGCCTGCTGCAGATTGCGCTGCACCGTGCCGGGCAGCAGCCGACGCCTGCGAACGGGGAACCCGAACGGGCGAGGCTGCACGCCCAGGCTTTCCGCAGGCTGGTGGATCAGCGGTTTCGCCAGACCCGGCGCATCGCTGATTATGCAAGCGAGATCGGCGTCAGCCAGACCCATCTTAACCGGATATGCCGGCAGGCTCTGGGAAGTTCGGCGCTGGAGGTGATCGAGCGACGGATCATTCTCGAGGTGCGGCGGCAATTGTTGTTCTCGGGGCTGTCGATCAAGCAGATCGGTGCCGAATTGGGCTACGACGACCCGGCCTATTTCAGCCGCTTCGTGACCCGGGCATTGGGTGAAGCCCCCGGCGTCTTTCGTCGGCGCATGCAGGCCGCCCAACCGCAGGTAGCAAACTTGGGGTGACCATCTGGGGCCTGGCGGTGCCCCATATTCGTCTGCCTGATGGCGCCCTCCACGTTTGAATTTCACGCTGCTGGAAAGTCATGTCACCAGAGCTGCGGTGTTCCTTGGCTGAGGGGCGCGGTCGCGGCTGTCGCCGCCCATTCCAGATCAATGACTGCTGATGAAAATCATATCCGTCGAATGCCTTAAACTCACCCTGCCGCCGCTTGCCGCACCGACGCCGCCGCGTCCCAGCCCGAAGGCCAGGAGGGGCAATCCGCGTCCGATCAACAAATATCCCGACATGCCGCGTGCCCGTGCGCAAATGCCGGGCGACGTGACCGGCGAGATGTGGGTCAGGGTGGTTGCCGAAGATGGCACTTTCGGCGTGGGAAATTGCCATTGGGGCGATTTCGCCGAGCCCGTTATCCGCGCGCTCTACGCGCCCCTGATCGTTGGCCGGGACTGCATGGCGACCGAATATCTCAATGACCTGATGTGGCGGGCTTCGCAGCGCTTTGGTCCGAACGGCATCCCCAGCCTGGCACGGAGCGCCATCGACATCGCGCTCTGGGACCTCAGGGGCAAGCTGCTCAAGGCGCCGGTCTATCAGTTGCTTGGAGGTCCCAGTCGCGACTACCTCGATTGCTATGTCACCACCTCGGACGTGGAATGGGCGATGGAACTGGGTTTCCGCGCCTTCAAGATCGGCAATACGGCCCATTATGAAGACGGAATTGCGGGACTCAATCAGGTCGAGGACACCGTTGCGGCGGCACGCGAGACCGTCGGGCCCGATGCCGAGCTGATGCTCAATACGGTCATGGGCTACAATGTCGAATTCGCCGTGCGGGTGATGGAGCGGCTGCGGCCTTATCATCTGCGCTGGGCCGAAGAGCCGTTGATGCCTCACGACATCGATGGCCTCCGCGCCATCAAGCAGGCGGTGCCGACGGTGCCGCTGGCGACTGGCGAGGATTTGCACGGTCGCCACGACTTCAAGCGGATCGTGGATCATCGGGCGGTCGATGTCCTGCAGCCCGATCTGCGCTGGTGCGGCGGGATTACCGAGGCCGTCAAGATTTATACGCTGGGCGAGGCAGCTGGCATGGTGACGAGTCTCCATGCCGGGGCAGGGCAGGCGGCGGGGCAGCATTTCTGCATGGCGATGCCTGAAGCAGGCCTCGCCGAATGCGTGATGCTTTCTCCCGCCGGGGTGCCGCTGAACGAGTTGATGCGGATACCCGGCGTACCCGTCCCCAAGGATGGCAAGGTGACGCCGTCCGACGCGCCGGGCCTGGGCTATGACATTCCGCCATCCTGGTTCGCGCCCTGGCCGCGCTGAACCTGCAGCCCCAACGACGTGCTGCCATTTGTTCATCGATCACGCGTTTCGAACGATGAATTGTACAACGCGGCGGCGGTCCTTGAACATCCGGGCATGACGGAAGCGATGCCGATTGGAGAGACTGGGTTGATTATCAACAGAGAGCCTGTGAGGGCCATTGTGGGCGCCGTGGCCGAACGCATACGCGCGTCGCACGGGTTGGAGACGGCGGACGCAAAGGGAGCGCTGGCATGAGCACGGCCGCGCAAACCGCCTTTCTGACCCTGCTCGGAAGGGCAGGGATCGATCCCAACGATCTGGCGGGCGCAGTGCGATTTTTGGGAGAAGATCCGGTCGTTCCAAGCTATCACCGCTATGGCGCCGCGACGGCCTCGGCTTTGGCGGCCTATGCAGCAGGCATGGCGTTGTTGTGGCGGCAGAGGACCGGACAGGGACAGGACGTTACCGTCGATCTCGCCCGGGCCGTCAATATCGGGCTGCGCTCGGCATTTTACTGCCGCCAGAATGGCCAAAGCTTTCGCGTCGGCAGTTCCACCCGTGAAGAGAACGTCTTTCGGACAGCCGACGAGCGCCTGGTCTATCTGCTGCGCAATACCGGCCGAGGCACGATCACGCAGGACCTGGTGGGTCTGCTGCGATCACCCAACAACACCGCGGGCATGGCCGAGGCGGTTAGCCGCTGGCAATCTGCCGACCTTGAAGAGGCCCTGGCCGCCAATAAGCTCCCCGGCACGATCATCCGGGCGCCGGAAGAATGGCTGGCGCATCCGCAGGGACAATGGCTGGCTAATCGTCCGGGCTTTCACGTCGAGAAGATCGGTGAAAGCGAGCCTGAACCGCTTGGAAATGCCACGCGCCCGCTGGACGGATTGCGGGTTCTGGACGTTTCCCATGTCATCGCCGGCCCGTCGACCGGCCGGCTGTTGGCGGAGCAGGGTGGCGACGTACTGCACGCCGTCAATCCGCTGGAGCAGGAAAAGACGCACGTCCACATCGACACGGCGTTCGGCAAGCGCAGCGCCTATGTGAACCTGAACATGGTCGAAGATGTCGCCCAGCTTCGCGAACTGGCAGCGCAGACGGATATATTCATCCAGAACTGGCGGCCGGGTGTAATGATCCGGCGGGGCTTCAGCCCCGAGGAGGTGGCGGCGTTACGTCCCGGTATCATCTACGTGTCGATCAGCTGTTATGGCTCGGACGGGCCGTGGGCCGAGCGGGGCGGCTATGAGCCGGTGGGCCAGAATGTCTGTGGACTGTCGTGGCAGGAGGGCAGCCCCGGCAAGCCCCGCAATGCGCCGACCGTGACGATGAACGATTACCTCGCTCCATTTCTGGCAGGCGCCGGCATCATGGGGGCGTTGCTGCGTCGATGCCGGGAAGGTGGCAGCTATCACGTTACCACCTCGCTCACCCAGGCATCCATGTGGGTGCTGGCGCAGGGGCGGCTCGATACGGACACCGATCTATCGGCAATCGGCCCTTACCGGCCGCGCGAGGGCGAGATCAGCACGCGGGTCTGTGCCTTTGGCGAAGTCACGCATGCCAACCCTATCGTCGACTACTCCGTCAGCAAGCCGCATTGGGTTTTGCCGCCTCAACCCGCGGGGGCTTCGCGTCTGGAATGGCTGACGCAATAGAGTGACGATCATGTCGCCAAATCGTCATTCACCAGCCCTCGGTGGGCATGCCGATATGAATTTCCGGCGTGAATGACGGTTTGCTAAAGGCTTGAGCAATGGGCGTGGCAAGCCGCAACGGCCTGCCACCCCTTCGGTCCCATCGAGGAATGGGGCCGTCGTTGGATCTAGAGAGCAATTGCCCGCCATGCGCGGGACCTGGGAGGAACTATGACTATCAGAAAGAGCCTGGCATCGCTGGGCTGCGCTATTGCGCTATTTGCCGTAACAGGCAGTGCCTTTGCCCAAACGGCGATGAGCGATGCCGACATGGCTGCCCTCGTTACCGCTGCCCAGGCCGAAGGCCAGGTGGTGATCTATTCGGGCGCAAGCTCGGATCAGCTCGATCGTTATGCCAAGGGCTTTACCGACGCCTACGGTATCCAGGTTCAGGTCGTGCGGCTCACCGGGGCGCAGACGACGCAGCGTTTCGCAACCGAAGCGGCAGCCGGCACCCAGCAGGCGGACGTCCTGGGCACCAGTGAAAACAGCTATTTCGACAGCAATCCCACCTGGTTCATGGATCTGTCGAAGACCAACTTGCCCAACTACGTGAAATGGCCCGCGGACGCGAAGTCGAACTACCGCACCATCATTACACGCGGTATTCTGGGCCTGCTCTACAACAGCGACCTCGTGAAGGAAGCAGACGCGCCCAAGGTCTGGAAGGATGTGGTCGACCCCAAATGGAAGGGCCAGATCATCCTCAGTGACCCGCAGCTCAGCGTCAACTGGGGCGGCTGGCTGAAGGTGACGAGCGACACCTTGGGTGCTCCATTCATCGAGGCCTTGGCAGGCCAGAACTTCCAGGTCGTGGCGTCGACTGCGACGGGTGCCCAGCAGGCGGCTGCCGGTGCAAAAGCGCTCAATTTCCCGACGGCCAGCTCATTCGCCCTGGCGCTGCAGGCGCAGGGCGCACCGATCAAATACGTGTTCATGGCAGAGCCGACCATTACCAACCGCTTCAACTTCGGCGCTGCGGCGGCCGCGCCCCATCCCAATGCGGCCAAGCTGTTCATGAACTGGCTGCTGTCGGACAAGGGCATCACGGCGACCTGCACCGACTACCAGGTCATGAGCCCAGGTGATCCAAGCGGTTCTCTCGGTTGCATGGCAAAGCCGGCGGGCGACCTGGTCGAAATCCCCGATGGTCTGGACGAACAGGAAATGACCAAGCTGTTCGACCTGCTGAAGCTGAAATAGACCTTGGGTTGAACCAGCCCGCAGTCGATCGGTCGACTGCGGGCATTGAAGGATTGCGGACGTTTGCCCGCGCGTTGAGGTTTTGATGAATACGAACAGTATCGACCTACAAAGCGGTTCGGCGCGGGTGGCCTCGGGCGACACGAACACGCCCCTGGCAGTGCGAATTGCCGGCCTCAACAAGGTCTATGGCAACAGCGTGACCGCCATAAAGGACATCTCGCTGGATGTTCCCGAAGGGCATCTGGTCGTGCTGCTCGGGCCGAGCGGCTGCGGGAAGACGACGCTGCTGCGCTGTATCGCGGGGCTCGAGCGTCCCAATGCGGGCGAGATTGCCATCGGCAACACGACGGTGTTTTCGGGCAATGTGTTCGTCCAGCCCGAACGCCGGGGATTGGGCATGATGTTCCAATCCTATGCGCTGTGGCCGCATATGACGGTGTTCAACAATATTGCCTATCCGCTGAGCTCGGGCACCGGAATGAGCAAGGAAGAAATCCGCGCCGCTGTCGCCAAGCAGATGCGTAAGATGGGTATCGAAGGGCTTGATGCCCGCTATCCATCCCAGCTCAGCGGGGGCCAGCAGCAACGCGTCGCCCTGGCGCGCGCCTTGGTGCGCGAGCCTTCAGTGCTGCTGTTCGACGAGCCGCTGTCCAACGTCGATGCGAAGGTACGCCGCCGGTTGCGGCTCGAACTGCGCGAGATCAAGAAAGCAACGGGCTTTTCCGGCGTCTACGTGACGCACGACCAGGAGGAGGCGATGGAACTCGCCGACACTCTTGTGGTGATGGAAAACGGCATGATCGCTCAAATCGGCACCACCATTGACGTCTACCGCCGACCGAATTCCACCTATGTGGCCGATTTCGTCGGTGAGGCTTGTCGGTTCCGGGGCACGGTCGAGGCCGTTGGCCGCGTGCTTTCGGTCGAGACCGAACTTGGCCTCCTGGAACTGGAAGCGCCTTTGAATCCGCCCATGGTGGGCGATGTCGGCTGGATCGCCGTGCGTCCCGAGCATATCCGGCTGTCTGCGCCCGCAGGCGAAAACCTGGTACGGGTGAAGGCGAAAGTCAAGGAAACCGTATTTTTCGGTGCGCGCTGGGAAGTCCGGCTGACGATCGGGGAGACATCGGTCATCGCATCGATGACGGATCCGAACTTCGTCGGGCCGGCGAGCGGCAGCGAGATCGAAGTGGGGATTCCCCGGGAGGCGCTGCTATGGCTGCCTCGCTAGGCAATCCCCTGACCGAGCAGCCCGCATTCCTGCGCTGGCGGCCTGGTCTCTACGGCGTCGTGGTGCTGGCGCTGGTGGGCGGAATTCTCTTTGTCACCGGCTTTCCGCTCCTGCGCATGCTGCAGCAGGCGCTGATGCCGAACGGCTCGTTCAGCACCGAGCTTTGGGGACGGGTGTTTTCAGGCCGGGGGCTTGGCGAGGCGGTGATGAACACGGCGATCCTCGTCGTGCTCTGCAATATCTTCTGCATCCCGATCGCCGTGACTTTCGCCTGGCTCAACGAGCGGACCGATGCCCGCATGGGCGTGCTCTCCACCTTCTTCCCGGTGGTGCCGCTGTTGCTGCCGCCTTCGACGCTGGCCATCGGCTGGCTGTTTCTGGGCGACACCAATGCGGGGTTTATTTCCGCCTTCGTGCGCTGGGTGATGGCGCCGTTGGGTTTTAGCGCGGACGCCGTGGGCTTCAGCATCTACAGCTGGCCGGGGCTGGTGTTCGTCTACATCCTGTTCCTCGTGCCCAACAGCTACGTGATCGTGGCGGCGGCGTTCCGGCAGCTTGACCCTTCGCTGGAAGAAGCGGCGCGGATGAGCGGCAAGAACTGGTTCCAGTGCCTGTTCCAGGTGGCGATGCCTGCGGTCAAGCCGGCTTTGGGCTCGACGTTCCTGCTGACCACGATCGCCGCCATCGAACTTTATTCGATCGCAGCGATCATCGCCGGTCCGGCGCAGATCATCGTACTGCCGACTTACCTTACACGCCTCATCAACGGTCAGTTCCCTCCGGCGATCGACCAGGCGGTCTGCATCGGGCTGATGATGATGCTTGTGGTGGCCACGATCTGGGTGGTGCAGCGGCGGATCGCGGTCCTAGGGCAATACGCCCGCATTGGTGGCATGGGCGTCAGGCCCAATCGCATTGCGCTGGGAGCCATGAAAATCCCTGCGCGGATCATCATGGTAATCTATCTGCTGATGACGTCGGTGTTGCCGATCGGCGCGCTGCTGATCGTCTCGATGCAGAAATTCTGGACGCCGCACATCAACTGGAGCGCGCTGTCGATCGACAATTTGATCGGCGCATTGTTGATCCCCGCCTCGGCGGCGGCGATCCGCAATTCGATGTTCCTGGGTATTACGGCGGCGACCATCACCGTGTTGATCGCCGGAACCATCGCCATCTATGCCAATGAGATTGGTGGCAAACGTGGTCAATGGCTTGGCCTGCTGACCAAGGTGCCCTCGGCGATGTCGACACTGGTGCTCGCCATCGGCCTGCTTCTGGCGTTTGGCGGCGCGCCGTTCTTCCTCAATGGCACGCTCTACATCCTCGTCATCGCTTATGTGATCGCGCGCATGCCGACGGCTGCGATCGCCGCGGAATCGTCGGTAGCCCAGATCGGCAACCAGCTGGTGGAGGCGTCTCGGGTCAATGGCGCGACGCGGGGACGAACGTTCTGGCGGGTGTTGATCCCGCTGACGCTACCGGGCATGGCCGCGGGTTGGGCGCTGATCTTTGCCGATATCGTGGGCGATCTCACCGCCGCGGCTATCCTTTCCGGTCCGCGGAACATGGTGATCGGCTTTCGCATCCAGGACATCTATGACAGCGGCACCTATTCCAATCTTGCGGCTCTCGCCGTGGTGGTCACCGTATTCTCGGCGGTTGCCGTGGGCCTCGTGATGCGCTTTGCCCGGCCTAGGTTCTCGACGGGGGCGATCTGATGCCCATGCGGCTGGCGCTGACCGGATCAGTCGCGCGCCAGCCGATCCTTGATGCCTTGGCGCAAATCCCGGCAGTCGAGGTAGTCGAAACCGCCTCGGTGGCGCTCCTGGCAGCCGAAGCGCCGACAGCCGATGCGATGATCCTGTCCGATCCGCGTGGAGCGGACGGCGCGATTCTGGCCGAAGCGCTGCGCCGGCCGGATGCACGCACGCGGTGGGTGCAGATTGTCTCTGCGGGGTATGCGGGGATGCTCGCCCATGCACTGCCAGAGACGGTGGTCGTCACCAACCAGGGCGGAGCGGTCGCCAACGCCGTGGCCGAGCACGCGATGGCCCTGGTCCTGGCACATTTTCGCGGGTTGCCGGCGGCATTTTCAGCCCAGACGGCGGAGCGCTGGAATACCGCCGCGATCCGCGGCGCGTTGCGGACACTGGAAGGGACGACGGCGGCGATCCTGGGCCTGGGTCATGTGGGGCAAGCGCTGGCGGCACGGCTGGCGCCCTTTGGCGTTACGGTGATCGGCGTCAACCGTGACGGCGCGCCAGGCCCGGGGATGGAAAGGACCTTTTCCGTGGCGGCCCTCGATGAAGCGCTCGGTCTGGCCGACATTGTCGCGCTTTGCCTGCCTGCCTCGCCTGGGACGCACCGGCTCATCGATGCCGGCCGTATCGCCGCAATGAAGACGGGGGCGCTGATCGTCAATGTAGGGCGCGGCGAGGTGATCGACACTGAAGCGCTCGCTCTGGCCCTGGTCGAAGGGCGTCTGGGTGGAGCGGCCCTGGATGTTGCTGATCCGGAACCTCTTCCAGCGGGGCATCCGCTCTGGCAGGCACCCAATCTGATCGTCACTCCGCATGTCGCCGGCGGCAGTCCGCTCGCCCGCCAGCGTATCGCCCGCATGGTGGCGGATAATGTCGCTCGCTTTGCGGCGGGTGCGGCACTGATGAACCAGGTCTATCCAAGGATACAGAGATGAAGATTACGGCCATCGAGACGCTGCTGGTCGATGGTGGCTGGGACGTCTGGGGCTTCCTCAAGATGAGTACCGACGAGGGGCTCATCGGATGGTCGGAATTCAGTCATGCGCGCAGCCGCAAGGGCTTGCATCTGCTGATAGCCGACATGGAAGAGATGGTCCTCGGGCTCGATCCGACGCATCCGGGGCATGTCAGCGCCCATCTGACCGCCACGTTGCGGACGCCACCCGAAGGGTTGCGGGCAATGGCGATCGGCAGCATCGAGAACGCCTGCCTCGATATCGCCGGCAAAGCGCTCGGCGTGCCGGTCAGCCAACTTCTGGGCGGCAGGCTACGGGACCGGTTGCCGCTCTATTGGTCACATTGCGGCATGTACCGCCTGCGCAAACCCGAACTGTTCGAACGGCTCGGGATTGCGGCCCCGATCCGGAGTCTTGGCGATATTGCCGGCCTCGCCGCCGAAGTGGCCGGGCGCGGTTATGGCGGATTGAAGACCAATCTGCTCGACTTCCCCGAGCGTTCAGGGAGCGCGGGCGGGATTCGCGCCGCCAGTGACCGCTATGCCCGCAATATCGACCCCGAAGCGATAGCCGGGGCAGTGGCCTTGATGAGCGCCTTCCGCGAAGGTGGTGGGCCGGGCATGGAACTCATGCTGGACGTCAATTTCAACTTCTCAGCGGAGGGAATGCGGCGGCTGGCGCGTGCGCTCGAGCCACTCGATCTGACCTGGCTCGAAATGGACTGCACTGATGCCGAGCAACTCGCTCGCGTCCGCGCCGAGACTCAAACACCCATCGCCTCGCTGGAGACGGTGCTCGGCCGGCGTGCGCTGAAGCCTTACCTGTTGGCTGGGGCCGTGGACGTAGCCATTATTGATCCGGTTTACAACGGCGTGCTTGAAGCGCGCCGCATGGCGGCGATGATCGAGGCATTCGACATCAATGTCGCGGCCCACAACGCGCATGGGCCGCTGACCGGGGCCATGGCCGCGCAGTTTTGCGCCGCTATCCCCAATTTCCGCTTTCTCGAATATGATCCTGATGCCGTGCCGTGGCGCGACGAACTGTTGACGCCGGGCCTGGCGATCACCGCCGGCAAGCTGAACGTACCGACTGGTCCTGGTTGGGGATGCGATATCGACGAGACCGTAGCGCGCCGCCACCTGGCGGTCTGACGGACACCTGGCTCGGCGAGGACGCGTTCCGTCCCCGGGATCGAGCCTCAGCCGTCAAGTTCGGGGCGATGGACAGGCGGCGGCAGCTTCCGGGCGATGTCGAGGAAAATGCCGCGCATCCACTTGTTGGGGGCGTTGCGGGTACGCGCCTCGTCCCACACCAAGGAGACCCGCACCGGATCGACATCGATAGGCAGCTTGCGCACCACCAGGCCGTCGAGAGCGCCAAGCGTATCCATGGTGCGGCGTTGCACCGAAAAGATCATGTCCGATTGACGGAGCATGGGAGCCACCGCCGACAGCTGCGTCACAGATGCGGCGATGCGGCGGTAATGGCCTTTCGCCCGCAGCTGGTGTTCGAACAGATTGCCGCCGTCGCCGAAACTCCGGACCACCAGATGGGACGCCGAGAGGAAGTTTTCGTAATTGAGGCAATCCTTGAGCGGGTGATGCTCGCTCATGAGGCAGCAGTAGGTTTCAGAAAAGAGCTCTTTGCTCATGAACCGCCAGGGCGTTTCGAAAGTAGCGCCAACGGCGAAATCGACACGGCCGGAGGCCAGTTCTTCGCGGATGGTGGCATAGACCTTGGGGACGGTGATGACATCGACGAGCGTTCGGCTGGTGCGCTTGATGACCTCGGGAAACAGTACAGCCGAGGCACACCACGACATCGCAACGGTGAAGGTGTGCGGTGATTGATCGGGTTGAAACTCGGATTGCTGCAGGGTGTTCTGCAGGTCCTCGAGTGCATTGCGTACCGGTGTTGCGATCTCGAGTGCGCGCGGCGTGGGCTGCATGCCATGGGGGCCGGGTACGAACAGCTGATCACCGAGCAGATGGCGCAGTCGGTTCAGGGCATTGCTGGTAGCCGGTTGCGACTTGCCGAGGCGTTCGCTCGCACGGGTGACGTTCTTCTCATCCATGACGGCAGCAAAAACCACCAGCAGGTTGAGGTCCAACCCACCCATATTCGTCTGCATGATAGTTCCCCGGTCAATGACCATCCCAGAGCCTGGGTCTATCAGAGCTAGAGGACGAGAAATGTAACGTCAAGCCAGACCTCCGGACCTGGATCACGCGCCAGAAGACGGCAGCGCGGGCGGGGAGGGAGCGTCATTCACCGGCTTGCATGAGGCTCCATAATATCAATTTCCGGCAGCAAGCGCGGTTTGGCATATGTCGGCCGGATATCGCCGCCCCAATGATGGGCGGCAGGGAGGAGCCGGAAATGCAGAATGTCGTCGTCACCGACATCGCGCGCGCTGATCACGCGGCCGTCAAGACGCTGCGAGAGGCAGGCGTCGCCACCGTGCACGAGGCCATGGGCCGCCGAGGCCTGATGCATCGGCGGTTGCGGCCAGTCTGGTCGGGCGCACAGGTTGCTGGCTCGGCGGTGACGGTGCTGGCGCGGCCGGGCGACAATTGGATGCTGCATGTGGCGGTCGAGCAATGCGCCCCGGACGACCTGCTGGTCGTCGCCGTATCTTCCGAAAACACCGACGGGATGATTGGGGATCTGCTTGCCACCTCGCTGCAGGCGCGCGGCGTCGTCGGGGTCGTGATCGACGCCGGATGCCGGGATGTGGCGACACTGGCCAGGATGGGATTTCCGGTGTGGTCGCGGGCGATTTCGGCGGCGGGTACCGTCAAGGCGACGCTGGGTTCGGTGAACATTCCGGTGATCTGCGGTGAAGCGCTGGTCAATCCCGGCGATGTGGTCGTCGCCGATGATGATGGCGTCGTCGTGGTGCCGCGCGCCGAGGCGGCAGAGGTGGCAGCCAAGGCCACGGCGCGTCTTGCCAATGAGGAACACAAACGGGCGCGCCTTGCGGCGGGCGAGTTGGGACTCGACATCTACAAGATGCGAGAACCGCTCGCTGCCGCCGGTCTGGTCTATCGCAAGGCGACGGACAAGGTCTGACCGCGATGGTGACCTTGCATACCAATCTCGGTGACCACGCCGCGTTTATGCCGATCAAGACCGGAGCTCTGAGTGCGGCCGGTCTGACTCTGGATTTCTGCGGACCCAGGGTGCCCCATACGGGCTTCAAGGACATGGTGCGTCGGGGCGCCTACGATTTCGGCGAATTCGCCCTCGGTACTTTCCTGCAGGCGGTGATCTACGACAAGCCGCTGATGCTGTTGCCGGTGACCATCGTCGCCCGCTTTCCTCACCCCATGATCGAATGCCGCAGCGCCGGCCGCACGGCCCCTAGCGCCATGGCGGGTCGACGCATTGGCGTCCGCACCTATTCCCAGACCACCGCCATCTGGGTGCGCGGCATTCTCGATGAAAGCTACGGCGTCGATCCCGCTGACGTAACCTGGGTCTGCACAGACGACGCACATCTGGCTGAATATGTCGACCCGCCCAATGTGGAGCGGTCAACCGCGGCGAGCGAACACTTGCCGGCGATGTTGGTCTCGGGGGAGATCGACGCGCTCATCGTCGGCGGTGACATGGCCAAGAAGCGGGATGGCATCGAGCCCCTGATCCCCGAGCCGAATGCGGCGGCGCGGGCGTGGTATGGCAGGCACGGCTACGTGCCGATCAACCACATGCTGGCCATCGGCAGAGATGTTGCCGAGCGCCACCCCGAGGCGGTGCGCGATGTCTACCGGCTGTTTGCCGAGGCCAAGGCAAGCGCGCCTATCGGGCCCGACGGCATCGACTTTCTGCCAGTGGGTTTCGAGGCCGTGCGAGCGCCGGTCGAGGCGATGATCGACCATGCCTTCCGCCAGAGAGTGATCCCCCGCCGCCTGTCGTTCGACGAGGTGTTTGGCGATGCAGCCCGCCTGCTGGGCGCATAGTGCCCACCCCAGATTTCCTTTTCCATTCCTGAGGTTCGACCCATGACCAGTGCCCAGAAATCCGCGCTCATCGTCACTGCTCATCCGGGCGATTTCGTCTGGCGCGCCGGTGGTGCGATCGCCCTCCATGTCGAGATGGGCTATCGCGTCAAGATCGCGTGCCTCTCCTACGGCGAACGCGGGGAAAGCCAGTTCGCCTGGAAGAAGCAGGGAATAACCTTGGAAGAGGTGAAGGCCCAGCGCCGCGAAGAGGCCGACCGTGCTGCGGCCGTGCTGGGTGCGGAAATCGAGCATTTCGACGCCGGAGACTACCCCTTGCGTCCGAGCGAGGCGATGCTCGACCGGCTCATCGACATCTTCCGAGAGGTCAAGCCCGCCTTCGTTCTGACCCACGCGCTGGAAGACCCGTATAATTTCGACCATCCGGTTGCTGCCCACCTCGCGCAGGAGGCCCGTGTTATCGCCCAGGCGCTGGGGCACAAGCCGTCGCCGGATATGGCTTATCTGGCCCCGCCGGTGTTCCTGTTCGAGCCGCACCAGCCTGAGCAATGCGGCTTCAAGCCCGATGTGGTGCTCAAGATCGATGCGGTCTGGGAAAAGAAGCGTGCCGCCTTCGAGGTGCTCGCCGCCCAAAAGCACCTCTGGGACTATTACACCCGCGTCGCGCTCAATCGTGGCATGCAGGGCAGCCGCAATTCAGGTCGGCCGATGATCTATGGGGAGGCCTATCAACGCCTGTTCCCATCCGTTGTCGATGAGCTGATCAGCTAGAGCGCGCAGGGCAGGAGCATAACCGTGAAGATCACAGGCTGGACCATTCATCTGTTCGAGACGCGGCCGAGCCACCATCAGGAGGTGGCCCATTTCGCGCGCAGCATGACCATGTCCAACGGTGTCGCCGTGCTGCATACGGACGAGGGCATCGATGGCGTGGTCTCGGCCGGCACTGCTCGGCTCATGCAGCTGGCGCGAGCCTGGCCTACGGTGGCCGAGCATGTCGTTGGCCGGAGCCCGCTGGAGCGGTTGGCGATCGAGGACGTGTTGCACAAGCGCTATCTGTGGCCCACCGAGCAGATCGGTCTGCTTGATCACGCGCTGTGGGACATCACCGGCAAGATGTTCGACCAGCCGATCTATAAATTACTGGGAGGCTATCGCGACAAGGTGCTCGCTTACGCCTCGACGATCCACCACTCCAGCGACGAACGGTTCCTCGAAACGGCGATTGCCAGCAAGGAAGCCGGTTTCCGGGCAATCAAGATCCATCCCTATGGCATCCTTGCTGACGACATGCGGCTTTGCCAAAAGGTGCGCAAGGCCGTCGGGGATGACATGATCCTGATGCTCGACAGCATGTCCTATCCCGGTCCCTATACCAGGCATGAGGCGCGGCAGATGCTGGCGCTGCTGGACGAGTTGCGCTTCCATTGGTTCGAGGATCCGCTCGACCACCGCGATCTCGAAGGCCTGGCAGATCTGCGCCGCATGCGCCGGCATGTTCAGATCCGCGGCGCCGATCGCGTCCTGCATATGCAGGAATACGCCGCCATGGTGCAGCGTGGCTGCCTCGACATCATCGCGGGGCCGACCTCATGGGGCATCACCGATTTGTTGAAGCTGGCGCATTTCGCCGAGGTCAACGGCATGAAGATGGAGCCGCATGACTTCGTTGGCGGCACGGCGAGCCTGCATGCGCTGATGGCGATCGCCAACGGGACGTTCTACGAGATCGCGGTTCCGCGCGGCTCGTTCGATGCGGCGCAATATCCGGGGGTTTATCTCGACGCCTGCTGGATCGACGCCGAGGGCTATGTGCATGCACCCAAAAAGCCGGGCCTGGGCTTCGAGATCGATTTCGATCGCGCCAGGGCGGTGACGCGCGAAACCATCGAATTGCGGGCGTAGCAGATCTCAGGAGCGCATCTGCTGGCCTGTGCCGGTTTGGATCGCGGTGGTGTCAACCTACAACAGGTCTTCGAGACGCAGGGGCAGCGCGCGAATACGGCGGCCGGTCGCGTGATAGACGGCGTTGGTGATTGCCGCCGCAGTGCCGGCCAGACCGATTTCTCCAACGCCCCGCACCCCGAGCGGATTGATGTGGAAGTCGGGATGCTCCACGAACTCAACGTCGATGGGCGGGACGTCGGCGTTGGTGGCGACCATGTAGTCGGCGAGATTGGAATTCACCGGAGTGCCGGTGCGTTCGTCGTATTCGGTGCCCTCGAGCAGTGCCATTCCGATACCCATGACTACGGCACCGGCGATCTGGTTACGGGCCGCGATGGGGTTGACGATGCGGCCCGCGTCGATCACCGAGACTACCCGCGATACGCGGAGCCTGGCTATTTCAGGTCGCCAGGCAATTTCGACGAAATGGGCGCCGAAGGAGTGCATTGAAAATTCGGGCTTTTCCGATTTCGATGCCTTGCCATGGCCTTCGCCCTGTACGGAGGGGAGGTTGAGCTTTTGCAATGCCTCGGCAAAGCTCAGCGACCGGTTGCCGGCAACAAGCCGACCTTCGATAAATTCCGGCGCCTGATCGAACAAGTTCCGTGCCGCCTTGGCAAGTGTGCGGCCGGCTTCGGCGATCGCCTCATTGATGGGGCCTACCAGCGATGACGTGACCATCGAGCCACCAGAAAGCGGACCGGCGGGCAGGGCGCTGTCCCCAAGCGCTACTTCGATATCCCTGGCTTGAAGGCCGAGTTGATCGGCAGCCATTTGCGCCATCACGGTGATGGTGCCGGTGCCGATATCCTGGGTGGCCGACGATACGCGGACGGTGCCGTTGGCGTGCAATTGGACGCGGACGCTGCAATTCCAGCGCCCGGCGATCCAGGTGCAGGCGGCAACACCCCAGCCAAGAATTTCGCCGTCACGCCGCATCGAGCCTGTCCGGGGATCGCGCGTGCTCCAGCCGAACCGCTCGGATCCGAGCTGCAGGCATTCCTGCAGATGCCGTGAGGAGAACGGTATGCCGAGCGACTCGTCGAGCTCCGGTTCGTTCATCAAGCGCAATGCGACGGGATCCATGTCGAGAGCGACCGCCAATTCGTCCATGGCAGACTCCATGGCGAAGAGGCCGGGTACGGCGCCGGGGCCACGCATGGCCGTGGGATTGCCAATGTTTCGCGGCGCCGTGCCGGCGCGCACCCGAAGATTGGGGACGCTATAGAGGATCGGCGTCGCCTCACCGCAGTTTTCCTCATAGTGGTCGAGAATGGAGCGCGCATTGGCGTAGTCATGGGAGAGCGCGGTCAGCTTGCCGTTACGCTGTGCGGCGATCTGAATACGCTGCTGCGTGCGCGGGCGGTGTCCCGCCGTCGAAAACATCATCTGGCGGCTCAGCACGCATTTGACCGGCCGGCCGAGCTTCATAGCCGCGGCGGGCGCCAGCAATGAATGGGTCCATGGCCAAAGCTTGCCCCCAAAGCCGGAGCCCAGATATTCGCTAAGCACCCGGACCTTGTCGCGGGGCAGGCCGAGCATGTCGGCGACGACGTTGCGATGGTTGACCACGCCCTGCGAGGTCTCGTGGATGGTCAGCATGTCCCCATCGAAGCTGGCGACAGTGGCATGCATCTCTATCGGATTGTGCGTCTCGCTGGCGATGCGATAGGTGGCATCGATCTTGATCTCGCCGGAGGCTAGGCCGGTTTCGATATCGCCCCGTTCACTCTTGGTCTTGTCGGGCTCGATGGGCAATTCCGGATCGACATCGGGACGCTCGGTCTCATAAGTGACGTCAACAGCATCCGCCGCTGCCTTTGCCTCTTCGAACGTGTCGGCGACGGCAAGCGCAACGAACTGGCCATAATAGCGAATGACGTCGTCTTCGAAAGGCGGCCGTTTCTCGTCGATGGAGCCGGCGCCTTTTTCGATGCGGCGGAAAGGGCCAAGATCGCCACGCACAAAAATGGCCCGGACGCCCGGCATCTGCCGTGCCTTGGTGGCATCGATGACCGCAATGCGCCCATTGGCAATGGTGGCGCCCACAGGAACGGCATAGAGCAGGTCGTCCGTATGGTGGTCGGAGGTATAGCGCGCTTGGCCGGTGACTTTCAGCGGACCATCGATACGGCTATGGTCCCGACCGACGACGAGACCGGATCGACTAGGCATGATCTCGTTCATTGTGCCTCTCCAGCTGCCGTCAGGCGGTCAAGCAGGGCTATGACGCAGCGGCGCGCCAGTTCAATCTTGAAGCCGTTTTCGCTTTGCGGTTCTGCGCGGGCCAGCGCGACATCGGCGGCGTGCCGGAAGAGCTCCGTGCCCGGCGCCTGGCCGACTAGGGCCTTCTCGGCGCCCACAACGCGCCATGGCCGCGTGCCGACGCCGCCGAGCGCCAGGCGCGCCGATGCAATACGGCCGTTTTTCACCACGACAGCAGCGGCAGCCGAAGCCAGCGCGAATTCATAAGAGGCCCGATCGCGGAGCTTCAGGTAGCCCGCGCGTTCGCCCTGTGGCCGTGCCGGCAATTTTACGGAGGTGATCAGGTCTCCAGGCTGCAGGACATTTTCAATGTCGGGTCGATCGCCGGGCAGACGATAGAAATCCATCAGGGGAATGCGGCGCTCGTTATTGGCGCCGCGGACTGTCACCGTGGCTTCATAGGCCAGCATGGCAACGGCCATGTCGGAGGGATGGGTGGCGATGCAACTCCTGCTGGTGCCGAGGATAGCCAGCGTCCGGTTGGTTCCCTTGATAGCGGGGCATCCGGAGCCGGGCAGGCGCTTATTGCAGGGGCTGGCGACATCGCGGAAATAGACGCATCGCGTACGCTGCAAAAGGTTGCCCGCGGTTGTCGCCGCGTTGCGCAATTGCGGCGACGCGCCCGCCATCAGGGCCTCCGAAAGTGCCCGATAGTTTGCTCCCACGATATCGTTGCGGGCCAGGTCCGCATTGCGGACAGTCGCGCCCACTTCAAGGCCGCCATCTTCATCTTCGCGAATGGTGTCGAAGCCCAGGCCCCGCACGTCGACGATGGTTTCAGGGCGCTCGACACCGAGCTTCATTAAATCGACAAGGGTCGTGCCGCCTGCAAGATAGCGGACGGTGGCGCCCTGTTGCGCCGTGACTGTCGCACTGGCAGCAGCAATGGCGGCAGCGACATCGGTGGGCCTGTTGAAGCTGAAGCTATGCATGGCGCTGCCCTTCCATTTCGGCGCGTCCCTGCTGCACAGCCCGGACGATGTTGGGATAGGCGCCGCAGCGACAGATATTGCCGCTCATCGCTTCGCGCACGGCGTTGTCTTCAGGTCCCCAATCTTCGCCGGCAAGCGCAATGGCCGACATGATCTGGCCGCAGGTGCAATAGCCGCATTGATAGGCGTCGTGTTGAACGAAGGCCTGCTGCATGGGGTGAAGTTGATCGGGTGTCCCGATCCCCTCGATCGTCGTGACGTTGCTGCCCTCGCAGGCAATCGCAAGCGCCAGGCAGCTGTTCATGCGGCGACCATCGATATGGACGGTACACGCGCCGCATTGTCCGTGGTCGCAGCCCTTCTTGGTGCCTGTCAGGTGGAGCACTTCACGCAGGCAATCGAGCAAGGTCGTGCGGGGATCGAGGGTGAGGGTATGTCTTTCGCCATTGATCGTCAGGGTAACCAAGACCCCTGAGATGGCGGCATCGATGCGTGCCGCCGCTGAAGTGTCGTCAGGAGTCATGGCAATACCTCAAAAAATAACCCGAGTTCGTCAATGCACGGACTGGCGAGACGGTTCCAACGGTGAGCTGTTCGGTGCCGTTCCACTTGATGCGCGGCGTCCAGGTTTCATATGTTACTCGGGCTCTCATCGGAATTCTATCACGGCGCCGTTGGTGGAACCGCGGAACGTGGGTAGCGGCGATTGGCTTGCCGTCCCAACGGGGCCGCATGATCTTGGCGATAGGTTCTAACCAGCCGCACAGACCATTGGTTAGGGAGGCTCATGAGCTATCTGCAAGGCCGCTGCTGTACATTGCCTGCGGCGGAATTTTACTAGCTCTGGGCGCGGCTCGAGCTGCGCCGGGGGGCCGGTGCACTCTCTGCAGATGCTTTAATCCGCTCGGAAATTTCAGCGCCGGCGGCGACGACAAGCTTGATGATGGCCTCGCGCGATTCCGGTTTGTCGTTGGGCTTTTGGGCGGTCACGGTGATGGCGGCGATAATTTCCCCGAAGTGCCCAAAAATGGGAGCGGAGGTACTGGCGGCGCCGGAATTCAATTCGTTGTAGCCTTCTGAATATCCCATCTTCCGAATAGTGCGGATACTGTCGCGTATCTGCTCGGGCGTTGTGAGCGTGCTTTCGGAGAACGGCACCAGATTGGTTATCTGCAGGTATTTGTTGATAAACTGATCGTCAGAGAAGGCTAGCAGCAGGCGGCTCGCCCCCGATGCGTAGAGAGGCTTTGGCAACCCTAGCTGCTTGACCCGGATCATGTCCCCCATACGGGCTTCGACCTGCTCGATATCGACGCGGTGATCGTTGGCAAGCACGCTGAGATAGACGGTTTCATTCGATTCATCGCGGCACCGCCTCATGGTGGGGAGTGCCAGCATGGAGAGCGTTCGACTGCGATGCGCCATAGTGGCGAGGCCGAGCAAGGCGAAGCCTGGGAGATAAAGGCCTGAGGTGGAGTCCTTCAGGATGAAGCCCTTGCGCGACAAGACGCTGAGAAACCGGAAAGCCGTCGCGCGGCTGAGGCCGGTCTCCTGCATGATGTCCTTGGCGGACAGGCCTTCCGCGCTCGTCCCCAACGTTTGAAGGATTCCAAGCGCACGTTCGACGGACGCCAAAACGGAAGATTTCTCTTCCGGACGGTCCTCGTTCCCCCCTTGGTCATTTCCTGAAGAGTCCATGAGCGCCTCAACCTTCTATCTTAAACGCCTAATTATTGGAGAAAGCTCAGCCCGTGGGACGTGAGATGGGCCACGCTCAATAAATCACCGACATCAATATCCAGGCGCTCTTCTACACAAGATCTCCGCCTGACCACTATTACGAGCCATTCTACTGCTTTGGGAGAGCAAGGCGGGGTACTGAGCCGGCGGGCACCTTCGATAACGAAGCCAATTCCTATTCGGTCTCTTAGCAAGCGTCAGCTTCTCCGCAGATATAATCGACTGAATCGTAACTCAACCCCAAACTCGAGCCCGGACACGGCGTATCGGTTTGAGGGGGCCTCCTCCGCCTCTGAAATGAATGGCCTCGGATCGGCAGGGGTCGCATCATTTGCCGCCCACTTGCTGCCATCTGGCCTCCAGCGCTCCACAGCACGCAGTTTACGCATGCGTGGAGCCTATTGCATTTCTCAAATGCGATGGTATGGTCTCACAAGATGATAACTAGAGTCTCAGATAATGAGACTTATGAGGAGCAGGAGAGGGGATGACCTTTTCCCAGAATGCCAGGCGACCTGGTGGTTTGCGCTGGACACTGTGGTTTTCACCATCGTGGATCTACACGATCGTCATTCTGGCGATCATCTGCATCGCGATGGAAAATCTCGTCGGCCCGGTTCTCAACCCCCTGTGGTTGCCGAAGCCCACCCAGGTGGCGGTCGCGCTCTTCCAGTGGGTCGGCGACGGGTCGATCTGGCTGGATATTCAGACGACGCTCACAGAGGTGTTGTACGGGTTCGCCATCGGGGTTGTCTGTGCGCTGATCGTCGTAGCGCTGCTGTCGCTGAGCCGGTTTGCCACCGATGTCTTCATGCCCTTCATCATGGCGGCCTATTCGCTGCCGAAAGTGGCGCTTGTCCCGGTCTTCATTCTGCTGCTCGGCATCGGCATCGAATCCAAGGTCGCGCAGGTCTCGCTGAATGTGTTCTTCATCATCCTGCTGACGATGCTGGCCGGCATTCAGTCCATCAACCCGGTCCTTGGCCGCTCCATTCAGATCATGGGAGCGTCGCAGTTCGAAATACTGCGCATGGTGAAGCTGCCGGCCGCGCTGGCCTGGCTTTTCTCGGGAATGCGGTTGTCGGCGCGCTATGCCATCGGCGGAGCGGTCGTTGTCGAAGTGCTCAGCAGTAATCGCGGCATCGGCTTTCGTGCGGCCCAGGCGACAAATCAGCTGGAGCCGGCCGGCGTCTTTGCGGCAGCGGTCATTCTCGTCGTCATTGGAGCGGCGATGACCTGGATACTTCAGGTGATCGAAGACAAATTTCTTGCGTGGAGACTTTAGTCGATGGCGAAACTTTCACCTGGCCGGAGAGTACGTGACGCGCTGGCCAACGGCACCATACAGACCTTTGGCTGCTACGATGCCATCAGCGCCAAGCTGATCGAAGCGGCGGGCCTGCCGATGGCCAGCATCAGCGGCAGCATGCTGTCGGCGTCCTACGGCTTCCCGGATATCGGCATGCTGTCGATGAGCGAGATCGCCGAAGCCAGCGGGCGCATCGCGGCGGCGGTGGATATTCCGGTGCTTGCCGATGCGGACACGGGCTATGGCGGCATTCCCAATATCGTCCATGCGGTCCAGACATTCGAAAAAAAGGGCGTCGCCGGCATCAAGGTGGAAGATCAGGTTTCTCCTAAGCGCTGCGCCGGTATGGGCGTCGAGAAGGTCGTCGTGCCCGAGGAGATGCAGGCCACTATCGCCGCCGCTGTTGCCGCCAAAGAGGATCCCGATTTCATGATCGTGGCGCGGACGGACTCGATCGCCGCCACCGGCTTCGAGGACGCGTTGCGGCGGGTCCAGATGTATGAGGAGGCCGGCGCGGACATGATTTTCCTGCAGCGTCCGCAGTCGCCCGAGCAGATCGCTCAATGCGCATCCGCCATCTCGATCCCGCTGATGATCTCGTCGCCGGAAGGCAGCCGCATCCGCCTTTACGATCTTGATATGCACAGGAAGCTTGGGGTCTCCGTCGTGGTCTATGCGACCTCGATGATGCTGGCGGGAGCGGCCGCCATGGAGAAGGCGCTGGCGCGCATCACCAGCGCGGGCATCAACGAGCAGGACCTGGATTCCGTGTATGGCCGCGAGGCCCTCAATGATCTGCTCGATCTCGACTACTGGCGCGCCCGGGAAATCGAGGCACTCAACCGATTTTCTTTGGAAAGCTGATTGGTTCCGAATTCGGGCCAATGACTGAATAACAGGAGCCTAGGCATGGGTAAGACGGTCGCTGAAAAGATTTTGTCTCGGGCCGCCGGAGAGGATCTCTCCGTCGGACAGACGGTGTGGGTCGAGCCGGACCTGATGGTACTGCATGATCGCAACGCCGCCCGGTATCTGCGTGTCGTCAACCGCATGGGGGCCAAGGTCCGGAACCCCGACAAGCTGGCGATCTGCTACGATCACAAGATACCATGCCATGATCCAGCCGGCGTCGTCGATCGCGACTACCTCAACGTGGAGGCCAAGGCGCACGGCATCACCAAGATCTACGAGCCTGGCGATCACGGTATCAGCCATCAGCTGGTGGTCGACAAGGGTTTGGCGCAGCCCGGCTCGCTGGTGCTGGCCAGCGACACCCATACGAACACGATCGGCGGTATCGGTGCGCTCGCCATTTCGGTCACGTCGGGCATGCCCACCATGCTGGCGCTCGGCAAGCATTGGATCATGGTGCCGCACACCATCAGGATCCGGCTCGAAGGCCGGCTGCGGCCGGGCACGATGGGCCGCGATGTCGGCATGGCCATCATCGACATGCTCGGACGACAGGCCGATTACAAGGTACTGGAATTCACCGGACCGGGCGCCGCAACGCTGGATATCGATCAGCGCCTGACCATATGCAACCTCTCCATCGAGGTGGGCGCCAAGGCCGCCATTTTCGATGCACCCCCCGATGCGGTGACGCCGGAACAATATGCGGCGATCGGCAATGGCTATGTGGCTTCCGATCCCGATGCGGTTTTCCAGCAGCAGATTACCGTCGATCTGTCGGCGATCGAACCGCTGATTGCGGCTCCACCCTTTCCCGAAGTTGCGCTGTCGCTGTCGAGCTTTGCCGGCAAGCCTGTGACCCAGGTGTTCATCGGGTCCTGCGCCGGTGGCCGTATCGAAGATTTCCGCGCGGCCGCGGAGGTCCTGCGCGGCCGCCGTGTGGCTCACGGCGTGCGCTGCTTCATCGTTCCTTCGAGCACGGATACCTACAAGGCTGCCCTGCGCGAAGGTCTGGTCGAGACGGTGGTGGCGGCTGGGGCAGTGGTGCTGCCGTCCAGCTGTGGTCTTTGCTTCGGCTATCAGGCCCAGCTCAGCGACAACGACGTCTGCATTTCGACCGCGACGCGCAATGAGCCGGGTCGCATGGGAAGCGCCCTGGCTGAAATCTATCTGGCCAATGCCGCCACGTGCGCGGCTTCCGCCATCACCGGTGCGATCACCGATGCCCGTACCATCCTTGCAAATTAGTCGACGCAGGCTTTCCAAAGCCAACGAAGAGGAGTTCCCCACGTGATCACATCAGGCCGTTCGTGGATATTCGGCGACAACATCGCTTTCGACGGTGGAATGTTGCCCGTCCGTTTCCAGAAGGCGGACACGCTGGACCCCACCAAACTGCTGCCCTACCTCATGACCGATCTCGATCCTGAGTTTCCAAACAGGATTCAGAAGGGCGACACGATCGTAGCGGGCGAGGCGTTCGGATCGGGCAATTTCCATCCACATGCGCTGATCGCGATGAAATATGCGGGCGTCTACGTCGTCGCGGAGTCGGTGACGCGCGGCTTTTACCGGATGGCCGTCTCGGTCGGGCTTTGGTTCGTTCCCATTTGCCCCGGCATAACGAAGCTGGCCCAAAACGGCGGCGCCATGAGCGTCAATTACCTCACCGGGGAGATCGTCACCGATGCGGGGACAGCCCGCTACGAGCCGCTTCCCGCTATTCCACGCGAAATCATCGAGGTCGGCTCGGAAGAGCAGTTCGTGATCAAAAAACTCAAAGAAGAGCAAAGTCTCAAGGAGGAACTAACACATGGCTAGATGGCATCTGAAAACGCTGGCTTTCGCCACCTTCGCGGCCCTCGCGGTCTCGGCTTCCACGGTGGAAACCGCTTTCGCGGCGGATATGGAGGTGACGGTCGCCCAGGGTGCGGCACAGGGATTTTTGTACCTGCCATTCCTGGTCGCCGATCATGAGGGCTACTTCGCCGAGAACGGCGTCAAGGTGAACACCTTGCAGGCCAATGGCGCGGCAATCATGAATGCCTTGCTGGCCGGCAAGGCCGACATCGGCTCCAACACGCCTGCAACCATCACGGCCGCGGCCAAGGGCGTATACATGCCGACGATCGTTCCGATCTCGCGGCAGTTCCCCGCTGATATCATCCTCACCACCAAGGTGATGGAGGAGCGTGGCATTTCTCCCACGGCCCCGATTGGCGACCGCATCAAGGCGCTGAAGGGCATGAATATCGGCATCTCCAGCGTGGGCAGCACCTATGACATCCTTCTGCGCTATATCCTGCCGAAATACGGTCTCACCCCGGATCAGGATGTAACGCTGGTTCCGCTCGGTACCGCCGCTGCTGCTACCGCCGCGATGAAGACTGGCGCTGTCGACGGCTATATCGATGCCGCGCCCAGCCCACAGCAGGCCCAGGCGGATGGTCTTGGGACGATCTTCATCAGCTTGAACAACGGCGCCGTTCCCGAACTGGCCGGTTATGTCAAAGGCTGGGCCGCAACGCCCGACGCCCTGAAGAACAAGCCGGAGGCGGTGCAGGCATTCGTCAACGCCATCGCCGAGGCACTCAAGTTCATTCAGGAATCTCCGGAAAAGGCGACGGCGATCGCCGTCGAAGCCAATCCCAACCTGTCGGCCGACATCTTCACCAAGGCTTATAATGACTATCTGCCAGTGTTTCCGAAGACGCCGGTCTATTCGCCTGAAGGCCTGGCCCTGAACGACACGATGCAGCGCTTGGCGCAGCCTTCGCTTGGAGCGGTCGACATGAGCAAACTGGTCGACAATTCCTTCGCTCTGGTAGCCGCGAAGAAGTACGGGCTTTCGCTTACGCCAGTCGCGGATTGAGGGGAAGCGGCGTGACACAGCATCTTGCTGTCGAGACCGGGACCGTGTCCGTCAGGCAGAAATCTGCAGGCCAGCCCGAAATGCTCGGGCGTGCCGAGATATTGGCCAAACGGGCACGGAAATGGGGAAGGGTCGGCTTGGTGGCGTTGGCGCGCCTGGCCGTCCTGGCCGCTCTCTGCCTCGCCTGGCAGAATCTGCTCGGCCCGATGATCGGCATATCGTGGTTTCCAAGTCTGTTCGATATTTTCGGCAGGCTCGGATCCTGGACTGCGGACGGGTCGCTGTGGGCGAACTTATGGACCACGACCGCGGAGCTGGTGGCGTCGCTGGTGATCGGCGGCATCCTGGGGCTGGTGCTGGGCTTGCTGATCGGCTTTTACGTCCGGGTGCGCGACAGCGTCTATCCGATCGCCGTGATCATCTATATCGCGCCGCACAGCATCTTCGTGCCGCTGGTTATCTCGTCGCTGGGCTTCGGCATTGAATCCAAGGTTTTCCTGGGGACCTGGACGGCGCTTTTCATCGTGCTGTTCAGCACCATGGGCGGTGTCCGCGCCACGCAGAAACGCATGCTCGAGGGGCTGTACCTGATGGGTGCGGCTGACCATGAGGTGCTTTGGAAGGTGCTGATGCCGGCGAGCCGCAAATGGGTCGTGGCCGGGCTGAAGGTCGCCATGCCGCTGACCCTGGTCGGCATAGTCACCGCCGAAATTTTCGGTTCGGAACGGGGCCTGGGATTTCTGGTCGAAAACTCGGCCGGGTCCGCCGACATGGTGGGCCTGTACGCCGCAGTTATCCTGCTGGCGATACTGGGTGTTGTTACCAATCAAATCATCGACTTGGTCGATAAGCGCGTGGAGGGTCTGGGAGATGGCGGCGACCGTTGAAATCAAGGATGTGACGCAATACTTCGAGACCGGGTCGCAGCGTCTGACCGTTCTGCAGGACATCAATCTCGAGGTCCAGCAGGGAGAGTTCCTGGTATTCCTGGGTCCTAGCGGCTGCGGCAAAACCACGGTCCTCAATATGATCGCCGGGCTTCTTATCCCGACGGAAGGCGAGGTGCGTTATGATGGCGATGTACTGACAGGCCTCAATAAGGGACTGGGGTACATGACGCAGGCGGATTCGCTCCTGCCATGGCGTACGGCGGAATCGAACATCCGGCTTCCGCTCGAGCTTGGCTATCATTCCTCCCTCAAAGGCGATCGGGATCGCCGGGTCCGCGAAGTGATGGAAATGGTCGGTCTCTCCGGCTTCGAGAACCATCGCATTGCACAATTGTCGGGCGGCATGCAGAAACGCGTCTCGCTGGCCCGCACGCTGGTCTACGATCCGCCGGTCGTGCTCATGGATGAGCCTTTCGGCGCGCTCGATGCGATCCTGAAGACCGTGCTGCAGAGCGAATTGTCGCGAATATCGCGTCAGACGGGCAAGACCGTCATCTTCGTGACCCATGACGTTCGTGAGGCGTTGATCCTGGCGGATCGCGTTGTGGTATTCAGCCGCCGGCCGGGCCGTATCGCCGGTATAGTCGATGTGGATCTCCCGCACCCGCGCGATGCCGTCGAAGTCGAAAGCCATCCGCGCTTCGGCGAGCTCTACGGCGAGGTCTGGAAACTCCTGAGCGCCGACGAATCCCTGCGGCGGCCAAACGCCACGGACTGAATGTTGCTCACCAATGACGGGCAAGGGCGCACGGGCATCGAAAGCGATGGCCGTGCGGACCTAAGCGCTTGTCCGCCCGAACAGCCAGAAGAAGAAATGTGTGATGCCAGATAATTCCTCCGAAAATGCCGCCAGGCAGCCGCTTCAAATTCTCTATCTGGAGGGCGACGGCATCGGCCCCGAGATTACCTCCGCTACGGTCAAGGTGCTGCAGGCTGCAGATTCAATCTGGAACCTCAACTTCCAGTTCCAGTCCGCGGTCATCGGCCTCAAGGCGCTGGCGCAGGACGGCACGACGTGTCCCGCCTCAATCATCGAGCGCGCCGCGGCGGCCGATGGCGTGGTGCTGGGGCCTGTCTCCCATAACGAATATCCGCCAGTAACCGAAGGTGGCATCAACCCATCCGGCGAGTTGCGCAAGCAGCTGGACCTGTTTGCCAATATCCGCCCGGCACGCACACGGCCGGGCCTGCCTTTTGCCAGTCGCGTGCCGTTCGACCTTGTGATCGCGCGTGAAAATACCGAGGGTTTTTATGCGGACCGGTCGATGTTCATGGGGCCGGGCGAATATATGCCAACGCCGGACGTCGCCCTGTCCACGCGCAAAGTCACTTACGGCGCCAGCCTGCGGATCGCCCGCGAAGCTTTCAAACTGGCGGAAAAGCGTCGGCGCAAGGTAACGGCGGTCCACAAGGCCAATGTCCTGCGCATATCGGATGGTCTGTTCCTGAAGGCGGTGCGGGAAGTCGCCGGGGAATTCCCCGCGGTCGCCTATGAGGAGCAACTGGTCGACGCGATGGCCGCGCTGCTGGTGCGCGATGCGAGCGTTTTCGATGTGATCGTCACCACCAATATGTTTGGCGATATTTTGTCTGATGAGGCGTCCGAACTGGCCGGCGGCCTCGGCCTCGGCGCCTCGCTCAACGCTGGAGAATTGCATGCGGTGGCTCAGGCCCAACACGGCTCGGCGCCCACGCTTGCGGGGCGTAACCTGGCCAATCCATCGTCCCTCATCGCCTCGGCGGCAATGTTGCTGACCTGGCTCAGCGCCCGTCATGGAAATGAGAGTCTCGCCATTGCGGCGCGGCAGATCGAGGCTGCTCTCGATGCGGCTATCGAAAACCCCGACACCCGCACACGCGATCTCGGAGGGACGCTGGGAACCGAGGCTTTTACTGATCGGGTGATCCGGAACATGCAGGCCAATGGGCAAGCGTAAATGACGCCGGCCCAAAAGCTGCCGCAAGGCTCGACCGACTGCCATATACATGTCTTTGGACCTGTGGACCGCTATCCGCTGGCTCCGGGCCGGCGGTATCGTCCGCAGGAAGCATCGCTTGCCGAATACGATATCATGGCCAGCGATGCCGGGCTCGAACGCATCGTCTTCTGCCGAATACGATATCATGGCCAGCGATGCCGGGCTCGAACGCATCGTCTTCGTTCAGCCCAGTCCCTATGGCTCGGACAATAGTTGCATGCTCGACGCCCTTGGCGCGGTTGGCGCGCGGGGCAGGGGCGTCGCTGTCATTGACGACAAGACATCCGACGCCGATCTGGACCATATGCATGAAGCCGGCGTGCGCGGCATAAGGCTCAATGCCGAGAGCTATGGGCTGAACGATCCTGCGGCCATCGGCGGAACGCTCAAGGCTATGGCGCGGCGTGTGGGGCGCCTCGGCTGGCACATCCAGCTCTTTGCCTCGCTCGATACGATTGCCGGCCTCGCGCCAGTCATCAGGTCGCTCGACGTGCCGCTTGTAATCGATCACATGGGTATGGCCCGCGCCGAGCGCGGTACGGACTACGGTGAATTCGAAACCCTGTTACGGCTTATCGAAAGTGGCGTCTGGATCAAGCTATCGGCGCCCTATCGGGTCTCCGAGGCGGGACCGGACTTTCCCGACGTTCGGCAAATCGCTTCTGCCCTCATCGGGGCAAATGCCAACCGTGTCATCTGGGGGAGCGACTGGCCTCACACGGGAAAACATACCGGTGGATCGTCGGATTCAAACACCGTGCTTGCTCATCGTTCGGTCGACGATGCAAGGGTGATCCGGCTGCTGGCAGACTGGGCGGGAAGCCGCGACCATCTTCACAATATTCTCGTTCACAACCCACGCTCGCTCTACGATTTTTGAAACACCGGGTCATTGCGCATTCGATCATTGAGTCCTGATGCCCGCCCTGATCTCAGCGTGGTACAGTTCGCGTTGGCGAGCTATTCATGGATTTGGCTGGCGACATAGGGGTTATTTCTCCCGATTAATGCGCCAGCTGAATTTATCAAATTTGAACTCAGGGACTACTCTGCGACGCGCCTGTGGGTGATTGTGGTGGTGCCTTTCAATGAAGGCGATGCAACACGAACAAAAATCCACCTACCTGGTTGGAGCGCGGAAGCCTCTTCATCCTGGACTGCCGGCTATAGTCGAGCAGCCCAGGAACAGTCCCGTTGTCCCATGCCGCGCCTGGGTGGATGTTCTACTACAAAGGCTTCCGCACGTGACCGGGCGACCCCTTTGGCGCATCTCGCGCGCCGATCTCGACAGACTGATGACGTCGCTGGAGATCAACCACGTAAGGTTGTCAGAGTGCGCTCTCACGGCTGGCGCGCGCCTGGAGGTTGCGCGGGTTGACCACCCGACGCTCCACTATGGCTTTGCCGGATCTGGAACTCTCCTCGTCGAAGGAGAGCCCTCTATCGATATCTGCCCGCACACCCTGGTCGTGGTTCCCGCGCACAAGTCGACGACTATCCTCGCGGCGGATGGCGAGCCCCCGAGGGCGGCCGGAACACGACAAATGCCTGTGTTCGTCCCGGGCGCCTCGCCGCGCCATGCGGTTGGCGAGGGTGAACCTGTGCTGCGGGTGGGCTGTGGATCATTTGCGGCGGTCTACGCCGCGGGTCTCGACCTGTTCGCTTCGCAAGGTGCTCCGATTGTCGAATGCTTCGATGCGCATGACCAGTTGGACCAGGTGATGAACTATGCCATGGGCGAGCTGGCGGCTCAGGACGTGGGAGGTGGGCCGATGTCTTCGGCCCTGCTGAAGCTCGTGCTGCTGTCCCTTCTTCGGCGGTGCCTGGTCTCTACGAGACCTTGGGTCGAACGGTTCGCCATCCTCAGCGATCCGCCTATCGCGCGGGCATTCGCCGAAATGGCGTGCAGATCAGCCGCCCACTATACGGTGAATTCCTTGTCGCAATCGGTGGGTCTCAGCCGCTCGGCCTTCATGGCGAGGTTCGCGGCGGCATTCGGCGAATCCCCGATGTCCGTGTTGCGGCGGCTAAGAATGCGCCACGCCGCTGCCCTGCTCAGCGAGAACGCAATCTCGATAGACCAGGTGGCGATGCAGGCGGGCTATCAAAGCCGAAGTAGTTTTACACGGAGCTTTCGCCTGCACTATGGCAGCGACCCCTCCAAATACCGAAATGATGCAAAGCGGGACTTTCACGACGAGCCTTCTGGCGCGCGTAGTGAAAAGAGCCGACTTTGGTGAAGCCCAAGCACGGCGTGGAACGGGCTTCCTCGAAGTTGTATCGTGGCGATCCTGTACCGGCGAGGGGAGGGCCCTGAACGAGCGTCCCACCATTCCTCGCCGCTATGGAAACGATATGTCACGACTATTGGGAAATCGCCGCCTCAACTGCGATCAATAGCCGACACGGCGGCAGAGTTTATCGAACGGCTCCGGGCGCAATGCCCATCGCGCGGAACACGGAGAAGGGACGGTAGATGAAAGGCGTGGCCCCAGTGATCAACCAGGCTCGTGGCAGTGCGCTCTTGCTCGCATTCCTGTCGGCGGTGATTGCCCTGGTTGCGACGTTTTCCACGGCGGCGGCGCCCATTCCTCTCTACAATATCTATCGGTTGGAGGACGGCTTCTCCAATTTCGACATCTCGATGGCCATCGTCACTTACTCCTTGGGCACCATGGCCGCGCTGTTGGTGCTGGGGCGGCTGTCCAATCATCTGGGGCGACGGCCCACCGCGATCGCCAGCCTGAGCCTGCTTTTGCTTGGCTGCCTGTTGTTGCTCAACGTGCACGATATCGGAATGCTGCTGGCCGGTCGGGTCCTGATGGGCGTCGGTACCGGATTGGCCAGCAGCAGCCTGACCTCCTACATCGTCGATGCCGCACCCGCGAGGCCCGATTGGTTGGCCTCGGTGGCATCAAGCCAAGGCCCTATGCTTGGTCTCGCCGTCGGTGCCACCGCTTCCGGCGCCCTGGTTCAGTTCGGCCCCTGGCCACGCGAACTCATCTACCTCATCTGCGCCGGCCTGATACTATTGTCCGCCGCCCTCATCGCCATCAGCCCGGAGACCGCGGCTCCCACGCCTGGTGCCTGGCGATCACTGGTACCCAGGATTGGTGTTCCGGCGCGCGTAAGGCATCGTCTTCCCGTCGCGGCGGCCGTCTTTCTCGCCACATGGGCAACGGGGGCATTCTACCAGGCGTTCGTCCCTGCGCTGGTGGCCGACCAACTTCATACCAGCAGTCCGCTCATCCTCGGATTGGTGTTCACCGCCTACATGGCTCCCAGCGTGCTCGGCGCTCCGATAGCGGGACGCTTCAGCCCGGCGATCGCGCAGCGCGTCGGGATGGTGGTCTTCCTCGTCGGAATGATCGGTATCATCGGCGCGATCGACGCCGGGATACTGGCGCTGTTCATTGTCTCGACCATCGTCGCCGGCGCCGGGCAAGGCATCGCGATCAGCGGCACCACCCGTGGCTTGCTTCAAGACAGCACGGTGGCCGACCGGGCGCCGATCTTTAGTGCGATCTATCTCGTGTGCTACAGCGGCGCCACTTTCCCCAGCCTCATCGCGGGCGGCCTGTCGAGCACGTTCTCACTGCCGCAGATCGCCCTGGGATACGGTGCTCTTGCTCTCGCCGCCACCGTGTTCACTGCGCTGGGAGCACGCGATCCCAAGAGCGATCCTGCCGGGAACAATACCGGCGAAAGGCTCGCCGGAGTTCGTCGTTGATCTCGATCAGCGCGTTGACGAGCGAGCGATCAGTAACGAAGGAGAGAACCTCATGAAGGCGATCGTGGTAACGGACGAGGCGGCCGGAACGGCTGGAATGAAGCTGGTAGAGCGACCAGAGCCGCAGGCAGCGATCAACGACGTCGTCGTACGGATTCATGCGTCGGGATTCGTCGCCACGGAGCTCGGATGGCCATCAACCTGGGCCGATCGCGGCGGCCGTGACCGGACACCCTCGATACCGGGGCATGAACTTGCGGGCGTTGTGACAGCCCTCGGCTACGGTACGACCGGACTGTCCGTCGGAAAGCGGGTGTTCGGTCTGGCGGACTGGCATCGCGATGGTACGCTGGCGGAACATGTCGCCATGGAGGCACGCAACCTTGCGCCGCTGCCTGGTGACGTCGACTTCACGGTTGCGGCAAGCCTGCCGATCTCGGGTCTTACCGCGTGGCAGGGACTGTTTCAGCATGGGCGCATAGAGGCGGGGCAGAGCGTTCTGGCGCATGGCGCCGCCGGCGCGGTCGGCTCCATGGTCACGCAACTCGCCCGGGAGGCGGGAGCCTATGTCATCGGCACCGGACGTGCCGCCGACCGCCAGAAGGTGCTCGAGTTCGGCGCCAATGAGTTCCTCGATCTGGAGAACGACGCCCTGGAAACGGTCGGCGGAGTCGATCTGGTTTTCGATGTTATCGGCGGCGATATTCAGAAGCGATCCACGGCCCTGATCCGCGCAGGCGGCACGCTCGTAACCATCGTGGGTATGGCCGAGGCGCGGCCCGCAGATGGCCTTGTGGTCGATTTCGTGGTTGAAGCAGACCGTGCCCAACTGGGCGAGATCGTTCAGCGCGTGCGGGACGGCCGGCTGCGGACGAATATAGGCAAAATCACGACACTCGATGAGGCTGTCGCCACCTTCAATTCGACTGAACGACGCCAGGGGAAAACCGTTATCTCCGTTCGTCCCTGACGGACTCGGGGAGGGCGGTCGATACCGTCCTCCTCGCCGACAACCGCCGCCTCTGTGATCTCGTCGTCGTGTCGGTGTTCAAAAGGCGGAAGATTAGGCTATGTGCCGCCTCGGCATGGGCTTTTCCAAGAGAGAGAATATGACGCTCAATCATCCAATATTCACACGCTGGCCGGCCCGGCACCCTGACCGCCTGCAACTATTCTCCCTCCCGACGCCAAATGGCGTGAAGGTTGGGATCATGCTCGAGGAAACCGGCCTCGCCTACGAGCCTCATCGGATCGACATCATTGCCGATGAGAGTCATGATCCAGCCTTCCTGGCGCTCAACCCCAACGGCAAGATTCCGGCAATCTACGACCCTGATGGACCGAGCGGCACGCCGTTGGCGTTGTTCGAATCGGGCGCGATCCTTCTCTACCTCGCCGACAAGACGGGACAATTTATCTCACCCGACCCGAACACCCGTTATGAGACGATCCTGTGGGTGATGTGGCAGATGGGCGGTGTCGGTCCAATGTTCGGCCAGGTCGGCTTTTTCAATAAGTTCGCCGGCAAGGCCTATGAGGACAAGCGCCCTCGTGACCGCTACGCAACCGAGTCGGCACGATTGCTCGGCGTGCTCAACGACAGGCTCACGGGCCGCGATTGGGTGATGGGAGCTGACTACAGCATCGCCGATATTTCGCTCTTGGGCTGGGTGCGCAACCTGATCGGGTTTTATGAAGCGCGTGAACTCGTTGGCTTCGACCGCTTTCATCATGTCCAGTCCTGGCTCGACCGCGGCCTTGCGCGTCCCGCAGTGGAGCGCGGACTGCAGGTGACGGGCGCCGTGAGCTGACCGGCGGTTACGATTTGAGGTCTTCGACGGCCGATTGCAGGAACTGGCCGGCGATCACGTTGGGCAGTTTCTTCAGTGGACTGCGCGCATTCGCAGCAGGAGCGGTGAGCACGTCCTATTCATGTGCGGCCGCTAGATCCATAGCTGAACGCAGTCTTTGAGACTTGCCGACCAGGGCGGTGATGCCAAGCGCGACGACGGCAATGACGATCGCCACATAGGGCGTGGCGGTCAATCCTGGCCCTTCCACTACGCGCCCCCCGATGAATGAGCCGCCCGAAATGCCGAGGTTGAAGGCCGCCACATTCATCCCGGACGCCGTTGCAACCGCCTCCGGCGCTATCGTTCGAGCGACCTTCACGACGCCGTCCTGCATGATCGGAGGGATGGCGAAGGCGAAGACGCCCCAAAGCGCGATGACTGGCAAAACCGCGGCTTCGGCACGCATTGCAAGACCGAGAAGCACGAAGGAGGCGATCAGGCCAATGAGCGTGATCGCCATGGTTCGCGATGTGCCGATCTTATCGGTAAGCTTGCCGGCGGCGAAGTTTCCGATGACGGTTGCGCCGCCGAAAATCATCAATGCGATGCTCACCGTATTGGCGTCGACGCCCGTTACCTCTGTGAGGATCGGGGCAAGAAACGTGAAGATCACGAAGGTGCCGCCGAACGCGGCTGCGGTCAGAAGATACATTAGGGAGAGATCCGGGTTCCCAAGCAGTTTCATCTGCGCGAGGAAACTTGGCGGTGAAGCGTGCGGGATGTTCCGCGGCAGGAAAATCGCCAATGCCGCGAGCCCTATGGCTCCCATCGCGGTGACGATCAGGAACGTCAGTTTCCAATCGAAGCTGTGCCCGATCCATGCGCCCAGAGGAACGCCGACCACCATGGCGATCGTCAAACCGCCGATCATCAGAGCGACGGCGGAACCAGACTTCTCCTTGGGAACGATCGAACCGGCGAAGACGGCCCCAACGCCGAAGAAGACGCCGTGGGAAAACGCCATCAGGATACGTGCCAGCAGCAGAGTGTAGTAATCCGGCGCTATAGCGGCGGTGAGGTTGGTGGCCGTGAACAATCCCATCAGTGCCAACAGCAGACCTCGGCGCTGAAACCGTCCGGTCAACGCCGAAAGGATCGGAGTGCCCAGGGTGATCGCCAAGGCGTAGACGCTCACGAGCAGGCCGGCGGTGGGGAGACTGACGCCCAAGTCCTTGGCGATATCCGGTATCAAACCGACGATCACGAATTCCGACGTGCCGATTGCGAATGTCGACACCGTAAGCGCATAGATTACGAAAGGCATTTTGCTTCCTGATTGATGACCGCAGTTGCGCTGAACTGCGGCTTGCGGCTCTCGGTTTGGTCGGGAAACGGGCTTTTCGGCGAGGTCAGCCGCGCGGCGACGGAGGGCGTTTCATAGTCAAAAGCTCGGTTACATCGTGCAGGTCATCGGCGGAGGCGACGGAGAGAGTCAGCCATTTTCCGTCGATATAGGTTTCGGCGTCGTCGTAGAGTTTGACGACCCGCGGACGCCAGACGTAGCGCCGTTCCTCAAACTTCTCCCGCTCGGCCCCGCCCATCACCACGACAGCCGAAAACAGCTGGTATTCGGGCAGGAGCGTGCAAAAAGCCTTGGTCTTCTTGTAGCGCAGGGACCAACCGCGTTTCTTGCCGCCGTAGAGCCAGTCCGGCGCAAAAACGTCCGGATAGAGTTGGTCGATCCAGCTGCGGAGTTCAGTCCAATGCTCGAACGCATCCCGGCCGATCCAGTCGCGGACCGCGTCGTTGTCGGGTTGCGTCGATTTGTCGGTGATCCTGTCGCCGACCTGGGGAAGCGGTGCGGTTGTAGGGGTCGGCAAAATCATCGAAACACCTCATGTTCATCGTCCGGCGGAGGCGGAAAGGCATCATCGGACTGCGGCACATCATCTAGCCCCGCACGACTTGCCTCAGACACGAGAGAGGGGCGATGACAGATGGCAATCTGTGGGCGAGAAGGCTCAAAGGAAAATCACCTTTGGCCATCGAATTGATAGCCGGCCGTTATCGAGCCGGACGAAACGCGCGCGATGTATTGGCCAGAATCACTGCTGGCATCGGGACATTGGCCCAGGTGAAATTCGCCGCGATCGATGACCGCTTTCGAGTTCGCAGCCATCATAACGCCTGGTTATCGACTTGATATCGCGTGGTTATTTCTCATCCCGCCGCGCCGAATCCTATGATTGGTTCGTAGCGATGTACCAGCTTCCTATTCTAGCCAGACATACGCGCACGCTTACATGGAGAGTGACAATGAGAATTCGAACTGCCGTCGCCGCCGCACTGGCCTTGGCGTTTGCCAACCTGACGGTTGCCAACGCCGCTGAAACCGTGGCGAAAAATTTCGAGGCGGCCATCCCCAATATCGCTGGTAAGTCACTGGTCGCCGTCGAGGTAAACTACGCCCCGGGCGCTGCCTCGGGGGCGCACACGCATGCGAAGTCGGCCTTTATCTATGCGTATGTGGTGTCGGGCGCGATTGAATCGAAAGTGGACAATGGCGAGACCCATATTTACCACGCCGGCGAAAGCTGGTCGGAAGAGCCGGGCGCGATCCATTCGGTCAGCCGCAATGCAAGCCAAACTGAACCGGCGAAGTTGCTTGCGGTTTTTGTGCTCGACACTGGTGACAGCCCTCTGACGACGCCTGTCAAATAGGCGGCTAAAGCACAGCGCCCAAACGGCGGGACGGGCGAAAGATTTCGTCCGTCCGCTGGCCGCATCACTCCTCGGCTGGCGTTCCTCCAAGCTGGCGAACTTTGGCGAGGATGTCTGAGGGCTCCTGGCGGATCGTAAAGTCGGGTTCGACGAAGGCAGCCCTGACCACGCCCTCCTGATCGATCAAATAGGTTGCGGGAATTGGCAGCATCCATTCCGCAAGGCCATGACGGTGACCGAAATCATAACCGAGCCCTGAATAATGCGCTCGGGTTTCGTCAGGGACGCGAAACAGGATCCCGTACGATATTGCGACACCGTGATCGACATCCGCAAGCATCGTCAGATCGAGGCCCAATCGTTGCTTGAGTTGTCTCGGGAGGTCACGGGTATCCGGTGAAATCACCACGACCTTGGCCCGTAGTCGATCAAGGTCGGCCTTGATCGCCTGGAGCGCCCGGAGCTCCGCGCTGCAGAACGGGCACCAACCACCCCGATAGAAGCTAACTACAAGGGGCCCTTCTGCACGAAGCTGCTTTGAGGAATGAAGATGTCCTCGTTCATCCGGCAAAAGAAAATCCGGTGCCGTGTCGCCGACTTGCAATGCGTTCGATACGACGTCGGCTTTTCGAAGCCATTCGACAAGATGAGCATAGGATTGCTGGTCGGCGTCGGTGAATCCGGCCAACAGCTCTTCGCGTACCTGACCAAAGGTTTTGGGCGCACAGTCAGACATCAATTTTCCATCTGAACTTCTGTTTTATTTTTCATGACGGTACCCCGATGGCGGTTTGCTGGGAAATATCCGTCCGTTATCGAATCCATTCCCACGGTCCTGCACCGGGCATTGGCAGGTTCGCGGCTAAACTGCTGGGGCGATGGTTGCCGCACCCTGGCGATCACGCTGCTGGGTCTGGAGCGGCGATCCCATGTCGAGCGACCAATCACGCAGACGAACCACCTTCACAAAGGCGTCGAGCGCCGGTGAATAGCGTCGCCCTTGGACGGCCAGTAGATGGACCTCCCGCCATACAGGATCACCTTCGATCGGCAGGGCCTTCAAAGAAGGTAATCGTGGCATGTGCTCGGGCGCGAGGACGATCCCGAAACCGGCGGATGCCAGATGCTGCAGGTGCAGATCCTGCCCGCTGCGATGGTGGTGATGGGGAGGCGCGTCGGGAAAAAGGAGATGCTGAAACTTCGGAACGACTTCGCAATTTGAGCGATCGAGAATAGCTTCGTCGCGGAGTGCGTCCATTCCAATCACGGGGAGGTCGGCGAGGTGGTGAGACGGGGCGAGCACGGCGACGTAGCGCTCGGCGAATAGCGCCCAATCGTCGATTCGTTCAGGCTTCTCGTCGATATTACCGACTATTGCGACGTTGATATCGCCAGCCAGCAGGAGTTCAACGAGTTGGTCCGGCGACTCCTCGCGAAGCTCGACATGGAGCCCTGGAACAAATTTGCGAACTTCGGCGATGGGCTCAAGAACGAGCGACGCAGAAATGGACGGAGCCAGGCCGATGGAAAGTGACGCAACCTCTTTTTGCTGAAATTGGCGCGCGCGCCGGCGAACAGCTTCCGTCGATGCCAGTGCACGCTCGAGCATGGGCAATACCGCTTTGCCCAACTCGGTAAGGTGCGTTAGCTGTCGTTCGCGGTAGATGAGCTCGCCGCCGAGCTCCTGTTCCAGCTTCTGCACGCCCTTCGTCAGCGCGGGCTGCGTGACATTGCACATGTCCGCAGCGCGCGTGAAATTGAGCGTGCTTGCAACTGCGAGGAAATACCGAACCTGATGAAGCTCCATCGGATGTTCACCGTCAATTTTACTGCCACAGCCTGGGCCGTGTGCTGCCAATAGGGCATCGCCAAAGATGCAAGGCGAATGTCTCTGAGCCAGGTTGGCACTGGTCGGGGTGTGATAAAACCCGCATCGGGCATGATTGGACGAACGGACACGTGTTCTGGAATCCAGGACCGTGCAAGCCGACGATCAGTGGAGCGCGGGGGAGCGCAGTTGCCCGAGGGCCGGCAAGAGTTCGGCTGGATCGCCGCGACGGGTGTAGTCGGCGCTCACATCGGCGTACTCGACGATCCCGCCCGGGCCGATCACGTATCGAGCCGGCATCGTCAATGTCCAGCTCGACTCTCCGTTTACGGTGGCAAGATCTAGACCGCATTCCAGTTCGGCCGCCCGCAAGGCGCCGGATAGTTTCCAGCGCAGACCAAACGCGCGAGCAATCTTGCCGCCGCGGTCGACCAGGCTCGGGAACGAGAGGCCGTGCTGGCGTTCAGTCGCCCGGCTTTCCTCAGCGGACTGCGGAGAGATCGCGACAATCGAGGCGCCCCTTGATCGGATCTCGGGTGCGACTGCCTCGATCGCACGCAAGTCGAGGCTGCAATAAGGACACCACCGCCCCCGATAGAAGACGATGAGCACTCGGCCTCTGCCCAGAAGGTCATCGCGGGAGAAGGCGGTTCCCCCTGGATCGCGCAGCCGGAACTGCGGAGCATAGTCTCCAGCGCCAATGGCTTTTTCTGCGGCGCCGGACGATACCAGCTGGTCGATGGCATCCTGGCGAACCTGGCTGATATGGCGAGGGGTATTTTCGTAATACTCCGCTCTCACCGCATCGAGTTTGTCCTGAAGTGGCATTGTGGTCATTCTCACATTATTCGAAGCGCGCCTCTCGACGCTGTTTGTCGGGAGGGCCGAGGGTAAATTTGAAATATTTCTGCACAACATGACGGGGTACTTTCGCCTGCCTGCAATGCTTCGTCGGGTTCGATATTCAAGTATTATCCGAGCTGTGCGAGGTCTTCGTCCAAAGACTTCCGTAAACGTGACGCAGCGAAATCGACAAAAAGGCGCTGTTTCAAAGGCAGGAGCGTCTGGCGCGCATAAACAATCTGGACTGGTATGGGTTCGGGTTCAAAATCCTGAAGGATGAGGGATAGTTTGCCTTCGGAGACTGGTCTGGCGACTTGATACGAAAGGACGTTGGTAACGCCGATGCCCGCAATCGCAGCGTCTATCGCTGCCTCGGCGCTATTGATTTTCAATCGGCATAAGGGACGGATTGCCCGGCTCGGCTTGCCGTCACGCGGGTTGAATATCCAGGTCATCCCGGAGGCGAGTGCCGTGTATGTCACACACATATGGTTGGCCAGGTCGTCCGGCGTTCTTGGCGTTCCGTGCGCCGAAAAATAGGCAGGGCTCCCGCATACGACCCGACGTATTTCGCCGACCTTGGTGGTGATAAGCGAGCCATCAGCCAGCATCCCCGTCCGAATTGCCAAGTCGACGTGTTCATCCACGAGGTCCAGCATATGGTCCGACAGCGTCAGATAGACATTGATCTCGGGATGCTGGGCCAGGAACGCGGTGACGATCGGAACGACATAGAGCCGCCCAAAGACGACCGGCGCTGTGATGGTAAGAACGCCGCGTGGAACACTATATTCGCCCGTTGCTTCGGCTTCTGCCTCGTCAACCCGGTCGAGAATGTGCCTGCACGCCTCCAGATAGGTACTCCCCGCCGCGGTTAGCGTTAGCTTTCGCGTCGACCGGACAAGAAGTTGGGTCCTAAGATGCGCCTCGAGGTCGGCGATCTTCCGGCTGATCGTGGGAAGAGGAACATTCAACTGCCGACCCGCGGCCGAGAAGCTCCCAGCCTCGACCGCGGCGACGAAGTATTCCATTGCTTCCAAACGATCCATCGTCTCTCAATCTCCGAGAGGGCGCCTGCCTTCTTGCCTTTAGTGTCGTCATTTCCCTTTGGTGTTTTCAGGGATTGGGCAGATCGGCGCTAGCCGCCATATCGCTCCGTCTTGATGATGCTGGCGTCCAGCCCGGCGACCAACGCGCCGTCGGCCGCGATATTCACGAATGGGTTTGAGCCGCAGACAAATACATGCCCAGGCATGTTGGGCAGCCTGGAAATGACCCCGGCGACCATTTCGCCATCGATGCGCCGCGCAAAGTCGGAAGGACGTTCCGGCGGCTCGCGGGTAATTGCCAACGCCAAGGTAAATTGCCGGTCGTTCCGCTCGAGGGAAAACAGCTCATCGGAGAACAGCACGTCGCGTCGTGTTCGAGCCGACAGGAGCAGGGCGGTTGGTACGGTCTCCGCCTTTGCCTGGCGGTGTCGCAGCATCGCCATCAACGGCACGACCCCAGATCCTGCTCCGATCAACAATATTGGTTGAGTTACGGGTTCCGGCCACACGAAATGGCCGCCGATCGGGCCTCTGAGTTCAAACTCGTCGCCCACAACGGCTACGTCATGGAAGAATGGGGAGACCTCACCATCGGGGAGGCACTCGATGGCGAGTTCGATGACATCCGAGGCGCTCGGGGAAGAGGCGATCGAATAGCTGCGCATGGCCACATAGCCGTCTGGGCCAGTCAGCCGAACATCGACATGCTGACCGGCGATTTGCACAAACGGCTTAGGGAGCCTCAGGAAGAAGCTTTTGATACTGGGCGTCTGCTGAACGATCTCGGCGATGGTGCAAGTCTGCCAGACCGCTGATGGCGCGCCAGCCTCAGTCATTGGTGTACCGCTGCTCACGCCACGGATCGCCATATTTGTGATATCCACGCAGCTCCCAGAAGCCTGCCTCGTCGCGTTGGGTAAATTGAAGCCCATTCACCCATTTCGCAGACTTCCAGAAGTAGAGATGCGGCACGAGCAGCCGTGCCGGACCACCATGATCGCGAGGAAGCGGTTGCCCTTCGTATTTGAGGGCGATCATGGCCTTGCCGGCGATGAGATCCGCAAGCGGCACATTCGTGGAATAGCCATCGAAGCAGTGCGCGAGCAGGAAGTCGGTTGGACGTTCGACGCCGGCATCGGCAAGGAGGTCGTCAACGGTGACACCCTCCCAGTTCGTATCGAGTTTCGACCAGGTCGTGACGCAATGGATGTCTTTCGTCACTTTGGTTTGCGGAAGCGCGTTGAATTCGCTCCAGGTCCAGACCTTGGCCGGCCTCGGTCCGATCTTGAGAGTAAACTTCCAATCCGCTGTCTCGATGTGCGGGGTTGGTCCTGCGGTCAGAACCGGCCAATGATCGACAAGGTGCTGGCCAGGCGGAATTCGATCGGACCGGTCTCCTCCCGCGTTTCGACCGATGAAGCCTCTGGTGATCATGGCGAACTCCTTTCAGCATTGTGGGCGGCCATGAGCGGGCGCGATCAGTTGAATGATCGATCTTCCCGTGTGGATCATTGTATAGGCCGATGGAAACGCGAGGTAAGACTTGAAATTCGTCTGAAATTCAGCGCCGCATCGGGCCTGGCCAGTGCGTTGGTCAAATTAGGTCCGCCCACCACTTGGGTAAAGCTATCATATCGATAACTCTCTGGAATGCTCCGCGAGTCTTGGGGGAGGGATGCGCAAATCACCCTTCGCGCTGGGGCACCCCGCAGTGGGTGGGAATGGAAATCATAACGTTCCGGCATTTCCCAATTGAAAGTCGCCCGCATAGCCTCACCCTCGATAGCTCTGCCTGCATGTCACCAGCCTCGTGCTGGGCCCTCCTGGGGCTCTTAGGCAGTGACAATGGAGAAGAGAATGCTGCTGCCTCGTCAACGGGTACCTGAACTACGCGTCCCGACGCTTTTACATGGCGATTTTGATCTCGCCGCCGAGGCGCCGAAGCTGTTTACACTGGTCTGTTTTTACCGGGGGCTCCATTGCCCGGTCTGCCTCAAGTATCTGAGAGATCTGGAAGCGTTGCTGCCCGAATATGAGCGTCGTGGGACGACCGTCATCGCCATCAGTTCTGACACTCGCGAGCGCGCCCAGGCCATGGCGAATAAGGTCGGCCCAAATCTGCGATTTGGATACTCTCTGCCGCTGACGGTTGCGCGCCAATGGGGGCTCTATATTTCCTCATCGCGTGGAAAGTCGTCGATCAATATCGAGGAGCCTCCGCTGTTCTCGGAGCCTGGCGTATTCCTTGTGCGGCCGGACGGCACCCTATATTACGGCGCGGTTCAAACGATGCCGTTTGCACGGCCGGTATTCTCTGAATTGCTTCAGGCTATCGACTTCGCCATCACCAAGGATTATCCGGCCCGTGGGGAGTATGATGGCCCTGTCTGAGGGGGGGCGTCAGAGCTGCAATGGGTCGCCAGACCCTGCGAAGTCAGTGCCGGACTTCGCCGATGAGGTAGTCCGTAAACGCACGCGCGGCCGGCTTGATGGTCTTTCCGCCCGCGAACAAGGCGTTGACTTCCATCAGGCCGAAGTCCCAGTCGCACAGAATCCGCACGAGCGCGCCGTCGTCCAACTCGGCCTTGGCACTAACGAGATCCGAGGGGACGATGCCAAGTCCTGCCTTGGCGCCGGCGATGGCGCCTTCGGCGATCGTCATGGCAAGCTGGCTTTGAACTCGAACCGACGCCACGCGCCCATCCTTGCGGAACGAGAGGGTCGGGGAGAGATGCGCGGGGCCCATGATCACGGCGTGGCGCGCGAGGTCCGATGGCACCAGCGGCGTGCCGTGCTGCTGGAGGTAATGGGGGGAGGCTGCCAGAATACGCGGAACGTCAATGATCTTTCGCGCCGTAGCGCTTGAGTCAGGCAGGCTTCCGAACCTGAAGGCGACATCGATGCCCTCGGTTACGAGATCTTGATGCCGGTCGTTCGACAGCAGTTCGATGCGTAGCTCAGGATGGGTCGACAGGAATTTCGGCAGCCTCGGAATGATTTCCCGAAGCACGAAGCTCGACGAGGTTCCGACGCGGAGCACGCCTCTCAATTCGCCAGTTCCGCGAGCCTCATGGTCGGCCTCCTCCAGCGCGCCCAGTATCGCCTCGACGCGCATCAAATAGGTCGCGCCAGCATCGGTCAGCGTGACCGCGCGGGTCGTCCGGCTGAAGAGCGTCGTGCCGACGTCTGCCTCCAATGCTGCAATAAGACGGGAGGCGGAGGGTTGAGATAGACCGAGTTCACGGCCAGCACTCGAAAAGTTACCGATGCGACCCGCCCGCGCGAACAATCTTAGCGCTGTAAGTCGGTCGTTCATCACTTTTCTATTCTTGTCCTATTCCCCACTATGGTTCGCAGCCGCAAATTACATTTCTCGTACGAAGAGACAATGTTCGATCTTCGAGACATTTCCTCTCATTTTTAGAGAGGCCTAGGGTGCAGTCGTCTGGCGATGGTTCCGAAGAATGGATGCCTTAGCCTCCGTGCGGACCTTTGTTCCCTCGCAGAAACGGCTCGCCGTTCGCGCAAGCATCCGAGATCGACGGCGATTTTCTACGATAGTTATGCCGTCTGTTTGGTGCTGAAAAAAGCACCAAGAATTGGCAAAAATCGTATACTACAAATTGCGGGTTCCAGGTGCCAGGTTCCGCCAGAGCTTGCGCGGTTCGGCTCGCACTTGAATGGCAGTAGCGCCGGCCTTCGTTGCCGGTGTGCACTTGGTTCCACCTCATCGAATGTGCGCGCGACGCGGCACGACTACGGGACGTTATCGTAACGACGCGCCTCGGGCATGAGGTTGGGGCGTATCAACGACCCAATTCATCGTCCGATGCGGGAGGTCGTCTTGTCTTTTTCAGTCTACGAAATAACGGTCCCGGCCATGCTGCATGGCCTCAGAGTGCTCGATGACTATCTCGAACAGGCTCAGGCACTCGAGCGCGGCAGGGGGCTGCTGCCGGGCGAGTTGCTCTATGCCCGGCTCTCTCCGGACATGTTGCCGTTTGGAAAGCAGTTCAGCATCTCGTGCAACAAGGTGGAGGCGCACATGTCCAAGCTTATGCAGCGCGGTCTGCCTGAACCCATCGAGCCGGCGATGATGTATCCGGCGTTAAAGGGCCGCCTGCTTGAGACCCGCGGTTTCCTCCAGGCCATCGAGCCCAGCATGCTCAACGATGCGCAGACCCACACTTACGACATAACGCCGACCCTCCCGTACGGATGGTATGGCGGAGACGACTACATCCGGTTCCTGGTGATGCCGGACTTCTTTTTTCACATCGCCATCGCACATGCGATCCTTCGCCATCTGGGAGCGCCGGTGGGAAAACGCGACTACCTCGGCAATCTCAGCCAGCAGAGCGGTGGGTATTCGTGATGGCCCTGAGCGGCGGACCGACCATGGTGTCTCACTCTAGGGCCGCCGTCGCGCCGCGTGCGGCCGGGGAATGGAAACCATAATAAGCGGGCATTTCTCAAGCCTGTCGGACGGCGGTACGTTTTCATGCACCTCACCGACAGGACCTGGTGAAAGCGGGAAGAGCGTGTGTCCCTCGCATTCAATGCGGATCGCACGACGACAACCAGCCCTGGTGTGAACCATCCACCCCTGATTTCAATCAGCCCTAGGGAGCCAAGTCATGTCCTTGCGTTTTATCACGAAGTCCATCCACGCCTATCTCATCGACTATCCGGTCGCCATCGTTCTGATCGTTGCGCCGTTCCTGCTGCATCTCGGCCAGGGCAATGCGGTGGCGATGTGGCTCTCCGTCGTGACCGGGATAGCTGCGCTGCTGCTACCGATCTTCACCAATCATTCCACTGGGCTTATCCGGATCATACCCTACTGGATGCACCTCTGGGTCGACCGCGCAGTCGGCATCGTCTTCCTTATCGCGCCATTCGTATTTGGCTTTGCGGGGCTCGACGCCTGGTATTATTGGGTGCTGGCCATCGCCGTCCTGCTCGTCACGACTGTGCTCAACGCACCCGATAGCCCGGCAGAGCGTCTACGCGCCGGCATGCACGCCGCACCGTGACACGCCCTGGCCGGAGGGCTATAGCATCAGCCCTCCGGCCATGTTCTTCCCGATCATGGGCCGTCAAAGCGGGTAGGGCCCTAGGCGGCCGCGTAGTTCATGGCTTTGAGGTCGGCGAGCAGGCTTGGCCCCTGCGGCGCCCAACCCAGGTGCTTCCGCGTCGCTGAACTGGACCCGGTGATATTGGCTGAAGCGAACATGGCGAACCAGCCGAAATGGGCTTCAGCCTCGTCCCTGGAAACCGAGACGGCGGGCAGGCCGAGCCCCGTAGCGATAACCTCGGCGATATCGCGCGCGGCAATTCCCTCTTCTCCGACAGCATGGTAGCGGGCCCCAGGCTCGGCGCGAGCGAGTGCCAGAACATAGAGCTTGGCCACATCATCCACGTGACCGGCGGCCCAGCGGTTGGCACCTTGCTCCACATAGGCGACGACGCCCTTGTGACGGGCCATCTCGATATAGGGCGAGATGAGCCCCTGCCTCACGGTATCATGCACCTGCGGAAGCCGGACGACGCCCAGGTTGACGCCCGCTTCCAACTGCTCCTGACCAGCCAGTTCCGAGGCGATGCGCGGATTGAAATGATGCGTGTCGAAAACATCCTCGCGCGCGGGTTCCCCATTGCCCGGATCGCCGATGCCGACGCCCGACGTGATGAGAAGCGGCCGGTCCGAACCTTTCAGCACGGAGCCGAGCGCTGTAATGACGCGGCGATCCTTTTCGCAGTTGGTGACGAAATTGGAAAAGTCGTGATCAAACGCCGTATGAACGACGGCGTCGGCATTCTCGGCTCCTTTCGCCAGGGCCGCCGGATCTTCCAGCGTCCCGAGATGCGCCGACGCGCCGGCGCTCGCCAGCTCTTTCGCTCCCGCATCGGAACGGGTGAGGCCGATGACCTGATGGCCGCCGCCCAGCAATTGGTGAAGAATACGGGCTCCTATGAACCCGGTGGCACCCGTCAGAAAAACGCGCATGCAAAATCTCCTGCATTGACGGGCCAGGCGATCTCATGGAAGCTTGTCCTGTTAAAGTAGTGACTTTATCCCATTATAACTGCCAACAGGATCTTATGAGCGAAAGCGCTTCAGAAAATGCTCTTGGCACCTTCCTGCGGGACCGGCGCATGCGCCTCGATCCGGCGGCGCTTGGCTTCCAGGCAGGACGCCGCCGCACGCCGGGCCTGCGCCGCGAAGAAGTCGCTCAGCGCGCCAATATAAGCCCGACCTGGTATACTTGGCTGGAGCAGGGACGGCGCGGTGCACCATCCGCCCATGTGCTCGATCGCATCGCCAAGGGATTGATGCTGACCGAGCCAGAGCGAGATCACCTGCATATCCTTGCATTCGGTCATCCGCCCGAACCGCGCTACCACCAGAGCGGCGGCATCACGCCGCGGCTGCAGCACGTGCTGGATGCCATGATCTTCAGTCCTGCCATCATCAGGACGGCCACCTGGGACGTCGTGGCGTGGAACAAGGCTGCAACCGTCATCCTGACCGACTATGCGAAGCTCCCCAAGGACCGGCGCAACATCCTGCGCATGATGTTCTCGGACGAACGCGTGCGCTCGGCGCAGGACGATTGGCGCAACGTCGCCCGTTATGTCGTGGGTGCATTCCGGGCCGATGCCGCCCGCGCCGGCGCCGGGGAGGAGATCCGGCAATTGGTCGATGAGCTCTCGGCTAGCAGCCCGGAGTTCAAGGCGATGTGGGGCGACAATGAAATCACGAGCACGCGTGAGGGCATCAAGCGCCTGCACCATCCTGCCCTTGGCGCCATCGAGCTGGAGTTTTCTACCTTCGCGGTCGAAGGCCGGTTCGACCTCAACATGATGGTCTACAGCCCGGCCACCCCCGAGGTGATGGCGAAATTTCGCTCGCTGATCACCGAAGTGATTTGAGCGAGGATAGGAAAGACCCCGTGGGGTCTTTCCTGCGTGTGTGAACCCCCGAAACGGGGCTTACCGTGCGAGGCCGGCAGCGGCGAGTTCGGCGCGTGCGGCTTCGAGGAGGGGCTTGAACTCGGTGTTGTGGAGAAGGAGCGTGCCGATCGTGGTGCCGAGGACAGCGCTGGCCCGAATGTCGCTGCGCGAATGCACGCCGCAGATCATACGGCTTTCGGCGAAATCTTCGGCGCGGGCCATGATGAGCTGGCCCTTGCTCGGCATAAGCCGGGCGAGAACGATGCCCTGCGAATAAGCCAGAGTGCCGTGACCGCTCGGATAGGAGCGCACCTGCGAGCCGTTCTTGCCGGCGGCTTCGCAAACCTGGATATCCTGATTGAAAGTCCAGGGCCGGCGGCGGCCATAATAGACCTTGACCACATCGGCCGCCGCATCGCGCTCATGCAGCACCGCCTCGAGCATGGCGGAGGTGGCGGGAAGCTTGGTCAGGTCGAAACCGATCGGTCCGAGCGTGGGGATCCACAACTCCGAACTCTCGTGCCGGTCATCCCAGATGGCCTGATCGAGACGATCCTTGGATGCCCCTTCCTGCATCTGCAGGACTTCCAGCACTTCCGCCTTTTGCTGGTCGGAGCCGTCGGCAGGCGGCGGCGGCAGGAGGGTGGTCGGATCAAGATCGTCGGGAGACAGATATTTGAGGACATGGTTCGGCGCCATCGGCAGCGCGGCCGGAGCGGCAGGCTCGGCGGCTGGCTGCGCTGCGAAGGTCACCGGCGTGGCATTTTGCGCAAATGCCGGAGCCGACACGGTTAGGAGAGTCGCCGCCGCGATTGCGAGGCAAGCAAGTTTAGACATCAGAAATCTCCCGCAAGGCTTATCGCCTTGGCTGTTCAAGAGCCACAAGTGGAACGAAGCGTCCCTGTTTGTTTGATCGCGCCCAGGTCTTTGAAGTTAAGGCGGCGTCATGGTGAGTGATCGTTCCAATATGTTGAACTCAAACTCGCCGGTGGCAGCCCTAGGACAGGCATATGACAGTTGGACAACAGCAATCATGCTGTGCCGGCAGAGATTTTTTACAAATTTGTATAGTGACGAGCGTGAAGATGTTGCAGGCATTTTCAGGTGTTGCCGCGAGGAGCGATGGTGATCTTTCTGAATTTTATCCGGAAGCTCGGCATCTGAAAGATGCGGAGGTTGGCTCGTTCGGTGGGCGAGCGTCACGCGGGGCGGCGGACTCGGCGCAGCCACGACGTTATGGCGAGGCAGAAAGCCGCCCAGGCCGATCCAAGGCACCAGCCGGCAAGAACGTCTGTGGCGTAATGCACCCCCAGATAGAGCCGGCTCAGCCCAACCAACAGGGTTAGCGCCGTGGCGAAGGCGATTGCGAAGATGCGCGTTGCTCGCGTCTGTGCGGTGGATGCGAGCAAAGCGCCCAAAGTCAGGTAGGTCACCGACGACAACATCGCGTGGCCGCTGGGAAAGCTCGCCGTGAAGACATGCGCCGTCGCCGCCAGGTCGGGACGTGGCCGGTCATAGCCGGATTTCAATACCTGGCTGATGACCGTGCCGCCCAGCACCGAAATGCCCGTTACGATGGCGGCCCATCGCCGGCGTGCCAGCAGCAGGTATCCGACGGTGCCGATGAATATTATCCCCAGGACTGCGAAGCTTCCGAGGGAAGTGACATCGCGGGCCATTTCCTGAAACCACAATGGCCCCAGCGGCTGTTCGGGATGTCCCGGGGTGCGGAAGGCGAGGAGGATCCCCTGGTCGAAGGCATGGGTATCGCCTTCCATGACCTCATCGGCAAGAGCCAGGAAGACGCCGGTGAGCACTGCAACCAGCGCCAGGCTGCACACAAGGGCTGTGTCGAAGCCGGTACGCCATCGCGCCATCTGCCGGGTCACCCGGGCCATGATATCGTTCGGCATATTCAGCGCTCCGTGACCGATGTTGGAAAAACCAGGACCACTGAAAGGCCGGGCCGGTTGTCGGCCAATTCGATGGTGGCGCCGTGAAGATCGGCAATGGCTTTCACAAGGCTGAGGCCGAGGCCGCTTCCAGCGGTGGTTCGGGCCTTGTCGAGCCGATAGAGGCGGCGAAAGACATTGTCGCGCTCGACCTCCGGAATGCCCGGGCCGGTATCGGTGACTGTAACAACCACTCGATCGGAATTTCCCTCGACGGCGATACTGACCGTAATGCCCGCAGGACCGTGACGAAGCGCGTTTTCGATCAGGTTGACGAACAACTGCGTCAGCAGTTCACGGTCTCCGGCTATGGGCAGCGCAAGGCCGCGAGCCGGTTGCAGTGTCAGGGCCTGTCGGCGTTCAACCGCGACTTCGGTGTAAATCTCGACAACGGATTCCAGCAGCGCTGGAAGATCTTGTGCGGCGAACCGCTCGCGCCTGGATCCTGCCTCGATTTGGGCGATCCGGAGCAATGCATCGAAGGTAGCGTTGATCTGTTCGCCTTCGCTTTGTGCCTGGGCCAGCAACCCGTTCAGGGGCAGGTTGTTCTGCTCCGCCTCAATGGCAGTCTCGATGGTGATGGCCAATCGATTGAGCGGCGTTTTGAGATCATGGGCTATATCGACACTAACCTGCCGCATGCCTTCCACGAGTGCGGAAAGCCGGTCGAGCGCTGCGTTTACCTGGCCGGCCAGTGCCGCGATATCATCGTTGCGAGGCGAGGGCGGTATCCTGGCCGCCAGTTCGCCCTGTCCGATTCTCCGCATTGTCCCAGCGATGCTATCGAGCCGCTTTTGAGCGCGCACAGCGACGATGATGCCGGCGGTGACGATCAGCAAAGTGAGGAGCGCCGCCGCCCAGGCGAAGGCCGCCAACGTCAAGCCGCCGATGGCATCGCTTTCCGCCGAACTTTGCCCGATAACGAGGAAGTTGTCGCCCACCGCTCCGCCCAGTGTCCGATAGTGCGATGCGTTGCCGAGTTGCAGCCTGGCCGCCGGATAGGTTCCCCAGCCGGACGCAATGGAAACCGGTCCGAGATTGCCTGCGAGGACCGCGCCCGAGCCATCGGTGAGCCTGAAGATCTGGTTGCCGTCGATAACGGTGCCGGCATGGCTTTCGACAGCGGCAACCAGGTCGGCGATATCATTATCGCCGTAAGATTGACTGATGACCGCGAAGGTATCCGTCAGCGCCCGGTCGACCCTTGCCGCCAGTTCGCGCCGTACCATGCCGTAAGCGACGACGGAGGCCAAAGTCAGCGAAACAATGAAAATCGCACTCAGACTCAATGCGAGGCGGAGAGGCGTGCTCTTCAGCAATTCACCGCGCATGCAGGGAGTAGCCTGTATTGCGCACGGTATGCAGCAACTGGTGTTCGAACGGCTTGTCGATTTTGGCGCGCAGCCGGCTGATATGGGTTTCGACGACGCTGGTGCGGGGATCGAAATGGAAGTCCCAGATCCTTTCCAGCAGCATCGTGCGCGTCAGGACACGGCCTTCGTTGCGCATGAGCAGTTCGAGCAACGCAAACTCACGCGGCACCAGGTCGATGGCGACACCATTGCGGCGGCAGGTGCGCCGCAACAGGTCGAGCTCCAAATCGGCGACCTTCAGGACGGTCTTTTCGATCTGGCTGGGTGGCCGCCGCGCCAAGGCGTTTATCCGCGCCATGAGTTCGGAGAACGCGAAGGGCTTCACCAAATAGTCGTCACCGCCGGCTTCAAGGCCGTCAACCCTGTCATCGAGCCCGCCAACTGCCGTCAGAAACAGGATCGGCGTCGCGATACCCGCTCCACGCAGTGATTTCACGATGGAAAGGCCATCCAGCCCCGGTAGCATACGGTCCAGGACAATGACGTCATAAGGCTCGTGCAGTCCCTGTACGAGGGCGTCCTTGCCATCGCCCAGCAGATCGACCACGTGTCCGGCTTCCGTCAGCCCCTTGATGACGTAATCCGATGTGCGCTTGTCGTCTTCGACCAGAAGTAGCCTCATGAGGTGATCCTATCCTCGCGCCCTCTATCTATCCACCGGCCTCAACGTCCGCGTCGTGCCGGGTCAAGGATAGGAAAATGACGCAGGCGGCTATGGCGGCAATAAACAGATAGCTGGTTCCGACAGTACCGAAACCGAGCCCGCCATAACTGGAATCCTGTGAGAACCAGTCGCCGAAGGACGCCCCAAGCGGGCGCGTGAAGATATAGGCGAGCCAGAACGACAGAACGGCATCAATCCTCAGGACGAAATAGAAGAGGGCGACGAGCACGATGATGCCGCCGAAGATGATGCCGGTTTCCAGATAGCCGAGGCCGAACTGTTCCGCCGTCAGATCGCCTGCCGCGGTGCCCAGGGCGAAGGTGAACAGGATCGCGAGCCAATAGAATGCCTCGCGCTTCCTGGTATGGATGGAGTGGATCGATAGTGTCCGTTCATTGGCGTACCAAACAGCGAACGTTATCGCCAACGCAATGCTGAAACCCAGCGTGCTGACGATCAGCGGTACGCCCAGCGCGTCGGTGAGATTGTCGGTGACAAGCGTGCCGACGACGCTGATCAGCACGACCGCCGTCCAATAGATCCCGGGCACATAGCGATTCTGCATGAACTGCAGGATGAGCGCCGCGGCCAAAACGATGGTCAGGATGACCGAGGTATTGGTGAGGCCGAGCCCAAGATCAAGATTCATATAGTCGGCGGCTGTCTCGCCCACGGTTACGGCGAGAAGTTTGATGGCCCAGAAGACTGCCGTCACCTTGGGAACCTTATTGAGCATGGAGGGCTGGGCCTCGATGGTCATCGTAGTCATGGTGCATCTCGCTTCATGAGAGACGGGCGTCACTTACCGATGAGCTTCATCGCCTGGGCGAAGAGGTCATCGGCGCCAGCATCATCGTCTGCCTTGCAGTGATCGAGGCCCTTGCCGACCAGGTCGTTGACCTTGGGCTTGTCGATGTCGCTGAGCGTTGCCTTGCCCATCGCGGTCTTGACGTCCTTGTAGGAATTTTCGCAGGGCACGGGTTCGGCCGCGGCCAAGACGATGGTTGGCAAAACTGTAGCGACAAGCAGGCAAGTGGTGAGAAGCAGCTTTTGCATGGGAAGCTCCGGATTGCGGTGTCGTTGAACCTTGTCCGGGTCGCTGTTGCGCCCGGACAGCATCCGTCTATCGGGCCAATCTTTCCCTGGCCTGTCATCGCCCTTACGCTTTTGTAAGAGGCGCGATTCAGATCACGTAAGCGAGCAATCCACTGGACCGGGGCGGTCAGCTTCCGGGAGCGAGGACCCAGGCATACCCATCGATTCTGACCACCACTTCCGATCCGACATCGATGCCTCTCGACCCGATGCCGACCAGATACAGCGTGCGTTGCGCTCCCCCCGTGGTGGGAAGAGCCAGCGTCACCGCGCTGGTACGGCCGCCGAATTCGAGCTTGAGCAGATGTCCCTTCACGCCCTTGGCGTCGGGAGCCGATTTCGTTGGCAAAAGCTGGATCTGTTCAGGCCGAAGCATCAGTTGACACACACCTGCCGCCGTATTGCGCTCAACCTCCACCGAACCCAGTGCGCATTCCGCCCGGCCGTCGCGGACTTCGGCGGCAAGAATGATGCAGTCGCCCATGAATTCGGCGATCATCCGGTCACGCGGATGAAGGTAGATGCTTTGCGGGTTCCCCACCTGGGGGAGAAGGCCGGAGCGCATCACCGCCACCTGGTCGGCAAAGGACAGGGCCTCGGTCTGATCATGCGTGATGAGGATCGTGGTGATCCCGGCGTTCTGCAGCAGGTTCGAGACCGCGCGACGCAGGCCGGTCCGCAATCCTGTATCGAGGGCCGAGAACGGTTCGTCCAGCAGCATCAATTTTGGCCGGGTTGCCATGGCACGGGCCAGGGCCACCCGCTGCTGTTGACCGCCCGAAAGCTGGTCCGGGCGACGGGCCAGCATGGAAGCATCCAGCTCGACCATCGCCAACGTAGCGGAAATGTGCCGGTCGCGGTCGGGAAAACTCCGGGGCAGGCCAAAGCCGATGTTTTCACCCACAGTGAGGTGAGGAAACAGCGAGCCATCCTGCGTGACGATGCCAATACCACGCTGATGCGTGGGGATGGCATTGCGGGCATCGGTCAAAATCTCGCCGTCAAGCATCACCTGGCCGGCGTCGGCGGCTTCAAAGCCAGCGATGATGCGCAAAAGTGTGGTTTTACCGGATCCGGATGGGCCGACGATAGCCAGGCGTGTGCCACGTTCGACATCAAGATCGATACCGGCCAGCGCGGTTACGGCGCCGAAGCGCTTTTCGATGCCTTTAATTTCGAGAAAACTCATCTGCCAGCCATGCGACGCGATTGGAAATGAAGCAGCCAGACCAGCGGCAGCGATATGGCGATCATCAGCACCGCATAGGGTGCCGCCGCTGCATAGTCCAGCTCGCCGCTCAGAGACCAGAATGCGGTGGCGAGGGTTTGAGTGCCGTTGGGCGCAAGCATCTGCGTCGCGGTCAGCTCGTTGGCAATGCCAAGAGCGACGAGTGCGATACCGGCCGCAGCGCCTGGCGCCGCGAGACGCATCGTCACCGTTCCCAGGGTCTGGATCGGCGGTCGCCCGAGGCTCTGGGCGATTTCCTCAAGGCCAATGGGAGACTGTGCGATGCTGGCTCTGAGGCTGATGAGACCTCGCGGGAGAAACAGCACGATATAGGCGAGGAGCAGTGTCCATACCGTTTGATAGATGGGCCGCGCCATGTGCACCGTGATGGTGACCAACGCCAGTCCGACGATAACGCCGGGCAGGGAGCCGGCGATGTAGTTGGCTCCTTCGACTGCCCGGACGAAAGCCCGTTTCGTCCGGATCGCGAGCCAGGCAAGCGGAAAGGCCGCAACGATCGTCAGCAGGCCACCCAGGAGCGACAGGATCGCCGTTTGCAGCAATGTCGAGCCGAGCTGGGAAGACGACCACACCTCCAGGCCGCCGGCGACCAGCCATCGCGTGAGCGTCAACAACGGGACGCCGAGCGAAAGCAGCGTCACGCCGATAGGCAGCACAAGGCAGGGCAGGCGCAGCCGACCGAGTCGCACCCGCCTTGGCGGGCGGGCGGCGCCGGCGCCGACACGCGCGTAACGCGCCGATCCCCGGACGGCATTCTCTATAGCCAGCAACGCCAAACAGCATATGACCAGAATGCCGCCGAGCATGTTGGCAGCCGGGCCGTTGAACGTTGACTGAAACTGATCGATGATCGCCGTGGTGAACGTGTCGAAACGGATCATCGCATAGAGGCCGTATTCGCCCAAAAGATGCAGGCTCACCAGCAGCGCTCCGCCGCATAAGGCCAGTCGCAATTCCGGAAGCACAACACGCAGGAAAACGGCAAACGGTCCCAGGCCAAGGGAGGCTGCGGCATGCTCGAGACCGGGATCGAGCCGGCGCATGGCCGCAACGACAGGTAGATACAGAAACGGGAAATAGGCGAGGACGGAAATCGTCACCCCTGCGGCAAGCCCGTTGAATCCCGGCGCCAGGCTGATCCAGGCGTAGGAATGAACAAAGGCCGGCACGGCGAGCGGGGCGACGGCCAAAGCGGCCCACAGGCCTCTCAACGGCAGATCGCTGCGTTCCGTCAACCAGGCCAGGGCGACAGCGAGAACCGTGCAGATGGGGACCGTCAGCACGACGAGCAATCCGGTATTGACCAATAGAACGGCCACCCGCGGCCGGAAGATCATCGCTATCGAAGTTTCCCAGCCAGTCTGCACCGTGACGATAATCACGAAAAGCAATGGCAGCAGAGCAGCGAGAGACACGACACCCGCAACGAGCGCCATCGGCAGGAAGGCGGATCTGTTGCGATGAAGACGCCGTTGCGGCAATGGACCGGAAATGGGCGCGCTTGCAGCTGTCGACATGGGGTGTCCGAGTAAAAGGAAGGTCGCCCCATGCAGAGCATGGAGCGACGCATAGCGGGCAGATAGGGCAGATAGTCTAGATCAGGCCGGCCGCTGTCATCAGGTCGGTGACCGCCTTGCTGTTGAGCGTCGACGGCTCGATCTTGGGTGCCTGAAGATCGGCGATTGGTACCAGCTTGGGATTGGATTGGGCGCCGTTACCGACGGCATATTCGAACGAGTTACCGGTCTTTAGGACGTCCTGTCCGGCCTTGCCGGTGATCCATTTGAGAAATGCCTGTGCATCCGCCGCGTGCTTGCTCGATGCCAATATGCCGCCGCCCGAAAGGCTGACGAAGGCGCCAGGGTCCTCGTTGCGGAAGTAGTGCAGGGTGACGTTTGCGCTATTTTCGCCGGTTTTGGCCTGATCGCCGAAATAGTAGTAGTGATAGATCACGGCGCCATCGACCTGGCCGTCATTGACGGCTTTCATGGCCGCGCCATTGCCCTTGAACTTGGTCGCCCCGTCGTTCATGGCCTTGAGCCAGTTGGCGGTCGTTTCTTCGCCCTTGAGCTGCAACAACGCACTGACGATCGCCTGGAAATCGGCGCCGGCGGGAGCCGCACCCCAGCGACCGTTCCACTTCGCATCGGCCAGGTCGAGCATCGACTTGGGCAAATCGGCTTCCTTGAGCTTCCTGTTGTCATAGGCGAAGACAGTGCTGCGCGCTGCGATGCCAACCCACTTGCCGTCGGCCGCCTTGAAGTTCTCCGGAACCTGCGCCAGCGTATCGGCATCGACTGGAGCGAAGAGGCCGGCGCCATCAACCAGGGCCATGGATGGCGAATTTTCGGTCAGGAAGACATCCGCGGGCGACGCAGCGCCTTCCTGGACGATCTGGTTCCCCAGTTCGGTATCGCTGCCATTGCGCAACGTTACCTTGATGCCGGTCTCCTTGGTGAAGCCATCCGCCCATGCCTGGGTCAATGCCTGATGCTGAGCATTGTAGACCAGGATACCGTCGTCGGCAGCGAACGAGGCCGTTGGGGCCAGCAGGAGCGTAGCGAGCACGGTTACCAGCGCAGTGGTTCTCAGGGACGTCATTTGCACCTCAATGGTTGAGTTCAGGGACTTGCCAAGATGCAAATGAGATAAGTTGATCTTAGCAGTCAATAATTATGTTTTAGAATGATTCCGAGGTGTTGGCGCTGTTTCACGAGTTCCAGGGCCACCGGCTTCAGCCAAAAAGCCGCATTACATCGCGTCGCGAAGGCAATCTTATCCGATGCCACAGGGCAAAACCCCAGCGGCGTTTCTGCCTTGAACAATGGTCGATCCCGCTCGGCCGACACGCCTGATCGCGATGGCGAGAAGGGGAAGTTTACAAAAATGTATAGTGCCGGAGGCCGCCCTCGGGGCCGTGCGTCATCCTGCTGTAATAAACACTTCGCATAACGGAGACTTGAAGCGTTCACTACGAAACGGAAAATGGCTCTTGGCTCGTAACATCGAAAAATCACCGTTGGCGTTCGATGACGGCGTTGCGGCTCGAATGGAAAACCTGTCGCCGGCCGAGCGTCATGTCGCGCAGTTTTTCGTCGAGCAGAAACAGAAGGTCGTGTTGAGCTCGGCCGCCGAGATTGCCGCGCTGACCCGTTCGAGCGATGCCACGGTTGTGCGGACCGCGAAATCCCTAGGGTTTGCCGGCCTGCCGGAATTGCGGGAAGTGCTGCTGGCCAGCCTGATGGGAACATCGCCCGGTGACCGGCTCGCACATACGCTGGCGAAGGTGAGCGAGGATCGCGGCGGCGCATTGCGCCATATCGTCAGTATTCATGAGGACATCCTGCAGCGGCTAAAGACGCAGGATATGGCGAACCGGCTGGCTCGGGCAGTGGACATCCTCGGCAAGGCTCCGCGGCGGCATGTATTCGGCATAGGTCCATCGGGAGCGGTTGCCGGGTATGCCGCGCTACAGTTCAATCGACTGGGCCTGCCGACATATCAGCTTTCCGCCCCCGGAATAGGACTTGCCGACGGGTTGATCGGCATGCAGCCGGGCGATGCCATGTTGATGATGGCCTATGGTCCGCTCTATCGCGAGGCCAGCGTTGCCCTGGACGAAGCCCAGCGCCTGTCCGTGCCGGTGGTTCTGGTAAGCGATGATCTCGGGCCTATCGTTCGCGATCAGGTTGCCGAGGTTCTGCCGTTGCCTCGCGGCCGCTCCGACCATCTGGCGATGCATGCCGGCACGATGGTGCTGATCGAGGCCATGACCATCAGTCTTGCGGCGCTCGCCGGCGACGCCGCGATCGATAGTCTTGATCGTCTCAGCACTCTCCGCGGCGCCATCGACAAGACATGGCTGCGTCGCGGTACGCGCAAAAATATATCCAAAAGCAAGAATTAGATCGACGTAAAACAGTCATATAAATATTTCATGTTATAATGGCGCAAATTCTGCGCTGATATAAGATGACGGGGATGCGAGATGAACAAGAAGCTATTTATCGGCGCTTTTGGCGCTAGTATTATTGCCATGATGACTTCAACTTCCATGGCGGCCGACCTGGTTGTCTATGATGCACTTGATTTCACCGGCAACGTGGTCAAGGCGTTCGAAGCCAGGACTGGCCTCACGGTTGATGTCGTCGAGCCGGGCAGCACTGGCGAGACGCTGGGCAAAATAGCCGCCGAGGGCAATAATCCGCAGTTCGATATCGTCTGGCTCGATGGTTCGGCCGTCATGGAGCGCATGGCGAGCGACGGCGTGCTACAGCCGGTGCCCGACGATCTGTTTGCCGCAATCAAGTTCACTGCCTTCGGGACATCGTTGGTGCCCGCCAGCAAGGCCTATGTACCCACCGGTGCCAGCACCACCGCCATCGAGGTCAACACCAAGAAGGTCGCCACGGACAAGATGCCGAAAGGCTGGAGCGCGCTCGCGGGCTTTGCGGGACAAGTCGCCGCCAAGGACCCCAATCTCTCCGGGCCCGCATACCAGTGGCTGGCCGGCTTCTTCCAGACAAACGGGCTCGACGCCGGCAAGAAATTGCTGGCTGACATTCTCACCACCAAATCTTTGTCGGGCCTGTCGAGCGGCGGCAAGGTCAATGCAGCCGTGCTGACGGGCGATGCCAGCGTTGGCATCAACCAGGACAGCGCGATCTATTCCCAGATCGCTGCGGGCGAGCCTGTCGTTGCGGTGTATCCGAGCGAGGGTTCGGTAGCGCTGCCTGAAGGGTTGGGCATCAGCGCCAAGACCCAGCATATGGACGCAGTAAGGAAATTCATCGCATTCGTCGGCAGCCCTGAAGGGCAGGCGGCCATGCAGGACGGTCCCGATACGGACTTCTTCTTTATTCCCCTGATCGAGGGCGTTCCCGCCAAGGCAACGCGTCCGGACATCAATTACATCCAGCTCGACGATAAGACTGCTTCGGCCCACGAAACCGAATGGAAGCAGTGGTATCGGGACAATTTCGTTCCGTGACGCTGGTGCAATCCATTGCGATGCGAAACACCGAAGCCGCGGGATTTTTCCGCGGCCTCGGAACTCGGCTGGGTGCCTTGCCGATCTATGGGCTGTTCGCGCTTCTCATCGGCCTGCCTCTGTCGACCGTGCTGCTCCAAGCTGTCTTCCCGCAGCTATTCGCGCTTTCCGGGGCAGGGTTCGTGTTCAGCGCCGATCCGTTGATCCGGACTGTAAGCTCGCCACGGGCTCTGCAATCGATCGTCAATTCGCTTGAGCTTGCAGTCGGCGTCGCCTTCACGACGACCGCGCTCGGGGGCGGCTTTGCCTTGCTGGTTGGCCGTTGCGAGCTGCCTCTCCGCCGGATTTTAAGCAGTCTGCCCTGGCTCGTATTCCTCACTCCTTCCTATCTCAAGGCGTTGGCCTGGGTGCTGCTGATGGCGCCTGGTGGCTATCTGGCTCAGCTCGGCCTGTTGCCGCCGGCGCTAGGGCAGGGCTTCTTCAGCCTCCCCGGACTGGTTTTCGTCCACACGCTGAGCCTGTTTCCCGTACCGGCCTTCATCATCGGGGCTGCCCTTGCTGGGCTTGGTGGCGAATATGAGGAGGCGGCGCGCCTGGCGGGAGCGAGGCCACTGAAAATCTGGTTCCGGATCAACGGTCCGCTGCTCCTGCCAGCGATCGCCTTGAGCCTGATGGCGGTCTTTGCGGAAGTGCTGTCCGATTTCGGTCTCGCATCTACGATCGCACGGATGTCGAGCTTCGGCGTCCTGACCTATGGCATATACGTCGCTGCCAGCGACTATCCGGTCGATTTCCCAATGGCGGGCGCCCAGGCCCTGCTGCTGCTGGCGCTGGTGTTCCTTGTCGTCATCGCCGACCGGTTGCTGCGCCGGCGCACTGGCCCCCGATTAATCTCGGGGCGCTCGAAGCCCGCACAACGCTATGTCCTGGGTTCGTGGCGCTGGTTGGCACTGGCCGCTGCGATCCTGGTCGCTACCCCTTCACTGCTGCTGCCGCTCGCCGCCATTGTCATCCGGGCGCTCAGCCGGACCTTAGGAAATGGCCTCACGCCGGCCAATCTGACATTCGACAATGTCGTCAGTGCGTTGAGCATTGGAACAGCGGCAAGTGGTGCCATTGTTCGTTCGCTGATCTTCGCGGTGCTCAGCGCCTGCATCGCCAGCGCGGTGAGTATAGTTCTCGCCGCGCGTCTCGATCGTGGCGGCGCCATGGCCAGATCCACGGTTATGGGTCTTTCGCTCGGTGCCGTGGCCATTCCCGGCATTGTCCTCGGATTCGGCTACATATTGGTCTGGAACCGCCTGCCGGGTTTTCGTGACTGGAGCTTTCCGGAATATGGTTCGGCTTCGCTGCTGATCACCGGTTATGTGGCCGCCGCGCTGCCCTATTGCCTCATTGTGATCGTGACGGCGATCGGCCAGATCGCCCCCAATCTGTCGGATGCGGCCCGGCTCCACGGCATCGGCGCGGGCCGCAGGCTGATGGCCATCACACTGCCGCTGGTGGCGCTCAGCGTCCTGACCGCCTTCCTCCTGACTTTCGTGCGAACTGTCTTCGAACTGCCGATTTCGCAAATGCTGATCCCTCAGGACGGCCCGCCTGCGCCGACCGTCATCGTCAACCTTTTCAGCCATGACCGCGACGGACTGGCATCGGCCATCGCGCTCGTTGCGATGCTGGCGACGGGCGTCGCCGGGGCAATCCTCTGGTGGGTGTTCCGCGCCGCGACCGCGCGGCGAACACCCCATGCATCCACGCTGACGGGGAGGGCGCCATGACGGCCCTTCGTTGTCGCGCCATCAGCAAGTCGCTCGGTGGCCGCCCGGTGCTTCGCGACCTTGATTTCACGGTTGCCCGCGGCGAGGTGATTACCCTGCTCGGCGCCAGCGGTTCGGGCAAGACCACGTTGCTACGGGTCATTTCCGGCCTTCAGGAGCCGGATAGCGGCGAGCTCGAAATTGGTGGCAAGCTCGTCTGGGGGCAGGGTCGTGCCGAACCGGCGGAGAGGCGCCGCGTCGGCATGATCTTTCAGGATTATGCGCTCTGGCCGCACATGACGGTGGAGGGCAATCTTCGCTTTGGACTTGAGGCGCTGCATCTATCCGCGCCCGAAAGCCGGGCAAGAATTGATCACGCCCTCGAGGTAACCCGCCTGTCGGCGTTCCGCGGCCGCTATCCCAGTGAGCTTTCCGGCGGCCAGCAGCAGCGTGTAGCTATCGCCCGGTGCCTCGCGGCACGTCCGGCGCTGATGCTGTTCGACGAGCCGCTCAGCAATCTCGATGCGGCACTGCGTGAAGACATGCGGGTCGAGATGATGGACCTGGTGCGCGCCGAGGGCGCCACCGTCGTCTACGTTACCCACGACCAGGCTGAAGCCATGGCGGTATCGGACCGGATCGCCGTCATGCGAGAGGGCGAGATCGCCCAATTCGATACACCCGAGACGATCTACGAACGGCCTGCAAACAGCTTCGTCGCGAGTTTCATCGGCGGGTTCTCACTGCTGGGCGGCAGGGCCGCGGGCGGCATGTTTTCGGTACCGTTCGACGAAATGCAATCGCTGCGGACGCCTGGGGCGAAAGACGGCCCGGGCCTGTTGGTGATCCGTCCGGAGGATGCCCGCCCGGCCGCGGATTTCCCCGACAACCGGGTCACCGGCAAAGTCGTTGCCCGTGCGTTTCAGGGGCGCTGCTGGCGGCTGGCACTGGACGTCGGGCAATCCCGGGTGCGGCTCGACTGGCCAGCGCCGGCCGAAATCGGCGCCAACCTGACATTCTCCCTTTCCCCCGACCGCTGCGTCGTTTTAGCAGGATGATAATTCCATGAACGGACCAATCCCATGACGGCGACGATCGTTTCAACCTTGGTGGCGTCCTTCCTCGCGTCCTTCGTCGAGGTCGTCGAGGCCTTCACCATCGTGCTTGCCGTCGGGCTGACGCGCGGCTGGCGTCCGGCCTTCACCGGCACGGCGCTCGGCCTACTGCTGCTCGCCGTGCTGGTGCTGATCTTCGGGCCGCTGCTCGCCCTGATCCCTATCCGGATCGTGCAGTTCGGGGTAGGGGCCCTGCTGATCCTGTTCGGCATGCGGTGGTTGCGCAAGGCCATCCTGCGCTCGGTCGGCGTCATCGCGCTGCACGATGAAGAAAAGGCCTTCGCCAAGGAAATCTCTGAACTCGAACGGCAAAAAGCCGATCGCCGGGCCGACTATATAGCCGGTCTCGCGGCCTTCAAGGCGGTGGTACTTGAGGGGATCGAGGTGATCTTCATCGTCATCGCGGTGGGCACGACCCAGGGCCTGACCCTTTATGCAAGCCTTGGAGCCTTTGCGGCCTTCGTGGTCGTTCTGGCGGTCGGGATTGCCGTCCACCGTCCGCTTTCCCGGGTCCCTGAGAATACCCTCAAATTCGTCGTGGGCCTCATGCTGACGAGCTTTGGGATCTTCTGGACAGGCGAAGGCCTGGGCGCCGATTGGCCAGGTGCAGATCTTGCCTTGCTCGGCATCTTTGCGGTGCTGGTCCTGGCCTCGCTGGCAATCCGTTTCCGGGCCGGATCCAGCCGCATTCAGCACGAGGGAGCAGGTCAATGAACCTCCTCAAGGTCATCGTCGAAGAAACCATCGGCATGTTCATCGACGACGGCATGTTGGCGTCGCTCTGCGTCGTGCTGATCGCATTGGTCACGGCCGCGACCCTCTGGCTCGGCCTGGCTGCCCTATGGGGCGGCATGGTGCTGCTCGCTGGCTGCATCGTCATTCTGGTATGGAGCGTCGCCCGAGCGGTGAAATGAGGGGCAGGGCGCGTGCCCCGCGTCAGGCGTTCCCCGATAACGGGACGGAAACGTCGGCAGCAATGCCGGCGTGGTCAGTCGTCGTGCGTCCACAGCGTCTGGCCACCGAAGTAAATATCCTTCGGCGGAAATGGTGTCTGTTCATCGGCTAAAAGGCCGATGGAGGTCTGTATGGAGTTTCCCTTCGCATCTGTCAGCGTTATCGAATACCCATCGATTGTGTAGGTGAACCTGTCGGAGCCACCCTGGGTTACGGCGCCGACGAAGCCATTGAGATCGCCACCCGTAAAGGTGCCGCCTGGCGCTGACGCGACGACACCGGTACCGCCAGGCGCGGTTTTTGCGGCAACGAGCCCGCTTGTCTCTATGTCGACCGTACCGTCCCGGTGAAACGCATATTCACGATCATGCTGCACTCCTGCCGGAGCCACGTCGAGAAAGAAGTAGTGATGGTCTATCGTCGCGCCGGGTGGCAGGGGGCTTAGTCGCGTGTCGTCGTCCAGCTCGATGGTTTTTCCCTTCGAAGGGCCATCGCTATGAGTGAGAACATAACTTGAGCCGTTGTGAGCCCAGGTGAACCAGTTATTCGGCATGCGCTCTCGCACGAGCGAAACGTTCACGTTCTGGAAGGCGAAGGACCAGGGGTACAGATAGGCTGTTCCGTCGTTCAACAGAATGTAGGTGTTTTCGTCGCGCTTCATGGAGCCGTTGCCGAAGCCGTCCATTCTGAACGAGCTCGTGAATTTATAGAGAACAGTCGCTATGTCCTTGGTGGCGAACCCTTTTCCTGGACTGCCGAGCGCTTGTGCCGACGTCACGTGCGTGGCAGCCGGTGCCGATGGTTCTCCCGAGGCCTGGGAAACGCCGTCCTGGGAAGGCGCCGGATCTGCAAGGCGTTGCGCGGCGGCTTCAACCTGATCGTCCAGGGTCAATGCTGGCGTCGCGAGAATTGCCGTCAATGACCCGCAGGCTTCGGGATGTTGATCGACAAATTGCCGGGCACTTGCGGTTGCCCGCGTTGTCAGCGTCTTGATCCGATCGGCAAGCTCTGAGTTCGATCCTGCGGCGGCCTTCAAGGTCGCCAGATAGTGGTCAATCTTATTCCGGTTCAGCCATTCAGCCAGCGCGGCGGCGTGAGCTGCGTGATCGGCCGGTTGTGCCTTGTCGCAGGCAGCCGCGATCGACGGGCCCAGCAACAACGGCGTTTCTATTTTTTCTATGTCGGAAAAAGCCTGGTCATTACCGCCCGCGTCCTCGGCAAGAGCCGGTCGTCCGCCAGCACACGTCGCCATCAAGAGAACGATCACCGCCTGGCGGATGCGAAGATTGCCTGATCGCATTGCGGTATCCTCTATGACGCGCCGGATATGTCCTGTGTCGATTTTCCATTTTTCGCGAGCGCTCGCAAGGGGAAGAGAAGGCTGCAGCAGCGCGGAGTTCCTGGCCATGCGATCGCCGCAGCGAAGGAGCAGCAGCCGTCATCTGTACCCGATCTCCAGACACCGGTCATTCGCATAATATATATTATGGAACTTTTGAGATTGAGTTGCGGCGGGCAAGCGGAGTTTTTCCTATTGGGCGCATTGCAGAGCAAATCCATCTACGCATAAAGATGGTCGCATGATCTGAAAAATGCATAATGACCTGACACTGGCTGGGGTTCTTATGTCACATGCCTTCCCTCATGGTCTGAAAGCTCTGGAAGCGCGGCTCGTCGACGAGCTTGCCTTCCTCAACTTGCCAGCGGCGCCATGGGTGCCGCCCCGAATTGTCCATAGCCAGCGCGTACTTGACGTTGCGGTTATCGGGGCTGGGATGCTCGGCTTGGTGGCGCTGGCTGCGCTGCGCCATGTGGGCATCGACAACGTTGCCGCCTTCGATCGTGCTGCCGAGGGGCGTGAGGGGCCGTGGATAACATCGGCCCGCATGGAAACCCTGCGCACCCGCAAGGATGCAGCAGGCCCGGCGCTGGGAATTCCTTCGCTAACCTTCCGCGCCTGGTTCCAAGCCCAGTATGGTGCAGATGCATTCGATCAGATGGAACGCATCCCGCGGGACATATGGATGGCGTATCTCGTCTGGTATCGGCGTGTGCTGGCGCTGCCTGTCGTGAACGAGGCGACGGTAACGCAACTCGATCTACGCGAAGATGGATTGATTTCTCTCGGCCTTCTGGCCGCGGGAGGGCCTGAGACAGTGCTGGCGCGGCGCGTGGTGATTGCCACCGGGATCGATGCCCTGGGGGCGCCTGTCCTTCCTGACGCGGCCCGCGGGTTGCCTAGGCGTTATCGTGCCCATAGCTCGGACGTCCTCGACATGGCCGGCCTGGCAGGCAAGCGCGTTGCTGTCGTGGGGGCCGGAGCTTCGGCGATGGACAACGCCGCAACCGCCCTCGAAGCCGGGGCGAGCCAGGTCGACATCTTTGTCAGGCGCGCCGATATTCCGCGCATCGACAAGTTCTCTGGCGTTGCCAGCCGCGGGATGACCCATGGCTATCTGGACCTGCCTGATGAGACCAAGTGGCGCTACATGGTCGAGGGCGAACGCGCGCAGATTCCGCCACCGCGCCACAGCGTCTTGCGCGTTTCTCGGTATCCCAATGCCCGCTTTCACCTGGCCAGTCCTATCGAGACTCTGGTTGAGCGTGACGGTGCCATCGAAATCATTACGCCGAATGGCCGGTACCCTGCGGACTTTGTAATTTTTGCCACCGGCTTTGCGGTTGATTTTTCCCTGCGGCCCGAGCTCGCGGGTCTTTCCCCGCACATCCAGCGGTGGGCCGATGCCTATCAGCCGCCAAAAGAGCTGACCCATCGGGGGCTTGCCGAGATGCCGTATCTCGGATCCGGCTTTGAGTTCACTCCGCGGCCGGGCGGACCGTCCAGCGTCTCAAACATCTCTTGCTTTGCCTATCCGGCCTTTTTGAGCCACGGGAAAATCACCAGTGGCATCCCTTCCATCGGCGAGGGCGCAACACGTCTCGCCCAAGCCATCGCCCGCTCTCTCTTCGTCGAGGATCGAGACCTGCACCTGCAATCTTTCCTCGATTTCGCGGTACCCGAGGTGCTGGGCGACGAATGGATCGATGTAGACCAAGAGGCCATTGCCGGATGATCAAGCCCCCTTCCCTTCAACTCCAGGTTTTTTACGGTATCTCCTCGCCCTGGGCCTATTTCGGCGCGCAGCGGGCCAAGAAGATTGCCGATGCGGCGGGTGCCAGACTGGCGCTGCGGCCTATCCGCATTATCGAAGCGAATGGCGGTATTCCGCTGCGCAAGCGGCCAGACAGCCGCCAAAAATATCATGTCGTCGAGCTCGACCGTTGGCGCAGATATCTCGGCATTCGACTTAACCTGGAACCCAAATTCTATCCTTGCCGAACCATCGAGACGGCGGCCCAGGCGGTAATCGCGGTTCAGCAGGCCGGGCTCGATGTCTTCAGCTTCTCCTTCGCCATCCAGCGCGGGTTGTGGGCCGAGGACCGCGATATCGCCGATCTCGATACGCTGCGCGAATTCGCACACGCCACGATTGGTGAAGAAGGCGCCGGCCTCGTCCGCGATCAGCAGCCCCGGCATGTTCAGGACGAATGGCTGGGCAATCTGGCCGAGGCGGAGCAACGCGGCATCTTCGGCACGCCGACTTACGTAATCGGGGATGAGTTGTTTTGGGGCCAAGACCGGCTCGATTTCGTCGAGCGCGCCCTCACCGCTGCGAACTTGCATAAGGAAACCGCCTGATGAGCACTGAAACCGCAATCGTTTCGGCTGAGGCCCAGAGTCTGCACGATCGCTCGATCATCGTGGATGGCCTGCAGACCTCCCTGTGGGGACGCCCCATCTTCGAGGAAATGCGTGCCGGAGGGCTGACCGCCGTCAACGTCTCGACAGTATTGTGGGAGAACTTTCGCGAAGGCATCGACTACGTTTCGCAGTGGAGGCACTTCCTGCGGGAACACGCCGACATCCTGCGACCGGTACGCAAGGTGACCGACATCCGGGCTGCCAAGGCCGAGGGCAAGACCGGCATCATTATCGGCTGGCAGAATACCTCCCCGCTCGAAGACAAGCTCGACTATGTCGAAATCTTCAAGGACCTGGGCGTCGGCATCATGCAACTGACCTATAACACCCAGAACTATTCGGGCGCCGGCTATCTCGAGCAGAACGACAGCGGACTGACCGGCTTTGGCCGGGAAGTTCTCGACGAAATGTCCCGGGTCGGTGTGCTCTGCGATCTGAGCCATGTCGGCGACAAGACCAGCGCCGATGTCATCGACCATGCCAAGGGGCCGGTCTGCATTTCGCACGTGCTCCCCCGCGCCCTGCATGACGTCAAGCGCAATAAGCCCGATCATCTGTTCACCGCCTGCGCGGCCAAGGGCGGCCTTATCGGCATCAGCCTGTTCGCGCCAGGCCTTGCCGCCGGCAATGACGCCACGGTCGAGGACGTGCTCGATGCCATGGAGTATGTGATCAACCTCGTGGGCGAAGACCACGTTGGCATCGGCACCGATTTTTCCCTTGACCGCCCCCGTCCAAGCGACTGGCTGCTCTGGGCCAATCGCGACAAAGGGACGGCCCGCAAGCTCACCGAATTCGGCTCGGTCAAGATCAACAAGCCTGCCGGCATTCGCCGGATGACCGACCTGCCGAACCTGACCGCCCGCATGCTGGCGCGCGGCTGGGGCGAGACGACCATCACAAAATTGCTCGGCGGCAACTGGCTGCGTGTCCTGGACGCCGCCTGGACGCCCCGGAGCTGAACTCGATTACCTTTGGAGAGACGACATGATCCGCAATCTGACGATCGGCCTTCTGGCCGCGACTGCCATCACCTTGTCTGGCGCAGCCTTTGCGCAAGACGCCAACAAGACGACCGTGACAGTCATTGGTTTCTCGGGAACCTTTGCCGATAACTATCAGAAGTTTATCATCAGTGCCTTCGAGCAACAGCACCCCGACATCGATGTGGTGTTCCAGCCGTCCAAGAACTCGGCGGAGACGCTGGCCCTGCTGACGCTGCAAAAGGCAGATCCAACGGTCGACGTAGCCTTGGTGGACGTGGCAGTCGGCATCAAGGCAGCGCAGGATGGCATCCTGGCCCCGCTCGACGCTGGCGTCGTCACCAACCTTGCCGACACCCCTGATTGGGCCCGGCTGGAAGGCGATCGCGCGGTTGCGTTCTCGCAGGACAACCTCACCATTCTCTATAACACAAAGACCGTTTCCCAGCCGCCCACCAGCTGGGACGATTTGAAAGACCCCAAGTACAAGGGCCGTATCGCTGCGCCCCTGGGAGACACACGCGGTGTGATCCTGATCGGGATTCTCGATAAGATCGCCGGTGCCGACTACAAGCAGACCATCGATCCGGCCATTTTGGCGATGAATGAATTCGGCCCCAACGTCCAGACCTGGGAGCCAGCGCCCGACTGTTACGCCGTCGTGCAAAGCGGGGAAGCAGATCTGTCGATCTGCTGGAACGGCCGCGCCCAATATCTGCACGATACGCAGGACGGCGTTATCGGCATATCCGCCCCCAAGGAAGGCAGCATCGGCCAGACCAACGTCATCAGCCTGGTGCAGGGCTCCAAGCACGCCCAGGCAGCCCAGCTCTTTATCAACTATGCGCTGAGCGCCGAAGCGCAGGCCACCTTTGCCGAAAAGAGCTTCTACGGCCCGGTCAATGCCAAGGTCCAACTTTCAGACGACGTCGCTCACAGGATTTATGGCAGCCAGGAAGCCCGGACTGCCCAGAGCACGTTGGATTGGTCATTCATCGCCACGGTCTATTCGAACTGGATTCAGCGCATCAACCGCGAAGTCATCGCGGTCAACTGAAGTTCATCCGCGGAGTGCAGCGCCCATGACCGAAAACTACGTCGCCGTAGAGCAATTGGTGAAGACCTATCCGGGCAGCGGCGCGCCCTCCGTCGATCATGTCGATTTCGGGATCGAGAAGGGCGAAATGCTCGCCCTTCTCGGCCCATCGGGCTGCGGCAAGACCACGATCCTGCGAATGGTGGCCGGCCTCATCACCCCGACCTCGGGCCGTATCTGGCTCGACGGGAGTGATGTGTCGCGTACGCCCGTTCATCGCCGAAACATGGGCATGGTGTTTCAGTCCTATGCGCTGTTTCCGCATATGAGCGTGGCGGAAAACGTTGCCTTCGGGCTCGAAATGCGCGGCGTGGCTAAAGCAGACAGGGCCGATCGCGTCGAGCGAGCTCTCGACCTGGTTAAGCTCCAGGGCTATGGCGAGCGGCGCATTACCCAGCTTTCCGGCGGCCAGCAGCAACGCTGCGCCATCGCCCGCTCACTGGTGATCGAACCCAGCCTGTTGCTTCTGGATGAGCCGCTGTCCAATCTGGACGCCAAGCTTCGCGACGAGATGCGCGATGAAATCCGCGAAATACAGGCCAGAACCGCTGTTACGGCCATCTTCGTCACGCATGATCAGAACGAGGCTCTGTCAACGGCCGATCGACTGGCGGTGATGTCGGCCGGCAAGATCGAGCAGATTGGCACGCCGCATGAAATTTTCGATCGACCCGCAACCGAATTCGTCGCCAATTTCATCGGAGCCGGTAACTTTCTTACGGGGACCGTCGTCCAGCCCCACAAGGCTGATGTGGCCGGCTTCGGGATGGTCAAATTCGGTCAGGATGCTGCCACTGGCAGCACAGTCCGGTTGCTCGTGCGTCCTCATCGGTTCACCCTCAAGGGCCAGGGTGAAAATGTATTCACGGCGCAGGTGCAGCACCTCGTCTATCGCGGTGACACACTCACTCTCGACGTGTCGGTAGGCGACAAGACCTTGAGGGTCGACCTCCCGACCCATGCGGGAACCCTGCCCCATCAAGGTGATACGATCAGCCTTTCGGTTGCGTCTGATGATGTCACGGTGATTGGCGGAGGCCAGCCGTGACATCGGCGGAAAGAGCAAGCAATCGTGGCATTCTGCTGCTCCTGCTTCTGCCCGGCCTCCTGGCCCTTGGCGTCAGCTTCGTCATGCCGTTGTTGTGGCTGTTCCGGGCATCGTTTTCAACCTCCGCCCTGGGTAGTGGCGGCACTTTCACCTGGCAGAATTACGCCGCCGTAATGCTCGATTCGTTCTACTGGCGCGTGGCCCTCACGACGCTGATATACGGACTGACGGTAGCATTCTTTGCGGTCATCGCGGCCTATCCCATTGCCCTGTTTCTCTCCCGGACCACCAGCCGCTGGCGCGGGGTGCTGACGGCGTTGGCCATTGCGCCGCTCCTCACCTCGGGCGTCGTTCGCACCTATGGGTGGATGGTCATTCTGGGCGATCGCGGCGTCATCAATGGAAGCCTGCAGGCATTATCGCTCATCGATGGGCCGATCCGGCTCTCCAATAACCAGCTCGGCGCCACGATCGCGATGATCGAGATCCTGATGCCGTATGCCATCCTTGCCATGCTGTCGGGGTTCGGCCGGCTTAACAGCCAGCTTGAGGAAGCTGCGGCCATGCTTGGCGCCAACAGGATGAGGGTCTTCCTGCGCATCATCTTGCCGCTGAGCCTGCCCGGCGTAATCACCGGGGCCCTGCTGGTGTTCGTATTGACCATTTCCAGCTTCGTCACCCCCAGGCTGATGGGGGGCGGTCGCGTCTTCGTGCTCGGCACCGAAATATTCTCGGAAGCGACGGTTACCCTGAACTGGCCCCTCGCAGCCGCCCTCGCGATGGTGTTGCTGGTCCTGTTCAGCTCGGTGATCATCGTCTATCGGCGTGCTCTGCGCGCCTTGGAGGCATGAGATGAACCAGCCATCCCTGCCAGTCAAACTCGCCTGGCGCGTGCTGATCGGCCTGCTTTATCTGTTCCTGCTAGCGCCGATCCTGATCGTCGTCATCGTTTCGTTCGACACCCGGCAATATCTGGCTTTCCCTCCCGAAAGCCTGTCCTTCGGTTCCTATGTCAAAGTGTTCCAGAATGCCGATTTCATCTCGGCGTTTTGGCGGAGCCTGCTGATTGGGGCTATTGTCGGCCTGGGCGCGGTGACGCTTGGGACGTTGCTCTCGGTCGCCCTGACGCGGTACCGTTTCCGCGGCGAAGGGGCAGTCAATTTCCTCGTCATCGCGCCATTCATCGTGCCCAACATCGTGCTTGGCGTTGGCCTTGTCCTAGTCCTGGCGGCTTTCGGACTGCTCGATTCCTACCCAGGCATCGTGCTTGCCCATCTGGGCGTGACAATTCCCTATACGGTACGCACGGTCAGCATGAGCCTCTCGTCGGTCGACCGGCGGGTCGAAGAAGCCGCCCTCGTGCATGGAGCGGCTCCGTTTCGGGTATTCTGGCGCATCACCCTGCCACTCATCCGCCCGGGCATCATAGCCGGCGGGGTCATCGCCTTCCTGATTTCATTCGACGAAACGACAATCTCGCTTTTTATCGTGTCGATCAAAACCTCCACCTTGCCGACCGAAATTTATCGATATCTGGAAACCTCGACCGACCCGCAGATTGCCGCACTCTCGGTGGTGCTGATCCTGATTTCGGTCGCCGTGGTGATTTTTCTCGAACGGCTGATTGGCCTGCGGAAAGCAGTTTAGGAGTTCTACTATGACGCTTGTTACGGTATCCGGCGGCACGATCGAAGGTTTTGTCGAGCATGGAAACCATTGCTTCCTCGCGGTGCCATACGCTGCACCGATCACGGAAGAGCGCCGCTTCCTCGTACCGCAGCCGGTGGAGCCATGGTCAGGTGTTCGCAGCGCCAAACATCTCGGACCTGTCTGCCCGCAGATCGCCACCTATGGCCCCGTGGGGAAAGGAGCGACCTCATCGCTCGCCTACGGCTCCGATTTTCTGACGGCCAACATTCGTACACCATCGTTGTCCGGACGCGCGCCGGTGCTGGTTTGGGTGCATGGCGGCGGCTATGCGGTCGGGTCGGCCAACGAGCCGGTGTTACAAAGTGGTGCCTTCGCAGCCAGTGGCGTGGTCGAAGTGACGATCAACTATCGCCTTGGCGCGTTGGGCTTCCTGCACCTTGACTGGAAACCGGACAATCGTGGCCTGCTCGACCTGCTGGCCGCACTCCGCTGGGTGCAGGACAATATCGAGCGCTTCGGCGGTGATCCGGAACGGGTGACCTTTGCGGGGCGATCGGCCGGTGGCTTCGCCATTGCGGCTGTCATGGCAATGCCCGGTGCCAGGGGGCTATTCTCGCGCGCCATGCCACAGAGCGGCGCCAGCACGGCCATCGCCAGCATGGAGGATGCGCGCAAACTCACGCAACGGATGTGCGTGGCGCTGGGCACAGATGAGGTTGGGGTTGCGGCGGCTTCGATCGACGCCCTGCTGATTGCCCAACGCGATCTTTGCAACGAGAGCTATGAGCAACACGATTATGACCGCGATGGTTCGGCGGCCATGTTGGGAGTGCCCTTCGTCCCAGTCATCGATGGGGTGACGTTGCTCGAGCATCCCGAAAATGCGGCTGCTGCCGGAGGCACCATGCCCGTCCCCATGATGATTGGGTGCACCAGCGCCGAATACCTTACCCATTCCAGCATTCTGCCCGATGACCTTGATTATGCCGGAGCAGCCCGGTTGCTGCACCAACGTGTGCGCCATGTGGGGTGGACAGGCGAGGGTATCGTTGCGGCCTATCGGCGCGCGCTACCCAACCACTCGCCGCATGGCATTTGGCGCGCCGTGGCGGGGGACCTGGTGTTCCAGAACCCGACCACACGCTTTGCGCGACTCCACGGGCAACACCAGCCGGTCTGGAAATATCTCTACGGCCTGGAGAGGCCCGACGAAAAGGGTGAGCGCCACGGCGCCGAAGTTGGCTCGGTCTGGTACCGCGAGGGCATGGATAGTGCCGAGCAGCCGGAGCGGCTTCGTGCCTCCGATCACAACTTCGCCTGCAAGGTGCACGAGATCTGGCGCGCCTTCGTCGCTCACGACACCATGCCCCATGGCTGGCAGTGTTATTCAGGAGGAGATCCGGTCCTCTTGCACATTACCGCCGAGAGGATCGGGCTGGAGAAAGACCGGTTTGCGGAGAGGCTGGAACTCTGGCAAAGCCCTTGAGCGGCAGCGAAGGGGCATCTGATGAGCCTGAAATATTTCGACACCAAGCAGCTCGAGGCGTTTTCCGCCGTCGTCTCCATCGGCAACATGACGGGAGCTGCGAAAGCGATCGGGCGCTCGCAGCCCGTGATCACACGCCTTATCCAGGATCTTGAGGCGGAAGTCGGCTTTTCGCTGCTTCATCGCAACGGGCCGCGGTTTACGCCCACGGCGCAAGGCATCGCCTTTTACGAACAGGTCGAGGTTTTTCTCTCCGGGCTCCGGGTCATTACCGAAAAAGCTGCGACCATCGCGCGTGGCGCCCCACTGCCGGTCGAAATCGCGTCGGTGGCAGCTCTGGCCACAAGTCTTCTGCCTGCCGCCCTTGCTTCTCTGCCGCCCGAACTCTTTCCGGGTCACATCCACGTCAACAGCACGTCGTCCGAAAACGTGGTCCAGGCCGTCATTGCGGGAACCGCTGATCTGGGGCTCGCCAGTTCGCCCCTGGACAACCCCGGTGTCGAGGTGCATTGCCAGGACGAAATCAGTTGCCAGGCCGTAGTGGCCAGTGATCATCCACTAGCCAGATATGAGGTGATCCAGCCTCAGGATCTTCGCGATGCCCGGCTTATCGTGGCGGCAAATCCTTATCGTTTGCGCATGCAGATCAACGAGGCCCTGTCCGGACACGGCATCACCCCGTCGGGGATCATTGAGAGCAACACCACATACGTATCGTTGTCTCTCGCAAGAAAGGGTTTGGGGATTGCGCTCGTGGAGCCACTGACCGGTATGGGATTGTCGATGACAGGGCTGACGACAATACCCTTGTCATTCGTCGTCCCGTTCCGCTGGAGCGTCATCACAGCCATGGGGCGACCCCTTACCCCGGTTGTAAAAGCGCTGATTCAAAAATTGTGTGAGAAGAGTTAGGGCTCTCGGCAAAGATCGCTGTGTCAATTTTCGCTGGCTATGTGTTCAAGCAGGATCAGCCGTGGAGACGGTCAGGCACCTGTGCGGATGCCCGGAAGGCAACTGCTGGTGTCATCGCGTCACCAAAGGTTCGCATAAGGGTCAATAAACTGTTTCGGACGGATCTTAGATAAACCCTGCAGTGCAATCCGGATTGCAGGGAACATTTACATGCTAAAGAAATTGCAGATCACGCTTGCCGCCAGTCTTCTGGCCCTGGCAGCGTCCGCCGCCGGCGCTCACGCGGAAACCCACGTGACGTTCTGGCACAGCTTCAGCAAAGGTGGTGGCGAAGCGCTCAACAAGATCATCGCCAACTTCGAGGCCGCTAACCCCGACATCAAGATAGACGGCGAATACATTGGCGATTATGACGAAATCGTCGCCAAGCTGCAGGCCGCCATTCCGGCCCATCGCGGTCCCGATGCGGTCATTCTCGAAGTCACGCGGTATGGCTTGTTCGCCAATAGCGGCGTGCTCACCGACCTCACGCCCTATTTCAATGCCGATCCGCTTAAGGGCGATCTTTACGACTACGCCCGGGAAATCGGCGTGATCGGGGACAAGAATTTCATCGTCCCGTTCAACTCCTCGACCCCGGTCCTCTACTACAACAAGGACATCTTCGCGCGCGCGGGCATCACCGATATCGCGCTCGGCAATTTCGACGCGATCCACGCCGCCGCCAAGACCATCACGGACAAGCTCGGTTCCGAAGGCATCAGCGGCATCTCGGCGCCCGGCCAGTTCGCCCGCTGGGGTCTGGCCATGGCCAATGGCAGCGATCTAGTCGATTCCAAGACGGGTGAAATCCTGCTCGATTCGCCCAAGACCATTGCGGCGTATCAGTGGATGGCCTCGCTGGTCACCGAAAAGCTTGCCTCCGTCGATGGCGTCACCGATGAGAGCAAGGGCAGCGAAGCATTCTATGCCGGCAAGGCCGGCATCCAGATGAATTCGACCGGCGATTATGTCGGCGCGAAGAAGGCCCTGGGCGACAAGCTCGGCGTGCTGCCGATGCCGTGCAACGATGGTTGCTCGGTGCCGATCGGCGGCGCCGGCATCGGCATCATGGCAACTGCACCCAAGGATGTGCAGGACGCTGCCTACAAGTTCATCAGCTACGCCGCTTCGCCGGAAGCCAATGCAATCTGGTTCGCGGCCACCGGCTACATGCCGATCAACAAGCACACCGTCGAACAGCCGGTCGCCAAGGAAGCCCTTGCCAACCAGCCGGGCATCGATGTCGCCATCAACTCCCTGCCCTACGCCCATGGCCGTGCCCGCACCACGGTCGTGACCTGGATGCGCACCACCGAATACCAGATGTGGCAGGCCATGGCGCTTGGCCAGCGTGACGTCGAGAGCACCATGAAGGAATTCGCCGCCAATACGCGCGACGAAGAAGCTCGCCTCGCCAACTGAGTGATCCTCTCAATTCAGGCGGCGGGCCCCGGGGGCCCGCCGCAACCTGAGGCCGCCCCATGCTCCGCAAGCTCACGCCCTATCTGCTGGTCGCCCCGCTGATCGCCTTCATTCTGGCCTTCACCTATATCCCGATCGTATCGAGCATCAATCTCAGCTTCCGGACGTGGAATTTTCTCACGCCGGACATGCCCTTTGTGGGCCTTAAGAACTACGCGCGGCTGTTCGCTTCGCGCGAATTCTGGAATTCGCTATGGGTAACGACGATCTTCGCCGTCGTTTCGGTCCCGATCCGGCTGGTCCTGGCGCTACTCGTCGCCAGTTATCTCAAGCGCCAGGTCCTGAGCGCCCGACTGCTGCGCGGGGCGCTGTTCCTGCCCACGATCACCTCCACGGTTTCCATAGCGGTGGTGTTCTCCTGGGTGTTTTCAACCGATTACGGCATGGTCAATACGCTGCTGGGCTGGTTTGGCATCGGCAAGGTGCAGTGGATGCAAACGCCGCAACTGGCGATCGGCGTATTGATCTTCATCAACACCTGGAAGCAGCTTGGCTACGACGTGGTGATCTACATTGCCGGCCTGCAGGCGGTGCCGCAGGAGCTTTACGACGCCGCCAATGTCGATGGTGGCAAACGCTGGCACGTCTTCCGGCGCGTCACGTTGCCGCTCGTGATGCCCACCACCTATTTCCTGCTCGTCGTCGCGGTGATCGACGCCTTTCAGGTGTTCACCATCATCGACGTCATGACCCGTGGTGGCCCGGCCGGCGCCACCGACATGCTGGTCCACCTGCTCTATCGCACCGGCTTCGTGCTCTTCGACATCGGTACAGGCTCGGCGCTCGCCGTGCTGCTGTTCATCCTGCTGATCGTCTTGGCGCTCATCAAGTCCAAGGTCATCGGCAACAAGGTGCACTATGAAGCGTAAGATCTCCGTCGCGCTGGCGCTGCTCGCCGGCCTCATCTACCTGGCGCCGGTGTTGTATTCGATCTGGATGTCGCTGCAGACCGCCAACTCCTATTATCAGGGGCGGTTCGACTTCACATTCGACAATTATACGGTCGCCATCGGCCACTATAATTTCGCCCGCTATCTCCTCAACAGCATCCTAGTTTCCGGCCTCGTGACCGCAGGCGGGCTGGCGGTCGCCACCATGGCGGCGTTCGCCTTTGCACGCTTTAGCTTCCGGGGCCGCGACCTGCTATTTGGCGCGGTGGTGGCGACACTGATGATCCCCAGCCACATCACGCTGATCCCGAACTATCTGACGCTGGCCAATGCGGGCCTGCTCGACACCTATGCGGGACTCATCCTGCCGGCGATCTCGAACGGCTTCGCCACCTTCTTTTTGCGGCAGTATATCCGCGGCATTCCCAAGGCACTCGATGAAGCGGCCTACATGGACGGCGCCACGCCCTTGCAGGTGCTGTGGCGCGTCATCGTGCCGATCTCGCGGCCGGCGCTGTTTTCCATGGGCCTCTATATCTTCCTGGGCGAGTGGAACAGCTACATCTGGCCGCTGGTCGCCGTCGGCAACGAAAATCTTTTCACGCTGCAACTGGGGCTCGCCCGTCTCTATCGCATCAATCCGGGCGAAGGGCTGATCGACTGGCCGCTGGTCATGGCGGCCTCCACCATCACCATCCTGCCCGTGATGCTCGCGTTCCTCCTCGTCGAGCGGAACCTCGTACGCGGCATCACCATGGGCTCGGTTAAATGAACAAGGACAGGACAATGACACGCATTGCTTCGCATCGCGGCGGCACTCTCGAATATGGCGACAGCACCCCGCAAGGCTTTGCGGCCACCGCCGTCATGCCACTTGAGGAAGTCGAATTCGACGTTCATCCGACGCGCGACGGTGCCATCATGGTACATCACGACGCAACACTCGACCGCACCACTGACAGCACCGGCGTCATCGCCGCGCTGACGGAAGGCGAGGTCCGCGCCGCCACCATCAACTACGGCGCCGGCAGCCATCCGCTGTCGCTCGCCGAGCTCTCCGCCGTGTTCAAGCCGGGCAAAGTCGATCTGCGTTGCGAGATCAAGCCGGGCTCCGACGGTCGGGCCTATGTGGATTTCGTGCCACGTGTCATCGAAACGCTCGACCAGCAGGGCATGCTGGCCCGCACGACCTTCACCTCGTTCCTGCTCGAAACGCTGGACGAACTTGCCAGCGCAACCCAAAGGCCGCGTCTGTGGCTGGTCAGCCCCCCGGTGCTTCGCCAGCTTGGATATGCGGGCGTCCTGGAAATCGCCCGCAGCCACGCCATTGGCGAGATCGGCGTGAATATCGATACCGCCGACGCCGCGCTCATGGACGCAACGGTCGCAGCTGGGCTGGAGTTCGGCTGTTGGGCTGCCCATACGCCCGAACAGATCGGCAAGGCTCTGGCGCTCGGGGTGAAGGTCTTCACAACTGACCGGCCGAGCCTCGCCATCGCCATCCGCGATCGCCAGCGCCAGGAACCAAGGGCATGAGTGCGATCAGCCTGCGCGACATCACCAAGACCTATGCGGGCGGCCCCCGCATCTTGCACGGCGTCTCCATGGACATCGAGGCGGGAGAATTCGTGGTCATCGTCGGCCCCTCCGGCTGCGGCAAATCCACCCTCCTCCGCCTCATCGCCGGGCTCGAAACCTGCGAAAGCGGAGAGATCGAGATCAGCGGCCAGCGCGCCAATGACCTGCCGCCGCGCGACCGCGACATCGCCATGATCTTCCAGAACTACGCGCTCTATCCGCATATGAGCGTGCGCGAAAACATCGCCTTCGGGCTCGAACTGCGCGGCATGCCCAAGGCAGAGCGGAATGCACGAGCCGAAAGCGTCGCCAAGACGCTGCAGCTCGACCCCTATCTCGACCGCAAGCCCGGCGCACTGTCCGGCGGCCAGCGCCAGCGTGTCGCCATGGGCCGGGCCATGGCGCGCAATACCTCGACCTTCCTGATGGATGAACCGCTGTCCAATCTCGATAACGCCCTGCGCGTGACCATGCGCACCGAGATCAAGGAACTGCATCGTCAGCTCAACGCCACCATCGTTTACGTCACCCATGACCAGACCGAGGCGCTTTCGCTGGCCGACCGCATCGCAGTGATGAAGGATGGCCATCTGCTGCAATTCGATACGCCTGAGGCGATCTACGACCGGCCGGCGCACCGGTTCGTCGCCGGCTTCCTCGGCGTGCCCGCGATGAATTTCCTGCCCGCCGAGCGCCTGCCCGGCTGGCAAGGCCGGAATGATCTGACCGTTGGCCTCCGCCCCGAATATATGGGCATCCAGGCCAGCGAGCCCGCAGAGGGTGGTTTGCCGGTGCGGCTTACGCTATCGGAAATGACGGGCTCATCGGTCATCCTGCATTGCGAGAGCCCGGCAGGACGGCTAAGCCTTACCTGCGCCCGCAAGGACGTGCCGGCTGGCGCCGGTAGTTTGTGGGTGACCTACGATCTTGACCAAGCGCTCTATTTCGATAACCAGAGCGGCAAGCGGGTGGCACTGAGCTGAGGCCGGACGCTTTGGGTGCAGGATACATGATCCAATGACAGCGCGGGATAGTCTTCCGCTGGCGCTCGGCGACCTCATCAACCGCAATTCGACCCGACTGACACCGGCCGATGCGCGCCTGCTCGATGTGCTGATGCAGGATCCGGTTCGCGCCGCCATGGAAAACGGCACTGCCGTATCATCGCGCGCCGGCGTGCATCCGGCCTCCGCCGTGCGCTTGGCGCGCAGGCTCGGTTTTGCCGGCTACACAGAGTTTCGCAGCTTCGTGCAGTCCAGTCTCATCGAAGGCGGCGGCGATTTTGAAAATCCGGCGGCCCGCATGGCGGCGCGGCTGGTACGCGCCGAAAGCGGCGGCACTCTGGCCTCGATGCTGGATAGCGAAATCGCGGCGCTTGAGCAGGTGCGCAACCGCGTATCGGATGCCGACATCCGCGTTTTCTCAGAGGCGTTGCGCGATAGCCGGCGTATTTTCGTCTTCGGTCGGGGCCATTCGGCCTCGCTATCCGCCCTGATAGCGCTGCGCCTCAATCGGTCCGGCTATTCGGCCACCGATCTCGGCATGCAGATGCATCAATTGCCCGAGACGTTGGCCACATTATCGCATGAAGACGTCGTGTGGCTTTTAGCCTTCCGGAAGGCATCGCCACTGGTGCAGGAGATCCGCGGGCTCGCCTGTCAACGGGGCGCCAAAGTTCTGGCACTCACCGACCTGCATGCGGCGCGCATGGATCCGGCGCCCGACCACCTGATCGCCATATCGCGTGGCGCTCCCGGCGAGTCGCAATCCCTCGTCGTCCCGATGACCATCGCCAACACGGTGATCCTCGACCTCGCTGCCATCGACGACGGCCGCTCCATTCGCGCTCTCGCAGACTTCAAGACTTTTCGCGCAACGAGTGGCCTATCCAAACCGCTCCTCTGACGGGTGAGTTCATGGCGCTGCTGGCGGTCGTCGCTTTCTCGATCTTCTCGGTGGTCAGCCACTGGAACGATCTGTTCTGGCCGCTCATCGCCGTGCGCGACCAGAACCTCATGCCACCATCGCTGGGCATCATGGCCTTCCAGAACGCCGAGGCCGGCAATGACTACGGCCCCCTCATGGCCGGCGCCACTATCGTCGTCGCCCCCCTCCTCATCGCCTTCCTCGCCGCCCAAAAAGTGGTTCACCAATGGACTAGCAGCTGGCGCCGTGAAGTGACGGGCAGATAAGTTCGCACGGAAACCGCAGCCCTCGATCACAAATTGAGGGCACCGCTTTCTGCGCTGTGCGGGGCTTCCCAGTTACTTGGTCTCGGCGATGATGCCGCTCACCTTCTCGACCAGGACGCGGACGATGTGTTCCGCGGCCTCCTGGCCCTTGTCGAGACTGGCGAGCGTTGGCCGGCCGTTGACGGCGCCGCTCGTGGGCGCCAGCACCTTGCGGGACGAAACCTCATGCCAGAGCTTGGGCATGACGAAGTCCACGGCCCGGTCCATATAGACATTCGCCCCGATGGCCATGGCAACCGAGGTTTCGGTTTCGTCGGCGTGACTCATGGCGACACCGCTGATGCCGTAATAGGTCCAGTAAGCCGGCTGCAGCTCCGGATATTTGGCCCAGGCGCGATTGAAGCCCAGATGTACGCCCAGACCATTGCCGCCGTGCCCCGAGAGCACGATGACCTTGTTGAAGCCATGGTGGCAAAGCTGCATGCAGATATCGCCGATCATCATGCCGAGCGTCTCTGCTTTGACGCCGAGTGTCGCTGCATATTCCCAGGTCGTATCGGCAAAGCCGTAAGAGATGGACGGCAGCAATATGGCGTCGGTCTGTTCGCAGACGCGGCGGGCGAAATAGCTGGCGGTCGCGGCATCGAGGCCGCTTTCGATGTGAGCGCCATGCGCCTCGATCAGGCCGATCGGCAGGATGACCGGCAGTGTCCGGTTCAGCCCGTCGATCTCCGGATCGGTCAGTTTGCTCCATTCGAACATGGCTTGCAGTCCCTTCGGCGGTGCGATTGCGTCCATCGCAAAAGCACGATGGGCGGGCTGCGCTAGCAGGACCTGTTGACGGGTTGATGACGCTTCCCAAGAGCGTGACCGGCGCTGTCCGATCACCTCGGCGCGATCATCAGAGGTTCATCGAGCCGACACCCCTCTGTCATAAGGCGTGAATAGGTCACCGCCCCAACAAGTCCCACATCGGACCTCCAGGACCTTCCCCTCCCCGCCCCTAAAGGAGCCTTATCTTGGCTAAACACTTCACACGCCGGCTGTTCCTGCAATCGGCGGCGGCCTCGTCCGCCATCCTGCCCTTCCTGAGCCTCAGCGCCAATGCGGCGGACCCGACCGTCCTCGACGTCATGAGCGATGCCGATACCAACCTGACTGACTGGTGGACCAACACCATTGCGCCGATGTTCCAGCAGGCCAATCCCGATGTGCGCCTCAACGTGGTGATCAGCCGCGCCGATGGCGGCAACAACGTCGTCGCCCAGCGCATCGTCGCCGCCTATCAGACCAAGACCGATCCGCATGTGGATTATCTTGAGGAATTCGATCCGCGCCGCGTGCCGGGCTCAGGCGAATCGAACGCGTTCGAGACCATCGACGCCGCCAAGATTCCGAACCTGTCGCTGGTGCCCCCCGTGGCTCTCGAAACCCCGCTCCTGGTGCCCTATCGCGGCAGCCAGGTGCTGCTGGCCTACAACAGCGACAAGATTGCCGACGCTGATGTGCCCAAGACCTGGGCCGACCTGGTCAACTGGATCAAGGCCAATCCGGGCCAGTTCATCTATTGCCGTCCCGACAAGGGCGGTTCGGGTTCGTATTTCGTCGTCCGTGCCATCCATGAGACTAATGGCCGCAACCCGTCCATCTTCACCTCGGACAATTTCGACGCCGCCAAGGCCAAGGACCTTTATGCCCCGGCATGGAAGGTGCTGAAGGACCTGGAGCCGTCGCTCTATGACAAGGGTTCCTACCCGGCCGGCAACAACCAGGCCCTGCAGCTGTTCGCCGACGGCGCCATCTCGATGGTCACCGCGTGGTCCGACCAGTCGCTGCAGGCGCTGTCGCAAGGCGTATTGCCGCCCTCGACGAAGCTGACCCAGCTCACCGACCTGCCCTTCGCGGGCGGCTACGCCTTCTCGTCCATTCCGTCCCAGGCGGCGCACAAGGATCTGGCTCTGCGTCTCGCCAACTTCATGCTGTCGCCGGAAGTGCAGGCCAAGATGGTCGCCGATATCGGCGCCTTCCCAGCCGTCGACTGGTCACATCTGCCGGCGGACCTCGCCGACAAGTACAAGAGCGTTGCCTCGACCAGCATGCCGTTCTTCCCGAGCGGCCCGTGGAGCGCTGCCCTCAACCAAGGCTGGTACGAAAACGTCGCACCGCAGGCCGCCCAGGGCTGATGAGCTCGACGGTCGCAACAACGGCCCTCCAGCCGGGCGGGCGCAAAAGCGCTGCCCGGCGGAGCATGGCCTTCGGGCTGGCGCTTGTCGCGCCAGCCTTCGCCCTCATGGTGCTGCTAGTGCTGCTGCCCATGGCGGGTTCGTTGCTGGGCACATTTTTCCCGGATGGCGCCACGGCGCCGTCGCTCAGCAACTACCAGACGTTCTTCACCGATCCGCGCAGCATCGCCAACCTGCTCTACACCATGCAGGTCACGGCGACGACGCTCGCGATCCTGTTCGCTATCGGTCTGCCGCTGTCGCTCTACATCCGTTTTTCGGGCAGCCGGCTGGTGGGCGCCATCCAGATCATCGCGCTGTTTCCGCTGTTCGTGCCCGGCATCATCATCTCATTCGCGCTGATCCGCTTCCTTGGCCCGACCGGCAATGTGGCGACACTCCTTCACCTGTTCGGCATGAGCTACCAGACGCCATACCTTCATCCGAGCGGAGCGATCATCGGCCTGATCTGGGAGAATATCCCGCTGACCGTGATGCTGCTGACCGCCGGCCTGGCGCAGGTTTCCAACAGCGCCATCGAATCGGCGCGCGATGTCGGCGCCGGCTGGCCCCGCATCCTCGTGCAGATCATCGTGCCGCAATTGCTGCGCTCGATCATCGTGATCGTCGCACTCAATTTCCTCGGCGTCTTCGGCTCGTTCACTGTGCCCTACATCCTTGGCCCGGCGGCGCCACAGATGATGTCGATCTTCATGCAGAACACCTTTTCCGAGTTGCGGCAGGGCGATACCGCACAGACACAGGCAGCTGTGACCTTCCTCGTCTGCCTCGTGGCCGGCGTCATCTACACCATTGCCGTGTTCCGCGACGCTGACCACGCCGGAGCCGCCAAATGAACAAGACCGGACTGTCGGACAACATCGTGGGCACGATCCTGCTGCTGGCGCTGGGGATTTTCGTTCTCGGGCCGCTGATCGGGGTCCTGCTCTGGGCCTTTGCGGATACCTGGCGGCCGCCGGCACTGATTCCCACGGCCTGGGGGTTCAAGTATTGGCAGATGCTGTTGGCCCGCGCCGATGTTCAGCATGCCATTCCCACCTCCCTGATCATTTCGACCATCGTGACGTTGCTCTCCGCCATGGTGTGCTGGCCGGCGGCCTACGCCTTTGCGCGGGTGCAGTTTCCGGGCCGGCGCTGGCTGCTGCTTTCCTTCATCGCGGTCAACGCCTTTCCGCGCTTTCCCCTCTATATCTCGATCGCGGTGATTTTCCTCTCCACAGGGTTGATCGGAACGCCCGTCGCGGTGGTCATGGTGCAGCTCGTGTTCTCGCTGCTGTTCATGATCTGGATTCCGGCTGCGGCGTTTCGCGGTGTCGATCCGCGCATGGAAGAAGCGGCTCTCGATGTGGGCGCCTCCCAGTTCCTGGTGCTGCTGCGCATCACTCTGCCGCAGGCCGCCCCAGCTCTGGCGGCGGCGGCGCTACTCACTTTCGTCAACACTTTCTACGATGTGGACGGCGCCCTGCTCGTCGGCATTCCCAATGTCCAGACCCTGCCGATCATCATGCTCTCGCTGATCAGCGGACAGATCATCGTCCAGTACGGCGCCGTGCTGGCGGTGATGCTCTGGGTCCCCTCGCTGGTGCTGCTGATCTTCGCGCGGCGCCTGTTCGAAAGCCGCAGCCTGGCTGCCGGATTTGGAGCTTAGCCATGCCCGCTTTGGCACTGCGTGACGTTACGCGCACTTTCGGTCCGACCTTCGCCGTCAATCGCCTGAACCTTGAGATCGAGGCCGGGGAATTCATCTGCCTGCTCGGCCCTTCGGGCTGCGGCAAATCGACGGCTTTGCGGATGATCGCCGGTTTCGAAACCCCGGACGGCGGGGATATTCTGATCGACGATGCCTCGACGATCGGTGTGCCGCCGAACCGGCGGGCGACCAGCATGGTGTTCCAGAACCATGCTCTGTGGAGCCACATGACGGTGGCGGGCAACATCACCTTCGGCCTGAAGATCCGGCGCCTGTCCCGGCAGGCGATCGCCGACAAGCTGGCGCAGGTGCTTGAGCTGGTGGGGCTGACGGGCCTCGAGAAGCGCCATCCCGCCCAGCTTTCCGGCGGGCAGCGGCAGCGTGTGGCGCTCGCCCGTTCGCTGGTGCTGGAGCCCCGGATACTCCTGCTGGACGAACCGTTCTCGAGCCTCGATGCGCATCTGCGCATTCGCCTGCGCGATGAACTCAAGGCCATCCAGCGCCGTCTGGGGCTCACCACCGTCTTCGTCACGCACGACCAGGAAGAGGCAATGGCCCTCGCCGATCGGATCGTGGTGATGCATGCCGGCACCATCGAACAGGCAGGGTCGCCGGCTACCATCTACAACGAACCGGCTACCCTGTTCGCCGCCGGCTTTATCGGCACCATGACCATGTTGCCGGCCCGCATCGAAAGTGGCCTTCTCATGGCCGGGCCGATTGCGCTGGATTTCCCGGATCAGGCCCGCAACGGTGAGTGGACCCTGGCCCTGCGGCCCGAGGACCTTGGGCTTGGTGCACCGGGCAGCGGCCATGCCAATGGCGTCGTCGACAGCCTGGTCGATTTCGGCCCCACCAGGATCGCCACGGTGACGCTGGATGGCGGCGCGCAGGTCAAGGTGCAGGCCGGCCGGCGCCAGCTGGCTATCGCCGGCGAACTTGTGGGGGTGACCGTCAACCGTGCGCTCGCCTATCGCGACGGGCGCTCCCCTATCGAATTGACGCCTGAGCCTGGCCGAGCGGGGCGAACATCGGACAACGCATCGCCCATGGAGATTTTCGCATGAACTCGTGGAACGAAGGTGTGCTCACCGAGGTGGTTGGCCGGTTGACGCCGGTGCCGCTGGACGAACGCACGGCAATCCTTTCGGGGCCAATCGGCAATGAAAATCACCGCGGCCATTTCGACCGCCTGCCGGCGCTTCGCCAGATCGAACAGGCCGGTGCACCAAGGCGGCAGGGGATCGAGGGCGCGGCGCGGGTTGTGTTCTGGAATGTCGAGCGGCTGCGCCATATCGATGCCATCACCGAAACGCTCAAGGGGCTAAACCCTGATGTGACGCTGTTGTGCGAAATCGATCGTGGCATGGCCCGTACGCACAACGCCGATCCCATCGTCGATCTCGCGGCCCGGCTCGACCAATCCTATCTCTACGCCTTGGAATTCGTCGAACTGGGTCTGGGCGACCTCAATGAGCAACGCGATCACGCCGGCGAGCTAAATGCCGAGGGCTTTCACGGCGCGGCCGTGCTTTCGGCGGTTGAGATGCAGCAGCCCTTCCTCATCCGGCTCGACGGGCGGGGTAAATGGTTCGACGGCGCGTTCAATGAACGGCGCGTCGGCGGCACTATCGCACTGGGCGCCAAGATCGACGTTGGCGGCACGCCGGTGACCATGGTCAGCGTGCACCTCGAAAGCCATTGCGACCCGGAGACGCGGGCTGCGGACATGCGCTCGATGCTGCAGCGCATCGACAGTTTCGCTGCCGGCGAGCCGGTGATCCTGGGCGGCGATTTCAACAGTTCCACCACCAGCCCCGACCAGCGCCGGGATCGTCCCGCCTATCAGGCGCTGATCGACAGCGACCCGTCCCGGCTCACCGCGCCCGAGCCCTTCGAGCCGCTCTTCCGGGTGGCAGAGGACTATGGTTTTGACTGGCACACGTCCAATGTCATGGGGGTGCCCACGCAGCGCTTCGTTGCGGGCACCGACCGGCGGAACCACAAGCTCGACTGGTTCTTCACGCGAGGGCTCGCCGCATCCGAGGCAGCCATCATCCCGGCCCTGCGCGACGACGGTAGTCCGTCGTCCGATCACGAATGCCTGGCAGTGACGATCAGGCCGGCTTCGGCCTAGAGCTTGGCGCGTGGATCGATACGAGCCAGCCTGTTGAGCAGATAGTCGATTTCGGCTTTTGCGGCTGGCGTGAGCGTGCCGCCGGGTGAACGCTGGGTGTCGTGGGCAATGGCGCCACGCTTTTGCAGGACGTATTTGCGGACCGCCAGGCCAACGCCTTGCTGCTGTTCGTATCGCAACAGCGGCAGGTGCGCGTCGAACAGATCGTGGGCTTTGTCGCGTTCGCCCGCAGCAGCAGCGTTGACGACGTCGGTGAGCATATCGGGGAAAGCATAGCCGGTCATGGCGCCGTTAGCGCCGCGCTCGGTTTCGAAATCGAGGAACAAACCGCCATTGCCGCACAGGATCGAGATCGGCCGCATGCTGCCTTCGGCCTCGAACTTGCGCAGTGTGGAAATCTTCTCCAAGCCCGGCCAATCCTCGTGCTTGAGCATGACGCAGGATGGATTGTCGTTGACGATGCGCTTGATGACGCCCGGCGTGAAGACGACGCTGAGGATCAGCGGATAATCCTGGATGACGAACGGAATGTCCGGGCCGATCGCCTCAACCGCCTGGCGATAATAGGTGACGATCTGATCATCGGTCCTGAGGCTCGACGGCGGCGCGATCATCACGCCCGCAGCGCCTGCTGCCATCGAGCTCTTGGCCAGCGAGGCCATGGCGGCGAAACCCGGCGACGAAACGCCCACAATCACCGGAATGGCATGCGCCCGTTTCACCACCTGTTTCACCAGGGCCAGGGATTCGTCCTGGTCGAGTTTGGGCGCTTCGCCCATGATGCCGAGGATGGTGAGGCCCGTCGCGCCCGACTGCAGATAGAAGTCGGTGAGCTGGTCGACTGATCTGGTGTCGATCTGCCCATCCGGCAGAAATGGCGTGGCCGCGATGGGATAGACACCACGGGCGGTATTGTCGAATTTGGCGGGCATGGCGATGTCCTGTGACGATGAATGGCTTGGTAGCGCCGATTCACTGCCGCAGACAAGCGCGGCAGCGGTGCAATTTAGGGTCAGATGCTCTGAATCAGTCCGCCATCGATGCGGATGACCGAGCCGGTGAGGTAGGAAGCGCGCTGGCTGGCCAGAAAAGTCACCACGTCGGCATATTCCTGCGGCTCGCCATAGCGGCCGACGGGAATGCTCGCCGTGCTCTCGGCAGCGACATCCTCCACGGTGCGCCCTTCCCGCTTGGCTTTCTGCTCATCGAGAAAACTGATGCGCTGCGTCGCGATGCGTCCGGGCAGCACGATGTTGGCAGTGATGCCGTCGCGACCGACCTCGCGCGCCAGCGTCTTCGACCAGCCAAGCAGGGACATGCGCAAGGCATTGGAAATGCCGAGATTGGCGATGGGGGCCACGACGCCCGACGATGTTGAGGTTATGATGCGGCCCCATTTCGCTGCACGCATGCCCGGGAGCACGCGGTCGGTGATGCCGATGACGGACAGCACCATTGCGTCGAAATGCTTGCTCCACATCGCCAGATCCTGTCCGGCGGCGGGTGTCGGTGGCGGACCGCCCGTCATGTTGACCAGAATTCCGACCGGGCCGAGCTTGCTTTCGATTGCCGTAACGCGCTCGTCGATGACCGACAGCGCGCCCAGGTCCCAGGCGAGCGCTTCGGCTGTGCCGCCGGCGGCGCGTATCTCGGCGACAGTCTTTGCCGCAGCCCCGGCATCGAGGTCGGCAACCGCTACCTTGGCGCCCTCCCCCGCAAGCGTTCGTGCGATGGCGCCGCCGAGGCCGCCACCCGCGCCATGTACCAGCGCCACCTTACCGTCGAGATCGAGCTTCAACGTCCATATTCCTTGCGCGAATGAGAGATGGCCACCGGCAACCGCCGATGGCCGGATGTGATTATTGAACCCAGGGATTGGTCTTCCACAGCTGCTGCAGCACTTCGGTCTGCTCGCGAACATACTTCTCGGTATCGGCAGGCCCCATGTAGAACGCCGGGATCTGGCGCTTGACGGCATCGGCCTTGAACGCATCATCCGAGAACGTCGAGGCAAAGCAGGCGCTGAGCTTATCGAGAGCTTCCTTCGGCGTACCCTTGGGGGCTGCGAAGATCTGGTTGGAGCCGCCGATCACGTCGAAGCCCAGTTCGCGCATGGTTGGGACGTCGGGCAGGAACTGCGAGCGCTGCTCGCCGGCGATGGCCAGCGGCTTGACCTGATCGAGATAGCTCGCGGCCTCGCTGTCGGACATGCTGGCGGCGGTGACGTGGCCGCCAAGCAGGGCGGCGCGCGACGAACCGCCATCGCCGAACGGCACCATGGTCATCTTGATGTTGGCCTTGGCCGACAGCAGGAGCTGCGTGAGATGGTCATCGCCGCCCAGGCTGCTGAGACCCAGCGTTACGGGGTTGGCATTGGCGTAGTCGATGAAATCCTTGAGCGAATTGATCTTGGAGTCCTTGGCGACATCGATGGTCACGCGCGATGAGGTGACATTGGCGACATAGTCGAGCTGATCGGCGGGCAGCTTGCCGCCTGTCTGGATCGCCTGCGCGCCGACATTGGGCATGTTCGCGGCGCCGATGGTGTAGCCATCGGGCTTGGCCGCAACCAGCTGCGCCAATGCCAGGGCGCCGCCGGCGCCAGCCTTGTTGACGATGATCACGGGCTGGCCGAGGCACTTTTCCACATAGGGCAAAAATGTGCGTGCCGTGGCATCGCCGCCCGAACCGGGCGCGGAGCTGGCGATGATGGTCACGGCGTGATCGGGATAGGCCGCGGCGGCTCCCTGAATGCCGAGTGAAACGAAAGCCGTGGCCGCCAGTGCGACCTGCGCTAGCCGAGAGTTGCGAATGGACATTGTTCCTCCTGATGCCTTGCCGGCAGCTTGATTGAGGCCCCGACGATGGCACGCAGGGCGATAAGTTAAAATTTCCGATTTTTTATGATGTGATAACAAAACCGCTGCAGCTAGGCGATGTTGTAGAGCCGTTTCGCATTGCCGCCCGCAATGGCCCCGCGCTCGGCTTCGGTGAAGCTTGCCACTGCCGCCAAATGGCCGAGAGGGTCATATTCGCCCATGTCCGCCGGATAGTCCGTGCCTACCATCACGTGGTCGGCGCCGAAGGTCCTGACCAGGTATTCGAGCTGGTGCGGGCTGAAGACGATGGAGTCGAAATAGACGCGCCTGAGATAGCTCGAGGGCGGATTGGGCAATTCGCCGTGCGCGTCGCTACGGGCGCCCCAGGCGTGATCCATGCGGCCCGAATAGGCCGCCGCGAAGGCTCCACCATGCGAGGCGACGACCTTGAGTTCGGGATGTCGCTCCAGCACGCCGTCGAGGATGAGGTAATGCAGCGCGATGGTGGTTTCGAGCGGATTGCCAATGGTGTTGTTGAGATAGAAACGCGTCAGCCGTTCGGGCTGGGTGAAACCGGTGGGATGAATGAAGACCACGGCCTCCAGCGCTTCGGCCTTGGCCCAGAAAGGCGCGAAGTCCGGCCCGGAGATTTCTCGGCCACCGAGATTGGTGGGAATTTGAACGCCCTTGAGACCAAGCTGCCGGACGCCGCGTTCAAGCTCCTCTACAGCTGCGGACATATCCTCGAGCGGCACCGCGCCGATAGCGACGAAGCGGTCCGGCCGGTTGGCGGCCAGCGCCGCGATATTGTCGTTGACGATCGTGGCGGCCTTGATGGCGACATCCCGCGGCAGACCCTGATACATCTGCGCCGGCACCGGCGTCAGCACCTGAATGTCGATACCCATGGCATCCATGTCGACGAGCCGCGGACGCCAGTCGATCTGCAGCGGCCGCCGGTCGGCAACTTGCTTGGCCATGATCGACTTGGTTTCCGATACGGCCAGGCGCTCGATGCCTGTCTTGCCGGCCTCCAGATGCTGGTTGGCGAGCGCCGCTGCCTCAACCGACCATACGTGGGTGTGCATGTCGACGGTGGTGGTGGACGGACGCGTTTCACGCCCGGGAAGGCCATGGGTGCGCGCGGCCGTAGGGCCGTAGGGTGTGGGTACGAAAGTCATGAAGGATCAGGCTCCGGTAGGATCGGTCGACGTCGGCACGGCGGCGGCGATGGCCGCCGCGCGCTTGCGGTCGCGGTAGTGATTGAACATCGGGTAGGACAGCACCAGGATCGTCAGCGCGATCATGATCCAGCAAATCCAGTTGGCGGTGAAAATGCGGAAGTCACCGTTGGAGATCAGCAGGGCGATACGGAGGTTGAACTCGGCCTTGCCGCCCAGCACGACGCCGATGACGATCGGCGCGATGGGGAAGCCGAAGCGCGTCATGATGAGGCCGACGATGCCGAAACCAACGCATACGAAGACGTCGAACATCGAGTTGGACGAGGCGAAGATTCCCGCCGTCATGATGCAGATGATCAGCGGCAAAAGCAGCGCCTGCGGCAGGCGCAGCAGATGCGCGAAGATACGGCTGGCGCCGGCGCCGCCGATGACCATGATGAGGGCAGCGGTGAAGAACATCTGCCAGCAATAGCCGTAGACGATATCGGGCGCGTCGCGGAACAGCTGCGGCCCGGGCTGGAAGCCCTGGATGAGCAGCGCACCGAGCATGAGCGCCGCGACGTTGCTGCCCGGAATCCCGAGGGTCAGCGCCGGGATCATGGCAGAGGCGTTGTCGGCGGCATTCACCGATTCAGCGGCGGCAAGGCCCTCGGGGCTGCCATGGCCGAAACGTTCCGGATGCTTGGAACTGCGCTTGGCCTCGGCATAGGCGACAAATGAGGCGATGGCGGATCCCGGCAGGATGCCATTGATGATGCCGATCAACGACGACTTCAGCCAGACGCGCCAGACCTCGGCGACGCTCCAGATGCCCTTGGTCATCTTGATGACGACGTGGCTGCTGGTGCCCATGGCGATGCCCGACTGCTTGGCGATGGCCCAGGCCGGCGGCAGCGACAATACGCCGATGAAGACGGCCAGTTCCGGCACGCCGCCCTGCAGGTCGAGGAGGCCGAAGGTGAAGCGCTCGTGCCCGGTGACGTTATCGAGCCCAACGGTGCCGATCAGCAGGCCAAAGCAGGCGGAGATGATGCCCTTGAGCAGGTCGTCGCCAAGCAGCGCCGAAATGGTGGCGAGGCCGAAGACGTTGACCCAGAAGATTTCCGCCGGACCGAAGGCCAGTGCCGCCGTCGCCAGCGGCGGCGCCAGGATCAGCAATGACAAAGCGCTGAGCATGCCGCCGACCGCCGCTGAGGTGGCCGATAATCGGATCGCGGCGCCCGCATGACCCTTCTTGGTCAGGGGGAAGCCATCCCAGGCCGTACAGATCGCTCCCGGCGAGGCAGGAATGTTGAGCAGGATAGCCGGAATGGCGCTGCCCTGCGATGCGCCATTGTGGATGCCGGCCAGCAGGCCCAGCGCCGCCAGAGGCGGCAGCCCATAGGTGAAGGGGATGGCGAGCGCCACGCCCATGGTGCCGGTCAGGCCAGGCAAGGCGCCGACCATCACACCGATGAGCGTGCCGACCAGCATGGCGAGAACCGATTGCCAGGCGAGAGCGGCGGCGAGCGAACTGCCCAGATGTTCGAGCATGATCTAGTTCCTGGGAAAAAGCTGGAAGATCGCTTCCTGCGGCAATTGCACCTGGAAGACGAAGACGAAGAGATAGACCAGGACACCGAGGAAAATCGCGGTGGTCAGCGCCAGCGTCAGATAGCGGCGCGACCCCAGCGCATAGGCGGTGACGGGGATGAAGAAGATGCTGGCAGTGACGTAGCCGAGATTGGCCACTGCCCCGACATACGCAATGGTGAGCCCGACGACGACGGCGAGACGTGTGGCCCCTTCCCTGTCGATCGGCTCACCCCGGCTCGGCCGTACAAAGCCCCGCACGATCATGATCAGGGAAACGAGCATCATGATGCCGGTGATCAACTGCGGAAACAGCGCCGCATCGGCTGGATATTGCCGCGCCATCAGGAAAATTCCTGCGGATAGCAGAAAGACGACGATGCCGATGAGCGGATCGCGTAAAGCCATATGGCCCCTCCGGTAAGCTTGGCGGGTATGGTCCCCGCCTTGTTTTTCTTAGTTTGGCACTGGTCGTGCGTCTTTTATATACGTTTATTCGTTGCACGTGATAAGCGAAACGCTGCAGATGGCGTGTCCAGTGCCCTTCCCTTTCCATTGACTTTCGCATTATCGTTATCGATAATTGGCGCAAATAAATCGCTCCTTAAGGGCGGATGGGAGGGTATGTTATGCCGTCAATGCCAAGTGCCGGGACAGGTGGACGCGAGGCCTGGTCCGAGGCCCTGCAGCACGAATTCAATGCCACCGAGGGCTCCGGGGTCGTCGGCAGCGTGCTGGTGTCGGAGACCGAGCGGGTGCGCGTCTGGCATCTGTATTTGCCCGTCGGCACGCGCTGCAATTTTCATACGCATGTGCTGGACTATTTCTGGACCGCCCACGCGGCGGGCAAGGCGCGCGGCTATTACAATGACGGCCGCATCGTCGACGTGGTGCACTACAAGGGCGAAACCAAGCACTTCAAGTTCGGGCTCGGTGAGTCCTTCACCCATAGCGTCGAAAACATCGGCGACACCGATCTGGTGTTCACCACCGTCGAATTCCTCGATAGCGCCAATCCCCCTACCCCGATCCCGGATTCGGTGCGCCTGAAGGCGCCGGCCGTCTGATTGCCGTCGCTGCCAATTGCCCTGAACCTTGAGAGACAAGATGTCCAAAGCGACCAGCCGCCCCCTCATCACGGTGCCTGAAATGATGAAAGCCTGGATACTGGGCGACCCCGGACAATTGACGCTGGTGCAAAAGCCGGTGCCCAAGCCGAAGGCCAGCGAGGTGCTGGTGCGGATCGATGCCGTCGCCATCTGTGGTACCGACCACGACGTTATCGCCTATGGCCCACCGGCTATGATCGAGGGCGGCCTGCCCTTCAACAAGAACTTCACTCCTGGCCATGAATATATGGGCACCGTGGCGGCGCTTGGACCGGGTGTCGACGAGTTCAGGATCGGCGAGCGCGTCGCGGTGGAAATCCACGCGGGCTGCGGCCAGTGCAAGCGCTGCCGCTCCGGCATGTACACCTCGTGCCTGAACTACGGCCTCAACTATGGCGCTGTGAACAAGGGCCATCGCGCCAACGGCTTCACCACCGATGGTGGCTTTTGCCAATACCAGATCAACAACGTCAACACGCTCGTACATGTCCCCGATGACATGTCCGATGCCGAGGCGACGCTGATCGTCACCGCCGGTACCTCGATGTATGGTTTGACCGAGCTGGGCGGCCTCGTCGCCGGCGAAAGTGTTGCGGTGATCGGCCCGGGCGCGATCGGCCTCCTGGCCGTGGCGGTCGCCAAGGCACTGGGCGCCGCTCCAGTCATTCTCGTCGGCACCCGCGACAGCCGTCTCGAGATCGGGCGTCAGCTTGGCGCCGATGTCGTGGTCAATTCCCGCAATGAGGATCCGGTAGCGATGGCCAAGTCGCTGACCAATGGCCAGGGCGTCGACTATGTCGTCGAATGTGCCGGCGTCGAAGAGTCGCTGAACCAGGCCGCCCATATGTTATCGCGGGGCGGTAAGCTCTGCCTCGCCGCCTTCCCGCACCAGCCGGTTCCGTTCGACATTCCGCATCTGGTGCGCAACAACATTTATGCCTATGGCATACGTGGCGAAGGCAAGAGCGCGGTGCGCCGGGCTGCGTCGTTGATGGCGCAAAAACGCTTCGACGCCAGCCTCATCCATACCCATACCTTCCCGCTCGAGGAATTGCCGGAAGCGCTGCGCTACTCGCGCGAACGCGTCGAGGATGCCATCAAGGTGGTTGTCGTCAACCGCTAGCAGCGGCGGCAGGGAGGCCGATGACGTGACGCTGCCCCCGGAACTGGCCGCCAATCCCCGGCTCGACCAATGGGTGTCCTTCCTTCCGGATGGGCGCATCAGGATCGCTACGGGCAAGGTGGAACTCGGCCAGGGCATCCTGACCGCCATGGCGCAGATCGCGGCCGATGAACTCGACATCGGCTTAGACCGCATTGCGCTGCAATCGGGCGATACCGATACCACCCCCAATGAGGGCTACACCGCCGGCAGCCAGTCCATTCAATATGGCGGTGCAGCCCTGCGCCTGGCGTGCGCCGACGTGCGACTGCTGTTCCTGGCTGCAGCGGCGGCCCGGCTTGGCTGTGCCATGACCGAGCTTGCGGTGCGGGACGGCATGATCTTGCTTCGGGGCGAGGCATCCGGGCATGACTACTGGACGCTCGCGCCGGAGGTCGATCTGGCACGCAATGCCACCGGGCAGGCGCGGCCTAAGGATCGCGATAGCCATATGATTGTCGGCCGTAAGGTGGGGCAAGTCGATCTTGCGGCCAAGCTCTTCGGCGGTGCTATCTTCATCGAGGATGTGCGGCTCGCCGGAATGCTCCATGCGCGGGTGCTGCGGCAGCCAAGCCGCGGCGCCACCATCACGACGCTCGATGAGGCGTTGCTGCGTCGCGTCAGCAAATTCCCGATCGACATCGTGCGGCACGGCAACTTCGTGGCGGTGCTCAGCAAGGACGAATTCACGGTCGAGAAGGCTTGCGGCCGTGCGGCTGAGGCGGTTCGGTGGAATGCGGTCGAGCCGCGTTCGGCCTCGCAGGCCGAGGCGCGCTGGCTGTTGCAGCAACCGGCTGTCGATACGGCAAGCGGCGACGAACCGGTTGGCGGTGCTGGCCTGAACTTCGAAGCTACCTATAGTCGAGGCTACCTGTCACATGGATCGATTGCGCCCTCCTGCGGGCTCGCGGTCTATCGGGATGGACATCTCGACGTCTGGACGCATTCACAGGGCGTATTTCCCCTCCGCGAGGCGCTGGCGCGCACGCTCGGATTAGCCCCGGACGCGATTTCGGTCCGGCACATGCAAGGTGCGGGCTGCTATGGTCACAACGGCGCAGACGATGCGGCTGCAGATGCGGCGGTTATCGCCATGCAGCGGCCTGGAAATCCCATCCGCGTACAATGGCGGCGCGAAGACGAGTTTGCCTTCGAACCCGTCGGCCCGGCTATGGTGGTTTCCATCCATGCGAGATTGAATGACAACGGCCAGCCGGTGGACTGGACCACCGAGATCTGGAGCACCACCCATAGCTGCCGCCCCGGTAGCGGTGCCAATATGCTGGCAGCGGAGGCCTTCCCCGACCCACCGGCAGCACGGACCAATGAGGATGTGGCGGCAGCCGGCGTGGGCGGGGCCACGCGTAACGGCATTCCGCTCTATGATTTTGCGGCCAAGCGGGTGACTTGCCATCTGGTGCCGGAAAGCCCGGTGCGGACGTCGTCTCTGCGCGGGCTGGGCGCGGTGCCGAACCTTTTCGCCATAGAATGCTGCGTGGACGAACTTGCTGCCCTGGCGGGAATTGACCCAGTGGCTTACCGGCTGGCAATGCTCTCGGATCCAAGGGCGCGTCGCGTCATCGAACGCGTCGCAGTGCTGGCCGGCTGGCAGGCTGATGCCGAGCCGGGCATAGGCGTTGGCCGCGGCATCGCCTTTTCCCGCTACAAGAACCTGGCGGCCTACACGGCCATCGTCGCCGAAGTCGAGGTGGTGGAGAGCGTGGTTCTGAAGCGTGCCTGGTGCGTCACCGATGCTGGCCTGATCGTCAACCCGGATGGCGCCATCAACCAGCTCGAAGGCGGCATCATCCAGGCCGCGAGCTGGGCACTGAAGGAAGAAGTGCAAATCGATGCGGGCGGCATCAGTTCGCGCGACTGGGAAAGCTACCCGATCCTAAGGCTCGACGAAACGCCGGATGTCGTCGTCGAATTGGTCAACACCGATGGTCCTGACCCCTCGCTCGGCGTCGGTGAGGCCGCCGCCGGGGCCACTACCGCGGCCATCGGCAATGCCGTAGCTCATGCCCTGGGCATGCGCATCCGCGACTTGCCGCTGACACGGGACCGCATCATGGCGGCGATGATGCAAGGTTAGTTGGCGGCGCGTAATGCCAGAGGGGCTTCGCCTTCGCGGCGGCGCAGCGGGAACGCCACACCATTGTCATGCAGGTGGCAGGCCGCAAAGTGACCAGGCTCGAGTTCCCTCAGCTGTGGCGTCGCCGTTCTGCACCGCTCCATGGCATAGGGGCAGCGCGTGTGGAAATGGCAGCCGCTCGGTGGCGCCAATGGGCTCGGGACATCGCCGGAGAGTACGATGCGATGGCTCTTGTCGGCATCGGGATCGAGTTCCGGCGCTGCCGATAGTAGCGCCTCGGTATAGGGATGCAGCGGTCGAGAGAATAGCGGCTTGTTGGGTCCGGTCTCGACGATCCGTCCGAGATACATCACCGCCACCCGGTGGCTGATGTGCTCGACGACCGCCAGGTCGTGGCTGATGAAGAGGTAGGAGAGCCCCAACTCCTGCTGGAGGTCGATCAAGAGGTTGATGATCTGCGCCTGGATCGACACATCGAGCGCCGATACGGCTTCGTCGCACACGATCAGGCTGGGATTAAGGGCAAGCGCCTTGGCGATCCCGATGCGCTGGCGCTGGCCACCGGAGAATTCGTGCGGATACTTGCCGATAGCATCGGCCGGCAGCCCAACGCGCGACAGCAGTGAGGCAACGCGCTGCTCCAGCTCCAAGCCTTTGGTGGCAGAGTGGATGACCAGGGATTCAGCGACGATATCGCCCGCCGTCATGCGCGGATTGAGCGATGCGTATGGATCCTGGAAAACGATCTGCATCTGTTTGCGATAAGGCCGGAGGCGCGAGGCCGACATATGAGTGATGTCTTCGCCGTTGAGGCGTAGCGTGCCGGCGGTCGGCTCTAGGAGGCGCAGAATGAGCTTGCCTACGGTGGATTTTCCGCAGCCGCTTTCGCCGACAAGCGCCAGAGTTTCGCCGGGCGCGATGGTGAGCGACAGGCCATCGACGGCCTTGACGTCGCTATAGGCGCCAACGAACAGGCCTTTGCGGAAAGTGAAGCTCTTCTTGAGATCGGTGACCTCCAGAACCGGCGTTACGCCGGTGTGTTGGGTGCTATCGGTCATTTGGCGTCCATGACCTCCTGAAGGAAATGGCAAGCGCTGGCGCGATCGTTATCGAACTGCATCAGCGGCGGCGGCTCGACGCGGCAGATGTCGCGCGCAAAACTGCAGCGCAGGTGATAGGGGCAGCCCGTCGGGATGTTGGCGAGATCGGGCGGTTGTCCGCCGATGGGGATCAGCCGGGTGGAGCCGCCACCGCGTCGTGGCGCCGATGCCAGAAGACCGCGCGTATAGGGATGCGCCGGACGCCGGAAAAGGTCGCGCACCGGCCCACGTTCCATGACCTGCCCGGCGTACATGACCGTGACCTTGTGGGCGATTTCGGCGACCACGCCCATGGAATGGGTGATGAGCACCAGGCCGACGCCCTGGTCCTCCTGAAGCTTTTGCAACAGCTTCAGGATCTGGGCTTCCACCGTCACGTCAAGCGCCGTCGTCGGCTCGTCGGCGATGATGACTTCGGGATTGCCCGCAAGCGCCATGGCGATCACCACGCGCTGGCGCATGCCCCCGGAGAACTGATGCGGGAAGTCATCGACGCGCTCGCGCGCGCCTGGAATGCCGACACGATCCAGCAGCGCGATGGCTTGCCGGTGCGCATCCTTGCGGGAGACACCCAGATGGATGCGGAGCATTTCGGCGATCTGCCAGCCGACGGTATAGACGGGGTTTAGCGACGACAGCGGATCCTGAAAGATCATGCCCAGGTGACGGCCGCTCATGGCCCGGCGTTCGCGCGGCGACAGCGCAAACAGGTCGCGCCCCTTGAACATGGCAGAGCCCTTGGTCACGTAGCCGGGCGGCGATTCCAGGATGCCGAGGACGGCGTCGAAGGTCACGCTCTTGCCGGAACCGCTTTCCCCGAGCACCGCCATGGTCTCGCCGGACCGGACATCGATGCTGACGCCATTGATGGCGTGCACGATACGGTTGGCGGTGCGGAATTCGACATGCAGATCGCGCACCGATAGCAAGGGCGTCTCGGCTACCGTCTCGGCGGATCGATTGGCAACGGCGGAACTCAACTGGCTTTCTCCTCGATCGCCACCTTGCGCGCCGGCTTTGCCGACTTTCGCCATGACGGGCGCTGCAGGCGCCAGCTCAGTTTCGGATCCATGGCGATGCGGACCCAGTTGGACAGCAGATTGGCCGCAAGAGCCGTCAGCACGATGGCGAAACCAGGCCAGAAGGCCAGCCACCATGCAGTGGTCAGGTAATCGCGGCCATTGGCCACCATCAGGCCCCAGGTCACGGCCGGCGGCTGCACGCCGATACCGAGAAAGCTCAGGGAGGATTCCGCCAGCATGACATTGGCGAAGTCGAGGCTGGCCAGCGTGAAGATGGTCGGAAAGATGATCGGGGCGATGTGGACGCCCAAAATTCGCAAGTCCGTCGCACCGGCGGCGCGGGCGCCCTCGACGAACAGACGTCCCCTCACCTCGAGCGTTTCGGCGCGCGTGACGCGAATGTAGACGGGGGTGCGGGTGATGGCGAGGACGATGATGACATTGGTGATCGAGGGGGTGAACATATAGAGGATGATCACGGCCAGCAGCAGCGATGGGAAGCTCATCACCACGTCCGACGTTCGCATGACGAAGCTATCCACCAGGCGGCCGTAATAGCCGGCAAGCAGGCCCAGCAAGGCGCCGACCGCGCCGGATAGAATGACCACGGCGACGGCGACCAGCAGCGTACCCCGCCCTCCTTCCAGCAGTCGCGGCAGGATGGCCCGTCCCAGCGTGTCGCCACCCAGGAGGTAGGCGATGCCGTGGTTGAGCGCCGGTGGTGCGTTCCGCATCATCAGGTTGAGCGATGCCGTCGGACTGGAAAACATCGGCACAAAAATTACGGCCAGGATCAACGCAATGAGGAAGATCGCCGAGATCGTGGCTAGCCGGTCACCCAGCAGCATGCCGAACAGGCGGCGCGCCGAGGTCATTCTTGAGGTTCCGGTGCGCATGGCTAGTTGAGCCCGATACGTGCGTCGAGAAGCGCGTAGCTGAGATCCAGCACCACGTTCAAAAGGAAGATGGCGACGGCTGCAACGACGACGGCGGCCTGCACGACTGCGAAGTCTCGCTGCAAAATAGCATCGATCATCAATTTGCCGATGCCGGGCCAGCCGAAGACGGTTTCGACGACGACGGCGCCATTGATGAGGCCGCGCGTCTGGTCGCCGGCGACCGTCACCGCGGAAATCACCGAATTGCGCAGGGCATGGACGAACACCACGCGCCGCTCGGGCATGCCCTTGCCGCGGGCCGCCTTGATATAGGGCGCGGATAGCGTGGTGATCATCGAGCCGCGGACGACCTGCGTGACGGTGCCGGTGATCTTGAACATGAGCACGGCGACGGGCAGCACCCAGTAGATCGGCCCGCCGATACCCGAGGTCGGCACCCAGCGCAGCCTCACGGCGAACACCAGGATACAGACGATCGCAAGCCAGAAATCAGGAATGCTCGCCGCCGCGAGCGCCAGCACGCTGACCACGCGATCGAACCCGGAGCCCACGCGATAGGCGGCGAGCGGGCCCATGGTCATCGCCACGGTCATTGCCAGCACGACGGTGATGGCGACCAATCGCAGCGTCCACGGAAAGGCCTGCAGCACGGCATCCATGGCCGGCACGTTGCGCCGAATGGACATGCCGAAATCGAGATGCGTCATGTCGCCGAGATAGTGGATGAATTGCACCAGCACCGGATCGTTGAGACCATGCAGGGTGCGGAAATTGTCAATCTCGGCAGCGCTGGCATTTTCCGGCAGATAGAGCGATGCCGGATCACCGGTGAGACGGCTCAGCACGAACACAAGCACGATCAACGCCACCATGGCGATCAGGCCGTGAAATGCCCGCCGAAGGATGAACGAACCCAAATCTATGCTCCCCTGCCGGCGCCGCCTTGGTCGATCGCAAGCCCGCGTGAGCAGACTTGCGACGATTGGCGATCTTACTTGAAACTGACCTGCGCCAGCTGCAGTTGCCCATTGGTTGTCAGTGACGGCGTGAAGTTTACCCGGCTGCCGACGCGAGCATATGCGACCATGTGATACATCCAGACTTCCGGCACGTCCTTCTCGTAAAGCTGCGTGAAGAACTGCTGCCATTTCTGGACACGGGCACTCCCTGCGGGGGTAGCCGAGGCATCGGCGGCCAGGGCATCAGCCGCCGGATCGCAAAGCTGCGATTGCGCACCTTCACAACCATATTTGAACGAGGCCTGGAAGACCGGGTCGCCCTGGTTGTTGTCGGAGGTTGCCTGCAGCAGCGCGGGCTCGCGGCCATCCTTGAACGGCTTGTTGCTGACCTTGCGCGAGGTCGCTTCGTCGATGGTGTCGATGCGGATGTTAAGGCCCACTGCCTGGTACATGGCGACGATCGCCTGCGCCAGATCCATGGAGTTCGGATAGACCGCCGGACGCGCCTGCAGGACGATTTCGGTGTCCACCGGTACGCCATCAGCCTTGGCTTCGGCCAGCAGCTGCTTGGCCTTGTCCGGATCGTAGGCGCGCACTTCCTTGTCAAGTTCGGGATTGTGACCCGGGATCGCCGGAACCACGATCTGCGTGGCATTGAGCGCATCCTTGGGCATCATCGAGCCGAGCACCGAATTGCGATCGAAGGCATAGTTGAGTGCCAACCGCACACGCACATCGTTCAGCGGCGGCGTCAGCGTGTCGATGCGGAGATAGGTGGTTTCCGAATTGAGATAGCTCTTGTCCATGCCGGCATCGGTGGCATCCTGTGCGGCGATGGTTGGCGCGATATCGGCTTCGCCGAGCTGCACCATCGAGGCGCGCACCGAAGACTCGCCGCGCCACACATACCTGGCCCCATCGACCGCCGGTTTGTCGCCCCAGTAAGCGTCATTGCGGGCGAGGTCGATTTCCTGACCGGCGTCCCATTTGGCCAGCTTGTAGGGACCTGTCCCGATCGGTGTGGCGACGATCTTGTCGTCGGGCGTATTGGGCGAGGTGAAGGGCAGCGCCGCGACCTGCACCGGCATGATCGGCACAGGCTTGTCGGCGGAAATATCGAGCGTGGCATCATCGACCGCGGTCGCCGTGATCTTGAGGCCGCTGAAAAGCTTCAGCCGGACTTCGCAGGAGAGGCTTTCCGTCATGGCGCGATTGATCGACTTGACGGCGGCGGCGGCATTCCAGTCGGCCCCGTCGTGAAATTTGACACCGGTGCGCAGGTGGAAGCGCCAGGTCTTGTCGTTGATCTGTTCCCACGAAGTGGCAAGGCGCGGCTTCAACTCGCCGGTGTTTGAATCACGCTCATCGAGGGTTTCGACGACGTTTTCCATGATGATGGTGCCGGTGGCGGAGCGCGCTGCCTGGCAGCCGTCAAGCGTGTCGGGCTCCGACTGCACGACGATGGTGATCGACTTGTCGGTGGCTTGCGCCAGTACCGGGCTGGCCGCCAGCAGCGCCAGGCCCGAGAGGCAAAGCGCGCCGGCACCGCGGCTGACGATCTTGTTCAGGTTATGCATTCTATCCTCCCAGATAGGTCTTATTTCAATTCGGTCTCGACACGGATCGCCCCTACGAACGCGGTCGTTGCTTTGGTCAAGCCGTCTCGATCTTGCGCAGCAGCTCGACGCGGGTTTTCGCGCCCTGCATCAGGAAGCCAGCCTCGCTGCCGGCCAGGATGAAACGGGCGCCCTTCTTGATGTATCTGTCGAAATGCAGCGGATCGCTGAGGCCACCCGAGCCGACCCATTTGTCATGCTTTTTGCAGGCGTGCTGCAGCGTGTCATAGGCCTTGCCGACCACTTCGTGCCCAAACTGGCCCGGATAACCGCAGGAATTGGCAAAATCATTGGTGCCGAGCATGACGACGTCGACGCCAGGCACCGCGGCGATCTCGTCGGCGCGCGACACGGCCCGCGCCGTCTCCAGCATCACCACGACCAGGATGCTGCGATTGATTTCGACGGTGGCTTCGCCGAGGTTGATCGGCTGATAGCCGAACTGCGGCAGCATGCCGGACACGCCGCGCTGGCCTTGTGGTGCGTAGCGGAGCTGACGGACGATTTCGCGGGCTTCGTCGGCGCTTTCGACATGCGGCACGACGATACCCAAGGCGCCGGAGTCGAGGGCTCGAGCCCCGAGGGCCAACTCGCCATTGGGAATGCGCACGATCGGCGAAATGCCGACGCCGAGTGCGGCCACCGAAAGCTGGCCAGCGGTTTCCAGATCCATCGGACTGTGCTCGAAGTCGATGAACAGCCAATCCATGCCGCTGTTCTTCATCATGATGGCGATGTCGACAGTACGCGTCGTCCGCAAACCGATGCCGAGAGAAACCTCTCCAGCTTCGAGGCGTGCCCGTGCGGGATTATTGAGCGTAGGGACCGGCATCCTGAACTTCCTTGTTTTTACTTGTGCGTGCGATGAAATAGACAATATATGCCGAAGATCATCGGGTCGTGTTTCAGAAGGAATTTGCAAAACAAAGTGTTTCGCGAGCTCATTGCAAATACACGGGTGAGAGTCCTTGTCTCGGAAACATGGCATGATCAGCGATAAGAGGAAAATTCGAAATGCTTATGTTGTGATACGCTAAACGCTGCACATTGCTCGCCGTCTACCCACACGGCCTTGGCACGAACGACATTTCTTAATATGCCTTCGGGGCTGGAGACTGATAACTCAACCGAGGCACGTACTTGGCCATCCTGCCCGAAGACCGCCTGAAGCTTCGCCACTTCCGCCTGATCGTTGCCATCGAGGACACCGGCTCCATGCGAAAGGCAGCCGAGGAACTCGGCATCACGCAGCCCGCCGCCTCCAACGCCCTGCATGAGCTGGAATATATCCTTGGCGTGTCGCTGTTTTCGCGCTCGCGGTCGGGCACCGAGCCGACTTCATTCGGCAAGACGCTGATCAAGCGCGGACGCTTCCTGCTCTCCAATGTGCGAGCCACCGCCGACGAGATTGCGCAGGCCAAGAACGGGGATGTGGGCGAGGTACATGTCGGCATCCTGCCGGCTTCGGCGCTGACCATCCTGCCGCTCGCCATCAAGCGAGCGACGGAGACCAAGCCCAACATCACCCTGCATGTCATCGAGGGCGCCACGGGGCAATTGCTGCCGGCGCTGGTGCGGGGCGAACTCGATATGGTCATCGGGCGCATTCCGGCGACCCAGATTCCGGAAAACATTGATCGGGAGGAGCTTCTAGCCGAGCCCAATGAAGTGGTCTGCCGGGCTGGCCATCCGCTTGCGGCGCGGGGACGGTTGACGTTGGCCGACCTTGCCGAAGCCAAATGGATTTTGCCGGAGGAAGGCGCGCATCTGCGCAGCGATTTCCATGCGGCCTTCGTGCATGGAGGCTTGCGGCCGCCAGATCCGATCGTTCTCACCAGTTCGACCGTGTTACGCCTGACCCTCATCGAAACCACCGACCTGCTGGGCATGCTGACGCGCCGAACGGCATTGCAGAACCAGGAACGGGGAACGCTGGCCATATTGGACGCCAAGCTGTTGTCACCAACCCCGCCTACCCTGCTGCTGACCCGGGCCGATGCCATTGCGACGCCGGTCGCTTCCGTGTTTGCCGAGCTCATCCGGGAAGCGTCGAAGACGCTGGAAGGTTAGTCCTCGCCGTCCGGCGCGGTACGGCTAGACGGTGGCCCGGCAAGGTTCTGAGGCTTGAACTTGATCACATGACCCCGGAGTTCGCGCCGGATCTCGGCAATATTGCCGCGCTCGAAGGCGGCGATGATCTTCATATGCGCCCGCGCTGTCGCCGCCAGGTCGCTGGAACTGCGGATCATGTTCACCATGGTGCGAGACTTCACGTCGAGCCGCTGCCAGATATCGAGCAGAGTGGCATTGTCGGCGGCTTCAACGATCGTGCGGTGGAAAAGCGCATTGGCCTCTCCGAACCCTGTCAGATCGGACTGCCGAGCGGCTTCCAGCATGGCTTCGACCTGGGCCTGAAGCTGCGGAATACGTGTAGCCATCACCTCCGCGGCGGCCGCGCCGGCAAAGGCCTCGAGTTCGGAGCGCACGTCATAGATTTCACCCAATTCCTTGAGGCTGGTGACCTTGACGCGCGTGCCGCGATTGCGGCTCGACTCGATCATGCCGGCCATTTCGAGCTCGCGCAGCGCTTCGCGTACCGGCGCCTGGCTGGTGTCGAACTCTTCGGCCAGGCGCATTTCGACGAGGCGTTCGCCGGGCTGTAGCTCGCCGTTCAGAATCCGGGCTGACAGAACTTCCCGGATCCTGGTGGAGAGCGAGACCTTTTTTGACCGTCGGTCTGACGACATGCATCTCTCCCGCGGCGGCATCCTCGGATTCGTCGGGCGCCGCCGATTGCAAGGATTTATGGTCGACGGGGCGAAGGCGTCAATCCATCGCCTCCGGCCCTGCCCCGCTAGCCGATGTTGAACAGCCGCCTGGCATTGCCACCGGCTACGGCCTCGCGTGTGGCCGCGTCGAACGAGTCCACCGAGGCGAGATGGCCGAGCGGCTCATACTCGCCCATGTCGGCGGGGAAATCCGTGCCCAGCATGATGCGATCGGCGCCAAAGGTGCGAACGAGGTATTCGAGCTGGTGCGGCGTGAAGACTAGCGAGTCGAAATAGATGCGCCGGAGATAGCTCGTCGGCGGATTGGGCAGGTCTCCATGGGCGTCGCTGCGCGCACCCCAGGCATGGTCCATACGGCCCGAATAGGCGGCGGCGAAAGCGCCGCCATGCGCCGCCACGACCTTGAGGGTCTTGTAGCGCTCCAGCACGCCATCGAGGATGAGGTAGTGCACGGCGATCGTCGTCTCGAGCGGATTGCCGATGGTGTTGTTGAGATAGAACCGCGACAGGCGTTCCGGATGGGTGAAGCCGCTCGGATGCACGAAGACCACGGCGCCCAATTCCTCGGCCTTGGCCCAGAACGGCTCATGCGCGGGATCGGACAGTTCCTTGCCGCCGAAATTGGTAGGCACCTGCACGCCCTTGAAGCCGAGCTTGGTGACGCAGCGCTCCAGTTCGGCCGCGGCCGCCTTGCCATCGGGAAGAGGCACGGTGCCGATGGCGACGAACCGGTCTGGCTTATTGGCCGCCAGTTCGGCGAGGCTGTCGTTGACGATGGAAGATGATTTGACCACCACATCGAGCGGCAGTTGCGGATACATCTGGCTGGGCACCACGGAGATGACCTGCACGTCGATGCCCATCTTGTCCATTTCGGCGATGCGCACCTTCCAGTCGGTCTGGTGTGGACGTCGGTCCGCGGCCTGCCGTTTCATAAGCTCCTTGGTGGCGTCGGGGGCGCCGCGCGTCATCGACACCTTGGACGGGTCGAAATGCGGCTTGACGAACGCCTCGGCCTCCAGCGACCAGACGTGATTGTGCACATCGACCGTCAGGGTCTTGGGTCGGGTTTCGCGCCCGGGCCGGCCATGCGTCCGTGCGACCGTGGGGCCATAATTGCTCGACATCGTCGTCATCCTCCATGCGATCGCGCTGAAATCGCGGTCAATCTCGACAAGCGCCGACCCTTAGCCGCGCAGTTGCGCCAGCAGCCATGGATTGAGCGAGGTGTTCAAAGCAGCGGCGACACCGGACACCGCAGCGCCGAAGGCCCGCCGGTCAATCTCGTGCGGCTGCAGGATCGCCACCCCGTCCGCTTCCAGCGAGGTCAGGCAATCGATGTCCTCCTGCATCGCTACGGCGCGTTGTTCGCGGCTCGCCGTCGCAATGCAATCGATCATCGCTTGCTGTATGTCTTGAGGCAGTCGCTCGAAGCTGGCGCGATTGGCCAGTACCAGGCAGATGCCCTGAAAATGCGCCGTCATGCTGACGAAACGATGCGCTTCCTGCAAGCCGAAGGTTACGATGTTGGTCAGCGGGTTTTCCTGCGCATCGACCACACCATCGAGCACGGCCCGGCGCAGATCCTTGACATCGATGACCTCGGGAAGCGCCCCGAGGGCGCGAAAGGTTTGAAGGTAGAGGTCGTTATTCAGTGTCCGGATTGTGAGATCGCGGCAATCCGCCGGCGCCTGTATGGGGCGCAGGCGGTTGGAGATATGCCGGACGCCATTGTCCCAGAAACCAAGCACCCGGAACCCGGTCGCCGCTTCGACCGAGCGGGCGATAAAGTCACCTGTCTCTCCATCGAGACGGGCAAAAAGCGCGCCTCGATCGAGGGATGGAAAGGGTTGGTCGAAAACGGCGAGGTCCGGAACGCGGGCCGCCAGATAACTCGATGAAAAGTAGCAGAGATCGAGTTTGCCGGTCTCCACCAGATCCAGCAGGTCCGAGGCCTTGTGCCCCGTCTTGGTTATATCTTCCGTAAGGGAATAATGGCAGGTGTCCCCGAAGGTGCGACCAAGCTCTTCGCCCAGCATCCGCATGGCATGATTATGGACTGATCGCGGGGGCTGGTAGCCCCCGCCTCGAAGCTCGAACATGCCTATCTTGCTCCGATCAAATCCGTCACGGCTCGCATCGATCTGTCATTATCGATAACGATAATTGGTGTCAACGGCTCACCCAATAAGAGGTATGTCCCGTGCTGCCCGCAGTTAGGTTCGGAGGAAAGGAGTTTACTAATATTGGGGTTCATATAACGATACAACTGCGCCCAGGAGGGACGAACCAAGATCCGGGAACGGACAGTTCGTTAGGTTGGCGTAACAGAACCAAGAGCGGGCCAAGCGGCCCATGGGAGGAAAATCGATGCAGTATGCAGTGAGAATGTCTGCTGCCGCGGCGGCAGGTCTGATGCTTGGAGCAGCCGCGCTCTCGCCGGCGATGGCCCAGGACAAACCGTCGATGGCGTTCGTCGTCAACGTTGCCTCCGATTTCTGGAAGGCGGCCGAAGCGGGCATGAAAAAAGCCCAGGGAGAACTTCCGGACTATACGCTCCAATTCAAGTATCCCGACCAGGGAACAGTCGCGAGTCAGCAATCGCTCATGGACAATCTGGCGGCAGCTGGCGTCAAGGCCATCATGGTGTCAGCCGTGGATCCGAAGGCGACTGACGTCCTCGACAAGATTGCCGGCCAGACGGCGCTGTTCACCACCGATTCCGATGCGCAGCAGAGCAAGCGTATCGCCTATGTGGGTTCTTCGAACGTGTTGGCGGGCGGCCAGGCGGCCGAGATCGCCAAGAAGGCCATGCCGAACGGCGGCAAGTGCATGGGCTTTGTGGGCCTGCTCGATGCCGCCAACTACAAGGAGCGCGCGCAAGGCTTCACCGAAGGCCTCAAGGGCACCAACATCACGCTGGTGGATACCCGCGGCGACGACGGTGACCAGACCCGCGCCAAGGCAAACGTTGCGGACGTGGTCACCGCCAATCCCGACATCGACTGCATGGTGGGCTTCTATTCCTATAATACGCCGCAGATCTATGCAGCGCTCAAGGAGGCCGGCAAGCTCGGCCAGATCAACATCGTCGGTTTTGACGACGATCCGATCACCCTTGGCGGCGTCAAGGAAGGCACGATCGCGGGTACCGTCGTGCAGCAGCCGTTCGAATGGGCTTACCAGGGCTTCAAGTTGATGGCGGCCTATCTTGGAGGCGACAAGTCAGGCATCCCGGCCAATGGCCAGGTGATCATTCCGACCAAGATCCTCTACAAGGACGACATCGACGCCTACGCGGCCAATCTCAAGGCGATGGCTGGTAACTGATTGAGGCGAGCCGGTCCGGCTCGCCGGACCGGCTTTTGCGGATGCGGGCGAGGCCAGGCGATCAACCGTCCTGTTTGGGTCTCGCCCGCCTACCCCGTGGGCGAACATGACAAACGTTGCCGCTGCTTCCTCGCCGATGGCAGGCGAACCGTTCCTTAGTCTCGCTGGAATCCGCAAGGTCTATCCGGGCGTCGTGGCGCTATCGGGCTTCTCGATGACCGTCAGTCCCGGCGAGGTGATCGGTCTCGTCGGCGAAAACGGCGCCGGCAAATCGACACTGATGAAGGTGCTGGGTGGCGTCATCGCTCCGGATCATGGCGTCATTGCCATCGACGGTGTGGAGCGCCCTGCCCTGAGTGTTGCCGAGAGCATGAGCGCCGGTATCGCCTTCGTGCATCAGGAACTCAACCTCTTCGACAACCTCGATGTCGCCGCCAATATCTTCATCGGCCGCGAGCCGCGCACCGGCGGCTTGCTTCGCCTTGTTGATGACAGGAAGCAGCACGAACTGGCCGCGCCGCTCCTCAAGCGCGTTGGCGCCAATTTCACATCGTCGACGCCGCTTGCCAGCCTGTCGCTGGCCCAACGCCAGATGGTGGAGATCGCCAAGGCGTTGTCGGTGGAAGCGCGGCTGGTCATTCTGGATGAGCCGACCTCCAGCCTGCCGCTGTCGGAGACTGCCAAACTGCTCGGTGTGATCAAGGCGCTGAAGGCCGATGGCATCAGCGTCATCTTCATTTCCCATCGCCTGCATGAGGTCGAACAGGTCGCCGACCGCGTCGTGGTCTTGCGCGACGGCGCTCTGGCCGGCACCCTCGGCAAGGACGAAATCGGGCATGATCGCATGGTCAAGCTGATGATCGGCCGTGACCTCAAGGTGCAGCCATCGACGCGCGCCGATACGACCGGTGATGTCGCCATGTCGGTGATCGGGGTGCGCACGGCAGCTTATCCCGAGCAGGCCGCAAGCCTCGATGTGCGCAATGGCGAAATTCTGGGGCTTGCCGGCCTCGTCGGCTCCGGGCGCACGGAACTCGCGCGCGCAATGTTCGGTGTCGATCCGATCTATGGCGGCCATTTCGAGGTGCAGGGCGAAAGGTTTCGGCCGGCCAATGTTTCCCAGGCCGTAAGGCGAGGCATCTTCCTTGTCCCCGAGGATCGCAAGGGAGCCGGCGTGCTGCTCGATATGCCGATCCTTGAGAACATCTCGCTGCCAGACCTCATGTCCCATGCCACGAATTTCCTCATAGAGCGCGGGTCCGAAATCAAGACCGCCGAGGCGCAGCGCCGCAATCTGGGCATAAAGACCCCGACGGTTGCAACGCGTACCAGCCTGTTGTCAGGCGGAAACCAGCAAAAGGTGGTGCTGGCCAAATGGCTCGCGATGGAGCCGAAGATCATGATTTTCGATGAGCCGACCCGTGGCATCGATATCGGCGCCAAGGCCGAGATTTATCGCCTGATGCGCGCGTTGGCCGACAGCGGCGTCGCCGTGTTGATGATCTCCAGCGACATGGAGGAGGTGATCGGTGTCTCCGACCGTATCGCCGTCATGCATGAGGGGCGCATTGCGGGCATTCTCGGACGCGACCGGTTCAGCGAGGAGAATGTGCTGCTGCTGGCCGTCGGCAAGATACAGGGCGAAAAGGCATGAGCCATATCCGTCCGGCGGCTCCCGCGACAGCGGAGGGGATTTGATGAACAAGAAGGACCTTGGGCTGCTCGGCCTGATCATCGTGGTCGGCGCTGTGGTGTCGATCATCAATCCGCGCTTCCTGCTGCCGACCAATCTCGCCAACACCGCTAATCTCGTCGGCATGTTCGGGCTTTCGGCGCTTGGACAGGCGATCGTCATCCTCACTGGCGGCATCGAGCTATCGGTGGGTTCGATGATCGCGCTGGTCGGGGTGTTGTTCGTCGATTTCGTCGCCAACCAGAACATTCCCTGGCCTATCGCCGTGGTGCTGATGCTGGTCCTGGCGGTCGTGGTGGGGCTTGTCCACGGACTGCTCATCACCAAGCTCAAGCTGCAGCCGTTCATAGTGACGCTGTGCGGGCTGCTGATTTATCGCGGAGTGGCGCGCTTTTATACCAAGGACGCCACGGCCGGGTTCTCGTTCGGCCAGAACTTTCCCGATCTCGAATTCATCGCCGCCGGCCGCAGCTTCGGCGTGCCGAATTCCTTCATCGCCCTCATCATCGTGGCGGCCATCATGTGGGTAGTGGTGCACCGTTCAGTGTTCGGCCGCCATCTATATGCGGTGGGCAAGAACGAGGAGGCAGCGCGGTTCTCCGGCATCAGGACGGACCGAGTGATCATCGCCGCCTATATGATCTGCCAGGTGCTGACCATCCTGTCGGCGATCTATTTCGCCATGTATACGCGCTCGATATCGCCCTCTTCCCACGGGAATTTCTACGAACTCTACGCCATCGCCGCGGCGGTGCTGGGCGGCTTCTCGCTGCGTGGTGGCGAAGGCTCGATCATCGGGGCGGTATTGGGCGTGGTGTTGCTGCAGGAGCTGCAGAACCTGGTCAACCTGCTCGGCATCCCCTCTTCGCTCAATTTCTCCGTCATGGGGGGCGTGATCCTGATCGGCGTGATCGCCGACCAGCAATGGGGACGCTTTCGCGAGCGCCGCCGTTTGCAGGAGGCGGCGCGGGCCGGCAATCCAAGCCGCACACCCGCCGAATAGCGGGCTTTCGTCAGGATATGACGGTTGAATGACGATGCCTGTAGCCTGCCTAGCATTTGACCTTGCAAACCGTTTGCCAAAAAAATAGCGTTCATCGTTCGGCTTGCGTAAAACGCCGACATCAAGGGCTAACAGGAACAGGCAATATGAACAGGTTTGATGCTGCGCGGATGGTTGGAGCGGCTATGCTTCTCGGAGCATTGGCGGCGCAGCCGGCCATCGCTCAAGAGAGGACTTTCACCATCTCCTGGTGGGGTTACAACGGCGAGAAGATGGATGCAAACATCATCGAGCCCTTCAAGCAGATCTGCGGTTGCAACATCGTCTTCGAGACGGGCAACAATGCCGACCGGCTGAACAAGCTCAAGGCCCGCGGCGGCAAGGGGGTGGATATCATCTACCTGACCGACAGCTACTCCCAGCAGGGCATCGAACAGGGTCTTTTCCAGAAGATCGACCCGTCCAAGATCCCGAACCTGGCCGACAGCTACGATATCGGCAAGGATCCGCAGGGCGGCTATGGCCCGGCTTACACGGTTGGTCGCATCGGGCTGGTCTATAATTCCGCGTCGGTGAAAACCCCGATCACATCCTGGAACGATTTGTGGCGCGACGACCTCAAGAGCTCGCTGTCCCTGCCCGGCATCACCACGACCGCCGGTCCGATGGTGGTGATCAAGGCCGGCGACCATGCCGGCGTTGATCCCTACACCGATACCGACAAGGCGTTCGAAGCCCTGGCGGCGCTTAAGCCGAACGTGGTCAAGAACTACAACACCGGTTCGGACCTCGTTAATCTCATCTCGACCGGCGAAGTGTCGGTGTCGATGACCCAGGATTTCACGCTGGCGTCGATGCAGCAGGCGGTTCCCACCATGACCTGGGCCAACCTCAAGGAAGGCGATATCGCCGTGCTCAACACGGTAAACATCCCGGTGGGGTCCGAGAACGTCGACCTTGCCCACAAGTTCATCGACTTCATCCTGTCCAAGGAAGTACAGCAGAAGGAAGCCGAGCAAGGCGTCGACGCGCCGATCTCCACCAAGGTCGTGCTGACGCCGGAGCAGGCCAAGATCTGGACCTATGGTGCCGACATGGTGAACTCGCTGCAGCGGCTGGACTATGCCAAGATGATCGAAGCCACGCCGAACTGGATCGATCGCTGGAACGAAGTTTTCGGTATGTAAAACCGGCCCTGTTGGGTTATTGCCTCGACGAGACGCGGAATCGCGTCTCGTTTTCGTTTAGGGGTGCGGTCTCTGAACCGCCAGAAGCAAGGGCTGCTCGATGAATCGCTGGCTCGGATGGGCATTGGCCGCGCCCGCCACCATCGGAGTGCTGATCTTCCTGATCTCGCCGGTCGGGGCAACCTTTGCGACGACTTTCAGCGATCCAAAAGGTCTGTTCGCTCCCTACATCGCCTATTTCGCTTCCGGCTTCCGGCGCACGGTGTTGTTGAGAACCCTGCAGATCGCGGTGATCACCACCGTCATCTCCGTCGTCGTCGGCTTCCTCACCGCCTATGTGATCGCCCAGGCGCCACGGCGGGCCAAGGGCCTGCTGATCATCTCTGCGGTGTTTCCGCTGCTGACTGGCGTCGTGGTGCGCTCTTTCGCCTGGCTGATCATTCTGGGCAAGAACGGCATCCTGAATGCGGCGCTGCAGGCGACCGGCATCATCCAGCAGCCGCTGTCCATGCTTTACAGCCAGGGCGCCGTGATCGTTGCTATGGTCTATCTCTTCGTGCCGCTGATGATCCTGACGCTGGTCGGCGTGCTGGAAAGCATCCCCGAGGACCTTATCCAGGCTTCAACCTCGCTGGGCGCCAAGCCGTTGGCGACGATGCGGCAAGTCATCCTGCCGCTGGCGACGCCGGGGCTGATCGTGGGAGCCGTTCTCGTGTTTACCGGCAGCTTCACCTCCTACGCCACGCCGCAACTGCTCGGCGGCGAGAGCCAGATGATGATGGGAACCCTGCTCTACCAGCAAGCCATGGTGACCTTTGATTGGGTCAGCGCCTCGACCATCGCGGCGATCATGGTGGTCCTGACCATCGGCATCGTCCTTGTCATGACGCGCCTGGCGCGCCGTTTGAACCCGATGGCGACCTGACCGATGCGGCTTCATCCTCTCCTTATCGCTTTTGCCGCGCTGGTGATCTTCTTCCTGATCGCACCGCTGGTCATCATCATCGGCGCCTCGTTCAGCGACACGACCTTCCTCACCTTTCCCCCGCGTGGACTGACGCTGCACTGGTTCGCCAACGTGTTCGAAGTGGACGCGTTCCGCAGCACCATGCTCACCAGCTTCCAGTTGGCCGTCGGTGGCACGATCCTGTCGCTCCTGGTGGGTATTCCGGCCGCCTATGCGCTCAACCGCTTCCGCATCGAGCTGCCGCGCTGGCTATCGACGGTGTTCGTCCTGCCGGTGCTGGTACCCGAGATCGTGCTGGGCTTTTCGCTGATGAAATCCATGACCATCGGCTTCGGCACGCCGATCTTCCTCGGCCTGTTGATCGGGCATGCGGTCCTGGTGTTGCCCTATGCGGTGCGGGTGGTCAGCGCCAGCCTCGCCTCGTTCGACTTCGCCGTCGAGGAGGCGGCCATCAGCCTCGGCTCGCCGCCGGTCAAGACCTTCTTCACGGTGGTGCTGCCCAACATCCGCGCCGGGGTGATTGCGGCGTTCGTCCTCGCCTTCATCACCTCGATCAATGATGTGTCGATGTCGCTCTTCCTTACTGGTCCCGGCATTTCAACGTTGCCGATCCAGATTCTGGCCTATATGGACCAGTTCTTCGATCCAACCGTCGCGTCCGTGTCGGTGCTGCTGATGCTGGTGACGGTGCTCGTCATGGCCGGCGTCGAGGCGACACTCGGCCTCACCTTCCTGACCAAGTAGCGCCCATGACCGTTTCACTCACCCTCGATTCCGTCAGTGCCCACTATGGCAACGCCCGTGTGCTGGAAAACCTGTCGCTGACGGTGGAGGCAGGCGAGCTTGTATCGCTGCTCGGCTCGAGCGGCTGCGGCAAGACCACGACCCTTCGCCTGGTTGCCGGCTTTCTCAACCCCAGTTCCGGCAGCATCAAGCTTGGCGACAAGGATTTGAGCCGTTTGCCGGCGCATATGCGCGACATCGGCATCGTCTTCCAAAGCTACGCGCTTTTCCCCCACCTGAAGGTTGTCGACAACGTTGCCTTCGGCCTGCGCCAGCGCGGCGTCGATGCGGCCGAACGGCATAAGCGCGCCATGACCATGCTGGAACGCGTGGGGTTGCAGGATTTTGCCGAACGCTATCCGGCGGCATTGTCGGGCGGCCAGAAGCAGCGCGTCGCTCTTGCCCGGGCCCTGGTCATCGATCCCGGCCTGTTGATGTTCGACGAGCCGCTCAGCAATCTCGATGCCAAGCTGCGTGTAGACATGCGGGTCGAAATCCGCCGCCTGCAGCGCGCCAATGGAACGACTGCGCTCTATGTGACGCACGATCAGGAAGAGGCTTTCTCGATTTCCGACCGGGTGGCGGTGATGAACGCCGGCCGCATCGAGCAGGTCGATACGCCAGAAACGCTCTACAAGCGGCCAGGCAATGCTTTCGTCGCGCGGTTCGTCGGCTATGAGAACATGATCCCCATGCATGTGGTCGAGCGCAACGGCGCGGAAGTGGTGGCCGAGGTCGGTGGGGCGCGCGTCAGCCTCTCGCAGGATGCGTTCGGTGCGATCCCGGACGATTTCGTGCTGGCTGCGCGTCCGGACGGCCTGGCCGTGAACACGAGTGGCAGCGGCTTGCCGGCTACTTTGGGGCTCAGGACCTATCTTGGCCGTGCCTATCAGTATCGCTGCGATACGGCGGCTGGCGAGTTGATCGCCAATGGGCTTTTGGCCGAGCCCCTGCCCTCAGGCGCCAAAGCCGTGCTGACGCCGATGCCTGAACAGTGCTGCATCCTGGCACCGGAACGTCGTTAGCCTATTCGGCACGCCACTTTCCATCAGGATTGCGGGTCAGGCGGGGCGTAGCCAGGACGCCGATCGTCAATTCGGTCCAACGCGGGTCGATGGCGGCGAACCTGTCACGCCATACTAAGCTCTGCAGCATAGCTGCGCCCAGCACGACAGGTTCGATGCCGCTATTGCGCAGAAGTTCCAGGGCTGCGGCCATGGATGTGCCGCTGCTGATGACATCATCGATGAGCGCCACGCGGCGCCCGGCCAGCAATGGCAGCAGGCGCGGGTCGATATAGAGGCGCTTTTCCTGCGCCGTCGTTATCGAGGATAGCGGCACGGAAAGCGTTTCGTCGTACCAGAACTTGCGCGACGTCCCGAGCGGCACGTAGCGGGCGTGACCCAGCCGCTGCGCCACAAGAGCGGCGAGTGTCAGGCCGAGGGTGGGCAGGCCCACGACCACTTCAGGACGATAGGCGGCAAGACGTTCCGCCAGCGCCGTCGCCAGCGCGTCCTGCACGGAAAAGCTGGCCTGGTTGATGATCAGGGACGCCAGCCCGTGCTGGCCATCGGAAAGGCTGCGGATCGGCAAGCGCAGGCGGCGGCCATCCGGAAGCAGCGCAGGGTAGCTTTCCGAGAACAGCGTTTCCGGCTCGCCGGCGGGCTCGATAACCTGCCAGAATTCATGCGGCTGCATCAACCGATTGCTCCCATGGCGAGGTGATCAAGCCCTGGCCGCTTCGAGCAGGGCAGCAAAGATGGTGGCACGCGCAGCCTCCGCATCGACTTCTTGCGCAAAGCTGGCATTGGGCGTTGCGGTCGGGCGGATATCGACGATCGTTCGGCCTCTCGTGAGCCTGCCCCCGAGTTCCACATCCAGCCGCGCCAATTTGAAGCTGAAGAGATCGGGGCGCACGAATGCCACTGCGGCGGTGGGATCATAGAGCGCCATCCCTGGGCGGCCACGGCTGGTGCCGATTTCGATGAAGCCGGCCAGCATATCGGCGACGAGTTGGGCGTTGTCGCCGCCCGCCAGGCGGATCGGGACCACGTCAGCGGGCGTGCCGATGACCTTGCGGCAGATATCGAGGTCGATCATACGCAGGGGTACGCCATGGGCGATGACGATGGCAAGCGCCTCCGGATCGGCAAAAGCATTGAACTCGGCTGAGGCCGTGTGATTGCCAGTGGTGACGCCCCCACCCATCCACATGAGTTCATCGATCCGCTGGACGAGATCCGGGCGCGCCAGGATCAATGCGGCGATATTGGTCAGGGGACCCAGCGCCAGGATGCGGTGCTCTCCGGCGGCTTCCAGCCATGCGAGCAAAGCCGCAAAGGCGTCGGTGGGAAAGGCCGATGGTACAACGGGCAACGAACTGCCCACCGTGCGGATGCCGGTTTGGCCCAGTACATTCTGCGCCGTTTCGATCAGGCCAAGCACCGGCCGCTCGCGGCCCACATGAATTGGAAAGGACCATCCGAACGCCGATACCGCGCCTGCCGCATTGGCGCAGACCTCGGCGATCGGTGCATTGCCGAAAACCAGTGACATACCAGCGATTTTCATGCCGCTATTGAGCACGACAAGCGTGGCCGCGAGGTCGTCAAACCCCATGTCGGTATCGATCCAAATGCTCATCGAGATTCGTCGCCGTTAGAGATGGGACGAAGCTCGTTCATTCGGGCGTTTCAGGCAAGGCTCGACCGATCGTTCTCCGACAGCGTGTCGATGACGACCTGGACGCGCGTGGAGGAGAAACGCGTCAGACCGTATTCGATGGGCCGGTTCTGGCCATCGACGTTGATCGCCTCGAGGCAAAGGATCGGCGTCATGCGGGCAAGGTGCAGATGGCGCATTTCATGGCCATCGGGCATACGCGCGAGGACGCGGGTGGTTTTGCGCAGATAGTCGCCGACGCCCAGTCGCTGCAGCATCGGCGTGATCTTGCGTTCGGCCTCATAGGCATCGAACAGGTCGGGAAAGCGATCGAGTGGGAAATGGTGCGCGGCGAGGCTGATCGGCTGGCCATCGACGCTGCCGACGGTTTCGATCAGCGCCACGGGCGCGCCCGGTGAAATTTCCAGCGCTTCCGCAATGGCGGGATCGGCGGGGATGGTCGCCGACCGCAACAAGATGCCCGAGGACGTACGGGCCTGGCGGCGGATGATCTCCGAGAAGCGGGTTCGCTTGGAGAGCGGATAGTCGACGATGTCTTCCTGGACGAACGTCCCGCGCCCCTGCTCGATGCGAATCAAGCCGAAATCCTGCAGCGAAGCCACTGCCCGTCTGACCGTATGGCGGTTGACGCCAAACCGCTGTGCGAGGTCCGTTTCCGTCGGCAACTGCTCGCCGGGGCCGAAGACGCGATCGCGTATTTCCTGTGTCAGGGTATCTGCGATATACTGCCAGAGCGGCGTACCAGTTCGGCGTTCGGTCATCAGAAGTCTCCGCCGAAATCTTGTCGGCTTGTCACGTCGCCGTCATCCAAGCGCGCCATAAGAGCGCCAACAGCCGTTGCACCATAAACTACACATTTAAAAAGGTCTAGACGTATAGATGAATAGGTCTGCACCATGACACAAAATCTGCATTCAGCCGAAGACACCGCGCCACGGGCGCGTTGGATGGGCGTCCTTGCCCGCGCCACGCGCACTGAGCTGGAAAGCGCCTGGAAGGCGCTCCCCACCCAGCCCACCTATGACTTGCTGCGTCGTCCCGAAATCGGCCTCGTTATGGTTCGCGGCCGCGCCGGCGGGACGGGCAATCCGTTCAATTTTGGTGAGATGACCGTCACCCGCTGCGCCGTCCGTCTCAAGGATGGCACTACTGGTCACAGCTATGCCTCTGGCCGCGATGGCCGGAAAGTCGAGCTTGCCGCCGTGTTCGACGCCCTGCTGCAGGGTAGCGAGCATGACCGGGTGGAGCGCGAAGTGATCGCCCCGCTGGCCCGCAGGCAGGCCGAAGACCGCTCGATCGCGAGCCGCAAGGCCGCGTCGAGCAAGGTGGACTTCTTCACGTTGGTCCGGGGAGCCAATCCGAAATGAGTTCCGGTAACGATTCCATGGCCGCACAGGCTGAACTCCTGAAGCCAGGCTTCGCCAACGCGGTTTTTGAAAGCCAGACAGCCTTTCGTGCCATCCTCAACGCCATGTCCTATGCGGGGCGGATCCAGGACATCGGCATCGGGCTCGATGGGCCTGCCCCGCTCGATATCGCCACCACCGCGGCGGTGTTGACCCTGTTCGATTTCGATACGTCCGTCTGGCTCGACAGCCGGGTCGCCCAAAGCGCGGTGCCTGAGTTCGTCAAGTTCCATTGCGGCTCGCCGATCACGGCCGCCGCGTTGGATGCGCAATTCGCAATCATCTCCGATCCGGCCACCATGCCGTCTCTCGATAGCTTCGGCATCGGTGAGGATCGGTATCCGGATCGATCGGCCACGATCATCATCCAGGTCCCGACCCTGACGGAAGGTCCGGTGACGCACTGGACAGGGCCTGGCATCGAAAAGGTCACCGACGTGCGTATCGGTGGCCTGCCGGAGAGTTTCTGGGCGCAGTGGGCGCTCAATCATGAGCTTTATCCGCTCGGCCTCGACATCATCTTCGCCTCGGGCAGCGCCGTAATCGGCCTGCCGCGCGGCGTCAAAGTGGAGGGCTGACACATGTATGTTGCAGTCAAGGGCGGCGAACGCGCCATTCTCAACTCCCATGAGCTCATTGCCGAAGCCCGGCGCGGCAATCCCGACGTGCCGGAGCTGAGCGTCGCCCAGATCGACGAACAGCTCGGCCTGTCGGTCGACCGGGTCATGACGGAAGGCTCCATTTGCGATCGCGAACTGGCCGCGCTTGCCATCAAGCAGGCTCAGGGCGATCTGGTCGAGGCGATTTTTCTGCTGCGTGCGTACCGCACCACCCTGCCCCGGCTTGGCGTCTCGGAGTCCATCGATACAGCAGAGATGCTGGTGCGCCGGCGCATCTCGGCGGCATACAAGGATATTCCGGGTGGCCAGGTATTGGGGCCGACCTACGACTACACGCATCGCCTGCTCGACTTCGCGCTGATGGCGGACGCCGGCGTCGGCGCTCCGCAGGCGCCTTTGGCCGAGGAGGCTCTGGCCGACGGGATGCCGCATGTCGCCGACATCCTGAATTTCGAAGGTCTCATCGAACCGGAAGTTCCGGATGAGGACCAGGGCGAAGTGTTCGATCTGACGCGTGAGCCGATGGCCTTTCCGGCCGATCGTGACCAGCGTCTGCAGAACCTGGCGCGCGGCGACGAGGGTTATGTGCTGGCACTGGCCTATTCGACCCAGCGCGGTTATGGCGGCAACCACCCTTTTGCGGGTGAAATCCGCATGGGTGAAGTCAGCGTCGAGCTGGTGCCGGAGGAACTCGGTTTCGCCGTCGATATCGGCGACATCGTCGTGTCCGAGTGCCATATGATCAACCAGTTCAAGGGTTCGGCGGAGAAGCCGCCGCAGTTCACACGCGGCTACGGCCTCACCTTCGGGCACAATGAGCGCAAGGTCATGGCCATGGCCCTGGTCGATCGGGCCCTGCGATCACGTGAATTCGGCGAGATGGTGCGCTACCCGGCGCAGGACGAGGAATTCGTGCTCTACCACACCGACAATGTGGAGGCGGCCGGGTTTGTCTCCCACTTGAAGCTGCCGCACTACGTCGACTTCCAGGCGGAACTGCAGCTCATCCGCAAGTTGCGCCAGGAATATCAGTACCGCCAGCAGAAGGAGGCCGCCGAATGAGCGCCGCAACCGAACACAGCGCGCATTGGGACGAGGCCTACAACTTCGCCTATCTGGACGAGCAGACCAAGCGCATGATCCGCCGCACTATCCTGAAAGCCGTGGCGGTGCCCGGCTATCAGGTGCCGTTCGGCGGCCGCGAAATGCCGCTGGCCTATGGCTGGGGCACCGGCGGCATCCAGGTGACGGCGAGCGTCATCGGTCCCGAGGATACGCTTAAGGTCATCGACCAGGGCGCTGACGATACCACCAATGCCGTTTCCATCCGCCGCTTCTTCGAGCGCGTCGCCGGCGTGGCGACGAGTGAGGCGACCGAGGAAGCCGATGTCATCCAGACCCGGCATCGCATTCCCGAAGCCGATCTCAAGGAAGGCCAGATCCTGGTCTACCAGGTGCCGCAGCCCGAGCCGCTTCGCAGTCTCGAACCGCGGGAAACCGAAACGCGCAAGATGCACGGCTATGCCGAGTATGGATTGATGCATGTGCGCCTCTATGAGGACATATCGCGGTTCGGTCACATCGCGACGACTTATGGCTATCCGGTGATGGTGAACGGCCGCTATCTGATGTCGCCCTCGCCCATTCCCAAGTTCGACAATCCCAAGATGCAGCAGAACCCTGCCCTGCAGCTCTTCGGGGCCGGGCGTGAGAAGCGCATCTACGCCATTCCGCCCTATACCGACGTCAAAAGCCTGGACTTCGACGACCACCCGTTCACGGTGCAAACTTGGCCGGAGGCCTGCGCATTGTGCGGATCGACGGAAAGCTATCTCGACGAAGTGGTTCTCGACGACAAGGGCGGCAAGATGTTCGTCTGTTCGGATACCCACTTCTGCGCCGATCGGCGGGCTCATGGCCATGTCGGTGAACAGGGCGTGCCGCTGCCGGACGAGGAGAACGCGCAATGAATGCCGTCATGACGACTTCGGAAATGATCGCGCAGCGCCAGCCGCTGCTCAAGGTCACCGACATCACCAAATCCTACGGCAACACCATCGGCTGCCGCGACGTGTCCTTTACCCTCTATCCGGGTGAAGTGATCGGCATCGTCGGGGAGTCCGGGTCGGGGAAGTCGACCCTGCTCAACGTGTTGTCGGCGCAGCTGACGCCCGATAGCGGCACGGCCGAGTATGATCTCGAGCGCCGTGGCCTGCGCGATATCTTCTCGCTCTCCGAGCCCGAGCGCCGCCGTCTGATGCGCACTGATTGGGGCATCGTACACCAGAACCCGCGCGACGGCCTGCGCATGGATGTCAGCGCCGGCGGTAACGTCGGCGAGCGCCTGATGGCCATTGGCCAGCGCCACTATGGCGACATCCGGGCCGAAGGGCTGGATTGGCTGTCCAAGGTGGAACTCGATGCGTCACGCGTCGATCACATGCCCAAGACGTTCTCGGGCGGCATGCAGCAGCGCCTGCAAATCGCACGCAACCTGGTGACGCGCCCGCGGCTGGTGTTCATGGATGAGCCGACCGGCGGCCTCGACGTGTCGGTACAGGCCCGCCTGCTGGATCTGTTGCGCGGCCTCGTGCGTGAACTCGGCATCGCCGCCATCGTGGTGACACATGATTTGGCCGTAGTGCGGTTACTCGCCGACCGGCTGATGGTGATGTGGAAAGGCAATGTCGTGGAACAGGGCCTGACCGATCAGGTGCTCGACGATCCGCACCACCCCTATACCCAGTTGCTCGTCTCCTCTGTCCTGCAAGTCTAGGCGAACCCTCCGGAGCATACCATGACGACCATGATCTCGGTCTCAGCCCTCACCAAGGATTTCGTGTTGCACACCCAGGGTGGCACGCGCATCCCGGTCTTCGCCGATCTCAGCCTCGATGTGGCGGGCGGCGAGTGCGTCTGCCTGCACGGACCTTCGGGCGCCGGCAAGTCGACGCTGCTGCGGTCGCTCTATGCCAATTACAAGCCGGGTTCCGGGCATGTCCGCGTCGCCCATCGGGGCGGATTGACCGATCTGACCAGCGCCGAGCCGTGGCAGATCCTCGATGTTCGCCGCTATTCGGTGGGCTATGTCAGCCAGTTCCTGCGCGTTATTCCGCGGGTGCCGGCGCTGCAGGTCGTTGCCGAGCCCGGCAAACTCGCCGGTATGTCTGAAAAGGAAGCCGAGGACCGCGCCGCCCAGTTGCTGACGCGGCTGAATATTCCGGAGCGGCTGTGGTCCATCGCCCCGGCCACTTTCTCGGGTGGTGAACAGCAGCGTGTGAATATCGCTCGCGGTTTTGTTTACGAGTATCCGATCCTGCTGCTCGACGAGCCGACGGCGTCTCTCGATGCCGCCAACCGGCAGGTGGTGATCCAGCTCATTCTCGAGGCCAAGGCTCGCGGTGCCGCCATCGTCGGTATCTTCCATGATGCCGAAGTGCGCGACGCCGTTGCCGACCGCCTCTTCGAGGTCATGTCTTTCCAGAGGAGCGCGGCGTGAGCCAGGAACTTATCCTTACCAACGCCCGTGTGGTTCTCGACGACACCATAATCGAAGGCTCCGTTCGCATCGTCGATGGCACAATCGCCAGCGTCGACATGGGTCAGACGCAGGTGCCCGGAGCGGTGGATTGTGCCGGTGATCTGGTGCTGGCCGGCCTGGTCGACGTTCATACCGATCATCTCGAAAAACATGTGCTGCCGCGTGCTCACGTCCGTTGGGACATGCTGGGCGCCGTGCTGTCGCACGATGCCCAGATCATCGGTGGCGGCGTCACCACAGTGTTCGACTCGCTTTGCGTCGGGGCTACGGTGAAGAACCCCGAGCGTCGCGAAATCCTGGCGCCGATGCTCGATGCACTGGAGACCGCCAGCGCCAACGACATGCTGCGCGCCGAGCATCTGGTGCATCTGCGCTGCGAGATCACCGACGACCACACGGCCGCCCTGACCGCCGCCAATATCGAGCGCGACATCGTCCGCGTCATTTCGATCATGGAACACATTCCGGGCAAGCGGCAGAGCAACAATGTGCCCCGCTATCTCGATCGCCGCATGGCCGAGACCGGCAAGAGCCGTCAGGTGGTCGAGGCGGAGTTGCAGGAACTGCTCGAAACGCTCGAGAGCAATTCGGCCGAGGTGCGTGCTGAAGTTATCGCCCTGGCCAAATCGAAGCACCTGCCGATGTTCAGCCATGACGATACAACGGTCGAGCATATCCACATGGCCCATGGCGAAGGCATTCGCGTCGCCGAGTTTCCGGTAACCGTTGAGGCGGCGCGCGAAGCGCGGGCGCAGTCCATGCTGACCGTTGCGGGGGCTCCGAACGTCCTGCGCGGTGGCTCGCAGTCGGGCAATGTCGCGGTCAGTGACCTGCTGGCCGAAAACCTGGTCGACATTCTCGCCTCCGACTACGTTCCCCGCTCCATGCTCGATTGCGTGTTCATGATCGCCGGTGACGAGACCTTCGGCATCGATCTGCCCACCGCCATGCGCATGGTCAGCAGCGTGCCGGCACGAGCCTGCGGTCTGGATGACCGGGGTGAAATCCTGCCGGGTCTGCGTGGCGACCTCATCCGCGTGCAGCTGGTGAACGATGTTCCCGTGATCCGCTCCGTCTGGCGTCAAGGCCGGCTGGTCAACTGATTTAGAGGCCTTCATGACCGATATACTGATTACCAACGCCAGGCTGGTGTTGCCCGATGCTGTGGTCGATGGCAGCCTGAACGTCCTCGGCGGCGAGATCGCCGGGATCGACAACGGCGCCAGCGCCGCGCCGGCAGCCGAAAATTTCGAGGGCGACCTGCTATTGCCAGGCTTCGTCGAGCTGCACACCGACAATCTCGAAAAGCATCTGCAGCCACGCCCAGGGGTCATGTGGCCATCAGGCGCCGGCGCTATCCTCGCGCACGATGTTCAGGTGGCGGGCGCCGGCATCACCACGGTCTTCGATGCAGTTTCGGTGGGCGAATATTCGGCTGCCAGCAATCGCCGCCAGATGATCGCCAGCACCATCAAGACCGTCAGCAATCCCGAGTTGCGCAGCGTGATGCGTGCGGAACACCTTCTGCATCTGCGTTGTGAACTGGCGGATCCGGCGATGCTGGAGATCTACGAGCCGGTGGCCGACAATCCGCTGGTGCGGCTGGTGTCGCTGATGGACCATACGCCCGGACAGCGGCAATGGGCTGATCTCACCAAGTGGCGGCAGTTCAACCGCGACAAGAAGTGGACCGATTTCGAGTTTGAGCAGATGGTCGAACAGCGCCGCGCCGCGCAGGCGCTCTACGCCGACCGCTTCCGTGGCTCGGTCATCGCCCTCGCCCGCCAGCACGGCACCGTTATCGCCAGCCACGACGATACCACGCGTGAGCACGTCGAAGAGGCGGTGCAGGCGGGTGTTGCGATCTCGGAATTCCCGACCACCCTCGGGGCCGCCGGACATGCCAACAATCGCGGCATGAAGGTGGTGATGGGCGCCCCCAACGTGGTTCGCGGCGGCTCGCATTCGGGCAATGTTTCGGCCATCGATCTGATGCGCCGCGGCTTCCTGGACGGGCTGTCGTCCGACTATGTGCCATCGAGCCTGATGCAGGCCGTGTTCTTCCTGAACCGGACTGAAAACATCGAATTGCCCAAGGTCGTGTCCCTGGTATCGGCCAATCCGGCCAAGATGGTCGGGCTCGACGATCGTGGGGCGCTCGAAGTTGGCAAGCGCGCCGACTTTTCACGCGTGCGCGTGATCGATGACGTGCCTGTCGTGATGGGCGTCTGGCGGGAAGGCCGCCGGGTCGCCTGACGGCGCCGGCGGCCCTGCCTTACTACACGCTGTATTTTTCCACGAAAGCTTCGGCGCTGAGCGCGCGCATATCCGGAAGCGTCTCGCCGAGCTTTTCGTGGCTCCAATCCCACCACTTCAAAGCCATGAGCTTTTCAGCCAGCGCCTCGGGATGGCGGCGCTTGATAACCTTGGCCGGCACACCCGCCACAATGGTGTAGGGCTCGATATCCTTGGTGACGACGGCCGATGAGCCGACGATGGCGCCATCACCGATGGTCACGCCTGGCATGATCACGGCGCCATGGCCGATCCACACGTCATTGCCGATGCTGACGTGATGATCGCGGCGCCACTGGAAGAATTCGAGATCGTCGCCGAGGTCGAAGCCATATTGGCGCGAGCGATAGGAATAGTGATGTTGGCTGGCCCGCCACATGGCGTGGTTGCCCGGATTGATGCGCACGAAGGCCGCGATCGAGCAGAACTTGCCGACGGTGGCGTAGATGATCGAGCCATCGTGGACGATGTAGCTGTAGTCGCCGAACTTGGTCTCGGCGATGCTCGTGCGTGCACCGACTTCGGTATAGGGCCCCAGCACGCTTTCCCGGATGGTCGCGGTGGGATGGACGGAGGGCTCGAGGCCCAGCATTTTTTCGCTCATTTGTGACTTTGGTCCTGGATGATCTTCAAGCGGATGCGGCCGGAGATATTGTCGATGATGGCGACCGTGACCAGGATCATGAGGATGATGAAGGCTGCCTCATCCCAGTTGTTGATACGGATACGGTCCGACAATGCGAGGCCGATGCCTCCCGCGCCCACGATGCCGAGGATGGCGGCCGCGCGGACGTTGGATTCATAGAAATACAGCATGTGGCTGAGGATGACGGGGAACACCTGCGGGAAGATGCCGAGCCGTAGCACCTTGATTTCGTCGGCACCCGCCGCCCGCACGCCTTCGATGGGCTTGCGGTCGACGTTCTCGATGGCCTCCGCAAAGAGCTTGGAGAACACCATCACATCGGAGATGGCGATGCCGAGGACGCCCGCAAACGGGCCGAGGCCTACGGCGCTGACGAAAATCAGTGCCCAGACGAGACTGTCGACGCCTCGCAGCGTGTCGAAGAAGCGGCGCAGCCCGAAGTGGATGACGGAATTGCGCACCACGTTCTTGGCGCCCAGGAAGCCGAGCGGCAGCGCCACCACGGCCGCGACCAGCGTGCCGAGGAACGCCATCGCCAGCGTCTGGATCATGGCATAGACCAGCTCCCAGAACGCGCCACCGTCGCTGGGTGGCCACATGAAGCGCAGCAGGAAGCCGAGCTTGGTGACGCCGGTTAGGATGCGCGCGGGCGAGGCATCGATCCACCAGAGCCCGAAGCCGAGCACCAGCAGGAAGGCGATCCAGAGGCTCCAGTCGCGCAGGCGCACCATCGGCGGGCGCTGAAAGATTTCAGGATGGGCCGCACGCAGGGCGGCAAGATCTTCGGCGGTAACGGCGGCCATGGTCAGTTACCCTCCCTGGCGTTGAAGCCCATGAGGCGATGGCGGATGCTTTCGCAGGACAGGTCGATCACCGCGGTCACGGCGATCAGCAGCAGCAGTATGGCGCTGATATCGGTGTATTCGAACTGGCGGATGGCGACGTAAAGGTCCTGGCCGATGCCACCTGCCCCGACGACGCCCAGCACCGCGGCGCCGCGCACATTGATCTCGAAGCGCAGCAGCAGGTAGCTGGCATAGTTGGGCAGGGCCTGGGGAACAACGGCGAGGCGCATGATCATGGGCCAAGTGCCGCCGGCGGCGCGGACGCCTTCAATGGGGCGCGGATCGACGTTCTCATTGACCTCGGCAAAGAGTTTGCCCAAAGCTCCGATCGTATGGACGCCGATGGCGAGCACGCCGGCAAACGGGCCGAGGCCGAAGGCGAAGACGAAAATCAGCGCAAAGACGAATTCCGGTACCGTACGGCAGAACTCCAAAGCCCGGCGGCTGGCGAAATAGCTCCAGCGGTTACTTGCCAGATTGCGCGAGGCTGAAAAACAGAGCAGCAGCGCGCCCATGCCGCCCACAAGCGTGCCCACGAAGGCCATCAGCATGGTTTCGAGGATCAGGCGCAGCCAGTATTTGAGACCCCAGTACCAGCCCGAAAGGTCCGCCCAGAGCGTATCGGCATGCAGATGCGGAAACGTGCCGCTGATGTAGTTCCACGCCTTGGGCAGGCCGGCAACGAGCTTGGCGGGATTGAAATCGCTGATCCTCATCGAGCCTACGAGTGCCGCTATGAAGGCTAGGCCGATGACGATCGTCCAGGATGTCCGGGTTCGCTGCAGGCGCTGATAGTTATGCTCGAAATCGGCAAGCCGTTCGGTCGCCAAAGGTACGGCCGGGGTGCTGGCCGGTGCGGCGCTGGTCATGCGCGCATTCTCCTGAAGGCGAGCGGCGCGGGATGCCGGGCATCCCGCGCCGCTGCTGTTGGATCAGTTACCGTGAGTGGCTTTGCGCTGCTGCTCATTGTACTCGGTGATGGCGATCACATCGACATAGTCCTGGTGGGTCGCGGGGGCGTAACCCATGGAGTTGCCCGAGGTGAGCTGCTTGAAGGCCTCCGGATCTTCCTTCGGGAAGGCGAATAGCGCGTCGGTGAAGGCCTTCTTCAGGTCTTCCGGCAGGTCAGTCCGCATGACGACCGGCGAGTTCGGGATCAGCGGCGACTGCCAGATGATGCGGGTCGAGCCGGCGGGGATCATGCCCTTTTCGACCATGCGCGGGATGTTGCCCGAGTGGTCGTTGGTCTGGTAGGTGGCAACGGCCTCGAAGGTGCCGTTCAGAAGCGCGATGACGCTCTGCTCATGGCCGCCCGAAAAGGCGACATTGCTGAAATAGTCTTCAGCGGTCGTGTGCAGCACGGTCGACAGGAAGTAGGACGGGACCGCAAAGCCCGAGGTCGAGTTGGGATCGGCAAAGGCGAAGGACTTGCCCTTGATGTCTTCCAGGGTCTTGTACGGGCTGTCGGCGCGCACGGCGATGACGGAGTAGTAGCCCTTCTCGCCGTCCTTGTCCTGCTGGGTGGCGACGGGGGTGACGAGGTCGCCCATGACCTTGTGGGCCAGCGCGTAGTTGGCCGGGCCGATCGAGGCAAACTGCACCTGGTTGGCGCGCATGGCTTCCACCACGGCGGCGTAATCGGTGCCGCGGACGACCTTCACCGGAACGCCGAGTTTCTTGGTGAGATAGGCCGCATAGCCCTCGTTACGCGCAATGGAGTCGGTTTCGTTCTCGCCCGAAGCAATACCGATGGAGAGTTCAGGATACTGCTTGCGCCAATCGTCAGCCAGCGCCGGGGTGACGATGGCAGCCGCCAAGAGCGCAGCCGCAAGGGCTCCGCGGATCAGAGAGTTCATGGAAAAAGCTCCGGTTGGGATATTTGAGGGTTCGAAGCAGTCGCGCTAGCCGGCGACTGCAACTCTGAAGGAAGCGCCGGCCGGCACGGCCCGGGGGCGCGCGGCCATGGTCGAGGTCAGGTTCTCGTCCACGGCAGCTTCATCGTCAGCGCCATAGATCTCCTGGATCACGTCGGGTGTGAGCGCCTCTGGCGAGCCGTCGAAAACCACCTCACCCCGCGCCATGCCGATGATCCGCCCGCAATAGGCGCGCGCCGCATCGAGCGTGTGGAGGTTGCAGATGACGGTGATCTTGTCTTCCTGGTTGATCTTGCGCAGCGCATCCATCACCAGGCGCGCATTGCGCGGATCGAGCGAAGCGATCGGCTCGTCGGCGAGGATGAGGTTCGGCCGCTGGATCATGGCGCGGGCGATGGCGACGCGCTGCTGCTGGCCGCCGGAAAGCGTGTCGGCGCGTTGCAGCGCCTGCGGCAGCAAGTCCAGTCGATCGAGCGCCATGGCGGCTTCGGCGCGGTCTTCGGCGGAGAAATGCTTGAACATGATGGGCAGCGTCCTGGCGGTGCCGATGCGGCCGATCAGGACATTGGTGAGGACGTCGAGGCGGTTCACCAGGTTGAACTGCTGAAAGATCATGGCGCAGCGCGTACGCCAGGCGCGCAGGTCATCGCCCTTCAGCGCGCTGATATTGCGGCCCTCGAAGACGATGTCGCCCTCGCCCGTGGCAACCAGGCGGTTGATGAGGCGGAGAAGCGTCGATTTGCCGGCGCCGGAGCGACCGATAATGCCAACCATCTGGCCGGGTTCGAATTTCAACGAGACCTGCTTTACCGCAGTGGTTTCGCCAAATCTTTTGGTGACGGCCTGAAGTTCAAGCATTACTGCGGCTCCTTAATATAACTGGGCAGCACAGGCAATAAATCCAGACAGTAAATGCTGACTGTTTTATGCTCTGGAAAGGAGATTACTGCAGCAATATGACAGGCGTATTTCAGCCTTTTACAGGAAACATCTATACAGAATTGCGGACCAATCTGCCGATTGGTATAGTAATGGCAGTGCCGTTGTTCTGAGGCGTTCTGTAAATGCCGCCAACGACTTGCATCGATTTCCAATTTGAGCTGACAGAGAGGCACAAACGAAATCCGCCGTCGCATTGAAGCAACGGCGGATTGGCAGGCTCGGCTGTGCGGTGCGGCTATCAGGCGGTCTTGGTTTGGGCCGTCGCCTGCAACTGCTGTAATTCACGACGCTGCGCGTAGCGCTGAGCCAGGGCGGCGCAGACGAAAAGCTGCAACTGGTGGAACAGCATCAGCGGCAGCACGATCATGCTGACGGCCTGGCCGGCGAAAAGGATATTGGCCATCGGGATACCGCTGGCCATGCTTTTCTTGGAGCCGCAGAAAACGATGACGATCTCATCGGCTTTCGAGAAGCCCAGCTTGCGGCTCCCATAGGTGGTGATGACCATCACGACGGCCAGTATCACGACATCGAATACGGCGATGACGACGAAGTTTTCCCAGCTCAACTGCCACCAGACGCCCGCAACCATGCCGGCGCTGAAAGCGGAGTAGACGACCAGCAGGATGGAGCCGCGATCGACGATCGAAGTGAGGCGCTTCTGGCTCGTGAGCCATTTTCCGATAAACGGCCGGCACAGTTGGCCGAGCACGAACGGCAGCAACAGCTGCATGGCGATATCGCGGAAGGCGTTCATGTCGAAACCGGCGCCGTGGCTGGAGAGCATCACACCGACCAAAGCGGGCGTGATGACGATACCCAACAGGTTCGACACCGAGGCCGCGCAGATCGCCGCCGGAATATTGCCGCCCGCGATCGAGGTAAAGGCAATCGAGGACTGCACCGTGGACGGCAGCAGGCACAGGAACATCAGGCCCAGGCTTAGTTCGGGGGTGACCCAGGCGCCGAAGATGCGAATGAGGATCAGGCCGAGGATCGGGAACAGCACGAAGGTGCTGAGCAGCACCAGGCCTTGCAGGCGCCAATGCAGGAAGCCATCGACCACCGCCTTGGTGGAGAGCTTGGCGCCGTATAGGAAGAACAAGAGCGCGATGGCGCCATCGACGATCATGTCCATCACCGGCACGAGATCGCCGCGAACCGGCAATACGGTCGCTACCAGCACAGTCGCGAGCAGCATGATGATGTAGGGGTCGATGCGGAACATACCGCGCGCCGTAGCCATATCAGTCGTCCTTGTCACTGTTGGCCGGCACCATAGACAAATGTGACCGGCTCGTCCTCCAACACAACGACATGGCAGCTATTGCTGGACCTGCCGGCTGAAGGCCGAAAGCGAGCTTTGGCAGCTCGTTGGCGTGGGAATTATCTGACTGTGAAAATCAGTCAATGGTGTTGTTGATCAACAACGTCAAAACCCTGCGATGCGGTCGACCATTAGGGGGCTTTGTGCCGGCATGATCTAGCCCAGGTTCGGGAAATGGCAAGCCGCCATGTGGTTGGTGCCCCCTACTCCCGTCAGCATGGGGTCCATCTCGGAACATACCTGCTGCGCCTTGGGGCAGCGGGTGCGAAACCGGCAACCGCTCGGCGGGTTGGCGGGGTTGGGTGGATCGCCCTGCAACAGCCGGCGTCGGGCCAGCGATCGCTTGGCCGGGTCGGTCTGCGGCACAGCGGCAAGCAGCGCCTCGGTGTAGGGATGCGCCGGCTTGTCGAAGACATCGGCAGCGGTGCCGGATTCCACGATACGCCCCAGATACATGACTACAACGCGGTGAGCGATGCGATGCACCACGTCCAGATCGTGCGAGATGAACAGGTAGGAGATGTTGAACTGCTTTTGGAGCCGATCCAGCAGCGCTAGGATCTGTGCTTGAATTGAGACGTCGAGCGCCGAGACCGGTTCATCACAGACAACCAGTTGCGGCTCGAGCGCCAGGGCCCGGGCTATGGCGACACGCTGGCGTTGCCCACCGGACAATTGGTGCGGATACCAGTCGATACGATCGGCGCCGAGGCCGACCTGCTGCAAGAGTTCACGGGCGCGCTCCCGCCACTGGGATTTGGGTAGCTTGCCGGGGTTGCTTTCCCATGCTCGCATGATGGATCGGCCAATGGTCACGCGTGGATTGAGCGAGGAATAGGGATCCTGGAAAACCATCTGCACGCCCTGGCGGTAGTCCTTCAGGGCCGGGCCTTCGAGTCCGAAAATATCGGAGCCGTGAAAATAGGCGTGGCCGGCGCTCGGTGTCTCCAGCCGCATGATCAGGCGGGCGAGCGTGGATTTGCCGCAACCAGATTCACCCACGAGGCCGACCGTCTCGTTGCGGCCGATATCGAGGCTGACGCCATCGACGGCCTGTACGGCACCGACCTGGCGGCGTTTGATCACACCGCGCATGATGCCGAAATGCTTGGAGGCCTGCTGCAGCGACAGGATCGGCGCAGCGGCGGTGGTCCCGGCATCCAGCGTCATGGCGATACCTCCTCGGCGAAATGACAGGCCGACTGCTGGCCCGAGGCCAAAATCCTCAACGCCGGATCGTCGTGTTTGCAAATATCCCGCGCCATCGGGCAGCGCGGATGGAAGGCACAGCCCTTGGGTGGCCTGATCATGTCCGGTGGTGAGCCGGGGATCGGGGCCTGCCCGACATCGCTCACATGCATGGCAAGGTCGATCAGCGCGCGGGAATAGGGATGCCCCGGTCGTTGCAGCACGGTATCGACAGTGCCGACCTCCACCACCCTGCCCGCATACATCACGGCCACGCGGTCCGCGACTTCGGCGGCCACGGCGACGTTGTGGGTGATCAGCATGAGAGCCATGCCGGTTTCTTCCTTGAGCTGCGCCAGCAGCTGCATGACCTGCGCCTGCACGGTCACGTCCAGCGCCGTCGTCGGCTCGTCGGCAAGCAGCAGGTCGGGCTCGAGCGCGATGGCCATGGCGATCATGACGCGCTGGCGCATGCCGCCGGAGAACTGGTGCGCATACTGCTTTACGCGTTCTTCCGGGTTGGGGATGCCCACCCGCGCCAGCAGTTTGACGGCCTGTTTATAACCATCGGCTTTACTCATCCCACGATGCACGCGGAACAGCTCGGCGATCTGCCAGCCGATCGGAAAGACCGGGTTCAGCGCCGCTAGTGCATCCTGGAACACCATGGCGATGCGGTCGCCCTGGATCTTGCGGCGCTCTTCGGGTGTCTTGTCGAGAAAATTCTCGCCGTGATAGCGCACGGCGCCGCCGGTTACGAAACCGGGCGGCGATTGCAGGATACCGAGGATGACACGGGCCGTCACGGACTTGCCCGACCCGCTTTCGCCGATGATGGCGAGTGTCTCACCCTTGGCCACGGTGAAGCTGGTGCCGCGAACGGCCTGCACCACGCCCCTGCCCGTACGGAACTGCACTTCGAGGTTCTCGACGGCCAGCAATTCGTCGCGCGCCGGCGCGGTCATCGGTAACGCGCTCATTGCAGCGCCTCGTCGTTCGCGGTTTCCGGCGTCGCTTCGAGACGCCACCGCTGTACGGGGTCCATCGCCATGCGCAGCCAGTTCGAGAAGAGGTTGGCGGAGAGCGCCGTCAGGAAGATCGCGGCACCGGGGAAAACCGTCAACCACCAGGCGCTGTCGATCCAGCGGCGGCCTTCGGCCACCATGCCGCCCCAGGAGATGTTGGGGGGCTGTACGCCAAGGCCGAGGAAGCTCAGCGCCGATTCCAGCAGCATCAGGAAACCGATATCGAGAGCGACGAGCGTAAACACCGTCGGCAGCACGACCGGGGCGATTTCCTTGACGCAGATGCTCCAGCCGGAAGCGCCAAGCGTTCGTGCAGCATCGACGAACAGCCGCGAGCGGATTTCGCGCGTCTCAGCCCTTGTCACGCGGACATAGAGCGGCAACCGCCCGATCACCAGCAGGATGACGACATTGCTCGCCTGCGGCGCCAGCAGGTAGAGAAACAGGATTGCCAGCAGCAGCATCGGGAAGCTGAGGACGACGTCGGCAAGACGCATCGCCACGGCATCGATGAAGCCGCCGCGATAGCCGGCAAAGATGCCGATGGCAGTGCCGATCAGGGCAGCGAGCACGGCCGAGGACAGCGCAATACCGACGCTGATCTGGGAGGCGGCGATCATGCGCATCAGCATGCTGCGGCCAAGCAGGTCGGTGCCGAACAGGCCGGCCAGGCTGAAGTCGGATAGCGGTGCGTGGAGGCGCAGCCGCAGGTTCTGCCGTAGCGAGCCATCGGCAACGATCGGCGCGACGATCAACGCCACGACGATCACGAACAGCAGGAAGCCGGCCGAGGCGAGCGCGACCTTGTCGCGGCGCAGCATGCGCCAATAGGCTTTCATCGCCCTGCCCTCAGGTTCAAATCAGGTGCGGACACGGGGATCAATCACTCCGTAGAGAATGTCGATGACGATGTTCAGCAGAAAGATGGCCAGTGCGGTGACCACGACCGCTGCCTGGACGACGGCGAAGTCGCGATCGAAAATGGCATTGATCATCAACCGTCCGATGCCCGGCCAGCCGAATATGGTTTCGACCACGACCGCGCCGTTGAGAATGCCGGCGGTCTGCACGCCGAGCACGGTGATGGCCGGGATGGCGGCGTTGCGGAGTGCATGAAGGAAGATCACCCGCACCGGCGGGGTGCCGCGCCCGCGCGCCGCCTCGACGTAAGGCGAGCTCAGGGCTTCGATCATCGAGCCGCGCACCACCTGCACCAGGCTTCCCAGCGGCCGCATGATGAGGACGAGCAGTGGCAGGATCCAGTGCAGCGGCGTGCCGGTGCCGGAGGTCGGCAGCCAGTGCAGCGCAACCGAGAAAATCAGGACGCCCATGAGCGCCATCCAGAAATCAGGAAAGCTGGCGGCGGATACTGCAAGGCTGGTTGCCATGCGATCAAAGATCGAACGCGGACGGAAGGCTGCCAGCGAGCCGAGGATCACCCCGATGATCAGCGCCAGCAGGATGGTGACGCTTACCAGTTGCAGCGTCGTCGGATAGGCTTCCAGCACCACGTTCAACGCCGGCTGCTGACGGCGCAGAGAGGCGCCGAAATCGAGGCGCAGCAAGCCAATGGCGAAATCAATAAATTGCTTCCAGATCGGTTGATCAAATCCATGCAACTTATTGAAATCAGAAATCATCTGGTCGGTTGCGGTAACCGGCAGGTAGAGCTTTCCCGGATCACCGGTCATGCGCGCTACGACAAACACCGCACAGACCAGGCAAACCAGGGAAAATATGCTTTCGACGACCCGCTTGAACAGCAATGCGGCCATGCCGGCAACCTCGCAAAGGGGTGCCCGCGACCCAGGTCGCGGGCACCTGCCCTAACTATTTGAAGTGGATTTCACTGACACGCAGAACGTCGTTGGACATGGCGTTCGGCGTATAGCTGACCCGCGGTCCAATGACATACACGGCCTGGGTGTAGGCGATAAAGGCGTCGGTGACGACTTCGTCGTTCAAGAACTTGAAGAAGTCCTGATAGAGCTTCTGCCGCTCATCGCCTTGCGCCGCGTTGGCCGCCTTGATCATGGCATCGGCCTTGTCGGCCAATGGACCGCGGTTCTGGCTGCGCGCCTGGCTGGAGTCATACTTGGAGTTGGCGGTCCAGGAGGCGTCGCCGAGGCTGTTGTTGTGCGGCTCGAGCAGGAAGCCCGGCTTGTCAGTCGGATGCGTCCGCAGCAGGTCAATCCACGGCGCCGCTTCCATCATCTGCACGCCGACATTGAGGCCGACGTCGTTGAGCTGTTCGGCAATGGCCTGCGACAGCAGGTCGGCATTATCGACGATGTCGGCGCGGGTGTAGATCAGCGACGGCGTGTCGACGGGAACGCCGTCAGCCTTGGCGGCGGCAATGAGCTGCTTGGCCTTGTCGGGATCGTAAGCCGGTACCGGAATATCAGGGCTGTAGCCCACGATATCGGGCGTGATCGGCTCGGAGGCCGGGGTCGCGGCGCCATTCCAGACAGCGCCGATCAGGCCATCGCGGTCGAGCGCATATTGCACGGCCTGGCGGACGCGGATGTCGTTGAACGGCGGGCTCTGCATGTGAATGCGCAGGCCCGTGGTTTCCGGCACCTGGAACTTCACGGCATTTTCGGCGGAGGCGAATTCGACCGGCAGGCCGACGGCTATATCGGCTTCGCCATTGCCCACCATTTGCGAGCGCACCAGATCTTCAGGGCGGAAGACATAGGTGACGGTGGTCGCCTCGCCCTTGGTGCCCCAGTAATCCGGGAAGGCCTCGAGGACGATCTGCGAGCCGTGGTCCCACTTTGCTTCCTTGTAGGGACCGGTGCCGATCGGCTCTTCGGTCTGGTGATCGGTCGGCGTGCTCGACGCGGTCATGCCGAGGAACGAGGTTCGCAGCGGCAGGATGGGGTCTTCCTGGCTCGTGGTGAGCTCGAGCGTATAGTCATCGAGCGCCTTGGGCGTCACGCCGATGGCGCCGAAGGCCTGCGTGGCGACTGAGCACGCCAGTTCTTTCTTGAAGGTACGCTGAATGCTGATCACTGCCGCCTGGGCGTTGAACGGCGTGCCGTCATGGAACTTTACGCCCTGGCGCAGGTGAAACACCCAGGTCGTGGGCGAACTCTGTTCCCAGCTCGTCGCCAGCAGCGGCTTCAGGTCGCCGCTCGCCGGGTCGCGCTGGGTAAGGCCTTCGCCGATATTGCCGAAAATCACGCGCGAAGCGGCATTCGAGCCCATGGCGCAGATGTCGAAGGTCGGCGGTTCCTGCGGAACGGCGATGGTCAGCGTCCTGGCGTCCTGGGCGTAGGTGGCCTGGACGGTAAAGATGGTTGCCAGCAGTGCGCCGGCGAGTTTCAGGTGCATTTGGGGTCTCCTCCCTGCTCCAAAATCATGATCCGTCGGGCGGTCTTGAGGCCGCCCGCTTAGTTTCGTTATTCCGCGCCGGGGTCCAGACGGTCGGGAATGCCGTCATTGTTCCGGTCGAAAGGCAGCGCATCGTCGCGATCCGGACGGCCGTCGCTATCCAGGTCGTTGCCGGCGGTCAGATAGGCGCCGGTCTCGGGGAAGTATTCCGGGACGTCCTTGATCGCGGCCCAGACGTGAACCGCCATGTCCCAGCGCCAGAGCTGCGGCTTGTTCAGGTGCTCAGGACCGCCTTCCATACGGAAGTTGCGCGCGATGAGGCCGTCATTGGGCTGCATATCGAGGCCCTTCATCCAGGCATGCAGCGTCGGCCAATCCGCCGGCGCGTCGGGCTCGAACGCGCCACCGGCCTCCAACACGCCCCAGGCGCTGAGGCTCTCGATATAGCCGCGATCCGCATCGTCTGCCGCTATGTCGGTGAACAGCGGCTGACCCAGTTTCGCGAACGGCTTGGCATGGGCCAGAGAGCGATAGGCCCGGGCGACGACGCCGGCCATGTCGCGGCGCGTGACAAGTCCGTAGCCGTCGAAATCGAGCGTGCCCTTCTGCGGCAGCATGATGCCGCGGACACCGAGGAAATTCGCTGCCTGGAACAGGCGGTCGCTGTCGAGGTCGGGCGAAAGATCCTGATAGCCAACCAGCGCCAGGCCGGGTGCACCGCCGGGAGGCGAGACGAGGCCCTTCTGGACGTCGCGGATAAGCTTGAAGTCGCGCGCCACGTCGCGCGGCTCGACGTTTTCGCGCAGGGCCACTGCGGCCACGGCCGCGGAGGCCTGCCCAACGCCCGGCATCATGCAATGCCAGCGCAGTCCCGAGCAGACGATGCTGGAATGGCCGATATTGATGTAGGAGCCAAGAAGCCCGTCGACCTCAGCCGGCACCAGGCCGCGCAACGGGAAGTTGGCGCGGTAGGTTTCGGTCGAATGGAACCCGGTCTTGAAGCTCGAAACCCAGGGCTGGCTGGAATCATCGTTGAGAAAGACGCGGCGGGTGGTGTGAAAATCGTACCAGCACTGCCAGCTGAAGACGCTGTCGTGGAAGTTGGGGGCGAAATCCCAGCCGGCGCCTTTGCTGTTCATGGGCACGCCGGTATCGAAATCCTGGCGGCGTGAATTATAGAGCGCGTCGAGGCGCATGCCTTCGCGGATGTAAGGCTTGGGCGGCAGTTTGTCGGGCGTGCCGAACTCGTCGCTGAGCTCCATATATTTGAAGCTCTCGGGATAGTCGCCCATGCGCTCGTGCGCGGTCGTCTGCAGGAAATAGATGTAGCCGAGATAGTATTGCTTGGCGTCGTTCCAGACCAGCTCGCGCTGCTCGTAGGTCATGTCCGGGATGCTCTTCCTGGAGGCACCCTTCTCGCTCGCTTCCAGCGCATCCGCCAGCTTTTTGGGGAAGTTGAAGATCGGATAGTCCTGTGGCGGACGCACGATCACCGTGGTATCGACGCCACCCGTCAATTCGTTATGGCGGCGATCGACCAGTCGGCGATGCGTATAGATATTGTCGATGCCCGGCACGGTATAGCCGCCCAGCGGCACGGTGTCGTTGAACGGCAGCGCCCGGCCGCGCGCGACTTCCTTGGGGAAGCCGAGGGCGTCGAATTCTTGCGCGGTCAGCGGGGTCGAGTTGTAATAGAGCCGCTCGTCGTAATCGGCGGGGCGCTCTATGGTGGAGTCCTTGCCCGTTTCCTTGAGCACCGGGCACCAGTTGATGGCGTTGGCCTCATTGCGCAGGTCGTCGGCGACGACTTCCGGCGCGCCCTCTTCGCCAAACCGCGACTTGGGATCGGGACCCACGAAATAGTTGGCGCCAGAGCGCTTGATGACGTCGCCCCAATCGGAGGCATCGATGGTGAGCCGCGCTGAAACCGTGATGCGGTTCGCCGTGTCATCGACGCTTTCGAAGATAACGCCGGTGAGGCGATTGCCGTCCTTGGTGACCTCGGCCGGACGATAGCGGGTGAACACCTGCACCTGGCCCGTGCCGCCGTCCTCATAGGGCTTCATGATGGCGCGGAAGGCCTCGGCGGCGCCTTCCGGCGTGGTGCCCTGGTAGGCGCGGGCGTTGCCCGGGCTCGCCATTCCGAAATGCCGCCGGTTGTAGTCGCGGATGTAGCGGATCAGTTCGAGATGCACGCCGCTGCGCGGGTAGAGTCCGCGGCGGCCGCGATACATGGCGAATTCGTCGATCATCGACAGGCCGCCCGTGCTCCACTGGCCGCCGAACCATTCGATGTCGTTGACGACGACGATACGCTTGACGCCCATACGCGCGGCCTGCGCTGCCGCGGGAGTCACCGAATCCGTGCTGCCGACGATCAGCAGATCGCATTCGATTTGCTTGTTGGTACCGTTCGAAGTCACCCGCGCGTCTCCCCTATGGATTTCGAGCGCAAACTAATGGGAGACTTTCCATGAGTTCCAATGCCAATTTGGCCTAGGGTCATGCCTTGGAGTAATGGAACGGGTCAGGTTTGCAGCTCAGCCAGCAGTTCCACTGCAGCTTTCTCGACCAAGCTCATGAAATATTTCACGATTTCCGTGGGCGGCCGTTCCGTGGGCAGGACGAAGCTAAAGCCGAATGTGAGCGCCGGCTCCAGCGGTCGTACGACGAAATTCCTATGCGATATGGCGTGAATGGCGAACGGATCGGCAATGGTGAGGCCGACGCCCTTGGCGGCATATTGCGCCGCAGACATCATCGAGGAGGTTTCCAGCGCCACGGTGGGGGCCACGCGGATCTTGTCGAACTCACCATCGAGCCAGCGCCGGATGATGGACGTACTCGGCATCATGACCAGACGTTGCGTTGCGAGCTCCGCCAGGGACACTGCCTTGAGTGTTGCGAGCGCATGGTCCTGGGGCATCACCACATAGGCCGGCACCATGACGAAGGGCTTCATATGGCCCAGCGTATGACCTTCCGGCACCATGACGATGCCGAGGTCGAATTGCCGACCTGGCCCCCAATGGGTCACCTCCCGCCCGCCGCGGATTTCGAGGTTGGTGGTGACCGCGGGATAACGTTGCTGGAAGGCAAGCTGGGCGCGCGGCAGGATGTCGTTGACGGCCGATGACATCGAGAACACGCGGAGCATGGTGCCGCCGCCGTTCCTGATCTGCCGGCCGATCATGGCGATCTCGTCGAGCCCCGACAGCGCACGCTCTACTTCACGATAGAAGGCTTCACCCTGGGTGGTGATCGTCAGGCGACCCCGATGGCGGGCGAAGACGGCGAAGCCGACCTCCTCCTCCAGCGCGCTGATGATGCGACTTACGGCCGGCTGGGTGATGTGCAGCGACTCGGCTGCCTGGGTCACCGAGCCGGTCGCCACTACTGCGCGTAGCGCCCGCAACGACCTGACGTTGATCATGCCGCTCCTCAGATCTTGAAACGCTCGCGGGTGCCGGGATGGAACAGTTCATCGGTAGCCACCAGCCGGTTTGAAATGCCCTGAGCATGGTGATGCCTGAGAAAGTAGTCGAGGGCGTGGCGGTTTTCCTCCAGTCCGTAAGGCCAGAAGTCGTTGCCCATCAGCTTGCGTGCCCGGGCCAGCTGTTCCTCGACGAAAGGCAGCGTCACCTTGGTGGCCGAGGTGTCCGCCAGATGATCGAGCGCCCTGGCCTTCGAGGCTTCGAACGCCTTCAGCACTGCCATGGGCAACCACGGATGCTTCTCGGCCAGCGACTTGCGGACGCCGATCAGATGCATGATGGGGAATAGCCGCGTCCTTTCGTAGTAGCGCATGGCCTCCGATGTCGGATCCTCGAAGAGCCAGCGCAGGTCGGGATTATCCGGTGTGAACGAGGTCGGCGGGCGCGGCCCCATGAAGGCATCGATCTCGCCGGCGGCCAGCATATCCTTCAACGTCTTGTCGGGTCCGATATCCTCGATCCGGATGCCTGGCGGCAACTGGATTTCGACCTTCTCGATGCGGCCCCTTTCCTCGATGCCGCCGCGGACCCACGCGATGTCCGAAAGCTTGACGCCATAGTCTTCCAGCAGCGCCCGGGCCCAGACATTGGCGGTCAGCTGCCATTCGGCAATGCCGACGCGGCGCCCAGCCAGGTCTTCAGGCCGCGTGATGCCGCTATCGCTCCGCACGATGATCGAGGTGTGGCGGAAAGCCCGGGAGACGAAGGCCGGTATCCCCACATAGGGACAATCGCCGCGCGCGGTGCGCAGCACGAAGCTGGACAGCGACAACTCGGTAATGTCGAAGGCTTCCTGCCGCATGGCGCGGAAGAACATTTCCTCCGGCGACAGCGTCATGATGACCGGGTCGACGCCATCGATGGCGACCACGCCATCGATCAACGGCCGGTTCCGGTCATAGTCGCCCATTGCCAATGACAGTTGCAGCTTCGCCATCGAGAGTCTCCTTGGTCCAATGGGCGGGCACCATAAGACGCAGCCGGCGGTTGATCGCTTAGACTTTGGTCAAGGCGTCAATGGGCGATGCAGCCTTGGGTGATGTCGATCTTCATGCCGTCAAAAGCCGGCGTTACATGGTCCGGCGTCAGGGCATCGATCCTTGCGTAGTCCATGTCGATATGGAGGTTGGTGAGGATTGCCTGGCGTGGTGAGCGCGCCGCTATCAGCTCCAGCGATTCCGCGAGGCTGAGGTGGCTGGGATGCGGCGCAGGGCGCAGAGCGTCGATGATCCAGACATCGAGGCCGGACACCGCCGGCAGCGAACAGTCCGGAACTCCGCTCAGATCGCAGGAATAGGCGAAGCCGCCGATCCGGAAACCGAGGGAGTTGATGTCGCCGTGTTCCTGCTCGAAGGATTGCACCTCGATGCTTCCGCCCGGTCCCTCAATGGTGATCGTGTCCCCGGCCATGATCGTGTGCCCATTGAGAATTGGCGGGTAACCGCTGCCCGGCGGTGCCGTGAAGCAATAGGAGAATGCCTCGTGGAGGCGATTGCCTGTATGCTGGTTGAAGAAGACGTCCACCCGCTTCATGGTGTTGAGCGCCAGGACGCGTAGATCATCGATGCCATGCGTATGGTCGGCATGTTCATGGGTATAGAACACGGCGTCCACACGCCCTACCCGCGCATCCAGCAACTGTTCGCGGAGATCGCAGCCGGTATCGATGATGATGCGCGTCGGCTCGTCGCCAGGCTCGGAAAAACCCTCGATCAGCAGCGAACAGCGGCGACGCCGGTTGCGTGGATCGTTGGGATCGCACTCACCCCAGACATTGCCGACACGCGGTACGCCGCCAGACGAACCGCAACCCATGATCGTAGCGACGATACGTTGGGCAGCGGCCATGGTCAGAGTCCTGTTTTCGCAAACAACTGCGCGAAGTTACGCGTAGTTTGTTCACCTATCGTGTCAAGATCGACGCCTCGCACTTCCGCCAGTTTTGCGGCAGTGTGACGAACGAAACTTGGTTCGTTCGATTGGCCGCGATGCGGAATCGGTGCGAGGTATGGGGCGTCCGTCTCCACCAGAATGCGGTCCCCCGGCACGAAGTCGGCAACGGCGCGGATTTCCTCGGCGTTCTTGAAGGTGATGATGCCGGAGAACGATACGTACCCGCCCAGTGCCAGGCTTCGACGCGCCAGTTCGGCACCGGCGGAAAAGCAGTGCAGCACGAACGGAAAGCTGCCCTTGCCGGCCTCGTCCTCGAGAATTGCAATGGTGTCGTCATCGGCGGCGCGCGTATGGATCACCAGCGGCAAGCCGGTCTGGCGCGCTGCGGCGATGTGGCGGCGGAAGCCCGTCGCCTGGGCCTCGCGCGGTGCGTTGTCGTAGAAGTAATCGAGCCCGGCCTCGCCGATGGCGACGCATTTGGGGTGCGCTGCCAGCCGGATGAGATCCTCCGTCTCAATATGCAGTTCCCGGTCGGCGTTGTGCGGATGCGTGCCGACCGAGCACCAGACATTGTCGTGTGCTTCGGCGATCGCCGCGATGGTGGCGAACTTGTCGACCCAGGTCGAGATCGTCACCATGCCGGTGACGCCCGCCTCGCGGGCGCGCGCCAGTACGCCGTCGCGATCGGCGGCCAATTGCTCGAAGTCGAGATGGCAATGGCTATCGATGAGCATCAGTCGTCCGCTTTATCCACGTAGCGCGGGAACACACCGCTGGGTGCAGGCAATGGCGTACCTGCAACCAGGCGCCCAGCCTTTTCCAGCGATGCGAATGAACGCGCTCCGGCGTCGACGCCAAGCAGATCGAGCAGCTTGCCCGCCGATTCCGGCATGATCGCCTGTGCCAGTATGCTTACCTGCCGCAAGACTTCAGCGGTGACATACAGCACCGTCGCCATGCGGGCCGGATCAGACTTGCGAAGCGCCCAAGGCTCCTGGACGGCAAAGTAGCGATTAGTATCGGCAACCACCTGCCACACCGCGCCAAGCATCTGGTGAATGGCCTGCACGCTCATGGCGGTACGGGCGCCGCCGAGCAGTGCATCGGTTGCATCCAGGATCACCATGTCATCGGCGCTGAAGGCGCCGGGCTGCGGCACGGCGGCATCGCAATGCTTGTTGATCATCGACAAGGAACGCTGGGCCAGATTGCCGAGATCATTGGCGAGGTCGGCATTGACGCGGTTGATGATCGCTTCACGGCTATAGGAGCCGTCCTGTCCAAACGGCACTTCGCGCATGAAGAAGTAGCGCATCGCATCGACGCCGAAGTCCTGCACCATCTCGAACGGATCGACGACGTTGCCGACGGACTTGCTCATCTTCTCGCCGCGGTTGAGCATGAAACCGTGCGCGAAAACGCGCTTGGGCGTGGGAATGCCGGCCGACATCAGGAAGGCGGGCCAATAGACCGCGTGGAAGCGCACGATGTCCTTGCCGATCAAATGCACATCGGCCGGCCAATAGTGCCAGCGCTCGCTGCTTTCATCAGGGAAACCGGCGGCAGTGATGTAGTTGGTCAGTGCGTCGACCCACACATACATCACGTGCCTGTCATTGCCGGGCACAGGCACGCCCCAGTTGAAGGCGGTGCGAGAGATCGACAGGTCCTTGAGACCGGATTTGACGAAGCTGACGACTTCGTTGCGCCGTTCGGGCGGCGCGATGAAATCCGGGTTGGCCTCGTAAAATGCCAGCAAGTTGTCGCCATAGGCGGACAGGCGGAAGAAGTAGCTCTCCTCCTCCACCCACTCGACCGGCGAGCCCAATGGCTCGCGGCGGACGCCGTCCTCGCCGACCGTCGTTTCATCCTCGCCGAAGAAGGCTTCCTGGCGGACCGAATACCATCCCGAATATTTGTCGAGATAGATGTCGCCGGCAGCCTCCATTCGGCGCCAGATCTCCTGAACGGATTTGCTGTGGCGCGGCTCGGTGGTGCGGATGAAATCGTCCGGAATGCAGTTCAGCGCCGCCGTGAGGTCACGGAAAACCTGCGAATTGCGGTCGGCGAGCGCTTGCGGCGTCACGCCTTCCTTTTCTGCGGTCTGCTGCATCTTGATGCCGTGCTCATCCGTCCCGGTCAGATGAAAGACATCGGCGCCATCCAGCCGATGGAACCGCGCGATCGTGTCCGTGGCGAGCATCGTATAGGCGTGGCCGATATGGGGTACGCCGTTGGGATAGAAGATGGGCGTCGTGATGTAGAATTTGCGCTGGGTCATTCGCTGCCGGATATGGGGGCGGACTGGGTGTCGAAAACATGGCGCCGGATCGAGTCGAAAATAACGACCAGCGTCTGGCGCAGGTCGAGATTGAGGCTGTCGGTCTCGGCGAATAAGGTTTGGGCCTTGTCCCATAGCTCGTTGGCGGAGGCAAGCCGCATGCGGCCCGAAGGCCCCTGCAGCGCCGCTTGTCTTGCTTCGGCGGCCAGCCAGTCGATGAGCATGTCGCGGCCAAAGGCGGCTTCCGATCCGGCGGCATCTGCGGCAAGCGCATCGGCGAGCGCAAGATGGGCGCCGGAAGGGAAGTTCGTTGGCGCCGCCAGCCAGTTCTGGAGGCCCGCCAGGCTGCTCGTGTCGCCGATCAACAGCGCTTCGAACCCCTTGCGCGGCCGACCGTGCGCGAGGCCAACAGCCTGCGACAGTTCGCGGGACGGCGTGGTGGGGAGCGTTGCGGACAGCACGTTGGCGACTTCCGCATCCTGCAGCGGCCGCAACGCCAGATTGTGGCAACGCGAACGAATGGTCGGCAACAAGGATCCGGGACGATGCGAGATCAGGAAAAAGATCGTATCGGCTGGCGGTTCCTCCAGCGTCTTCAGCAGGGCATTGGCGGCGTTGAGGTTGCAGTCATCGATGCTGTCGATGATGGCGACGCGGTGCCCTGCCCGGCCGCGCGTGGTGCGCAGATCCTGCCGCAGCGCGCGGATGTCGTCGACGCGGATAACGGTATAAAAGCCTTTGGTATCGCGCGGCTGACGCCTCAACACGAACAGATTGGGGTGCGAGCCCGCGGAAATCTGCTCTTCGATGCGATGCGCATCCTCGTCGCCCGTGGCGATGAGGATTTCGCGCGCGAGGCGGAAGGCCAGCGTCGCCTTGCCGATACCTTGAGGCCCGTGCAGCATGATGGCACTTGGCAGGCTGCCGCCGTGAAGGCGATCGAGGACCGCACGGTGCGCCGCGTCGTGCCCGACCAATAGCGGCTGGTGCTCGGGCAGCGGCACGCCCTCAAGCTGGTCGGGCTCGCGTTTCGGCTCCGTCTCGCTCAAGCCCGTTTTGCCACGATGATTTCCGGGAAGCGCGTGATCACGGTTTCCCAGATGGCGTTTTCGAGGTCGTCTTCACTGCGGTCGGCGGGAATGACCACGCAACGATCGACATTGTTGCGCGCAATCGCCAGGAAGCCGTCACGCAGGCGGCGGTGCCATTCGAGATCTTCCTTCTCGAAGCGGTCAGCGGTCCCCGGAATGCCATCCTCCCGCGCGCGCCGTGCGACGCGTTCGAAGGCGGCGTCGGGCTCCATGTCCAGAACCAGCGTCAGGTCAGGCTTGTGGCCGTTGAGTGCCAGTTCCTCGAGCGCCGCGATGAGCTTCTCGTCGACGCCGCCCGTCAGGCCCTGATAGGCCCGGGTCGAATCGTGGAAGCGGTCGGAGATCACCCATCTGCCTGTAGCGAGGTTGGGGGCGATCAACTGGTTGACGTGGTCGAGCCGGGCGGCGGCAAACAGTACCGCCTCGGCGCCAGCACCCCAGGTCTCGGAGCGTCCCTGCAGGATGAACGAGCGGATGGCTTCAGCCTTGGGAGTGCCGCCAGGCTCGCGCGTGCGCACCGCCTCCACGGCATGCCGGTTCAGGCTGGTGAGAAGACGCTTGGCCTGGGTGGATTTGCCAACGCCCTCGCCGCCCTCGAAAGTGATGAAGCGAGCCTTGGATGGCTGCTGATCGTCTGCCATGAAATGTCCTGGTTAGAGCCAGCCCAGTGCCAGTTGCTTCAGCGCATCGGTGGCCTTGCGCATGATGCCGCCCTCGCCGACATCCTTGCCGGCATAGAGCGGAGCGGTCTGTACCACAACCCCGCCGCAGATGACATTGAGTTGGGCGACCTTGGTGCCGGCGCTGACCGGTGGCCGCAGCGGTCCCTGATAAGTGACGGTCGCCTGGGGGCAATCCTTGGAACCCTTGGGTATGAACAGGTCGATAGCCTTGGCGCCGACCAGGGGCACCTGAGGCTCCTCGCCGCCATAGACGCTGGCATAGGCCACGACCTTGTCCTTGGGGAAGGCCTCGATGCGATCGAAGGCCTGCGTGCCCCATTGCAGGAGCTTCCGCCCCTCTTCGCCACGCTCCTTCATGGATTTGAGGCCATGAACGACGGCTATGAGCCGGCGGCCGCTCTGTGCCGTGGAGACCACGCTGCCATAACCGGCTGCCTCGGTGTGTCCGGTCTTCAGCCCGTCGACGGCGATGCCCATTTCGAGCAGAGAATTCCGGTTCTCCTGCTTGATCTTGTTCCAGGTGAAATCCGGGATCGAGAAGATGTGGTAGTATTCGGGGAATTCGCTGATCAGATAGCGGGCCAGATTGGCCAGGTCGCGCGCCGTCATATACTGGTCGGGATCGGGAAGTCCGGAGGCGTTGACGAAATGCGACCCGGTCAGGCCGATCTGTTCGGCCAGCCGGTTCTCGATATTGGCGAAGGTGGCTTCCGAACCCGCAATGCCTTCCGCGAGCGCAATTGCCGCATCGTTGCCGGATTGAACGATGACCGAGGTGATCAGGTCTTCAACCGGAACCTTGGAATTGAGTTCGGCGAACATGGTCGAGCCGCCGGATTTGGCGCCGCCATCGCGCCAGGCATGCTCGGAAATGAAAAACTCATCCGTCAGCTTGATGGAGCCGTCGCGCAATTCGTTGAAGACCACCGCGATGGTCATCAGCTTGGCCATGCTGGCCGGTTCCAGCCGTGTATCGGCATCCTTCTGGAACAACAGCATGCCGCTGTCATAGTCCATGAGGACGGCATATTTCGCCTTGGTATCGAAGTCCTGCGCCTGGACCGATACGGGGAGCAACGCCAGCGCCGCCACCGCGCCCAAGAAGAATTGCCTGATCCCGAGCACTTGCAGATATCTCCGCTATCCCCTGCCGACGCACCAGCGACGGCAGGCTGTCATTCTCGATAACGGACTAATACAGGACCACGTCCTTGAGTCCAAGTTTCTGCGCCATGGCGGCGACATCATCGCGCCCCACGCCAGGCTTCAAATGGGTCAGCATCAGCCGGGTGGCCGGCTTGCCGGAAGCCGTCACATCCTGCTCATCGACAGCGCCCAGCATGGCGAAATCGCGGGCGACGTCATCGGCGCTTTCCGGATCGGTGAAGACGCCGATCTGCATCTTTATGGCCCGGGCATTCTCGTCGGTGGTGGCGACCCAGTCTTCGAGCGCAGTGCTGCGCGTCGCCATGGCATTGACCGCGTCATGCGCATTAAGGATCGCCTGGTTCTCCTGCTCGGGCGTCACCTTGCCGCCCTCGGAATAGGAGAAGAGGCCGAAGAAATCACGCGCCAGGTCCTTGGACGAATAAGTGCCGACCGAATGGGTGGGCAGAGAGGCGGTCTCGGTGTGGTTGCCGAAGGTCGACACCACTCGGATGGCCGAGCCGGGCGGCGGCGGAGCCGGTTGCGGCGGCGGATCCATCATGGCCAGCCGCGTTTCACCCTGGTTCATCATCGAGGGCGTGGTCGTATCGAGGCTGGCGAGCAGCATGCGCGTATCGTCGCCCTGCAACGGCGCCGGCCCCACATACTGCACCTGCACGTCGGCCATGCCCTTGTTCATGTAGCCCAGCAAGTCCGCGGCGCGGGCCGACAGGTCCACCACGCGCCCCTGCATATAAGGGCCGCGATCGTTGATCCGAACGATGATCGAACGGCCGTTGTCGAGGTTGGTGACGCGGGCATAAGACGGCAGAGGCATCGTCGGATGGGCGCCGGTAATGGAATTGGCGCTGAAGATTTCGCCATTGGCCGTCAGGCGGCCATGGAAATCGGAGCCGTACCAGCTGGCCGTGCCGCTGGCGACGTAGGTTGTATCTTCCTTCGGCGTGTACCACTGCCCGTGGACCTGGTAGGGCTTGCCCAGCAGGTAGCGCCCGCCCCCGTGCGGCGGGTGCGAGGAATGGCTTACGCGCGGCGAAACGCCGACGCCGTATTCCTTGGAGCTGAAGGCGGCGCGTTTGACGCCGCTACCACCGATGCTGCCGAATCCGCAGGCTGCCACGAGGGGCGAAACAACGATCAGCAGTGCTGTCAGGCGGGCTATCGATCGCCAGCCGGTGCGCTTACCAGTCAAACTCGTACTACCTCTGCCGAAGGGGAGGTTACACTGTATCCGATAGTTATGATCCATCGGGGCAAGAGATGCCCTCATGGTTGAGGTGAGGTTAAAAAGATTGCTTTTTGCTCAAATTGGAACGGAAACGGTTCGCAAACCGGCGGCCTGTTAGAAGCAGATGCGCGTACCCTTGCTTGCAGCGCCCCGCGCAATCATATAAAGATATCTTTATATCCCGAGTTGAAGCGCGGTTGCGCCCCGGCCAGCCGCCCCAGCGATTGTTTCAGCCATGACCATCCAAGCAGCATCTTCTTCCAAAGTCCTTGCCGAGCGGCGGGAAATTTCCGCAGCCCTCAATGCCGCGATCAGAGAGCGTATCCTGGTACTGGACGGCGCCATGGGCACCATGATCCAGCAATTGAAGCTGAGCGAAGAAGATTTCCGCGGCGAACGGTTCAAGGCGTGGCCGCGCGATTTGCGCGGTAACAACGACCTGCTCAATCTGACGCAGCCGGACGCGATCCGTGATATTCATCTGCAATACTATCTGGCCGGTGCCGATATCGTGGAGAGCAACACGTTCTCCTCGACCGCCGTTGTCATGGCCGATTACGGCATGCAGGAATTGGCTTACGAGCTGAACATCGAAGGCGCACGTCTTGCGCGCGCCGCGGCGGCACTGGCGGAGGCGCAGGACGGCCGCCGGCGGTTCGTTGCCGGCGCGCTTGGGCCGACCAACAAGACGGCTTCGATGTCGACGGATGTCAACAGCCCGGGCCACCGCGCCATTACCTTCGACGACCTGGTCCGCGACTATGGCGAGGCCATCAACGGGCTGATCGACGGCGGCGCCGACCTGCTGTTGTTCGAAACCATCACCGATACGCTCAATACCAAGGCCGGTATCTTTGCGGCGGAGCGCATCTTCACTGAGCGCGGCTTCACGCTGCCGATCATGATCTCGGGCACCATTACCGACCTTTCGGGCCGGACGCTTTCGGGGCAGACGCCCACGGCGTTCTGGCATTCGGTGCGGCATGCCAGGCCCTTTACCATCGGCCTCAACTGCGCCCTGGGCGCCAACGCCATGCGCGCACACGTCGCCGAGCTCTCGGATGTCGCCGACACCTTCATCTGCGCCTATCCGAACGCCGGCCTGCCCAACGAATTCGGCGGCTATGACGAAAGCCCGGAATTCATGGCCCGGCAGATCGAGACTTTCGTGCGCGATGGGCTGGTCAATATCGTGGGCGGCTGCTGCGGCACGACGCCCGATCATATCAGGGCCTTCGCGGAGGTCGCATCGCGTTATGCGCCGCGGCAAATTCCCGAACTCCAGACGCAGATGCGCCTGTCGGGCCTCGAGCCGTTCACGCTGACCAAGGACATTCCCTTCGTCAACATCGGCGAGCGCACCAACGTCACCGGCTCGGCCCGTTTCCGCAAGCTGATCACTGCCGGCGACTATACGGCGGCGCTGGACGTGGCGCGTGACCAGGTGCAGAACGGCGCCCAGGTCATCGACATCAACATGGACGAAGGCCTGATCGATTCCGAAAAGGTCATGGTCGAGTTCCTCAACCTGCTGGCCGCCGAGCCCGACATCGCCCGCGTGCCGCTGATGATCGACTCCTCGAAGTTCTCGGTGATCGAGGCTGGCCTCAAATGCGTGCAGGGCAAGGCCCTGGTCAATTCCATCTCCATGAAGGAGGGGATCGAAAAGTTCCTCGAACAGGCCCGGCTGGTGCGCGCCTACGGGGCTGCCGTCGTGGTCATGGCGTTCGATGAACAGGGCCAGGCCGATACGCTGGAGCGCAAGGTCGAGATCTGCACCAAGGCCTACAAGCTCCTCACCGAGGAAGTCGGGTTTCCGCCTGAAGACATTGTTTTCGATCCGAACGTGTTTGCCATTGCCACCGGCATCGAGGAGCATGCCGGCTACGGCATCGCATTCATCGAGGCGACGCGGATCATCCGGCAGACCTTGCCTTATGCCCATATCTCGGGTGGCGTTTCGAACCTGAGCTTCTCGTTCCGTGGCAATGAGCCGGTGCGTGAGGCCATGCACGCTGTGTTCCTGTACTATGCCATCCAGGCCGGCATGGACATGGGCATCGTCAATGCCGGGCAACTGGCGGTCTACGAGTCCATCGATCTCGAGCTGCGCGACGCCTGTGAAGACGTGATCTTCAACAAGCGCCCCGATGCCACGGACCGGCTGCTCGCCGTCGCCGAGAAGTATCGTGGCGCGGCCGGCAAGGAAGCCAATGTCAAGGACCTCGCCTGGCGCGACAAGCCGGTGCAGGAGCGGATTTCCTATGCCCTGGTGAACGGCATCACAGAATTCATCGATGCCGACACCGAGGAAGCGCGCCTCGGCGCCGAGCGCCCGCTCCATGTCATCGAAGGACCCTTGATGAGCGGCATGAATGTCGTGGGGGATCTGTTTGGCTCGGGCAAGATGTTCCTGCCGCAGGTGGTGAAATCCGCCCGCGTCATGAAACAGGCCGTGGCGCATCTATTACCCTTCATGGAGGCTGAAAAGCTTGCCAACGGCGGCGGCAGCGAGCGGCAGAGCGCCGGCAAGGTGCTGATGGCGACGGTGAAGGGCGATGTCCACGATATCGGCAAAAACATCGTCGGCGTCGTACTGTCCTGCAACAACTACGAGATCATCGATCTCGGCGTCATGGTGCCGACCCAGAAGATTTTGGAAACGGCGCGGGCCGAAAAGGTCGATGTCATCGGCCTTTCCGGCCTGATCACGCCTTCTCTCGACGAGATGGTGCATGTCGCGGCGGAAATGGAACGGGAAGGTTTCGACATCCCGCTGCTGATTGGTGGCGCGACGACCAGCCGCGTACATACGGCGGTGAAGATCAGCCCGCAGTATGAGCGTGGCCAGACGGTCTATGTGAACGATGCCAGCCGTGCGGTGGGTGTGGTTTCGAGCCTGCTGTCGCCTGCCCAACGCTCGGACTATGTCAGCGCGGTGCGGGAAGAATACCGCAAGGTCGCCGACAAGCACGCGCAGGGTGAAGCCGACAAGCAGCGCATCACGTTGGCAAAGGCTCGCGCCAATGCCTTCAAGCCCGACTGGGCGGGATATACGCCCCCCAAGCCGACATTCCTTGGCACGCGGGTGTTCGAGAGTTTCGACCTCAAGGAATTGGCCGCACACATCGACTGGACGCCGTTCTTCCAAACCTGGGAGCTGAAGGGCCGTTATCCGGCCATTCTGGAAGACAAGGAACAGGGGCCGGCGGCACGCCAGCTCTGGGAAGATGCGCAAAACATGCTGGCGCAGATTTTGCAGAAAAGCTGGTTCCGGCCCAAGGCGGTGATCGGCTTCTGGCCGGCCAATGCCGTTGGCGACGACATCCGGCTTTATGCCGATGACAGCCGCGACCGCGAGTTGGCGACGTTCTTCACCTTGCGTCAGCAACTGACCAAGACCGGCGGCAAGCCCAACATGGCGCTGTCCGATTTCGTCGCTCCGGTCGAGAGCGGCAAGGCTGACTACGTGGGTGGCTTCGTGGTTACGGCGGGCATCGAGGAAGTCGAAATCGCCGAGCGCTTCGAGCGCCAGAACGACGATTACTCATCGATCCTGGTCAAGGCATTGGCGGATCGCTTTGCCGAGGCTCTGGCCGAGGTGATGCATGAGCGGGTGCGCAAGGAGTTTTGGGGCTACGCTCCGGACGAAAACTTCACGCCCGATGAACTGGTGCAGGAAACCTACCAGGGCATCCGTCCGGCGCCGGGTTATCCGGCGCAGCCCGACCATACCGAGAAGACGACGCTGTTCCACCTGCTCAATGCCAAGCAGCGTATCGGCGTGTCGTTGACGGAGAGCTATGCCATGTGGCCTGGCTCGTCGGTCTCCGGCATCTATCTGTCGCATCCCGAGGCTTACTATTTCGGCGTTGCCAAGGTGGAGCGCGATCAGGTCGAGGACTATGCGGCGCGCAAGGGCATGAGCGTGCAGGAAGTGGAGCGTTGGCTTGGTCCGGTGCTCAACTACACCCCCGGCGCCATCAAGACCGATGCCTAGAGCAATGGATGCAACGCCTTATCAACGTCGGGCGCGATCTGTGCCGGTGACCGTGGTCACCGGTGGCGACAGGCTGCCGGTGATTGCCGGCGCGCGCACCGTCGTCATCGAGGATGCCGGCGACCATGAGCATGCCAGCACCGAATGCCTTGTCTGCAATACGCGGGGAGATGTGCGAACGCTGCTGTTCGAGCTGCAGGAGCGTGTGCGGCTGGGCGATATCACCGACTATGCGGCGGTGATCGTGGATGCCCGCAAGGCACAAAATCCGCAAGAGGTGGTCGACCGGCTCATTCCCGGCCGGCTGCCCGCTTTCGGGCTGCGCGACCACGCGGTGGCGCGCAACTTCCATCTCGAAAATGTGGTGGGCCGCTAAACCTCAGAAGTGGTAGCGGATACCCACCGTCGTGGCGTTGGCCCCGTCTCCCATATTGCCGACCGTGCCCCAGGCGCCCGAGCGATGCTGGATGCGCCAGAAGTAATCGATATTGGGATTGTCGGCGAAGCTGAGATTGAGTTCGGGGCCAAGATAGATCAGCAGGCTCGCGTCACCACCCGGCCATTCGTGTTCATGACGCTTTTCAATGCCCACGGTGCCGGTTTCGGCGGACAGGCCGAAGGTCAGTGACGGCGAGATCATGGCGTTGCCGAGTTTCCAGCCATCGTAACGCACGACCAGCCCGGCCCAGAGTTCACCCGTCGGGTCGGTGGAGCCGAACCTGCCGGCCACGCCGACTTCACCGCCAAGGCGAATGCCATTGTCATTATCGAGAAAAAAATGCTGATAGCCGCCGCCGAGGACGAAGTTGTCCTCATAGGTGGTCCAGAGCGGCAGTAACGACCATTCAAAATATTTGGTCTGGAAGCGGCCACCGAAGACGAAGACCGCATCGTCATCAATTGGTGAAACAGATGCGACCGTCTGCGCCTGCGCATTACCCGCAAAGCCGGCCGTGGGCGCAATCAATAAAACGGCCAGGAGAATCTTCCTGGCCAATCCAAAATCTGGTGCCTGCATGCGGCCTCCTTCTAGAGGGCTGAAATTGCAGCGATTTGGTAAAGGTTCTCTTTAAAGAGGCTTTTCCGTGATCTGTTGTGAACAACTATGCAGTAAGGTCTTTCGGTGGCACAAGCCCATTGATGAGCGAAGCCGTGGTCACGGTATTGGCAAGCAGGCAGGCGATGGTCATGGGGCCTACGCCGCCGGGAACCGGTGTGATGGCTCCGGCGACCTCCTTGATCGCCGCAAAGTCCACGTCCCCGACGAGCCGGGTCTTGCCCTCGCCGCGTTCGGGCGCCGGGATACGGTTGATTCCGACGTCGATGACCGTCGCGCCCGGTTTGATCCAGTCGGCCTTGATCATCGCCGGCCGGCCGACGGCGGCCACAACGATATCGCCTTGCCGCACGATGGCAGGCAAATCGGTCGTGCGGGAATGCGCAATGGTCACAGTACAGTGATCGCGCAGCAGCAATTGCGCCATCGGCTTGCCGACCAGATTGGACCTTCCAACGATGACCGCGTGCTTGCCCGCCAGCGAGCCCAACTGATCGCGCAGCAGCATCAGGCAGCCGAGCGGCGTGCAGGAGACGGGCCCCGACAGGCCGATGACCAGCCGGCCGACGCTGTCCGGGGTAAAACAGTCGACATCCTTGGCGGGAGATATGGTCTCGATGACCTTGAGCGGGTCGATCTGCCGCGGCAGCGGGTTTTGCACCAGGATGCCATGCACATCCGGTCGCTCGTTCAACGCGCGCACCAGCTCCAATACCTCGGCTTCAGGCGTGTCCTCAGGCAGTTCATATTTGAACGAGGCCATGCCGACCTCGACGGTCTGCCTGGCCTTGTTGCTCACATAGATCTGACTGCCGGGATCATTGCCGACAATCACTACCGCCAATCCCGGCGTAATGCCGTGATCGCGCCGCAGGCGTTCGACATGAGTGGCGATGCGTCCGCGCAAACCTTCGGCGAAACTCTTTCCATCGATGATGGTAGCGGTCATGGGAATTTCCTCGATGTTGCGGACGGCCTGCTATGGAGCAGAACCGCCCGAGAGGCAATGTCAGGTTTGGTGAGAGATGGTGATGCCTTCGCCCTCGAGTGCATCGCGCACTTCCTGGGCGAGGTCGACGGCGCCGGGCGTGTCGCCATGAAGGCATATGGAGCGTGCCTGTGACTGGATCACGCTGCCGTCCACGGCGACGATCTCGCCCCTGGTGGCGAGGCGCAGGCACCGCTCGACCACCGCGTCGACATCATGGATCACTGCACCTGCCTCGCTCCGCGCCACGAGCAGTCCTTCCGGCGTATAGGCGCGATCGGCATAGGCCTCGCGGATCAGCGGTACACCGACGGCGTTGGCCGCCCTGACCTGGGCGCTGTTATCCTGCGCCAGGATCGACAGCTTGGGATCCATGGCCTGGATGGTGGCAAAGATACCAACGGCGAAGGCCAGTTCCTCCGCTGTCTGGTTGGCCAGCGCTCCATGGAGCTTCACATAGGAAAGGTCGACCCCGACTTCATCGGCGATCCAGCGGATCAGGAACAACTGCGAGCGGATTTGCCCGAGCAACTGTTCCATCGGCATGACGATGCGGAAGCGGCCGAACCGTTTGGGGTCGTGATAGCCCGGATGCGCCCCGGCCCTCACGCCCAACCGCTTGCAGGTCTTGAGGATATGCCTGATGGTCGGCGCGTCACCGGCATGGCCGCCGCAGGCGATCGAGGCGCTGGAGACGATCTGCAACAGATCGTCATCCGTGCCCATGCCCTCGCCCAGATCGGCGTTAAGGTCGATGGTCGTCATCCGCAACTCACGATTTCGGTGGTCCACCAGTTCGCAACGCCTCGGCACGCCGCAGGCTGATGGATTGGAAATTGATCCTTGATCCTGGCCGCATCTGCGCGAAGCGGTCAAGGTCCGCCGAAAGGATGGTGGCTATGCGCGGATAGCCACCCGTAGGCTGATGGTCGCGCATCAGCACGATGGGCGTGCCGTCACCGAGGATCTGGATATCGCCCGGCACGATAGCGTCGGACACCAGCGAGAGCACGCTGTCGACGAAGATGCCGTTCGGATCGGTCAGCCGCACACCCATGCGATCGAGGCGCGGCGAAATGACGAAAGGTGCTTCGAGAAAGGCGTTGCGAAGCCTGGTGGGGAAGAGATCGGCATGCAGGCCCCAGATGATGCGGATGGGACCATCCGTCGCTGGGGTCGGTGAGATTTTTCCCGTAATGGGCAAATTACCCTTGAGGGCGTGAAATTGCAGCCTGTCGCCCGGGTGCAGTGCCCTGCCCTCCAATCCACCCAGTCCGACCGTGGAATTGGTGCTGCGGCTCCCCAGGATGAGCGGCACATCGATCTCGGCGTCGAAGCGGAGATAGCCGTAGTTGCCCCAACGACCCGGAGCGATATCGAGTTTGTCTCCGGGCTCCAGGTCCACCGTGCCCGGCCAGGAGTGCGGCCTGCCATTCACCTTGAAGCTGAAGTCGCCGCCATCGACGCCGACGGAGACATTGCCGTCTTCGACCGTGAATGCCAGGCCGGACTCGGTGATCTCGATGCCGGCGGTTCCGGCCTCCCCGAGGCTGGCGCCGGCCCGCATGAAGGCGCCCCGGTCCATCGGGCCCGAGGCGCTGATGCCGTGACGCAACATGCCGAAGCGGCCCAAATCCTGGATGGTGGCGAAAGGGCCGGCGCGGGTGACGGAGATGACCGCGCTCATGCGGCACCGGCGGTGAAGATCACCTTGTCACCTTCGCGCAACCTTGTGGGCGGTGTCGCGGCAGGATCGAAGTTTCTGAAGCTCGTACGTCCGATCACATGCCAGCCGGTCGGGATGGATGTGGCGGCGATCGCAGTCTGGCCTGCGGCGAAGAGGATCGAGCCGGCCGGTATCCTGGCGCGGATATCGACGCGTCGCGGCAGGCGCAGCGTCTCGTCATGAAACCCGCAATAGACAAATCCGGGAGCGAAGCCGGTCGTCAACACCCGGAGCGGTGCGGCGTTGTGGGCGGCGATGAATGCCGCGGAATCAAGGTGCAGGGCTTCGGACACCCTTTGCAGATCCGGTCCATCCTCGCCGCCAAACCGCACGGCGATGCGGTGCGTGGCCGGCAATGGCAATTTGGTCGTCACGCTGGCGCTGATCATGAGCCGGATTTCACCTGCCAGTTTCTCGAAGCTCGTCGCCGCAGGATCATAGCGCAACAGCACCGAGACCAGGTTTGGGTCGATCTCCGCGACGCCCTGCGGCATGTCCTGCGACAGGCGTCGCGCGAAGGCAACCGCTGCTCCATTGGCGGCCTCCGAGAGTCTGTCGTCGAAGCGGACGAGCAACGCGGCATCGCCCATGGGAATGAGCATGGGTAGCGGCAAGCGCTCGATCATGGCGAGGACTCAGCGACGGCGCAGGTTCAACCACCAGAGAGCGACAAGCGCCACGATGATCAGCAGGATGCCGATATAGAGCCACTGCGACTGGCCGCTCATCATCGAGCCTGCGACGACATTGGCGCCCTGCAGCGTCCACAGTCCGCCGATCAGCAGAACCACTACGGCAACGATATTGCCCGCGATCTTCATTTTGGCCTCCAAGTCCTCGGAGACACGACCATAACCTGCCGCCACCGCGCTAGCGAGCCCGCCGTTCACTCTCTGGACACTCGCCCGGCAATTGGCTAAACGCCTTGCATCGGGTGGGTGGCAGAGTGGTCGATTGCTCCGGTCTTGAAAACCGGCGGGCGTGCAAGCGTCCCGGGGGTTCGAATCCCTCCCCACCCGCCACTCCGGACACAATCGGGCAAGCCACTAAAGCCGGGCAGATCGGCCAATGAGGCTTTTGAAAATGGCGCGGCCGTGACGACAATCGTGACCATCCTGGGTGCCGCCCTCATCGTAGCGGTAGTGTTGCCGCTGCTCCTGATGCTCCTGTTCGTGATAGCCGATGCTTTGGGACTAAGCTTCGCCGACCGCATCCTCGGGGTCGCCGTCCATGCGTTGATCGTGGAGTTCGCCATCGGCAGCGTCGTGAATGTTTTGGGTGGCCTAACGATCGTGGCGCTGGCGATCTGGGGAAGCTGGCATTTTCTGGATACGATGTTCTGGCCCCTGCTGTTGCTCCTCATTCCGGTTGGTCTATGGCGCGTCTGGAAAGGGGTTGCGATCTGGATGCCCGCTGAGCGGACGTCACCTCCGCCTGATCAGGTCCCGGCACGCAGGAAGCGCTGAGCCCGCGCTGGAACGATGTCGATGCCTGCCGGTTGTGACACCGCAACGGATAGTGGTGTGGTACGGCAGGATGCGAAAGCCAGGAACGGTACGGATCGGTCTTTCGGGCTGGACCTACAAGCCGTGGCGCGGCGTATTCTATCCCAAGGATTTGCCGCAGAAGCGCGAGCTGTCCTATGCGGCGCAGCGGTTCAATTCAATCGAGATCAACGGCACTTTCTATGGCCTGCAACGCCCCGAAAGCTATGCGCGCTGGCGGCAAGAGACGCCGGAAGACTTTGTCTTCGCGCTCAAGGGTTCGCGCTTCATCACGCACCGGCTGAAGCTCAAGGAGGTGGAGACGCCGCTGGCCAATTTCTTTGCCTCGGGGCCACTGCGGCTCGGGCCGAAACTGGGGCCAATACTCTGGCAGTTTCCGCCCATGACGAAATTCGATCCGGATCTGTTCCGTGCGTTTCTCGACCTGTTGCCGCGCAATACCGGGGAAGCCGCAAAGCTCGCTCGGCGGCACGACGCGCGGCTCGACGATCGGAGCTGGCTCGACAGCGACATCGAACAGCCAGTGCGTCACGCTTTTGAAATCCGTAACGAGAGCTTCTGCACGCCGGCGTTTGTCGAACTGTTGCGAGAATTTGGGGCGGGCCTCGTTTGCGCCGACACCGTGGAATGGCCGCTGCTGTTCGACCTGACGGCAGATTTCGTCTATTGCCGCCTGCACGGCTCCGAAGAGCTTTATGTCAGCGGTTACGACGACGACGCGCTGGACATATGGGCCGAGCGCATAGCCACATGGGCGACGGGCAGTGATCCGGCCGACGGCAGGCATGTGATGCCGCCAAGCAAGCACAGCGCCAAAGGCCGTGACGTCTACGTCTATTTCGACAACGACGTCAAAGTTCGAGCCCCTGCGGATGCCGCCGGCCTCATCGAGCGCGTCAATGCGCGCCTCAAGGTGTCAGGATCACGGAGCCCGTCGTTTCACGATTCTCCAACGCGCGATGCGCCCTTGCGGCGTCGCGCAACGGGTAGCGGGCATTGATGCCGACTTTGACCGCGCCCGATTTCACCACCTCGAACACCGCCGTGGCGGCAATCCGGTAATCTTCGGGTTTGGCGAAATAGGACGCGCCGGTCGGACGGGTGACGTAGAGCGAACCCTTGGCGGCGAGAATGCCGAGATTGGGGATTGCGACCGTGCCGGAGGCGTTGCCGAAGCTCACCATCAGTCCGCGCGGGCGCAGGCAATCGAGCGAGCCTTCGAACGTGTCACGGCCGACGCCATCATAGACGACATCGACGCCACGGCCGCCGGTCAGCTCGCGAACGCGGGCGACGAAATCCTCCTGCTTGTAGTTGATCACCGCATCGCAGCCGAAGGTTTTCGCCAGCTCCACTTTTTCGGCTGAGCCTGCCGTGCCGATGACACGGGCGCCGATGGCCTTGGCCCATTGGCAGGCGATCTGCCCCATGCCGCCCGCGGCGGCGTGGAAGAGGATGGTGTCGCCGGCCCTCAGCGCATAGGTCTCAAACAGCAAGTAGTAGGCCGTGGTGCCTTTCAGCATGACGGCCGCAGCCGTTTCCATATCCACGCCATCGGGCACATGCACGCACCGCTCGGCCGATATCAATCTTTCCTCGGCATAGGCGCCCATAACGCCGGAATACGCCACGCGATCGCCGGACTTAAAGTCCGTGACCCCTGCCCCGACCGCGATCACTTCGCCTGCGCCCTCATTGCCCGGCACGAATGGCGTCTGCACCTTGTAGGTGCCGTCACGCTGGTAGATGTCGACGAAATTGAGGCCAATGGCCTTGTGCCGCAGCTTGAGCTGGCCTGGACCCGGATCGCCGACGGGAGCATCGCTCCATTCCATTGCCTCGGGACCACCGACGGCGTTGACGACTAATCCACTCATGACCTGGCCTTTCCTGCCGGCTTGCGCGGCGCCGATTTGGGGCGCGACTGAGCCCGGCTCGCCGGTGTCGACCTGGGCTTGGTCGCCACGGGTTCGATCGTCGCGGCTGCGGCCATCGGCTTGCTGGCTTCAACCGCGTGACCATGCGGAAGCTTGGCTGCCGCATCGAGCTTGACCTGGCTGGCCTTGCGGCGCCGGGCAACGATGTTGATGGCTTCGACCAGCACCGAGAAGCCCATGGCCGAGTAGATGTAGCCCTTGGGGATATGGAAGCCCAGGCCGTCGGCCACCAGCGAGACGCCGATGAGCAGCAGGAAGGCCAGTGCCAGCATCTTCACGGTTGGATGCCGTGCGACGAAATTGGCCACCGGACCAGACGCGATGAACATGATGCCGATGGCGATGATGACTGCCGCGATCATGACTTCCACATGCTCGGCCATGCCGATGGCCGTTACGATGGAGTCGATCGAGAACACCATGTCGATGAGCACGATCTGGACGATGATGGCTGAGAACGCCGCCTTGGCGTGCTGCGCCATGCTGGTTTCGTGCGGCTCCTCGATCTCGGCATGCATTTCGTGCGTCGCCTTGTAGATCAGGAACAGGCCACCGGCGATGAGGATGATGTCCTTCCAGGACAACGCCAGGCCGAAGGCAGTGATCGCCGGCTGCGTCAACCCGATGATCCAGGTGATGACCAGCAGCAGCAGGATGCGGAAGGCGAGTGCCAGCAGGAGGCCGAGACGCCGGGCGTTGTCGGCCTGCGCTTGCGGCAGGCGGGAGACCAGGACGGAAATGAAGATGATGTTGTCGATGCCGAGAACGATCTCCATCACGGTCAGCGTACCAAGGGCGATCCAGGCGTTCGGATCGGACAACAACGCAAGCATGTAGGGCTCCCTCCCATTGTGGCAGGCGATATATCTAGGGTGGCCGGCCGCCGGATGGAAGGCACCTCGCGCAAGCAAAGCTGAGCTCTCCCGGTTTTTCGGACTGTCGCCGTGTGGTAACTTCAACGATCAGCATGATCGGAAGGATAGTATTGATGGCCGCAAGCTGGGGGATGCATCGTTGAGCCGGCGCGTACAGGCAGTGGTCGTCGGAGCCGGTCTCGTGGGCCTGGCATCTGCGGTGGCCGTCGCCAGGTCGGATCTGGAAACGCTCCATATCGCTCCCAAGGGGCCGCCGGACCGCCGCACTTCCGCGCTCATGATGCCGAGTGTCGGCTATCTGCGGCAGGCGGGTCTCATCGCCGACCCCGCCGCCATCGGGCACAAGCTCACGCAGATCCGCATCATTGACGCCACCAGTCGGCTCTTGCGTGCCCCCGAGACGCTTTTCGACAGCCAGGAGGCCGGTCATGATGCCTTCGGCTGGAATTTCCCCAATACGGCGCTGGCCGAAACTTTCGCGGCCGCCGCCGCGGATCTCCGAAATCTCACAGCGATCGAAACGACGCTCCGGGGGTTGGAGGAAACCGCAGAGGGGATCGTTCTGACTCTGGCCGATGGCGAGACGATCATTACGGATCTGCTTGTCGGCGCCGACGGCAAGAAGTCGCTGATCCGCGAGGAAGGCGATTTTCGCGCCCGCGAGAATGGCTTCACCCAGGCGGCGCTGGTTTGCGACCTCGACCTTGGTCGCCCCCTCGGCGGCTGCTCGGTCGAGTTCCATTATCCGCAAGGCCCGTTCACGCTGGTGCCCGCGGGCGGCAATCGCGCCAACCTGGTGTGGATCGATGATCGGGCTGTGCTGGACGCGGCGCGCGACGGTGGCGATGCCTCCCTGATCGGAATCTTCAGGGACAAAGCGATGCATCTGTTCGGCAACATCGCGCTTGCCGGTCGGACGCATGTGTTCCCGCTCAGCACCCTTACCGTGAGCCAGGCGGGCAAGAACGGCATCGTGCTGGTCGGCGAGTCGGCACACGCCTTTCCGCCCATCGGTGCGCAGGGCCTGAACCTGGGCTTGCGTGATGTGGCGGATCTCGCGGCCGCGCTGGCTGGCGTGGATACCAGTTCCAAGGGCTGGGCCGACGCGGTGAGTGCCGACTACAGTCATCGCCGCGCCGCCGATCTGGCGCGGACGACTGTCGTCATCGATGCATTGTTCAAATCATTGCTGGCAGAACTGCTTCCCGCCCAGGCATTGCGTGCCGGCGGGCTCTGGGCCCTGAAGCTGATGCCCGGCCTGCGCCGGCAGGCCTTCGCAATCGGCATGGGCGCTCGCTAGGCCCACAAACAAAAAGCGCGCCCGGAGGCGCGCTTTTCTATTCGAAGTCGAAGCTTTACTTCGCCGGAGCCGCAGGCGTGGCCGGCGGCGTGCCGGTTGCGGGCGCGCCCGGTGCCGGTGTCGGATTGCCGTTCGAGTCGAGCTGCTGGCGCAGCTGCTCGGCACGGTCCTGCAGCTGCTGCTCGAGGGCGGCGCCGCCGGTCTGCTCCTTGCGGAATTCGTCGAAGGTCAGGGCCGCATCGCCATCATAGATGTTGGTGAAACCGCCGAGATTGATCTCGATGGTGAGATCCTTGTTCTGCCGGTTCTTGGCCGTCAGCTTCAAGGTGCCGCCCTTCTTGAGGCTGTTCACATAGGCCTCGTTGATCACGAGCTGGGTGGCGCAGGACTGTGGATCACACAGCATGAAGGGCACGCGGATCGGCTTGCCACCATCGATCTGCCAGGTCAGGCCGAAGGGCAGCAGCACGCCAAGCGGAACCGCCGCGACAGCGAGCAGGCGACTTTCCTGGCCGGGATCGTCACGCAGCAGGAAGGAGCCGAGGAACTGCCCGTTCGCCAGGACGACCTGGCGCATGATGCAGGCTTTCTTGCCGTCGGCGATCGGGTCACAGACCTTCAGCCAGTTTTTCGACGGATCAGCATTGGGCGCGGTGGCGACATCGCCGGCCGGGGGCATGCCCTCGCCGACCGGCTGGGTATTGCCAGGGGCTGCGGGCTGGGGCGTGGCTGACGTCGGCGCTGCCGGTGGAGCAGCGGGCTGAGCCGCCGGAGGATTAGCATTCGTGGCCGGGGCTGGGGCGTTCTGGGCCAGCGCGGCGTAGGACGGCAACATGAATACCGTAGCCGCCAACCCGGCGATGATCAGATTTTTCAAGGTCATTGAGTTTCCCTGGCAATTCCTGGCGGTTTTCCCGCCTTTCGAAGGAGCCCTTCAAGGGCTGAAATCGGGCAATAACATGACCGATTGGTCTTTCCAAAGTCTTATCCCGCAACTGTGTCCGAACCGCGACTTCCCTCGGCGAGCCGGGCCATTCGGGTGAGGATGGCGGCCGTTCCCTTCAGTCTGGACTCGGCGGTTGGCCAATTGCGGGCAAACACCAGTTTCTGATCCGGCTTGATACGGACTTGCTGGCTGGGGTCGGCGACAAGGCGGACCAGACCGGCGGGATCGGGGAACTCATTATTGCGCAAAGTGATCACTGCGCCCTTGGGGCCGGCATCGACCTTTTCGACATTGGCGGTGCGGCAGAGCGCCTTGACCAGAATGACCTTGAGCAGCGATTCAACCTCTTCGGGCAGTGGCCCAAAACGGTCGATCAGTTCAGCACCCGCTGCATCAATTTCTTCTATGTCATTGATATCGCCAAGTCTTCTGTAAAGCTGCATACGCAATTGCAGGTCCGGCACATAGTGCTCGGGAATCATCACCGGCATGCCCAGCGAGATCTGCGGGCTCCACTCGTTCTTGTCCTCATAGTCCTCCTCGCCCGTGCGGAGCGAGGCCACGGCTTCTTCCAGCATGGCCTGGTAGAGTTCGTAACCGACCTCGCGGATATGGCCGGACTGCTCATCGCCCAATAGGTTGCCCGCGCCGCGGATATCGAGGTCGTGGCTGGCGAGCTGGAAGCCGGCGCCAAGACTTTCCAGCGATTGCAGCACACCCAGCCGCCGCTCGGCGGTGTCGGTGAGCTTGCGGTCCGCCGGCACGGTGAACAGCGCATAGGCGCGTTGCTTGGCGCGGCCGATACGACCGCGAATCTGGTAGAGCTGCGCCAGACCGAAATTGTCGGCCCGATGCACGATCAGCGTATTGGCGTTCGGAATGTCGAGGCCTGATTCGACGATGGTGGTTGCCACCAGAACGTCGAATTTGCCGTCATAAAAGGCATTCATCACATCATCGAGTTCGCCGGGCGCCATCTGGCCGTTGGCAACCACGAAGGATACCTCGGGCACCTGCTGGCGCAGGAATTCGGCGATATCGGGCTGATCCTTGATTCGCGGCACGACATAGAACCCCTGCCCGCCTCGATACTTTTCGCGCAGCAACGCCTCACGGATGCTGAGCGGATCGAACGGCGTGACGAAGGTACGGATGGCAAGGCGATCCACCGGTGGCGTCGCCAACAGGCTGAGGTCGCGCACGCCCGTCAGGGCCAGCTGCAGCGTCCTCGGGATGGGGGTCGCTGTCAGTGTCAGCACATGCACATTGGCCTTGAGTTCCTTCAGCCGTTCCTTGTGCCCGACTCCGAAATGCTGCTCTTCGTCGATGATCAAAAGGCCGAGGTCCTTGAACTCGATCGATTTGGCCAGCAGCGCATGCGTGCCGACCACGATATCGATCTGGCCATTGGCCAGGCCCTCCCTGGTGGCCTTCATCTCCGCGGACGGGACCAGCCTCGATGCCGGGGCCACGCGGATCGGGAGGCCGCTGAAGCGTTCGCGGAACGTCTTGTAATGCTGGCGCGCCAATAGCGTCGTGGGCACCACGACCGCTACCTGCTTGCCTGACATCGCCATGGCGAAGGCGGCGCGCAGGGCGACTTCGGTCTTGCCGAAGCCGACGTCACCGCAGACGAGCCTGTCCATCACGCGGCCGGAGGTAAGATCATCCAGGACTGCGGAGATGGCCGTGAGCTGGTCCTCGGTTTCCTCATAGGGGAACCGCGCTGCAAAATCCTCATAGGCGCCCGGCGGGATATCGATCGGCTGGGCGCGCGTCAGCTGGCGCGCCGCCGCGATCCTGATGAGCTGTTCAGCCATCTCGCGGATGCGCTTCTTCAGCCGGCCTTTCTTGGCCTGCCAGGCGACGCCGCCGAGCTTGTCGAGCTGGGCGCCGGCATCCTCCGCACCGTAGCGCGACAGCAGTTCGATATTTTCGACGGGCAGATAGAGTTTGGTGTCGCCTGCATATTCGAGTTCGACGCATTCGTGCGGCGCGCCGCCCGCCTCGATCACCTTGAGGCCGATAAAGCGCCCGATGCCGTGATCGACATGTACGACGAGATCGCCAGCAGCAAGGCTCGCTGCCTCGGTCAAGGCGTCGCTGGCCTTGCGCTTGCGCTGCGGCCGCAGAATACGTTCGCCCAGAATATCCTGTTCGGAAAACACCACCATATCGTCGGTGGCAAACCCGGTCTCGAGGCCGAGCACCACCAGGGCCGTGGTGCTGGTCGAAGTGGTCTCCGCGTCGCGCCAGTTTTCGGCCATGCGCGGATGCTTGAGACCGTGATCGGCCAACACCTGGGCCATGCGGTCGCGCGTGCCGGCGCTCCAGCAGGCAATGATGGTGTGCCGTCCGGCGCGGCTCTCCTGGCGGAGTTGCGAGACAACGGCTTCGAACAGGTTGACGTCCGTCGCCTGCCGTTCCGCGGCGAAGTTATGCGCCAGGCGGCCACCAACATCGTCGGCGGCTTTGCCGCCGGGGGCGGCAAACGGCGACAGTTGCACGACCGGGGCGCCCACGCTCATCGCATAGGCAGGCGCCTCGATCTCGTAGAGCAGCTCGGGCGGGATCGGCTTATAGGGCGCACCGGACGTTGCGCCTGCCGGAGCCGACCGCGCCTGTTCGCGGGCCTCGTAATAGTCGCGGATCTGCGCTTGCCTGTCCGTGAAGGCTTCCCGAGCCTGATCGTCGAAAATAAATGGTGCATCACCAGTGTAGTCGGCGAAAAAGCTCATATCTTCGTAGAAGAACGGCAGCCAATGTTCGAGCCCGGCGAAGCGCTGCCCGGCACTCACTGCGGCATAGAGAGGATCGTCCGCTGTGTTGCCGCCGAAGGTGGCCGTGTAGTTGCCGCGGAACCGCCGGATCGTTTCCTCGTTCAAGACGACTTCGCTCATCGGCGCCAGCGAGATGCGCTTGAGGTTGCCCGTGGTGCGCTGGGTGTCCGGATCGAAAGTCCGGATGGTTTCGAGCTGCTGGCCGAAGAAATCGAAGCGCAACGGCACATCGACCGTTGCCGGATAAAGATCGATGATGCCGCCACGCACGGCATATTCGCCCGGCTCGCGCACCGTGGGTACGCGCAGATAGCCGTTGGTCGCCGCCCAGTTGACGAGTTTGGCGTTGTCGACCACCTGTCCGGAGGCGGCCGAAAACGACAGCCCGGCCACCAGGGCCCGCGGTATCTGCCTCTGGATAAGCGCATTGATGGCGGTCACCACCACGGCGCCCTTCACCGAGCCATCGACCAGCGCCGACAGCGTTTTCATGCGCTCGGACGTGGTGATGGTGTTGGGCGAAGAGCGGTCGTAAGGCAGGCAGTCCCAGGCCGGCAGGGTCAGCACGGTATGGCCCGGCATCAATTGTGTGAGCGTTTCGGACATGCGCTGCAACCGCCGGCCGTCGCGAGCAACGAATACCGCGGCTACCGGTGATTCCGGAGCGGTCTTGAGGCGCTCCTCGACCAGTCGCGCGATCACGACGGGCTGCATGCCATCGGGCACGTTGGAGAGCGTTCGTGCGCTGCCCGATGCCGTCTTCAGCACTGTCTCGTTCATTGCGCCAGCCTTGCGTCATTGAAGCGCGTCAGCGTTTCGAGCATGCCGAGGTCGATATCGGCGCGCGGCGGCTCCTGTCCGAGAACCCATTTCAGGAGGTCGACATCCTCCTCGTCCATCAGCGTTTCGAGGCGGTCCAGTTCGGGAACGCTGAGGCTATCGATATGGGCATCGGCATAGGGCCCGAAAATCAGGTCCATTTCCTTGGTGCCACGGTGCCAGGCGCGATAGCGCATGCGGCGCCGGCGCATAGAAATATCTTCACCGGCGCTGTTTTGAGGTGCCATGATCGGGTCGGTCCGCTGCTGTAGGCTGCCTTCTTACGCGCAAAGAACGCCCTTGTCAGCCTTTTGGATGCGAGCCTGCCGCGCTAAGTCTTCCTATATCAAATACAAAGCAGAATCGTGCCCAGACCCGCCATTCTCGATCCGTTGTTTCGTTCGCTGCATTCCCTGAAGGGCGTGGGGCCGCAACTTAGCGCCCTGATGACACGATTCTTCGGCGCGCCTGAAGGGCAGGAAGCCATCGCTCTCGACGTGCTCATGCACATGCCCTCGGGGGTCGTCGATCGCCGCAAGATGGTCGGGGTCGCCAACACCTGGTTTGGTGGCGTGGTGACACTGAAGCTGCATGTCGATCGTTATCTCGCGCCCCCGCGTGGCAGGCCGCACATTCCGCTGCGTGTCTTTGCGCATGACGAAACGGGCGATATCCAGCTGGTCTTCTTCCGCTCGGAGGGCGGCTGGGTGGAACGCGCCCTGCCCGTCGGGGAAGAGCGTTACGTGTCGGGTACTGTCGCCTTCTTCAATGGCGAAAAGCAGATCACGCATCCCGACTATATTGTGGCGCCCGAAAAGTTCGACAGCCTGCCACTGGTCGAGCCGATCTATCCGCTGACGCAGGGCCTGAGCTCCAAGGCTTTGACCAAGGTCATCGCCCAGGTGCTGGGCAGTGTTCCGGAACTGCCCGAATGGATCCCCACCGCGACGTTGCAGAAATTCAACTGGGGTGGTTTCCCGGCCGCAATGCAGTCGGTGCACGCGCCCGAACAACCGGTCGAGGGTGATCTCGCCGGACCCGCGCGCATGCGGCTGGCCTATGACGAGTATTTCGCCGGCCAGCTGACCTTGCAGCTGATCCGGACACAATTGGTGGCGGCGCGCGGCATCGCCCGCACCTTCACCGGCCAAATTACCAGCCGCGTCGAACAGGCCCTGCCCTTTTCCCTGACGGCCGGCCAGCAGCAGGCGCTTGCCGATATCCGCGCCGACCTCGCGGCGCCCGACCGCATGTCGCGGCTGCTGCAGGGTGATGTGGGCTCCGGCAAGACCGTGGTGGCGCTGATGGCGATGGCGGCGCTGGCCGAATCCGGCGCGCAATCCGCCTTGATGTCGCCAACGGAACTCCTTGCCGCCCAGCACTTCCGCACCCTGCAGCCGCTTGCGGAAGCCGCCGGCCTGGGCATCGTGCTGCTCACCGGCAAGATGAGCGCGCCAGATCGAAGGCGGGCGTTGGGCGGTATCGCGAGTGGCGAAACGACCATTGTGGTCGGCACCCATGCGCTGTTCCAGTCGGGCGTGGAATTTCACAATCTCGGCCTGACTGTCGTTGACGAGCAGCATCGGTTCGGGGTGCATCAGCGGCTGGCGCTCTCCGAAAAGGGCCGTACCACCGATCTGCTGGTGATGACGGCAACGCCGATCCCTCGCACACTCGTGCTCACCCATTTTGGCGACATGGCCGTCAGCATCCTGCGCGAGAAGCCGGCCGGCCGGCAGCCCATCGATACCGCGGTGCTGCCGATCAGCCAGTACGACCGCGTCGTTTCCCGGCTGCAGGCTCGCATCGCCGAGGGGGCGCAGGCTTTCTGGGTCTGTCCGCTCGTCGAGGAATCCGAAAATCTGGACGTGGTTTCAGCCGAGGATCGGCATGCCGAATTGCACAAGATCTTCGGCGACCGGGTCGCCCTCGTCCACGGCCGCATGAGCGCGGCGGCCAAGCAGGCGGTGATGGACGCGTTCCAGCGCAACGAGATCAAGATTCTGGTGGCGACGACCGTGATCGAGGTGGGCGTCGACGTTCCCAATGCCTCGATCATGATTATCGAGCATGCCGAGCGCTTCGGTCTTGCCCAATTGCATCAATTGCGCGGCCGCGTCGGCCGGGGATCGACGCGGTCCGCCTGCCTGCTGCTCTACAAAGAACCCTTGAGCGAAACCGCCAAGGCGCGTCTCGATACGATCAAGTCCACCGAAGATGGCTTCGTCATCGCCGAACGCGATCTGGAGCTGCGCGGCCAGGGCGACGTGCTGGGCACGCGCCAGTCCGGCATGCCCGGCTATCGTCTCGCCGTGCCGGACGTGCACCGGCACCTGATCGACTACGCCCACGAGGATGCCAAGGCGCTGCTCGCAAAAAATCCCGGCCTGGTCGGACCGGAAGGCGAAGCCTTGCGCATCCTGCTTTACCTGTTCCGCAAGGATACCGCGATCCAGCTCATCCGGGCCGGCTAGACCGTTCGCTTGATCGCGCTTTCGAACCGGAAAAGTGGCATCCACTTTTCCTGAAGACGCGCCAGCTACTCGACCGTGACGCTCTTGGCGAGGTTACGCGGCTGGTCGACGTCCGTGCCCATGGCCACAGCCGTATGGTAGGCCAGCAGTTGCACTGGGATCGTGGCCACGATCGGGGCGATGAAGCTCGGTACTTTCGGCATGATGATGGTTTCGGCGACGCCCTGACCGATATGCCTGGCGCCTTCCTCGTCGGTGATCAGGATGATGTGGCCGCCGCGGGCCGCCACTTCCTGCATGTTGGAAAGGGTTTTTTCCATCAGTTCGTCCGATGGCGCCACTACGATCACCGGCATGGCGGCGTCGACCAGAGCGATCGGGCCGTGCTTCAGCTCGCCTGCCGCATAACCCTCTGCATGGATATAGCTGATTTCCTTGAGCTTTAGCGCACCTTCCATGGCGATCGGAAACATCTGTCCACGGCCGAGATAGAGCACGTCCTTGGCCTTGGCGAGACGCTTGGCGATATCGGCGATCTGCGGTTCGACGCTGAGGGCGCCCGCCACATCACGGGGGAGCGAAGTCAGTGCTCGCACCAGCTCGGCTTCCCTGGAGGCATCCAATACGCCGCGCGCCGCACCCGCCGCGACAACCAGGCTCGCCAGTGCGGTCAGCTGCGCCGTCAGTGCCTTGGTCGAGGCGACACCGATCTCGGGGCCGCAAAGCGTTGGAAAAGCCACCTGGCTTTCACGGGCTATGGTCGATTCAGGCACGTTAACGAGGCTCGCAATGTGCTGTCCCTGCCCGGCGCAATAGCGCAGCGCCGCCAGCGTATCGGCGGTTTCGCCCGACTGGGAGATGAAGAGCGACAGGCCGTTCTTCTCGAGAGGCGGCTCCCGATAACGGAATTCGGAGGCAACATCGACGTCCACCGGCAGCCGCGCATAGCGCTCGAACCAGTATTTGGCCACGAGGCCGGCGAAATAGGCCGTGCCGCAGGCCGAAATGGTCAATCGCGACAGGTTGGCAAAATCGAATGGCAGCGTCTCGCGCAAGGCTACCCTTTCGCTCGCCATGTCGACGAAATGGCTGAGCGTGTGCGAGATGGTCTCGGGCTGCTCGTAGATCTCCTTGGCCATGAAATGCCGGTGATTGCCCTTGTCGACCAGCAGCGCCGAGGCGTTGGAGATCAGCGTCTCGCGCTGCACGATGGCATCACGGCCGTCGCGAATGGTCACGCCCTGCGGCGTCACCACCGCCCAGTCGCCATCTTCCAGATAGCTGAGCTTGGAGGTGAACGGCGCCAGCGCCATAGCGTCGGAGCCGAGATACATCTCGGTGGCCCCATAGCCGATAGCCAGCGGCGCGCCCTTGCGGGCGGCGATGAGCAACCGGTCGTTGCCCTTGAACAGGAACACCAGCGCGAAGGCGCCGCGCAGCTGCTTCAGCGTCGCCGCGACAGCGAACTCCGGATCGGAACCACGGTCAAGTTCGCGGGTGACCCACAGGGCCACCGATTCCGTATCGGTCTGCGTCTTTGGCGTGTAACCATCCTTGGCGAGGTCGGCGAGCAATTCGCGAAAGTTTTCGATGATGCCGTTATGAACGACTGCCACCTTATCGGTGGCATGGGGATGGGCATTGCCTTCCGTGGGCGCGCCGTGGGTGGCCCAGCGCGTATGGCCGATGCCGATATTGCCCCCCAGCGGCTCGAATGCCAGCTTCTGGGCGAGATTGCCGAGCTTGCCCTCGGCCCGCCGCCTGGTGATGGCGCCCGATTCCAGTGTCGCCACGCCAGCGCTGTCATAACCCCGGTATTCAAGCCGCCGGAGTGCGTCGACCAGACGCGGCGCTACGGGCTCGACACCGATAATCCCGACAATACCGCACATGGCTGATCTCCTCAGGCTTTCTTGGCGTTCTTGATGGCTTGGGCACGTTCACGAAACTTGACCGCATACCCCGGCTTGTTCACCTGCCGAGCCCGGCCGAAGGCCGCTGCATCGGCTTCCACATCTTCGGTAATAACGCTGCCGGTGGTGACGTAGCCGCCCTTGCCGATCGTCACCGGCGCGATCAGCGAAGAATTGGAGCCGATGAAGGCGTCCTCACCGATCACCGTCCGGTGCTTGTTATAGCCGTCGTAATTCACCGTCACGGTGCCGGCCCCGATATTTGCGTTGGCTCCGACGCTGGCGTCGCCGATATAGGTCAGGTGGCTGACCTTGGCGCCCTTGCCGATCTCGGCTTTCTTGATCTCCACAAAGTTGCCGACCTTGGCCCCCTCCCCCAGATTGGCTTCCGGACGCAGCCGTGCGAACGGACCAACCGTAGCGTTGGGACCGATATTGGCGCCTTCGATGTGCGAAAACGCATGGATGACGGCGCCCCTGCCGATCTTCACGCCCGGGCCGAAATAGACGCCGGGCTCGATGACCACGTCACGGCCGATTTCGGTGTCGTATGAAAAATAGGTGGTCGCGGGATCTTTCAGCGTCACGCCGGCGGCCATGAAATCGTCGCGGCGCAGCTCCTGAAACAGCGATTCCGCACGGGCCAGCTGCTTGCGGTCGTTGACGCCCATCACGTCGTTTTCCGGCGCGACGCCGTAGCCGACCTTGAAGCCGGCGGCATTGGCGAGCTCGACAAGATCGGTGGCGTAATATTCACCTTGGGCGTTGTTGGTTTCCACCTTGTCGATGAGGGCCTGGAACACCGGCGCCCGAAACATCAGTATGCAGGCGTTGCACAGGCCGATCCTGCGCTCTTCGGGCGTGGCGTCCTTATGCTCACGGATGGCCAGCAGCCGGTCGCCGTCAGTGATGAAGCGGCCATAGCCGGTGGGGTCCGCCGGCTCAAAGCCGAGTATCGCCGCGTCGAGACCGGTTTCCATGCGCTCGCGCATCATCTTGAAGGTGTCGGGCCGCAGCAGCGGATGATCGCCATAGACGATCGCCACATAGCCGGTCGCCTTCTCCCAGAGCGGCCGCGCCATCGAGGCGGCATGGGCCGTGCCACGACGCTCGACCTGGTCGAAAAACGCCACGTCCGGCGCGATCGTCGTCACGGCCTTGCGGACAGCATCCTGATTGGGTGCGGTGACGACCGCGAGATGGCTGGCGCCGCCGAACCGCGCTGCGCGGACGACATGCGAGACGATGGGCAGGTGGCCGACCTCATGCAACATCTTGGGCAGGTCCGAGCGCATGCGCGTGCCGTCGCCCGCCGCCAGGATGATTGCCAGAAGATCGGTCATGCCTATACCTCGTTCCACAAGTTTCCGCCCCGTTCCGCACTTTTATGGCAGCAAGATGTTGCCGTGCTCATAACGGCCGTGACGAATGTTAACCTATAGCGCGGGGTCGTGATTCGGTGACCCGCACCTGGAGAGTGTCGTGCCTAAGGCATCCGAGCAATTTCGCCAATCTGATGTCACCTTTTGGGGCATGGTGGCGCTGGGCTGCGGCGCTTTCGCCGTGCTTTGCGCCAACGCTTCGGCGCTGCTCCCCGAGAGCTTCCTGTCCGGGCTGCATGCCTCCAGGCTTTCCGGGGGAAATTTCGACACGCTGCGGACGCAGGTGGCGGACCTCGAAAGCCAGGTCAGCCAGCTTCACGATGCCAACAAGGAATTGCTGACCCGGTTTTCGCTGGCTGAATCGACCAGCAAGGACGTCACGCGGCGCGTCGGCGCTCTGGAAGTCACCCTGCCAAAACTGCCGGGTGACGAGCCGGCCGGCGATGATCTCGACCGGTCATTGCTGACGGCATCCATCGGCACCGATAGTGCCGACAAGGGCGAGACCTACAATGCCGATGGCGGCAAGGTCACGGTTCACGAGGAGCCGATGGCCTCGACATCTTCCACTCCCGGGCAGCCGGCGCAGGGACTGCCGCCGGTTCTGACGGCCGAGGCCAATCCCACAGCCGGCATCTCGCCGGTCTATGGCGTTGCCGTTGGTCCATCGACGGATGCGGCAAATGCCGGCTCGGTCTGGGATGACCTGACGCGCAAGGTGGGCCCGCTGCTGATGGATTATCAGCCAATTCTTGCCGGCGATGCCAAGCATGTGGTTGCAGGCCCGGTACAGGACCTGGCCAAGGCCTCGATGCTGTGCAAGCGGCTCGAGGCCGTTGCCGTCGCCTGCCTGCCGGTGCCCTATACGGGTACGGCCATCAAGCAATAGCGGTCGGCTCATTCGATTTTAGCGCTGAAGTACAATCCGGTTATTGTATTTGCGGTTGACAGGCCAAGGGCAGCCTCTATGTTCCGCGCCGACACGGCCCCGTCACCGCACGGTGTCACTTTGGCCGTGGCTGTGTGCGCGTAGCTCAGTGGTAGAGCATCCGACTTTTAATCGGATGGTCGAGGGTTCGACCCCCTCCGCGCATACCATTCTCCTCGATCAGGCGGCGAGCGTTACCACCACCGGCCCATGCCGGGTGGCAACGATTGTATGTTCGTATTGAACCGTCAAAGCCCGCGGCTGGCTGACCAGCGTCCACTCGTCATGCCGGTCCTTTTCGGCCGCCATGCGCCCGCCCAGCGACAGGAAGGGCTCGATGGTGAACACCAGGCCATCGGCGATGCGCCGCCGTTCGGAACGGTCGGGCCAGGTGGGGATTTCACCGGGCTCGTCATGGAGGCTGTAGCCGATGCCGTGGCTCGCGAGATTGCGGATCAACGTATAGTTGTTCTTGTCGGCAAACTTGCCGATGGCATTGCCTATCTCGGCAAGCGGCCCACCCGATTTGACGGCGCGAATGCCTGTCCACATCGCCTTGCGGCCATCGCGGCAGAGACGCATCGCCGCGGGCGTAACCGGCGGCACGGCATAGGATGCGCCCATGTCGGCGAAGATGCCGTCCTTCTCCGCCGAAACGTCGATATTCACCAGGTCACCGGCGGCGATCACGCGCGGCCCCGGAATGCCGTGCGCGATCTCCTCATTGACGCTGATGCAGGTGGCGCCGGGGAAATCATAGGTCACCCGCGGTGCCGAACGCGCCCCGGCCTCGGCAAAGCAGCGGGCGCCGATGTCGTCGAGCTCGGCCGTGGTGATCCCCGGCTGCAGCGCCGCCGCCATCCTGTCCAGCGTCTTGGCAACGATGCGGCCGATGGCCTTCAGTTTTTCAAGTTCTTCTTCGGTGGTGATCGTCATTGTTTCAGCTGATGGAAATATGCCAGCAGACCGCGCGTCGAACTGTCGTGATCGTCGGAAGCGCCGCCTTCCACGGCGGGCAGCAACGCCTTGGCCAATTGCTTGCCCAGTTCCACGCCCCACTGATCAAACGAATCGACGTTCCAGATGACGCCCTGCACGAAGACCTTGTGCTCGTAGAGCGCTACCAGCGCGCCGAGGGTTTCCGGCGTGAGCCTGGAATACATGATGGTGTTCGATGGCCGGTTGCCCGGGAAGATCTTGTGCGGGGTCAGCGCCTTCATCGCTTCCTTGTCGAGCCCCTGGGCTTTCAGTTCGGCCGCCACTTCGTCCTCGGTCTTGCCCAGCATCAGGGCTTCCGATTGCGCCAGGACGTTCGCCACGAGCTTGGCGTGGTGCGGCGGCAGATGTTCATGCGGGTTGGCGGCGATCAGGAAGTCACAGGGAATGACGTCGGTGCCCTGGTGGATCAATTGATAGAACGAGTGCTGCCCGACGGTGCCAGGCTCACCCCAGACGATCGGGCCGGTGGACCAGTTCACAGCCTTGCCGCCAAGCGTCACGGACTTGCCGTTGCTCTCCATGTCCTGTTGCTGCAGATAGGCCGTGAAGCGGCTCAACCGCTGATCATAGGGCAGCACAGCCTGGGTCGAGAATCCCCAGACATTGCGATACCAAACACCCAGCATGCCCATGATCACGGGCAGGTTGTTTTCCAGGGGCGTCGCCAGGAAGTGCTCGTCCATGGCCGCGGCGCCCTTGAGGAACTTTTCGAAGTTCTCGAAGCCGACGGCGATGGCGACGGACAGGCCGATGGCTGACCAAACCGAATAACGTCCCCCCACCCAGTCCCAGAAACCAAAGATACGGTCGGGCTGGATGCCGAAAGCCGCGCAGGCCGGCAGATTGGTCGACAGCGCCGCGAAGTGTTCCTTCACGGCCGCGTCGCCCATTGCGTCGGCGATCCATTTCCGCGCCGAATTAGCATTGGTCATGGTCTCGTCGGTGGTGAAGGTCTTGGAGGCGACGATGAACAGCGTCCGCTTCGGGTCGAGGCGCTTCAGCGTGTCGTGCATATGGGCGCCGTCGACATTGGAGACGTAATGCGCACGCAGATCGGCGCGCGTATAGGGCTCCAGCGCCAGCGTCACCATCGCCGGCCCCAGGTCCGAGCCCCCGATGCCGATGTTGACCACATCGGTGAACTGCTCGCCACCGTGACCGCGGACGGTGCCGTCACGTACCTGACCGGAAAACACTCCCATCCTGGCGAGCGTTTCGCGTATGTCGGGCATCACGTTTTTGCCGTCGACCATTACGGGCTTGTCGCCCTGGTAGCGCAGGGCCATGTGCTCGACGGCGCGCCCCTCGCTGACATTGATGTGTTCGCCGGCCCACATGGCGTCGCGCCGGCCTTCCACGTCGACCGAGCGGGCGAACTGCAGCAGCGCCGCCATTGTGTCTTCGTCGATGCGGTTCTTGGAATAGTCGAGAAGGATATCGCCGGCCTTGGCCGAGAACCGCGAGAAGCGGTTGGGCTCGTCCCGGAACAACTCCCGCATCGTGGTCTGCTTCAGACGCTTCCTGTGCTCTTCCAACGCGGCGAAGGCCGCCTTGCGTCCCGACTTGGCCATGCTGTCCGTCCTTTGACGTTATTGTTCAGAGCGTCGGCAGGTCGCCACGCTCCCATCCGGCGCGCGTTTCCATCATGTAGTCCGCATAGCGGCCTGCCGTGATGGCGTCGCGGGCGCCGACGACCAGTTCTTGATAATAGCTGAGGTTCATCTGCGAAAGGATCATGGCGCCCAAAATCTCTTCCGTCCTTACCAGATGGTGCAGGTAGGCGCGCGAGAAGCGCCGGCAGTTGGGATTGGGCGATTCCCCGTCGATCGGCCGCGAGTCATCCTTATGGCGGGCATTCTTCAGATTGATGACGCCGAACCGCGAATAGACATGGCCATGACGTCCGGCGCGGGTGGGATGCACGCAGTCGAACATGTCGATACCGCGGGCGATGCCGCCCAGGAGATCGTCCGGCTTGCCGACACCCATCAGATAGCGCGGCCGATCGACCGGCAACTGGGGGCAGATCTCGTCGAGAATCCGGAACATCACTTCCTGCGGCTCGCCTACCGCCAGGCCGCCCACCGCATAGCCATCGAACCCGATGGATTGCAGACCTGCGGCCGACTTCGCCCGCAGCCGCGCATCGTCGCCGCCCTGCACGATGCCAAACAGCGCCCGGTTCTGCTGGTTGGCGAAGGCCGCCTTCGACCGGTCGGCCCAGCGCAGCGACAGCTCCATCGCGCGCTCCATCTCCCTGGGTTCCGCCGGCAGGGCGATGCACTCATCGAGCTGCATGATGATATCGCTGTCGAGCAGCGTCTGAATCTCGATGGACCGCTCCGGCGTCAGGCTGTGAGCCGAGCCATCGATATGGGAGCGGAAGGTCACGCCCTTTTCGTCTAGCTTGCGCAGCTTGGCCAGCGACATCACCTGGAATCCGCCGCTGTCGGTGAGGATGGGACGCGGCCAATCCATGAAGGTGTGCAGCCCGCCCAGCGATGCCACCCGTTCGGCGCCCGGCCGCAACATCAGGTGATAGGTGTTGCCCAAAAGGATATCGGCGCCGGTCTCTCGCACCTGCTCGGGGTACATGGCCTTCACCGTGGCGGCAGTGCCCACCGGCATGAATGCCGGCGTGCGTATCTCGCCGCGTGGCGTATCGATCTGGCCGCGGCGGGCATTCCCGTCGGTGGCAGTAAGAGTGAATGTGACTTGCTTCACGCGTCTTCTTCTTCATCTTCCGGAGGCGCGCGGAATAGCAGGGAAGCGTCGCCATAGGAATAGAAGCGATAGTCGTCCTCGATGGCGTGGATGTAGGCCGTGCGCATGGTGTCGAGACCGGAGAATGCGCTGACCAGCATGAACAGCGTCGAGCGTGGCAGATGGAAGTTGGTCATCAAGAGGTCGACGACGCGGAACTTGAAGCCTGGCGTGATGAAGATGGAGGTGTCGCCGGCAAATGGCTCCAGCGTGCCGGTGGCCCGGGCGGCGCTCTCCAGCAGCCGCAGGCTGGTGGTGCCCACGGCGACGACACGGCCGCCCTTCGACTGTGCGGCCTTGATGCGTTCGGACGTTGCCTGGTCGATGGTGCCCCATTCGGCATGCATGGCGTGGTCGTCGGTATCCTCGACCTTGACGGGGAGAAACGTCCCTGCCCCGACATGCAGAGTCACCCGTTCGAAGCCGACGCCTTTGTCCGAGAGTTTTTGCAGCAGCATCTCGGTGAAATGCAGCCCCGCCGTCGGCGCCGCCACTGCGCCGTCATGGGCGGCATAGACGGTCTGGTAGTCGATTTCGTCGCGCGCCTCGACCTTGCGCTTGGAGCCGATATAGGGCGGCAGCGGCATGGCGCCGTGTGATTTTATGGCCTCATCCAGCTCGGCGCCACCAATGTCGAATTCCAGCGTCACCTCACCCGTATCGCCTTTGCCGGTCACGGTCGCCAGCAGCGGCTCCTGCTCGCCATTGCCGAGTTCGAGCCGGTCGAGCACCGACAGGCGCTTTGCCGGGCGGGCAAAGGCACGCCAGGTATGGGCGTCGTCACGCTTGTGAAGGTTGAATGAAATGCTGGCGCGGTTGTCGCCGCGAATGCGCATGCCGCGCAGGTCGGCCGGCAGGACCTTGGTGTCGTTGACGACCAGCACGTCGCCGGCCTGCAGGATATCGAGGAGGTCGGTGACCACACGATCGGCGAGTGCTTCGCCGGGCTTCACCACCAGCAGGCGCGCGGCGTCGCGGGGCTCGACCGGATGCAGCGCAATGCGCTCTTCGGGAAGGTCGAAATCGAATTCGTCGACGCGCATGTTCAGAAAACCCGGATGAGTACCGCACCGGCAACGAGCAACACTGCTCCAGCGATCCGTCCTAGTGAAATTTCGCGTACGGCCAGGTTGAGAACACCGATCCGGTCGAGAACGATGCCGGCCAGCAACTGTCCGGCCACCGACAGGCCCATCACGGCTGCAGCGCCGATCCTGGGCGTCAGCAGAATGGAACTGGTGACATAGACCGTGCCCAGGCACCCGCCGGCAAAATACAGCCACGGAGCGGGAGCCAACCAGGCGATGCTGGCGCCCTGTACGCGCAGAACGATAAGGCCGACGACGATCAGAACGATCGCGCCGGCCAGAAACGAGATGGCCGCGGCGGCAATGGGAAAACCGAGGTCACGCCCGAGTTGCGCGTTGATGGGCGCCTGCACCGCGATGCAGGCGCCGGCCACAACGCCGAGCAGTGACCAGAGGAGAACGTCCATCGACCGCACGCGTACTCCTTACGCGACGTCAGCCGCCACCTTGACGGACAGCATCTTGTCCGGATCACGCACGGGTTCGCCGCGCTTGATCTGATCGACGTTTTCCATGCCTTCGATGACCTTGCCCCAAACCGTGTACTGGCGATCAAGGAAACGGGCGTCGTCGAAGACGATGAAGAACTGCGAATTGGCGCTGTCCGGGTTCTGCGCGCGTGCCATTGAGGTCGTGCCTCGAACATGTGGCTCGGCGTTGAACTCCTGCTTCAGGTTCGGATACTTGGAAGAACCCGTGCCAGTACCGGTCGGATCGCCGGTCTGGGCCATGAAGCCGTCGATCACGCGATGGAAGACGATGCCGTCGTAAAACCCCTCGCGGGCCAGCTTCTTGATATGGGCCACGTGGTTCGGCGCCAGGTCGGGCCGCATGGCAACGACGACCCTGCCCTTGGTGGTTTCGATGATCAGGGTATTTTCGGGATCGGCATAGTCAGCCATCGGATGCTCCTTTTATGCAATCGACTTATTTGTATTCGATCTTGGCCGACACGATCTTGTCGGGATCGGTGACCATGCCGTTATTGGCTTGGTCGCCCTTCTTGATGTCGTCGACGAATTCCATGCCCGACACGACCTTACCGAAGACGGTATACTGGCCGTTGAGAGACGAGCCCTCATCGAACATGATAAAAAACTGCGAATTGGCACTATTGGGATCGCTGGTGCGAGCGGCGCCCACCGTGCCGCGCACGAAAGGTTCCTTGGAGAACTCGGCCGGCAGGTCGGGCATGGTCGAGCCACCCATGCCGGTACCCGTCGGATCGCCGGTCTGGGCCATGAAGCCGTCGATCACGCGATGAAAGACGATGCCATCGTAGAAATGCTGATCGGTCAGCGTCACGATGCGCTCGACCTGCTTGGGCGCCAGCTTGGGCTCGAGCTCGATGTCGACCGTGCCATCCTTGAGCTGCAGCAGCAGGTGCGGGGTACCGGTTTCGGCGGCGGTGGCCGTCGTCACCGTCGCCGTAAGGCTGGTGAACAGGGCGACAGCGGCGAATGCAAAGATGCCGATGATGCGATCGGCGCGGCTGATAGCGACAGCGCTCATTTGTTTTTCAAAGCCTTGAGAACTATGGGTGGAACGAAGGCGGCGATGTCGCCGCCCATCTCTGCGATCTGGCGCACAAGTGTGGCGGAGATGTGCCGTACATGCGGACTGGACGGTACGAACACCGTCTGCAGATCGGGCGCCATCTGGGCATTCATGCCCACCATCTGCATTTCATAATTGTAATCGGTGGTGTCGCGCAGGCCGCGAATGATCAGCTTGGCGCCGAACTGCCGCGCCGCCTGCACCATCAGGCCAGCGAATTCGACGACCTCGATTTCGGTGTCTGTGCGCTTGCCGATCGGCTCCACGGTCTGGCGCAGCAACGCCATGCGGTCTTCATGCGCGAACAGCGGACTCTTGGAATGATGGGTGCCGACGCCCACGATAAGCTTGTCGACCAGCTTGCCGGATCGCTCGATGACGTCGAGATGGCCGTTGGTCACCGGATCGAATGATCCGGGATAAAACCCGACTAGCCTCGTCATCGCCGCCTCCGCCGGTCGGTTGTAATTGGCGGGGTTTGTGTCACGCCTGATGCTGCAAGGCAAGCCAGACGGCCGCCACGATCAGGATGATGCCGGCGCCCTGGTTCACACGGCGCCCCGCTGTACTGCCGAGCTTTTCGCGGGCGGTGACGCCGAGCAACAGCCACAGGCTGTCGGTTACGGCCGCGATCGCCATCTCGATGAGGCCAAGTACTATAACCTGCGGCACCGCAGGATGGGTCGTATCGACGAACTGCGGCAGGAAGGCTCCGAAGAACAGGAATGCCTTGGGATTGGTCCAGGTGACCAGGAAACCGGCGACGATGTGGCTGAACGCGCCCCGATTGTCGTCGCCCGCCACCTTCAGCGTCGGCCGGGTGAACAGAAAGCGGATGCCGAGATAGATCAGGTAGATCACGCCGGCGTATTTGATCCAGTCGAACGCCGCCGCGATGACACTACGCACCAGTTCGAGCGCCACTGCCACCAGCACCACCATGCAGAAGCGGCCGATCTGTACCCCTAGCTCGGTCTGCAGCCCGGCCCGAAAACCTCGCGCCAGACCCGCGCTCACCACCGCCGATACGGCAGAGCCCGGAATGATGCAGATGACGAAAGCGGCGACGAGGAAGGAAAACAGCGTCGGCAGGTCGGTCAGGGTCGTCAAAGCAGGTGTCGCATCCAAAGGTTGGGCTCGGTATAGACCGCCTCGTCGCGATCGATATCGACCACGAGCGGCGCCAATCCGCCCGCGAACCCATATAGACCGCTTTCGGGAAACGTAAGCCCCGTCCATTGCTGCCAGGCACTAATATTTCCCGGTATCCGCATCGAACAGGGCGCTGTCTTCACGATGCTTGCACCGAGGCGCCAATGTGTCCTGATCCAGGGATCGAAGGGCGTTCCATCGCCACGGGTCCAGCCGCAATAGCGCTCGAAATCCTGCAAGGGGTAGTCGGCCTTGCGCGTCGGCCGTACCGGCGCCACCAGAGCGGTCAGGCCAGCATGGTTGGCCGCCTGTTTCATTGCGCCCAGCATCTGCTCGGCCAGTCCGGCGCCGCGATGGTTTGGAGCGATGACAATGGAAAGAGCCGATAGCGCGTTGGTCTCCAGCCCGGCCCGCGTCGCCTCAACGCCGGCTTCGAGTACGGCGTCCCAGCCGTCGTTCGGCAATTCTTCGCCAGCGCGCCACATGAAGGGAATGGCATTGCCTTGCGCGATGACCTGGCCATCCAGTTCTGCGATGGTCTGGAAACGGGCGAGCGGCGCTGTGTAAAGGGCTTCCCAATAGCGCGCCGATACCGGATCATGGAGCATGAAGGGCGGATAGGAAGCTGCCGTCAGGGCTTCCGCGCCGGCCAGGAGGTCGGGACGTTCGTCGGCACGCCAGAGCTTTATCGGCACGGCGTTACAAGCGCTTTTGCAATGCCAGCCACAAGCCGCCGCCGATCAGCACACCGCCTGAGATGCGGCTGACCAGCCGAACCCTCGCAGCGCTCAGCACGCCGCGCATCCGGCCCGCCAGGATCGCGTACATGCTGTCGGTGGAGCTGGCCAGCACCATGAAGATGAGGCCGAGCACAATGATCTGATGAAAGGCCGGTTGCGTGCGGTCGACGAATTGCGGCAGCAGCGCGCCGAGGAAAATCAGCGCCTTGGGGTTGGACCAGATGACGAAGAACCCCTGCATGGCATCCTGCAGGGGTGTGCGGGCGGCAGTTCCCTGGCCTACCGGCAGGCTGCCGTCCGAACGCAGCATCTTGATGCCGATCCAGATGAGATAGGCGGCGCCAGCCAGCTTGATCCAGTCGAAGGCCCAGGCCATGAAATTGACCACAGCCTCGAGCCCGCAGGCGACGACGATCACCATGGTCAGCATGCCGGCCTGGGTGCCGGCGATGTTCATGAGGCCCGCCTTGGTGCCGCGCGCCAGCGAGTTGGCCACGATGACGGTGACGGTCGGTCCCGGAACGATCGCCAGCAGGAAGCATGCGGTGACGTAGGTCAGCAGCGATGGCAGCGAAAACATGGCTTTCCCCCGAAAGGGCCAGTGAAGCCATCTCTCGGGAGGAAAGGCAAGAGGGGCGAAATCGCCCCTCCCCTTAGTTGTCGCTGCTCTCGGCCGGAGCCTCGTCGGCCTCGCCTTCGTCGCTTTCCGGTTCGCTGATGCGCTCGACCGAGACCACGCGCTCGCCTTCGGCCGTATCCAGCACGATGACGCCCTGGCTGCCGCGCGACACGATGCGGATCGGCTTGTCGCCGCCAACCGGCAGGCGGATGGTCTTGCCCGCATCGGTGATCAGCATGATGTGGTCTTCATCCTGCACCGGGAAAGAGGCCACCAGCGTGCCGTTGCGCTTGTTCACCGCCATGGCGACGATGCCTTTGCCGCCACGCCCGGTGATCCGGTACTCATGGCTGGACGTACGTTTGCCGTAGCCGTTTTCCGAGATGGTCAGGATGAACTGCTCGGCGGCGCTCATTGCCGCGTAACGTTCCTGGCTGAGTTCGCCGCTGGAGTTGGTTTCTTCCAGATCGTCCGACGCCGTCTCTTCGCTCTCGCCTTCGCCACGCACGGCACGGCTCATCTTCAGATAGGCCGAACGTTCGTCCGATGTCGCCTCGAAGTGGTGGAGGATCGCCATCGAGATGATGGTGTCGCCCTCGGCCAGCGCAATGCCGCGTACACCCGTCGAATCGCGGCCCTTGAAGACGCGGACCTCATCGACCTGGAAGCGGATGGCCTGACCCTGCGCCGTGGTCAGCAGCACGTCATCATTGGCCGAGCAGGTATCGACACCGACGATGCCATCGCCCGCGTCGAGCTTCATGGCAATCTTGCCATTCTGACGCACCTCGACGAAATCGGCCAGAGAGTTGCGGCGTACCGTGCCGCGGGTCGTGGCGAACATGATGTCGAGATTGGCCCAGCTGCTCTCATCTTCAGGCATCGGCATGATCGAGGTGACACGCTCGCCCTGCTCCAGCGGCAGCATGTTGATGAGCGCCTTGCCCCTGCCCTGTGGGGCAGCCAGCGGCAGCCGCCAGACCTTCATCTTGTAGACCTGGCCGCGCGAGGTGAAGAACAGCACGGGCGTGTGGGTGTTGGCCACGAACAGACGCGAGACGAAATCCTCCTCGCGCGTCGCCATTCCGGCGCGGCCCTTGCCACCGCGATGTTGGGCCCGATACTGGCTGAGCTGCACCCGCTTGATGTAGCCGCCATGGGTGACGGTCACCACCATGTCTTCGCGCGCTATCAGGTCCTCGTCGTCGAGGTCACCGAAGTTCTCCTCGATCACGGTCTTGCGCGGCACGGCGAACTGATCGCGGATCTCGACCAGCTCTTCGCGGATGATCTGACGCACGCGTTCGCGCGACCGCAGGATGTCGAGATATTCGGCGATGTCCTTGCCGAGGCCATCGAGCTCGGCGCCGATTTCCTCGCGGCCCAGCGCGGTGAGGCGCGACAGGGTCAGTGCGAGGATGGCGCGGGCCTGTTCGTCGGACAGCATGAAGGTGCCGTCATCGAGAATGCGGTGGCGTGGGTCGTCGATCAGCGCGATCAGGGGTTCGACATCGCGCGCCGGCCAGGCCCTTGCCATCAATCGCTCGCGGGCGGTCGCCGGGTCCGGCGCGGCGCGGATCAGCGCGATGACCTCATCGACGTTGGCGACCGCGACAGCGAGGCCCACCAAGATGTGCGCGCGGTCACGCGCCTTGTTGAGCAGGAAGCGGGCCCGCCGCGTCACCACTTCCTCACGGAAGGCGATGAAGGCGGTGAGGATGCCCTGGACGTTCATCAGTTCCGGCTTGCCGCCGTTCAGCACCACGAAGTTGCAGCCGAACGAGGACTGCAGCGGCGTAAAGCGATAGAGCTGGTTCAGCACCACGTCGGCCATGGCGTCGCGCTTGATCTCCACCACCACGCGCATGCCCGAGCGATCGGATTCGTCGCGCATATCGGAGATGCCCTCGACGCGCTTGTCGCGCACGAGTTCGGCGATCTTTTCGATCATCAGCGCCTTGTTCACCTGGTAGGGAATCTCGGTGATGATGAGCGCCTCTCGCTCCTTGCGCACTTCCTCGATGGCGACCTTGCCGCGCATCAGCACCGACCCGCGGCCGGTCTCATAGGCCGAGCGGATGCCGGAACGGCCGAGGATCAGGCCGGCGGTCGGGAAATCCGGGCCCGGCATGACCTGCAGGATGTCGTCGACGGTGGCGTGCGGCTTTTCCATCAGCAGCAGCACGGCATCGATGACTTCGCCGAGGTTGTGGGTGGGAATATTGGTCGCCATGCCGACGGCGATGCCGCCGCCGCCATTGACCAGGATATTCGGAAATCGCGCCGGCAACACCACCGGCTCTCGCTCGGAATTGTCGTAGTTGTCGCGGAAGTTGACGGTATCCTTGTCGAGATCGTCGAGCAGGGAACCGGTGATCTTGTGCATGCGCACTTCGGTATAGCGCATCGCGGCCGGATCATCGCCGTCGACGGAGCCGAAATTGCCCTGACCATCGATGAGCATCTGGCCCATCGAGAAATCCTGCGCCATGCGCACCAACGACATGTACACCGCGGCATCGCCATGCGGGTGATACTTACCGATGACGTCGCCAACCACGCGTGCCGATTTACGATAGGGCCGATTCCACTCGTAACCCTGTTCGCTCATCGAATAGAGGATGCGCCGATGCACCGGTTTCAGGCCGTCGCGCACGTCGGGAAGCGCCCGGCTCACGATCACGCTCATGGCGTAAGCGAGATAGGAGGTACGCATCTCTTCGGTGATGGAAATCGGCGTGATGTCGGAGGGCGCGGACGGGCCGCGGGCGTCGTCTGGGATATCTGTCACTGAGCTGATTCTGTGTTGACCAACATGCCCATGATATAGGCGATTTCTACCGTAAACCCAAATCCGCGCCGGTGTTTCCCAACGCCAAATCGCCGCTTTTGTCGCGTTTTGGCCGCGGTCCCTAAAAAGCGTGCCGATTAGCAGTGGCGGAGTGGCGAAAATGACCGGTGCGGCTGGACGCCGACCATGGTGGACCCTAGTAAATCGTCTCCCTTGATCTTTCCGTTGCGGAGTCGATTCTGTTGTCGATGGTCCAGTCTTTGGCGCGCTACTGGCGGACCAGGTCGATCGGCTTCGGGCTCGAATTTCTTGGGCATTTCACCCTCAGACATCCACGCATCGTCGCCATCGCGGTGGTGGCGCTGTCGCTGCTGGCCTTCAGCCAGGTGCCGCGCGCCAATGTCGATGGCGACCTGTTGCGTGTGTTCGCCCATTCCGGTCCCGAATACGACGCCTATGAGAAGCTGTCGCAGACCTTCGGCACATTCGAGAACGACATCTATGTGCTGGTCAGTTCGCCGCACATGACCGATCCGGCGGTGCTCGAGCAAATGCGCAATCTCGCCTTCGATCTTGAACTGGATGATTTCGCTGTCGGCACCATGTCGCCCTTTACGCTGCGCAAGCCGGTGGGCAACGGCCAATCCATGCCGGCGGTGCCGGAGAATATGCAGAGCCCCGAGGAGGTTCGCGCCGCGCTGACCGACCTGCAGGCCAATGACCCGATGATGCGCAATCTCATCGTCGGCGATCTTTCCGGCGTCGTCATGATCATGTTCCCCGATCCGGAACTCACCAAGGGCGACGGCACCAGGCTGATGATCGCCGACCTGCGCGCGCTCTTGGCGCGATATGAAGGCGCGGACCTGCATGTCGAGCTGACCGGACCGCCGATCTGGACCTCGGAAATGCTGAACGCCACCGTCAGCGACCAGGTGAAATTCACCATCTACGGCTTCGCGCTCGGCGCCTTCATCGCGCTGATTGCCCTGCGCTCGTTCTGGGGCGCGATTCTCGTCTCCTCAACGCCGTTCATCGCCGTCATGTGGGTGATGGGCATCATCCTGTTGTGCTTCGGCTCCTTCTCTTTCCTCACCATCATCGTCACCACGCTGGTGCTCGTCATCGCCTTTGCCGAGAGCCTGTTCTTCATCTTCAACTGGCTGGCCTATTGGCGCGACGGCATGGATCCCTACAGGGCCGTCGACGAGACGGTGCGTGTCGTGGGGCCGGCCAGCGCCCTCACCATGCTGACGACGCTGGTCTCCTTTGCATCGCTGTCGCTGACCGCCGGCCAGGGCATCCGAGAGTTCTCGATTGCCGGCACGATCGCATCGCTGCTGAATTTCGTCTGCCTCATGACCTTCCTGCCGCTGGCGCTGAAGCTGGCCATCCGGTTCGGCTTCAAGATTCCGCCGACCTCCAGCTTCGTGCTGACCTCGCCGATGCGGCTCTCCTGGTTCCTGACGCGACGGTTCAGCCGCCTGCTCGCGGTGCTGGCCATCGTGGTCACCGGCCTGCTGTTCATCCCGTATTTCCTGGTGCAGCCCCACTTCTCGTTCGAAGACCTGATGGCCAAGGATTCCACGGCGCTTACCGCGGCGGAGGATATTGACCAGGGCGTGGGCGGTGTAGCACCGATTTATATCAGCGTGCCGCTCAAGGACGGCGTCGCCGACGTCACCGACGCCGACTTCGCCACCATTCAAAAGGTGCACGAGATCCTTGAGAGGCATCTGGGGGAAAACAAGGTCATCTCCGCCGCCAGTTTCACCCATTACGAAGACGCCGGCTTCAGCCGTGACGAAATCTTTGAATCCGTCGGGCCGTTTTTACGCCGCCGCTTCGTGACCGATGACGGCAAGCAGGCGCTCATCACGGGGTTCATGCCGACCGTGATGGAAGCCGAGCCGTTGAAGACACTGGTCAGCGACATGCAGTCCGATCTCGATGCCGCGGGTATCCAGGGGGCCGAGATTGGCGGCTTTCGGCTGCTTACCACCTATGCGACGGATAATATCGTCAATGGGCTGCAGCTCGACCTGACGGTTAGTGTCCTGGTCAACCTGTTCCTCATCGGGTTTGCGTTCAATTCGCTGCGGGTGGCCACCGCTACAGCTATTCCAAACCTGTTTCCGGTACTGGGCACCGAGGCCTATCTCTGGTTGTCCGGTTCGGGACTGCAACTGACCACGGTCATCTCCTTGACCATCGCCTTCGGCATCGCCGTCGACGACACGACGCATTTCCTGTCGCACTATCTGCACGCCCGGCGGGAGGAAGGTCGCGAGCATCGCGACGCCGTGCATCACACCATGCAACGGATTGGCGGCGCTATCGTTGCGACGACGCTGATCCTGTGCTCCGGCATGGGGATCGTGATGTTCTCCGACCTGCCGCAGGTGGCGTTGTTCGGTACGCTCTTTGTGATCACGCTAGCGCTGGCGCTGATCGGTGACGTGTTTATCCTGCCCGCCATCCTGGTTGCCGGCGGGCGGTTCTTTCATCGGCTTGGAGGCATAAAACAATGATCATGACCGGACCCATGCGGCGCCTGCTCGCCACCGCAGGCCTGGCCTCTTCCCTCATTCTGTCCGCGGCACCGGCCTTGGCGGCACAGAAGGACATCGATTTCCTGAAGGATTATCTTGGTAGCTGGCGCGGCCGCGGCACGCTGACCGGCGCCAATGTCGAGACCGTCGCCTGCAAGCTCACGATGAGCAACGGCAACAGCGACAAGATCAACTATTCGGGACGCTGCGTGCTGGCGGGCAGCAATCTGTCGATCAGCGGCACCATCGCCTATATCGACGACAAGCAGCGCTACGAAGCCATCATGACATCGAACGCCAGCTTCACGGGCGTCGCGGTGGGCCACAAGCAAGGCAGCGGCGTGGTGTTCAACCTGCAGGAACGCGACAAGGATGAGGGTAAGGAGCTGGCTATCTCAGCCGTCATCTCATTGCTCAATGGCGGGGTCGACGTCAATTTCCACGTGGTGGATGTCGCCAGCGGCGACGTCATCGACGCCCGGGTGCCCTTCATCCGGTAGATATCCGGAGACTGCTCAAGCCGGGCTTGTCATCAACGCGCGGCTTCCGTCAGGCATGTCGCCGGCCTGCTGAAGGTCGATGGCATGAGTGCGTCAGAGGCAGAAAGCGCGTCAGGCAGAACGGGCCAATGCGTCGGCCCGTTCCGCTTTCACCGTCTCGCTCAGAACGGAATGTCGTCGTCCCCACCGGGCTCGAACACCGGGGCGCTCGAAGCCGGCCGGCGCGCGCCGCCGCCACCGGTCGGGCGATCCTCGCGGGGGCTGGAGAACCCACCACCGCCGCCAGCGCCCTCGCCTTCCCCACGCCCGTCGAGCATGGTGAGGTTCGAGTTGAAGCCCTGCAGCACGATTTCAGTCGAGTATTTGTCCTGACCGCTCTGGTCCTGCCATTTGCGGGTCTGGAGCTGACCCTCGATATAGACCTTGCTGCCCTTGCGCAAATATTGCTCCGCAACCTTGGTGAGGCCTTCCGAGAAGATCACCACGCGATGCCACTCGGTCTTTTCCTTGCGCTCGCCGCTGTTGCGGTCGCGCCAGGTCTCGCTGGTGGCGATGCTGAGGTTGACGACCTTGCCACCGCTGGGAAGGTTGCGCACCTCGGGATCGGCGCCCAGATTGCCGACCAAAATCACCTTGTTCACGCTGCCTGCCATGGGCTGTTCCTTCCATTTACGCGCTGGAGCATGAGGCCGCTCCACATTGCCGCGTACTTTAAACGCTTGTGCCGCGCCTTTCGCGCCAAAACCATGAACTGTTCACAGGCTAGCGCGCGCTCGGCATTGTTCACTCTATGTTCGATTTTGGGCGTGCCGAAGTCAAGATGATCCTCAGTTGTTTACGCTTGACCGAATCCCTCTTGTTCCTTTTATGTTCTTTCGGCTAAGGTGAACCGGGATGATATCGTTCCGCAATTCTGGTCCGTCCGACACTGCCCATCATGGACGGATGCTTGCGTCGGACCATCGGAATGCCTATCTCCCAGCACTGGCGCCAGCCAGAACAAGACCGCATTGTAAGATCGACGCGCCGGGCATTGCCGAGCGCCCATAGCCATGGACATTGACATGCCGGATACGCCCAGCAGCAATCGAGAGATCGTCATTCGCGGCGCCAAGGAGCATAACCTCAAGTCCATCGACCTGCGGTTACCGCGTGACAAGCTTATCGTCATGACCGGGCTGTCCGGCTCGGGCAAGTCGTCGCTGGCTTTTGACACCATCTATGCCGAAGGCCAGCGGCGCTATGTCGAGAGCCTTTCGGCCTATGCGCGCCAGTTCCTCGAAATGATGCAGAAGCCGGACGTCGAACAGATCGACGGCCTGTCGCCCGCCATTTCCATCGAGCAGAAGACCACGTCGCGCAATCCGCGCTCGACCGTGGGCACGGTCACCGAGATCTATGACTATCTGCGTTTGCTGTTCGCGCGCGTCGGTATTCCCTATTCGCCGGTGACCGGCCTGCCGATCGAAAGCCAGACGGTCAGCCAGATGGTCGACAAGGTGCTCGAGCTGCCGGCCGACACGCGTCTCTATCTGCTGGCGCCGATGGTCCGGGGTCGCAAGGGTGAATACAAGCGCGAACTCAACGACCTGATGCGTAAGGGCTTCCAGCGCGTCAAGATCGATGGGGAATTCTACGATATCGAGGATGCGCCCAATCTCGACAAGAAATTGAAGCACGACCTCGAAGTGGTGGTCGACCGCATCGTTGTGGGCCCCGACATCGGCGGCCGGCTGGCGGAGAGCTTCGAGACGGCGCTGAAGCTGGCCGACGGCATTGCGCTGGTCGAATATGTCGATGAACGCAATGCCGACGACACGGCCAAGCAGATCATCTTTTCGGAAAAGTTCGCCGATCCGGTCTCCGGCTTCACAATTCCCGAGATCGAGCCGCGGCTGTTCTCCTTCAATAACCCGTTCGGCGCGTGTCCCGTCTGTGATGGCCTGGGCACGGAACAAAAGATCGATCCGAACCTCATCGTACCGGATGCCTCGCTGTCACTGCGGGATGGCGCCATCCTGCCGTGGTCCAAGACGTCCGCGCCCTATTACCAGCAGACGCTGTCGGCGATCGTGAAGCATTTCGGCGCTTCGACCGGGACGGCCTGGGAAGAACTGCCCTTCGAGGTCCAGCACGCCGTGCTCTACGGCACCGGCAAGACCGCGATCCAGTTCGTCTATGACGACGGCCTCAGGACCTACAAGACCACCAAGCCCTTCGAGGGCGTCATCGGCAATCTCGAACGCCGCTACAAGGAGACCGAGTCCGCCGGCATGCGCGAGGAAATCGAGCGCTATATGTCGTCGGCACCGTGCGTTGCCTGCAACGGGTATCGCCTGAAACCGGAAGCGCTGGCGGTAAAGATCAACGGGCTGCATATCGGCCAGGTCACGGAAAAATCCATCCGGGCTGCCTCGGCCTGGTTCGAGGAACTGCCGCGGCATCTCAATGCCAGCCAGACCACTATCGGCGAGCGCGTCCTCAAGGAAATCCGGGAGCGCCTCAACTTCCTCAACGACGTCGGCCTCGACTACCTGACGCTGGCGCGTAATTCCGGCTCGCTGTCGGGCGGAGAGAGCCAGCGCATCCGGCTGGCCAGCCAGATCGGCTCGGGCCTCACCGGTGTCCTTTACGTGCTCGACGAGCCTTCGATCGGCCTGCACCAGCGTGACAACGAACGCCTGCTCGAAACCCTGCGCCGGTTGCGCGATATCGGCAATACGGTGATCGTGGTCGAGCATGATGAAGATGCCATCCTCACCGCCGACTATGTCGTCGATATCGGCCCCGGAGCCGGCGTTCATGGCGGCCATGTGGTCGCCGAAGGTACGCCGCAGCAGGTGATCGACAATCCGAACAGCCTTACCGGCAAGTATCTTTCCGGCGAACTAGGCATCCCCCTGCCCGCGGAAAGGCGCAATCCGGGCAAGGCGCGCAAACTCTCGATCACCGGGGCCACCGGCAACAATCTCAAGAACGTCTCGGTCGACGTGCCGCTCGGGTTGTTCGTTGCGGTCACCGGTGTCTCAGGCGGCGGCAAGTCGACGCTGATGATCGATACACTCTACCAGGCGGTCTCCCGCCGGCTCAATGGCGCCCGCGTCATCCCGGCGCCGCACGAGCATCTGACTGGCCTCGAATTCCTCGACAAGGTCATCGATATCGACCAGTCACCGATCGGCCGGACGCCGCGTTCCAATCCCGCGACCTATACGGGTGCCTTTACGCCGATGCGTGAATGGTTCGCGGGTCTGCCGGAAGCCAAGGCACGCGGCTATGGCCCCGGCCGCTTCTCGTTCAACGTCAAGGGCGGCCGCTGCGAAAAGTGCGAGGGTGACGGCGTCCTCAAGATCGAGATGCACTTCCTGCCCGACGTTTACGTCACGTGCGACGTCTGCAAGGGCAAGCGCTACAATCGCGAGACGCTGGAAGTGCAGTTCAAGGGCAAGTCGATTTCGGACGTGCTCGACATGACGATCGATGAAGGCGTCGAATTCTTCGCCGCAGTGCCGTCGATCCGCGAGAAGTTCGCCACACTGCAGCGCGTCGGGCTCGGCTACGTCAAGATCGGCCAACCCGCCACGACGCTTTCAGGCGGCGAGGCGCAGCGGGTCAAGCTCAGCAAGGAACTTTCCAAGCGCGCCACTGGCCGCACGCTCTACATGCTGGACGAGCCGACGACGGGCCTGCATTTCCATGACGTGGCCAAATTGCTGGAAGTGCTGCACGAACTGGTTGAGGGCGGCAATACAGTGGTGGTGATCGAGCACAATCTCGAAGTCATCAAGACTGCCGACTGGGTTATCGATATGGGCCCCGAGGGCGGCGACGGCGGCGGAGAAGTGGTGGGGGTAGGCACGCCTGAAGACATTGCCGACAATCCACGATCCCATACGGGGGCTTTCCTCAAGGAAGTCATGGCCCGGCGCGGCAAATACAATCAGGCAGCGGAATAAAGGAAGGCGGGTTCGATACCGCCTTTTCTTTCGGTCGCAGAGCATAGATTGGGTGGCGAGGTGTGGTCGGACAGAGATTCCTGCCTGCCAACATCACCCTTTGCACTCATGCTGTGACACTGGTGTGAAAATGCCATGCGTCGTACGCATGACGACAGTGACGATTGCCGGGTAGTTGATCAGGCCGATTCAACCCATCTTCGGCATGCATAGCGAACGTAAGAAGGAATACGCAAATGTTTGTTCGTGCCGTCTGGCGCAATAAGCAGCTGGTCGACATCAGGCAGACGTTGCGGGAAACGCAAGTCCCGACCCCAAGGGGTTCCGAAGTCCTTGGACTAGCCAGTCCCGACTTTGGCAACATGACCCGCGGCCTGTTCGATCGCTGATACGACCATCCTGACTGCATCTAGCGGTCGCCGTGAGCTACCGGCGGCCGCTTTCGATTCAAATCTTAAATTTCGATGAATGCGCGAAAATATAGGCATGCGCAAATCGCATGCCAAGTTTGAGCAAAGCCCAACTGCTCACCCAGGGGGAACAGCACTATATCCCCCTTGTAAACGAAAGGAGACTTCAAATGGACTTCCGCAAGACGCTTCGCAAGTGGGCCGCCTACCAGCAGACCGTCCGTGAGCTCAATGCTCTCGACAACCGTCAGCTCAATGACCTGGGCATCACCCGCACCGATATCACGCGCATTGCCCGCGACCATGCCAGCACCATCTAACGGTTCGCTGACTGCCAAAATCGCCGCAAAGCCCCGAACACCCGCTCTCATATGAGGCGGGTGTTCTTGCATTCCGAGCCTAGAAGCTCGTACGTCCGATCATTTCCTCATAGCTTACGCACACCGCCTTCTGGAACGGCTTCCGCGCTTCCAGCCGTGCATGCCAAGCCGCGACATGTGGCAAATCCTCGCGGTCTGCCGGCATGGTCGAATAGCGGTACATCGCCGCCCCGGCCGCGATATCGGCATAGGTCAGCTGCTCCCCACCCAGATATGGCGTCTTGGCGAGCCGCTGCTCCATGATGCGAAAGACCCGCCGGGTTTCCGCCGCGCTCTTGGCAATCAACTCGGCATTGTGTTCGGCCACCGGCACCCGCACCACATTCCAGAACAGGCCGAGCCATGCGGGCTGGAACGTCGTCGCGGTCCAGTCCGTCCACTGATCGACGACAGCACGCTCATTCGGCTCGACAGGCCAGAGCAAGCCCGAGGCATAAGTCGCCGCAAGGTAGCGCAGCACCGCGTGACTTTCCCAGACGGTTACATCACCGTCCTGCAACGTCGGCACCAGCCGGTTCGGGTTGAGGATGCCATATTCGGGACGGTCGAGACCGCCGTGACGGCCGCCGACCTCAACTTGCGTATAGTCCAATTCCAGTTCCTCTAGCGCCCACCGGACTTTCTGGACGTTGAGGGAACTTGCTCGCCCCCACAGCTTGATATGAGTCATGCGCGCTACCCCGTTGCGCCTGTAGTCTGCGGGGGCATCGCAGGGTGGTCAAGCGAGCGGGCGCAAAATCCTTGGAGCTGCCGGTCCGAACGCGTATAGGCAACGCAACCCATCGCATTCGGAACTCCATATTGTCTGATACCCCAATTCACATCATCGGCGGCGGTCTCGCCGGTTCGGAAGCAGCCTGGCAGGCTGCCAATGCCGGCGCCAAAGTCATTCTTCACGAGATGCGTCCGCTCCGCATGACCGAGGCGCACCTGACCCAGGGCCTTGCGGAACTGGTCTGCTCCAACAGCTTCCGCTCCGACGACGCCAAGCACAATGCGGTTGGCCTTCTGCATGAGGAAATGCGCCGCTGCGGCTCGCTGATCATGCAATCGGCCGACAAACACGCCCTGCCCGCCGGCGGCGCTCTGGCCGTCGATCGCGTGCCGTTTTCGGACACGGTGACGGCGGCCATCGAGGGGCATCCGAACATCAGCATCGACCGAACGGAAGTCCAGGGACTGCCGCCCTCGGACTGGCACAACGTCATCGTGGCCACCGGCCCGTTGACTTCGCCGCCGCTGGCGGAAGCCATTCAGAAACTTACCGGCGAAGACGCCCTCGCCTTCTTCGACGCCATAGCGCCGATCGTGCACGGCGACAGCATCAACCGCGATATCGTCTGGGCACAGTCTCGCTATGACAAGCCGGGACCGGCGGGCACCGGCGCCGACTATCTCAACTGCCCGATGAACGAGCAGCAATACAACGCCTTCGTCGATGCGCTGCTGACCGGTGAGAAGCATGTCTTCCACGAATGGGAGAACGTTCCCTATTTCGACGGCTGCCTGCCGATCGAAGTGATGGCCGAGCGCGGCCGGGAAACCCTGCGTTACGGCCCGCTCAAGCCGGTGGGACTGACCAATCCGCGTGATCCGGAAACCAAGTCCTATGCCATCGTGCAGTTGCGGCAGGACAATGCGCTGGGCACGCTATGGAACATGGTCGGCTTTCAGACCAAGCTGAAATATGGCCGCCAGGCCGATATCTTCCGCATGATTCCGGGGCTTGAGGAGGCGCAGTTCGCACGCCTGGGCGGGTTGCACCACAACACTTTCCTCAACTCACCCAAAGTTCTGGGGCGCGACCTCAGGCTCAAGGCCGATCCGCGCCTGCGGTTTGCCGGCCAGATCACCGGTGTGGAAGGTTACGTCGAGAGCGCCGCCATCGGGCTCATCGCCGGACGCATGGCCGCCGCCGATACCCGTGGCGTCGTGTTGATGCCACCGCCCACGACCACGGCGCTGGGCGCGCTGATCAACCATATCACCGGCGGCCATCTTTCGGCTGAAGACACGATCGAGCCGGCGCCGCGCAGCTTCCAGCCGATGAACGTCAATTTCGGGCTGTTCCCTGAGGTGACGCTGGTGAAGCCGGAAGGCGTCAAACGCTGGAAGAGCAGTGAGAAGACCCTCGCCAAGCGGGAAGCGATCAGCGCCAGGGCGCTCGATGATCTCAGGGCCTGGGCTTAGGCACGGCGTCTGTGAACAGCATGCCCTCCAGGTAGTCTACCCGCTGCGAGCCATCCTTCTCCTGGGCGATCCAGCTTGACTGGACGACAAAGCTATAGTGCACGGGCCCCAGGCTGAAGCCGATCGCCGGCTGGTTCAGCAGATCTCCTGTGTTCTGCGCCAGCCAGCCGCCCAGGTCTATCGTGGCTGTGGCGCCATCGCTGCGCGCCGAAAGGACGGTTTTGGCCAGCCCCAGATATATCGGCCCGACCAGCGTATCGACGTCCGTGTAAAGGGTCGTGTATCCGATCAGGATCGGTGTGGCGGAGATGTCAAACCCGGCATTGGCGTCGAACAGGACACGTCTCGCGGGACGCTCAGAGTCATCGGTCATCACGCCGAGCTGCAGCAATACGTCATTGAGATCGGAGTTCTCGGAATTAAGCGTCAGGCCGTGCCTGGTGTATACGAGCTGCAGCTGCCTGCGATTATCGTCACCAAAGAACAGATACCCGATGATGCTGCGCGCTGCCGCTGCGTCATCGGGATTCCAATTCGGCCTGCTGTCCGGCCCCGTAACACCGTTGCTGGTCAGCAGCGCGTCGAGGCGCATAGCCTGGCTCTGGCGCGGCAGGCTTTCGATGTTCCAGGGGCCAACGCTGATCAGCATAAGGATTATCCCCGCCAGCGCCGGGATCAGACGTATATCGCCACGCCGCAGCAGGAAGATGAGCGTCAGCAGTCCGCCCCATACCCCACCGGCGAGCAGCAGAATGCGCTGCGGCGTAAGGCCGTAGCTCTCGATGCGGACGCCGATCGCCAGGGCGTAAAGTACCAGCGGCACGATGGTCAGCCTGAACCACCAGCGTTGGAAGAGCCGCACCAGGCCGCGCTCACGCATGAACGCCGGGTACAGCACCAGCCAGTTGGCGGCGCCGGTGATGACGAACGCCAGGGCCATCCATCCCAGGAGGCCCTTGGGCAGCGCCCGCTCGGCGACGATCTCGACGGTATAGACGAGAAGAATCGCCGCATAGACCAGCAGCAGCGGGGTCAGCACGAACTGACCGAGAAAGCCGATGGCCTTGGCGATGACATCCGGTTCGCGCACGGCCCGCTCGTCATAGTGGTCCAACTGGGGAATCGTCGACAACCAATAGACCGGTGTGAAGAACAGCCCGATCACCGGCAGTATGAAGCGATAGAACAAGTCATCGACCTTCAGGCCGAAAAGGATGCTCAGCGAGCGTTCGATGGCGACTATGCCGAGTGCAATCAACACAAAGGCGATCGCCGCGATCAGGCCCGTCGCGACCGCCTGGTGATTGAGCCACCAGAATCGGTCCTGCTGAGCGCTGCGTTCGTCCCCGCTTCCGATGCGCGTGAACGCCGAAACCGACAGCCACAGGACCGAAATCACGGGAAGCAGATAGGGTGCGATCCAGAGGCCGTCCGGAATATGAAACGCCCCGATGGCCAATAGCGGTACCAAATAGCCGAGAATTAGCCCCGAGACCGGAGCCTCCGGCCGGCTTTCAGCAAAGAGTCGCCCGGCCAGCGCGAAGACGGCACCGCTGGCGATCCCGAAAAACCACCGCCACCAGTTTCCGTCGCCTGCTGGTATGTCCCAGTTGATCGAAGCGATGGCGGCCGCCGTCGCGCCGGCAGCGAGCAGCACCGCGAAGGGGAAACGACGCACCGTTGCAACCAGGTCCGGCGCAAAACGGTCGAGCCAGTGACGCCAAGCCATTGTTTCCCTCACCCGTTGCGCCAGGCCCACCACCCCATCAGGGCCAGTTTGCGCCAGGCAGGCAAAATCAAGGGCGGCGCGAATGGATTGCGGCCGCCCTGTTCGAGTTGGCGCAACTCGGCGCGCAACACCGGCACCATGGCAAAAGCCGGCCGTAATGTCCTGGGCAAAACGGCACTCGCCACTGCGGCCTTGTCCAGATGTTCGCGGGCCAAATCCTGGATTTGCGCCAACGCCGCGCGGATACCTTCCGTCGCTTGGCCGCTGAAAATCTCACTCTCGCTGACGCCATGCGCCTTGAACAGCGACGACGGCAGGAAGAGCCGCATGGTGCTGGCATTGTAGCCGAAGGCACGGCTATGGCCGATCAGCGCATTGGCGACCCCCAGATGCCCCGCCGCATCGCCCTCCTCCACCGGTGCGCCGCCATTGAGGATCATTGCGGCAAACTGGTAGAGCACCGACACGGTCTCGCCCGCATAGCCCTCGAAGCTGAGCACATCCGTCATCGGATCCTGGTAGAGATCGAAGCGCCGCGCCGCGATCAGGCGCTGCAATGGCACGACAGGCAGGCCGTATTCGCCGATGGTGGTCAACAGTGCGTCAGCCACCGGGTTCTGCCGTACGTTGCCATGGCCCTGCCCGGTCAGCGCATCATCCCACCATTGCAGCCGGATTTCGCCCGGCGCCGGCTCGGACACCCGCTCGCGCACCGATGCGACGTCGGCAGCAAAAGCATAGATCGCCTGCACTGCCACACGCCGGTCCTCACGGATGACCAGTGTGGCGTAGTAACGGTCCGGATCGGTGGCCTTGAGGAAATCGGCGGCCAATGCCGCGCTGTCGGCCGCCATCTCAACGGCCGCGTTCGACGGCGATCAACGCTGCGCCAACGGCGCGCTTTTCGCCCAGCAGCACATTGTAGGTGCGAACGGCACCGCCTGTGGCGACTGCCTCGACGATGACTTTCCGCTCACGGAACGCCGTGCGTATTGCCGGGTCGATCGCCGCGATATCGTCGCCGAGACCAATCAGAAGCACATCGATCTCGTCGGCCATCGCCAGTACCGGCGCCAGCGCAGCGAGCGTGATGTCCTTTGCCGTCGCCGGCTTCCAGGCATGCATGCCGCTGGGCAGGCACAGCAGCGAGCCGCGATGCGACATGTCCGCAAAGCGGAACCCACCGTTGCCATAGGCATCGATGGGCGCCTGATAGGGGTAATGGCCGTCTTCGGCCATCGCCGCCCCTTAGACCGCTGCCTTGTCGGCGCGCTTTTCCTTCGGCGCGTTCTTTTCCGGCACTGTTTCGGCCCGCGACTTGAGGCCGAAGTAGATCAGGATCGGACCGCCGACAATAACCGACGAATAAAGGCCGACGAAAACGCCGAAGGTCATGGCGATGGTGAAGCCGCGGATGACTTCGCCGCCGAACAATACCAGCGGGATCAACGACAGGAAGATGGTGAAGGCGGTGAGCTGGGTTCGCGCCAGCGTCTGGTTGATCGACAGGTTGATCAACTCCGGCAACGGCATCTTCTTGTACTTGCGCAGATTTTCTCGAATTCGGTCGGAAATCACCACTGTTTCGTTCAGTGACAAACCGACGAGCGTGAGCACCGCAGCAATCGAGGTCAGGTTGAATTCGAGCCCCGTCACCGAGAACAGCCCGATGGTCATGATGACGTCGTGCGTGGTGGTGGTGATGGCGGCAAGCGCGAACTGCCACTCGAAGCGGAACCAGACATAGATCAGGATACAGCCCAGCGCGATGAGAACGGCGATGGTACTGCTGGTGGCCAGTTCATCCGACACCGATGGACCAACGGTTTCGGTGCGGCGGATTTCGTAGCTGTCGGCGGACAGTGCGTCGCGGACCTTGTTGACCGCAACCTGCTGCGCCTGATCGCCACCAGCCTGGGTTTCGATGCGCACCAGCACGTCTTCGGGCGTGCCGAAGGACTGAACCTGCACTTCGCCCAGCTGCAGGCCATCCAGCACCTCGCGGATGCGGCCAGGATCGGCCGGTCCGGCGGTGTGGTGAATTTCGATCGCCGAGCCGCCCTTGAAGTCGATGCCGAGGTTGAAGCCCTTGACGAAGGCCGAGCCGATCGAGACGACGGTGAGGATCAGCGACAGAATAATGACGTAGCGCGAGATCGTCATGAACGGAATCTTGGTTCCGTCCGGGATGAAGCGGAAATGCTGGATCTTGAGCGTCTTGGGACGACGGGCGCGGAACCAGATACCCACCATGTAGAGCGTCACCGTATAGGCGGTGAACAGCGAGGTGAGGATGCCGAGGCCCAGCGTCACGGCAAAGCCCTGCACCGTGCCCGAACCGAAGAAGAACAGCACCACGGCGGCGATGAGCTGCGTCAGGTGCGAATCGATGATGGTGCCCCAGGCGCGCTCGAAGCCAGCCTGCAAGGAGGCCAGCGGCGACTTGCCGGCGCGCTGCTCTTCGCGGATGCGTTCGTAGATCAGCACGTTGGCGTCCACCGCCATGCCGATGGTGAGCACGATACCGGCAATGCCCGGCAGCGTCAGCGTGGCGCCCAGCATCGACAGGGCACCGACCATGATGATGACGTTGAGGATCAGCGAGATGTTGGCGAAGATACCGAAGAGGCCATAGGCCACGGTCATGAAGATGATGACCAGGAGGCCCGCAACGATACCGGCGGTCACGCCGGACTTGATGCTGTCGGCGCCAAGGCTCGGGCCCACCGAGCGTTCCTCGACGATATTGAGGGTGGCGGGCAAGGCACCGGCACGCAGCAGCACGGCCAGGTCGTTGGCGCTCTGCGGCGTGAAGTTACCGGAAATCTGGCCGGAGCCGCCGGTGATCGCCTGCTGGATGACCGGCGCAGTGATCACCTGGTCGTCGAGGACGATGGCAAAGCGCTTGCCGACATTCTTGGAGGTGATGTCGCCGAAAGTCACGGCACCGCGGGTGTCGAACTTGAAGCTCACCACGGAGCGGCCGGTCTGGGAATCATAGCCCGGCTGCGCATCGGTCAGCGATTCGCCGCCCAGTGCCACGTCTTCATAGAGCAGTTCGCTGCCGCCATCGGCGCTCGGCACGATCATGGTGCCGGCGGGCAGCCCCTGGGCCTGCGCCTGATCGGCGGTCATGCCGTTATAGACGAGATGGAAAGTCAGGCGCGCCGTCTTGGAGATGATCTCCTTGAGGCGAGCGGAATCACTGAAGCCGGGAACCTGCACTAGCACCCGGTTCTGGCCCTGCCGCTGGATGGACGGCTCGGTCGTACCGATTTCGTCGATACGCTTGCGGATGACTTCGATCGACTGGGTCACCAGCGACGACATGCGCTCGTTGATGCCGTTATCGGTCAGGGTGACGTTGATCTTGCCGTCCGGCGCGGTGTCGAAGGCCAGTTCCTGGATGCCGCCGACCGAGAACAGCGAGTTATTGATGGTGTTCTGCAGCGTTTCAAGCGCCTTGAGCGCCGCGTCATGCTGCGTCGGATCGGTCAGCTCGACGCTGATGCCGTTCGGCAGGTTGGTGATGATGTTGCCGATGCCGTTCTCGTTGGCGAGAACGTTACGGGCATCGCGCCTTATATCCTTGAGCCGATCCGAGATGATGTTGTCGCGATTGACCTCGAGCAACAGGTGCGAACCGCCCTGCAGGTCGAGACCGAGGACCACGGTCTGCTTCGGCACCCAGCCCGGCAGCGAATTCAGAACATCCTTGGGCAGGAAGCTCGGAATCGCAAACATGAGGGCCACGATCGCCACCAGGGCGATGATCGCGGTGCGGATCGGCGAGAATTGCATCATGGTCTATGGTCGTCCAGTTCGCGACGGGGCCAATGGCCCCTTGAATTACGCCGGTTTGTTGTCGTTGACCGGTTCGGCCTTGGAGCGCACGTCGGCGATCATGCCGCGGACGAGCTTCACCTTGACGCTGGGGGCGATCTCGACTTCGAGGTCCTCGCCGTCAACGGCCTTGGTCACCTTGCCCACAATGCCGCCGGTGGTCACGACGGTGTCGCCGCGGCGGATGGCGCTCAGCATGGCCCGTTGTTCCTTGGCGCGCTTCTGCTGCGGGCGGAAAATCAGCAACCAGAAGATGACTACGAGCAGGAGGATCGGCATCAACGAGGTGAGGATGTCGGTCATTCCGCCGCCCGCGGGCGCAGCGCCAGCAGCCTGTGCAAAGGCCGGGGTCACAAACATGTAGGCACTCCTTGGTTGTCGACTTGGATGTCGGCTTGTAAATCTGTTAGCCGCCGCCCGAAAACAAGACGGATTTACGGGAAGGCGACCTTCCCCTCTCAAAGTGGCGCGGACTATACAGAGGCGCCCCCGTGATTGCAAAGCCAATCCCGGGCACTCCAGACTGGCCCTATACGTGAAGGAAAGTCCCGTGAACAGCGAAGAATCTCTCGCGCAGATCGCCGCATCGCTGGCCGCTATTGCCGATCATTTGAACACGCTGCGACCGGGGGCCACGACCTCCGAGGCGCTGGGCACGGCCAATGCCTATCATTGGGATGCCGCCGGCGGCCGCCTGATGCCGGTGGACAAGGTCAGCCGCGTGCCGCTCGGCCTGCTAAAGGGTATCGATGATGTCGAGGATATCCTGCTGCAGAACACGCTGCATTTCGCGCGCGGGCATGGGGCGAACAACGCCCTGCTCTGGGGAGCGCGCGGCATGGGCAAGAGTTCGCTGGTCAAGGCCATTCATGCCCATATCGGGGAATTGGACGAACCAGGATTGAAGCGGCTCATCCTGATCGAAATCGCACGGGAAGATCTCGAAAGCCTGCCGCAGCTGATGCGCATCATGTCGCGGCAGGATGAGCGGTTCATCGTATTTTGCGACGATCTGAGCTTTGATCGCGACGAAACCAGCTACAAATCACTGAAGACGATTTTGGATGGCGGCCTCGAAGGCCGGCCTGACAATGTGCTGTTCTATGCGACCTCGAACCGCCGGCACCTGATGCCGCGCGACATGATCGAGAATGAGCGCGCCACTGCCATCAATCCCGGCGAAGCCGTGGAGGAAAAGGTTTCGCTTTCCGATCGGTTCGGCTTGTGGCTCGGCTTCCATAATTGTGACCAGCCGACCTATCTCGGCATGGTCAAGGCCTATGTCGACCACTATGGCCTCGAGATCGATGAGGCCAGCCTTAACGCCCGCGCCATCGAATGGGCCGCCACGCGCGGCGCCCGATCGGGCCGTGTCGCCATCCAGTTCGTACGCGGACTGGCCGGCGAGCTGGGGAAGACGATCAGCTAAGTGCGGCGAGGACTTGGGAGAGCAATCCTGGCAAATCCTCGCTGATCAGCCCCGGCCTGCCGAAGCGCTGGGCGGCATCGCCATGTATCCACACGGCCGCCGCTGCGGCGTCAAAACCTGTAAGCCCCTGTGCCAGCAGCCCACCCACAATACCGGCGAGAACATCGCCGCTGCCCGCCGTGCCGAGGATCGGCGGCGCATTGGAATTGATCAGCGCTTCGCCGTCCGGCGCCGCGATCACGGTGTCGGCGCCCTTGAGAATCACCACGGCGCCCGACTGCCGCGCCGCATCGCGCGCCGCCCCGACTTTGGAGCCGTCAGTGTCACCGAATAATCGCGAGAATTCGCCAGCGTGAGGCGTCAGCACCACTGGCCGTTGCGGGTCGGCCTTGATCGCCGTGAACAGCTCATCCGGCTGATCCTTGAAGCTCGTCAGCGCGTCGGCGTCTAGCACGGTGGCAGCGCCGGAACGCAGCACCGCCAGAACACTGTCATGCGTTTCCTGTCCAACGCCGGCGCCGGGCCCGATGATGACGGCGTTCTTGCGCTTGTCGGCCAGCAGTTCGTCGAGATCGTCGGCGTCTTCCGTCACCGCCAGCATGATGGACGTCACGTGGTTGGCGTGGACCAGCAGCGCGGCCTCACCACCCGCCAGCGTCACCAGCCCTGCCCCGCTGCGCAATGCGGCCTGCGCGGCAAGTCGGGTAGCACCGGTGTGCAGAGGTCCGCCCGAGATCACGACGCAATGACCACGGGTATATTTGTGCGCTTCCAGCCCGAGCTTTGGGAGCGGCCAGTGTTGCGGGCCATTCTCATGCAGTCGCACGCCGATAGGCTGAAGCACGGCTTCCTCGATACCGATGTCGAGGACCACGACCTCGCCGCTGTGGGCGCGTCCAGGCAGTAGCAGATGGCCCGGCTTCTTGCGAAAGAATGTGGCGGTCAGGCCTGCCCGGATAGCGAGACCGCGCTCAATCCCGTTCTCGCCGTCGATGCCGCTGGCGATATCGACGCTGACCACCGTTTTGCCGGCCGCGTTCACGGTCGCGATGACGGTGTGGATTTCGCCGGTCACGTCGCGATCCAGTCCGGCCCCGAGCAGGGCGTCGATCACCATGTCGGCTTCATAGACCAATTCGGGCGAAAACGCCTCGATCTTGCCCGGCCAACGGTCGGCATTGGCGGCGGCATCGCCCTTGAGCGCGGCGCGGTCGCCACACAACACCACATGTACCGGCCAGCCCCGCTCCCGCAATAGCCGCGCCACTACGAAACCATCGCCGCCATTGTTGCCGGGGCCACAAAGCACGAGCACCGGCATCTGGTAGTAGCGTTCCACCACCAGATCGGCGATCGCCTTGCCGGCATTGTCCATCAGGCGCCCGAAAGAGATACCCGCGGCGGCCGTGAGCCGGTCGGCCTCTGCCATTTCCAATGGGGTCAGCAGGACGGATTGGTTGTCCGGTTTCATGATGGCGGCCTCCGACGTCGGTCTTCCGAACAGGGAACTATCCTGCCCAGGAATTGGCAAACAAAAAGGCCGCCCAGCGGGCGGCCTTCGATAATTCCTCGTTACGAGCGATCAGTGGTGATGCTCTTCCGGCACTTCGTCGTCATCAGCCTGGATGAGCTTGGCCAGCTCTTCACGGGTCATCGACTTGTCGGTCGATTTGGCCAGTTCGGCGACATAGTCCACGACCTTGTTCTCGAACACCGGGGCGCGGAGCGAAGCCAGCGCCTGCGGGTTCTTGCGGTAGTAGTCATAGACCTGCTGTTCCTGGCCGGGGAAACGACGAACCTCGGCGATGAGCGCCTGCTGGTGCTCTTCGTCGGTCACCTGGATCTCGCTGGTGTTGCCGATCTCGGCGACCACCAGACCCAGGCGCACGCGGCGCTCGGCGATCTTGCGATATTGTTCCCGGGCAGCTTCCTCGGTCGTGCCTTCGTCCTCGAAGCTGCGGCCGTGATGTTCGATCTCGTGCGTGACACGCTGCCAGATGGTGTCGAATTCGGCGTCCACGAGCTGCTGCGGCACTTCGAACTTGTGACCGTCGTCCAGCGCATCGAGAATCTGGCGCTTGACGTGCTGGCGGCCCATCGAGGCCAGCGCCGACTGCATCTGCGTCTTCACCACGTCGCGGAGCGCCGCGACATTGTCGAGGCCGAGCTGCTTGGCGAATTCGTCATTGAGTTCGCCATCGCGCGGTGCGTCGGCATGGAGGATGGTCGTGGCAAACACGGCGTCCTTGCCGGCGAGGTTCTCCTGGCCGTAATCGGCCGGGAACGTCACCTTCACGTCCTTGGTCTCGCCCTTTTTCATGCCGACGAGCTGCTCTTCGAAGCCCGGGATGAATTCGCCAGAACCCACCGTCAGGTGAGCATGGTCGGAGGTGCCGCCGTCGAAGGGGGCGCCGTCGATGGTGCCGACGAAGGAAAGCCCGAGCCGATCGCCCTGATCAACTACGGCGTCGTCGCCCTTGTCCTCATAACCGCGATTCTGCGCGAAGACGCGTTCGACTTCCTTGTCGACTTCGGCTTCGGCTACATCCACGACCGGCTTTTCGACTGCGATACCCTTGAAGTCCATCAGCGACACCGCCGGCAGAACTTCATAGCTGACGTCGAATGCGAGATCCGCATCGCCGTTCAGGATCTTTTCGAGTTCGGCCTGATCTTCCGTGAGGTCGACCTTGGGCTGCACAGCGGCGCGTTCGGAGCGCTGTTCCAGCGTATCGGCGACGCCGGCATTGATGGCGTCCTGCAGCACTTCCGACATGGCGGAGCGGCCATAGACCTTCTTGAGATGGCTGGCCGGCACCTTGCCCGGGCGGAAGCCCTTGATGCTCGCCTTGCCCTTGAGCTCATCGAGCTTGGCATCCAGGCGTGACACCAGGTCCGTGGCCGGAATGACGACGGCCAGCTTGCGCTTCAGCCCCTCGTTGAGCGTTTCTTTGACCTGCATTCGGTTGTTCCCGTATTCCTTGATCATTGATGGCCGAGAAAGAGCTCGGAGCGTCTGGTGCGGGTGAGAGGACTCGAACCTCCACGCCTTGCGGCGCTGGAACCTAAATCCAGTGCGTCTACCAGTTCCGCCACACCCGCTTGGCGCATCACGAGCTTGATGTCCTTGGCCCTCGTCCGTTCGTGGCGTAAACCAGCATTCGCATGCCGGGCGACGACCGCGTCGGAGGCGGTGGTGTCAGGTAGTGTATCGAGCCCCTCGTCGTCAAGGCCCGAGTAAGGTGTGTTTTATGAGTGCGACGTCACCACGTCGCCGCCCAAGGTTTCAGCAGTCCTGTTTGTGCCGTCCCAGTGAGAGATTAAATTCTGGGCAAATCGCCTTATTTTTGTGCATTCGCGATTGCGGTGTCCTTGTCTTTTGCTTCCGATTTTTGCTCTAGGTACTTGATAACGCTGGCTGCCCCCTGCCCCACAGGCCTCTGGCACGGAGCCTGCATACTGGGGGGCATAGACCATAGCAGGAACAGCACCATGAAGAAGATCGAGGCCATCGTGAAGCCGTTCAAGCTCGACGAGGTCAAGGAGGCGCTGCAGGAGGTCGGCCTGCAGGGTATAACGGTTACCGAAGCCAAGGGCTTTGGCCGTCAGAAAGGCCATACGGAGCTCTACCGGGGCGCCGAATATGTTGTGGACTTTCTGCCCAAGGTAAAGGTCGAGGTTGTCTGCCCCGACGATCTGGCGGAAAAGGCCATCGAAGCCATCCGCACCGCCGCCCAGACCGGGCGGATCGGTGATGGCAAGATTTTCGTCTATTCGATCGAACAAGCCATCCGTATCCGCACCGGCGAATTCGGCGACGACGCCCTCTAGGTTCCGGCGCGTCTCCACCCTATACAACAATCAACTGGTTTCAGACTGAGGAAGAACCATGACGACTGGCAGCGACATCCTTAAGCAGATCAAGGACGAGAACATCAAATACGTGGATCTGCGCTTCACCGACATGCGCGGCAAGCTGCAGCATGTGACCATGGACCAGTCGGTTGTCGACGAGGATATGTTCGAGGAAGGCGTGATGTTCGACGGCTCGTCGATCTCGGGCTGGAAGGCCATCAACGAGTCCGACATGGTGCTGATGCCCGATCCGAACTCCGCTTATGTGGATCCGTTCTTCGGTGCCGCCACGCTCGCCATGAACTGTGACATTCTCGAGCCCGCCACTTACCAGGCGTATAACCGCGATCCGCGCTCCATCGCCAAGCGCGCCGAGGCATTCGTCAAGTCGTCGGGCGTTGGCGATACCATCGTGTTTGGCCCCGAGCCGGAATTCTTCCTGTTCGACAACGTCAAGTACTCGAACACCACTTACAAGGTCGGGTTCGAAGTGGATGCCAGCGAGCTGCCGACCAACAACGACGCCGACTACGAGGCTGGCAATAACGGCCATCACATCGGTATCAAGAAGGGCTATTTTCCGGTTCCGCCGCTCGACAGTGCCCAGGACATCCGCGGTGAAATGCTCGAAGCCATGGGCGCCATGGGCGTCGTCATCGAGAAGCACCACCACGAAGTAGCGTCCGCGCAGCACGAGCTCGGCATCCGCTTCCAGCCGATGATCAAGTCGGCCGACGATGTGCTCATCTACAAGTACGTCATTCAGCAGGTTGCCAACGCCTACGGCAAGACCGCAACTTTCATGCCGAAGCCCGTCTATGGCGACAACGGCTCGGGCATGCATTGCCATCAGTCGATCTGGAAGGACGGCAAGCCACTCTTCGCCGGTGACCAGTATGCGGGCCTCTCGATGGATGCCCTCTACTACATCGGCGGCGTGATCAAGCATGCCAAGTCCATCAACGCCTTCACCAATCCGACCACCAACAGCTACAAGCGCCTGGTGCCCGGCTTTGAAGCTCCGGTGCTGCTGGCCTATTCGGCTCGCAACCGCTCGGCTTCCTGCCGTATCCCCTTCGGCCAGTCGCCGAAGGCAAAGCGCGTGGAAGTCCGCTTCCCGGATCCGCTGGCGAACCCGTATCTGGGCTTCACGGCCCTGCTGATGGCTGGCCTCGACGGCATCAAGAACAAGATCCACCCGGGCGATCCGATGGACAAGGATCTGTACGAGCTGCCGAAGGAAGAGCTGCGCTCGATCCCGACCGTTTGCGGCTCGCTGCGTGAAGCGCTCGACAGCCTCGACAAGGATCGCGAATTCCTCAAGGCCGGCGGCGTGATGGATGACGATTTCATCAACGCCTATATCGAGCTGAAGATGACGGAAGTCATCAAGTTCGAGCAGACGCCGCATCCGGTCGAATATGAAATGTACTACTCGGCCTGATCCAGACCGACAGACGTTAAAAAAGGGGGCCGTCGGGCCCCTTTTCATTTTCCGGAACCGATCGTGCTTGCAGTCAAAGGCTGGCGTAACAGCACTTCGAGCTGATCGAGGTCGTGCAGTTCGCGGAACTGAACGGCAAAGCCGAACTCCAGATGCCGAACCACATTGGCAAGCGCCGCCCCGACAGCGACCGCCGTTCCGAGCGGCGGGGTGAATTGTGCCGATATCGCAGCCCCGGATCGGGAAATGTCGACCAGAATGCAATCCATCGGCTGGTGTCCGGCGGTGATCAGCCTGGCATGCGGATTGCGCGGCAAGACGCGCTTATATTCACGGCGGTCGGCCACCGTCTTCATGGCCTCTCGCTTCATCCAGTCGATGCGTCCGGCCAGTCGGCAACGCTCTTCGTCGGTACAATCAAAGATAATGGAAAAGCCGTCCGCCCGCCCGTCGGCGATATGGCCGGTGAGCAGGCCGAGCGGATCGAAGCGAACCGTCAGCCTGTCCCCTTCGTCACCCATCACGACCGCGTCGACTACGGCGTGGTCGGCTGAGATACTGCGGGCCCGGCAGGCAAATACCCTTACCTGGCCGTTGACGTCGCGTCGTCCGGTGAATGTGTAGCAACCGACGACGCAGCCGATGTAGCGGCTATCGAGATGTCGGCGGGTAGAAGTGGAAATTGATACAAGACCCTCTTGCATAGAAACCATCTCCATGGATGCAGTCCGCAAGTATTGTCTCGAACATACTAGCCATCACATATAAATTGTTTCTTTATACTGAACTCGTGTCGCGCGAGGCTCATTTCTGGCGAGAAAAACGAGCATCCCGAAATGATAACGGTCATCAATTCTTGGAATTATGCCACCCGGACAGTAACACTGAGGGCGTCGGGAGACGTTTCCGGCTTTCATTACGATGTCCTCAGCCATTGCTTCTTCAGGGCGTATTGTTCTCCGCCTTGGCCATCTCGAGGAAGAATGGCTCCGGAGAGTTCACCTCGACAAGCCTGCGGCGCTGCACCTCGAAGAACCGCGTGCCGATGGTGCGCACGAAGCTGCGGTCATGGGAGACCACCACGCAGGTGGCGCCCTGCTCCAGCATTTCGTTTTCAAGCGCCTCCACGCCTGCGATGTCGAGATGGTTGGTTGGCTCGTCCATCAGATAGAAGTTCGGCTCCGTCAGGCGCAATGCCAGCATTCCGAGGCGCGCCCGCTGTCCGAACGATAACTCGGTGACAGGGCGCCCCTGTTTTTCGATCGGCAGCCCGGCGGATGCCAGCAGCGAGCGGTTCCGCATATCGCCGACGGCGAACCCGGCAATGATTTCACTGGGTGTCGACGCCTCGGGCAGTTGCGACATGGCCTGGTCGATATAGCCGAGCACGACCGATGGCGTCACCTTGATGCCGTTAGTGCCTTCTGTCATGGCCAGCCGCAGAAGCCGCACCAGCTGCGACTTGCCGGCGCCGTTCCGTCCCAGCACGACAAGGCGGTCGCCCTGGAAGATGAGCAGCTTGCCAGTCTTGAACAAGGCATCGCCGGAGGGCGTCGATACAGTGACATCATCGAGCGACACCGGCACCCTGGCATGCGTGCCGCTGTTGCTGAGGCGGATTTCTCCCGAACGTTCCTTGTGGGCGGGCTTTGCGGCCGCTTCGATCTTGCCGGCGCGGTCCTTCAGATATTTGGCCTTTACCGTCAACAGGTCACTGCCGGAATTGATGCCGATATTGGTCAGCTTCGCGGCGTTCTGGCGCAGCTGTTTTGCCTGCTTGAGATCACGATCGAGTTTAACCTGGTCGGCAGTATCGCTTTCCGTCAGTGCCTGCCGCGCCGCAGAATAAGGCAGGGCGAAATAGCGCGACGTCTCTGGCCTGAGGAACAGCGTGCGATTTGTCGTTGCATCGAGGAAATCGCGATCGTGGCTGGCGATGACCACCGGCATGCTCCTGGTCGAGGTCCTGAGCCATGCTTCCAACTGGTAGAGCTTGCCCAGATCCAGATGATTGGTGGGCTCATCAAGCAGCAGCGCATCCGGCTCCATCACCCAGACGCGGGCGATCAGCATCAGGCGTTGCCAGCCGCCGCTCAGCTGGGCGACCGGACGATCGCGCAGTGCCTCGGGCGTTGCGAATTCATCCAGCGCTACGTCGACGCGCCAGGCTTCGGTTGCCTGCTGATCTGGCGACAGTGCGCCAAGCACCGCCTGCCGCAAGGTGAGGCCCAGCAGCGCCGCCGGTACATCCTGTTCGACGAAGCCCATCTTGAGACCGCGCGAGCGCACGATGTCGCCTTCGCTGGGCTCGGCAAGACCGGCGAGGCATCTGAGCAGCGAAGTCTTGCCGCGGCCGTTGCCGGCGACAAGCCCGACGTGGTCGCCGTCACCGATGCTGAGGGTAAGGTTCTGGAAAAGTGGCGTCGTGGCAGTCAAGCCGACTTGCCGGAGGCTGATAGCGCCCATGATCTAATCTTTCTGATCGGGCATCGCGTCTTGAATATTGGCGATGTGAAGCCGAAGTCAGGCGATCAAGCGTGCAGATGCACGTGAAAGCCGCTCTGGGCAGACCAGGAAAGAAAGACGGTGTTGCGTCAGTCCGCGTCGGTCAGCCCTGCAGGCGAATGTGCCGCAGGGCGAAGACAGGTCCGCGCTGACGATGGGGCCGCATGAAAGTCAAAGGCCCCTCCTCTGTTGACGTGAAGCCGGCAGGAAAACTAGCGGGCGTCGCGGCCGACTTCAAGCGTCAGGCGAAGTAGAAAAGCAGGAACAGGCCGGCAGTTGCAAACTGCCGTGGAACCAGTAGATGGGCAGACCGGTACGCAAAACTTGAAAATCCGGCCTGCAGCCATCGAAAGGCTGGGTTCCGACGATGAGCCGATAGACGGCTTGACGCGGTCCGCATACGGCAACTCCAAACAAAAACCGTATGCCGCTTTTATAGTTGTATGGGCTTAAAAAAGTGCTTCCGAGAAGCAAACAGAAGGTAAACACTCTGATCGGTGTGCCATAACCCGCGCGAAGGCAGTCATTTTGCCGACAACTTTATGCAATGTTTCCCGGCCGAAACCGCAGAAGTTCCGGCCGGGCGCGACAGCAAGGGAGAAGCTTGCCTGAAGGTACACATATCGCGGCGTCGACTTGTCTCGGCGAGCGATATAGGCAACTTAGTCCCGGCGCCTTGAACCGCGCGCGAACCAGCCGTTCATAATGCGTTCAGGTACATCTCAGCGGCAGGGCAATTTTCTGGCACGAACGACTTTACTGCCTTGGAGTATGCTATCGGCAGGCAAACACTGATTCGCCTTCGGGCGCCATTGCACTGCTGAGCAAAGGATTACATGTCGCATATCGACGATCTCTTCGGCAGTGATGCGCCGGCCCTGGCCCCTTCTCCCCGTCCCGTCGCAACGGAGGCCGCACGTCCGGCTGCGCCGTCACAGCCGCCGGCGTCCGGCAGCAGCAGCTATTCGGCGGCGGACATCGAAGTGCTGGAGGGACTTGAGCCCGTTCGCCGTCGTCCCGGCATGTATATCGGCGGTACCGACGCCAACGCACTGCATCACCTGTTCGCCGAAATCATCGACAATGCCATGGACGAAGCCATCGGTGGCTTCGCCACGCGCATCGAGGTGGAATTCACCGCCGAAGGCTATTTGACGGTCATCGATAACGGCCGTGGTATTCCGGTTGAAGAGCACCCGAAATTTCCCGGCCGCTCGACGCTCGAAATCATCATGACGACGCTGCATGCCGGCGGAAAGTTCGATTCCAAAGCCTATGAGACCTCTGGCGGCCTGCATGGCGTCGGCAGCTCTGTGGTCAATGCGCTCTCCGATGATCTCGTGATCGAGGTTGCCCGCGACCAGCAGCTTTACCGCCAGACCTATTCGCGCGGCAAACCCACGAGCGCCGTCGAGAATATCGGCCGGGTCAACAATCGCCGCGGCACTCTGGTGCGTTTCCATGCCGATCCAGAAATCTTCGGCGGCCGTGCGCAGTTTTCGGCGCAGCGCCTCTTCAAGATGACCCGCGCCAAGGCGTATCTCTTCGGCGGCGTCGAGCTGCGCTGGTCATGCGACGAGAGCCTGGCCGATGATGAAGTTCCGGCCAAGGCGACATTTCATTACCCCGGCGGCCTGCGGGATTTCATGGCGGCGCGGATCGAAGGCGAAACCCGCATCGTCGACGAAATCTTTTCCGGCCAATCCGGTAAGCCGGGTACGCATGGCGCGACCGAATGGGCGATCGCGTGGTCGCTCAGCGATGGGTTCGTCTCATCTTATTGCAACACCGTGCCCACTCCGGATGGCGGAACGCACGAGGCCGGCCTGCGCGCAGCACTGCTGCGTGGGATCAAGAATTATGCCGAACTCACCAAGGATAAGCGCGCCGCGGTAGTGACGTCGGAAGACATTTTCGCGCATTGCAACGCCATGATGTCGGTGTTCATCCGCGAGCCGGAATTCGTTGGCCAGACCAAGGACAAGCTGGCTTCGGCCGAAGCGACGCGCATCGTCGACAACGCCATCCGCGATGCCTTCGACCATTGGCTGGCCGCATCGCCCAACCAGGCGACTAAATTGCTTGACTGGGCCGTGGAGCGCGCCGAGGAACGACTGCGCCGCCGCAAGGAAAAAGAAATCGACCGCGCCAGCGCCACGCGCAAATTGCGCCTGCCCGGAAAGCTGGCCGATTGTACGCAGACCGCGGCGCAGGGCGCGGAGATCTTCATCGTCGAGGGAGACTCGGCCGGCGGCAGCGCCAAGCAGGCGCGCAGTCGCGCCAGCCAGGCCGTGCTGCCGTTGCGCGGCAAGATCCTCAACGTGGCAGGCGCCAGTCGCGACAAGCTTGCGGCCAACCAGTTGATCGCAGACCTGATCCAGGCATTGGGCTGTGGAACGCGCGATCGCTATCGCGAAGACGAGTTGCGCTACGACAAGATCATCATCATGACCGATGCCGATGTCGACGGCGCGCATATCGCATCGTTGCTGATCACGTTCTTCTTCCAGGAAATGCCGCGCCTCATCGATGACGGCCACCTCTACCTGGCACTGCCGCCGCTATATCGCATCAGCCAGGGGCCCAAGACGCTCTATGCGCGCGATGACTTGCACAAGGAAGAATTGATCTCCAGTGAGTTTACCGGACGCGGAAAAATAGAGATCACACGCTTCAAAGGTCTGGGAGAAATGCCATACGCGCATCTGCGCGAAACAACCATGGATCCGAAAACGCGGACGCTTCTACAGGTCAGGATCTTGCAAGATCGCGATGACACACGATCTTCTGTGGATCGGTTGATGGGCAACAAGCCGGAAAGCCGGTTTGAATTCATTCAGGCGAATGCTGCTTTCGTTACCGACCTGGACATCTAGGCCGCCGAGTCGATCTTAAGCAAACGGCCGCAAATCCCGTTGACTCGCAAGACCTTTGCGCTATGGTCCCCGCCGTCGAGGACCACTCCGTCGGCCTGCGGCCTTTGTTGCTCGCCCGCCGATATCCTTCCAACACTTGAGTGGACTATAAAGATTTGACCGAAGACTTTTCCGGGTTAGGCCTTTCCAGCAAGGTGACGGACGCCGTCGCCGCAGCCGGTTACACTAAACCCACCGACATTCAGGCCCAGGCTATTCCGTATGTCCTGCAAAAGCGGGACATTATCGGTATTGCCCAGACGGGCACCGGCAAGACCGCCTCCTTCGTGCTGCCCATGCTGACCTTGCTGGAAAGCGGACGCGCCAGGGCGCGAATGCCCCGTACGCTCATTCTCGAGCCGACGCGCGAGCTTGCGGCGCAGGTGCATGAGAACTTCGAGAAGTACGGCAAGAACCACCGCCTTTCCGTCGCGCTGCTGATCGGCGGCGTGTCGTTCGAAGAGCAGAACAAGAAGCTCGACCGCGGCGCGGATGTGTTGATCGCGACGCCGGGCCGCATGCTCGACCAGTTCGAGCGGGGCCGCATCCTGCTGAGCGGCGTCGACATTCTTGTCATCGACGAGGCCGACCGCATGCTCGACATGGGATTCATTCCCGACATCGAGCGCATTTGCGGATTGTTGCCGGCCCGCCGGCAGACGTTGTTCTTCTCGGCGACGATGCCGCCGGAAATTCAGAAGCTGACCGCCCGCTTCCTCAAGGATCCTGTCAAGGTCGAGGTTGCCCGCCAGAACTCCACCGCCGAGACCATCGACCAGCGGCTCGTCCGTACCGGCGGCAAGCCTGAGGAAAAGCGCGAGACGTTGCGTGAGCAACTGCGCGCCGCCGAAGGGCTCACCAACGCCATCATCTTCTGCAATCGCAAACGCGAAGTGGCGACCCTGGCCCGTTCTCTGGAGCGTCATGGTTTTTCAGCCGGCGCCCTGCATGGCGACATGGACCAGAAGAGTCGCATGGAAACGCTCGAGCAGTTCAAGGGCAACAGGCTGACGCTGCTCGTCGCCAGCGACGTGGCCGCCCGCGGTCTCGATATTCCCGCGGTGAGCCATGTGTTCAACTTCGACGCGCCTACGCATGCGGAAGACTATGTTCATCGCATTGGCCGTACCGGCCGCGCCGGACGTTCGGGGACCGCCATTACGCTGGTAGCGCCGGCGGACCAGAAGCATATCGAAGCCATCACGAAGCTCATTCAGCGTGATATTCCCTTCGTCGATGGTGGCAAGCCTGCCGCTGCCCGTTCGGAAGATGCGCCTGCGACGGAACATCGGCGCGGACGCCGCAACACGACGGACCGGCCGGCACGGCAACGGACGCAAGCTGCGCCTGTAGCCGACGAGGCCACGGCGGCAACGCCCTCACCGCGTCAGCGTTCGTCGGCGAAGCCACAATCTTCGAGCGCGCCCAAGGCCCCCGCTTCGCCCACACCGAAGCCCCGCGAACGGCAAAGACCCGACCGCGACAACAGTGAAACTGGTATCGATACCAACTCGCCTTTCGGCAATGATGGTCCCGTTCCGGCGTTCTTGTTGCGCTCCACTAACCGTTGAAGTAACGGCAACGTAATTATGCGCTGTATGCGCATAAAATTTACGCAAAAATACTTGCCAACCCGACTGATTTCGCTCTTATTCACAACTCGTTAAGCAAGACAGCGAAACAATACGCTCTGTGTGAAAGAGCGTCCAGAAGGGCGGGGCCGTGTCCGAACAGCAGTTCAAGCGAGCGCTGGGTTATGCCTTCTCGGCTCTGGATCTGCTTAAGCGCGGAAATATTCCACCATTCCCGCAATTCTACGAGCTGTTTTATATCTACGCGACTGGTGTCAATCCCGAACTGAACGAGCGGATTAACGCTATAATTGGCGGCGGCCACGCGCCGGATACCGATCTTGCTACGCAGCTATACGAAGAGTTTTTACGCTCACGCGATGCAAGAGACCGGATACATAATGTTTCCGAACGCATGGCCAGTCGAATGGAAGTCGTTCACGAAGCCATCGACGCCACGATGCTTAATGCTGAGGCCTATTCCGGTTCGCTGGAAGCGGCGACCGGCGATCTCGAACATGGAATGTCATCGGCCGAGCTCAAGGCGATAACTGCCCGGCTGCTGTTCGAGACGCGCCGCATGCAGGCGACCAACAAGCAGCTTGAGGTAAAACTCGAATCATCGCTCGACGACATCGCCGTGCTGCAGCGCGACCTCAACGAAGTCCGCAAGGAATCGGCTCTCGATCCGCTGACCAAGATCGCCAACCGCCGAGCCTTCGACGAAGGGATCGCCAATGCCATCAGTGATGCGCGGGCCTATGGCGAGCCCCTATCGCTGGTGATGATCGACATCGATCACTTCAAGCGCTTCAACGACAGCTACGGACATCAGACCGGCGACCAGGTGCTGAGGCTGGTGGCGATGACGCTGAAATCCAACATCAAGGGCAAGGACATGGCGGCGCGCTATGGCGGGGAAGAGTTCGCCGCCATCCTGCCGACGACAGACCATGCCAGCGGCCTGCATGTCGCGGAGAATGTGCGGCTGGCTATCCAGGCAAAGGAATTGCTGAAGCGCTCGACAAACGAGAACCTGGGACGCGTAACCTCGTCCTTCGGTGTCGCCAGTTTCCGTGAAGACGATACGGTCAGCACGCTGATCGAGCGCGCAGACCGCTGCCTCTACGCCGCCAAGGCGCGCGGTCGCAACTGCGTGGTCGGCGAAGAAGCCCTGTCGGATTTTCGCGTGGCCTGAGTGAGCCTTACGCCCGCTCCAGGCTCACACCGAGCGAGGCCAGCGCATCCCAATAGGCTGGGTAGGTTTTCCCCACACAGTCGGGATCGAGAATGACAATTCCCGCGATCCTGAGGCCAGCCAGGGCGAAGGCCATGGCAATACGGTGATCTGAATAGGTTTCGATCCGCGTGAGGGCGTTGCAGCCAGCCAGTTTGGCAGCGAGGTTTGGATCCGAAGCGACGAGAAGATCATCCCCCTCCTCCGTCCCCAGCCCCGGCAGGATACGCGACAGCTCGGTCGACAATGCCGAGACGCGGTCGCATTCCTTGACGCGCAGATTGGCGATACCGACAAAACGCACGGGCGTCGTATTGAAGGCCGCGAGCACGGCCAGCGTCGGCACGGCGTCCTGCATCTGGGAGCCATCGATCACGGGTGGCAGATGCGGGAACTGCGCGATCAGTTCATAGGCCCTGGCGTCGGGCTGCGTCATTGCCTCGGGCGGTACGCCCAGATCGATATGGCCACCGGTCAGCACAGCGGCACCCCACAGATAGGTGGCGGCGGATGCATCGGGTTCGATCACATAGTCGGCGGCCCGGTATCCGGTCGGCTCGACCCGCCAGGTGCCGGGACCGGTCTGCTCGACGCTAGCGCCGAAGGCAGTCATGGCGGCCAGGGTGAGATCGACATAGCCCTTGGCGCCGATATTCTCGCCGGTGAGGGCGACTTCGACCGGCTCGGCGGCCAGCGGCGCGGCCATCAGCAGCGCCGAGACATATTGGCTGGACAGGCCGCCATCGATCTCGATACGGCCGGAACCAAAACGACCATTGCCGTGAATGGTCACGGGCGGGCAGCCGGTCGGGGCGTCGGCATCGATGCCCAGGCTGCGCAGGGCCGTCACCAGGGGCGCTATGGGCCGCTTGCGCATATGGGCGTCGCCGTCGACGATTACGGTGCCGTCGACCGTCGCCACGGCCGCGGTGAGGAAGCGCGTCGCGGTGCCGGCATTGCCGAGCATCAGAGGCATTGCGGGAGCCGTCAGTTTGCCCGTAGAGGTCACCAGAAAGCTGGTGGCGTCCGGCTCCTCGACCCTAACACCCATCTGCGTCAGCGCCCGAGCCATCAATTCGGTATCGAGGCTCTTGAGGGCACCTGTCAGGCGGCTGGTGCCATTGGCCAGCGCTGCAAGCAGCAGGGCGCGATTGGTAATGGATTTCGAGCCGGGTGGCGTGACCTTGCCGTTGAGCGGCCCGGCAGGCGGCACAATTCGCAGGGCGTCGAGCTTGGTTGCGGTGGCGGCAGTCACATCACTCTCCATCTTTCGCCCGCCTGCTCTAACGCAATCGGGGCACCGAACCAACGGGCAAAACAAAGCCGCCGGCGACACAATCACCGGCGGCCCAAACTGCTGAACGGAACGTTCAGGCGCCGGCGCGAGCCTCTGCCAGAGCCTTAAGATCGGCGGGCTTCAACTGCACGCTTTCACCACAGCCGCATTCGCCGGTCTTGTTGGGATTGTCGAAGGTAAAGCCCGAACTCATCTTGCTTTCCTTATAGTCCATGACCGTGCCGAGCAGGAACAGCGTCGCCTTGGGCTCGACATAGACATCGACACCCTTTTCGGACACATGGTCGTCGCCCGGCACCGGCGCGTTCACGTAAGTGAGCGTATAGGCCATGCCCGCGCAGCCGGCGTTCTTGACGCCAACGCGAACGCCGATTACCGGCTCGTCGCTGTCTTCCATGATTTCGCGGACGCGCTCGGCAGCAGCGTCGCTGAGACTCATGATCTTGAAAGCCATTCCGCACCATCCATCGTTAAATACCGATATAGCACGACCCCCAGGCGGATGCTACCACCAGTTGAGGGCAACCTGGGCTTCCTCGCTCATACGCGAGGCATCCCACGGCGGATCGAACACCATGTTGACAGTGACGTCCTGGATGCCCTCGACAGCGCGGGACGCATTCTCGACCCAACCCGGCATCTCGCCGGCCACCGGACAGCCCGGAGCTGTCAAAGTCATGTCGATGGTGAGGTTCCGGTTGTCATCGAGATCGACCTTGTAGATGAGGCCGAGCTCATAGATGTCGACCGGAATTTCCGGGTCGTAGACTGTCTTCAGCGCACCGATGAGGTCGGCGGTGATCCGCGCCACCTCCTCCTCCGGAAGGCTGCCAGTATGCTGCGTGGCGATGCGCTGGGGCATTTCCTCGGAGGGCGCGGCGACTTCCTGCGTGTCTTGGCTCATCAAATAGTCCTCAGGCAAAAAATGTGCGCGCCCGCTCGATCCCGTCGACAAGCGCATCCACATCGTCCTTGCCGTTATATAGGCCGAAGGAAGCCCGACAGGTAGAGGTGACGCCGAATCTTGTCAGCAACGGCATGGCACAATGGGTACCGGCCCGTACCGCGATGCCGTAGCGGTCGAGGATAGTCGAAACGTCATGCGCATGGGCGCCATCGATGGCAAAAGAGAAAATAGCCCCCTTCCCTGGCGCGTTGCCGATGAGGCGCAGGGAATTGATGCGTTGCAGACGTTCGGTGGCGTAGGCCGTCAGCTCAGCCTCATGCGCTGCAACCGCCTCGCGGCCGAGACTGTCGACGTAGTCGATAGCGGCGCCAAGGCCGATGGCCTGCACGATAGGCGGCGTGCCGGCTTCGAAGCGATGCGGCGGCTCGTTGTAGGTGATCGTGTCGAGGGTGACGGTGTCGATCATTTCGCCACCGCCCTGATAGGGGCGCATATCGGCGAGCAGATCGTATTTGCCGTAAAGCACGCCGATGCCGGTGGGACCGTAAAGCTTATGGCCCGTGGCGACGTAGAAATCGACATCGAGGTCCTGGACGTCCACCTTCAGGTGCACGGCGCCCTGGCTGCCATCGACCAGGACGGGAATGCCGCGGGCATGGGCGAGCGCCACCATGTCCTTGACCGGGGTCACGGTGCCCAGGACGTTCGACATGTGGGTGACGGCCACCATTTTCGTGCGTGGCGACAAGGCCGCGGCGAAGGCGTCGATATCGAAGCTACCGTCATCGCGGACATCCACCCACTTGATGACGGCGCCCTGGCGTTCGCGCAGGAAGTGCCACGGCACGATGTTGGAATGGTGCTCCATGATGGTGACGACAATCTCGTCACCCTCACCGATGCGCGGCGCCCCGAAGGACGAGGCGACGAGGTTGATGGCTTCCGTCGCCGAGCGCGTAAAAATGATCTCTTCAGGCCTGGTGGCATTAAGCAGGCGCTGCACCGCGGCGCGGCCGCCCTCATAGGCTTCGGTGGCGCGGTTGGCGAGCGTGTGGAGGCCCCGATGCACGTTGGCATAGGCATGCCGGTGCGCCCAATCCATCTTGTCGAGCACCGCCAGCGGCTTTTGCGCCGATGCGCCGCTGTCGAGATAGACCAACCGATGCCTGTGGATCTGCTCCTCAAGAATCGGGAAATCAGCACGGACCTTTGCGAGATCGAAACTCATATTCTCACGCCGCCGGCGTCAGCCAGCCCTCGATGACACCCGTGAGTGCCTCATGCAGCGCCGCGTCCTCGATCGGATCGAGAAGTTCGGCAAGGAAACCGCGAACCAGCATGGTCTCGGCCTGGTCCTTCGGAATGCCGCGGCTCATCAGATAGAAGAGCGACTCCTCGTCGAGCTTGCCGCAGGTCGAACCATGGCCGCAAACCACGTCGTCGGCATAGATTTCGAGTTCGGGCTTGCTGAGGATTTCGGCTTCGTCCGACAGCATCAGACCCTGGGTCATCAGCTTGGCATCGGTCTTTTGCGCATCGCGGGCGACCATCAGCCGGCCCTGCACGATCGCCTTCGACCGGCCCCGGGCGATCGACTTGAACAGCGGCTTGCTGGAGGTATGGGGCACCGCATGGGTTGCATCCATGGTGATGTCCTGGTGCTGGCCATCGGCGACAAGATTGAGCCCGGTGACATCGGCATAGGCGCCCGCGCCCTCATAGCGCGGGAAAAGCTGGGTGCGGGCGAGCGCAGCGCCGGCATGGATGACGAGTGTCCGCAGCTTGGCGCCTTCGGCCAGGCGATATTCATTGCTGGCGAAATGCGTCGACTTGCGGCTTGAGAGGTCCACGGTGATGTGGGTCACGGTGGCGTTCCTGCCGACCGCCAGATAGGTGGCGTGATTGCCCAGGTGAGCCTCGTCGCTGCCCGAATAGGTTTCGAGGATCACTGCGGTCGCGCCATCGGCAACGAAGATCTTTGCCGAGCTGGAAGCATGCGATGCATTCCCCTCGGTACGGCGGTCGATCTGGATGACCGGGTCGACCGAACTTTCAAGCGTCAGTGTCAGGCTCTCATGGGCAAGACCAGTGTTCAGCCGCACGAGAATATCGTCGCGCTCGGTCAGCACCGAACCTTCGGCCTTGCCGACGATGACGCCCGCAGGCGCGGTGCCGTGCTTCTGCACGATGCCGTTGGCGATCATCAACTGGAACGCCCCGGCGACTTCCATGGCGGGCGCGCTCGCCGCAATCGCGGCCTCGGCCAGAGGCGGAACGGTGCGCAGCAGCGTCTTGAGGTCGGTGTAGTGGTAGCTCTCGACGCGGCGCGTCGGGAGGCCGGCAAGCGAGAGGCGTTCGGCCTCGGCTGCAGAGCCGCGGCTCTGCAACTGTTCGATCAACGTCTGTTCGGCCGGCCCGAGCCGGACAGGAGCAAGCATGTTCATGATCCTCAGGCCGCCGCGTCTTCGTCGAAGCCGGCATAACCCTTGGCTTCCAGTTCGAGTGCGAGGTCCTTGTTACCGCTCTCGACCACGCGACCGTCGGAGAACACATGGACCACATCCGGCACGATGTGGTTCAGCAGCCGCTGGTAATGGGTGATGACCAGCATACCGCGGTCGGGCGACCGCAGCGCGTTCACACCTTCGGAGACCACCTTCAGCGCGTCGATGTCGAGGCCCGAATCGGTCTCGTCGAGAATGCACATCTTGGGCTGCAGCAGCGCCATCTGCAAAATCTCGGCGCGCTTCTTCTCGCCGCCGGAGAAGCCGACATTCAGGGCGCGCTTCAGCATGTCGCTGTCGACATTGAGCTTGCTGCCGGCTTCCTTGACGGCGCGCATGAAGTCGGGCGTCGACAGTTCACTATCGCCACGGGCCTTGCGCTGCGCGTTCATGGCCGCCTTGAGGAAGGTCATGGTGGCGACGCCGGGGATCTCGATCGGATACTGGAAGGCCAGGAAGAGGCCAGCCGCGGCGCGCTCGGATGGGTCCATCTCGAGGATGTTCTGGCCGTCGAGCAGCACTTCGCCCTCGGTGACTTCATAATCTTCCTTGCCGGCGAGGACATAGGAAAGCGTCGACTTGCCGGAGCCATTGCGGCCCATCACGGCATGTACTTCCCCACGCGGAACGATGAGGTTCACGCCCTTGAGGATTTCGCGCTCTTCGATCCGGGCATGGAGGTTACGGATTTCAAGCAAAGGGGTCGTCATGGGTATTCTCCGATCTATCGCAACCGTCGCCGGCTGCCAGCGCCCAACAGGCTGCTATATCTTGGCGCCCATTGGCGCGGTGTAGGTCTCGTCGACGATATTGCCGGTATTGAGAACATCGGAAGGCTCGAACAGCAGGATTTCAGCCTCCTCGTCCGCCACCGGGCGATGTTCCACCTTGCGTGGTACCACCAGACATTCTCCAGCATCGAGCGTCACGGCGCGATCGCGGAATTCCAGTCGGATGCGGCCCTTCCAGACGAAGAACAGCTCATCTTCGCCCTCGTGATGATGCCAGGGAAACTCACCCTGTACCTTTACGACCTTCATTTCCTGGCCGTTTAGTTCGGCGACAACTTTGGGCCGCCAGTGTTCAGAAACGCCAGCGAGCTTATCGCTGATGGAAAACTTTTCCGACATGGCTAGCCCACGCTGCCTTCGAGACTGATGGAGATCAGCTTCTGCGTTTCGACCATGAATTCCATCGGCAGGTGCTGCAGCACGTCGCGGACGAAGCCGTTGACGATGAGGGCGACAGCTTCTTCTTCCGAAAGGCCGCGCTGCTGGCAGTAGAACATCTGGTCGTCGGAAATCTTGGACGTGGTCGCTTCGTGTTCGAACACGGCGGTAGCGTTGCGGCTCTCGATATAGGGAACCGTGTGGGCGCCGCACTTGTCGCCGATGAGCAGGCTGTCGCATTGAGTGAAGTTGCGGGCGCCCTTGGCCTTGGCGTGTGCCGAGACCTGGCCGCGATAGGTGTTGTCCGAAAAGCCTGCGGCGATACCCTTGGAGATGATGCGGCTCGACGTGTTCTTGCCGAGATGGATCATCTTGGTGCCGCTATCGACCTGCTGATAACCGTTGGAAATGGCGATGGAATAGAACTCGCCCTGCGAGTTGTCGCCACGCAGGATGCAGCTTGGATACTTCCAGGTAATGGCAGAGCCGGTTTCCACCTGCGTCCAGGAAATCTTGGAGCGGTCGCCACGGCAATCGCCACGCTTGGTAACGAAGTTATAGATGCCGCCCTTGCCGTTCTTGTCGCCCGGATACCAGTTCTGGACGGTCGAGTACTTGATCTCGGCATCGTCCAGCGCCACCAGTTCGACCACGGCGGCGTGCAGCTGGTTCTCGTCGCGGCTCGGGGCCGTGCAGCCTTCGAGATAGCTCACATAGGAGCCCTCTTCGGCGATGATCAGCGTGCGCTCGAACTGGCCGGTATTGCGCTCGTTGATGCGGAAATAGGTCGACAGCTCCATAGGGCAGCGGACGCCCTTGGGAATGAAGACGAACGAGCCGTCGGTGAAGACCGCCGAATTGAGCGTTGCATAATAGTTGTCGGTGACCGGCACGACGGAGCCGATGTACTTCTGCACCAGCTCTGGGTGTTCGCGGATGGCTTCCGAGATCGAGCAGAAGATGATGCCGACCTTGGCCAGTTCCTCGCGGAACGTGGTGACGACGGAGACCGAATCCATCACCGCATCCACCGCGACGCGGGGAGCAGCCAGGGCCTCGGCAGCGCCCTCGACGCCGGCGAGAATGGCGCGCTCCTTGAGTGGCACACCGAGCTTTTCGTACATGGCGAGGAGTTCGGGATCGACCTCATCAAGGCTCTTGGGCCCCTTGGTGCTCTTGGGCGCCGCGTAATAGCTGATCGACTGAAAATCGATCTTGGGATAATGCACCTTCGCCCAGGTCGGCTCGATCATGGTCAGCCAGCGTCGATAGGCCTCGAGCCGCCAGTTGAGCATCCATTCGGGCTCATTCTTCTTGGCCGAGATCAACTTGACGATATCTTCATTGAGGCCAATGGGCGCGACATCGGACTCGATCTGGGTCTCGAAGCCGTACTTGTACTGGTCCACGTCGAGGGCGAGCACCTTGTCGACGGTTTCCCGGTCGATATTTTCCTTCAGCGTCGGTATCTCGATCGTCATCGTCTTCTCCTTTCGGCCGCCGCGGCGGATACCGGCGTCAGCCAATGTGGCGCCCTCAGGCCGCCCGTCCCTGCCGGCTGCGATGCCGGTCAAGAACCTGTTCAAATCCCTTCAGGAACGCTGCTGCGTCCTCGTTGGTGGAGTTCCACCCGAAACTGATGCGCAAGGCGCATTCCGCCAGCGCCGGTGCCACATGCATGGCGGCCAGCACATGGCTGGGGCCGACCTTACCCGACGAGCACGCCGAACCTGACGACACCGATAGTCCGAGCAGATCGAGGCCCATCAGCGCCACCGCATTATTGAACCCCGGCACGGCAAAATTGAGCACGTTACCAACGCGCTCGGTGTTTTCGCCGAAAACGACAACATCTCCAGAGATGTGCCGAAGTCCAGCTTCAATAATGCCTACCAGCTCTGCAACCAGCGCGGCATCATAGCGCTCCGGTGTCGCCGCCGCTGCGGCGCCAAATGCCGCAATCATGGCGGCAGATTCCGTGCCGCCGCGCCGGCCCTGTTCCTGGCCGCCGCCCGGCAGGAGACGCACCGTGTCGGCATGGCTCTTGACCAGCAGCGCGCCGATACCGACCGGCCCCCCGATCTTGTGTGCCGAGACCGCCACCATATCGGCAGGCCGGGTGGCAAATTCCAGAGGGCGCTTGCCGAAGGCCTGTACGGCATCAACGAAGAGGATGTGGCGGGTCGGACCCACAAGGGCTTCGATCTGCCCCATGGGTTGGACGACGCCGGTCTCGTTGTTCACTTCGTGGACGGCTACAAGCAGCATCTCGCCGGCCAGCTCGGCCGCCGCAACTGCGGCGGCGATCTCGCTGACGGCCATCGTGCCATCTTCGTTCAGGCCAATAGTCGTGACCGGCAAGCCAGTCGCTTCGGCGGCCTTGCCGGCTGCGGCATGCTCGCCGGCGCTGACGACGATGCGATCGACCTTGAACGCCTTGGCGCCACCAACGATCGCCTGCGTGATGGCTTCCGTGGCCGAGCCCGTGAAGACCACCTGGTGGCGCTCGGCACCGGCTAGACCGGCCACCCGATCGCGGCCGGTTTCGATGAGATTACGCAGCGCCCGGCCATGGCTGTGTACAGACGACGGATTTCCGGTCAATTCCAGCGCAGCGAGCAGTGCCGTCCGCGCTTCAGGAAGCAGCGGCGAGGACGCATTGTGGTCGAGATAGATCGCCGATCGCGTCATCAATAGCTCTGAGGCGCCTGGGGCGCCGGCTCCAATCCGAAACACTTCTTGAAATCGGACGCTCACTTTCATTACAAGGAGCGCTCGCAAGCCCTATATATCGGGCAAACCAAGTTTCGAACAATTCTAAACTGGTTTTTCGAGTCCTGTTTTAGGCACCGACGGCTGCTTCGTCAAGCCACGCGCGCCGAGCCCAAGACGCGAACGAGCCCGAACAATCAGAGCCGTTCCGGCTCCAGGAAAGAACCTATGCCAGAAGTGATTTTCAACGGTCCGGAAGGGCGCATCGAGGGCCGCTACCAGCCGGGCAAGGAGCCGAATGCTCCGATCGCCATCGTCCTGCATCCGCATCCCGAGTTCGGCGGGACGATGAACAACCAGATCGTCTACAATCTCTTCTACATGTTCGCGCAGCGCGGCTTTGCCGTCCTGCGCTTCAATTCGCGTGGCGTCGGCCGTTCGCAGGGCATGTTCGATCACGGCATTGGCGAATTGTCCGATGCCGCGGCGGCACTCGACTGGCTGCAAACCCTGAACCGCGAAAGCCGTGGTTGCTGGATTGCCGGTTTCTCGTTCGGCGCCTGGATCGGCATGCAGTTGCTGATGCGCCGTCCGGAAGTGGAAGGCTTCATCTCGGTGGCGCCGCCGGAGAACCTTTATGATTTCTCCTTCCTCGCCCCCTGCCCGTCTTCCGGCCTCATCATCCATGGTGACAAAGACCGCGTGGCGCCGCCGCAGTCGGTGCAGAAGCTGGTCGACAAGCTGAAGACGCAGAAGGGCATCACCATCGAGCAGCAGATCGTTGATGGCGCCAATCACTTCTTCGAAGGCAAGATCGACGAGCTGACCGAGCGCTGCAGCGAATATCTCGATCGCCGCCGCGCCGAAATCGCCGCCGGCAAGGGCCGCTAAGCCCACCCGAACCGACCTCTCACGACGAGCCTGACAGCCATGGCCTACAAGTCCGATTTCCTCAACGTGCTGCAGGAGCGCGGCTTCATCTATCAGATGTCCGACGCGGCGGCGCTTGACGCCAAGCTGATGGAGGGCCCGCTGACCGCCTATATCGGCTTCGACGCCACGGCGCCGAGCCTGCATGTCGGACACATGATCCAGATCATGCTGCTCTACTGGCTGCAGCAGACCGGGCACCGTCCAATCACGTTGATGGGCGGCGGCACGACGATGATCGGCGATCCCTCGTTCAAGGACGAGGCCCGGCCGCTGCTGACGGCGGAATCGATCGAGGCGAATATCGGAAAGCTCAAGCAGATATTCGCCAAGATCCTGCGCTACGGGGATGGCCCCACCGACGCGCTCATGGTCAACAATGCCGACTGGCTGCTCAAGCTGAACTACGTCGAGTTCCTGCGCGACGTCGGCCGGCATTTCTCGGTCAATCGCATGTTGAGCTTCGAATCGGTGAAGCTGCGCCTGGATCGCGAACAGTCGCTGAGTTTCCTCGAATTCAACTACATGATCCTGCAGGGCTATGACTTCGTCGAGCTCAACAAGCGCTATGGCTGCCTCTTGCAGATGTCGGGCTCCGACCAGTGGGGCAACATCGTCAACGGCATCGAACTCGGCCATCGCATGCTCGATCGGCAGTTCTTTGCGGTGACGTCGCCGCTCTTGACCACGGCATCAGGCGCCAAGATGGGCAAGACCGCCGCGGGCGCGGTGTGGCTGAACCCGGACATGCTGTCACCCTACGACTTCTGGCAGTACTGGCGTAACGCCGAGGACGCGGACGTCGAGCGCTTTTTCAAGCTCTACACGGCGTTGCCTCTCGATGAGATCGCACGGGTGGTCAAGGACGACATCAACGAGGCCAAGAAACGCCTCGCGACCGAAATCGCCGCCATGGTGCATGGCCGCGAGGCTGCCGACGCGGCAGCGGAAACGGCGCGCGCCACCTTCGAGACCGGCGCGCTTGACCTGTCACTGCCGACTGCGACGCTGAACCATGCCGAGCTGATGAGCGGCATCGGCATCCAGGCCGCGCTTGTGCTGGCCGGGCTGGCCGCGTCCAACGGCGAGGCTCGCCGTCACATTTCGTCGGGTGCCGTGCGGGTGAACGATGCGCTGATCGAGGACGAGCGCCTGGCGCTCGGCGAAAACGCCCTGCTCCCGGAAGGCGTGATCAAGCTTTCCGTCGGCAAGAAGAAGCACGCGCTGATCAAGCCGATCTAGTCTTCGCGCGGCAGTTCCTTCGCCCGGAACTCGAAGAGCGACCGGAAGGCGCCGACTGCCAGGATCGACGCTGGATTGACCTGGAAATCCGGGTTGTCCAGCGCTCCGCGCACGGCGAATGTGACGCCGAACATGCCCGCTCCATCGGGGCCCGTGAGCAGCGGGCCGAACAGCGGGATCTTGGAGAAGGCGTTGTTGAGCCCGAACAGCGGCACATAAGTGCCGACCAGGTCATACTGGCGCTTGTCGGTATAGATGAAGCCCTTCATCGTGCCGCCCACGGACATGCCAGCCAGCACGCCGTCCGTCACTTCGATGCGGTCCGAGCGCCGGATGAAATCCAGTTTGCCGCTCTTGAATTCGAGCTTGTTGGCCTTGGCGATCAACTGGCGCGAACCCTTGTCGTTATTCAGAATCTGGGCGACCTTGTCCTCATCGATGAGGGCGAAGTTGCGCAGCAGGAACTCGCCATTGTCGACATGGAGCTTGGTGTCGCTCGCAAGCACCAGGCTGCCCTCACCGCCTTCGACCCGCGGATAGACGCCGAGCAGGCGGAGAACCGATCCGAAATCATTGAAGGCAACGGACATGGTGTGGCCGTTGGGCGCCGGATTGGTAGCAATGGACACAGCGCCCCCGCCGGCCATTTGCGCCTGCATCTGCACCTTCAGGAGATCGGAGCCGTGCAGCGCCATGTTGAGATTGAGATTGTAGGCGGTGGTCTTATAAAAGCCGACGGCGCGATCGAGTTGGACATCAAGCGCCAGGGTCTGGTCGAAACTCGTTGCCTTGACGCCGCCGGTCGAGCCTTCCCCCAGGCCGAAGTAGCGCTGCAGCATGGGCTTCAGGTCGAGCTGTTCGCCGCGTATCCGCACCGAATAGCCGCCCCGAACCGGCGTCAGCGAGATTTGCGCCTTGTCGCCGGGGCTGAGCGCGAAGGACGAGAATTCAGCTGATTGCAGTTCCTTCTTCTCGCCGTCGAATTCGAGGCTGCCCTGCAGGCTGACATCGGCGAAGCGCAGGTCGATATCGCTGAGATCGGTAATGCTGCCATCCTGCTTGATGGTGGCCTTCAGCAGGCCGGCGACACCGACCGGTTTGCTGATCCCGAGATCCTTGATGGTGAGGGAGGCATTCTGCAGGTCCACGGCCATCTGGATGGAGCCATCGTCCTGCGGCGAGGCCAGGAACCGCACCTGGCCGGAAAGGAACTGCGAGGCGTCGAACCCCATCTTCTTGAGGTCGGCGACCTCCAGGGTCGAGCCCAGTTGCATGACCGGAACGCTATCGGGCTTGCCCTCGATCGAAATATCGGACGGCATGCCGTCGATCTGTGCCGTTCCACCAATCTTGTAGCCAGCCTGCGTGGCAGTGAAGGCTAGTTGGCCATCCTTGATGCTGCGCGACTGGATCGGCGCCTTGCTGGAGAAATCGGCGACAGAGCCGCTCACCACGTAGTCGAACTGCTTGATGGCATTCTCGGCGCCCAGCTGTACCGTCGCAACCACATTGATGCCCACCTTGCCGGCGAGTGCCGCGACATCGATGGGGAGTTTGGCATTGGCGACCGCTCCGGGCTGTTGTTCGTTGGCAAGCGCCAGCATGGACGAGATATCGCCCTTCACGTCGCCAGAGACCTCGAGCGTTCTCGCCTTGGGCACGCTGGAATCGATGATGAGCGCCGCGTTAGCCACATCGATCGGACCGCCGGTCGTTGGAATCTGGGCGCCATCCGCCGAGAGGGTGACGTTACTGTCGCGCACCGTCAGCCGGGTATTGCCGTCGATGGCGACGGGCGCCATGGTATCGGTGGCCCGCATGACGACGCCCGTGCCAGCCATGTCGATGGTTATGCCGTTCTGCGGTATCGGCTTCTCCTCGCCCTTGCGCGCCAGCGTGCCAACCGGGAACGAGAACTTCATGGTGGAGGTGGAAATGGTGCCGGCCGTGACGTTCTTGACGAACCAGTCGCGGGAATCGGTCGCCAGGAAATACGGCCACAGGCGCTTGACGTCATCGAGAGCGACGTTCTCCCCCGCAACGGTCAAATCGAATCCGAGGCCACGTCGCAAGGCATCGACACGCCCGGTCGTTGCGATGCGGGCGTCGCCCTTTTTCGCCGCAAGCTGGTCAATACCCACCGCCCCGTAAAGCGGGGCCGACCAACCCTTGAAGGAAATTTCGTCGAAGGGTTGGGTGGGCGCTGCCATGTCGCTGGGATGCAGGCTGACGTTTTTCGCGGTCAATGAGATGCCTGCCGTGGGGCCGAACAGGTCATCGAGGCCGAGAAGGAAGACGCCCCCGATGGTGGCGCTGCTGTCGCCGATGCGGAGCGAGGAATCCTCAAGGGTGAACTCACCGTTTTGCGGGGTCCAGTCGATCTTCATGATCGAGGTGACGATGGGGTAATATTCGCTCTCGATCCGCAGATCGCTGCCAGTCATGTCGACATCGAACTGCCCACCCATGACCTTGCCGACGCTGTCGAAGTGCATGTCCATCGACAGGGCGCCGGAGCCGCGGATGGCCATGAGACTGTCGGGGTCATCGATGAAGGGGACGAAGGAGGCAAAGTCGATGTTGGTGACATCCATGTGCAGCAGCGAGGTGCCATCCTCGGCTACGCTGCGGCTGACGCTGCCCACCATCTTGCGGCCGCCCAGGGAGGCGCTGAACTTACCGTCGGTCTCGTGGCCGATCGCCTTGGGCGCGACATCGAGATTGATATCCTTGAACTGCCGCAGCAGGCCGTAGACCGCATCGGTCATGTCCATGGTGCCGTCGCGAATGATGAAGCGCGAAAAACGGCCCTGCTCGGTCTGCTGGACGACATTGCGCAGGCTCTGCTCCATGCCCTCCATGTTGAAGATCATCCAGTCATTGTCCGAGCGCAGCCCACCTTCCATGGAGGTTGGCAATGCCCCATGAACGGCAAGGCCTTCGGATGAGATATGAACGGATGGGAAGGTGTCCGAACCCTCCTGCACACGCACCGTGGCGGCGCCGCCATTGGGGTCATCCACAACGGTGAAGCGGCTGAGGCGCGGCCCCAACAGATCCTGCACCATCTGAATGTGGGGCGCCACCATGGTGATGCTGGCGCCAGGCTGGCCGATGATGGCGCGGAGGGGCGAAAACCCCACCTCCAGAGCCTCCATGGTGACCACGCCGCCGCTCTTGCTGTCGGAATAGGTCACGGGCGTGAAGCGCAATACCGGCCAGGAAGCGTTTTCGAGCGCCAGCGACATATCGCCGAGTTCCAGCTGCGAGCCTTCGGGCATGGCGGCGACGACTGCGTTGCGCACCATGTCGCGGGCAAAGGGCAGCGGCACGGGATGAACGAGAAGCACCAGATAGAAAACAAGCAGGATCGCCAACGGGACACCGATCGCCCAAGCAGCGATCCAGGTGTGCCAGCCATACCTGCCTTTCAGACGTGGGGCCCTTGCCTCGCTCTGTTCGTTCAATGGCTTCCGACTCGGGACTTGCTGCTCTTGCCTGCTTGTTGGATGCTCCCTAGAATCATCCGGCACGCCGCGGCTATTGGGTGACGATACCGGCTGTAATATGGCGCCAACACCCTGATTCATCTGGGGGCGCGACAAGGGCGAAAGAACTGAAATGGCTCCCATGACACCAGGCGCGAAGGCGCCGGACTTTAGTTTGGAAACCGCTTCTGGCACCACGTTTCGCCTTTCCTCCCAGTTGGGCCACCCAGTGGTGCTCTATTTCTATCCCCAGGATGACACCGAAGGCTGCACCATTGAGAACATGGATTTCAGCCGCCTAGCACCGGATTTCGCCGCGCTTGGAGTGACCCTGGTAGGCATTTCGCCGGATAGTGTCGCCGATCATTGTAAATTCCGCGATAAATATGGCTTAGGCACGACGCTCGCTTCCGATCCTGAGCATAAGGCGATCGGCGCCTTCGATCTGTGGAAGCCAAAGAAGACTTTCGGCCGCGAGTATATCGGGCTGGTGCGCACCACTGTCCTCATCGATGCAAGTGGCCGCATTGCCCAGCTATGGACGGTTACGCGCATCAAAAACCATGCGGCAACCGTTCTGGAAGCAGCAAAAGCCCTGGTGCAATCTCCCGCAAACTAGCGCGGTTTCGGCTTTATTAACCATAAAAGCTCATGGTTTTCCCGCATCGCCACGTGCGGGGGAATTCGAGCATGTCAGCAAGGCCGCAGGTCAGCCATTTCGGCAAAGCCCCAAAGGCCCGCGCGGCGCGTGTCGGCGCAGGCGGCATCTCGCCCCGGTTGTTTTATACGGTCTTTACGGGCCTCGTCGCCACCAACATCCTGACACTGGTTGGTTTCCTGATGGCGCCGGACATTGCCGGGCTTCTGAGCGGTCCCGGTGACCAGGTACTTTCGGCCTATCAGGATCGCGTCGCCGACCTCCGGGTGGAGGTGGATCGGTTGCAATCGCGCCAGTATGCGCAAAATGGCGACATCAATCTGCAATTGCAGGAGATCTCGCAGCAGCAGGACGTCCTGTCCGAACAGCAGCAATATGTGAAGGCACTGGCGGACAAGGCGGCCCAGCTCGGCCTGCAGACGGCCTTCGTGCCACCCGATAGCGACAGCAAACCGCCGCTGGTGACGGGCGCCGCCGCCGGTAAGCAGTCGCCGCGCGATCAGGCGAACGCCGCAGGCGCCGCCGTCAAGCAGATGCTGGATGAGTCGCGAACGGCGATGACGAGCATTTCCGAGTCGGCGACCAAATCCACCGATGAGATCGTGGCCCAACTCGACAATTTGGGCATCACGCTGGCGTTGCCGGAGGACGGCGACGAAGGCGAAGGCGGCCCCCTGCTCCCGCCTATTCCAGACGGCCCCGATGCCAGTGGCACCGTCGATGACGCCAACGCGGTGATGGCGGCGCTCATCCGCTACCAGGCGGCGCGCGGCGCGATCGACCAGGCGCCGATCCATCACCCGCTCGACGGCAAGATGCGGATGACGTCGGGCTTCGGCAATCGCAAGGACCCGTTCACGGGACGGCAAGCTTTCCATCCAGGGCTCGACTTCGGCGAACCGAATGGCACCTCAGTGCTGAGCGCCGGCTCAGGAACCGTCAGTTTCGTTGGCCAGCGCACCGGCTACGGCAACACGGTCGAGATCGACCATGGCCACGGGATCGTCAGCCGTTACGGCCATTTGTCGGCATTTCTGGTGAAAGAAGGTCAGGTCGTCGCAACAGGCACGCCGATCGCCAAGGTCGGCTCGACGGGCCGCTCGACGGGCCCGCATCTGCATTTCGAAATCCGCCGCAACGACCAGTCGGTCAACCCACTGGATTTTCTCCAGGCCGGCCAGGCGCTGGAGAAATTCCAGGGAGCGTAGTCTAGGCCGTCGCCTCGCCGCCGACACGGGCGGCCAGTGATGCTTCCATGAACGGATCGAGATCGCCATCAAGCACGGCACTCGGCTGGCTGCTTTCGATGCCGGTACGCAGGTCCTTGACCATCTGGTAGGGCTGCAGGACGTAGGAACGGATCTGGTGCCCCCAGCCGATCTCGGTCTTGTTGGCCGCCTCGGCGTTCGCCGCTTCCTCGCGCTTTTGCAACTCGGCCTCGTAGAGCCGGGCCTTCAGCATGTTCATAGCCGTCGCACGGTTCTTGTGCTGGCTGCGCTCCTGCTGGCAGGCGACGACGATGCCGCTGGGCACGTGGGTGATGCGGATGGCGGAGTCCGTCGTGTTGACGTGCTGCCCGCCAGCGCCGGACGAGCGGTAGGTATCGACCTTCAGGTCGGCTTCGTTGATCTCGATATTGATAGTGTCGTCGACCACCGGATAGACCCAGGCGCTCGAAAAGCTCGTATGCCGGCGAGCCTGGGAATCATAAGGACTGATACGGACGAGACGATGCACGCCGCTTTCCGTCTTCAGCCAGCCATAGGCGTTGTGGCCTGTAATCTTTATGGTCGCGGATTTGATGCCGGCTTCTTCGCCGTCATGGATTTCCATGGTCTCGACCTTAAACTTCCGCCGTTCGGCCCAGCGTGTGTACATGCGCAAAAGCATGTTGGCCCAGTCCTGGCTCTCGGTACCGCCGGCGCCGGAGTGGATTTCAAGATAGGCGTCGTTGGCGTCGGCTTCGCCCGAAAGCAGTGTCTCGATCTGGTAGCGGTGAGCCTTTTCGAGCAGCGCGAAGAGCGCCGTTTCGGCTTCCTTCACCACTTCGGCATCGCCTTCGGCGTCACCCAGTTCGATGAGTTCGGAATTGTCGCGGATGCCGGTTTCGAGCTCGTGTACGGCTTTCACCTGCACATCGAGTTCGTCACGCTGGCGCATCAGCTCGCGCGCCGTCTCCGGATCATTCCAGAAATCCGGTGACTCGGAGCGGGCGTTGAGTTCGTCTAGGCGTGGCTGGGCAGTATCCCAGTCAAAGATGCCTCCTCAGCAGGCTTGCGACCTGCTCGATTTCGAGGACGACTTTTTCGATTTCCGTGCGCATTGCATGGTTCCATGTTCGTTGGCAGTCATCTAGTGGAGAGCGCCTTCGGGATCAACCCACCCGGCCTTGCTTGCGCCAGCGCTTCAACACCATGTCGCGCTTGAGGCGGGTGAGCCGCATCAGGAAGAGGATGCCGTGGACCTGCTCGATCTCGTGCAGGACGCAACGCGCGACGAATCCTTCGAAGCGTTGTTGCCGGCGTTGGCCCTCTCGATCATCGAACGCGATTTCAGCCCAAACCGGCCGCTCAATGCTGACCTCGACCCCGGGCAGCGACACCGAGCCCTCTGTGCCGGCCGCGGTTTCGGTAGCGGTCGCGATAATCTCGGGATTGAACAGGACCAGATAGTCGGGCGCCAGCGCCTCCGGGGTAACGTTGACGACGACGATCGGCGCTATTTCACCGATATGAGCGGCGGCAAGCCCATAAGCCCTGGCCTCGCGGGCTGCCGCAACCAGCCGGTCCGCTACGCCGCGGAGCCGGTCGTCCACGGGTGCCGGCACGGCCTTCTGCTGCAGCAAGGGATCGGGGTAGCTGACCAACGCCATGCGTCAGAACAGGCCGCCGCGGCCGGAATTGTTCTGTGGCGGATATTGCTCGGGTTGGCCATTGCCATACGCGTTACCCTGGATATCGCCATAGCCTTCGGGACCCGGAGGCCCGCGATTGATTGCCGTATTGGCACCAACACCGATGACTGACGTGGCGGGATTGGGGCCGGTATCGGGCTTGAACGCCTCGAGCACCGCGCTGCCACCAGGGGAGGCCCTGACACCGGTGGTCGGATCGACCCAGGCCTCGGTCATGCCCGGCGGTTCGGCAAAGGGCGTCGGCGGCGTGCCGGCCAGGGCCTTCAGCATGAAATTGGTGAAGATCGGCGTCGCCAACACACCACCCGTCGTCGAGGAACCGAGCTGGCGCGGCTTGTCGTAGCCAACATAGACGCCAACGGCGAGCTCTGGGGTAAAGCCCACGAACCAGGCATCCTTGTAGTCATTGGTGGTACCGGTCTTGCCAGCCACCGGGCGGTTGAGCCGCTTGGCGTCGGTGCCGGTGCCGCGCTGCACCACGCCTTCCATGATGGACGTCATCTGGTAGGCGGTCATGGGGTCGATGACCTGCTCGCCATTGTCGACGATGAGCGGCTCGGGCTGGTTGGCCCAGGCCTGGGCCACGCAGCCGTCGCAGATGCGCTGGTCGTGCCGGTAGATGGTCTTGCCGTAGCGGTCCTGGACGCGGTCGATGAGTGTCGGCGTGATCTTGCGTCCACCATTGGCGATCGTCGCATAGGCCGAAGTCATTCGAAGATCGGTGGTTTCACCGGCGCCCAGCGCCATGGCGAGCACCGGCTGCAAATTGTCATAGATGCCGAATTTCTTGGTGTAGTCGACGATCAGCGGCATGCCGATATCCTGCGCCAGCCGCACGGTCATGACGTTACGCGACAGCTCGATGCCGCGCCGCAAGGTCCGTGGGCCAAGGAAATCCTGCTCGTAGTTTTCGGGCTTCCACACGCTGCCGTCGGCATTCTGGATTTCGATCGGGGCGTCGAGTTCCACCGAGGCGGGCGTATAGCCATTGTCGATCGCCGCCGCATAGACGATCGGCTTGATGGAGGAGCCGGGCTGCCGATAGGCCTGCGTCGCGCGGTTGAATTCGGATTCGGCGTAGGAAAAGCCACCCACCATGGCGAGCACGCGGCCGGTCCGCGGATCCATGGCGACGAGGGCGCCCTCGACTTCCGGCACCTGCTGAAGCGTATAGCTGCCGGTCTTGCCGGCCACCGGTGACACATATACGACATCGCCGACCTTGAGGATGCTGGAAAGACTCTTGCTGACCCATTTGACATCCGAACCGGCGAGCGTGCCGGTCAGGCGGTCATCGAGCATGCGGCCATCGACATCGGTCCCCGGCCGCAGACCTATGCTGGCCTCGTTGCCCTTGATCTCCAGCACCACGGCAAGCGTCCATTCCGGCACGTCGCTCAGGGGCGTGATCTTGTAGACGTCGGCGCCCCAGTCGCCACTGAGATCGATGCTGGCGACCGGGCCGCGGAACCCCTTGGTGTGATCATATTTGATGAGCCCATCCATCAAGGCACCGCGGGCATATTCCTGCAGTTTGGGCACCAGCGTCGTGCGAACGCTGAGGCCACCGCCATACAGGTCTTCCTCGCCATAGAGGCTGGCGAGCTGGCGACGCACTTCCTCGGTGAAGTATTCGGCCGAATAGACCTGGCTGCCGGCAGCGCGCGGCACGACGTTGAGCGGATCCTTCTTGGCCTCGTCGGCCTGCTCCTGGGTGACGTAGCCGTTCTCGGCCATGCGATCGAGCACCCAGTTACGCCGTTCGATGGCGGCTTCCGGATGGCGGAAGGGCTGGTAGTTGTTGGGGCCCTTGGGCAGGGCAGCGAGGTACGCCACTTCCGACAGCTTGAGCTGATAGAGGGCCTTGTCGAAGTAGTTCAGCGCGGCGGCCGCGACACCATAGGAATTGAGGCCGAGGAAGATCTCGTTGAGATACAGCTCGAGAATCTTGTCCTTGGAGAAGGTCGAATCGATCCGCAGCGCCAGGATGGCTTCCTTGATCTTGCGGTCCCAGGTCTGCTCGGTTGAGAGCAGGAAGTTTTTCGCCACCTGCTGGGTGATGGTGGAGGCGCCGACCAGGGGACCGCTGTCGCCATCAACCTTGGCAATGACGTTATCGCGGATAGCGCGGATGATGCCATCCACGGCAATACCATTGTGGTTGTAGAAGTCCTTGTCTTCCGCCGAGATGAACGCGTGCAGGACAATGGGCGGGATAGTCTCGATCGGCTGGAACAGCCGCCGCTCGCGAGCATATTCAGCCAGCAGCGTTCCGTCTGACGCGTGGACGCGCGTCGTCACCGGCGGCTGATAGTCCTTGAGCACGGTATAGTCCGGAAGGTCGGCGGCGATATGCTGCAGGTAGATCGCAGCCACACCCACCACGCCGAGTGCGCAGAATATGGCGAAGCCGAACAGCCATCCGACGATACGTAACATAGAGACCGAACCCAAACGCCGGGCGCGAGGCAAACCGCGCGCCGCTCAAGCAGAATCATAACAGAGAAGTCGTGGTTTGTAGACGATACGATGCCATCACGGCTCGGCGAGTGGATCAGCCCTGGCGCCCATGTGACATATGGGTAACGGTTTTGACGCTAGTGGGCGGCTGATGCTTCGGCCGGAGGCGGGTTCTGAAGCTCATCGAAATAGGTCGAGATCCCCCGCGCGACGGCCTCGGCCGTACGATCCTGCCAGTTTGCCGCCTCGAGATTGTCGATGTCGTCGCCGTTGGACAAGAAGCCGAGTTCCATGAGGATGGACGGCACGTCGGGTGCCTGTAGCACCAGGAAATTGGCCTGCCGAACCGGAAACTTGCGTAACTCGACGCTCGGTTCGAGCTGGTGCACGATGGCCTGGGCCGACAGGTACGACTGTCGCCGCATTTCGCGCCGCATCAGATCGACCAGCAGGTCGACGACGGAGTTGGCCATCTCGGGCGGCGTCAGCCCGGCGATGATATCGGATTTGTTTTCGTGTTCGGCGAGAACCCGGTCGAGCGAATCCGTGGCGTTTTCGTCGCGCGTGTAGATGCTGAGGCCGCGAACCGTAGGGTCCTGGAAGCTATCGGCATGGATGGAGATGAAGAGGTCCGCCTTGTTCTGGCGGGCCAGGGCGACGCGCGCCTCCAGCGACAGGAAGCTGTCGTCTTCCCGCGTCAGCGCCACGTCGAAGCGGCCGGAAGCGATCAGCAGGTCCTGCAGCTTGTGCGCGAAACTGAGGACGATGTCCTTTTCCATGACGCCCTGAGGACCGCGGGCACCACTATCGACGCCACCGTGACCGGGATCGAGCACAATCAGCGGCCGGGTCTTGCTTTCGATATTGGAGCCGCCGGGCTGCGTCGGCGTCGCCACGACCGGCTGCTCGGGATCCTCGTTGGCCAACGAGGCCTGCAGGTCCTTGGCGACATTGGCGGCAAACTGCTCGGGCGTGGCGGGAATGAGATCGACCACCAGCCGGGCGGGCTGGTCGGCGAACGGATCGAGCACATAGGCCTGCTGAACCTGCGCTGGCGCCGACAGCACCAGCTCGGTACGCGCCCTGCCCGCCTCGGCCATCTGAACCGTGTAGCTCTGCACCAATCCCTCGCCGGCGACGGGCGTCGTCTCGGTGAAGTCGAGGCCGGAAGCGCGCACGTCGATGGCGATGCGGCTGGGATTGTCGAGGGAGGCGATGGCGAACTGGGTGCCCTGCTGCAGATCCAGCACCAGCCGCGCCCGTTCCGGTGTCGTGGAGACGCGGACATTGAGCACGTCGGGCAAGGGATTAGGAGGGGTTTCCTGGGCCACCACGGCAACCGCGAACAGAAAGAATGCCAAGGTCGCGGCGACAACGGATTTGAACAACAGCCCAATGCTCCCCATATGCAGGCAAGGAGATCGCCGGAAGGGGTGGCGATTCTGCGGCGTTTCGGCTGTTATGCGGTTTTTTTCACGAGGCGCAACAACCCAGTGCCCGGAAATCGCCGGTATCCCCGGGGTTTTGACTTTCCTGTTGCCAATTGGGTGCAACATCCCTAAAGGCTTATGTTTGAAGCGTAGTGTTTCCTGTGCCCATTTCTTTGGCGGTCGAGGCCGACTGCCGGGTCATGTGAAATCCTCGAAAGCGGCGGCTTTGCGCTTCGTTGAGATTTCGGTTCCCTAGAGAACCGGACGGTTGTGCCGACCCATTAGCGGTTGCGCCAGCTCACTAGGAAGGGGTCCTATGGCCATAGAGCGGACAATACGCGACGCGATCAAAACGACCGATTGCGCGCTTGTCACGCCTCTTCTGCCGGCCTGGACCATCGACAAAACCAGCGGTGCCGATACCTTCAACTTTGGCGCCTCCCTCCTCGAACCATTCGCCTCGCATGGCGCCACGGGAAGGACGCCGGTTCGCCGGCCCTCGATCGTGAGCGCGCGACGGCACGGAGTTATCGTCTATGGCAATCAAGAGAATGTTGGTGGATGCCATCCACCCGGAAGAGACGCGAGTCGTCGTCACTAATGGAAATCGTCTAGAAGAATTCGATTTCGAGTCTGCCCAAAGGCAGCAATTGCGGGGCAACATCTACCTCGCCAAGGTCACGAGGGTCGAACCCTCGCTGCAGGCCGCTTTCGTCGAATATGGCGGCAATCGCCACGGCTTCCTCGCTTTCAGCGAAATTCATCCTGATTACTATCAGATCCCCGTAGCCGACCGCGAAGCCCTGCTGCGCGACGAAGAGCACGAGGATGCGCATGCCGAGGCAGCGGAGGCCGAGGCAGCACCAAGCGTCAGCCAGCCGGTCGCAGACGCCGATGGCGATGACGGTCACGACGACGATCATGGACATATCGAGCAGGCGCCGGCCAATAACGAGCCGGTAGAAAGCCTTGGTGGCGGCGACGCGCTGGAAGAAGAAGTTCCCGAGCGCCGGCGCAGCTACAACGCGCGCAAGTACAAGATCCAGGAAGTCATCAAGCGCCGGCAGGTCATGCTCGTGCAGGTGGTAAAGGAAGAGCGCGGCAACAAGGGCGCGGCTCTCACGACCTATCTGTCTCTCGCCGGCCGGTATTCGGTGCTGATGCCCAATACCGCCCGTGGCGGCGGCATTTCGCGCAAGATCACCAATGCGGCCGATCGCAAGCGCCTCAAGGAAATCACGGCCGATCTCGAAGTGCCGCAGGGCATGGGCGTGATCTTGCGCACGGCCGGTGCATCGCGCACCAAGGCCGAGGTCAAGCGCGACTACGAATATCTGATGCGGTTGTGGGAGAACGTCCGCAACCTGACGCTGCGCAGCCAGGCCCCGTGCCTCGTCTATGAGGAAGGGTCGCTGATCAAGCGCACCATCCGCGATCTCTACAACAAGGAGATCGACGAGGTTTATGTCGCGGGCGACGACGCTTATCGTGAAGCCAAAGACTTCATGAAGATGATCATGCCCTCGCACGCCAAGAACGTGCAGCAATACCGGGACGATCAGCCGCTGTTCTCGAAGTATAATGTCGAGGCGCAGCTTGATTCCATGTTCTCGCCGCAGGTCACCCTGCCCTCCGGCGGCTATCTGGTGATCAACCCGACGGAAGCCCTGGTTTCCATCGACGTGAACTCGGGACGCTCCACCAAGGAGCACAATATCGAAGACACGGCGCTTCAGACCAATCTGGAAGCGGCCGAGGAAGTGGCGCGGCAATTGCGCCTGCGCGACCTGGCGGGCCTTATCGTCATAGACTTTATCGACATGGTCGAGAACCGCTCAAACCGGGCGGTAGAGCGCAAGCTCAAGGATTGCCTCAAGAACGATCGCGCCCGCATCCAGGTTGGACGGATCTCGCATTTCGGTCTCATGGAGATGAGCCGGCAGCGTATCCGCTTCGGCGTCGTCGAGAGCTCGACCCATAAGTGCCCGCTGTGCGAAGGCACCGGGTTGGTGCGTTCGGTCGAGAGCGTGGCACTGATGGTCATGCGCCATATCGAGGATCACGTGCTGCGCCGGCATGGCCAGTCGATCAACGTGCGCGTGCCGATCGATGTCGCCATCTACATTCTCAACACCAAGCGCGATACCCTGACGGCGCTGGAAAACAAGTATCGCCTGTCGATCACCATCAGCGCCGACAGCAAGCTGACCGGCAAGGATTTCGCCATCGAGAAGGGCGAAGCCCGGGCGCACCAACTGCTGGATCAGCCGGCGGCCGAGCATGTGCGGGTCGATACGGCCGCCATGGACGATCTCGATGAGGACGACGAGGAAGAAGAAGTCGTCGAGGAGGCCGAGGAAACCGAAGCCGCTGATGCCGAACGCAGCGAAGCTGGGGACGGTGAACCGTCGCGCCGGCGCCGCCGCCGTCGCCGTCGTGGTGGCGACCGCGCCGAGGATGCGTCGCGTCCGCGCCAGGTGCAGCAGGCTGTCGCTGGCGACAACGGCAATGTCGAGAGCGTCGACGAGGATGATGAGGACGGCGAGGCCGAAGACGGCTCGGAAGTTCGCGATGCGATCGTGGCGCGTGACGATGGCGAGGAGCCGCGTAAGCGCCGGCGCCGCGGCCGTCGTGGCGGACGTCGCAATCGTCGTGAACTCGGTGACAATGGCGAGCCGTTGAACGCTGCAAACGACCAGATTTCGCAGGACATTCCGGAAGCGGTTCATGCGGAGATCGCCGACAAGCTGCTGAGCCAGGAAGAGATCGCGCCGGTCGTCGAAAGCGTCGCCGAGATCGCAGCCGAGACTGAGCCGGTGGCTGAAAAGCCCAAGCGCACGCGGCGGACCCGCAAGCCGGCTTTGGCGGCGGAAGAAGCTTCCGACATCGCGGTAGCGGCGGCGGCCGATCCTGTGCCGGAGACGGTTGCGGAGCCTGAAGTCGCCGTAGCGCCGAAGCCGAAGCGGACACGCAAGCCCAAGGTGGCCGCCGAGGGAACCGCCGCAGCCCCTGCGGTTTCCGAAGTCGCCGCGGCGCCGGTCGCTGCTGCGGTCGTGGAGGCGCCTGCCGCCCCCGCGGTTGCTGAAATCGAGCCGGAGCGGAAGCGCCGGAAGAAGGAACTGCCGCCTGACGAAATCATCGTTTCGTCTTCCGCGGCCGCTGATACCGAGACGGAAGCGGAGCCGGAAAAGAAGCGTAAGGGTTGGTGGCAGCGCGGGTTCCTGGGCTAAGCTCAGCCCCTGTGAACGCGGTCTGAAAGCATCTTGAACGGAAAAGGGTGGGAGCAAGGCTCCTGCCCTTTTCATTTCCGGCTATGATCTGGTCCCGCAGTTAGCCGACGCCGGAGGACAAAGCTTGTCGCGCGCCGAACGCCTCCTCGATCTCTTGCAAGTATTGCGCCGCCATCGGGCGCCGGTCACCGGGCCGGCGCTAGCGGCCGAAATCGGTGTCTCCATCCGGACGCTCTACCGCGATATCGCGACGTTGCAGGCGCAAGGGGCCGACATCAGGGGCGAGCCTGGCCTTGGCTATGTGCTGCTGGCCGGTTTCATGCTGCCGCCACTGATGTTTTCCGCCGACGAGATAGAGGCGTTGATGCTCGGCTCGCGCTGGGTTGCGGTGCGTGGCGATCACAGGCTCGGCGCAGCGGCCCATAATGCCGTCGCCAAGATCCGCGCGGTGCTGCCCGACGAGTTGCGCGAGAGCGTCGATGCGGCGACGCTGGTCGTGCCGATGATGTCCCGGAGCGAGCCGACCGTCGTCGACGTCTCGGTCATCCGCCTTGCCATTCGCAACGAGCGCAAGCTGACGATCGATTATCGTGACAATGACGGCGCCAGCACCAGCCGAACCATCTGGCCTCTGCTGATCGGGTTTTTCGACAAGGTGCTGGTGGTGGCGGCCTGGTGCGAGCTGCGGCAGGACTATCGCAGCTTTCGCGTCGATCGCATTGCCTCGCTCGGGCAGCATGACGAGCGCTATCCACGCCGGCGGCAAGCGATGGTCAAGGAATGGCGGCAGGCCAAAGGCGCGCCACCCCGCTGATCGCCACTGCCGGAAACTGACAGTCGGCTGGGCTAGGCAGTTGCCATCAACCCGATGGAGAAGCCCATGCGCACCCTCAATTACCTGCTGCTCGCCGTTCACAACCCGGCGGAAAGCGCCAGGCTCTATACGCGACTGCTCGGGCGCGAACCGGTCGAAAACTCCGCGACCTTCGTGCTCTTCGTGCTGCCGAACGGTATCAAGGTCGGCCTGTGGAAACAGGACGGTATGGAACCCGCGCCCAAACCCGCCGGCGGCATCGAGATCTCCTTCACCGAAGAAAGCAAGGATGCCGTGCGCGCCACCTATGCGGAATGGAGCAAGCTCGATGGTCTCAGGGTCGTACAGGAACCCACCGAAATGGACTTCGGCTTTACCTTCGTCGTCGAAGACCCTGACGGCCACCGCCTGCGCCCGTTCGTTCTGGCCGACAATCCACGCTGAACTCAGTCGGGCCGGGTGACAAGCCCGGCCTGTCCTGTGCCGTTGTTCGACTGCCATATCTGCTCGGCTGGCGGGGTGACGTTCGCGTGCCAGCTGCAAGCGCCATCGCTTCGCAGGCTGAGGTGGAAGCTCTCAGGCGTGCTGATTGACCATTGTTCGTCATCGTCACCCATGGACTGGGTCTCCAGCCGTCCACCCAGATCGAAGGTGAAATATGTGTGGGCCCTGGCGAAATCGACCGCGACGCCCGTCAGGATCTGACCATCGAGGCATTGCGCTACCCGATGCAGTTCCGCGCGCTTGCCGTCGCTGGTGCCCACCAGGCGGTCGCCGTCGAATGCTTGCCAGGCGCAGCAATAAATCCAGAGAGACCAGTCACCCTGAGGTGTCACCCGGCGGCGTGCGAGCGTCTGGCGGACCCTGGCGGAACTTGAGCCGGATATAATGGGCTCACGGACAGCGAGGTGCGGTGCGCCGAATTCGAGCGTGAGAAAACTGCCATAACCATCGATGACGCGCCAGGCCGGCCGTCCGATCACCGGGGCGAAGACGCTGCCGATCGGATCGTCGGGATCGAAACTCAATCCGCAGGCCTGTCGGCAAGGAAGGTGGCAAGGCGGTCGAGCGCCATCGTCATGGTCTGCCGCGCACCCGCATAGGAGAAGCGGATGAAGCGGTGACCGTCGACCCGGTCGAAATCGACGCCAGGCGTGGCGGCGACGCCGGCATGGTCGAGCATGTCGCGACAGAAGCGCAGCGAGTCGTTGGTGAGGTGCCCGACATCGGCATAGGCGTAGAAGGCGCCATCAGATTCGGTGGTATTTAGGCCGAGGGCGCGGAGACCATCAGTCAACAGGCGCCGGTTTTCGGCGTAGTGGGTTTTCTGGATTTCGGCGTAATCGCGCTCACCGAGTGCGACGCGGGCGGCGATCTGACTGAGGGTGGGCGCGGAAATGAAGAAATTCTGCTGCAGCATTTCGGCGCGACGGACGAGCCGCTCGGGCAACACCATCCAGCCGATCCGCCAGCCGGTCATGCAGTAATATTTGGAGAAGCTGTTGATGACGATGGCATCATCGGTCATCTCCAGTGCGCTGACCGAAGGCCCGCGATAGTCGAGCCCGTGATAGATCTCGTCGGAGATAAACTGCACGCCGAGGCGTTGGCAGGTGGTTATGATGTCGGCTAGGCCGGCGCGATCGACGGCCGCTCCCGTGGGATTGGCCGGGCTGGCAAAGAGCAGGCCTTCGAAGGGCTGGACCGCATGGGCCGCTGCGATGTCGGCGCCGGTGAGAATCCAGCCATTGGCCGCGGTGAGCGGAATTTCGACGGCGGTGAAGCCCAGACCATCGAGGGTATTGAGATAGGCAGGGTAGCCGGGGCGCGTGACGGCGATGCGTGCACCGGGGCGGAAGGCGGCGTGAAAGGCAAGGATGAACCCGGAAGAGGAACCCATCGTCACCATGAGGTTTTCCGGATCCACCGTAGCGTGATGCTGGTCGGCATAATAGCGCGCCAGGGCGAGGCGCAAGTCGAGCTGTCCCTTGGAATTGGTGTAGCGCTGTGCCTCCGGAAGCGCCGCCGCGACGGCGGTGATGACATTGGGCGCGGGCGGAGCGGCGGGCTCACCGACTTCCAGATGGCATACGGTGCGGCCGGAAGCCTCGATGGCCTTGGCCAGGGCCACCATTTCCATGGCGTGGAACGGACGAAGTGCAGTGTCGGGGGTGCTGGACATGAGCAGTGGGTAGCGCGGCGACGGATGAGGGTGCAAGAGGGAGTAGTGTCGCGAGGCTCATGGGCCGGAAAGGCGGGATGGATGCGTTCGGTGGGACGAATAGTTGAACCTCTTACCGCATACCCGGTCATCATGGACGTCGCTGGTAGCGAAGACTGCCGGATGAACACCCCTGCGACCACACGCCCACGGTCCGGAACGCCCCTGGGCTTTGCGTTTTCCGTGCATTTCGTATAGTGCAGCTTGCGCGTGACAGGGCGGCGAGGCACAACGCGGAAATCATGGATAAACGCGTATTCGTCCTCAACGGGCCCAATCTGAATCTATTGGGTGTCCGGGAGCCGGGCACCTACGGCTCACAGACGCTCGCCGATATCGAGCGGCTTTGCCACGATGCTGCCACGCCGCTCGGGCTTAACGTCGACTTTCGCCAATCCAACCATGAGGGTGAACTGGTGACATGGATCCAGGAGGCGCGGGAAAGCGCCCAGGGGATCGTGATCAATCCGGCGGCCTATTCACATACATCCGTTGCCATTCATGACGCCTTGCGCGCCGTGAGCCTGCCTACAGTCGAAGTGCATCTGTCCAACATTCATACGCGTGAGGCGTTTCGTCATCACTCCTATGTCTCGTCTGTGGCGATGGGGGTCATTTGCGGGTTCGGCGCCACCGGGTATAGGCTCGCGCTGGAAGCCCTGGCCGAGAAACTTTAAGGAAATTCGCATTGCCGCGGGAGAACAACACCATGACGAAGGCGTCGCAGGTGGATCAGGATCTGATCCGCGCCCTAGCCGAACTGCTCAATAAGGAAAACCTCGCCGAGATCGAGGTGGAGCAGGACAATTTTCGCGTGCGCGTGACGCGCTCGCTGGCAAGGGAAGTGGTGCAGTATGCGGCAGCGCCCGCCTATGCGCCGCAGCCCACCGCGCCGGCTTCAGGCGTGCCGGCCGGTTCGGTGCCGCCCGCCGTGGCTGCCGCCGCAGAAGACCTGTCCGCCAATCCGGGCACCCTCACCTCCCCGATGGTCGGCACGGCCTATCGTTCGTCGGAGCCAGGGAAGCCGACTTTCATCGAGGTTGGCGCCAAGGTTTCGGAGGGCCAGACCGTCCTCATCATCGAGGCCATGAAGACCATGAACCAGATTCCGGCACACCGCTCCGGGACCGTGACCCGCATCCTGGTCGATGACGCACAGCCCGTCGAATATGGCGAGCCCCTCATCGTCATCGAATAGGCAGCGCACATGTTCCAGAAGGTCCTGATCGCCAACCGCGGCGAGATCGCGCTTCGTATCCTTCGGGCCTGCAAGGAGCTCGGCATCGCCACCGTCGCTGTGCACTCCACGGCCGACAGCAACGCCATGCATGTGCGCCTCGCCGACGAGAGCGTCTGCATTGGCCCCAATGCCGCCAAGGACAGCTATCTCAACATCCCCTCGATCATGGCGGCGTGCGAGATAACGGGCGCCGATGCGGTGCATCCGGGCTACGGGTTCCTGTCGGAGAATGCACGCTTCGCTCGCATCCTTTCCGAACACAAGATCACCTTCATCGGCCCGTCGTCGCATCATATCGAAATCATGGGCGACAAGATCACGGCCAAGAAGACCGCCGTGGAGCTGGGTATTCCCGTGGTGCCCGGCTCACCCGGTGAGGTGAAGGACGAGGCTGAAGCCCAGGCCCTGGCCAAGGAAATCGGCTATCCCGTGCTGATCAAGGCGACAGCAGGTGGCGGCGGACGCGGCATGAAGGTCGCGACGTCTGATGCCGATATCGGTGTGGCGCTGTCGACGGCGCGCAGCGAGGCGAAGGCCGCCTTCGGCAACGATTCCGTCTATATCGAGAAGTATCTCGGCAAGCCGCGCCATATCGAAGTGCAGATCATGGGCGACGGCCAGGGCAATGCGGTGCATCTGGGCACGCGCGACTGCTCGCTGCAGCGCCGACACCAGAAGGTCTGGGAAGAAGCCCCGGCGATGTCCGTGCCGCCGGAAAAGCGCGAGGAAATCGGCGAGATTTGCGCCGCCGCCATGCGCAAGCTGAAATATTCGGGCGCCGGCACGATCGAGTTCCTTTATGAGAACGGCGAGTTTTATTTCATAGAAATGAATACGCGCCTGCAGGTGGAGCATCCGGTGACGGAGCGCATCACCGGCGTCGACCTGGTCTATGAGCAAATCCGCGTCGCCTCGGGTGAGAAGCTCTCGATGCAGCAGAAGGACGTGGTGTTCTTCGGGCACGCCATCGAGGTGCGTATCAACGCCGAGGATCCACAGACCTTCGCGCCCTCGCCCGGCACCATCACCTATTATCATCCGGCGGGCGGTGTGGGCATTCGCGTCGATTCGGCGGTGTACCAGGGCTACAAGATCCCGCCCTATTACGACTCGCTGATCGGCAAGCTGATCGTGCACGGCCGCACGCGGCCGGAATGCCTGCAGCGGCTGAGCCGCGCCATCGACGAGTTCGTGGTTGATGGCGTGAAAACCACGCTGCCGCTGTTCCAGCGATTGATCAAGGAGCCGGACATTATCTCCGGCAATTACGACATCCATTGGCTTGAAAAGTTTTTGGCCGAGAACAAGGCCTAATCGGCCAGCACGGTCCTGAGGAACGCCAATAGTTCCGCCCGGTAGCGGGCGGGATTTTCCTTGTATGATTTGAGATGATCGGCCGCGGTCCACAGCGTCGTGGTCGGGGCCTGCCGCAGACTGACGAGACGCTGACTGTCGAGGAAAGGCACCAGCCGATCGGCGGTACCATGAGCGATGAACAGCGGGCCGGAGAAACCTGCGACAGCTTGTGTGGTGACAGCCTCATAAAGCGGCGTTCCTGAAACCAGGGCGGCAATGCGGATTGCGAGTGTTGCAAGCTCATCGGCGAAGGGCAGACGCGCAAGCCTGTAAAGACCGCTGACGCTGCCATGGATATCGAGGGCCGGAGCGTCGAGGACGAGTGCCGCGACCCTGTCGGCCTTGTCGGAATGCAGGATGAACTGACCCGCGATGGCGCCGCCCATGGATTCGGCGACGATGATGACGCGGTCGGCGCCATTGGCGAGCATCCAGCCCATAGCGGCATCGAGATCGCGCCATTCGTTGAGGCCGAACGAAAATAATGGTGGGTCGCTTTGCGGCGCGCCGGGATCGTTGCGATAGTCGATCATCAGCGTCGGGATGCCGGCGTCGTGGAGGATGGCGAGCTGGCGGTAGCCGTTCTCGCGAATGCCGCCTACCCCATGCACGAAGACGGCCCAGGTGCGTGACGGGGCCGGCGCAGGCACGAACCAGGCGGCGGCGGGACCCAGTTCGGTAGGGTATTGCATGGCGGTGAAGGGCAAATGCAGCGCGGCTTGCGGGTCGCCCCGGTAGCCGATCTCGACGGGATCGCCTGGCGCGGGTTGTTTAGCGCCGCTCCAATCTGCATTGCCGGGGGTCAGCAGCCAGAAAAGGAACACGCCGCCGCCGATGCCCGCAATGGCGACATAGAGGACGGTGGCCGCTGTGGCGGCGATGACTATCCGGCGAACCAGTCGGAGGATTTGAAAGCCTCAATCCAGTTGCGATGGAGGGATTGTAGCGGAAGCGCCTGGATTCCATAGTTGTGAAATGTCAAAAAAAACCGATCCCTTCGCCGTCGAACTGACTCCCGAGTTGATCGTGCGGGCCTATCAGGCCGGCATCTTCCCGATGGCGGAGGATGCCGGCTCCGATGATCTGTTCTGGGTGTCACCGGAAATGCGCGGTATCATTCCATTGGACGGGTTCAAGATCTCAAAAAGCCTGCGCAAGACATTGAAACAGCGTCCATTTCAGGTGAAGGTGGATACCGATTTTGGGGCCATAATCGAGGCATGCGCAACCGTCGGCGAGGATCGGGACAGTACCTGGATCAATCCGACGATCCGCAAGCTTTATGGGCAATTGTTCGAGCGTGGGCTGTGCCACACGGTGGAGGTGTGGGACGGTGACGAACTGGTGGGCGGGCTCTATGGATTGGCTCTGGGCTCGGCGTTCTTCGGGGAATCGATGTTCCACCGACGGACGGATGCCAGCAAGATCGCACTGGCGCATCTCGTGGAGCGGCTCAACGCCGGTGGCTTCCGGCTGCTGGATACGCAATTCGTGACGGACCATTTGGCCTCGCTCGGTGGTGTCGAGATTCCGCGCGAGACCTATGAGGTGTTGTTGGCGGAAGCGCTGGCGCATGCGGGTGATTTTCGAAAGTGGGACCGCGAGCCCCGGCACTAGGCGTTACATGCCGTTGACGGAGAGGATGTTGCCGTCGGGATCCTTGAACCAGGCGACTTTCATGCCATAGCCGACATGCAGGTCTCCCTCCAGCTTGAGGCCTTCCATCTGGTAGTGCTCGAAGGTGACGCCCTTTGCGGCAATGTCGCGGACGATGGTGTCGACCTCGTTGCCGACGGCCCAGGTGACGGCGGTGGCCTGGTTGGTGCCGGCATATTGCGAACGATAGACGAAGAGCTGGAACTGACCGGCCTTGAAGGTCAGCACTTCGGAATCCTCGCTGGCGAGGTCGAGGCCAAGGGTGTCGCGATAAAATTGCCGGGCGACCGCAAGATCGCGGACGGCGACGGTTGCGATGGGTTCGTAGTTCTTCAGCATGTCAATCTCCTCGGTTTGATGAGCGGCGTTCGTCGGCCTGTCTTTCGCAGATGAAGGCGGGGCCGCCGGCGAGGCGCCTGGCGCTGGGTTTGCTGGCGTCTACAATACGCCAGAAAGGTGTGGCTGGATCGCCCCGCTGATGCGCGGCGACCGCAACCGCCGCCATGTCGCGCAATTGGCGTTGCACGGTGACCGGACAGGTCGCGTCGGTGCCGTGTTGCCGCGCCAGTTCTGCCCGGATAACGCCGAGATCGGTGATTTCACCCGCCGGCACCGCCGCGATTTTGGCAGCAAGCATTTCGACCGAGGGAATCAACATGGACTGCATCTCCATGACGCCACGGACGGAATGAGGGCGCTGCTTGATGATCGGCGACATCCTTAGGCGTCCTTGACGCGGATCAGCAACTGGGTTTCCCACTTGCCAGTGTCCCTCTCGATTCCGGGATCGGTAACGTAGATTTCCAGGCGGCTCGCAAACCAGTCGCCTTCCGGGCGTTCCTCGACATCAAACGAGATGCCCTTCTGTTTGGCCCACCCGATCATCAATGCGTTGACGTCGTAAAGGTTGTCGTATGAACCCCAATAAGTGAGCTGGGCATATCGGCCGGCCGGCAATTCCGCGGCAACGACGTCATCGGCCGCGGCAACAAGAGCCTCGGTGGGGACGCCGAATTCCAGCTCCATGATGCCGGCCATGTTGATGAGGTTGTATTTGATGAAAGGCGCACCGGCAGGTTTCACGTCGTGGCTACCGAGCCAGGCGAAGAGTTTCGGGAAAGTCTCGTCGATAACTGCCTTCATGCCGGATATGGTGGTTCGGACCTGGATCGCGACGTAGGGCTGAGCGGGACGTTCGGCGACCTTGGGCAAAGTCAGCATGGTGTTCTCCTAGTTCCGAGCAGTGTCATTCCCATTGCTCTCCCCCACGAAAGGGCCTGCATCCTCTTGGCGGGCGCGTTCGCGTGCGGAGCTGATATCGATGCTTGCGCCGTCCTCGCGGCGGGGCAAGGTGACCGAGGTCCAAACGCCGCTGTTGCCGTGGACGCGGAGATATTGGGAGAAGAGATCGAAGCTGCTGGACCAGCCCCAGCCATGGCCATCGCGTTCGCGGACATTCATGAACGGGGCTTGCCGGAACCGCATCAGCGTCTTGCCGTCCTGCTCGGTGAAATCGAGCGTCACCAGCATTTCGTGGCCGTCGGCATCGTTGATATAGGTAAAGCTCAGCCTGCCGGGCGGCGCAATCTCCCGATAGACGCCGTGAATCCAGTGGTTACGCTCGGGGCGGCTCATGCAGAAACGCCATTCGCCACCCTCGCGAAAATCCATCGAGCAGGAACTGAGATGGTAGCCCTCCGGCCCCCACCAACGGACGATGTGCTCGGGACTCGACCAGAGCCTGAACACCAGAGCACGAGGCGCATCGAAGATACGCTCGATCACCAGCGTCTCGTCGTCAGGCTGGCTTGACGGATCAATTGCGGTTGCCATCGTTCACCTTCTGGATGTGTTGCAGATAGTCGTCCATGCGGTCGAAGCTCTGTTCCCAGTAACGCCGGTAGTGCTCGACCCAGCCGGCGATTTCCTTGAGCGGAGCCGCCTCCAGGCGGCATGGCCGCCATTGCGCGGTGCGTGTGCGGGCAATAAGGCCAGCATGTTCCAACACTTTCAGATGCCGCGAGATGGCCGGCAGGCTGATATCGAACGGCGCTGCCAATTCGTTGACCGAGGCCTCGCCTTCACTGAGCCGCGCCAATATGGCCCGCCGCGTCGGATCGGCCAGGGCCGCGAAGGTAGTGCTGAGATGATCGGCCGGCATGGAGTTAACTTCTCTATTAAATAACCTATTCGTTAAATACCGTGTCGGCTCCCTGCCCGTCAAGATTATCTGTGAGCACGGCTGGACATTCAGGGATGCCGCACCACATCAAATCTATCGATAGCAACATGGACCGCCCGATGAGCAAGGCTCGCGACCGTATTTACCGTCAGTTCGACCAGTTGGAGGGCTTCCTGCCAAATTGGGCGTCGCGGATGGTCGCTTGGCTCAGGCGGCCAACGGCGATGTTGATCCGGGTGCCGCTGGGCATCCTTCTGGTGCTGGGTGGGATTTTTAGCATCCTGCCGGTGCTTGGCATCTGGATGCTGCCGCTTGGGCTGTTGCTGCTGGCCATCGACGTGCCGTTGCTGCAGGGGCCCGTGGGCAAGACGATTGTCTGGGGCAAGCGGAAATGGACGCTGTGGAAGCGCCGGCAGGCCGCAAAGCAACTCCAGCGCTAACTGGACAAAACTGGCAGCAGGTCGCTATTCCCTGGCTCGGAATTTCGCAACTAGCCGGCGCCGATCGTGAATTGCCCTTTGAACATGCCACCGGCCTGGATGGAGATGCTGGCGCCCTATGCCTGGCGCAGGCAGACGATCGGTGAATCCGGGGCGATCGTCTATCGGCTCAAGCTACCCGGCGAGCCAGTATTGTTCGTCAAATCGGAAGCCGAGACGGCATTCGCGCAGGGGCCCGACGAAGCGGAGCGCTCGCCCGGCTTGGGCGGAATGGACTGCCCTGCCCGCAGATACGAGACTCACGGCAACATGCCGGCCGCCACTGGCTGCTGACGACGGGATTGCCGGGACGTGACCTGGCTTCTAGTGGCGACATGGCTCCCGAACACATCGTGGCACTATTCGCCGACGCCCTGCCCAGCTTGCATGCCCTGCCGCTGGCGGACTGCCCATTCGATCATCGCCTTGAGACGGTGATCGACGTCGCCCGCGCGCATGTAGACGCCGGCATTGTCGATGAAGCGGATTTTGACGAATCGCGCCTTGGCCGTTCGGCACAGGATGTGTTCGCCGAGCTTTTGCACATGCGGCCGCAGACCCAAGACCTGGTCGTCGCGCATGGCGATCCGAGCCTTCCCAATTTCCTGGCGGATGAAACGGGATTTACGGGCTCTGTCGATTGCGCGGGCGGCTGGGCGTATCGGATCGCTATCGCGACCTGGCGATTGGCTGCAATACCGCCAAATTCAATTTGGGCGAAGACTGGGTCAACGCGTTCCTGCACCGCTCTGGCGTTACAAGGCCCGATTGAGATCGGATCGCCTTCTACCAGCTGCTGGATGAATTCTTCTAGCAGCTGTAACGGATGGTCATTCGTCGTCGGGTTGTGGCGCGTCGGTGGTGCGTTTGCAGTCGTCGAGCCAGACATCATAGATGGGGTGGTCGACGGCGTTCAGCGCCGGGCTATCGGCGAACATCCAGCCGGTGAAGATACGCTTGATGGTGCCCTGAAGGCTTACCTGGTCGATTTCGACGAAGACGGTGGTGCGCGGCGCTTCATCGGCAGAGCTGGTGTAGCAGACGCGCGGCGTGATCTGCAGGGCGCCGAACTGTACGGTCTCGTTGATGTAGACGTCGAAATGGGTGATGCGGCCGGTGATCTTGTCGAGACCGGAAAATGCCGCCACGGGATTGGGAACGGGCGCCGCCTCGGCGGCACCAGCCAATGTGAGCATAAGGGCCAGAGCGGCCGAGATTATAGAGAACCGGAACATGACGAGCCGCCTGGAGGCGCGGCCTATTCGGGCGACCAGGCGTCATAATCGCCGGTCACGCGCGGGCGCTCGCCCTTGTTCAGCAAGCTGCCATCGGGCCGGTAGGCCTGGGCGGTGCCGGTCTGGTTGGAGATGTGGCCCCGTTCCCAGTTGCGAGCGTTGTAGCGCTCGTTGGTAGGGGCGACATCGGTGCGATGATGCATCCAGCCGTGCCAGCCGGGAGGAATCGCCGAAGCTTCGGCATAGCCATTGTAGGTAACCCAACGGCGATCGCCCTTCTTGGAGCGATAGTAGCGATTTCCAAATTCGTCGCTGCCCACATAGGTGAACCGCAAGGCCAGGGTCAGCCGCGTGCCCCAGGTCTGCCCCTGCCACCAAACGAATATTTCGGAGAGGAACTTCTTCATCGTGTGCAAGGCCTTCGATATCGCCCAGATCGTCTAGCATGCGCCGCCGATGCGGGCCAGAGTTTTGACGCCGTGGCGATGCCGGCCCGAACTTGAGGACCGGTTTCGCCAAGGGTGCGATTGGCCTTCAGGCTAGGAGACAATGGGTGCGCCGGCGTCGCGGCTGGCGGGGAATAGCCCTTTCGTCAAGGGATGACGGGCCTTGTGCCACCAACTATCCACACCCCCTATGGATAGTGTGGATATCCTTCGGGTCGTCCGCAAAATTCTGCGCTTGACAGGGATTGGATGAGTCTGGCGATCGCAATCAAGGCGAAAAAGAGTCAATCGGGCCCGAGGTTTAGACGGGCTCATTGCCGTGCAGGAGTAACTCGACCAGCCTTATTAACCCATTGTTAAAGTGTCGTGACACTTGCGAATTATCCCCGTTAATCCCATATGAAACACTAGATTTTGCGATAGGCCGCACCCTTCAACACAACGTCTGGTGCGCGCAGGGCGGAAATTGTTGAATCGACTCCTTCGGGGGTCTGTCTCAATCTGGACTCAAGACACGGCGAGTCCCTTGCGGATGGCGTCTTCCAATCCACCCAGATCGAAGAGATGTTGAATGAGAATTGAACGTCGATACACCAAGGCCGGGCAGTCGGCTTATGCAGGCATCGAATTCCGGAACGCCACCAGCGAGATCCGCAATCCCGATGGCTCGGTGGTGTTCAAGCTCGAGAACATCGCCATCCCTGCCGATTGGAGCCAGGTGGCTTCAGATATCATCGCGCAAAAGTACTTCCGCAAGGCCGGCATCGCCAAGGTCCTGAAGAGGGTCGAGGAGAATTCCGTCCCCTCATGGCTGTGGCGCGCCGTGCCCGACGAGGCCGTGCTCGCCAAGCTGCCGGAAAGCGAGCGCTATGGTTCGGAGATGGACAGCCGGCAGGTGTTCGACCGGCTGGCCGGTACCTGGACCTATTGGGGCTGGAAGGGGGGCTATTTCGACACCGAGGAAGATGCGCGCACCTTCTTTGATGAACTGGCCTATATGCTGGCGACGCAGCGCGTCGCGCCCAATTCGCCGCAATGGTTCAATACGGGCCTGCATTGGGCCTATGGCATCGACGGCCCCGGCCAGGGCCATTTCTATGTCGACCCGTTCACGCATAAGCTCGTGCAGTCGAAGTCGTCCTATGAGCATCCGCAGCCGCATGCCTGCTTCATCCAGTCCGTGGATGACGACCTCGTCAACGAGGGGGGCATCATGGATTTGTGGGTGCGCGAGGCGCGCCTGTTCAAGTATGGCTCGGGTACCGGCTCGAACTTCTCGCGGCTGCGCGGGGAAGGCGAGCGCCTCTCGGGCGGCGGCAAGTCGTCTGGGCTGATGAGCTTCCTCAAGATCGGTGACCGGGCTGCCGGCGCCATCAAGTCGGGCGGTACCACGCGCCGCGCCGCCAAGATGGTGGTGGTCGACATCGACCATCCCGACATCGAGACCTACATCAACTGGAAGGTGAAGGAGGAGCAGAAGGTGGCGGCGCTCGTCACCGGCTCCAAGGTCGTCTCCAAGCATCTGAAGCTGATCATGAAGGCGGCCGTCAATTGCGAGGGCAATGGCGACGACTGCTTCGACGTGACCAAGAACCCGGCGCTGAAGCGCGAAGTCCGCGCTGCAAAGAAAGCGCTGGTTCCCGAGAACTACATCTACCGTGTCATCCAGTTCGCCAAGCAGGGTTATACCGATCTCGAATTCCCCATCTTCGACACCGATTGGGACAGCGAGGCATATCTGACGGTTGCCGGGCAGAACTCGAACAATTCGGTCCGTGTCACCGACGATTTCCTCAAGGCGGTCGAGACGGATGGTGACTGGAGCCTTTCGGGCCGCGTTTCCGGCAAGGTGACCAAGACGCTGAAGGCCCGCGATCTGTGGGAATCCATCGGCTATGCGGCATGGGCTTCGGCCGATCCGGGCCTGCACTACCACACCACCATCAATGACTGGCACACCAGTCCCGAGGCCGGCCCGATCATCGCGTCGAACCCGTGCTCGGAATACATGTTCCTCGACGACACGGCGTGCAACCTCGCCTCGGTGAACCTGCTCGCCTACCGCAACAAGGACGGCAGCTTCGACGTCGCCGGCTACGAGCACTCGATCCGGCTGTGGACGATGGTGCTGGAAGTGTCGGTGATGATGGCGCAGTTCCCCAGCAAGGCCATCGCGGAACGCTCATTCAAATATCGCACGCTCGGCCTCGGCTATGCCAATATCGGTGGCCTGCTGATGACCTCTGGCATCCCCTACGACTCCGCCGAGGGCCGCGCCTATACGGGCGCCCTCACCGCTATCCTGACCGGCGTTGCCTATGCGACTTCGGCCGAGATGGCCAATGAGCTCGGTGCGTTCGAGGACTACAAGCGCAACTCCAAGCACATGCTGCGCGTCATCCGCAACCATCGCAACGCCGCATATGGCAATACCGATGGCTATGAGAAGCTGTCGATCAACCCGGTGCCGCTCGATCTGGCCAACGTTCCCTATGCGGACGTGGCCGAGCACGCCAAGCTGGCCTGGGACAATGCCCTGGCGCTGGGCGAGAAGCACGGCTACCGCAATGCGCAGGTTTCGGTGATCGCCCCGACCGGCACGATTGGCTTGGTCATGGATTGCGACACGACGGGTATCGAGCCCGACTTCGCGCTGGTGAAATTCAAGAAGCTCGCTGGCGGCGGCTATTTCAAGATCATCAACCGCGCCGTGCCCCCGGCCCTGCGCACCCTCGGCTATTCCGAGAGCACCATTGCCGAGATGGAAGCCTATGCGGTCGGCCACGGCAACCTGAACCAGGCGCCGGGCGTCAACCCCTCGACCTTGCGGGCCAAGGGTTTTACCGACGACAAGATCGAGGCCATCAACAAGGCTCTCGGTTCGGCCTTCGACATCAAGTTCGTGTTCAACCAGTGGACCCTGGGCGCGGATTTCCTCAAGTCGCTGGGCGTCACCGACGAGCAGCTCAAGGACATCTCGTTCGACCTGCTGGCTTTCCTCGGCTTCTCGAAGAAAGAGATCGAGGCTGCCAACATCCATATCTGTGGCGCCATGACGCTGGAGGGTGCCCCGCACCTCAAGGCCGAGCACCAGGCGGTGTTCGATTGCGCCTCGCCCTGCGGCAAGATCGGCAAGCGCTACCTCTCCATCGACAGCCACATCCTGATGATGGCGGCGGCGCAGCCCTTCATTTCGGGCGCCATCTCCAAGACCATCAACATGCCCAATGACGCTACCGTCGAGGATTGCAAGGAGGCCTACATGCTCTCCTGGCGCCTGGCGCTGAAGGCCAATGCGCTCTATCGCGATGGCTCCAAGCTCAGCCAGCCGCTCAATGCTTCGGTGCTGGCCGATGTCGACGAGGAAGACGAGGAGGATGCCGTCGAGGCACTCCTGGCCCAGAGCCCGGCGGCTCGGGTGCCGGTGGTGGCCGAAAGGATCGTCGAGCGTATCGTCGAAAAGGCGATCCGCGACCGCGAAAAGATGCCGGACCGCCGCAAGGGCTATACCCAGAAGGCAGTCGTGGGCGGGCACAAGGTTTATCTGCGCACCGGCGAATATGACGATGGCCGGCTCGGCGAAATCTTCATCGACATGCACAAGGAAGGCGCCGCCTTCCGCGCCATGATGAACAACTTCGCCATCGCCATTTCGCTCGGCCTGCAATATGGCGTGCCGCTGGACGAATATGTGGAGGCCTTTACCTTCACGCGGTTCGAGCCGGCCGGCATGGTGATGGGCAATGACCGCATCAAGAATGCTACCTCGATCCTCGATTACGTGTTCCGCGAACTCGCTGTCTCCTATCTCGACCGCGACGACTTGGCCCACGTCAATCCGGAGAGCCCGACCTCGCTCAGCAAGGGCGTAGCCGAGGAAAAGTCGGCGCGCGGCCCTACCGCTGCGTCCGCCCCGGTGCCCGCTGAGCGCTTTGTCTCCCGCGGCATGACGCGCGGCAAGACGGCCAATGCATCGTTGATGCTGGTGCCGACGGCTGAAGCTGCACGCTATGTGCCGTCATCCTCGATCTCGACCGTCACGGCGCTACGTTCCGCGACGGCCCTCAAGATCGATCCGTCGGCGACCGCGCTCAACGCTGCCGAACTCGACCCGATCCCCTCCCCGCCGCCTTCGCGCGACGTGGGCGAATTGCGCGCCGAAGCCCGCATGAAGGGCTATACGGGCGACCAGTGCAGCAATTGCAACTCGATGCGCATGAAGGTGAGCGGTCACTGCATGGTGTGCGAAGACTGCGGAACGACGACCGGCTGCAGTTGAATACGCCGACTTGATATTCGGTTGCGTGTTCTAGCACCTTGAGTCCTGCAATGAAAAAGGCCCGGAAATCCGGGCTTTTTTTAATATCGGTTACTTTTAGTTCCACCCAAAAATCAACGTCGCAAACAGGTTGCACACGAGAACGCTGACGACAACCTCGAAGGTGGGAAGTGATCCTCCTGGGCATCCTGAACAATCGCGCGATTTCGGCTTCCGTGGTCGTCTGAGACTCTTGGGCAGATCGTATCAACGTCGGCCGGCATAGACATATCGTTGTACTGCTGGTCGGCCAACCTACGCCTGGACTGACGCCGCCAGCTTTAAGGCCGGTACAGATTGCCAGACGGCTTCGGGCATCTCGAGGAGACCCGAATGTCTGATGAACGTAAAATTCAAGAGGTTATGGCGCGTTACGTCCGTGCCGCCGATCACCGCGATCGGCGCCGCGATGGGCAAGGTTTTCCTGCCCGACGGCAAGGTCGAGATTTCATATGGCCATGCCGGTACACTCGAGCGGCTCGGCGAGCTGGTCGGGCGAGAAGCCATTGGCGTAGCCGTTGCGACGATGATGCGGCCGCATTCGCCACGCGGACAGCCGCAAGAATATGATTGTGCGGAAGTTTTCAGCAATTTAGCTATCATTGGGATCATTGACGCAAGAACACTGAATTCGTTGGCAAAAATTGGATTGGCTCGGCAGTCTCACTGCAATGACTTCGCACAAGCTGCTACGCCACAGGCGATTTCACCTGAGGCAAGCTTTGCCACCGCCGGCAGCGATGCATTCATTGCTGGCTTATGGGTGTTACGAGAGGCTTGGATGATTGTTCTCGATCACCAACCACACGCATGGTTTCTTCTCGACCTTGAGGGTCAGATTTACCTCGACGTCCATTGCAGCCATAGCGCCTTCGACTACTCGGTGCTCATCGCCATGAACGAGGATGAGCTGAAGCAATACCGTAGCAAGGGCCGGGCATATCTCGATAAGCTGGCTGAGGACATTCACTACAGCGCCCCGGGAGCCCGCGGAAGCGCATCGATATACAGGACCAGAGATGTGACGTCAGAGCTGGGCGACCTGGTTACCGCCGCCATCGCTGAATGGCGCACGCGGTAATGCGCCGCTGCCCATCGGGCAGATTGATGAGGACGCCCTCATCATGCAATTTCAGTGCGCGGGAAGGCCAGCATTCATTGCATGGTGTGGAGGATCGCCGGCGGCGTCGGCTGCAAGGTCGTGCACGGCTTCTGCGGGGGGCGCCGGTAAGGAGCAGTAGAAGGGCCGTCGCCGCGCGGCGCGGCGACGGCCTCCGTTCGGCGTCAGGCCGACAGTGACGGATAAAAGTGGTCGACGGCGGCTTCTCGCTCTTCCTTGACGGACCACGGCGTGGCGCGGCCATCGAGACAATCGGCGAGGCCTTCGAGGTGGGCGTGCCAGCCGGCGCGAACGCCCGAGCCGTAACCACGGGGGTTGAGACCGCTATGGGTCAGGGTCAGCTGGCAGCCGGTGCCCTGAGGCTCAAGCTCGAAGAGAACAGACGTTTCGCGGCCATCGAGGCTCCACGACCAGGCGAGCCGATGCGGCGGCTCGACGCGAGAAATGCCGAGATCCATGGAGCCGTTGCTGCCGAAATCGAAGCTCAGCTTGCCGCCGGGGCGCAGGTCGATGGTTGCCACGCCCATCCAGTCGGCGAGGCGCTCGGGAATGGTGAGGGCGGCCCAGACCTTTTCGATCGGCTTGTTGTAGTGGCGGCGGAAGACGACCTGCATGGTGTCCCCGGTGACCGTAACGTCGCCCTTGGGGTCGCCGCGCAGAAGAGATTGCGTGTCCATCATTGTTCCTTCTCCAAATGTTCATCGAGGGCATCGAGCCGATCCGCCCAGAAATCCCGGAATTGCTGCAACCAGGAATCCAGAGCCGCCAATTCGCCGGCCTCCAGCCGGTAGAGCCGCTTCTGGCCATCGGCGCGTACGCTGACGAGACCAGCCTCCCGCAACTGCTTGAGGTGCTTGGAAACGCCGGGCTGACTCAACCCCGTCGCATCCACAAGGTCGCCGGCAGCCCTCTCCCCAAAGCGCAGGAGTTCGAGAAGGCGACGGCGGTTCGGCTCGGCTATGGCTTCAAATGGGCTCATGAGCTACATATTCTATTTGGGTTATATAACTGTCAAGGAATTTATTAGGGCGTGTGAAAACACCCTGCCCTGGCGGCCGGTCATGACGACGGTGAAGCTCAGGGACGGCGATGACCGCTGACGTCTGAGCCGGCATTGTGGTGCAGACCCAGGAACAGCACGGCGGAGATGGCGCCCACGATACCGACGGCAACGAAGGCAAGATGGAAATCGTCGGGAGCGAGGCTTTCGCGGCCGCGAAAAAAGAGCGTCAGGTTGAGAACCATGGCGCCGAAGGCAACGCCGATGCTTTGGGAGAGCTGCTGGGCCGTGCTGGCCATTGCGGTCGCGCGGCTCATCTGCGGTTTTTCGATATCGGCGAAGTTGAGGGCCGCGATGCCGTTATATTGCAGGCCGCGCAAGAAGCCGGTGCAAAACAGCAGCGTCACCAGAACGATGGCCGGCGTGAGAGGGGTCAACAGGCCGTGAGCGGCGGTGAGACCGGCGCAAACGAGCCCGTTGAGTGTCAGAGCGATGCGAAAGCCCATTTTGCGGAGGAAGCCACCGGCAAGGAAGCGCATCAGCAGCGAGCCGCTGGCGGTAGAAAGGACGAAAAGTCCGGAGCTAAAGGCGGTGAGACCGAAGCCGACCTGCAGCATGATGGGCAACAGGAAGGGTGCGGCGCCGGCGCTGACCCGGAACAGATTGCCGGCAAGGAAGGCGGACCGGAAGGTCGGAATGCCCAGCAGGCGCAGGTCGAGAATGGGATTGGCGGCGCGGCGGGCGTGTCGGAGGTAAAGGATCGCGGTGGCGGCGCCGATGACGAGGAGGACCAGCAGGGTCAGCGAAAATCCCTTCTGGCTCGCAACTTCCAGGCTGAAAACGAGGGAGGCCAGCGCGACGCCTGACAGGACGAAGCCGACCCAATCGAAAGCGGGATTCTTCTCTTCCTTGGAGTTGGGGATGAGGCGGAGAACGAGAATGACGCCGAGTATGGCTATGGGGACGTTGAGAAAGAAGATCCAGCGCCAGGAAACATAGGTGACGATGAAGCCGCCCAGCGGTGGACCGAGCACAGGCCCGAGCACCGCGGGAACGGTGAGATAAGCCATGGCCTTTACCAGGTCCTGCTTTTCGGTGCTGCGCATCAGCACCAGGCGGCCGACCGGGACCATCATGGCGCCGCCAAGGCCCTGCACGGCACGGGATAGGGTGAACATCAGGAGATCGCCGCTGAGGCCGCAGCAGATGGAAGCGAGCGCGAAGAGGATGATGGCGGTGCAAAAGATGGTGCGGGCGCCGAAGCGGTCGGCAACCCAGCCGCTGGCGGGGATAAACACGGCGACGCTCAGCAGATAGGAGGTGATGGCGATGCTGAGGCTGATGACATCGGTCTTGAAGGCGTGGGAAATCTGCGGCAGAGCCGTGACGATGATCGAGCCGTCAAGGTTTTCCATGAAGAGCGCGCAGGCGACGATGAGCGCCACAGGCCGGAAGCCATCCTTACCTGAAGCCATGACGTTACCCCTCCTCCGCGGCAGCCCTTGCCGGGAAAGTCACTCCCACCCGATTGTTTTCTGAGGGGCATAACCCGTTGAGAGACGAGCGGCAGGAGCCGGCAAGACGACTCGCCGACCTCGATAATGTTAAACGGTTAAGGTTTTGAGATTCAACGTCGCGCCTGCTTCAGGAGGCTCGCTACTCCCACAATTCGATCCGCTATCTTCGCGACTGTGGATCCGAACCTGGGCGGTGCGCCCGTGATGGCGAAGGCGCCGCTGCCTATCACCATCACTCGAACGACGCCGGTCCTATGCCCGCAAGACCACTACCTTGGTCTTGACGGGCGTCTTGGAATAAAGGTCGACCATATCCTGGGTGAGCAGGCCAATGCAGCCACTCGAGACACCCTTCCCGATCGATTCGGCCACATGCGTGCTGTAGAGGGTGTAGAGCGTGTAGACGCCGTTCTGATAAAGATAGAGCGTGCGGGCACCCAATGGATTGTCGAGGCCCGGCGCCATGCCGCCGGCATATTTGGCCGCTTCGGGCTGGCGCTTGATCATTTCCTTGGGCGGCGTCCAGATCGGCCATTCGGCTTTGCGTCCGATGTAGGCATCACCGCTCCACAAGAACCCGGCACGGCCGACGCTCGCACCGTAGCGGGTGGCGTTGCCGCCGCCTTCAATGCGGTAGACATAGTGATTGCGAGGATCGACGATGATCGTGCCGGCCGCCTCCGCAGTGTCGTAGCGCACGGTCCGGCGGTAAAATTTCGGATTGATCTTGTTGACGTTGACGGCGGGGACCGGAAATCTCTCTTTCGGCAATGGCCCGTAAACCGTTTTCGCCTCGGCGAGGGTCATATCGTCGCCGGACGTTGTGCACCCGGCAAGCGCCAGCGCACCGACACCGGCGACCGAGCCGAGAAGAAACGACCGACGGTTGAGACGCCCAGACTGCGTTACCCCGTCCATATTGCCGCCATCGGCAATTCCATCGTTGACGATCATAATCTGAAGTTTCCCATTTCCCGTTGCCCAACCAGGGAACACACCCACAAGCCCCGACTGTGTTGCTCAGGCGAGATTGGCCTTAGCAGGCGCAATTGGCAAGCTCGGCCTTCGCTCCCTGGCCGGGCAGTACTAGCGCATCGAGAACCACGCGTTGTGACAGCGGAGCGCAATCATGCCGCCGACCGATCCGTCCGGCGGTTCTCATGAATGGTCGACTGGTTGTCCTCGGCCCAGGTGACAAGCGGCTTCATGGCGGCCGCGAGCGACAGGCCAAGGGCAGTGATCTGGTAATCGACGCGCGGCGGGATGGTCGCGAAGGCGTGGCGGGTGATGAGGCCATCCTGTTCGAGGCTGCGAAGCGTCTGCGTCAGCACGCGGGGCGAGATGCCCTCGACCCGGTTCTTCAGCTCCCCGAAGCGCAGCGTGCCGCTTTCGAGCACCGCCATGACGAGGAAACTCCACTGGTCGCCGACGCGGTCGAGAACTTCCCGCGTCGCGCAGGTGGGGCAGGCTCGGCGTGCCGGTTCCTTCGCCATGGTAGCTTCCTTTAGTTACCTGCAGCATAGCTACTATGGTTCAAATCCATACTTGCCAACATCTGCGCGTGTTAGTAGCTGGTCTGCTTCCTAGTACTATTTTGGAACTAAAGGAAGTTGCAAATGACCGAAGCGTTGAACGAAACCCTGCTCGTCACGGGCGCGGGCGGCCAGCTTGGCCGCAAGGCGATCGAGGAATTGCTGGAGCGCGGGGCACGGCATGTGGTGGCCACCACGCGTGATCCGGCCAGGATCGCCGACCTTGCGGCGCGCGGCGTCGACGTGCGTGAGGCCGATTTCGACCGGCCCGAGACATTGGGGACGGCCTTCAAGGGCGTGGACCGGATACTGCTGATCAGCACGGATACGCTGCACACCCCCGGCTGGCGGCTTCAGCAGCAGCGCGCGGCGGTGAAGGCGGCGGTCGAGAGCGATGTGCGCCACGTCGTCTATACGTCCCTGCCCTTCCCGCACCCCACTGCGGAGAGCTCGATTCCCGACGATCACTTCTGGACCGAAGTGGCGCTGATGGAGAGCCGGCTCGACTGGACTATGCTGCGCAACAACATGTACCAGGACGCCATCGTCATGTTCGCCAAACAGGCAATCCAGAGTGGGCGCCTCATTACGGCGACTGGCACGGCGGGCCGATCTTATGTGTCGCGTGACGATTGTGCGCGTACGGCCGCAGGCGCGCTGCTCATCGGCTCGGGCCGGGAAATCCACGACGTCACGGGACCTGTGGCGCTTACCCAGAATGAACTGGCGGCAGAGCTGAGCGCGCTGGCGGGCAAACTCATCACCCACCAGTCGGTGACGCCGGAAGAACTGGAGCGGAACGCGCTGGCCGGGGGAATGCCGCCGTTCTGGGCCCGGGTGTTCTACCACTTCGATGTTGATACGGCGCAGGGTTACCATGGAACGGTCACGCCGGCGGTCGAGCGGTTCTCGGGCCGCAAGCCGATCTCGCCGATCGACTTCCTGCGTGGACAAGGCGAGGAAATCATCCGCATGGCGGCCTAGGGGCGGCGGCCAATCAGCTCAGCCGGTGCCTGAACAGCCAGGCTGCCAAGGGCATGGTTATGGCTGCTATCGCGAGCAGCGGCACGAAGTTGAAGGCCACGTCGCTGAAGCCTGCCCCTTCCAGATACACGCGGCGCACCAGATCGATGCCGAAGCGCAGCGGATTGACGTAGGTCACGATCTGCAGAACGAGGGGCATGTTGCGGACGGGCGTCAGCATGCCCGACAGCAGCATCAGGGGCATGATCAGCATGAAGGTGTAGAGCATCGCCTGCTGCATGTTGAGGGACAGCGCCGATATCGAAAGTCCGATGCCGACCGAGGCGCCGGTGAAGGTGAGCAACCCAAGGTAAAGGAGCCATACCGACCCGTTCATCGGAATGCGGAACCAGAACAGGATGATGAGGAAAATGACCGTCGATTGGAACAGGCCCACCAACATCGATGGAATGGCCTTGCCGATGAGGATCTGCAGCGGTGTCAACGGCGTGACCAGAAGCTGATCGAAGGTCCCCTGCTCTCGCTCCCTGGCGACCGACAGGGCAGCCAGAAGCAGGGTCTGGAGCATGCTCAGCGCCGCAATCAGCGCCGGCATCAGGTTCCAGCGTGACTCAAGGTTTGGGTTGAACCAGGCCCGACGCACAACCGTGATGATGCCTTTAGACCCCAGGGATTGATTATAGGCCCCGACGACCGCCCCGAAATATCCGGCGGCGGAGCCCGCGGTGGACGAATTGCGGCCATCCAGAATGACCTGGACCGGTGCCTCGTTTCCACGAGCGACGAGAGCTTCGAAGTTCGGCGGGAAGTTGATCACCAGCAAAGCCCGGCCGCTGTCGATCACGCCAGCGATCTGGTCCGATGAACTCAGCGTCGCAATCCTTTCGAACACTCCGGTGCCGTCCAGTCTGGCGAGCAGTTCACCCGCCGCCGAACCATTGCCCTGCTGCACGACGGCGTAAGGAACGTGGGTCAGGTCATAGGTGGCGCCATAACCGAAGAGCAGCGCTTGCAGGAAAGCCGGGCCTATCAATATGGCGCGTCCCAATGGATCTTTCAGCAGCGCCTGGATTTCCTTGCGGCATAGCGCAAAGACCTGCAGCAGGTAACTGATCAAGGCTGCCATTTATGCCAACCTCTTGCGAAGCGAGCGTTGCGTGGCCAGCAGCAGCACGGCGAAATACACCGTCAAGATGGCGCAAGCCCGAATGATCTCCGGCCAATTGTTTCCGGCAAGGAACAACGTCTTGATCACGGTCATGAAATGGGTGGCGGGCAAGACCTGGCTGATCACCTGAACGACGACCGGAACATTGCGAAGGTCAAACACGAAACCCGACAGCATCATTGCCGGCATGAAGCTGGCCAGCAGGGCAACCTGGCTCGCGACGAACTGGCTGCGCGTCACGGCCGAGATGAAAAGCCCCAGCGTCAGGGACACCAGAAGATACAGCAGCGAGGTGATGATGATGATCGCAAGCGAGCCGCGCATCGGCACCTGGAACAACCAATAGGCGGCCAACAGGCACATGATCAGATCGATGGCGCCGACGACGAAGTACGGGGCAAGCTTCGATAGGACGAGTTCCATCGGCCGGACCGGCGTGACGAACAAGGCTTCCAGCGTCCCCCGCTCCCACTCGCGGGCAACCAGCAATGAAGTGAGAAACGCTCCGATGAGGGTCATGACCAGCACGATCAATCCAGGAACGAGATACCATGTGCTGTTGCTTGCCTCATTGAACCAGGTGCGTTGCACGATGGTGATTGCCCCGGCGCCCGAGGTCTTGTTGCCGGATCGGTCGGCGATGCGCTGGAGGGGTACGGCCAGGGATCCGTTGACGAAAGCCTCTATGGAAGATGCCGTGCTGGTATCGGCCCCGTTGAGCAGCAATTGGACCTGGGCGCCGCCGGTGGCCACACCCACGGTGAAGTCGGCGGGGATGCGCAAGATCGCATCGACTTTGCTGGCCCGCATCAATCGATCCGCCTCGGGCATGTTGAGCAGCCAGACCGGCGCAACGTATTCGGATCCGCGCAAACCGCTCGTCGCCTCCTGTGCAACCGGGGAGGTGTCCTCCATGACGACCGCCAGCCGCGCGTCCTTCACATCGAAGGAAAGCCCGTATCCAAACAGAAGGATAAGCGCCACCGGCAGAAGCAGTCCGACGACCAGATTGCTGCGGTCACGCAGCATTTGACGGGTCTCCTTGCGGGTAAGCGCCACTAACCGCGTTACGAAGCCGCTGTTCATGCCACCGCCCTCGCCTCACGTTCCGAGCGTTTGTGCTCGACGATGGCGATGAAGGCCGCATTCATATCGCTGCTGCCGTCATCGCCGGCCTGCCGCCGGACTTGTTCGGGTGTTCCCAGCGCGATCATCTGGCCAGCGTCCTGAATTGCGATGCGATCGCAATATTCGGCTTCTTCCATGAAATGCGTGGTGACGATGATGGTCACCCCGGCCTGGGAGAGCGCCGTTATGGTGCGCCAAAAGGCACGCCGTCCCAACGGGTCGATACCGCTGGTCGGCTCATCGAGGAACAGGATGTCGGGTTCATGCAGGAGCCCCGCAGCCATGGCCAGCCGCTGCTTGAAGCCGGCCGGCAGCTCGCCGCTGGTGGCGGATCCGGCAAGCTCGAACTGCTCAAGGGATTCCGCCACGCGCTCGCGCAGACGTGGACCTCTCAGGCCGTAGGCGCCCCCGTAGAATTCGAGGTTTTGACGGACCGACAGGTTGCCGTAGAGCGCAAATTTCTGGGACACATAGCCGATGCGCTGACGCGCCTGGGCCCGCGCTGTCCGCAAGTCCCTGCCGGCAACTTCGAGATGACCGCTGGTGGCGGGGAGCAGACCGCACAGCATGCGGAAAGTCGTGGTCTTGCCGGCCCCGTTCGGGCCGAGGAGGCCGAAAATCTCCCCTCTGCGGACATCGAACGAGGTACTCGCGACGGCAGTGAAATCGCCGAATTTGCGGACCAGATCCCGCACCACGATGACCGGGGGCTGATCACCGGCACCGGTGTCACGCGGCTTTATCTCCTTCGCCATTGGCTGGATCGTAACGCCACCGCGATCCGCTTCCTGGCGAAGCAGCATCATGAAGGCGTCTTCCAGTTCATTCGTTCTCGGCTCATAGACGACGCCGTCCAGCAAGGTAGCAAGATCATCGTCGCTCGCGTCGGCGCTGCGGATAAGGTGAACGTCTCCACCTTTTGGCACCGCATCGACAATGAGCTCGGGCGCGTCAAGCAATTTGGCCTGGAGCGATCTCGCCGGAACTCCAGCACTCGGACAAGCGGAGAAGGTGAGGCCAATGGCGCGGTCTCGCAGGTCCAAAGGAGTACCGTGGGCAAGTATCTTGCCCCTATTCATGACGAACACGGTCGAGCATCGCTCCGCTTCGTCCATATAGGCTGTGCTCAGGATAACGCTCAGGGCATCTGCCTCGACCAGTTGCCGGACGATTTCCCAGAGATCGCGACGCGATAGCGGATCGACGCCTACGCTGGGCTCGTCGAGCAGGAGCAGGTCTGGGGAACGAACCAGCGTACAGGCCAGACCCAATTTCTGCTTCATGCCGCCCGACAGCTTTCCCGCCGGCCTGTTGGTGAATTGCGTCAGATCGGTCATTTCGAGCATGCGCCTGAATCGCGTCTGCCGTTGTTCCAGCGGCACACCGTGCAGGTCTGCGTAGAGGTCCAGGTTTTCCTGGACGCTGAGGTCCTCATAAAGGCCAAACCGCTGCGGCATGTAGCTGATGCGATCCTGCACCGCCTGCGGTGCTGCCACGACATCAATCCCCAGAACGTTCAGGGTCCCCGCATCGGGCTCGAGGAGGCCGGCAATCATCCTCAGCAATGTCGTCTTGCCCGCCCCATTAGGGCCCACGAGCGCTGTAAGCTCCCCTTTCCTGATGCTGAAAGATATGCCATCCACCGCCGCCAGACTGCCGCCCTCTATCGCCGGAAAGGTCTTCAGCAGACCTGCGACAGATACCGGGGCGACCAGGTCCGTCACGGCGCCGTCTCCAGCGGAATACGTACGGTGACAGGCTGGCCCAGCCTGAGATTGCCGTCGTCATTTCCGACCAGGACACGGACCTCATAAACCAGGCTGGTGCGCAGTTCTTCGGTCTGCACGGTCTTTGGGGTAAATTCGGCCACCGAAGAGATGAAGCTGACACTTCCGGCTATGGGTTGGTCCGGCTGGCTGTCCGTGAAGATGCTGGCAGGCATATTCACCCTCACCCGACCCAGATCGCGTTCGCTAACGAAGAGCCGGATCCATTTCGGGTCGGTCAGGGCCAACGTAACAACCGGCTGTTGGGGCGTCGCCATGTCGCCCGGCTCCAAAAGGCGGGAGCGGACCACTGCCTTTTGGGGAGAACGAAGCTGGGCCTCGTCGATTTGATGCTCCAGCAAAGCGAGCTGGGCTTGAGCCGATGCAAGCTGCGCTTCGGCACCGGCGATTTCCTCGGATCGCGAGCCGGCCTTCGTTAACGCGAGCGCCGCCTGGATCTCATTAACCTTCTGGTTCGCGACTTCCACGGCCAGTTCGGCGTTCTCAATATCCAGCACACTGACGGAGCTGGCGGAAACCCCAAAGAGCTGCTGTCGCCGCGTGAGATCGGACTGCGCCGATCGCGCCTGTGCCTGGGCCGACGCCAGTTGACTGCGAACCTGATCGATTTCCTCAGGCCTGGCGCCGTTGCGCAGTTTGAGGACAATTTGGCGTTGAACCTCTATCTGTGCCTTGGCTTGGGCCACCTGTAGCGCGAGGGCCTGCGTATCGAGCACGCCGATGACCTCGTTCGCCTCGACGACATGGCCCTCCTCCGCCCGCAATTCGGTGATCCGCCCGGTTCCGTTGAACGCCAGCGCGATCTGCCGAATATTGACGTTTCCCTGGAGGACGAGAGTATCGCCGGCAGTGGCGTCGTTCTGACGCGCCCAGAACCACCAGGCAGCGGCAATGACGATGAGCGCGACGACAACGGCGACGACTGTCTTTTGCATTTCCGCTCCCCAAGCAAAACTCAAAGAGACATCGAATTGACGAGCTACATTACTTCGCGCCGATAAAATATCCGCCTACATTTTTGAGAAATTTGGAATGTTTCAGTCCTGCTGAACCCGCACTGCCAAAAGGCCCTGCGGGATGCAGGCGTTTGTTACTGAAGAACGATTGCCTGGCGCGCCTCCATCGACCACCGCCACGCGGCCGATAGTCAGATGCGGTGAAGATATCCGCCGGTCCTAGATCGTGATGACCAGATAGTTGCCATCGACCTGGATATCGAAGGTTTCGACGCCCTTGATGTCCGGTTCGCGATCGAGCGTTTCGCCGTCCTCGACATTGAGTGGATATTGCCGGACGAGCAGGTCTTTAGGGCGGCAGCGGGACAGGCCGGTACGGATGTCGAATTCCCAACCATGCCAGGGGCAGCGAATGATCTCACCGGCGCGGCTGTATTCGTACTGCCCGGGTTGGGGCGACTCCACCAGACCGATGCGATGACCTTCGCACAGGCTGCCCCCCTGGTGCGGGCAGCGGTTGAAGAGCGCGTAATATTGATCGTCCAGGTGGAAGATGACGATCGGGCGGCCCTTCACATGGACCAGCAGCCGGCCGCTCGCCGGGAATTCATCGACATTGGCAACGACGTATTTATTCATCGGAGAAGCCATAGACGCGGCGAGCGTTGTCGATGAAGAAATTCTGCCGCTGCTCCTTACTGAGCTTGACGGGCAGCACCTGGGCCGGATCGTCGAAATCCCAATGCGGATAGTCGGAAGCGTAGAGCACCCGATCCCAGCCGATCCAGTCGATGACATCGACGATCTGCTGGCGGTCGGCTGGCTCCTCGATGGGCTGCGAGGTCAGCCAGATATTCTGCCGGATATATTCGGAAGGCGGGCGCGGCACATGCGGCAGCTCGGCCCGCGCCTTCTCCCAGATCGCGTCAAGCCGCCAGGCCAGGGATGGCAACCAGGCCAGGCCGCCTTCGACGAACACCACTTTCAGCCGCGGGAATTTTTCGAACACGCCTTCCAGCACCAGGCTGGCGATGCCAGCGTGACAGCTTTGCGCATGGGACATCATGTCCTCGATATAATAGGAGGGCCAGCCGCCACCGGTAACTGGCCAGCCGCTGTGGCCGAAAGCATGGACGCCGATGGGTAGCCCTGCTTCCTCGGCCGCCGCGTAGATCGGCCAGTAACGACGGTGACCCATCGGGTCCGGTGTACGGCTCAGCATGCCGACCTGGGCGAAATCCCGATTGCCGGCGTGACGTTCGATCTCCGTCACGGACGCGGCGGCGTCCTGATATGGAATAAGGATCGTGGCGCGCAGCCGCTTCTCCCTGGAGGTCCATTCGGCGAGCTGCCACTGGTTCATGGCCGAGCACATCGCAATACTAAGGTCGATATTTTGTGCCGACTGGGCCTGCCCAAGCGGGATCAGCACCCCGAACTTCACATTGTTCGGATCCAGATGCTGCCTGGTCATGAAGGCGAGGTCACTGCCCTGCGACCCGCCGCCAGGCGGGAAGGCATCGCGACGCCCCGCATTGGGCTGGGCCTTGGGGTACTGGCTTTCAGTGGTGAAGCCCACGCGGGGCAATGCACCATAACTCCGCAGGTGTTCCTGCCAGCGCGTGGCGAGGAAGGGGAACACCTCTTTTTCCATGGATTTGGGTGTTGGATGGATATCGCAATCGGCTATCGCCTGCTGCACGGCGGCGCTGGCAGCGGGGCGCGGCTTCAGTTCGACGTTCATGGCTTTACTCCTCCGAGGCGCGCGTAAGTGGCATGAGGGTTGGCCACCATCATCCGGTCGAGGTGACCCTCCGGGATGCCGGCCGGCAGCACGTCATCGTTGTCGAACTGCCAATGCGGATAATCGGTCGAGAACAACAGCAATTCATCCGACCCCAGATGCTCGAAGAGCTTTTGGACATGCTGAGGTCCGGGCGGCGCATCGAGCGGCTGCACCGTGAAGCGGACATTGTCCGCCACGATCTGGCTGGGCAGGCGCTCGACCCAGGGAATCTCGAAACGCAGGCCATGCCAGTACTTGTCCAGCCGCCACAGATAGGGCGGCAACCAGCTGAAGCCACCCTCGCTGAGCACGACCTTGAGGTTGGGATACTGGCTGAAGACGCCCTCGGTAATGAGGCTGGTGAGCTGTGTCTGGAAGCCTGCGGCCTGGCTCGCATAGTCCTGGGACCAGTAGGTTGGCCAGCCCAGGCCTGTAACTGGGTGCCGGTAGGCGCTGCCGGCATGGATGCCGACCGGCAGGCCGTGGCGCGCCGCAGCCTGATAGATCGGCCAGTAGTAGCGCTTGCCCAGCGGCATCTCGCCCATGACCGGCATCAGGACCTGCACGAAGCGCGGGTCGGCCGCCATACGGTCGATCTCGCGTACGGCCATATCTGGGTTCTGCGTGGGCACGACGATGGAGGCGCGCAGACGCGGTTCCTTGTCGAGCCACTCGCGCGCAAGCCAGTCGTTGACGGCGCGGGCATAGGCGGCGCCCATGTCCTCGCTATGCAGCACCTGCACGCCATAGAGGCAATTGCAGATGGCGATCGACAGGTCGTAGCGATCGAGCAGATGCGTTTGCATCTTCTGCAGTTGGTCGGCGCTGCTTGGCGGCGCCGACGAACGCCAGTCGGCGCGGACGGTGAAAGGGGCGTTGCGCGGATAGGCCACAGTTTCCAAAAGGCCGATGCCGCGCTGGATGGCGCTATCACGCCAGAAAGGCTCGAGATAGGGCAGCAATTCGTCCGCCGCCGGCACGGTGATCTGCACGTCGCAATCCACGGCGCCGGAGAATTTCGTCAGCGGCACAGTGTTGGCTTCAGCCATGTCGGCGATCGTCATCGGCTTCTCCTCTCCCCCACTACCCTACTCCGGCAGCAGTACTTCCACATTGTCTTCGTTCGTCCGCACGCGATAAGTCTGGAGCGGGCATTCCGCCGGCTCAAGCACCGCGGCACCATCCGTGACCCGGAAGCGGCCGCCATGCAGCGGGCATTCTATCTCGTCGTCTTCGAGATAGCCGTCGGACAGACTGGCAAAACCATGCGTGCAAATGTTGTTCGTCGCATAATAGGCGCCACCGACATTGTAGATGGCCACCTCGGTGTCGCCGATTTCAACGCCCAGCATCTCGCCCGGCGGCAGATCTTCGCACCGCAACACCCGAACCCAGTTTTCGTCCGTCATCCCTATTGTTTCTCCAGCGTGCGCCTGTTCGTCATTCCGCAAGAAATTCCAGCACCATGGCGGCCGTCCAGCTGAAGCTGCCGCCGCCGCAGGGCTCGCCCGTGATCGGATCGTAATATTCGGCAAAGCCGGACCGGGCGATGAGCTCGAGGCTCGCGGCGACGATGCGGTCGGCAGTCGCCCGGTCGCCCGCGGCCCTCAGCCCATCCACGATCAGGTAATTAGTGACCAGCCAGACGGGCCCGCGCCAATAGCGCTTGGCCTCGAAACGCGGATCCTCGGGATCATGCGAGGCGACGATGAAACCGAGCCGTGATGCCTGGCGCTCGATACGGCTGGCGATGGCAGCGGCACGCTCAGGCGGAATGGCGGCGATCGCCGGCAGCAAGCCGCCGATCGAGGCGCTATCGATAAGCCGGCCGGTTGCCCGGTCACGGCAGAGATATTGGCCGTGGGCATCGCTCCAGAGCGCTTCCAGCGCGGCAAGGCCAGCCGCAGCCCGTTGTTCGTTCGCCTCGGCGATTTCCTGTTCGCCCAATACGCGGGCGACGATGGCGAGGTCCTGTTCCGACCGGATCAGCAGCGCGTTGAAGCCCGGATCGACGACACGAAAGGGCGAGGCATCGTGCAGTTTCGTATTGTCCCAGCCAAGCCCGCGGAAATGCTCCACCAGCCAGAGGTAGCGATCATATTGCTCCTTGGTCGGACGGTGCGCCGGATCGGCATGCTGGGTGTCGCGGCGGACATAGGGGGTAACCCCCTCGGTGGGCACCTGCGCGAACGGCGCGTCCCAATCGATCGAATTGTCGCGCCCTGACTCCCAGGGATGCAGGATAGCGACTAGGCCTTCGCCGCCCGGATCGCGCGCCGCATGAAACCAGCGATGCCAGGCGTCGATCTGCGGCAGCAGGGCCCGCGCCCGGACGATCGCCGCGTCGCGATCCTTCACGCGCTCGAACAGTTGGCGCAGCGCAAAGCCGGCGACGGGTGGTTGCGTGATGCCGGAAGTAGGCGTCGGCCGGCCGGTCTTCCAAACTGTGGGACCAGGAAAATAACCGTCCGAATGCTGGTGAAAGACGATATGCGGCACCATGCCATCCGGCCATTGATGGGCGAAGAGCGTCTCGATCTCCGTCCAGGCGCGATCCTCATCGTAATGGGCGAGGCCCAGCGCGGTCAGGCAGGAATCCCAGTTCCACTGGAAGGGATATAGTCCCCGCGTCGGCACCGTGTAGTTGCCAAGGTCGTTGCCCTTGAGGGTGTCGATCGCCTGTTCCCGGAGGCGGACTTTATCGAAGCTGGTCATTGGTGGTCCTGTCAGTAAGGCGAGATAGGGTCAGGCGAGCTTGCCGGTTTCGGGATCGAACCAGCGAACGCGGTCGGGCCGTGGCAGCAGGTGCAGCACGTCGCCGGGCCCAACCCTTTGGTCGGAATCGATTATGGCGCGGAAGGGACGGCCATCGACCTGGGCGGTCACCAGCGTATGGGCGCCCAGGGGCTCGATGACACGGACAGTCGCCGCGAAACCATCCGGCGTCTGGACCAGATCTTCCGGCCGCACCGCGAGATCGAGGCGTTGCCCCGCGGCGGGGCCATCGAAGACGATGCCGGCGGCTTTCCATTGGCCGCCCTCGCGCTGCGCCGGCACGAAGTTCATCGGGGGGCTGCCGATGAAGCCGCCGACGAACCGCGTGGCGGGATTGCGATAGACCTCGACGGGGTCGGCTGCCTGCTCGATGCGGCCGCCATTCATCACCGCGATGCGGTCGGCAAGGCTCATGGCCTCGACCTGATCGTGGGTGACATAGACGGTGGTGGTCTTGCTCTCGGCCAGCACGCCCTTGAGTTCGGCGCGCATCTCGAGCCGCAACAACGCATCGAGATTGGAGAGCGGCTCGTCCATGAGGATCACGTCCGGCTCCATGGCGAGCGCGCGCGCCACGGCGACGCGCTGGCGCTGCCCGCCGGAGAGCTGGCCGGAATAGCGCTTGAGCAATTGCTCGATGTGCATCAGCTCGGCGGTGCGGATCACCCGGCGATCGATCTCGGGCGCCGGCAGCTTCTTCATCCTGAGGCCGAAGGCGATGTTTTCGTAAACGGTGAGATGTGGGAACACGGCATAGTTCTGGAACACCATGGCGATGCCGCGCTCACGCGGCGGCAGGTGGTCGACCCGGCGGTCGCCGATCCAAACCTCGCCCGCGCTCGGCGTCTCCAGGCCAGCCAGAATTCGCAGCAGCGTGGTCTTGCCGCAGCCGGAAGCACCCAGCAGCACCAGGAATTCGCGATCCGCTATGTCGAGATCGATGGAGTGCAGCGCCGTGAAATTGCTGAAGCGCTTGCCCACCGATTTGATGCGTATGTCAGCCACTCTGGCTCCTATCGGTTGGCGATGCCCCACATGGAGAGCATGTATTTGCGTACGGCAAAGATGAAGATGAGCGCCGGCAGCACCAGCATGGCGCCACCGGCGAATTTCAACGGCAGCGGTGAATAGTCGAGGCTCTGCAACAGGAAAGCCGTCAATGTCCGGTTCTGAACCGTCATCACCGAAGCGGCAAAGACCTCATTCCAGGAAATCGTGAATGCGAAGACCGCGGAGGCCGCGATACCGGGCAGGACCAGCGGCAGCAATACCTTGCGGAAGCCCTGCCAGCGATTACAGCCCAAGGTCCAGGCGGCTTCCTCGAACTCGACCGGAATGCCCGAAAAGATCGAAAAGGTAACCAGCACAGAGAACGGCAGAGCCAGCGTGGTGTGCACCAGCGCAAGCCCGATGACATTGTCGTCGAGATGCACCTGGATGAACATCACCGTCAGCGGCAAGGCCAGCAGCGGCAGCGGAAAGGCCCTGGTCATCAGCACCAAAAGCCGGAAGGCGCTCTTGCCGGCGAAGTCGAAGCGCGACAGCGCATAGCCCGCCGGCGCACCGATAAGGATGGCGAGGACCATCGTGGTGACGGCGGCGAGCACCGAATTGAGGAGCGCCTGCCCTACCCCATCATAGGTGAGGAAGAAATTGACCGAGCTCAGGTCGAAGGTCGGCCAGCCTGTCTTGGGGAAGCCCTGCACGGCATCCGGGGAAGATAGCGTATTGACCAGCAGCAGGTAGAGCGGCACCAGCACCCAGGCGAGCAGCAGCACCACCACCGCACCGTAAAGAAGGCGGCCGGCACGATTGGTCTCCTCGGCCGCGGGGATGCTATCGGCGGCAATGCCAGCCTCTGCGGTGGTCATAGTCCTGCTCCCTTCGGCACGCGAAGCACGCGCAGATAGACCAATGTGGCCGCGATGGAAATCGCCAGGATCACCAGAGCATAGCAAGCGGCGACGCCCGAATCGTGCAGCGAGAACTGCCACTGAAAAGTCTCGCCCATCAGCATCGGCATATTGCTGCCGCCGAGCGCCATCACCACCGCGAAGACCTCGAAAGCATTGATGGTTCTGAGGATCAGCGCGGTCTGCACGCTCGGTCGCAGCAACGGTAGTGTGACCTTGGTGAAGCGCTGCCAGCGCGTGGCTCCGAACACCTCGGCGGCCTCATTATATTCCTTGGGAATCAAACCCATGCCGGCGACGAGAATGACCATCATGATGGCGGTAGCACGCCAGAGTTCGGCGATTACGACAGCGGCGAAGATCATCCAGCCGCTGGAATAGCCGAGAAAGAGGATCGGCTCGCTGGTCAGGTGCAATCCCACGAGCATCGAATTGAGAAAGCCCGATTGCTCGAAGATGGCGAGCCAGATGATGCCCGCGGCGAGATCTGACAGACCCAATGGAATGGTGAAGATGTAGAGAACCGTGTTTCGCGCCGTCTTGAGGCGGGTGACGACGCTCGCCATCGCCAGCGACATGACGAGCTGGAGCGGTACCACGATGACAGTGAGGAGTAGCGTATTTTGCAGCGCACTGGGAAATTTCCAGTTGCCGAGCATCGTCTCGAAATTGCCGGTCGACAGCGTGCCATTCGTATAGAATGCCTCCGCCACCACCTGCACGAAGGGGTACACGAAAAAGACCAGCAGGAACAGCGACGCTGGCAGCAGCAGCAGATAGGGCAGAGTCTTGGACGACATCAGCTCATGTTTCCGGGTGAAATGGCCCGGGGACAATGCCCCGGACCATCGTGCATCAGTTGACCGGGCAAGGACCGTTGGACGGTTTGTCCGGCGCCCAGCATGGCGCATTGGCCTTGACCATGATGTCGCCCAGCACCTTGCCTTCATCCTGCAGCACCTGGTGTACATCCTGATTGGCGAGGACGATCCGCTGGAAGCTGTCGATGAAGACCTGATTGAACTGGCCGCCAAAGGTGCCAAGACCCACGGGCAGCATGACCGGCAAGGCATTCTTTGCCGCCGTAGTCTTGCTGACCGCATCGCCAAGCGCCTTGGCCGAGGCCGGCAGGTCGGCCGGCAGCGGCGCATCGGTCACCGGGTAGAAACCGGTAGCCTTGATGATAGCCACCTGCTGGGAAGGCTGGAGAATATAGGCCGCGAGCTTCTTGGCGTCGGCCATGTCGGGCGCCGTCTTGGGGATGGCGATGCCTGCCAGCACCGGCATGAAGGCAAGGCCCTTGGGGCCTGACGGCGCCGGGAAGGTAACGAAATCGTCGGGATGCGCGTCGATGGCAGGCGCGAGGCGCGCCACATGGTCGAAAGCGACCCAGACATCGCCCTTCTGCAGCGGCTCTTCCATGAAATTATAGGTGGTCGAGGCCGGATTGGTATATTTCCAGAGATCCTTGAAGGTGTTCCATGCCTTTTCGGCGTCTGCCGAACGATATTCGCTCACCGGAGAGCCCGTATAGGCAGGCAGCAGGAAGCCCTGGAAGAAGCGGTGCGACAGTCCCTTCGGACCGGCAGGGAAACCGAACTTCGGCGAACCGGTTTTTTCTGCGATATTCTTCATCCACGCAACGAGCTGATCATAGGTCAGCGTGTCGAGGCTGGCGCCTTCGGGCAGATAGGGCAGCGCCTTCTTGTTGGCGGCCATGACGTAGTTGGCCTGCATCCACGGCAGGAATTTCTGCTCGCTGGTGCCGAGCTTGCCCTGATCGAGGAACACCGGCGCGACCTTGACGCCGCCGAGGTCGACATCGGACAAGTCGGCCAAATTATCGGTGTAGCTGGCCAGTTCGCCCTGCAGCCCGCCGATAAGGTCGATCGAGCCCGAGCCGGCCTTTATCTCGGCTTCGATGCGCGCGAGGAACGGCGCGGTATCCCCCGCCTGGAAATCGACACCAGGAAATCCGGCGAGTACCTGCTCGCGCATGATCTTGGTGGAATCGATGGGGGCTGCCTGGTCCGACCAGAACAATACCCCCGCCGCCTGCGCGGCACCGCTGCCGATCAGCAGCGCCAGCCCGGCCGATACGGCCAACGTCGTGGATCTCAACATGTTTGTCCTCCTTGTGATACTTTGTTCGTGGTCATTCGGCCGCCTGATTGGTCAGGGGCCGCCCCGTGGCTGCCGCGCGGAACGAGCCGAGGGCGCATCAATCGGCGGGCCGGCGGCGCGTCCGGGTTTTCGATGCTATCGACCAGCAGGCCACCGATATCGCGGGCAGCCTTTCGGATTTCGGCATCGAAAGTGGTCAGGCCCGGTGGTGCATAGGCGGCGGCCGGCACATTGTCGAAGCCGATCACCGACAAATCCTGTGGGATGGAGAGTCCCTCGCGCATCGCCACCTCCATCACCGTCAAGGCCAGCTCGTCGAACAGGGCCAGCACGGCGGTTGGTCGTCGGGCAGCGCCCAGCAGGCGCGATATCGCTTCCAGTCGCGCCGAGCGGTCGAAGCGGGGCGCCTCGGCCACATCCAGCGACACGAGAGGATCGCCGCGCTCGGCGATAGCGGCGATCAGCCCTTCCTGCCGCAGGTGGCGGAACGTCATCGGTTCGGTGATGGTCAGCAGGCCGAAATGCCGGTGTCCCAATTCGTAAAGCATATCGAAGGCCCGGCCAAAAGCCAGCGCACCATCGGTATCGAGCCAGGGATAGGACAGGTCTTCGTCAATAAGGCGCCCATGGGCGACGAACGGCACCTGGCTCTCGCGCAGATAACTCACCCGCTCGTCAGCCTCGGCGATACGCGTCACCACCACGCCATCGGCGCGGCCGGAGGCCACGAGGTGTTTGAGGACCGCAAGTTCCGACTGGCCTTCCGCCGCCGTCGCCAGGATCAGGTCGTTACCGCGCTCGACCAGGCCTTCGCTCAGTCCGGTGACGAACTCGCCAAGAAAGCTGTCGACCAACGATGGCCCGCGGACGGGCAACACCATGCTGACGAAACCGCTTCGCCCCCGCGCCAGCATGCGTCCCGCGACATTGGGAACATAGCCTGCGTCCCGCGCCGCCGCAGTTACGCGCTGGCGCGTGACAAGCGCAATAGCCTCATCGCCCGCAAGCGCGCGCGATACGGTCGCCGTCGACAGCTCCAATCCTTGTGCCAAATCCCTCAGCGTGCGCGCGCGCCGCATTCATTGTCCCCCTAACTTAAGCTAGCGTCGCTGGTTGACCAAATGCAAGCGCTTTAAATCCAATTTGTACCGTTTAAACCGAGCCGCCCGGAGCTAGCGAGCGCTGCACGGAGATCCATCAACGCGCGTCGCGCAGCTATTTCCCCTCCTCCGGGTTTTCTCCGATCCACAGCAACGCCTCCGCCACCGCCGCCAGCGTTTCCGGCCGATAGGCCTCCCACGGCGGGGCGGCACGCTCGAACAGGAAGCGGGTGCGAGCGCTGGAGCCGACATCGGCGACATCGAGCAGGCCATGGCGAGAGGCGCGCGAATAGATCTTCTCCGTCCAGCCCGGCTTGTCGGTGGAATTGTGCAGTGACACCAGTGGATCGGGATCAGCAGTCACGCGCGCCAGCGCTTCGGCGTTAAGGCAAAGTCCCTGGTCCTGGGCGCCTTCCATGATCCAGCCCATGGTGATGGCGGACAGGCCGGTGATGTCGCCGCCACCGCCGACCGAGCCGTGATCGCCGGGAAACCACTGCTGCAGGTATTTACCGGCGCGGCCGGGCAGCTCGTTGAGCGCCCCCATATTGGCCCACAGCGTCGGGGCGAAGGCCTTGCGGGTTTCGTCGATGGCCACGGCATGGCGTGCTGCCTCGACGAAACTCGACAGCGCCGTATCGTAGAAGCGATATTGATTGGCCAGCGGCAGAAGCTGCGACACCAGCAGGTAGCGCGGAATGCCGAGGGCGCCGACGGTATCCCAGACCCCCACATAGCGGATGGACAATACCGGTGGCGGCGCCTCCTGCGGCAGGTTCTGGTAGAGTTCGGCCCGCGCCGCCAGATCGCCGGATTTGATCACTGCGTCCTGGGCGTTGCGAAGGCGGAAATCCTGGGCCTTGTCGCCATCGGGGTCGGCGCTGGCGTCGTGGTCGCGATAAAGCGCCATGGCGTCGCCAAGCTTGTCGAGCCGGTCGCGGGTGAGGATACCGCATTTGCGGATCAGCCCTGCCAGCGACCGCGCCGTATAAGCGCCGCGCGAAAAGCCGAAGATATAGATCTCGTCGCCGGGCACATAGTTGAAGATCAGGAAGCGGTAGGGATCCAGGATCTTGTCGTCGAGCCCGAGCCCGAACGCCCCCGCAGCCCAGACTTCCAACCGCGACAGCACCTGCGTGGTGCCGATGCCCTCGCCGTAATAGACCAGTTGTGGCGTGCCGTCGGGCGCAACCGGCAGCACGGCGCTGGCGGCCCGCACCACATTGGTCGGCCATTTGGCCGACAGCCGGTTCCAGGTGCCGTCGCAGAAGATGACCAACCGTTTCATCGGTGCCCTCATAGCGCGATGACGGAGAGTGAGGGCGGCGAAGCAGCGAAGTCAACTCGGGCGATGGATCACCGGGCGTCCTCGGCAGGAGCGCAAAGCCCTGTGGCCTCCAACCTCCGGAGCGATGCGACAAAATTTCGTCCGGAGCCCTGCCGTGGGCTTGCAAGGCGTCGGGTCACCGCCATATCAAAACTAATGGCGTCTTCTATCTGTCCTTCCGCCGCTGGAGGCATGAGAGCGCCCGGCGCGACGAGGGGGGACGATGCGCAACAGGGGCTGGAGCAATTCCGACGCGTTTCGCTTTCGCCGAGCGAATGATCTCCTGTTCACTCTCGTCCTTTGCTGCTGCTTGGGGATGGAGGTTCTGGGCGTTACCATTCCGCTGCTGCGCGTCGATGCGCCTTGGCAGTCCAACCTGCTCATTTCGACCTTGGTGGCGACGCTCGCCTGTCTGTTCCTGCTTCTGATCTTCAACAGTATCGAACTCATTATTACCCTCCCGCATTACCCTCCCGCGCGAGGACTGGCGGCGATTGGGCCGCTTTGGCGCGCACAGGCTGTGTGGAGGCCTGCTCCAGGCCGTTGGCAGGGGGATCACGGCCCTGCTGGCACACGTGCTGCACCTCGTTTTCCAAGGGCTACCCTGAACGGCTGCAGCAGCGCCCGGTTCCGGCAAACCGCAATCCCCTACCACTGAGAGTGACAGCGCATGTCGAACGACATGAACAATGACGGCAAGCCACGCTGGCGCGTGACGATCAGCAGCCCCCTGTTCGTGGGCACGTTCCTCTTATTGCTGCTGCTCCTCTTCATCATCGAACCACATCCTGATCCGATGCAGCTGGCGTATCTGCTGCCACTGCCAGTCATCGCCTTCCTGCTGGCGCTAATGATGACGCCGACCATCGCCTGGGCCGTCGCCGCCGCGACCGGCAAGAGGCTTAGGGCCGCAGCGCTGGCGCAGCAAAAGCCGCCCTCGGCGGCAGAAGTCAGATCCAACCGCCGCTTCGCCCGTATCTTTCTGGTGCTCGTCGGACTGGAAGTACTGGGCGCGTTGGTGGCGATCCCCCTATCAGGCTGGAACTGGGGGGCGTGCATACTCGGGCTGGTGACGGCGGTGCTCTTGACCATCGTGCTGCTGGCGTTGGTCTTCGCCGTCGGCGAACTCATCGTGGACATTCGCACCTTCATCGCCAGTAGCAGGACACGCGAAGGCGAGGCGGCGCAGCCCCCGCCCCGTTCTCGCTCGCTGCTCCGCCGCGGCTTCCTGCTGCTTGCCGGGCTGGAAGCCATCGGCGGCATATTCGCGCTCACCCACTATGGAGTTGACTGGATCGCCAGCGTGATCCTTGTCCTGCCGCTGCTGGCATGGACCCTGGCGGTACTGTCGCTGGCCTTCGAACTTGTCCTCGCCTTTATGGCTGCCCGTGCAAGCCGCCGGGTCGGCGGGTCCGCGGCCATCGCACAGATGTCTCCGTCAGCACCGCAATGGCCGTTTCAACTCCTGACGCTGCTGGTCCTGGTGGCGATTGGGGTCGAGGTGGCAAGCGGGTTGCTGTGGGCATCCCGGTCCGGTGGCGCCGCATCGAGTGTTCTTTTGAAGACGGCGATGATTGCGGTTGCCACACTGGTTTTGCCAGCATTCGCCTATGCTATCGGAGAGGCCCTTTACTATCCCGTGACCGGCAAAACCAGACCAGTCAGGGAAGCAGAGGGCCGGGTGCCTGCCCTCGCCTACTTGTTGGTGCTTCTCCTTGGCGCCATGTTGCTCACCACGGCCGGCACCGCCTTCCATGAAGTGATGGGAAGGCACTGAGCACAGATACGTGGGCGCATAGGGTACCGCACATCCTGATCTCGGCAGACCATGATGGCAGGCGGGGGCGTGAGGTTTGGTGGCGGACCACGCTGACCGGCACGGATGGTCGTGATGGGTCAGGTGTCGGCATTGCCCGTTATGAACTGCAGCGACTGGCGCTCAGCACGGACCGGCGGCCGGCGCCCATAGGCAATCAAGCTAGTCGATGAAACGGACACTGCCGATGTGCGGAAGGTTGCGGTTGCGCTGGGCGTAGTCGATGCCGTAGCCGACGACGAACCTGTCCTCGATGGTGAAGCCCGTCCAGCGCGCCTTTATGTCAACCTCGCGCCGCGATGGCTTGTCGAGCAGTGCACAGGCGGCCATACGCTTGGGGTGGCGTGTGTTGAGAATGTCCAGCACGTGCTTGAGCGTATAGCCGGTATCGACGATATCCTCGACCAGCAGCACATCGCGCCCCTCGATCTCGCCACGCAAATCCTTGAGGATGCGCACCTCACGGCTCGATTCCGTCGAATTGCCGTAGGATGAGACTTCCAGGAAATCCACTTCGACGGGCAGGTCGAGTTCGCGCACCAGGTCGGCGATAAAGATGAACGAGCCGCGCAACAGCCCGACCACGACCAGCTTTTCGGTGCCGGAATAGAACTCCGAGATTTCCTTGGCCAAGGCTTCGACCCGAGCAGCAATCGCCTTGGCCGAGATCATCTCGTCGATCACATATTTCTTGTCAGCCATGCCGATTCCAACTGTAGCGCTCGCGTCGGAAGCCGTATCGCGCCGAAGCCGGCTTGGCTAGGTGGTGCATGCGGCGGCGGGGTCTAAGCACCGGCCACGAGATTGCCGACGCGGCGCAGCTCGGGAAAGCGGCCGCCGGCCTCTTCCTTTACCGCCGTATCGAAGAAGCCTGTCAGCCGCTCCCGCTGTTCACCGGTCAGCGTGAGATCGAAGCCGTCGATGGCCGAACTGGTCTGGCTGAGCGAGCTGACGCCGACGATGGGCGCCGTCACACCAGGGTGCCCGTAAACCCAGGCAGTGGAGAGATGCCCCGGGGCGACACTCATATCCTTCGCCATGGCCAGCAGCTTGCCGATACCGTCCCCATATTTATCGAGCCAGGCGCCAAGCCGCTGGTCAGTCTGTCCGCGGGCATCGGTCGGCAGTGGCTGGCCGGGCAGATATTTGCCCGCCAACAGTCCCGCTGAAATCGGCCGGTAGGTGGTGATGGCGATCCCCTCGGCTTCAGCCTGCGGCAGCACTTCCACCTCGATGCCGCGCTCCAGCAGGTTGTAGGGCACCTGGTTGCAGACGAGTTCGGCCCAGCCGTTCTGCGCGGCAATGCGGTTGTAATGGGCGAAGAGCCAGGCGGGACAGTTGCAGAAGCCGACGAAACGCGTCTTGCCGGCCACGACGACGCTGTTGAGCGCCTCCATCATCTCGGTCGGGTTCATGCGGGCAGCCGGCCAATGGATCATGTAAAGATCGACATGGTCAGTCTTGAGGCGGGCAAGGCTCTCGTCGATGCTGGTTCCGATCGTCGCGCCATCGACACCGCGATGCACCTTGGTGGTGATGAAAAACTTGTCGCGGCGCCCCTTGAGAATGCGGCCAAGAATCTCTTCGGTCTTGCCCTCGACATACATCGCCGCCGTATCGAGAAAATTGACGCCGCGCTCCAGCGCCGTGCCAACTATGGCGTCGGCTTCCTTCTCGTCGCAACGGCCGCCGAACATCATGGTGCCCAGGCACATCTGCGACACCGAAACCCCGGTGCGCCCAAACGGAACGTATTTCATCGAAAGCCCTCCAGCCCTTTTGGCGATTGTCTCCGTGGCGGTTGTCAGGTCAACCCCGAACATGCGGATTGACGGCCCCGGGCCGAGAAAAACCATTGAGCGCGCCCCACACCACGCCAAGGCACAGGGCCCAATAGTCAGGCAGTCGGTCGAGACCGCTGAGCGCATGCCCTCGAACGACCTGGTTCGAGGGATTCTTTGCCGAGCGAAGTCGCATCAAGTGATTTAACAGATTTTACAACTTGCGATTTTTGGCATTACGACCCTGACCTAATTTTCCGCCAAGCAGTTAGGTTGGGCTATCATGTTTTTGCCAACCGAATTTGTGTTTTTTCATAAATATCTGATTTTAATGTTATATTCTGCAATCCGGCGACAGTCGGACGTCGCCTCGCCGGCTGGCCGGCGAAACAATTAATCATTGACAGACTTTACAAATTATTTCCAATTTGTGCGCCTGAGCCCTGGGTCTTGGGATGCCAGAAGCGCACGACGTCACGTGCGGAGGAGGCATCTGAGGGCTCAGTGAGTGTACCCGGCAAACCGGGTGGCGAGTTCGTCGTCGCAAAAGGAGGAAACCGTGCTCAAAAGAATACCTGCCCTCGTGGCAGTTGCCGCCGTAGCCGTATCCATGGCGTTTGGCGCCTCAGCGGCATCGGCTCAGAGTTTGCGTATCGGGACCGACGTCGACCTTATCACCCTCGAGCCTGCGGCCCTGACGGGCGGTGGCCAAGTGCAGTTCTGGTCGGCCGTTTACGACACGCTGCTCTACATCACGCCGGATGGCGAGGTGAAACCGAATGTCGCCTCGGACTTCAGTTACAACGACGACAAGACCGTTCTCACCCTGACGCTGCGCAGCGATGCGACTTATGCCGATGGCACACCGATCACGGCCGACGGCGTGGTCAAGACCATGAAGGCCTTCATCGCCGGCAACGGTCCGGATGCCAAATATCTCGCCAATGTTTCCGACATAGCCGCAAAGGACGGCAAGCTTGTTCTGACCCTAAGTGCCCCCGATCCGGCGCTGACCTTCTATCTGGGCGGCGATGCGGGTGTGCTCTACAACCCCAAGGCCATCGGAACCGACCAGAGTTTCGATCCACAGGGATCAGGCCCCTACATTCTCGACAAGGCCAATTCGACCAAGGGGTCGGTCTATACGTTCCAGCGTGACGAGAAGTACTGGAACAAGGCGGCCTATCCGTTCTCGACAGTCGTGTTCACGCCCCTGATCGATCCGACCGCGCGGCTCAATGCGCTGAAATCCGGCCAGGTCGATGCGGCGCTCCTGACGGCGCAGACCCAGGCAGAGGCCCAGGCGGCCGGTGCTTCCATCGTGCCGCAATATCTGACCGTTGTCGGACTGCAGATCCGCGATCTCAAAGGCACCAAGGTGCCGGCATTGGGTGACGTCCGGGTTCGCCAGGCGATGAATATGGTGTTCGATCGCCCCAGCATCTCCGAGTTCTTGCTGAACGGCCTTGCGGAGCCGACCCAGCAAATCTTCCTCACGACGAGCCAGGCCTTCGTCCAGGGTGGCGACACCCACTATCCCTATGACGTCGACCAGGCCAAGAAGTTGATGGCCGAGGCCGGCTATGCGGATGGCTTCACGATCACGATGCCGAGCACCTCATCTACCGCGCTCTACGAACCGGTGATCGCCCAGTCGCTCGGCGACATCAACGTCAAGGTCGAATGGCAGAAGGTGCCGGATACGCAGATCACCGCCCGGCAGTTGAGCGGGGAATTCCCGATCTTCTTCCAGTCCGGTTCGTCGCGCTTCGCCTGGTTCGACATCAACCTGTGGGTCGGACCGAAGGCGCAGTGGAATTCGTTCAAGATCAGCGAACCTGACCTGAATGCCATGATCGATCGGGCGCAGCATGCCAAGACCGATGCGGATGCCAACGCCGCCTATCAGGATGTCGGAAATTACCTGATCGACAATGCCTGGTTCGTGCCCTTCGCACGCCCACAAGGGTTCCTCGCCACCAAGGCGGGGTTGAGCGTTAAGGCACAGTTCGGCATTCCGGCGCCCACCATCATCAACTATACGGCGAGCAAATGATCGCAGGCCATGGCCGCCAGGGTCGGTGGCCATGGCCTCTTCGCAAGTGCGTTCGGAAATAGCATGATCGCTTTCTTCTCGAGAAAATTTCTGGCCGGGATCGTCCTGGTGCTGGGCGTGACCGCCGTGACGTTTTTCCTGGTCTATGCAAGCGGCTCCGACATCGCGCGCAATATCCTTGGTGAAGGCGCGACGCAGGAACAGGTCGTTCAGAAGGCACACGACCTTGGCCTCGACCAGCCGGTGGTGGTTCAGTACGGACAATGGCTCGGCAAGGTCGTCAGGGGCGATCTCGGACGATCGTTCTTCGACTCCCAGCCGGTCTGGAGCTCGCTGGCGACGCGGTTGCCGGTGACGGTGTCGATCGTGTTTTTCACTATCCTGCTGGCGAGCCTTGTGAGCATTCTCCTTGGAGTCCTGGCCGCCAGAAGTCCGGGCGGAGCGCTCGATGGTGGGGTGCAGGTGCTGTCGGTGCTGGGCTTCGCGGTGCCGAATTACTGGCTGGCACTGGTGCTGGTCCTCGCCATCGCCCTGCCCTCCCACGGTGTCATTCCCGCCACGGGTTACGTTCCGCCGATGACGTCGGTGGGCGGGTGGCTGCTCAGCCTGCTGCTGCCCTGCATTGCACTCAGCGTCGGCACCATCGCGTCCGTGGCCCAACAGATCCGAGGCTCGCTGATCGACGTTCTCTCGCAGGATTACATCCGCACGCTGCGCAGCCGGGGCCTCTCGGAGAGGGCGCTGGTGCTGCGCCATGGGCTGCGCAATGCCGGCACCCCTGCCCTGACCGTTTTGGCGCTACGGATCGTCGGCCTGCTCGGCGGGGCCGTGATCGTGGAACGTGTCTTTGCCCTGCCGGGATTAGGAACACTGGCCCTCAATGCGAGCCTTCTCGGCGACATCCCGGTAGTGCTGGGGGTGGTGCTGTTCATGTCCATCATCGTCGTCGGCGTCAACCTGCTCATCGATCTGCTGATCGCATGGCTCAATCCGAAGGCGCGCCTGTCATGACCGCTCCAGACGCATCTTCAGGGAACGCGCCGGCGACGTCGCCGGTCCTGATCGTCCCCCGAGCCGGTCTCGTCAGGAAGGTGCTGACTAACCCGCTGGGGCTCGTGTCGGTCATCATCTTGGCGATCGTCATCATCGTCGCGATCCTGGCGCCCTGGATCGTTCCGAACGATCCCAACCATGGCGTGCTGCGCTATACGAACTCCCTGCCTGGCGGCGTCTATCTCCTCGGCGGCGACAGTTCGGGGCGCGACATCTTCAGCCGCCTGATCGCCTCGACCAGGGTCAGCATGACTGGCGCCGTGATCGGCACGAGCGTGGCGCTCTGTATAGGTGTGCTGTCCGGCCTGATCGCCGGATATTTTGGCGGTGTCGCCGACGGGGTCGCATCCTGGACGTCGAACCTGCTCCAGACTGTGCCCAATATCGTGGTCCTCATGGCGCTCTATGCCGCTATCGGCGCCTCGATGCCGGTGGCGATGGTGGTGTTCGGCGTCCTCGCCTCGCCATCCTTCCATCGCCTCGTTCGCGGTCTCGTGGTCGGCGTCCGCAAGGAACTGTTCGTCGATGCCGCCCGTGTCTCGGGACTAAGTACGCCACGCATCGTCGGGCGCCATGTGCTCTTTGCGGTCCGCGCACCGATCATCATCCAGACCTCGTTCATCGCAGGTACCGTCATCGGCATCCAGGCGGGTCTCGAATTCCTCGGCCTGGGCGATCCGAATGCGTCGAGTTGGGGCGGCATGCTGGAAAACGCGTTTGCCAATCTCTATCGGCAGCCCATCCAGATCATCTGGCCCGGCCTGGCGCTGACGATAACGATCGCGGCCTTCATCCTGTTCGGAAACGCGGTTCGCGACGCCCTGGAGGGCAGGACAGCAGGCAGCAAGGCGCGGTCGCGGATCATGCGGCGGCACAAGGCGGCGCCGGAGCCATTGCGCGCGGCCAATGCAAATGCCGGTTCGACAAGTTCCGCGGATGCGGTGCTTTCCATTCGGGACCTCGCCATCGGCTATCCCAATGATACCGGCGCTGTCAGCGTAGTCGTCAACGGCGTTTCGCTCGATGTGTTCGCCGGAGAAATCCTGGGGCTTGTCGGGGAATCCGGCTCCGGCAAATCCCAGACGGCATTTGCCGCGCTCGGCCTGTTGCCGCGATCCGCCATGATCATGGGCGGCACGGTTGTGGCTGAGGGAATCGATATGGTGAAGGCCTCAGCCAAAGACCTGGCGGGCGTTCGCGGCCGGGTGATGGGCTATATCCCCCAAGAGCCGATGTCCAGTCTCGACCCGGCCTTCACCGTGGGGGCGCAACTGGTCTACGCCATCCGCGCGGCCGAAAAGGTCACCAAGACAGAGGCGCGGGAGCGTGCCGTGCGCCTATTGGCGCGCGTCGGCATAGCCGATCCGGCCCGGACCTTCGCCTCCTATCCGCACGAGATTTCGGGCGGCATGGCACAACGCGTCCTGATCGCCGGCGCGGTCATCGCCAACCCGAAACTGCTGGTTGCGGACGAGCCGACGACAGCGCTCGACGTAACGGTGCAGGCCGAGGTGCTTGACCTGATCCGCGATCTGCAACGTGAACGCGGCATGGGCGTGCTACTGGTGACGCACAATTTCGGCGTCGTCGCAGATATCTGCGACAGGGTGGCCGTGATGCACGATGGAAAGATCGTCGAGACGGGCCTGGTGCAGGACATTTTCGACAACCCGCAGCATCCCTATACCCAACGACTGCTCAACTCGATCCTGGATGAGAACTCGATCCGCAGCCCGCTGAAGGCCAGCATGTCATGAGCCATATTCTGGAAGTGGATAACCTGCGGCTGGCATTCGGCGCCGTCGAGGTGCTGCATGGCGTGTCGCTGACTATCGAGCCGGGCGAAACGCTCGGTCTGGTTGGAGAGTCGGGTTCGGGCAAGACCACGATCGGACGCGCAGTCCTGGGCCTGGTCGCCCCTTCCGGGGGTCGTATCCTGATCGATGGCATTGATCGCGGCGGGCTCAATGCAGTCGAGCGGCGCCTGCTGGCGCGCAAGATCCAGGTTGTGTTCCAGGATCCTTATAGCTCGCTCAATCCGGCGATGCAGATCAGCGATATCCTCTCGGAGCCGCTCATCGCCCAGGGTCGGCGTTCGCGGGAAGCGCGTGCGCAGGTCGCCGATATCCTCAACCGGGTTGGCCTTCCCCTCGATGCCGGCCAGCGACTGCCGCGCGAATTCAGCGGCGGACAACGCCAGAGGATCGCCATTGCCCGGGCCCTGGTGATCGAGCCACGGTTGATCGTGTGCGACGAGCCGGTCTCGGCGCTCGACCTGTCGACGCAGGCCAGCATACTGGACCTGTTGATCGAACTGCAGGAACAGACAGGCGTCGCCTATCTCTTCATCTCCCATGACCTCGCAGTGGTCCGGCACATCAGCCATCGGGTCGCGGTGATGCGGCGCGGCGAGATCGTCGAGACCGGGCCGGTGCGGCAGGTGACCGAGGCGCCCGTGGCGCCCTATACCAAGGAACTGCTGATGGCCTCACCCGTACCCGATCCTCGCCGCCAGAAGGAGCGTCGCGAAGCGCGCCGGCGCCTTCTCGACGGCATGCCCCCAATCACCGCCTGACGGTTTCATCCAAGCGAGAGCAGCAGACAATGGCAACGATCGCAATCACCGGAGCTGCGGGAGCCGTTGGCTCGGCCATCAGACCGATCATGTCAAAGCACACGGTGAGCCTCACGGACCGGGTAGCCTTGCCGACCCCCTTGGCGGCCAATGAGAGCTTTTCCCAGTTCGAAATCGGCGAGCGGCAAAATCTTGCGGCATTGTTCAAAGGCGCAGATCTGGTGGTTCACCTGGCCGGAATTATCGAGAGCCGGCCGCTGCCCGAACTGATCGAAACCAATGTCCTGGGCGTCCATGCGGTGTTCGAGGCCGCTCTTTCGGCGGGCGTGCACCGGGTGCTTTATGCCAGCACGAACCACGTGGTGGGCTTTACGCCGACCGTGGAGGCGACGACGACCGGCTCCCTCCTCGCAAGACCGGATGGCACTTATGGGGCGAGCAAGGCCATGGGCGAGGCTATCGCCAGCCTTTACGCCGATTACCACGGCCTGACCGCCGTTTCGGCGCGCATTCTGACCTTCCTGCCCAAGCCTAAGGCCATGCGGCATCTTGCGACGTGGCTGTCGCCGCAGGATTTCGTGCGCCTGATCGAAGCTGTTTCCATTCTCGATCGGCCGGGCCATCACGTCTTGTGGGGCATCTCGCGCAACACCCGCCGCTGGGCTTCCCTGGTTGAAGGCGAAGCGATCGGTTACCATCCGCAGGATGACGCCGAAACTCATGCGGCAGAAGTCCAGAGCGGCGACGCCGACGCGGATGCAAGGAGCCTGGCCTGGGTCGGTGGCCGGCAGCCGCCAAGGATTGCCTTCTGAACGGCGACGAATACGCCAGGCCGGCAACCTGGACCACCCACATCGATGAATTCAAACCGATGGCGCTGCCCTTATTCCGGGCCTGCCGGAATGGTCCCGTGGCCTGCGCGGCGATCTGATCCCTGATCGGCACGAGGTTAACTTCGTCGTGCCGGCTGTCGCCATTTCGCTATGTTGCGATGGTTGTATCGCCGTCGGCACCGAAGCGGCTCGGAAGCTTGGTGTGACGGATAGCTTTCCGAGGCAGTGGGCGCCACCATGGCCATCAAGGCCGGGCGCCTCATGGTTCATTCCCGACGTACCCAGGATGCCTTTGGGCATCGCAATTACGGAGAACGCACATGGAAACGATAACCACAAAAGACGGCACGAGCATTTTCTACAAGGATTGGGGCCCGAAGGACGCTCAACCCATTGTGTTCCACCACGGCTGGCCACTCAGCGGCGACGATTGGGATTCGCAGATGTTGTTCTTCCTCGACAAGGGCTATCGGGTGATTGCCCATGACCGGCGTGGTCACGGCCGCTCATCGCAGACCGATCTCGGTGCAGACATGGACACCTATGCGGCCGACGTCGCCGAGTTGACCGACCATCTCGATCTGAAGAACGCCGTCCATATCGGGCATTCAACCGGCGGTGGCGAAGCCACGCGTTACGTCGCGCGGGCCAAGCCGGGCCGCGTCGCCAAGGCGGTGCTCGCCGGCGCCATCCCGCCGGTGATGCTGAAATCTGACAGCAACCCCGGCGGCCTGCCGATGGCTGTGTTCGATGGGCTTCGCCAGGCCATGGCTACCAGTCGCACGGAGTTCTACCAGGATGTCGCCAGTGGCCCTTTCTATGGGTTCAACCGTCCCGGTGCCAAGGTGATGGAGAGCGTCGTGCGGAACTGGTGGCGACAGGCCATGCAGGGCGCGGCCAAGCCCCAATATGATTGTATTGCGGTGTTTTCGGAGACGGACCTCACCGAAGATCTGAAGCAAATCAATGTGCCGGTGCTGCTGATGCACGGCAGCGACGACCAAGTGGTGCCGATCGATGACTCGGCGCATCTGGCCATCAAGTTGCTGAAGCATGGGACGCTCAAGGTGTATGAAGGCTATCCCCACGGCATGCTGACCATCCACGCCGATGAGTTGAACGCCGATATCCTGGCGTTCATCCGCAGCTGATCAAGCATTCACTGATGCATAAGGAGGCGAGCACTTCGAGCAGGTGCTTGCCTCCGGGCGGCCGATTGATACCTTCGCAACTCTCCATCCGAACGCCGAAGCCGGTCGGAACACCCAGCAGGATTACCCCTTAAGGAACAAGAATGCCCAAAGCATTTTCTGCATTGCCGCGCGTGCCGGCCTCATTCTTTTCAATGGTGCTGGGGCTGGCGGGGCTGGCCAATGACTGGCGGCTGGCTCACGCCGTTTGGTCGCTTCCAGCGGTGATTGGCGAAGTGCTTTATGCGGCGGCGTTCCTGACCTGGCTGTTGTTTGCGGTGCTCTATGCCCTCAAGTGGATAGCGGCGCCGGCGCTGGCGAAGGAAGAGGCAAGCAACGCCGTCCAATGCTGTTTCATCGGCCTCGGCGGTGTGGCGACGATGCTCGTCGCACAGGGTGCTATCCCCTATTTCCGACCGCTCGCCATCGTGGTGTTCGTGCTGGGAGCCGCCTTCACGGTAGTCTTTGCACTCTGGAGGACGGGATATCTCTGGCGCGGCAACCGTGATCCGGCCAGTACGACGCCGGTGCTCTATCTGCCGATGGTGGCGGGCGGGTTCGTAACGGGCAACGTGGCGGCCGCCCTCGGCTGGCCGCAAATGGCCGAACTCGCCTTCGGCGCCGCCTTCTTTACCTGGATGGTTATCGAATCGGTGCTGCTGCACCGGCTTTACACAGCGGCTCCATTGCCGCCGGCTCTGCGCCCCACCCTGGGCATTCAGCTGGCGCCACCAGCGGTGGGCGCGGTGTGCTATTTGTCGGTCGGCGGCGGCCATCCCGATCTGTTCGCCAGCATGCTCGTCGGTTATGCGCTGCTTCAGGCCTTGCTGCTCACACGCCTGGCCCGCTGGATCGCCGAGCAGCCCTTTGCGCCATCCTACTGGGCTTTCACCTTCGGCGCGACAGCGCTTGCTGGGGCCACGATCCGCCTATCGGTCGAGGACCAGGGCGGCATGTACGCAGCCCTCGCGCCCATCCTGTTCATATTGGCGAACCTGCTCGTGCTGGCGATTGCGGCAGGCACTGTCCGGCTGGTTGCCCGAGGCAAGTTGTTCCCGCCTGCCCCGCCGCCGGCGATGGCCTAGAGGTCGCCGCGGCGGATGAAGAACTGCACACGCTCTCCGGCGTAACGGGTCTCGTGATAGACGATGACTGACGCTCGCCGGCGACGAACAGCCGGCGCCTAGTTGGTCTTGACCAGCACGACACGGCGGTTCTTGGCCCGACCCTCGTCGTTGTCGTTGCTGGCCACGGGCGCCATCATGCCCGCCCCTGCCGCAGTCAACCGCCCGCCATCGATGCCATATTGCGAAACGAGAGCCGTTTTCACCGCCTGCGCCCGGCGCGACGACAGGTCGAGATTGTAGTCGAAAGCCCCCTGGCTATCGGTATGCCCGACCACGATCACCGCCATCTTCGGCTCACTGGCGAGCAGTGTGGCGATCTCCTTCAGGGTGGGGTCGGATTCGGGCTTGATGTCCGCCTTGTCGGTGTCGAAATAGATGCCATAGAGCGAGATGCTGCCGGTCGTGGCGAGCGAATCCGCCATCTTGGCAGCCTCGACGACAACCATCTTCTTGTCACGGCCCTTGGGCTCCAGCACGTGGACCAAGGCTATAGTGCGCCCGTTCAATTCCTTGCAATAGAGGTCGTCGATTAGTGAAAAGGTCTGCACGGTGACATAGGCGTCGCCATCGCCCTGCGGCACCTTGGCGGAAAAGAAGCGCTGGTCGTTGATCGTCGAGGTCAGCGCACATTTGCCGTTGCTGAAGTCTGCGTCCTTGAGGTCGGAATCGTAAAAGAACGTCATGGTGAGGCTCATATCGCCGCCGCCACCGCTCGATGCGCGGTCAGCGGCGCCACCGCATTCTTCTTTCTGGCATTCGAACAGCACGTCCCCACCTGCAGCCTCGATGACATCCTGGTAGTTGCGCAGCACCTCCAGCGGCGAGCGCCCCTCCGGCAACACATAGGCAATGCGGGTCAAGGCGCCCTCAACCTCAAGCTTTTTCTCTGGAGCGAAAACGGCGTTGTTGTTCTTGTCCCGCGCTTCCGTATCCTCGCTCGCCTTCAGCGGCGCTAGTGGCACGGTGAAATCGGTATAGGCCGATTTTTCATAGGAGACGATGAACGAGCCCTCATAGCGCTTGGCAAGGGCATTGTCGGCGGCGCCCTCGATATCGGCGGTCGGCACCGTGGCATCGGCCATGGCCAGCTGCGTTGCCATCAGCACGCTCAGACCAACCCAGCAAAACGAAGTGAGTACCTTGACGATCGCTCGCATGTTTATCCCCTAGCCAGAGAAAAACGCTAGCAGAGCAAAAATGCGGCGTCGATGGAGGTATTACGATTGTTCTAACGTTTATTCAGTATTGCCTAGCCATTGATCTTGCTTATAGTTGCGCCAAACAGATCGGGCGGTGGGCACGCCGTAGCCGGCGTGCCCCGTTGCATCAGGGCGCCTTCTTATAGGCGCCGAGATCTGACACGGCCCAATCGACGAAAGACGTGTCGAGGTAAGGCGCGAGTTGGACACGGTCGGGAACGAGCTTGCGTTCCTTGAAGAAGGCCAGGTCGGTATCCAGCGATTTGGGGTTCACCGTGCCATTTGGATTGACCACGAACGGGGTCATGTTCCGGTAGATATCCGGGTCCTTGACGGCGGTATATTTGGTCAGCGCCGCGATGACGGCGTCACCTTTCGGTCCGACGAATTTGCCATTCTGCAAACCATCGTTGTAGTCGCGAACGGCGCGGATATAGGCACGCATGAACTTCTGCGCCACGTCCTTGCGCTTTTCGGCAAAGCTCTGGGAGAAGAACACAACGGCGGTCTGGTATCCGGGGAACAGGGACTTGTCGCTGGCACGAACCGCAACGCCGTCCTTGACCATGCTTGAAAGGGTCGGCTCGTTGCTGACGCCGCCGTCGATGGCCTTGTTCTTCAGCGCCGCATACATTTCCGGATAAGAGAGGTAGACGACTTTCACGTCCTCATATTTGAGGCCGGCCTGCTGCAACACCTGGTTGATCTGGGATTCGCTGTTGGCCCCCTGGGCCGAGGCCGCCAGGGTCAGGCCCTTGAGATCGGCAAGTGACTTGTATTTGCCGGAGTCGACGAGGTCCTTGCGGATAACGATGGTCGAGTATTCGTACTCGGCGGTGTCCGCGCCCTTGTCGGCGACGATGCGGATGTTGATGCCGCGATCAACGGCGTTGAAAAAGCCGGCCGAAATAGCGCCCCCGCCCACATCGAGCTGCCCGGCACCGAGCGGCGCGATCATACCGGCCGCCGACGGAAACGGGGTGAATTTCACCTCGATACCTTCGTCCTTGAAGTAACCCTCCTGGTCAGCGAGGAAGAAGCCCACATCGGTGGCGACGTTGGGAATGCCGATGTTGACGACCTCGGCACCGGCGGCAACGGCCGGCATCGAAAGCGAGGCCATGGCGGCCACCCCGAACAGAGCAGCAAGCAACCCACCGGATCTCGACAGATGGGTGCCGGCCGCGGCACGGCGCAGGCCATAGGTGTGGTTCACCTTCATATATTCCTCCCTCAGCTAAAAATCGGCATCGATTTGGTTTTCTGAAACATGCCGGCAGGCAGCTAAGGCGCTGCAACTTTGAAACGCCAATATGAATTGGGCGGGCTGTCATTCGATGCCGGAAATAAGACAGCTGGCAAGGCAGCCACGCCTCGGGCAAATGTAATGGATGGGAAGTTATATTAGACGGTGCCGGAAGCCCGGTGTTAGCGTCCGCCGGGGGGCATTGCCGCGACGCCCCCTCAAATCAAAACCCACCAAGGGAGGGGCGCGTGCACAAGACAGAAATCTTTGCCAGCGTAGCTGCGCGCGTAAAAGCCCGCGGTGGGAAGGAACATCCTTTCGATCAGCTCGATCCCAGGCGCACGGCGCTGGTGGTGATCGATATGCAGAACTATTTCGTGCATCCCGACAGCCCCGCCGGCGTTGCCGCCGCCATCGAGATTACGCCTCAGATCAACCACCTGGCTGATGAGCTGCGCCGACGCGGTGGTGTGGTGGCCTGGGTGAGGACCAGCACCCGCGATACGCTGGAGAAATGGTCCGTCTATAACGACGACCTGATGACGCCGGATCGCCGCGACCGGCGTTGTGCCGCCATGGACGAGGATGGCGATGGCTTCCGGTTCTGGGAAGCCAACGATATCAAGCCGAGCGATCTGCTGGTGACCAAGAAGCGGTTCAGCGCCTTCATCCAGGGATCTTCGGATATCGATAGCCGGTTGCGACAGCGTGGGATCGACAGCCTGCTTGTCGCGGGCACAGTCACAGGCGTCTGCTGCGAAAGCTCGGCGCGCGATGCGATGATGCTGAACTACAAGGTCGTCATGGCGTCCGACGCGCTGGCCTCGCATACCGACCAGGAGCACAATGCGGCGCTATCCGGCTTTTACGCCACCTTCGGCGACGTCCAGACCGTGGACCAATGCATTGCATCGCTCGATCGTGGTCTCGCGGTCGAGCCGAATACCACGAGGGCGGCGCGATGAATGTGCGCCTGATATCCCCATCGCCACAGCCAGCCAGCGTTGCGCCGCCCGCCATTCAGATCGATCGGCTCAACCGTGTATTTGGCAGCCTGAAAGCCATCGACGACATCTCGATCGATATCGGCGCGGGTGAGTTCTTCGTCATCGTCGGCCCTTCCGGCTGCGGCAAGACTACGCTGCTGCGCATTCTAGCGGGCCTGCAGACCCACAGCTCCGGCACCATCGAGATCGCATCGGGCGATGCGGAGCAGCCGCTGAACTCCATGGTGTTTCAGGGGGACTCGATCTTCCCCTGGATGACCGTGCGGCAGAATGCATCTTATGGCCTGCGCATGCGCCATCGGCCGGCCAGGGAAATCCGCGAAGTTGTGGATCACTACCTCAACCGCACCGGCTTGATGCGGTTTGCCGATTATTATCCGCACCAGCTATCCGGCGGCATGCGCCAGCGCGTTTCCATCGTCCGCGCCTTCGCCAACAACCCCCGTATCCTCCTGATGGATGAGCCGTTTTCGGCGCTCGATGCGCAGAACAAGTTCCTGTTGCAGGAAGAGCTGCTGCGCATCTGGGAAGAAGACAAGAAGACGGTGGTTTTTATCACGCACAGTGTCGATGAGGCGGTGCTGCTCGGCGATCGCGTCATGGTCATGACGGCCAACCCGGGCAGCGTCAAAACCATCGTCCCCATCGACCTGCCGCGGCCGCGCAACATCATCGAACTGCAGAAGTCCCCCGAATACGGCAAGCTGGTGCACCGTATCTGGTCAAGCCTGCGGGACGAGGTCGAAGCCGCGCGGCAGCGAGAAAATGACCGGTAGGAGCACAAGATGACCGCAATCACCGCCGGCGTCGCCGAAAGGGCCCCGTTGATCAGCGAACGGATGCGTTATCGCCTGCTGGGCATAATCTCGCCCATCGGGCTGCTGCTGGTCTGGGAAATCCTCGCCCGTCTCAATATCATCGATACGCGCTTCTTCCCCGCTCCATCGGCCATCCTGACCCTTGGCTATTCCATGCTGCTGTCGGGTCAGTTGATTTCCAACACCCTGATAACGCTGCAGCGCCTGCTGCTGGGTACGATCATTGGTGGCGTACCGGCGCTGCTGCTGGGCCTGGTGATGGGGCTGAACCGCACTGTTCGCGCCCTGGTCGAACCATTGGTGGCAGCGACTTACCCCGTTCCCAAGAGCGCCCTGTTGCCTCTGGCCCTGCTGATCTTCGGCCTTGGTGAAGGCTCCAAGATCTTCATGGTCGCCCTGGGGGTATTCTTTCCGGTGCTGATCAACACCACGGCGGGGGTCCTTGAAATCAGCAGCATCTATCTCGATGTCGGCCGCAACTTCAAAGCCGATCGCCGGCGCATGTTCCAGACGATTGCGTTGCCGGGCGCCCTGCCCGTGATCATGACCGGCTTCAAGCTCGGCATCGGCATCGGCCTGATCATGGTCTCCATGGCCGAAATGCTCGGCGGCGCCGATTCAGGCCTCGGGTTCATGATCTGGAGTGCCTGGCAGACCTTCGCGGTCGAGCAGATGTATGTCGGGCTTTTCGTCATCGCCATCATCGGTTTCCTGCTGACGCTGCTGCTCGACGAGCTGGAGAGTTGGCTGGTTCCCTGGAAGGCGAAGTAAGCTCCAAGCTGGGGGCGGCCGTTCACCCTATTGAACTGTGGTGTCCCGGAGCATGCTGGGCGAAGGCTTGGAGCCTCCGCCCAGATCGTCACATCATTCAGTTCGCCTGGCCGACGTCTTCGAAGACTTCGGAGTGCATGGCGCCGGCGGGAAGGCCGACAATGCCCTTGCGGACCGCGATCGGGTAGGATTTCTCCCAGAGCCAGAGCGCGGGCAGATCAGTTCCAAGGATTTGCTGCGCCTGATGGTAGTCATCGGCGCGGACCTTGGGATCCATTTCGGCGTCAGCCTTGTTGAACAGGTCATCGAGCTTGGGATTGCTGTAGCCCATCAAATTGCCCCCCACCACTTTCTGGATGGTGCTGGTGCTGTAGAGCCGGTTGACGCCGATCTTGGGATCGGGTCCCGTGCCGAAAGAGCCCATGGTGAGATCGAAATCCCACTTCATGAACGCCGAGTCGAGCCAGGCGGCGGAATCGGTAGGCATGAGCTGCAGGTCGATGCCCCCCTCTTTCAACTGCTGCCGCATGATTTCGGCGGCAGACTGCAAGGCACCACCCTCACCCGTGCCCTGATAGCTGAGACGCAGGCTGAACCGCGTGCCATTGCCATCCTTGGGGAAGCCGGCCTTGTCGAGCAGATCGTTGGCAAGCGCCACATCATGCGCGTACTTGGGAATGTCGGCATCGTAGAACGGCGGCTGATCGGAGCGTATCGGCCCCGTCGCGGCCTTGCCGTGGCCGTTCAGCGCCAGCTTGACCAGCAGGTCCCTGTCGACGAGATGGGCGATGGCCTGCCGCACTTCCGGCTTGGCAAGCTGGGGTTCACGGAGGTTGTAGAACATCATGATCTCACCCAGCGCAGGGCGCAGGCTGTCGATGACCTGGATGTTCGGATCCTTGCTCAAGGGCGCGAGCGCCGAGGTCGACAGCGCCGAATAAGGAATATAGTCGATGTCGCCCTTCTGGAGAGCGAGCTGGGTCGCGCCCGGATCGGGGATGATCTGGAACACCAGGCGATCGAGGAAGACGTGATCCTTGTTGAAGTAGTCCGGATTTCGCTCCAGCACGACGTTGCTGCCGCGGTTCCATTCCTTGAACACGAAGGGACCGGTACCGATGGGCTTGAGATTGGCCGGGTTGGTGCGGGGATCCGAGCCTTCGTAGATGTGCTTGGGGAAAATCTGCGCGAAGTTCGGCTGGCAGAACGCCCATGGAAAGAATGAGGGATCGGGCTTGGCGAGCTTGACGACGACAGTGTTGTCATCGGGCGTATCGATGCTCGCTATGCCCTTGTATGCCTGGATGGCCAGCGAGTTGTATTTCCCGCTGAGTTCCTGGAACGTGTATTTCACGTCGGCGGACGTGAACGGCTGGCCGTCATGCCACTTCACACCTTCCTGCAGGTGGAAGGTGTAGGTCAGGCCATCGGGGCTGATTTCCCAGGATTTGGCGAGGCTGGGAACGAGGTTCAGTTTGTCGTCCAGCTTGATCAGGGTGTTGAATATCTCGCCGCCGATAGCGATGGTGGTGATGTCGGTGCCCAGCCCGGTGATGAAATTGGGTGGGTTGTCGGTAATCGCCGAAATCAGCGTGCCACCCTGCTTGATCGCTTCCTGGGCCATGACGGCCGGTGCTTGGGCGATGAGAATGGTGGCGAGAATGGCTGGCGCGGCCAAGCCGAAGAGCTTGCTCAACGGCCTTTTGCGGTCCTTCGTCATGATAGTCTCCCTTTAGATCTTGCAGCCGGGCCAGGCTGCATCAGTCAGGCATTGGGATCGCCGGCCCAGCGATCCTAGGGTGCAAGCGCCGGCCCATCGAGATGGCAGGCCGAGCTATGACCGCCCCCCAGATCCTTGAGCACGGGTTCGACCTTGCAGATGTCCATGGCGAAGGGGCATCGCGTCCTGAAGCGGCACCCCGAGGGCGGCGCCGTCGGCTTGGGCGGCTCCCCGACGATGGTGACCCGCTCGCGATTGTGCGCTCTGGCGCGGCTGAGCGACGGCGCTGCGCCCAGCAAGACCTGGGTATAGGGGTGGTGCGGATGATCGAAGATGGCGTCGACCGGCCCGGTCTCGACGAGCTTACCCAGATACATCACCACCACCCGGTCGGCGATAAAGCGGACGACGCCGAGATCATGGCTCAGGAACAGCAGCGACAACTTCAGTTCGCTCTTGAGACGCTGCAACAGCTTCAGGATCTGTGTGCGGATGGACACATCCAGCGCCGACACGGGCTCGTCGGCGACCAGCACCGAAGGATTGAGCGCGAGCGCTCGCGCAATGGCGATACGCTGCCGCTGGCCGCCCGAGAACTCGTGGGGGAAGTTGTCCGTATAAAGATAGGACGGGCTCAACCCGACACGATCGAGCAGATCCTCCACATAGGCATCGGCCTCGGCGGGGGCGACGGTCTTGTGCAAGAGCAGCGGACGCCGCAGGGCCTGGCCGATCGTCTGGCGCGGATTGAGCGAACCATAAGGGTCCTGGAAGACCACCTGCACGTCGCGATGAAAGCCACGCATGCTCTCGCCCGACAGCGCATCGACATCCTTGCCGCGCCAGTCGATGCGGCCCGAGGAGAGCTTCTGCAGTCCGACGACGGCCTGCCCAAGCGTGGTTTTGCCACTGCCGCTTTCGCCCACAAGGGCGACGGTTTCATTCTCGTTCAGGGTCAGATTGACCCCATCGACGGCGTGAACGATGCGCTTGTTCTGTCCAAACAGGCCGCTGCGGACGGGAAAGTGCACATTGGCGTCAGTGATGCGAATGGTTTCAACGGCCATCACGCACCCACGCGTTCGGGATCATAGAGCGCGCATTTAGCCGCCTGGCCATTGCCGAAATCGTGCAACTTCGGCTCGACGGTGTCGCACCCCTCGAAACGGAAGCGGCAGCGCGGATGAAAGCGGCAGCCGCTCGGAGGCGAGGCCATGTTCGGCGGCGTCCCCTCGAGCGGCACCAGATCGGTCTTGGGGTCGAACGGATCGAGGATCGAGTCGATCAGCGCCATCGTATAGGGATGCTTGGGCGCATCGAAAATCTGCGCGGTCGGGCCGCTTTCCACGACCTGGCCGGCATACATGACATAGACGCTGTCGCAGACATCGGCGATGACGGCGAGATCGTGCGAGATCAGCATCAGCGCCGCACCCAGCTCAACCCGCATGGCCGCGAGGAAGCGCAGGATCTGATCCTGTACCGTGGCGTCCAGGGCCGTGGTCGGCTCGTCGGCGATGATCAGGCGCGGCTTGCGGATCAACACCGCCGCGATCAGCACGCGTTGCTGCATGCCACCGCTCAACTCGAACGGGTAGCTGGCGGCGACACGCGCCGGATCGGGAATTTGTACCGCGCGCAACGCATCGAGAACGCGCTCGCGATCCTCTAGTTTGCGCGAACCGCGTTTGCCGATCGACTCGGCAATCTGTTCCTCGATCGTCATGATCGGATTGAGGTAGCTGCCGGCGTCCTGGAAGATCATGGCGATATCGGATAGCCGAACTCCGCGCATGCCCTCATCGTCGAGCGCCAGCAGATCGCGGCCATCGAACTCGACGGAGCCGGCGACGACACGGCCAGGCGGCGGCACCAGCCGCAGGATGGAGAGCGACGTCATCGACTTGCCGGAGCCGGATTCCCCCACGATGCCGACCGCCTCGCCTTCCTTCACATCGAAGGAGACGCCATCGACAGCCCGGACGGTGCCGCGGGCGGACGCGAAATGCGTCGTCAGATTATGGACATGCAACAAAGGCTTCTCAGACGTGCCCATGGTCAGCCCTTCTGCCTGAGGCGCGGATTGAGGAAGTCATTGATGCCGTCGGACAGCAGCGCCAGGCTCATGGCGAATACCGAAATGGCGAGGCCGGGGAACACGCCGGTCCACCAGGAATCAGCCATATACTGCTGGGCGGTATTGAGCATCCGGCCCCAGCTCATGACGTTGGGATCGCCGGCGCCAATAAAGCTGAGGCTGGCCTCGAGCAGAATGGCGCTGGGGATTTGCAACGCGCCAACCACCACCACCGCTGTCAGCGCATTGGGCAGGATTTCGGTGAAGATGATCTGCGCGTCGCTGGCGCCATAGGCTTTGGCGGCGCGAACGAACGGACGATTGCGCAAGGTATAGAATTCCGCGCGCACCAGGCGCGCGATCTCGGCCCAGGACAGGATGCCGATGACAAAGATCGTGCCCCAGAGGTTGGCGCCGACCAATGCCACGATGATGAGAGCCAGGAAGAAACGCGGCAGCACCTGGAAGATTTCGGTGATGCGCATCAGCGTGTCATCGAGCCAGCCGCCATAATAGCCGGCGATGCTGCCTACGAAGAGGCCGAGCGTCATCGAGAAGAGCACGGACAGGAAGCCGACACGCATGGAAGTGCCAGTGCCGTAGAGCACGCCGCTCATCACGTCGCGACCGAGATTGTCGGTCCCCAGCCAATGTTCGGCCGATGGCGGCTGCAAACGTTCGGCGACCAGGTCGAATGGTCCATAGGGCGTGAGCAACGGTGTCGCCAGTCCGGCGAAAATGAAGAGCAGGACGATCACCAACCCGATGACCGAAAGCCTGTTGTTGCTGAAGCGGGACCAGCCATCTGCCCACCAAGCGATGAAGCGCGCCAGGCGCGAGCGCGGCTTGCGGGCCGGACGCGGTGCGGGATCGGTTATGTCGGTTTGCACACTCATGCCGGCCTCACTGATATCTGACGCGAGGATCGAGACGGGCATAGGCCAGATCGGTCAGCAGATTACCGATGACCACGACCACACCGATGAGCAGCAGGATCCCCATCAGCACGGGATAGTCGCGCGAGCGGATGGAATCATAGGTCAGTCGGCCGACTCCGGGCCAGGCGAACACGGTCTCGGTCAGCACTGCGCCGGCGACGAGATTGCGGAATTCGAGGCCGATCACCGTGACGACCGGCAGGATGGCGTTCTTCAACCCATGCCGCCAGACGACCGCGCGTTCCCTGGCTCCCTTGGAGCGCGCGAACGTGATGAACTCCAGCTTCATGGTGTTGGCCATGCTGGCGCGCGTGACGCGAGCGATCAGCGCCAAATTGTAGATCGTCAGTGTGAAAACCGGCAAAATCAGGTGATAGACGAGATCGGTAAAACTGCTCCAGCCGCTGAGGTCGTAGCGCATGGAGTGCATGCCCTGCGAGGGGAACAGGCCCAGCTTCAGCGAGAACACCAGCATCAGGATCTGCGCGAGCCAGAAGGCGGGCACCGCATAACCGATCAACGACAGGACCGTTACGATCTGGTCAAGCCACTTTCCCTGGCGACGGGCCGAAGCCACACCTGCGAGCACTCCGATGATGATGGACAGAACGAGTTCCGTGCCGATCAACATCAGCGTGGCTGGCAGGCGGGACAGCAGGATGGTGGTGACGTTCTCCTGCGAGACGTAGGAAAAGCCCAGGTCGCCGTGGAGAATGTTGAACAGGTAGATGAAAAGCTGCTCCCAGACCGGCTTGTCGAGGCCATAGAAGGAACGCAATCCAGCAACGAATTCGGGCGTCGCCGGCGCATCCCCGATCAGGTACGAGACCGGATCGCCAGGAGCCAGCCGCACCAGGAAGAAGTTGACGCAGACGATCACCAGCAAAATTGGCAGCAGTTGCAGCAAACGCTTGATGGCGTATCTCAGCATGGCTGGGATCCGGCGATAGCCGTAGGAGCCTGGGCCATCAGCGCGCCACGCCCCAGAAATGGTCGGGAACGCCGGTGTGGGCGGAAAGGTCGGCACGCTCGACCATCTTGCGATAGACGCCCTGTGCGGTGTCGAGCACCTCGGCCTCATCGACGGTCTGCAGCTTGCGGCCCTGCATGATCAGCCGGCCATCGACCACCACATCGGCAACATCCCGGCCCGTCGCCTGATAGACGACGCGATAGACCGGCATATCGATGGGGACGAGATGCGGCTGGAACAGGTCGACGGTGATGATGTCGGCCTTCTTGCCGACTTCGATCGAGCCCAGCTCATGGTCAAGGCCGAGCGCGCGATAGCCATCGATGGTCGCCATTTCCAGCGTCTTGCCCGGCGGCAGGAGATTGGGATCACGGAAGTGCACGCGCTGCATGCGGACCGCGGCCTTCATGTCGAGGAAGATATCGCAATCGTGGTTGGACGGTGTGTCGGAGCCGAGTGCGACGATCACGCCAGCCTCCATCAGCTCAGGAATGGGACAGCGGCCGGGATAAGAGTAAACGCGCGCCGCACGCGGATGATGGGCGGCGCTCGAACCGGTGTCCCTCATGATGCCGATGGCACGCTCGGAAATATCGATGCAGTGCGAAAGGATGGTCTTGGGGCCGAGCAGACCCAGCTTTTCGTCATAGGCATATTCGATGGCATTGCCATAGGCATGGGTCCAGAAGCCGACATCATGCTTGGCCATGAGTTCGCGCACGGCTTCGGCCTGCTTGAAAACCCAAGCCTCGCGATCGGCCGACCATACGGGATCGTGTTCGTTGCGATTGCCGATGCGGGACAAGGCCAGGCAGGAGTCGACGAGATTGCCGGGCGCCAGTTCGCCGAGCAGGCGGTCGCAATTGTCGATCACGGTCTCGAAACTGACGGGGCCTTCGATCTGCTTGCCGTCGACCCAGTTGGAATAGCTGCGCGGCCAAGGCGGACGGCCGGGGCCGACACCGATACGCGTGCGCAAGCCGATCGACGTCAATTCCTCGGCGCAGATCCGGGCATAGCGCATGTCGTCGGTGCGGGTGCCATTGCCGCCCATCATCGAGAACATGCAGGTGGTGCCCATCTTTAGCCGTTCGATAGCGCTGAGACGCGCCTCGGCATGCCACCATTCCTCATCGGTGTAATGAGACAGGACGGTTTCGGCCAAACCCCGGCGCGCCACGCCATCACTATGTTCACCAACCGATTTCAGCAGGCTGCCGCCGAGATAGCCATGCAGATCCACCATGCCGGGCAGCACGGCCTTGTTGGTGCAATCGACGCGGCGGGCGTCGGCGAAACGCTCAGCCAGATCGGCAGCCGGTCCGACCGCAACGATACAACCGTCCCGGATGGCAACCGAATAGCCCTCCAGAATCCGGCGCTCGGGGTCCATGGTGATGATGACGCCGTTGTGCAGGAGCAGATCGGTCATGCAACGACGCTCCGGGGCGCTGTCGTTACCGCTCGCCGAACAATGCTCATTCTCACACCACTTGGTTGATCACTTTCAAAATTTTTTGCATTTGGCTTTGAATTGGTCAATGTGATGTTTGTGTAAATCGCGAATTGGTCACACAAAGTCGCAGGTGCGGCTGGTATGGAGGACTAGGTGATGCCGGAAGTACGGGCATGCGGCGATCAGACCAAAGTGAAAAAATTGGTTGACCTAAGCGGTAGCAAGGCGGTCGCAAAAATCCACGCAGACCATCCTGCGCCGAGGCAGGCGCAGCGCGTCAGGAGGAACCCGATTGGACTCTAGTGCGCGAGCGCTCTCAGATTATCTGGTCGAGGATGTTCCGGCCGATGCGTTCGGAGACGCTGGGTTTACCCTGCGCCGGATCCTGGAACTCCGAACCCGTGGTGCCGGATGCCCCGAACAGCACGGAATGCAGGCGATTGAGGGCCATGGCGAGGGCACCCACAAGGCCGGCGCGCTCCTTCAGCTCACTGGCTTCCAGGCGAATCGGGCGTTCCGAAAGCGCCGGAATCTTTCGCATGGTTGCCTCGATGAATTCCGAACGGGAGCCGATGCTGCCGGCCAGAATGACGATCTGCGGGTCGACGACGGCACAGATTGCCGCAATGGCGATGGCGAGGGCCTGGGCAGTGTCGTCTATGACCTTGGCCGCGGCCGCATCGCCGGAATTGCGGCGCTCGAAAATGTCGGAAGCGGCCTCGAGTTTGAACCCGGCCGCCTGTTCATAGCGACGAAGCATGCCCGAAGCGCCGATTTCGCGCTCCAGGGCACCGGCGCTGAGCGCTTCAGGGGAATAGAGATCACTGCCTATCGGCATATAGGCGATTTCGCCCGCAGCACCGCTGATGCCGCGAATGAGAATACCATTGGCGGTAAAGCCCATGCCGACGCCAGTGCTGACGAAGACCAGGGCCGCATTGCCGATACCCCTGGCCCTGCCCTGCCAATGCTCGCCGACAAGCGCCAGGTTTACGTCGTTTTCGATGCTGACTTCCGTGCCGAGCTTGTTGGCGATGAGTTCACGCATATTGACCGTATCGAGGCCATGCACGTTGGGCGACATCTGGATGCGGCCGGTGCGGTAGTCGACAACGCCTGGCGAGCCGATCGCCACCTGCCTCACACGTTCCGGGTCCGCATCAATGCCGCGGGCGAGATCGATGATGACGTCACAGATCTGGTCGACGACGAACTGGCCGCCGCGTTCATCGGTCTTGATGGAGCGTTGCGCGACGATATTGCCCATGACGTCGACCAGGGCCGCCGACATCCATGTGACCCCCAGATCTATGCCCGCCGCATAGGCGACATCAGCCGCAAGGTCATAGACCACGGCGGTGCGCCCGATATTGCCATTGGTGCGGCCAATGGGGCGCACGAGGCCGTCGGCCTCCAGCGCGCCGATCACTTCGGACATGGTCTGTTTGGAAAAACCGGAAAGCTTGGAAAGTTCGGCGCGGGAGATCGGTCCCCGGTGCAACAGCAGCTCGGCAACACTCCGCAACGACTCATTGCGAGAAATTTTTCCTTGCAAGTCTGGAGCGCCTTCCTGTTAGTTCGGTATATTGACGAATTAATCCACTGCTGTTAGCCATACCGCCTACGACATAACAATGCACCCATCAATTTCGATGATCGAACGCCCGAGCCGGGCTGATAATGCGGTAGTGATGTTCAGTAGAAACCAGACGAAATCTCCCGTCATCACAACAGTATGGGCTCTGGCCCCTGCTTTCCCACCGGCAGTTCGTTTCGAATGATAGCGTATCTGCTTCGCCGTGTGCTGCAAGTTGTACCGGTCATCGCCATCATAATAGTCGTGTGTTTCGTGCTGGTGCATACCGCGCCGGGCGATCCCATTACCTTCATTACTGGAGAATCCGGCGGCACGCCTGAATTCGTCGCGCAAATTCGCGCACAGTATGGGCTTGATCAACCGCTCTACGTCCAGTTGCTTGTCTATCTCGGCCAGGTCATTCGCGGCGATCTGGGCTATTCGTTCATTTCGCGCGCCAGCGTCGTCAGCGTGATCATGTCCCGGCTGCCAGCGACCCTGCTGCTGTTCGGCACACAGTTTGTCTTGTCCATCGTTTTCGGCATCATTCTGGGCGTGTTGTCTTCGCTGAAACCGCGCAGTGCGGGAGACCAGTCGGTGACCGTATTGTCGCTGATCGGTTATGCCGTGCCGCCCTTCTGGCTGGCGCAAATGGTGTTGCTGGTCTTCTCCCTGCAGATGGGCTGGTTTCCGGCCCAGGGCATGCAATCGCTCCGCGTCCCGGCCCATGGCTTCGGGCAGGTCATCGACATCATCCAGCACCTGACGCTGCCGGCGCTGACACTGACGGTGTTCAACCTGGCGCTGATTGCACGCGTGACGCGGGCCAACATGGTGGCGACCCTTGGGTTGGAATTCATCACCTATGCCCGCTCCAAGGGCGCCAGCGAGAGCACGATTATCTGGGTCCATGCCCTGCGCAATGCGGTGCTGCCGGTCATTACCGTCATCGGGTTGAACATCAGGTCACTGATCGCCGGCGCGGTGCTGACCGAGACGGTCTTCGGCTGGCCGGGGATCGGACGCCTTACCTACGACTCCATTCTGGCTCGCGACTATCCGGTACTCATGGGAATTCTGATCATGATCGGCCTGACCATTGTTATCGGCAACCTTCTGACCGATATCGCCTATGCGCTGGTGGATCCTCGGGTGCGCTACAAATGAGCGGCCAGACCACGACTGCGCCCGCCCCCCTCACCCGAGCCCCGTGGTGGATCGATGGCTGGAACCGTTTCCGCAGGAATGGCCTGTCCGTCGTCGGCCTGGTCATCACCCTGGTGTTCCTGATTGCGGGTGTTTTCGCCCCCGTCATTGCGACGCACGGACCGTTCGAGCTCGTCGGTACGCGCCTCGCCGCACCATCCTGGACTTATCTCTTCGGCACCGACCAGTTGGGCCGTGATATCTTCAGCGGCGTCATCTACGGCACGCGCACCTCGCTGGAAGTCGGACTGCTGTCCACCCTTCTGTCGGTCGGCGTCGGTATTCTGGTGGGGGCTCCGGCGGGCTTTTTCGGTGGCCGCGTCGATGACCTGCTCATGCGCTTTGCCGAAATCTTCCAGGTCTTGCCGCGCTTTTTCCTGGCCCTGGTGATCGTCGCACTGTTTGGCGCAAACCTCTGGGGCACGATCCTGGTTATCGGCGTGCTGTCGTGGTCGGAAATCGCCCGTATGGTGCGGGGCGAATTCCTGACGCGGCGCGAACGGCCCTATGTGATGGCGGCGCGGGCCTATGGCGCTGGCGACATGCGCATCATGTTCGCCGAGATCTTGCCCAATGCGCTGACGGCAGTCGTCGTCACCGCGTCGCTGCAGATTCCCAGCGCCATCATCCTCGAGGCCAGCCTGAGCTTTCTGGGTGCGGGCGATCCGACGGTGATGAGCTGGGGTCGCATGCTGAACAATGCGCAGCAGTTCATGCGCCAGGCCTGGTGGACGGCGGCTTTTCCGGGTCTTGCCATCTCGCTGCTCGCGATGGGCATGGCGCTGCTCGCCGACGGCATCAACGACTTCCTCAATCCGCGCCTGCAGGCGAAAGGCTAGCCCATGACGACCGCTGCCGGCGACCTGTTGCGCGTGGAAGATCTGAACGTCCGCTTCGGATCTGCTCCCATCGTTGACAGAATTTCCTTCACCGTGGGGCATGGCGAAGCCGTGGGCCTGGTGGGTGAGAGCGGTTCGGGCAAGTCGATGACGGCCCTGTCCCTGCTGCGCCTCGTTCCCGAGCCCGGCCGGATCACCGGTGGCCGCATCGCGTTCGAGGGCCGCGACCTCAACGCGATGAGTGCCCGCGAAATGCGGGCCGTGCGGCTTTCCGAGATCGGCATGATCTTCCAGGATGCCAGCAGCTATCTCAACCCGATCATGACCATAGGCGAACAGATCGCGGAGGCGATCGGACAGCGCCGCTCGCGCAGCAGGGCGACGCACGACAACGTCATCGAAGTGCTGAAGGCCGTCCAGATCGCCGATCCGGAGCGGGTGGCGGCGAGCTACCCTTACGAACTGAGCGGTGGCATGCAGCAGCGTGCCATGATCGCGTCGGTGCTGATCCGGCATCCGAGCCTTATCGTCGCCGATGAGCCGACGACGGCGCTCGACGCCACCGTGCAGCACCAGATCCTGAAGTTCCTGGCGGCGATGCGCGCCGAGCTCAACGTGGCCTTGATCCTGATCTCGCACGACCTGGCGGTGATCTCCCAGGTCTGTGACCGGGTCTACATCATGTATGGCGGCCAGCTGGTCGAACAGGGCGCCACCAAAGCCCTGTTCGATGATCCCAAGCATCCCTACACGGTTGCACTGATCGCCTCGATCCTCGATCCGTTCGATCCGAAGTCCAGCATCGTAGCGCTGGAAGGCTCGCCTCCCGATATGCGCACACCGCCCAGTGGCTGCCGGTTTCATCCGCGGTGCCCGCATGCCTTCGACAAGTGCATGACCGAGGAGCCGCCGGACTTTCACTTTCCATCCGGCCAGACCGCCAAGTGCTGGCTACACCAGGGGCAGGCGCAAGGCTGATGGCAAACGAAACCATCTCCGTCGAAGGCGCCACGGTCAACTTTACCGTACGCCAGGGCCTGTTCAACCGCGGCAAGCGTGAAGTCCATGCCGTGGACAATGTCAGCCTAGTCCTGCATGAAAACGAAACCGTGGCGCTGGTGGGCGAGAGCGGCAGCGGCAAGACCACGCTCGGTCTGTCGATTCTGGGTCTTCGGGAACTGTCGGGCGGCCATGTTCTATGGCGTTCGGAATCGATCGCGACGCTCTCCCCGCAGCAGCGCCGGGCGTTTCGGCGTGACGTCCAGGTGGTGTTCCAGGACCCTTATGCCTCGCTCAACCCCAAACAGACGATCAGTGAAGCGCTGCGCCGGCCGTTGAAACTGCACAAGGCGATGCCGCGCAGTGAAATGGATGCCTATATCGAGCAGCTTCTCGACAAGGTGGGCCTCCGTCCCGCCGGCCTTTACATGCACCGCTTTCCGCACGAATTGAGTGGTGGCCAGCGGCAGCGCGTTGCCATTGCGCGAGCGCTGGTGCTGAAGCCGCGTGTGCTGGTGGCTGATGAACCCGTGTCGGCACTGGACGTATCGATCCGGACGCAGATCCTGAATCTTCTCAAGGAGATGAAGGCGGAACTTAATCTCTCGATGCTGTTCCTCAGCCATGATCTGGGCGTGGTGCGTTTCATCGCCGACCGGGTGGCGGTGATGTATCTGGGCAAGATCGTCGAGATCGGCCCGGTCGAGACATTGTTCAGCGAGCCGGGGCATCCCTACTCCCGCGTCCTGCTCAGCAGCGCCCCGTCGGTGAAGCCGGGCGAGGCCAACCGGTTCTCCATGGAAGTGATGGGCGAGCCGCCCAAGCCCACCAGCCCGCCATCCGGATGCCGCTTCCGAACCCGCTGCCCGCTGGCGTTCGACAAGTGCACGACCGTCGAGCCACCGCTCGTCAACCTGAAACCCGGCCATTTCGCCGCCTGCCATCTGGCGGCGGAGGTTGCCTCGGCGTAGGAACCAGCCCGTCAGTCTCTCCCGCTTGTCCTGCCCCCTTCCATGACGCTTCCCATCGCCATCGCGTTCGGCTTCATCGTTTTCGCCACCTCGTTCCTGTCGGGCGTGTTCGGCATGGCCGGCGGCATGATTTTGGTGGGAACGCTGCTGCTCATCCTGCCGGTGCCGACCGCGCTGACACTGCAGGGCGTCGCGCAACTGGCCTCCAATGGCTGGCGCGCCTTGCTCTGGCGCGATCATATCAAATGGTCGATAGCGCTGCGCTACGTGGCCGGGCTATTGGTGGCTGCGGCCCTGTTCAGCCTCGTTCGCTTCGTTCCCGACCAGGGCATGGTGCTGATCGTGATGGGCGTCACGCCGTTTTTCGTGCTCTTCCTGCCGGAACGCTTCGTCATCCAGGCGGATCACCGCTGGGGCGCGGAAATATGCGGGTTTTTATGCACGGCATTCCAGCTGTTTTCGGGGGTGTCCGGGTCCGTGCTCGACATCTTTTTCGTCCGCAGCCGCATGGATCGCAAGACCGTGGTGGCAACCAAAGCCGGCTGCCAGGTCTTCACCCATCTGACCAAGCTGCTGTACTTCCAGAGCGTTGTCAGCGGTTCGGGCGCCGAAATCCATTGGTCGATCTACGTCATGGCGGTTGTGCTGGCGATCGCCGGTACGACGACCAGTCGCTTTCTGCTGCATCGGCTGAGCGACAACCAATTCCGCTTCTGGACCCGCCGCATCGTTTTGGCCGTCAGCGCGGTCTATTTCGTACAGGGTCTGTGGACCTATGTGGGCTAGCCGAAGGGGACAAAAGGCTGGAAGAATTCCAAGGAAATAATTAGTTCGTTTTATTGACGAATTAAATTCGGACTGCTAGCCGTATGATGTTGAAGCCCTCGTGACGCCCCGCAAATCGGACCAGGCATGCACTCTTCTCCTTCCCATGACAGTATTGCGACCTCGCGTTCGGCGGAGCAGTCGATGCTGCTGCGCGATGCCTGGCTGATCACCATGAATCCGCAACGCCAGGTGCTGGAACATACGTCGGTGTTGATTTCCGGCGGCCGCATCGTGGCCATCGGCACATTCGATGCGTTAAGCGCGGAAAATGGCGACGCCGAAGTCATCGATTGCAGCCACAAGGTGGTGATGCCCGGCCTCGTCGATCTTCACGGCTATCTCGGTGGCGGAATATTCCGCAACGTCGCCGAGGATTTCTTCGATGCCGTTCGCTACCGCAATGCCCAGGAGTTCACCTTCACCCGTGCCCTCGATGAGGAATGGTGGGCGGTGGAAGCCCAGATGTGTGCGCTGGAGCGGTTGAAGCTCGGTACGACCTTCATGTTCTCGATGCTGGGCACGAGCGCGGCGCGGACAGACAGTCTCTCCTATGCGCGCATCGCGTCGCGCGAACTCGATCGCGTCGGGCTGCGCAGCCGCATCGGCATCGGTCCGGCAAGACCACCGTGGCCGCGCACGGTTTCCGATTGGGATGGCGAGAAGCACACGGACCGGCAGGTGACCTTCGAGGAAGTCATCGCCAATTGCGACACCCTCCTCGCCGACCCGGTCACCGGCATCGTCGACTACTGCATGGCGCTGTCGCGGATCGGCAACCGCAACGCCCAGGATCCGGTGTGGTCGCCCGAACAGGAAAGCTGGGTCTACCGTCAAGCCGAGGCCGTGCGTGACCTGATGGTGCGCCACGACGTGGGGTTCTTCACCCACATGTATGGCAACTCGATCGAGTTCGCATATGACGAAAAACTTGGACTGCTGGGCCCGAAGTCGATCCTGTCGCATTGCACCGATATTTCGCCGCGCTCGATCGAAATCCTGCGCGAGACCGGCAGCAATGCCGCCCATCATCCGCGTACCGGACGTATCTATTCCAATCCGGGACGTTGCCCATTGCCGGAGATGATCGAGGCAGGCGTCAATGTCGGCCTCGGCTGCGACAACCCCACCAACCATGACTGCGATATCTTCGCCGACATGAAGGCGGCGATGTATCTGCAGCGTGTCGAGCTCAAGGATCCCGAACTCATCCCGGCCGGCAAGGCGCTCGAGATGGCGACCATCGATGGTTACAAGGCGCTTGGCCTCGACCACGAACTGGGCTCGATCGAAGTCGGCAAGCGCGCCGACCTGATCACCGTCGATATCAACCAGCCCTATTTCTATCCGCTCGACATGATCGTGCATCGCATCGTCAATCAGGCCAATGGCCGGGATGTCGCCGATGTCATCGTCGACGGACGCCTCGTCATGCGTGACCGCAAGATACTCACCATCGACGAGCAGGCGGTCCTCGAGAGCAGCCAGGTGATGTATCGCCGCTTTCTCGATCGCACCGGCCTGGCGCCATTCGCTGAGGTGCCATCGCGGTTCTGGGGAGTGGCACGATGAGCGCCAACGGGCTGCAATGCGTCACCTGCCGGCAGCGCTATGACGACCCCCATTCAATCTATTCCCAGCTGCTGCATTTCGAAGGGATGTGCATCTGCTGGAACTGCGTGAGCGCTTACCGCCAGACCGGCACACCGGTCGCGCATATGCGCACCGCCGGCAGCGCCGCACCACTATTGCCAGCCGGCCCGATCGAGGAAACCGGGCCCGACAGAGGCTAACAAAGGAGAGAGAGATAAATGACGACAAATCCTTCGGATTTGCTGGTGGGGAAAGGTTTTGAAATCTCCCGCCGAGGTTTCATGGGTGGCCTGCTGGGCGCCGGCGCACTAGCCATGTTGCCCCAACAGGCCTTGGCCCAGGCTGCCCTGCAGCGTGGCGGCACCCTCATCTGCGCGCTCGAGGCGGATCCGCCGACGCTGAGCACGGCAGCCGCATCCGACTTCATCACGCTGTGCATGTCGGGGCAGCTCTACCCGACCCTCGTGATCGTCGACAAGGATCTGCAGCCGCAGCCGGCGCTTGCCAAGAGCTGGACCATCAGCGACGACCACCTCGTCTACACCTTCAAGCTCGAGGAAAAGGCCAAGTGGAGCGACGGCACCCCGCTGACCTCCGAAGACGTGCGCTACACCATTCTCGATCTCAAGCCGAAGGCCGACGTCATCGCCGACGCCTCGCTTGCGGCCATCGACAAGATCGAGACGCCCGATGACCACACCGTCGTGATCACCTTGAAGAACGCCGATCCGAGCTTCTTCCCATGGGCTCTGTCGCTTCCCAACGTTTCGGACATCTTCCCCAAGCATGTGTTCGAGGGCACCGTTCCGCGCGACAATCCGGCCGCCTTCCAGCCGGTCAGCTGCGGACCGTTCAAGTTCGACAGCTGGGACAAGGGCAGCGCCGTGACCTACGTCAAGGACCCGGACTACTTCCACGCCGATAACGTCTTTATCGACCGCATCGTCTACCAGGTCATTCCCGATCCGGGCGCGCGCCAGCTGGCGCTGGAGCGCGGTGACGTCGACCTGATCCCCTACTTCGCGCTGTCGCCGTCGTCCGCCGATGCGCTGGCAAGCAATCCCGATGTCCAGGTCATCCCCGCCATCCGCCCGCAGGCCGGCGTCATCATGATGCTGTTCAACCTGCGTCAGGAAAAGCTGGCCAACGCCGACGTACGGCACGCCATCGCCTATGCGGTGGATCGCAAGAAGATCGTCGATCTCGCGCTCAACGGCCGCGCCCTGCCCGGTACCGGCCCGATCCGCAGCGACAACAAGATCTTCTTCAATCCCGAGATCGAACTCTACGCGCCCAATGTCGACAAGGCCAACGAGCTGCTCGACAAGGCCGGCTTCGCCAAGGGCGCCGACGGCATGCGCTTCAGCCTCAGGGTGATGTACGAAGCCGCGGGCGCCGGCGGCGCCACGCAATCGGCGGTCGAAATCATGCGCGAGGAGCTCAAGCTCATCGGCATCGACCTCAATCCGCTGCCGACCGACACGGCGACCTGGGTGGATACGGCGCTGCAGAAGTGGGATTTCGATCTCACGATCGGCTCGTTCCCGACGGGTCCCGATCCGCGTATCGGTTTCTCGCCGCGCTTCCTGTCGAGCAACATCAAGCCGCAGGCCGGCGCGAATTCCGGCGGCTACAGCAACCCCGACGTCGACAAGCTGCTGAATGCCGCCGACATCGAACCCGATCCGGCAAAGCGCGCCGACCTCTACAAGCAGGCCCAGAAGATCATCGTCGATGATCTGCCGGTGCTGTGGCTCTGGGAAGCGTTCTACCCGATCGCTGCACGCAAGGGCCTGGTCGGCGTCCCCCCGGGATGCATGCAGACAGAGCCGTTCGAGAACGTCGGCTTCACCGCCTGACAAGTCCGGGCCCCGCCTCTTCGGATGCGGGGCCCCCCTATCCTGTCGATACCGTCACGGGCACAAAGAGGCCGATGCCGGTCGCATCGTCGCTAGGAGGCGAAGAATTCCACTCGATCGAAGCGCCGCCGGCCGCCATGTACTTGGTGCCGACCTCGGCGGCACCAAGCTCATCGTCGCGCTGGCCGATCTCGACGGCATGATTGTCGCCGAGGAGATGGAGCCGACGGACAAGCGAGGCGGCACTTTCGTGTTGCAGCAGATCGAGCGCCTCGGTCGCGCGCTTGCTGCTTCCGCCAACGTCGCACCCGCCTCTATCGCCAATCTCGTGGTCGGCTCTCCCGGGGCTTACGATCCGCGCAGCGGCGCCATCAACCTCGTGCCGAACATTCCAGGCCTGTCCGATATCAACGTCACGGGGACGCTCCAGACGTTCCTGGGTTGCCCGGCACAGGTCGAAAACGACGTCAATCTCGCGGCCCTCGGCGAACGCTGGCGGGGCTGCGCGCAATCGTGCGAGAACGTTGCCTTCCTGGCGCTCGGGACCGGCGTGGGACTTGGCCTCATCGTCAACGGACAACTCGTTCGCGGCGCCAACAACGCTGCCGGCGAGATCGCCTACCTGCCCATCGGCGCCGATGTCAGGTCGCTGGAAGCGCTGGAATTCGGAGCGTTCGAGATGGATGTCGGTTCTGCCGGCATCCTGCGGCACTATCGTTCGATCGCCGATGAGGGCGCCGCCACGGTGCGCGACGTCTTCGGAAAACTCGTTTCTGGCGACAATGCAGCGCGCAAGGTCATCGATGCGCTTGGCCGCACGGTCGCCGAGGCCATTACGGCCGTTCACGCGCTGCTCGACCCCGAGGTCATCGTCCTGGGCGGCAGCATTGGGGTGCGGCTCGAATTGGTTGACCGCATTCGCGATGCCCTGCCCCAGCTCTATGCCCGCGACGTCAACTTGCAGTCCAGCGCTCTTGGTCCGCGCGCCGGTATCGTCGGGGCCATTCATCATTCCATCGAGCAAGCCACCAGACATCTCTTGAAGGAGCGTTCCTGATGCCAAAATCGCAAAATACCCGCCTGGTATCCTGGATCGATTGCCCCGGCGGCGGCCAGGTCTGGGTCGACGGAACGACGCTTTTCGTCGGCCACATGGATTCGCCGGCCGGCACATCGATCTATGACGTCGCCGACCCGGCGCACCCGCAATTGCTCACCCGGCTGGAGATGCCGCGCGGCTGGCATTCGCATAAGGTGCGCGCCAAGGACAATATCATGATCGTCAACCACGAGCGGCAGAAGTCCGACGCCGTGGCTGACTTCTCGGGTGGCCTGGGCATCTACGATATCAGCCAGCCGGCGGCGCCGAAGCTGTTGAAGAAGTGGGAAGTCAGCGGTGGCAGCGGCGTGCACCGCTTCGATTATGACGGGCGCTATGCCTTCATTTCACCGACCGCCGAAGGGTTCGTCGGCAATATCGTGGTGATCCTCGACCTGATCGATCCCGCCAACCCGGTCGAGATCGGCCGCTGGTGGATACCGGGGCAGAATGTGGGAGCCGGTGAAGTCTATCCCTGGGCCGAGGATTGGCCGAAGCCGCGCTGTCACCATCCGCTGCGCCAGGGCGACCGTCTTTACGTCTCCTACTGGCACCACGGCTTCTTCATTCTGGATATTTCGGACAAGACCAATCCACGATTGGTCTCGGGCTACAATACGAGCCCGTCGCAGCCGCATCCGACCCACACCTGCCTCGTGATGCCGGAGTTGATGGCCGGACGGAAGATCATGGTGGTGGCCGACGAGGACATGTCCAAGCTCAGGCCATCGCCGCCATCCTTCGCCTGGGTCTACGACATCACCGACGAAGAACAGCCGATCAGCATCGGCACCATCAATGTGCCCGAGCTCATGCTCGATCCGACGCCGCGCCCGGAGACCACCGGCTGCCATCAGCCATCGGAAGTCTTCACGCAGCCGATCCTGCCTTTTGCCTGGTTCTCGCATGGTCTCAGGATCATGAACATTTCCAACCCGTTCCGCTCGGAACAGGTGGGCTACTACCAGCCGGATGCACCGGAAGGTTTCGCGACCGCCTGCGCCAACGACGTGACGCAGGACAGCCGCGGCCTGATCTACATGACGGACCGCAATCGCGGCGTCCACATCATCGAGCGCGTCTGAGCGAGGGCGCCCGCTATCCGCTTACGGGTAGACGGGCGCCGTCCGGGCGAAGAAGGCGTGCAGGATGTCGTAGACCATCAGATAGTTCTTCTGCTGGAACGAGGCGTGGGAGATGCCCGCCATCACGGTGAACTGCTTGTCCTGGTTGGGCAGGCGCTTGAAGAAGCCGAGCAGATCGTCGACGCCGGCGATGCCGTCATATTCGCCGCGCATGATCAGCGTGGGAACCTTGAGCTTTTCCGGGTCGACCAGCGGCAGCTTGCTGCACATATCGACGTAAGTGCCGTTGGGCATGGAGTCGTCCAGCGACAGGATGGCGTCCGCGAAGGCATCGACGACCTTGTCCTCCGCAGTGCCCGGATGATCGCGCGTGAAGATGGAATGCACGAACGCCAGGTCGATCGGACGGCGGTTGCTGGCCAGGAACTGCGGCAGACGCTTGCGCCGGTCGTCCAGCGTCGGGCTGCCCTCGCCGGTCCACACGAAAGCGTCGAGCGCCAGGCGCTTTACGAGTTCCGGATGACGCTGCGCAAACAGGCCCGCCTTCAACGCACCCGATGAGATGCCATAGATCATCACCGGACCGCACATGTCGCGGTCCATGATGTAGCGGGTAGCAGCCTCGATATCGTCGGCGCCATTGGAGATGTCGAAATTGATGTCGCGCTTCTTGTCGGAGCGGCCATAGCCCTCGTTGTCGAGACACCAGGTATCGAAGCCAAGATTGACGAACCAATCCATCACCGAGGAGTGCGGACGCCCCGGAACGGTCAGATCGAAAGTCGGTTGACTGGCCATTGACGAGCCATGGATGAAGAGCACGGTGCCCTTGCGCTCGACTCCCTTAGCCACTGCCTTGTTCCACAGAAAGAGCTTCACATCGCCCTTGTTGACCCAATGTTCGGTGCCGCCGGTGGGATGAAAGCTGCTCATCTGCTGGTCTCTTGTTGAATTGGCTGATGCGAGCCGGTCTTACACGAAGCTATTGGAAAGCGTGCCGAGACCGGTGATGGAAATCGACATCCTGTCGCCGGAGCGCAGGAATTTCGGCGGGTTGAAACCGAGACCGACGCCCGCCGGCGTCCCCGTGGCGATGATGTCGCCGGGGAGCAGCGTCATGCCCTGCGACAGGGTCGCAATGATCGAGGGTATGTCGAAGATCAGGTCCTGCGTATTGGCCGACTGGCGCAGTTCGCCGTTGACCCACGATTTGACTTCGAGGTTTTCCGGCTCGATTTCGTCGGAGGTCGCAATCCACGGCCCCATCGGACAGAAACCGTCGAGCGATTTGCCCATGAACCACTGCTTGTGCTGCTTCTGCAGATCGCGGGCCGTCACGTCATTGATGATGACATAGCCGAAGACGTGGCTGTAGGCATCCTCGCGCTTGATGCCGCGTCCGGCCTTGCCGATGATGACGCCGACTTCCGCCTCGTAATCGACCGACTGCGTGACGTCGGCGTAAAGATCCACCGAGGCATCAGGCCCCACAATAGTCGTCCGCGGCTTGGTGAAGATGGCCGCATAGGGATCGATCTCGGCACCAGCCACAGCGCCGGCCTCAAAACCACTCTTGGAGAACTCGATGGCGTGTTCGCGGTAGTTCTTGCCGACGCAGAAGATGTTGCGCCCGGTTTCCCCGAACGGGGCAAGAAACTCAACCTCGGAAAGCGGCACTACGGTACCGGCGCCTGCCTCGAAATTGGGATAAGCCTCGATCACGGCCAGCATGTCGGTGAAGGTTGCCGGGAGGAGCCGGACCGATGCCCCGTCCTGTTCCACTACGGCGATGGCGGACTTACCCTGGAACGCCACACGTGCGAATTTCATGCTGCACCAATTGGTTGATCAATTTTCAACTTTTATAAGTTGGCGGGCCAAATTGGTCAACCTTAGGGGCCGCATATCTCCAATTTTTTATAACATGCGATTCCCCTTATCGAGAGGTGTTGTTTTTGCCGGACACTGTCGTATTATCAAATTGGTCAACCAAATGAATCGACATGACATCCAAAACCGCCGTCGATCAACATCTTGAGAAATTGCTGGCTTCTGGGCGCTACGGTCCGGGGGCCAAGCTGCCAACCGAGCGCGATCTTGCCCTCGAACTGGGCGAAGGGCGCAGTGCCATTCGCAACAGTCTCGCGCGCCTCGAGATGCAGGGCCGTGTCGTCCGCATGCTGGGCAGCGGCACCTATGTGTCGCCGGACCGCAAGGCGGAAGCCAAAAAGGAAGTCGCGCTGGTGAGCGACGCCTCGCCCCTCGAGATCATGGAGGCGCGGCTATTGATCGAGCCGAGGCTGGCCGGATTGGTGGCGGTCAATGCCAACGCCGCCGACTTCGAGCGTATTGAAAGCTGCATGCGGCAGGCGGAAGCCGCAACGTCCTTCGAGGAATTCGAACACGGCGACGGTGCCTTCCACCAGGCCATCGCCGATGCCACCCATAACGGCTTGATGATTGCGGTCTATGCCACCATCAGCGCCGCCCGCGATCACGCCGACTGGGGCGAACTCAAGCGCCGCAGCGCCAGTTCCGCACGCCGTGCCGCCTACGAGACCGATCACCGGGAAATCGCCAAGGCGCTGAAGAAACGTGATCAAACCGCGGCCGAGGCCGCGCTCCTCTCGCACCTGCAACGGGTCCGCCAGAACCTGCTGTTTCTCTGAGCAGTCAGTGCTGGCTGAGACGCCTGACGACTGTCTCATTCACCTCGACGCCCAGCCCCGGACCTTGCGGCACCAGGACTTGACCGCCCTGCAATGTTCGCCGGTCGCCGGGTGGTTCGCGGACGACGTCGTCGCGGAAGGGATTGGGGAAGATCATGCATTCAAAGGTGTCGAAGTTATTGGCGGCGGCCGCCAGATGCAGGCTTGCGGCGGCGCAGACAGCTCCCGAAAAGCCGACATGCGGGGCGTATTTGACGTGAAAGGCCCGCGCGAGCGTGGTGATTTTGCGCGTCTCACTGATGCCGCCGGAACGCGTGACGTTGGGCTGCACGAGCCCGACGGAGCGCGATGAAATGAGCGAGGCGACACCCATGGCCGTATGCTCGCTCTCACCAGCGGCGAGCCGGATCGGCGACTTGGACGCTAGGATGCGGTAGCCCTCAATGTCTTCGGGCACGATGGGCTCTTCAAGAAAATCGTAGTTGAGCTCGGCAAGGCCGCGGGCCAGTTTCAGGGCATCATCGATATCGAATGCCCAGTTGGTATCGGCCATCAACCTTATATCGGGGCCCACCGTTTGGCGGATCAGCCGCGCCCGCGCCAGGGCCTTGTCTACCGGCGCACCGAGCTTCACCTTGATCTGCCGAAAGCCCCAGTCGAGAACCTGGCTGGTCTGCCGCAGGGCGACGTCTTCATGATCCCAGCCGATCGAGGAGGCGTAGGTATCAAGCTGTTCGTGGCCCGTGCTGCCAAGCAGGCGATGTATGGGCTGGTTCAGCGCCCTGCCCCAGGCGTCCCAAAGCGCGATATCGACCGCGGCGATGGCTTCCAGCAGCATGCCGCCGGACTTGCCTGACAGAAGGCGATAGAGGCGATGCCAGATGGCCTCGATAGACGATAGCTCTTCGCCGATGATGGCCGGCGCCAGCAGCTCTTCGACTATTCGGGCATAGGCGCCGGGTGCGCGGCGACCGAGCCCCTCGCCCCAGCCGACAAGCCCGTCTTCGGTTTCCACCTTGACCATAAGAATGGAGATTTCGGTCCACATGGCCTGGCTGGTGCCCTGCGGCTCGTCCATCTTCAGGGTCAGCGGAAACGGCGTAACGCGCGCTATCTTCATGATGTGGGTTCCGTGCGGCGCCCGGGAGCGAGGGGGCCCAGGCGCTGGTAGATCTGCTCCACCAGTGCGAGTGTTTCGAGATTGTCCGTCGGGGCCGTATCGAATGTCGTGCCGGATTCGAGGCACGCGATGAAATGCCCGGCCGCATGGTCGAAACCGGCCTGGATGGAATCGAGTCGGTTAAAGCTCACAGTCTCGGGCGAAGGCCCAAGGAGTTCCACGGTGTAGTCGCGCAGCCGGATAGTGGCGCGCGTGCCGATAATGAGCATCTCCTCGGCAGGCGTTTCGGGCATGCCGATGGCGCTGCGATTGCCGGCGAGAAAAACCGGGGCACCGCCTGCGGTTTCGAAGACGAGGCTGGCCATGTCCTCGCCCGTCACCCATTCGGAGATGCGCCCCGCCGCCGCATAGGCGAGCGTGAGTGGCCCAAGCAGGCTGCGCAGGGTGTCGATATGATGGATCATCGCCTCGGCAACGAGCATGCGCTGCTCGGTACGGAAGAACGGCTGACGCCTGATTTCCGGCGGCGATGTCACATCGTCCGAAGACAGGAAGCCCGAGGCGATAGCGAGATCGTGGACCTGGCGTATCTCCCCGAGGCGGCCATCGGCGATCCATTTGCCGATCTGCCGATAATGCGGGCGAAAACGGCTGTTCTCATTGACCATCAGCCGGACGCTGCCTTCGGCTTCCCGCACCAGTTCGAGAGAGCTGTGCAGCTCGTTCGTCAGCGGCTTCTGGCACAAGACCGGCAGGTGGGCGGCAATGGCGGCATGGACCATCTCGGCATGGGTCTCACGCGGCGACAGGATGTCGAGTGCGTCGAGCTGCTCGGCGGCAAGCATTTGGGCCGTGCTTTCATAACACACATCGACGCCGAAGGCGGCCGCCTGCTGCGCGGCGCGCGCCCTGGACGGATCGGCAATGGCGACAACTTCGGCTCGGGCACAGTTGCGCCAGGCTTGCAAATGAAAGGTGCTGATATTGCCGGCACCCACGATGCCGATCTTCCACTTCCGGCCATCGGCGGGATGCTGCGGACTGAAAGCGGGCAAGCGGCGCTCCCTCAGCTCTTGACGCCGCCGGAGGTGAGGCCGGCCACGATGTAACGCTGCGCTGCGATGACGAGAACCACGATGGGCACGAGCTGGATGGTGGCAGCGGCAAACAGAATGCCCCAATCGACGCCCTGCACCGTACCCAGTATCTCGCTGATCACCAGCGGTGTGGTCTTGGCGTTGCGGCTGGTGAAGATCAGCGCGAACACATACTCGTTCCAGGAATAGACCAGCACGAAGACGCCGGATGCAATGATACCCGGAATGGCAAGCGGCAGGACGATCTGCGAAACGATCCGGAAGGTATTGGCTCCATCCATCATCGCGGCTTCCTCGATCTCACGGGGAACTGCGTCGATGAACGTCTTGGTGATCCAGGTCGACAGGCTGACGAAGAACGAGCTGTAGAGCAGGATGAGGATCAGCGGCGTATCGTTGAGCCGCAACATGTTGACGACCGGGAACAGCGGCAGGGTGACGATGATCGGCGGTATCATGCGGACGAACAGCATGAAGAAGGCCGTGGAAGTGAGGAACCGCGAACGGTAGCGTGAATACACATAGGCTGCCGAGGCGGAAACCGCGATGGTAAACAGCGTTGCGCCCAGCGTGACGATGAGACTGGTGGTGAGATTGCTGAAAAAGCTCGGCCACTCCTCTGCCAGTGCCTCATAGTTGGTGAGGGTTGGCACGAAGATCAGGCTCGGCGGCACCGAGAAGATTTCGCGCGGATCCTTGAACGAGGAGAGGACGACCAGCAGCACGGGGAATGCCGACCACACGACCGCGATGGCGATGAGGACCAGCCGGATGGCTTTTTCGAAGATGCTGATGTTAGGCATTGCGGAAGAGCTGCCTGTACAGCTGATAGAGGTAGTAGCTGGCAAGAACCATCGACAGCGCGATCATGATCCAGCCCGATGCCGAGGCGAGGCCGAAATCCTGATAGCGGAAACCATTGCGATAGAGGTAGGTGGCCAACACTTCGGTCAGGTTGGCGGGGCCACCCTGGGTGAACAGCCAGACCTCCGAGAACAACCGCATGGCGAAGATGTAGCGGAACATCACGGCCACGAGCACGGCCGGCGTGATCGTCGGCAGCGTGACGTACCAGAATGTCTGCCAGCGGTTGCCACCGTCGATGCGGGACGCCTCCATGAGATCCCTGGAAACGGTGGTAACGGCCGAATAGAGAATGAGGAAGGTGAAGGGCAGCGTCAGCCAGATCGACAGCAGGGCGATGACGAAAAGCGCTTGCCAGCGGTCGGTGGCCCAATCGATCTGGAACCCCAGCATCTGCTGCAGCCCCCAGTTGATCATGCCGACATCGGGCTCGAGCATGAAGCGCCACATCACCACGGCAGTGACCTCGGTGATGGCATAGGGCACCAGAAGCAGCGACACCACCACGCGCTTGGCCGGAACCCAGCCGGCCATGAGGACGGCGAGGCCGAGCCCAAGCGCCAGTTCGGCCGCTACCACGACATTGACGAGGATGAAGGTATTGATGGCCGCCTGCCAGAAGATCGGATCGCTCAGCACGCGCTGGTAGTTGGCGAGCCCGACGAACGACGTTTCCGTGCCATACGAATAGTTCGTGAGGCTGAGATAGAATACGTAGAGCGCGGGCGCGAACAGGAAGCACACCAGCAGCAATTGCACCGGCGTGATCATCAGGTAATGCGCGAAATTGAGCCGCTTCATATAGTCGTCCAGCCGATCCTGTGCAGGCGTTTCAAGGCTTCGGCCGGAGAGCCGGCCGAAGCTGTTCGGGCAATCAGGCCTTGGGCAGCAATGCGTCGACCTGGACCTTGAGATCGTCCATGGCCTGCTGCGCGGTCTTCGACTTCAGCACTGCCGCCTGAACCTGCTGGCGCACGAGATCATCGACCTTGGCCGAGCCCTGGAAGCCCGGCAGCGGGGCGCGGGCGGTGCCCACGGCATTGGCGGCCGCCTGCCAGGACGGGAACGCCTTTTGCACGCGCGGATCCTGATAGGCATCGCTGCGGGTCGGGCCGTTGCCGTTCATGGCTTCACGGATGGTGGCGTCGGGTGAGGAAAGCTGCCGGATGAAGCTCCAGGCGAGATCCTTGTTCGGCGAGTTCTTCGGTATCACCAGCGCCCACACTTCCGTGCTGGCGACGGGCAGCACCTTGCCGCCGAGTTCCTTGACCGCCGGCAGGTTGGTGACCTGCAGCTTGCCGGTGAATTTCGAGGCCTTCGGATCGTTATAGGCATTGGTGCGGTCGATCGGATCGATCGACATGGCAGCGCGGCCCTGCTGCATGAAGGTAGTGACGTCTTCGGTGGTGAAATTGATCCATGCCTTGGGCATGGCGCCGCTCTGGTAAAGGTCCACGAACAGCTGGATGCCACGCACCATGCCCGGCTCGTTGCAAACGCATTTGAGATCGGGGGTGATGAAATCGCCGCCATAGGCACGCACGATATCCATGATGTTGGCAGCGCCCTGGCCGCCGGTCACGAAGCCCGAAACCTTGGTGCCGTCTGCGCGCGTATAGGTCAGCTTGTGCGCATATTCGATGAAATCCTCGAACGTCTTGGGCGGACCATCAAGCCCCTGCTCGGCCAACAGGTCGGCATTGTAGTGGAAGCCGGTCGTCGCATGCCGGAAGGGGATTCCGTAGAGCGCATTGTTGAAGGTGAAGATGCCGCGCATGCCCGCGGAGATGCCGTCGACATTGTCTATGGGCGCCTTGGCCAGATAGGGATCGAGCGGCTCGAACATCTGGATGACCGCGTCATTGGTGAAGCGGTTGAGCATGAAGGCACTGTGGACGTTGCCCTGCTGCAGCGCGGCTTCGCGGAACAGCTGATCGTGCAAGGGCTCGACGCCATAGGTGACCCAATCGATGTTCAAGCCCTTGCCGTCGGTCCAATCGGCGAGGATGTCGCCGCCGGGGCCCTTGGTGGCGGCGGTCTGATGCACGGCATGGGCGATGACGCCGAAAGTGCCGTCGGCGGCCTGCGCCGCGGAGAGCGGCAATGCCGTGGCGGCGGCAAGAGCCGCGCTGCCCTTGAGCAGCGTCCGTCTGTTGATCCGGTAGTCCGACATGAGAGTTCCTCCAATGGCCGGCATGCACTTATCCAGAAGTGCTGCGCCTTGTTCCCAGGTTTGATGAAGCTTGGCCGTCTTCGATTTCGTCAGTGTCCGCCCGATGGGACGTGGCCATCGGCATTTCGACGATGTGCTGGTCGTCGAGCGAACTCTTGATCCGCTGAAAGAGCGGCGCCGCGCTGACGCCGCGAGCCACCGCGACGCTGGTGGCGAGAATGTCGATGCAGGCAAGATGCGCGAGCCGGGTCGTCATCGGCGCATAGACGAAGGTATCCTCGGGCGTATCGACGGCGATGGTCAGGGTGGCGAGACGGGACAGCATGGAATTCTGCCGTGTCACGGCGATCACGACGGCGCCCTGCTCCAGCGCGATCTTGGCGGTACGCACGATGTCGCGGATCTGGCCCGTGTAGGAAAAGCACAGGGCTACGTCGCCGGGACGCAGCGTTGCCGCCGACATGGTCTGCAGATGCCCCTCGATCGATAAGGAGGCCGGCACGCCCAGCCGCATGAACTTCTGGTGCGCATCCATGGCGGCGACGATCGAGGCGCCAACGCCATAGCAATCGATGCGCTTGGCGGCGATCAGCTCGCGCGTGGCACGCTCGATGGCGCCGCGATCGAGATTGGCCTGCAGCGCCGACAGCGCGTTGATGGAGGCATTGAGGATCTTGTCGACCATGACGGGAAGGTCATCGTCGGACGTAACCTCACTGTGGATATAGGGCGCGCCGGCGGCCAGCCCCTGGGCCAGCCGGATGCGAAAATCCGGGAAGCCCGAGCACCCAAGCGCCCGGCAAAACCGGATGACCGTGGGTTCGCTGACGCCGGCAGCGGTAGCCAGGCTCGCCAGAGACTGCCGCAGGACGAGTTCGGGACCGGCGAGGACGCGATCGGCGACCTTGCGTTCCGACTTGCGCAGGTCGGCATACAGGGTTTCGATGTCGTCGAGCACGCCAGCCATCGTCTACTCCTTCAATGCCAGACTGAGGACGAACTTGCCGATTTTTCCGGGTGGCATCTCAGCCGTGAAGCGCAGGAAATGGCCGAAATGCCGGAGTTTCAGGAAACCGAGTTTGCCTTTCTCGCGCGGCAATACGAATGCCGAGCCGTCCTCGACCCAGTTGATGCCGTCGGGCGAGATCAGGGTCTTGAGCGTAACGTCGGCGTCCAGACTTTCGAGCGCCAGAGCGAAGATGATGACTTCGCCTGCCCAGCCGGTTTCGTACGGCTCTGTGAGAATGACACCGGACCACGGCTCGGCCCGGGCGATAACGGCGGTATAGGCCTCACGCATCGACCCAGTCTCCCGAAACCAGAACTGAATCGACGAAGAGGAAGCAACGTTTGTCGCTGTTACTTTCACAGAACAGGCAAATGTTCAGCATCGACCAGAGGTTGGGCCAGGCCGGCATGACCATGGTTTCAATCGACTCGACTGGCAACCTGCGCCCGTTGCATTGCAGCGCGGTCACCCGCATAGTGCGAAGATCGACACCCAGGCGCAGATAGTGCCAGTTCAGCTTGGTCGGCAGCTCGTTGTAGCAGAGCCGTTGGCCGCCGCCCGGAATGTCCTGCCAGCCATCATCGACGAAATGCGGGTGGCTGCGCGTGGCGCCGGTCGAGCCGACGGAATTACCCTGCTCCACCTGAGATTTATACTGCCAGGTCTCGCGACGCCCGGCTTCCGAAGCGTTCAGATATTTGATGTGCGGCATGGCTCGGCGCGGCGCACCTGCCCCATCGGGATCCTGCAGATCGAGAATGATGCCGAAGGACCTGAAGTCGGTGTCCGACAGAAGCAATTCGGAAGCTTCCGGCTTTACCGCAAACATCATCTCGACCTGAATGGGGCCAGGCTCGATAAAGGTCAGGCGCTTGAGCACCATATTCAGCGCACCTGGCTGCGGGCGGGTCGCGATCTTGAGCGAATAGCTGCCGTTGACGGCGCCGTGCGAGCCCGCGTCCCACTGGTTGGCGACGCTCAGCTGCGGGGGATACATTGGCTGGAATTCCGGAAGGATATTGTCGAGCGTATCCTCGTAGTTACCCACCAGTCCGGTCCAGCCATTCATGCCCTTGGAAAAATCGTCGAAGGCTATGATGCGCGATAGCGGCCTGAAGCGGCTCAGCGCAGGATTGGCGTCAAGCAACTGACGGCGCACTGCGGGGGAGACGGAATCGGTCAAGCGAGAAGCCCTCATTTCTTGTAGTTTTGCTAGCTTATGGTTCGATTTTTCACTCGTCAAGCAATGTTGTGCAAATTTTATGCGCTTGTCGCCATCATTCTTGTAGTTATACTACGTGAGAAATTCGAAGGGGAGCCCACACATGTTCAACATCAACCTCGCAAACAAGGTGGCTCTGGTCACCGGATCGTCGCGCGGCATCGGTCGGATGTGCGCGCTTTATCTGGCTGAGGCCGGCTGTAACGTGGTGGTGAACTATGCCAACGATCGCGCTGCCGGCGAACGGACGGTGGCCGAAATCGAGGCGTTCGGCGTCAAGGCACATCTGGTGCAATGCGACGTCTCCGACTCCAAGGCCGTCGAGGCGATGGTGGCGGAAGGCATTGCGGTGTTCGGCAAGGTCGACATCCTGGTGAACAATGCCGGCGTGGGCGTTGGCAAAGGCGCGGAGGAGACCACCGACGAGATCCTCGATCGCGTCTTTGGCGTCAACGTACGCGCCTATGCCGCCGCCTGTCGCGCGGTGCTGCCCAGCATGAAGACGCTCGGCTGGGGTCGTATCGTCTGCATTTCCTCGGTCGTCGGGCGATCCGGCAAAGCATTCATCGGCACCTCCCCCGCCTATGCGGGCGCCAAGGGTGCGGTGCTTTCCTACTCCCGCGCGATGGCCAGGGAATTTGGCGGTACCGGCATTACGGTGAACTGCGTCTGCCCGGGCTGGATCGATTATCCGGGCAAGAATCGCGTCGTCACGCCCGAACTGCGTGCTTCCGCTATCGCCCAGATGCCGGTTGGCCGGGTCGGGGACGATCGCGATGTCGCCGGCGCCGTGCTCTATCTGAGCTCGCCGCTTGCAGACTACGTCACCGGCGTCTCCCTCGACGTGAACGGTGGATTGTATATGGCCTGATGACTACAGCTTGGTGGCAGCTCTAGCGCTGCCGCCGTAGCGCCAGGCCATCAAGGATCAGGTCCAGCCCGCCCTCGAATAGTGTTTCCCGAATGTCTTCCCGGCTTCCGGTGCGTGTGGGCTCGAACAGTTCGGGGATCGATGCGGGATCGTCGGCGACGTTGCGTGCGTCGGCCTGATGCTCGTAGGTGACGCCCAGCGCGTAGTCGAACACCGTCATCATGCCAAGCAGCGCGTCGCGTTCGGAAAAGCCCTGCGCCCCCAGGTATTCGATTCCCCGCCGGAACTCGGCGAAATGCCGTGAGCGTGACAGATTGGCGTTGGATAGAATTTCGGCGCCGTCGCGGACACCGAGCAGTGTCCGCCGGTAGGTCTTGGCGGCCTGCGACAGCCAGCTACGCCAATCACTGGCTTCGTTTGGTGCTTCGGTCATCCGATCGAGCAGGCGGTTGGCCATGCCGGTGACGATCTCCTGCTTATTGCGGAAGTGCCAGTAGAGCGCAGGATTCTTGACCCCCAGCACATCCGCAATGCGGCGAATGGTGAGCCCCTCGAAGCCATTGGCTTCGAGCACGTCGAAGGCCGCGTCGAGCACGCGGCGCTCATCAAGAGGTTCTGCTTTGGGACCAGGGATCGTCATTGGCCGATCCTACCCTTGAAACCGCCCCTTAGCAATGTTACATGCGTAACTTAGCACTGCTAAGGAATTCATCGTGAACCTTGTCAAACCCTTTGCCGCCTCTGCCGATGGCACCTCCATCCACGCCACCGACATGGGACGCGGCCGCCCCATCGTCATCCTGCATGGCGGCATGCAGGCGGCGGCCCGATGGGACGACGTCGCCCAAAAGTTGAGGGAAAGCTGGCGCCTGGTCGCCATCGAACGCCGCCTCTATGGCCGCTCGGGGGAGCCGCGATCCCCTCATGCCATCGCCCGCGAGGTGGAGGACACTGCCGCCGTGCTGTCAGCGATCGGGGAGCCGGCTTTGTTGCTCGGTCATTCGTCCGGCGGGATGGTCGCGCTGGAGGCGAGCCTCGAATTCGGCGACAGACTTGCGGGTCTTATCCTTTACGAGCCACCCCTGCAGCGTGACACACCGTTCGGCGGCGACGATCAGGCCCGGATGGAAGCGGCGATGGCGTCGGGGGATCGGGATGAGGCGCTGCGCATCTTTTTCACCGACATCATAGAGTTCGATGAGCCGACGGTTACCTTCATGCGCACCGATCCGGCCTTTGCGGGTGCCTGGGGAGACATGAAACGACTTGCCCCGGCCCAGATGGCGGACACCAACGCCATCCGCGCCTTGCCCCTGGGTCTCGATCGTTACGCCGCCATCGATGTGCCGACATTGCTACTGAAAGGCGACCAGAGTCCGCGGCATCTCCAGGACGGCATGGATGCACTCCAGCCCATCATTGCCGGCAGCATGCTGGAAACGTTTGTCGGCCACGGCCACAGCGCCAATCTCGAAGCGCCTGATGAAATGGCCGCTGTCATGGACCGGTTCGCCAAACGTCTGTTTGGCAAGTAGAGCCGGCGCTATCTCGTCGATGCTACACGCATCGCGCCAGGAAGCCGGCACCGTCGACGATTGCCTGCCGTGCGGCCGGCACCATGCGGGCGCGGCCGCAGAAGCCGTGAACGAGGCCTGGATAGTGCTGAGTTTCAACAGACACATCCACATCCCGAAGCCGACGATCCATCAGCAGCGAGTCGTCGCGCAACACATCGAGTTCGGCGACGCCGAGCCAGGTCGGCGGCAGGCCCGCAAGGCTCGCATGCAGCGGCGCCACATAGGGATCATGAGGGCGATGGCCGGCGGGCAAATAGGCCTCGAAGTATGCCTGCATACCGGCCTGGGAGAGGCCGAAGCGTCCGTCCCCAAAGGCACGGTAGCTCTCAGTCTCCAGATCGTCGCCGAACACGCCATAATACAACGCCAGGCCGCGCGGGGCGGGACCTCCCTCGTCGCGCAGCCGCAGTGTCGCAGCCAGCGCCAGATTGGCCCCCGCAGAGGCACCGCTCAGGAGTATTTTCGTGTGATCGAGCCCGGGGCCCAGGCCGCCCGCCGCGCACCAGCGGATAGCGTTCGTCACATCATCGAGCCCCGCCGGGAAGGGATGTTCCGGCGCCAGGCGGTAAGAGATAGCCAACACCGCCAGGCCGCTTCCGGCGGCCAATGCACGGCTGTGCCATTCGGTGGTGTCGATCGAGCCGTGCCGCCAGCCACCCCCATGCACGAAGATGACGATAGGCGTTCGCTCCAGCGTAGGTCGGAACAGACGCGCCCGCAGCGGCACCGCTCCCGGTATCGACAGCTCTTCGACGCCGGCGACCGACGGCGCGCCCTCGTTCCAAAACGGCGCCAGCCGCGCCTGCTGCGCGCGTTCTCCTGCGGCATCGGCAGGCTTACCACCATCCCTGGTGATGAGATCGGCCTGCGTCGTCATGGCAGCAGCCATGTCGGCATCGAGTGTCACAGTGTTGGCCCCCTAGACCGTCAGTCGAACACGTTCGCAGCTGAACTTGGTGATGCCGAACAGAATCGGCCGGTTGTCTTCATCGGCGTCGAGACGCTCGCATTCGAAGATCGGCTGCGTCGGCAACTGATGCAAGAGCCGCGCTTCCGCCGCGCTGGGGAGGCGCCCGATGATGGAGGTGCTTTCCCGATGGTAGTCGGTGACGCCGCTGGCTTTGAGGGCGGCGGTCACCGACTGGCTGCGTCGGAGCACGGTATCGAGCGTATCGAAACGCGGAAGCGGAAAGTAGTTGATGTCGTGCTTCACCACCTGCCCGTCAGCGTAGCCTAGCAGTTCCACGAACATAGCCTGCCCACCCTCCGGCAGTTTCAGGTTTAGCCGCGCCTGCTCAGGGGCCGTTACGGTCTCGATACGCAGTATCTCCTGCGCCGGGGTGATGTTGTTGGCGATCAGCACGTCGGTGAAACGCGCTCTCCGCCCGATATTGTAAGAAACCAGATAGGCGTCATGCACGAAGGTGCCTCTGCCCTGCTCTATGCGCACGAGGCCACCCTGCTGCAACGCATTGAGGGCCCGGCGCACCGAATAGCGCGTGGCCCCCAGCCGCTGCATCAATTCGGCTTCGGTCGGGATCTGGCCGCCGACTTCGAACTCATTGTTCTCGATGGCCTTCCTGAGAAAGGCCTCGATGTCGCGCCAGCCGGGCGCAACCTGGTCGTTCAGCGCCTCGCTATCGGTCATGCGGGAATCCTCTCGGGGCTATCCTACTACTTGCCGCCGTCATAGCGGCGTCATAAACATTGTGCAATGGTTCGAATGAATTATCGAACCATTGGAGAACGATAGTGACGAATTCGGATTTTAGCCGCCGTAATATGATCGGGCTAGGCGTATTGGGCGGCGGCGCCCTGGCGGTTGCCGGCCTAGCCGGAGGAGCGGTGCCTGCACGCGCCGATGATGCCCCGTCTGACAAGCTGGCGGAAATACTGGCACGCGGCCATCTCATCGTCGGTACCGGCAGCGACCTACCACCCTTTTACTACACCGACGAGAACGGCACGCTGGTCGGTCTCGAGATCGATCTGGCGCGACTGCTCGCCAAAGGCCTGTTCAATGATCCGGACAAGGTCGAATTCATCATGCAGACCCCGGATTCGCGCATTCCCAACCTCGTGTCCAATCGCGTCGATATCACGCTGCAAAATCTCACGGTCACCGCGCCGCGCGCGCAGCAGATCGAGTTCTCCATTCCCTACTACCGCACCGGCGAAGGCTTCCTCCTGCTTCAAGACGGGCCGTACAAATCCTTCGATGCCTTGAAGGCGGCCGGCAGCGGTGTGGTGGTCAGCGCCATCCAGAACGCTTTCATTGCCGACTGGGTCCATGAAGTTCTGCCGGACGCCAAGGTCGTTCAATATCCCACACCCGATGCCGCGCTGCAGGCTCTCAATGCCGGCCAGGCCGCGACCCACTACGTCGACCACAGCCAGATCGACTACCTGATTTCGAAAATGCCGGGCCGCTATCTCGACAGCGGCGTCACCAACAAAGCCGGCTCGCTTGCCTGCGGGATCCAGGCCGGCCAGTTCCGTTTCCTCAACTTCGTCAACACCGCGCTTCGCGAAGCCATGGTCGGCGTCGACTACACGACCTATGCGGGCATTCTGAAGAAATGGCTGGGCATCGATGTCCCCACCCCCAAGGTTGGATATCCGCACGAGGTCATTTCTTGATCCCGGGGCGAGGCCAGTCATGAAGGGGTATAGCTGGAACTGGCAGGTGATCTGGCAGTATCGCGCCATTTTTCCCCAAGCACTTGGCCTGTCGTTGGCGTTGGCGGCGGCGGCGCTCCTCGTGGGGTTCGTGCTTGGCCTGGGCCTCGCCTATCTTTGCATATCGCCATGGCGACCGGTTCGGCTGGCGGCCATGGCGTTTGGCAGGATCGCCCGCAGCACGCCGCTCCTGCTGCTGGTTTTCGTGTTTTATCTCGTCCTGCCACAATGGGGCATCCGGTTGTTCGATCCACAGTCGGCCTTCGTTACGGCCCTGGCGATCACGGCCGGGGGCTACATCGCCGAAAACTTCCGGGCCAGCCTCGTCGCCATTCCAAGGCGTCATGTCGAGGCGGCGAGGAGCCTCGGCCTCGTGGGCTGGCAACGGCAATTCTATGTGGTGCTGCCGCTGACCGTCCGACATGCCTTCCCTGCTCTATCCAACAGCGTGGTGGCGACCTTCAAAGACACTTCCGTCGCCTCGATCATCGCCATTTCGGAGCTCACCTATATCGCCAAGGAAATCAGCACCAACTACTTCCGCGTCTTCGAAGCCTGGACCGCCGTCTCGCTCATCTATCTGGTCGCCTCCGCCCTCATCGCCCTGGCGCTGAGAGTTCTGGAAGCACGCCTGCCTGGAAGGGCCGCATGATGGTCGACCAAGCTGCATTCCTGGCTCTATGGGCCAGCCGCATTCCGCTTCTCAACGGGCTTGGCAGTACGATCCTCGCAGCGGCAGTGTCGCTGCTATTGGGCGTGGTGATCGGCGGCATTGCGGCCATCGGCTCGGCCTTCGGACATCGTCTGCTGAGACTGGCGATCGGCGTTTACGTCTATCTGCTCCGCGGCCTGCCGCTGCTCGTCACCATTCTCTTTGCGTATTTCGGTGTCGGCACTCTCTGGCCAGCACTGCCGGCGTTCTGGCTGACCATCCTGGTCATGGCACTCTTTGCCGGAGCCCAGATGACGGAGGTGTTCCGCGGTGGCATCCAGGCGATCCCACCGGCGCAGTTGGAGGCCGCCAAGGCCATCGGCCTGCCGTTCTCCTCGCGCATGTTGACGATCGTCGTGCCCCTGACGTTGCGGCGGGCAATTCCATCGATCACCAATATCGCCATCGAGATCGTCAAATCCTCGACGCTGATCTCGGTACTGGGCGCCAGCGACCTGTTTCTGGCCGGCCAGCAGGTCGCGGCCCGAACCCTATTCATTCCTGAAACCTACCTGTTCCTATGGGGCGCCTATCTCCTGGTTTGCCTTGTGGTCGCCCTTTTGGGCAGGTGGCTGGAGTACAGATTTGCCTACATCGTTTTCTAATGACCCAACGCCGTTGCTGACCGTTCGCGGTCTCGGGAAACGCTTCGGTGATCTTCCGGTGCTGGCCGACGTTGATCTCGACCTGAGGCGCGGCAGTGTCATGGCGTTGATCGGACCGTCGGGCTCCGGCAAGTCGACCCTGTTGCGGTGCATCAATGCCCTGGAAGACTATCAATCGGGCGAGATCAGGCTCTCCGGCCGCAGGCTGAGCTATCGCGGCGAAGGCGCTGCGCGCCAGCGCCTCTCCGATGGCGCATTGTCAGCCGAACGCGTGCGGGTCGGCATGGTTTTCCAGAGCTACACCCTCTTTCCCCACCTCAATGCCACCCAAAACCTCACTCTCGGACTGAGGCGGGTGAAGAAGCTGGCGAAGGCAGAGGCCCATGAGCGGGCTCAACACTGGCTCGAGCGTGTCGGACTGAAGGAATATGGCGCCCGCTATCCGCACCAGCTCTCGGGCGGTCAACAGCAGCGCGTCGCCATCGCACGGGCCCTGGCGCTCGAACCTGAGCTGGTGCTGCTCGACGAGGTCACTTCCGCGCTCGACCCAGAGTTGACCGGCGAGGTGCTGGGGGTGATGCGCGACCTTGCCGCTGCCGGCACCACCATGCTCGTCGTCAGCCATGAGATGTCCTTCGTGCGCGAAGTAGCCGACGAAGTCGCCTTCATGCGCGACGGGCGGATCGTCGATATTGGACCACCGGCGACGTTGTTCTCCCAATCACCAGCGGTCACGGCCTTTCTCGATCGCTTCGCCCACACCGTTCCGCGCGCTAGTGCGCCAGCCGCGTTGTAGTCAGTCCACAGATGTTCAAGCTTATCCAGATCAGCGACACGCACTTTTCCGCCGCGCGAGGGCTCGCCGGCACCGGTTGGACGAACCTGGCCGGGCTGGTCGCCTCAGCACGCCCTGATCTTGTGGTCCACACCGGCGACCTCGTTCTCGACCGGCCCGACAATACCGCAGATCACGTCTTCGCCCGGGCACAGCTTGCCACGCTCGGCGCCGACTGGCTGGCGCTGCCGGGCAACCATGACGTCGGGGACGGACCGCCAGCGGCGCTATCCGTCTCGCGTGACCTCATTGAGGCGTTCGCCCGCGACTACGGCGCGACACACTGGCAGCGCGATGTCGAGGATTGGCGACTGATCGGTCTCAACGGCATGCTGTTGGGCACGGGCCTTCCAGAAGAAGAGGCGGAATGGGACTTCCTGCAGGCGGCTCTCGTCGATGCGGGCGGGCGCGAATTGGCCCTTTTCATCCACAAGCCAGTCTTCCTGTTTGCGCCAGACGAGGCGCAATATGGGACGGCGACACTGCCCGAAGCCGCACGCTTGCGCCTTTGGGATCTCCTTCAGACCCACGGCGTACGTTTCGTCGCCGGCGGCCACCGCCACGAATACCGAGTGTTGTCGCATGAAGGCATCCAGCTCATATGGGCGCCGGCGGCATCACGAGCCGTACTCGATGAAACCACCCTGCCGCTCGCTCCAGATGGAACGAGAGCCGGCTTTCTCGAATATGCGTTCGCAGGGCGCACGGTGATGCATCGCTTCGTCGATATCGGGCCAGCCGAGGCCGAGACTGTGCGGGCAGAGGACATTGACCTGCGCAGCGATGTCATCGCGCCGCCCTCCGCGAAGGTTCTGGAAGCGATAACCGCAGCCGGCAGAGCCCCGCTTGGCTTTTCACCCCGTGAGGACGTGTATCAGCAGAGATTGACGGCGAAGCTGACCGAAGCCTTCGGTTTCGAGGACGGGCTGTTCCTGCCGACCGGAACGATGGCCAACCAGATTGCCGTGCGGCTCTGGTGCCAGCCGGGCGAGCTGTTGCTGGCGGAGGCCGAAAGCCACGTAGCCGTTAACGAGGCGGCCTCCGTCGCCGGTCTCAATGGCGTTTCGATCCGGTCTCTTCCCGGTCAGTCGGGACATCTTGCACCCATGGCGATTTCGCGGGCGCTCGAAGACCTGCCGGGCTCGGCGCCCGATCGGAGCCTCCGCCTTGTCTGGCTCGAAAATACCCATAACCGCGCCGGCGGGACGGTCATGCCAGATGGCTGGCAGAGCGAGATAGCGGAAATTTGTCGGACCCGGGACGTGCCGATCCATGTCGATGGCGCCCGGATCTTTGATGCGGCACGCGCTGCTTCGACACCGACACTGGACATCGCGCACGGCGCCGCAAGTCTTACCGTCTGCCTCAACAAGGGACCCGGCGCGCCACATGGCGCGATGCTGCTGGGCAGCGGCGCCTTCATTGCCGAGGCGGCCAAGGTCCAGAAGATGTTCGGCGGGCTGTGGCGGCCGATCGGACTGCTGACCGCAGCTGCAGCCGCAGCGCTGGAAGATTGGCCGGCGCGCATCGACTGGGCCCATGAGCGGGCGGCCCAGCTCGCCAGCGAACTCGCTCGCACCCTTCCCGATGGCGTGACCGTTCCGACGCCCCAGACCAACATCGTCATGCTGCAATTGCGCTCGGATGTTGAGGCTGCATCGCTTCACGTCGAACTCGGCAAGCGCGGCGTCCGTGCTTCGAACTACCGGCGTGGACGCCTTCGCTTCGTCACCCATATGGGCCTTACCGCCGCCGATATCGTCACCGCCGCCGCGATCGTCCGCACCACCCTGCAGGAGCTTGAAAATCATGCCCCAATCGCACCATCCCATTGAAACAGGCATCAGGGCAGTCGTGTTCGACTGGGCGGGAACCGTCATCGATCACGGCTCGCGCGCTCCCATGGCGGCTTTCGTCGAGGCCTTCCGGCGCTTCGGCGTTGACCTGACCATCGCCGAAGCACGCATTCCCATGGGATTGCCGAAACGCAGCCACATCGAGGCGCTCCTGCGACTTCCAGGGATAGCGACTGCCTGGTCCAAAATACGGGGCGCGGTGCCCGCAGAGACGGATATCGATGCCATATACGACGTCTTCGTGCCCTTGAACGAAGCCTCGGTGGCCCATCATTGCGACATGATTCCGGGAGCCGTCGAGATCGTCACGGAACTGCGACGGCGCGACATTCGCATCGGATCGACGACTGGTTACACCCGCTCGATCATGGATCGCGTGCTGCCGCTCGCGGCGAGCCAGGGGTATGCCCCTGACAATCTCGTCTGTGCCGACGACCTGCCGCATGGTCGCCCGACGCCCATGGGCATGTATCGATGCTTCCTCGATCTCGACGTCTGGCCGGCTGCCGCCGTCATCAAGGTCGATGATACCGTTCCGGGCATAGCCGAAGGCGTCGCCGCAGGATGCTGGACTGTCGGCGTTACCCTGTCGGGCAATTCGGTGGGGCTGTCGGCCGCCGAGACGGCAGCATTGAGCCCAGAAGAAAGACAGCGGCTGCACACAGAAGCCGCCGCTGCGCTGGCCGAAGCCGGCGCCGACTTCGTGGTGCCTTCCGTCGCCGCGCTATTGCCAGTCGTGGAACAGATCAATCAGCGCCTTCGGAGTGCAGCGGGTCGATAGCCGAAACGTCGTTCACAAGACCCGAGCGAGACCGCCGAACTTTGCGGCGGCATCGTTCATTGGCTCCGGCAATTTTGCTTATTGATTTTTGCTATCCCGTCCGTGGATTGTTGCAATCCAATTTATGAGGGTTCATACATTCTGCCGGCCCTCTGGGAGGGGTGCCGCGAAGAAGAATCGAGAAGATTCTCTTGATACAAGAGGAGGTTGGAGGAGCAGCCAGCTGACATGCCGGCGAAAGTTTCACCGCAAAAAAGCTGGTCGTGATCTCAATAGTCATATCGGGACGCAAATTGACCGACGCAAACGGGCCAGGTGTCCCTTTCGCGTCTATGTCCCGAGCTTATCGACATCAGGAAGTCTATCCTCAGCAGTGACATGTTCAGCAGCACATCGGTGCCTGTCGCCTATCACCAATGCATAGCCTCACCTGCATCGATTGTAACGCAGCGCTTCACAGCGGGGGCAGAACATGTTGACACGTCTAGGCAATCTTTTACTCGGCATCTCAGTGGCAACGGTTGGGCTGGCATTTGTCCTGCCCGCCCAGGCACAGGACGACCAGGGCGACGCGCAGCTGCCGCCGATCCATATCGGCCTTATCATTCCGGCCATGCCCACGGACCCGAACGACCTCAAAGCCCCGATCGCGAAGGCGGCCAAGCAGGGCGCGGTGATGGCCGAGGAAGAGTTCACCCAGAATGCTGCGATGTTCGATGCCGACTTCGCCGCCGTCACCGCGGAGGCGAGCGGCGGCGATGCGGTGGTCAAGGCGGCGGAACATCTCGTCAATGACGAAAAGGTCTTCGCGTTGGCCGGTGGTTTTGACCGTGACGAAGCCTTGGCACTGAGCAAATGGTCGGCCGAACACAATATTCCCTTCCTCAATCTCGGCGCCTCGAGCGACGCGCTGCGGAACGACCAATGCGCCGCCACCACATTCCATCTCGCGCCCAGTGCGGCGATGTATCTTGACGCCCTCAGCGGTTGGTATGTGCGAGCGGGCTTTCGCAAATGGTATTTCGTGCAGGCGGACAACGACGAGAGCAAGGAACAATACCAGCGGGCCGAGCAATCGATCGACGACCGACATTTCGCGGCGCGAGAGGTCGGACATGCGGTCGTACCGGCTGGAAGCCCCCTGCCCGACAGCACATTGTCGGACATCAAGAATTCGGGTGCCGACCTGGTGGTGATGCTGGTGGGCAGCGCCGACCAACTGAGCGTATTGAAGCAGCTTGAGGGCGCCGGCATTTCGACCATGGTGACGGGGTTCCCGTATCCCGAGACGCAGACCCGCACCTTCTTCGAGGCATCGGCGCACGCTGCGCCCAAGCTGGGCACCGGCATGCGCGCAGAGGAATGGGAGCCCACCATCGATGCCTACGGTGCCCGTGAGCTCAATGCCCGCTATGAGGAGCGCTGGCACGAGCCGATGGAAGGCAGCGCCTGGGCGGCCTACCAGGCCGTGAAGATTTTCTATGAGGCCGCGGTGTTCACGACCTCGACGGCTCCCACCGACATCCTCGGCTACATGAACTCGCCCGATACGGTATTCGACGTCTGGAAGGGGATCGGCACCTCGTTCCGGCCATGGGACCGGCAGTTGCGGCAGTCGCTGTTCCTCGTGAAGATCGACGATACCGCGACCGACCCCAAGCTGGTGGGGCAGCTGGTGGGAGAATTGCCGGAGATCTACATGCCCGGCACCGACCCGATCGAACGACTGGATCAACTGGGTGATCTGCAGGGACAAAGCCGTTGTCACTAGTGAGCCTAAATAGACAAGAGAGCATGGGGAGAATGCGGATGACGTCACTGGTGCGGAAATGGCGCGCAGCCAGCCTTACGGCAGGCGCCGCAGTGGCCCTGCTGGCAGCGGTGCCCGCCCTGGCACAGGATGCGGCGGGCGACTACCGGGTCTACATCGCCAATGAATTCGGGGCCGACATCACCGTCATCGATACGGCTACCGACAAGGTCATCAACGACATCTCGATTTCGGGCCGGCCCGGCGAAGTGCGACCGCGCGGTGAAGCGGTCAGTCCAGACGGCAAGACCATTTATGTGTCGGTCAGCGACTTCTATCCCGAGCGCCAGACGCCTGAGGACAAGATCGTCGCCATCGACGTCGACAGCAACAAGGTCACCGGGGAATTCACCGCCGGCGGCAATCCCGAGCGCGTGGCCGTGACACCGGACGGCAAGCAAATCTGGGCCTCCCTGGAAGCCACTGCGCAAGGCGCCGGCTATGACGCGGCGACCGGCAAGCAGATCGCGATCTTCCCCGTCGGTATCGAGGCCGAAGGCGTAGCCGTGAGCCCCGACGGCAAATGGGTCTATATCAGCGCCGAGGCGACGCACACCGTGTCCATCGTCGACGCGCAAAAGCTGAAGGTGGTGAAGCACCTGATGGTGGGCAACCGCCCACGCGTCGTGGAGTTCTCGGTCGACGGCACCAAGGCTTATGTGACGGCCGAGATCGGCGGCACCATTTCGGTGATCGACACGGCGACCCAAAAGGTCACCAAGACCATCAATCTCGGCCTCGATTCCCGGCCGGTTCAGATCGCCGTCGATCCGAATGGAAAGCGCCTGTTCGTGGCCGGTGGCGGCACCAGCGCGGTCTACGTCATCGATACGGCAACCAACGCGATCACCGACACGATCAAGGAAAACATGGGCCGACGGCCGTGGGGCATCGCTATCACGCCGGATGGCAAGAAGCTCTACACGGCGAATGGCCTCTCCGACAGCGTGTCCGTCATCGATACGGCGACGCTGAAAGTGGTCGACAACATCCCGGCGGGACGTGGCGCCCATTCGGCTGCAATCGGAGTGATCCCGGCAAAATGAGCAAACACCTTTCCGTTGTCCTCGGAGCATTTGCGCTCGGCGCCACGCTGCTGCCGACGACGGCCTTTGCGCAGCAGTATACCCACGATCCGTTCTTCGAGCAGACGGTGCCGCAGAGCCAGGCCTATGGTTTTGAAATGATCGGGATGCGGCTGGCATTGGCGCAAAAGTTCGCGCCGCCCTATGACGATGAGTTCGTCGAGCAGATCGAAAGCATGTCGGGAGCAGACCTCGCCCGTTTCCACGGCACCTTAACGGCGGCCTCTTCAGACCTTGCATCCTCGCTGTCCGACGCCCTGGAGGCGGTCGAGGACGCCGTCAATAACGGCAAGGATGCGAGCGCTGCAGCCAAAAGCGCGCAGAATTTGCTCTCCAAGGCCTATGACGCGGTTATTGGAGCCGATGTCAGGAAGCAGCCATCTTTCGAGGCAGCGGTGCTGGTCAATCTGCTGCTGGCCGACAACGGTGTGTCGGAAGGCTATGGCGAAGCGGTAGAGAACCAGGATCCCTGGGAATATCCCAATGGCTGGGCCGCCCTGCAGCGTGCCAAGCAGCTGTGGGCCGATATCAAGCCGCTCGGCACGGCGCAACGTCAGACCGATGGCCAGGAGATGATCGACGCCCTCGACAAGCTTTTCCCCAATGCCGGCCCGCCGAAGTCGGTTGCCGGCTGGAATTCCGAGGACGCCGAGGATCCGGCACAGCGCCTGTCCGGCATCATCGAGGAAGTGGCGGATTCAAATCTTTATCCCGACCGCGACCTGCCGCGCCTCTCCGATCGTCTCGCGGAGGTGACGTCCCAGGCTTGCGAGGCCTATACGGCCGGCGACGATGAAATCGCGGCGGAAGACCTGTTTGCGGTTTTCGATCATTATCAGAGCCACCTTTATGACCCTGCCGGGCTTTTTGCTCCCGAGGTTCGGGGCAAGATTTCGGCGCTGTTCGGCTCGCTCATCGCCACCGGTGATGATGAGGACGATGAGGCGGCCACTGCCGAGGGTAGCGATGACCAGGCGGCCGTCGCCCCGGACACAGACGACAAGGCAGTTGCCGGTGGCGAAGAAGACAATGCCGCAGCCACGGATGATGATGACCAAGCGGAAGCCGCTGTCGAAATACCGGATTCACCGGTTGAAGCCTGTGGCGAACTCAAGCAAGGTTTCATTGATCTGAAAACTGCCTTCGGCGGCTAAAAGGGGACGAATCTTGGCCGCTGTGGATATTGCGGGCGTAAGCTATCGCTATGGCGACTTCACCGCGGTCGACGATGTGTCATTGAGCATCGAGCCGGGCGAGTTCTTCGCCCTGCTCGGCCCTAATGGTGCGGGAAAGACCACCTTGCTCAACATGCTGATGACGGTTGCGCCGCCCACTGCGGGGCATATCAGCATCATGGGTTATGATGTCGTTACCCAAACCAGGGATGTGCGGCGAGCGCTGGGTGTGGTGTTCCAGGACCATGCCCTCGACGAACGGCTGACGGCGCGGGAGAACCTTGAAATCCACGCCGTCCTTTACGCCCTTCCCAAGAATGAGCGGGCGGCGGCTATCCAGCAGGCGCTGACCTGGGCCGCACTCGACACTGTCGAGAAACGCCGTGTCCGCACGTTTTCCGGCGGGATGAAGCGGCGGCTGGAACTGGCGCGGACGCTGATGCACGGCCCCCGTGTTCTGCTCCTCGATGAGCCGACGCTTGGGCTCGACCCGCAAGGACGGCGTCACCTGTGGGAGCGGATCGCGACCCTGCGCGAACAAGGCATGACGGTTCTGATGACGACCCATAACCTCTCCGAAGCCGAGGCCTGCGATCGCGTCGGCATCATCGAGGCGGGCAAGCTGGTCGCCATCGGAACGCCGAAAGAACTCATCGCGGGGCATACGGACGGCCGGGAGACGGCAACGCTGGAAGACGTGTTCATTGCTCTGACGGGCCGTCAGTTGTTCGACGAAAGCGCTACGGGGCGTGACACTATGGTGAACTTTGCCAAGCAGGGCGGGGAATTGACGCGGTGACCATTGCACTCGGCACCCAGGTCGGCAGCCGCTCGGGCCTTGATCCCGCGGTCATCTGGATCATGTGGCGCCGCGAAATGCTGCGCTATGTCCGGGATCGCTCGCAGATTTTCGGAGCTGTCTCCCGAACCATTTTGTGGCTGGTGATCCTTGGCTTTGGCCTGGGCGCGGCGTTGCGAGAGATCGAAGGTTATTCCTACGCCGAATATATCCTGCCTGGCGTCATCACGCTCAACGTGCTGTTCAGTTCGCTGCAATGTGCCATTCAATTGGTCTGGGACAGGGAAGTCGGACTGCTGCGCAGCGTCATCGTCTCACCTGCCCCCATGCTATCGGTAACGCTCGGCAAGCTGTTCGGCGGCGCGACGGTGGCGACCATTCAGGGCGCCATACCGCTGCTGTTGCTGCCGTTCCTCAGCAATCATACCAGCGCGTTGTCCATTCTTGCCGCACTGGTCGTGATGTTCTTCATGGGCATCACGATCACGGGCATTGGCATCGTCATCGCCTCACGCCTCAAGACCTTCGAGGGGTTCGGCACCATTTCCAATGGTGTCATCCAGCCGCTCTACTTTCTGTCGGGCTCGATCTTCCCCTTGCGCGGCGTGATCGGCGGCGTCGGCTTTCTCGACATTCCGGCTGCCCTTCGCGAGCAGTTGCGGCAGGTGGGCGTGTTTTCGGTCGGCGGTGGCTGGCTGGTGCAACTGCCGGTATGGATCCAGGTGCTCGTCTACATCAACCCGGTGAGCTACCAGCTCGACCTGCTGCGCTATGTGCTGCTCGAGTTCCAGCAATTACCCCTGGTGGCGGATCTGCTGGTGACATTCGGCCTGGCGCCGATCGCGACCATCGTCGCGGCTGCTGCCGTCAAGCAAATGCTGAAGCGGCACTGAGAAAACAAAACGCCCGGTAAAGCTACCGGGCGTTCACATTCAGAATTTGCAGGCCGATTGGCTGGCGTCATCGCCAAGCTTGTCGAACCGCTTTTGCGGATGGTCTCCTGCCGTGGCAGCCGGCACCTCGCCGTCGAAGGTTGCAATGTTGATGCGGCTATCGAGCGAGGTTCGGGACCATTCGAGGTTCTGGTCGACCTTGATGGCATAGAGCGGCTGGCGCAGCTGATGATCCCAAGGGCGGAAGGAAACGCCAGGGCCCTTCAGCACATCGAAGGTCGTATCGGGACTTTCGAGGTGCTTGATCACCGCATCGGCGTCGGTACTGCCGACGGCATGGACGGTATCGGCCATGATCTTGATGGCGTGGAAGGCCGACCAGGCCGTGGGGTCTGCCGGCTCACCATATTGCGACTTGTAGCGATCGTTGAACTCGCCGGCCCCATTGGCCGTCATCGTCGTGTCCCAAAGCGCGATGCGGTGTGTCGGGTTGGTGGTCTTCGCCTCGTAGCGGGCCGCCGCGATATAGTCGCGTGTCTGGGTGAGCGTATGCGGCAGAGTGAGGCTCGGCAGCTTGATGCCAGCCACTTCCTGTTGCTGCAGGAAGGCGATCTGGTCGGCATCATCGAGAAGCAGCACGACGACATCGGCGCCGCTCTTGGCGAGACTATCAAGGTCTTCATTGTAGAGGAGCTTGGCGTGCTGAACCGCTGCCGCACCGACGACTTCGCCATTTCCGAGCCTGGTCCAGGCGTCCTTTGCCCGCTGCAGCAACGCCGCACCGGTATCGGTATCCTCATGGACCACGAACCAGCGGCTATATTTCTGCGCCGCGGACAGGTTTGCCAACGCGTCGAGATACATGGCGTCGCTCGCCTCGACGTGGAAGGTATGGCGCCGACAGGCCTTGCGCAGCGCATCGGAGGTTTCGCCTACGTTGAAGAAGGGAATGCCGGCCTTCTCGGCAATCGCCGACAGGGCTTCCGCCTGCCCATCGCCAACGCCGCCGATGAGGGCATGGATGTCCTCGATCTCGACAAGCCGTTCACCGGCCCGGATGGCGGCATCGACCGTCGGCGAATTGGCGAGCAGGATAGTGAGTTGCAACCCCTGCTTGCTGGCGGCATCGCCCACGAGGGAGTCGGCGAGAACCGCGCCCATGCGGCCGCCGTCGCCGATGTAGTCATTCAGTGATGCCTTGATCAGCGACTGGCCGGTCGATGAGGGAAAGACCGTCGCGACGCGCAGCGGCTTGGCGGCCGCTTCCTGGGCCCGGGCGTTTCCGAAGAGGCCGATGGAAAGCGCGGCACTGCCGCTGGCGGCCAGAAAATGACGGCGCGTGATGGTTGCCATGATCATTGCCCCTCGATGGTGGCTGTGGGCTGTGGCATATCGAGGAGCGGCACCCCGTAATCCGTCAGCACGGCGTTGATGGCGTCCCACCGATCGGCGATGGCGACGTTTAGCCTGTCCCGCAGCGCCTCATCGCCACGCCGCACGGCGATGACGATCGACAGGTACATGGGGGTGAACGGCAATTCGAATTCAGGTGTCGGCACGACCTTGAGCGGCACCTTTTGCCGAGATGCGTAATAGCCGCCAACGGGCCCCCACGGGATCGCCACGTCGATGTCGCCATTCGCAACCGCTTCGATCAATCCGGAAAACGGTCCGTTAGGATTGACGTCGTCGCGTGCCACCCCGGCCATGAGGACGCTCTTGGAAAGGCCGCGCTTGAGCAGCGCGCCATCAGGCGAGTCGGTTCGAGCCTGGACACCGAATTTCAACGTCTTGATCACGTCGTCGTCGAACGACGAAATGTCATAGCTGCTGTCGGCGCGATAAACGAAGGTATAGGGGCTGCGGTAGTAGGCGATGGTCGGCAGCAGGCCATCATCACCTTCGGGCACACCCATGATCACATCGCAATTGCCTTCGCGCAGCTGGTCGCTGATCATCGACTCTTCCTGCGGCCACCAGACGAAGGTGAGCTTGGCGTGGAGTTCATCGGCGAGTATCTGGGCGATCTTGTTTTCGTAGCCCGAAAGATCCTGCTTGGAGAATGGCAGGTAGTTGGGGTCAGCGCAGACACGCATTTCCCACGCCGCAGCCGGTGCCACTGTCCCCAGGCCGCCCAGAAATAGGGCTGCCATGGCGGCAAGGACCCGCACCCGACGACCGCCAAAGGGCCGCCCGAAACGCTGTAAGATAGAGTTCATTTCCTCACATCGACGTTGAAACAACGCCCCATATGCTTTGAAAAATGGTCGGCATCCGGGGCCAGCTCATGCAGGCGAAGTCCAGGCGTCGATCGGTTCCTCCGCGGGCATTGTCTGCCTCGCCATGTTCTCAAATAGTAAGCGGCGCCCGATGGGATTTTTCCACCGGGCGCCGTATCTCGTTTCAGAAGCAGCGTGTCATTGCATGCACGCGCACTCCTTTCGTGCCTTACTTGGCAGCGACGTTAGCCGAGCCCGGCAGCTTGAACACGTAGAGCGTGCTGCCTTCACGGCTGTAACGGTTGCCCGCATCAGGAGCAGCGTCGGCGGCCACCGCAACGGCACCCGGCTTCGAGCTCGAGATGAACGCCATGTACTGGCCGCCATCGGGACCGATATAGGTCACCGGCGAGGCAGCCGAACCGCTACCAGTGCGGAACTGCCACAGCACGTCACCTTTCTTGGCGTCGATGCCACGGACCACACCTTCGTCGTCACCGCCCACGAAGAGCAGGCCGCCAGCGGTTGCCAGGATCGGGTCCTGGGTCGGCTGAGTGTAGTCGATGTGCCAGACGGTCTTGCCGGTCACCGGGTCGTTAGCCTGAAGCTGATTGACGACCTTGGAAGGCTTGCCGTTCATGTCGAGCGCATACTTGTCGCCAGCCCATTCGTAGAGCTTGTAGCCCTCGGCAGTCTGGGGCTGCTTGTACGTGCCTTCAGTCACACGCATGGCGCGGCAAGCGAACTGGGTGCTGGTGTAGAGCAGACCAGTCTGCGGCGACCAGGCATCATTTTCCCAGTTACGAGCCTGGATGGACGGGCAGATATCGGCTTCCGTACCCTTCTTGGCGCTGGCGTCGTCAGCCTTGTCGCCGTAAAGAGCGGCTTCTTCCTTGGAGATTGCCTGGTCCTCTGCGGAGACGGCGCCAGCCTGCGTATACTTGCGGCGGTCTTCGACATTGGTGAACAGGATCTTGTCGATGTCATATTCCGGGCGACCGGTCTTCATGTCGACGCCCTTCATGATGTTGTTGTAGACGAACGGCCAAGGCTGGGTGAGCAGTTCGCCGGTCTGGCGATCCCACACATAGAAGTAGCCGTTACGGGCAGCCTTGATCACCGCCTTGTGGAGCTTGCCGTCGATCGTGAGATCAACCAGCGGGCTCGTCAGCGGTTCGTCAAGATCCCAGGAGTCCTGGGGATTCATGTTGTAGGCCCAGATCAGCTCGCCGGTGGTGGCATCGCGAGCCATCATGGAGGCGCAATAGTTATTGCGGTAATCCTTCAGGCCGCCATTCGCGTCGAGATCGACCTTGCCGAATTCACGACGGTAATCCGGGTTCCACGGGCCACAGTTGCCGGTGGAGTAGTAGAACATGTTCAGGTCGGCGTCATAGGTGAAGAAACCCCAGACGCTGCCGCCGCCGGTCTTCCAGGAGTCGCCGTACCAGGAATCCGCCGCCGGATTGGCGATCTGGTCGTCAGCGTAGAAGGGCTTGAAGCGCGAGCCGATACCAACTTCGTTGTTGGGGCCCATGCTGTAGTAGCGCCAGCGCTGCTTGCCGGTGTTGATGTCGTAAGCGGTCACATAACCGCGGACACCGAATTCACCGCCGGCGACGCCGGTGATGTAGAGGTCATGGATAACCATGCCGTTGCTGGTCATGGTCTGACCGGCGAGCAGATCGCTGCCCTGCGTGTCCCAAACGACCTTACCCGTCTCTGCGTCGAGCGCGTAGACATGGCCGCCAAGGGTCTGGAAGAACAGCTTGCCTTCAGCGTAGTTCATGCCGCGGGTCTGAGCGCCACAGCACGCAACCTGGATGACCGAGCTCAGGTTCGATGCGTCAGGACGGAATTCCCACTTGATGGCGCCGTCCTTGGTGAGGTCCAGTGCATAGACCCGGTTCGGCTTTGGCGTCACCAGATACATGGTGGTGCCAACGATCAGGGGCGAAGCTTCCGTTTCGTCCGTCACGCCGAGCTGGAAGGTCCAGGCGACGCTAAGATCCTTGACGTTGGTGGTGTTGATCTTGTCCAGCGGGCTGTAGTTCCAGCCATTGTAGGTCATGTTCGGCTGGATGACCTGTGCAGGATCCTGCTGCAGTTTCATCACATCGTCGTTGGCCGACGCTGCCGAGGCAAATCCGCCCCCTAACGCCATCGCGGCCACCGCGACAAAAGTACGCATAACGCGTTTAGTCATAGTCATTAGTACCCTCCTCAAAAACTCCTCAGAGCAGGGTTATGGTTGAAACACGATCGCGTCAAGGTTGCTGTCGTATCAATTGTTTTGGACGCCACCCGCGGCAAATTGCCCTGCGCGCATAACGACATTATGGCGGCGCGCGGGAGAGGCCCCCGATGCTGGGTGGTGGCGGTATTGAGTATCAAGCCCCTGCGTCAAATCACCGCATGGGCACTTCAGGCCCTAAAATCGGCGGCCTGTCAGTCAGGCGCAACCTCGGGAGACCTCGAGGCCGCAGAACGATTCTTTCGGCAGATGCTTCAGCACCTGCCGTTCGATACGCCCCAAATGAAAACCGGCCCACGAGGGGCCGGCTAGGTTCAGCATAAACGGAGATGGAAGCTTACTTCTTCTCTTCTTCCGCTTCCTTGCGGCGAAGCTCGATCGAGCGCGGCAAAATGATGCCGTAGTTGTTCGACCAGGAGTTGCGCACATAGGTGGTGACGGCGGCAATCTGCTCGTCGGTCAGTTCCGGTGCGAAAGGCGGCATGCCGTGGTCCGTGGCGCCGAAAAGCACCTGATTGATGATATTGGCGCGCGTCTTGATCCACTCATTGCCGTCAAGCTTGGGGCCGACATTGCCCTCGCCATTGTCACCGTGGCACACGGCGCAATTGTCCGCGAACACGGTCTTGCCCTCGGTCATCAGGGGCTTCATCTGGGCATCCAGCGATTCCTGAGCAAGGGCCGCACCGCTGGCAATAACGCCGACCGACAACATGGCAACGAGGCCGGCTAGTAGTCCTTTTTTCATTAAGTATCCTCCTCAGGCAATTTTGCCTTGAATCCGCATACGAAATCCTGACGTGCGGCGCAAGTAACGGCCGGCACCCCATCAAGGGGTGACACGACCCTTCCGGCAGCGCGCCACGGAATCGAAAATCCATGCGCGTGTTTCAGAAAATTTGAGGCGCCGGCCATCATGGCCGGCGCCTTCTGGCTTAAAGCCCTATTACTTGGGCATCGGCACCGAGACGACCTGGCCGGCGCCGCGATTGGCGATCCACAGAGTGTCGCCAGCGGGTTCCACCGCAGTCGGCGTGTTGAGGCCGTCCTTGACGACTTCGACATGGGCCGTGTCACCGGTGATGGTCAGGGCCGAAATCTTGCCGGCGCCGTTTTCGGCGACGAAAATCTTGCCATTGGCAGCCCGCATGCCGTCCGGGCCCTTCACCGGCGCATCCATCCAGATGTCGACCGGGTTGCCGACCTTGCCCGAAGCGTCGACCGGGATGCGGTAGACGTTGTTGTAGAAGACGCTGTTCACATACATGACGCCGTCAAGGAAGGTGATGCCATCGATGCCGGCGAGCAGACGGTGCTCGAGGAAGAGATCAGCCGTCGAAGCGCCGGGGGCCATCTTGTAGATACGGCCATTGCCCGTGTCGGCGATGTACATCGCGTGGTCGGGCCCGAAGGTGAAATCATTGCAGGTGCTGCTGTCGCCCGGGAGCGGCCAGGTGATCTTCGGGGCGCCGGTATTCAGATCGAAGCTGCGAACCTGGCTCTTGCGGACAACCGGCTTGGTATCCGGAACCGGCGTCAGTTCGCAGGCCCAGACCGTGTTGTTGGGGGCATCGACCATGATGCCAAAGAAGAAGGTGCCCGGGCCATCGGCGCTGGCATCGAAGAAGGTTTCGGCCGTGGTGCTGCCAGCCTTCACACGGTAGATGAACGGCGAGCTCGCGCTTCCCACGATCAGGCTGCCATCGGGCGCGGCCGAGAGGCTTTCGGGAGACGACTTGGCGTCGTGGATCAGAATTTCATCCGCCAAGCTGGCAGATGCAAAGGTCATCAATACCGCGAGACTGGCGGCAGCGCGAAAAGTGATTGAAGAAAGTTTCACAGACTATCCTCCTCTAGGATTTTTTCTGGGCGTGGACGCGGGACTAGGCCCGGCCAACTCCGCTCACCAGGCAAAGCCCGGCGAATGGCCCGTGAAATAAGTAAGCCGTCGAGTGGCACACGGGACGCTCACTATCCGTCGAGAAATCGCGACATGCAAGGCATCCATGTCGATGAGGTTGCGCTGTAACTGTCGCAATCTATTCACAAATGTTCAGCGACATGGCGTCATTACCCTGGATGGAAGGGATGCAATCGGGGCAGAATACGGGCGTTTTGACGAGATGATTTTGCGTATCGACACTCGCCTGCCCGCTCGTTTTCACAAGCCAATTTACGGCCCGTCGATCTGCCAGTGCACGGCGTTACGGCAGTCGCGCGATGCAAACGCAAACGTGACATTTCTCCCGCTGGCAGCAGCCCATACCGAATGATACGCGTCATGGCGTACAGCTACGCATTTGGTATTCGTGCATTTTTTTGAACGCGATTCTGAATTCGCTCCTGTCGGTCAACTAGCCACGCAGAAGGCTCGGAGAACTTCATGTCTACAACGATAAACGTCAACGGTCAGGATCACGCGATAGACGCAGATCCGGACAGCATGCTTCTTTACGCTCTTAAGGACGACCTGGGCCTGCATGGCCCCAAATTTGGCTGCGGCCTGTCGGAATGCGGCGCCTGTACGGTGATCATCGACGGCCAGGCGGTACGCTCCTGCGTCACGCCCGTGTCCAGTGTCGGCACCTCGAAGGTGACGACGCTCGAGGGATTGGGCACGATCGAAAAGCCCCATCCGGTCCAGCAGGCTTTCATCGACGAACAGGCCGTGCAGTGCGGTTACTGCATCAACGGCATGATCATGGTGACGACTGCTTTCCTCGAGCAGAACCCCAATCCGAGCCGCGACGAGATCCTCTCGGCGCTCAACGACAATCTGTGCCGTTGCGGCACCCATATGCGCATCGTGCGTGCCGTGCAGCGTGCGGCCCAAGCCATGCAGACCAGTGCGGGAGCCCAAGGATGAACGCGCGTCCCGAAGACTTGCACAAATCCGATCGCGCCGGCATGGGCCGCCGCTCCTTCCTCAAGGGTTCAGCCGGCCTCGTCGTAGCGTTTGCCTTCGCACGCCCCCTCGCCGCCCAGGCTGCCGTGGAGGCCGGGGCAGCGGCTGCGTCCTACGCATCGCCCGACGCCAGCAAGCTCTATGCCTGGCTCGCCATCAACCCCGACAACACCGCCGTCCTGTTTACAGGCAAGGTTGAAGTGGGTACGGGTCTGGAGATCGCACTCGCCCAGATCGCGGCGGAAGAGCTCGAGTTCCCCATCGATTCCCTCAGCGTCGTCATGGGCAACACGGCCCAGACGGTCGACCAGGGCCCGACCTATGGCAGCATGAGCGTGCGCTATGCCGGCCCGCAAATCCGCCACGCCGCCGCCGCGGCGCGTGCCGCGCTCCTGAAGATGGGTGCTACCCATTTCAAGCTGCCGGCTTCGCAGTTGCAGGCAACCGATGGCAATATCGTGGTTATCGGCGATCCAAGCCAGACGGTCACCTATGGCGAACTCGTCGGCGGCCAACGGCTGGACATCGACATCGGCGCGACCGGCACCGGTTCCAAGATGACCGTGGCGCCGGATGCGCCGCTCAAGGATCCATCGACCTACAAGGTCGTGGGACAGCCACTGCGCCGCAAGGACATTCCGGGCAAAGTCACCGGCCAGTTCACCTACATCCATGACGTCAAGGTGGATGGGATGCTACATGGCCGCGTCATCCGTCCCTATGGCGTTGGTGCCGAACTGCTGAGCGTCGACGAGACAGGCCTCAAGGATATTCCCGGTTTCGTACAGACCGTGCGACGCGGTAATTTCCTCGGCGTGGTCGCGGAAACCCAGTGGGCCGCCATCCAGGCGGCAGAAATGCTCGGCTCGACACTCGATCCGGCTGGCCCAACCGCAGGCGGCGCCAAATGGTCCGACTGGCAGGGCCTGCCTCCACCCGACCAGATCTGGGAAAACCTGCGTAACGTCGTCGGCGGCAACAAGGCCGCCGCCAACCAGGGTTCTGTGGACCTGGCCCTGCCCTTCGCGGACAAGACCCTCAAGGCCACCTACCAGACGCCCTACCAGATGCATGGCAGCATCGGGCCGTCCTGCGCCATCGCCGACGTCAAATCCGACAGCGCCGTGTTCTGGGTCGGCACGCAGATGCCGCACCAGACGCGCAGTGACATGGCGGTGCTGCTCGGCATGTCGCAGGACAAGATCGAGTTCAACTGGTACGAGGCTTCCGGCGCCTATGGCCGTAACGGCCTCGACCACGTCATCGCCGACGCGGCGCTGATGTCGCAGGCGGTTGGCAAGCCGGTCCGCGTTCAGTGGATGCGCTGGGACGAACATGGCTGGGAGCCCAAGGGGCCAGCCATCGTGCAGGACCTCACCGGCGCCATCGACAAGGACGGCAACGTCATCGCCTGGCGGCACCATATGTGGGTGCCGACGACCTCCGACACCCGCCTGATTGCGGTGGAAGAAGTGGGCGGTTTCCCCAATCTCGGCCGCGTCGGCACGGGTGGCCCCACGATCACCTATGCGTATTCCTTCCCCAACGCCGACGTCGCGGCGCATGGCGAAGGCCGCGTCGGGGTGATCACCTCATGGCTGCGCTCTCCCGCGCAGTTCGAGACGACCTATGCGATGGAGTCGTTCATCGATGAGCTGGCGGCGGAAACCGGCCAGGACCCGTTGTCGTTCCGGCTGAAATACCTGACCGATCAACGCGGCATCGACTGCCTACGTGCGGCGGCCGAACTTTATGGCTGGGTGCCGCGCCCGTCCCCTGCCAAGCCGCAGGACGGCAACGTCGCCAAGGGCCGCGGCATCGCCTGGGTGAACCGTGATGACGCCCGCGTCGCCACGATCGCCGATATCGAGGTGGACCGCACGACCGGAGTGATCAAGGTCACACGCGTGGTCGTCGCCCATGACTGCGGCCTCGTCGTCAATCCTGACGGCATCAGGAACCAGATCGAGGGGAACATCATCCAGTCGATCAGCCGGACCCTGCATGAAGAGGTAACGTTCGATCAGGCCCGGGTAACCAGTCGCGATTGGACGGGCTATCCGATCCTCCGCTTCGAGGAGATTCCAGAGCAGATCGACATCGTCCTGGTCAACAACACGCCGCAATATCCGTCCTACGGCGCGGGCGAACCCTCGACCTGCCCGACCGCCGCGGTTCTCAGCAATGCCGTCTATGACGCCATTGGCGTAAGGCTGCGTCAGACGCCGTTCCGTCCCGAACGGGTCAAGGCTGCCCTGGCCGCCGGCTGATCATACCGACAACATGAAGCGAAGGTCCGGGGGATACTCCGGACCTTCCACAGGGCGTCCCGCCCGATGAGTTCAGGCGTTGACGAAGAGCCAGGACCGCAATGTTTTCAACAAATCATCTCTCTGCGTAAGTCGCCAACAGCCAGGCGGATAATTCCGCCTGATCGCTTACCGGCGCCGGCTGCCTTGCCGTCGCGGGATCGAAACCATGGCGTCGAAGCGCAACGCTCAAGGCGATAGACCGGTTTTGCGGGTTCACCACCGCGAGTGTCCGGGTGGCAATTTCCGCGGCAAGCGTCCTGGACATGCGTTTTGTCATGCGTGTGTCTCCCACCGCCAGTATGTAACCCAGGCCGGGTTGCGGCGCACTCCGTCTTTGGGCCGCACCACCGACGTGCCGGATGCTAAAACGCGATTCCCACTGATGCGTAAAACGCATCGGAGTGAGCGAAAGATAACGCTTGTTCGCACCCCCGAAATGACGCTTTCATCAGGCATTCAGGCGTGGGGGAGCCGTCATCGCGATGTCATTATCGCCTTCAAACCGTTATTCACGCCATGCGCCGTCGGCCTCGAAGCGCGACGTGGTCAGCACGCGTCAGTGCACGCTGAAATCGGCTCGCTGAAACGATGCAGGATGCCGCACTGCTCTCCGTCACCGATCTCAGCGTTCAATTCAAAACGCCACGTGGCCTGGTCAATGCCGTCAACGCAGTCAGCTTTGAGCTGCAGGCCGGACGTACATTGTGCATCGTTGGAGAGTCGGGCAGCGGCAAGAGCGTGACGGCGATGTCGCTGATGCGGCTTTTGCCGCAGGCGACGACGCGGCTTACCGAGGGCTCGGTACTGCTAGAGGGACGCGACCTCACGCAATTGCGCGAACGCGATCTGGAAGCGGTGCGCGGCCGCGATATCGCGATCATCTTCCAGGACCCGATGAGCGCCCTCAACCCGGTGCTGACCATTGGCCGGCAGGTGACCGAGCCGCTGCGCCTGCATCTGGGTATGAGCCGGGCGGCGGCCTATGAGCGGGCCGTCGAGCTGATGGGGCTGGTCGGCATGCCCTCGCCCGAGCAAACCCTGGCGCGCTATCCGCATCAGCTCTCGGGCGGGCAGCGACAGCGCATCGCCATCGCCATGGCTCTGACGTGCAACCCCAAAGTGGTGATCGCGGACGAGCCGACCACGGCCCTCGACGTCACTACGCAAGCCCAAATCCTGCAGTTGCTGCGCGACCTCAGGACAAGGCTGGGCATGGCCGTTATCCTGATCACCCATGATCTTGGGGTCGTGGCGGAATTCGCCGACGACGTGCTGGTGATGTATTGCGGCCGCGTTGTCGAAAGAGGACCGGTCGCCGAGATCTTCAACGCGCCCCGCCATCCCTATACCCAGGGCCTCCTCGCCAGTATCCCGCCGTTCTCGGATGAGGGCAGCGAACGGCTCAGCGCCATCGTGGGCTCGGTTCCCAGCCCGTTCGAAATGCCACCGGGCTGCGCTTTCGCCCCGCGCTGCCCGCTGGCCGGGGAAGACTGCACTCAGGTGCAGCCACCGCTACGCGCCTGTGGTCCCTCCCACGTCGCGGCGTGCCTGCGCATTCCGCAGTGGGAGGCAGCGCATGACTAAGACCGATGTGCTGGTCAGGGCCAGAAATCTTTCCAAGCATTTCGCGCCACGCAAAGGCCTGTTCGGCAAGGGCGGCGCCAGGCCGGTGCGCGCCGTCGACGGGATCGACCTCGACATTTACCGCGGCGAGACGCTGGCCCTGGTGGGAGAAAGCGGCTGCGGCAAGTCCACCACCGGCCGCCTGTTGATGCGGCTTATCGAGCCCAGCGACGGCGAGGTCAGCTTCGATGGCATCGATATCCGGGCGCTCGACCGGCGCGCCTTTCGGCAGATGCGCACGCGCATGCAGATGATCTTCCAGGATCCTTCCAGCGCCTTCAACCCGCGCATGCGGGTGAGCGAGATCATCGCCGAGCCGCTGCGGCTGAGCGGCGTGTCACGCGCCGAGTGCGACAAGCGCGTCAAGCAATTGCTGCCGCTCGTCGGCCTTGCGGACTATCAGGCTGACCGGTTCCCGCATGAGTTCTCCGGCGGCCAGCGCCAGCGCATCGGCATCGCCCGCTCGCTCGCCATCCAGCCGGAACTGATCATCTGCGACGAACCGGTTTCGGCGCTCGACGTGTCGATCCAGGCCCAGGTGGTCAATCTCCTGACCGATCTGCAGAGTCAGTTCGGGCTGACATATCTGTTCATTTCCCACGACCTGCGCGTGGTGCGCCACATCGCCGACCGTGTTGCCGTCATGTATCTCGGCCGCATTGTCGAGATCGGCGACAAGGCCACCGTCTACGGACGGCCGCTCCACCCCTATACCCAGGCGCTGATCCAAGCCGTCCCCCTGCCCGAGCCAGGCCGCGTCCCGGCGCCGGCGCGCGTCAGCGGCGAGGTGCCAAGCGCCCAGAACATCCCCTCGGGCTGCCGTTTCCACACCCGCTGCCCGCTGGCGGTTCCCGCCTGCCGGGACACCGATCCGCCGCTGGTTACCCATGCCGATGGGCGCCAGGTCGCCTGCCATCTTGTTCCCCCTACCGCATAAAGGAATTTCCATGACCAAGTCCGTCTCCAAAGAGGCCATACTGCGCTCTCTCGTCGACAGCGCTGGACTCGACGCCCTGGTGCTGATGAGCCCGGAAAACTTCGCCTATGGCAGCGGTGTGCACATCATCACGGTCAACATGATCCGGCCGCGCCAGGCCTTCCTGATCGTGCCGCGCTCGGGTGAAGTCGAACTGGTGCTGTGCAGCATCGAGGTGTCGCTGGCCAAGCAGGAAGGCTGGGTCGAAACCATCCACCCCTACACCGAATTCGTCGATCACCCGATGGACGTGCTGGCCAAGCGCCTCGAAGCCCTCGGGGTTGCGGGCGGCAAGATCGGCATCGATACCGACTATATGCCGGTCAGCTCGCATGAAAAGCTCATGGCCAACCTCCCCGGCCTCAAGCTGGTCAACACGACAGAGAGCGTCGCCGCCATTCGCGCCATCAAGGGCCCGGAGGAAATCGATATCCTCGAATGGGGCACCAAGGGCACGCACAGGGCCGTCATCGAAGGCATGGCGGCCAGCAAGCTTGGCGACACCGAGAGGGACATGTGCCTCAAGATCGCCAGCGGCATGATCGCCAATGGCGCCGATGGCACGGCTTTCCTCTGCTTTGCCAGCGGCCCGCGTACGCCGATGGCCCATGCCATGGCCACCGACCGCGTTCCCCAGGAGAGCGAGATCATCCGCTTCGATCTCGGCGGCGTCTACGGCCGCTTCTCCTCCGATTTCGCCCGGACCTATTCCACCGGCAATCCCACGGCGCTGCAACGCCAGACCCATGCGGCGCTGGTGCGCGTGCAGCGGGCCTCGATCGCCGCGGCCGTTGTGGGCATAACCGCCGAGGACCTCTATTATTTCACGCGCGACGAATTCAAGCGCCAGGGCCTGGCCTTCCGCATGCCCCATATCGGGCACAGCTTCGGCATCGAACTGCACGAAACGCCGATGCTGCGACCCGGCGAAAAAACCAAGCTCGCCGCCGGCATGGTGCTCAATATCGAGCCCTCGACCACCGATGAGCTGGGCACGCGCTACCACACCGAAGACCTGTTCGAAGTTACGGCGAACGGCCCGCGCCTGATGACGCTGGGCTATGCCCCTGAAGAATTGCCCATCCTCGGCCAGATGGTTCCCACAACGGCCTGATCCCCGCTCATAGGAGTTCCTTCAATGCGCAAGCATATCGTGCCTGCCCTTCTGGCGATGGCCCTGTCGGCCTCGCTCGGTTTCTCGGCTCACGCCCAGGAAAAGGTTTTGACCGTCGGCGCCGCGATCTTCCCGCAGTCGCTGCAGACCGGCCAAAGCAATTTCGCCGCCCTGAGCCTTACGGAACAAACCAACGAAGCCCTGGTGTCGCGCGACAACGCCGGCCAGCTGTCGCCCGGCCTCGCCCTCAGCTGGGAACTGCTCGACGACACCACCTATCGCTTCCATCTGCGCCAGGGCGTCAAATGGACCGATGGCGTGGAATTCACCGCCGATGACGTGGCGTTCACCATGAACCGCATCATGGACCCCAAGAACAGCTATGGCCTGCTGGCTCGCATCGGCCAGATCTCGGGGGCCAAGGTCGTCGACAAATATACCGTCGACCTCACCACCAAGACCGTGTTCCCGACCTTCGTGCGCGGCCTTTCCGATATCCTGATCGAGGCCAAGCACTATTACGAAAAGGTCGGCGCCGAAGAGGCCGGCAATCATCCGCTCGGCACTGGGCCCTTCATCTACGGCAACTACGTGCCTGGCGATCGCTATGAACTGACCCCCAACCCTGACTATTGGGGCGGCGCACCCAAGGTCGACAAGTTGGTGATCCGCCAGATCCCGGAGGCCGCGACCCGTATCGCATCGCTGCTCGCCGGCGAGACCCAGATCATTGAGGAAGTCCCGATCGACCTCATTCCCGAGGTGGAAGCTTCGCCCAAGGCCCAGGTCGACCAGATTCCGACGACCGCAAGCCTCGTGCTGACGTTCGACGTGCGCAAGCCGCCCTTCGACAATCCCAAGGTGCGAGAGGCGTTCGACTATGCCATCGACAAGCCGTCGATCCTCAGCGCCATTCTGCAGAACAAGGGTGAGCTGCTACAGGGCCAACTGCTGACCGCCGCGACGCTCGGATACAACCCGGATGTCAAGGCACGCCCGTTCGACCCCGAAAAGGCCAAGCAGCTGCTGACCGAAGCCGGCTATGACTTCTCGACGCCCATCCCGATCAACATCCAGTCCGGCAAGTACGTCTCCGACGTCGATATCGCCAATGCCGTCGCCGGCATGCTCAACGACATCGGCGTCAAGGCCACCGTCAATATCAACGAAGGCGGCGTCTGGTCGAAGATGACCGCGGCTCAGGAAATGGGCCCGATCTATCTCATCGGCTGGTACAGCCTCAACGACGGCGACTTCGCCACCACCTGGTTCACCGAGCAGGGCAAGCGCAGCGTCTGGATCAACCCCCAGTACGACAAGCTGTTCACGGAAGCCCGTTCGACCAATGATGAAGCCGTGCGCGTGGAAAAGTACCACGAGATGATGCAGATCATGCACGATGAGAATCCGGCGATCTTCCTGTTCGGCATGCCCTCGATCTATGCCCAGAGCAAGTCGATCTCCGGCTTCGGGGCTTCCGCCGACAAGGTGCTGCGCCTGAAAGACGTCACCCTCAACTAGGCTATCCCGATGCTACAAACCGTTGCGCGCCGCCTGATCCTGCTGCCGATTACCTTGCTGCTCGTCAGCTTCGTCACCTTCATCGTGCTGCGCGCAACGGGCAATCCGATTACCATCTTCCTGGATGTCAATCACACACCCGAGCAAGTGGCGGCGCTCACCCAGCGCCTCCATCTCGATCAGCCGCTGGTCGTGCAATATTTCATCTATCTCGGCGACCTGCTGCGCGGTGACTTCGGCCAGTCGCTGCAGTTCGGCGGCCCGGCGATCAATCCGGTGCTGCAAAGCCTCGGCCCTACCCTGCAATTGATGGGCTGCGCACTGGCGCTGGCGGTGGTCTTCGGCATCATCGGCGGCATGGCGGCTGCGGTCTATCGCGATCGCGTTCCCGATGCGCTGCTGTCGAGCCTGGCGGTGATCGGCCAATCCATGCCCAGCTTCTGGCTTGGCATCCTGCTGATTCAGTTGTTCGCCCTCAAGCTGCAATGGCTGCCAACCTCGGGCAGCGGCGATTGGCAACAACTGGTTTTGCCCTCACTGACGCTGGCGGCATTCCTGTTGCCCAACTTCCTGCTGGTTACCCGTACCGCGGTGATCGAGCTGCTGGATGAACAATTCGTCTCCACCGCCAGGGCCAAGGGCCTGTCGCGGCTGCGCATCCTGTTGACCCATATCTTCCCCAACGCGCTCAATCCGATCCTCAGTTTCCTGGGCATCCAGGTCGGCACGCTGGTGGGTGGCTCCGTCATCACCGAAAGCATCTTCGGCTGGCCCGGTCTCGGCCGGCTGATGATCGGCGCCGTCTCCAACCGCGACGTGCCCGTGGTGCTGGCTGCCGTGGTGCTGACCAGCATCGCCATCGTCTTCGCCAATCTGATCGTGGACGTCCTTCAAAGCCTCATCGATCCCCGTATTCGCCAGGACTGACCATGCTTGCCACTATCTTCAAGGGTCGGACGAAACTGTGGATCGGCGGCGCCATCATGCTGGCGGTGATCCTGATCGCCATCTTTGCGCCGCTGCTGGCCCCTTACGATCCTTACAAGCAGAACCTCATCGCCCGGCTCAAACCGCCGTTCTGGATGCAGGGCGGCTCCTTCAAATACCTGCTGGGAACCGACAATTACGGCCGCGATCTGCTGTCGCGCCTGATCTACGGCTCGCGTATCTCGCTCCTGGTGGCCAGCGCCTCGATGTTGCTGTCCTGCGTGATCGGCCTCGCCGCCGGCATCACCGCCGGCTATCGCGGCGGCCGCACCGAACAGGCCATCATGCGGCTGGCCGATGCGCAGATGGCGTTTCCCGATATTCTGCTCGCCATCATCGTCGTGGCCGCGCTTGGCGGCGGCGCGCTCAACCTCATCATCGTGTTGGGCATATCGCGCTGGATGGTCTATGCGCGGGTCGTGTTCGGGCTGACCCGCTCGGTCAAGCGGCGCGAGTTCATCGAGGCAGCAGCCTCCTACGGGGCGCCCGACCTCTATATCGTCTTCCGCCACATCCTGCCGCAATTGATCCCGATCCTGACCGTGCTCTCCACCCTGCAGGTTGCCCAGATGATCCTGCAGGAAACGGCGCTGTCCTTCCTGGGCCTGGGCGTGCCCAGCCCCGCGGCGACCTGGGGCAACATCCTGGCCGAGGGGCGCGACCGGTTGTTCGCCGCCCCCTGGATCGCCAATGCGGCGGGCATCTGCATCATCCTCCTGGTGCTGGGGGTCAATCTGTTCGGCAATGGTCTGCGCGAAATCCTCGATCCCAGATCGAACCGCTCAAGTTGAGATACGGCCGCTGAAGTCGACGGCCTGCAGATCGCGGTGCACCATTTTCTGCAGCGTCTCGGCGGCCACCGACAGCCGCCGGCCCCGCAACGAGAACAGCGCAATGCTGCCCTGGTCGAAGGATTTTTCGCGCATCGGCACCGCCACCAGCTTGCGCTCGGAGATCATCTCCCAGGCAGTCAGGTAGGCGACGACGCCCACCAGGTCCGATTGCAGCGTCATGCTGACGCGCAAATGCACCGAACTGGTCTCAAGCGCCTTGCGCAGCGTCACGCCATAGCGGCTCGCCGCCTTCTGGATCATCACGCCCGTGGCGGAATCGGAAAGCGGCAGCGCCAGCGGCACCCCCACCAGATCGCCGATCACCAACGATTTGCGTGTCGCCAGATGATGGTCTGGACGCATGATACCGACGATCTTCTCGCGGACCGAATAACTGGCCAGCATCTCGGAATCGAGCTCCGGATTATAGGCGATGCCGAAATCCACCCGCCCTTCCCGCACATCCTCGATCACGCCGTTGGTGGTATTGAGCCGGATTTCGGCATCGACGCCCGGATAGGTGCGGCGCAGCTCGTTGAGGCAATCCGGCAACACGAAATGCATGAACGATTCGGGCGCAGCCACTCGCACTACCCCGCGCCGAAGGCCACGCAGGGAGCCGATGTCGGATTTCACCAGATCGAGGTTAGAGATGCTCTGCCGGGCGTGACGCAGGAAGAGTTCGCCCGCGGAGGTGAGCGCGATGCCGCGCGGCAGGCGCTCGAACAGCGGTGCGTCAAGCTCCTGCTCGAGGCTGATGATCTGCCGGCTCAGCGCCGACTGCGAAATATTGAGAATCCGCGCGGCCGCCCGGAACGAGCCTTCCTCGGCTACGGTGACGAAGGATCTGAATGTGCTGGTGTTCATGGCCCGTGTCGCGCAGTGAGATGGTTTTGGCAGGATATATCAGCACAATACTTCAATGCGGAGCATGTTAGCCTTCGCCAGAATACAACATGGCGGGGGAAACATGTCGTCCATAACGACGGGGAATGCGCAGCAGTATGCGGACAGCCGCAAGCTCGCCGCGCGGGCACGGTTGCACCAGGAATACACGGTTACCGAAGTGCCGTGGTTTCCCTGGGTCGCCGGGCAACTGCCATTGGGCCCGGGCGACAGCGTCCTCGACATCGGTTGCGGCCCCGGCTGGTTCTGGGCGGCAGCCGCGAACGTGGTTCCCGACAGGCTTCATCTGACCCTGGCCGATCAGTCCGCCGGCATGATCGAGGAAGCCGTGCGGCGGTGCGAGGCATTGCGATTGGCCAGCGTTGAGGGCCAGCAGGCGGATGCCGGCAGGCTGCCGTTTGCGGACGCCAGCTTCGACGTCGTCGTCGCAATGCATATGCTTTACCACGTGGCCGATCCGGCAGCTGGCATCGCGGAGATGTTCCGCGTGTTGAAGCCGGGCGGAACCCTGGCGGTCACGACCAACGGCGCCGGCAATCTGCGGGAGATGTATGCGCTCACCACCGTCCTGGGGAGCGCGCCCGTGGATCCGTCCGCCGTGACTTTTGGATATGACATCGCCCAGCGCTTGATGGGGCTGCAATTTGGCAATGTCGGCATGACGGAACATCCAGCCAGCCTCCGGGTCACCGAGGCTGAAGACGTGTTTCTCGCGCTCACCTCTTATCCGCCCGGCGACGGCGCGAGCCAATCTCAGTTGAAGGCGCTTCGCGAAGCCATCGACGCGGCATTTGGGCGGGGCAATGGCGTGCTTGAAATACACAAGGAAGCGGGACTGTTTTTAAGCCGGAAGACGACCGGACCGGCGTGAGCTGGTAAGATATCTGAACGGTGTACCGGGAGGGGTCAACCTTCCCGTTATGGACTTGTCAGTCCTGCCGCCAAGCCTATAGAAAGCTGACGGAAACCGGCGCCGAGCGTCTGATGCGGTTTCGGAGTCTGGAGCCAACTGCATGCCCGCCTGGAGCGCCGACGACCGAGCCGAGGAGAAGCGCTCATGGCGGATGGGGTGACCGGCGAGGCCAGCGGCGGAATGGCGGCGGCCAAGGCGCGCAAGCGCCGGAGCCGGGAGCATAGCCTGGTCATCGCCCTGCGGGTCGCGGTGCTGGCGCTGCTGGTGGTGGGGATGTATCTCCTCAATGCCCGCTCCGGCAATCTGATCATGCCCAAGCCGACCGACGTGCTGACGCAGAGCTGGCTGATGTGGACTGATGGCACGATGCTGCAGGCGCTCGGCGAGTCGCTGAGCGTTCTGTGTCTCGGTTTTCTGCTGGCGGCATCGACGGGTGTCGCGGGCGGCATCCTGCTGGGCGGCTTTCGCACCGTTGGGCGTGTGCTGGAGCCGTTCGTCAATGCGATGAACGCGACGCCGGGCGCGGCATTCATTCCGCTCATTATCGTGTGGTTCGGGCTTTATACCGAGGCCAAGGTGGTTGTGGTCTGGAACGCCGCGGTCTTCCCCATCCTGATCAGTACCGCGGCGGGCATCGACAATAGCGACAACGATCTCGTCGAAATGGGCAAATCGTTCGGCGCCTCGCGCGCCATGCTGTTCTGGCAGGTCATGGTGCCGAACGCGCTCCCGTCCATTCTCAGCGGCCTGCGGATCGGTGCGGCGGTTGCGACGGTGGGGACGATCGTCTCCGAACTCTATATGGCCCAATCGGGCCTGGGCGGCCTCATCGCTGCCGCCGGCAACCGTTTCCAGATGGCGCGATATTTCGCCGTGGTCATCGTGGTGATGGCGTTGGGCAGCCTGATTACCTGGTTGCTGCGCCTTGCCGAGAACCGCCTCAGCGGCTGGCGGGCATCCCTGCGGGAGGCCAATTGATGGCTGACGGGACAATGATCTCGCTGCGCAACGTCGGGCGGGTGTTCAAGGACGGCCAGGTCCGGGCGCTGCAGAACATCACGTTCGACGTCCGGGACGGCGAATTCGTGAGCCTGGTGGGCCCGAGCGGCTGCGGGAAAACGACGTTGCTCCGTATCATCGATGGCCTGCTGAACGCCGATGAAGGCGAAGTGCTGGTCGGCGGCAGGCCGCCACATCCCGGTCCCGACCTGGCGATGGTGTTCCAGTCGGCGCGGCTGCTGCCATGGCGAACCGTCGTCCGCAATATCGAGTTCGCGCTGGCCTTGCGCGGCATCCACAGCAAGGAGCGGCATGAGCGGGCGTTGGCGCTGCTCGCATCGGTCGGCCTCAGGGATTTCGCCGATGCCTATCCGCATGAGCTGTCGGGCGGCATGCAACAACGCGTGGGACTGGCGCGGGCGCTTTCGGTCGAGCCCAAGGTCCTGCTGATGGACGAGCCCTTCGCGGCGCTCGATGCCATGACCCGCGAGACGCTGCGGCGCGATCTGCTGCAGGTCTGGGCGCGGCGACGGACGGCGGTGGTGTTCGTCACCCACGACATCGACGAGGCGATCCTATTATCGCAACGCATCATCCTGTTGCGGCCGCGCCCGGGCCGGATCGACGAGATCGTCGAGGTCAACCTGCCTGAGAAACGCTGGGAGTACGATCCGCGAGCCCTGCCGGAATTCGCACGGCTGCGCGAGCACCTGTGGGAGCGTATCCGCAACATGGTGCGTGAAGGCGCCGAGCTTGAAGAACTGGGCAGTACCCTGCCCGCGTGAACCAGTCTCCAGCGGCTGAATTTCCGATTTTCAAATGATGCTGATAGGATCTAGCACTGCGACATAGGCGATGGATTTGTGCTAGGACACGCGAACAATGGCGGCCCTGCGAGGAGCGGCGCGGCCATCCCGCCAACTGATTCCGCAGCGTCAAAACCGCTCCTAGCCCTTGGGGAGGGTCCAATGTTCATGAAGGCCATATCGCGCCGCCGCTCGCTTGCCGGGGCAGCGCTGGTTCTGTTGTCCACGAGCGTGCTGACACCGGCCTTTGCGCAGGAGACGGCGAAATCCGACGTGCTCGAGCTCAAGGTAGCCGTGGCGGATGCGAATGTGAATCCCGTCACCGACTCCGTGCTGAAGCTGGCGGACACTCTCGGCTATTACAAAAACCACGGCGTGCACGTTACCATCGTGGCGCTGGAAGGCACGCCGCAGGCGGTGGCCGCGCTGAATTCGGGGGCCGTGGATCTCGCCGATATCGGCATCGACGCGGCGCTACGGCTCAGGGCCGACAATGACGTTGCGATCCGCGGCGTGGTGTCCGCAACGCTGGGGCCGCCCTATTTGATCGTTGCCAAATCGGATATCGCCAAGGCCGACAATCTGGTCGGCCGCACCTTTGCGATCGCCGATAACGGCAGCCTCGATCACAATCTGACGCAGCAGGTGCTGGCGAGCATGGGCGTGGCGCGGGATGGCCCGCGCTATGTGACCATCGGCGCGCCCGCCGCCCGCGTGCAGGCGCTTGCCGCCGGACAGGTGGATGCGACGACGGTGTCGTATGGATCGTTCCTGCCGATCTCCAACACGCCGGGCCTCGCCGTCATCGTTTCGCCCGAGGATTTTTTCAAGGCGGCCCCTATCCAGTCCAAATTCCTGGCCGGCCTGGAGCCGACCCTCAAGGACAAGCATGAAGCCATCCAGCGCTTCGTGGACGCCCTGGTCGATATTTCCCGCCACTACGACGGCGATGCTCCCGACTGGGTCAAGGCAATGACCAAGGCGCGTGATGACCTCAGCGAGGCCAACCTTACCGCCACCAGCAAATTCCTCGTCGACCGCTGGTGCGTGAATGGGTGCCTTAACGTCGATTACATCCAGAAGACCGCGGACTTCATCTATGCGGGTCCCGACTTCAAGGACGTGCGCGTCATTCCGGCCTCAGATGTGACCGACGAATCCTTCGTCAAGGGTGCGATCGCCGATGTCGGTGCTTATAAAGACGGCGGCATCGACGCCCGCCCCTAGGACCAGGCCTATGCAAGCGATCAGCAATCGGACAGCGGTCACCGGGATCGGCTGGACGGCGTTCACGAAATCGGCCGAGCGCTCCGTGCTCGGCCTCGCGACCGAGGCGAGCCTCAAGGCGGTGGCGGACGCCGGGCTCGAGGTCAACGATATCGATGGCCTCGTGACCTTCTTCCACAACCAGGACACGGTGGCGCCGCGGCAGCTCGTCCAGGCCTTGGGACTGGAGGATTGCAGCTTCCAGGTGATGAGCGCGCTGGGCGGCGGCTGGGCTTGCGCCGCTATCGCCACGGCCTCGATGGCGATCCATGCTGGGTTGTGCAAGAATGTGCTCGTCTATCGGGCAATGAAGGGGCGGAGCGAGCGCACCCTGCCCGCAAAGATTGCTCCGAGCGAGGACCAATGGTCCCGGCCGTTCGGCATTTCGCACGCGGCCGCACGCTTCGGTCCACATGTGACGGCGCATATGGCGCGCTATGGAACGACCTCGGTCGATTTCGGCCATCTCGCGGTGACGCAGCGCAAGCATGCCCGGCTGAACAGCAAGTCGATGATGACGGAAGCGATGACGCTGGAAGATCACCAGGCCTCACCCTGGCTGATCCATCCGTTCAGGCTGCTCGATTGCTGCATCCGCAGCGACGGGGCGGTCGCGATCGTGGTATCCGCCGCCGACAGGGCGCGCGACTCGCGCCACGGCCCGGTGCATATCCGCGCCGTAATGGGGGGAACGCTGACCAATCAGTTCGGCACGCTGCATGCCGACGGGCTGTGGGAACTCTACGCCAAGCGCGCTGCCGCAAAGCTCTATGAAGCCGGTGACCTGACGCCCGCCGACGTCGACATGGCACAACTCTATGACCCGTTCACGGGCATCTGCCTGATGCACATGGAGGGCTTCGGCCTGGCGGCGCCCGGCGAGGCCGCTGCCCGTATCCGCGCCGGGGACATGGGACTCGACGGACCGATTCCGGTGAACACGCATGGCGGTCTGTTGTCGGAAGCCTATATGCACGGCCTCAATCACGTCATCGAGGCGGTGCAGCAATTGCGCCCCGGCGGGGTGACCGACGATTTCTGCGATCACCATCACCACGATTATGATCGTGCGCATTGCCGGCAGGTCCGCGACGCCGAGGTGGCGTTGGTCTGCGGCGAATGTGGCGACAGTTCCCTGCTCCTGACGGCAGACCGATGAAACCAGCCCCCCTGCCCACACCCGATGCCGATAGCGAGCCTTTCTGGGCCGCGTGCCGCGCCGGCCATCTTTCGGCGCAACGCTGCCCCGAATGCGAGCGCTTCCGTTGGCCGCCGATGGAATATTGCCCGTTCTGCCACACGCGTGGCGGGGACTGGGTCGCGTTGCCGGGCACCGGTACGGTGAGCTCCTTCGTCATCCCCCACCGGGCCTTCGATCCTGCCTTCGAGGACAGGGTGCCCTATATCATCGCGCATATCGCGCTCGATGGCGCCGAGGGTGTGACGATCATCAGCAATGTCGAAGCCGACCCGATCGATTCAATCGCAGTGGGACAGCGCGTCGTGGTGGAATTCGTCGACATGGGAACGGTGACGCTGCACCGGTTCCGACTGACCGACCCTATCGTATCCCAGGAGACCAAGCCCGAATGACCGGACCACTGAGCGGAGTTCGCGTGCTCGATCTGACGCACGTCCTCAACGGGCCCTTCGCCACGATGCTGCTGGCGCATATGGGGGCCGAGGTGCTCAAGGTCGAGCATGGCGATGGCGACCGTTACCGGCATTCCTGGATGCCCCCCAATGCCGGGCGCGACGGCTATGAATCCCTGGCCGTCAACGCCAACAAGAAGTGCATCACGCTGAACCTCAAGCATCCCGAGGGACGGCAGATGTTCGAGCAGTTGCTCAAGCAATCGGACGTGCTGGTCGAGAACTTCGCGCTCGGGACCATGGAGCGGCTGGGCCTGTCCTATGAGGAACTGAAGAAGATCAATCCGCGCATCATCTATGCGGTGGCGCGCGGGTTCGGCGATTCCGGTCCTTACGCCAACATGCGCGCCTTCGCGCCGACGGTAATGGCATCGGCCGGCTGGGTCGATGCGGCTTGGAAGTTCTCGGGACGCCCAGGAACCAAGGTGCTCGGTATCGGCGACGAGGCGGCCGGCGTGTCGCTGGCGCTCGGCATCACGACGGCGCTCTATTCGCGGGAAAAGACCGGGGAAGGCACCAAGATCGAGATCTCGATGCAGGAGGCCATGCTCGGCTTCATGGTGAGCACGCTGCATACCCTGTTCGAGGGCAATCCGGTTGGTGGCCGCTATTTCGAATGCGCCGATGGCTATGTGAGCTTCCACCTGCCCGACTGGCCCGATGATTTATGGCGGGCGCTCACCACGTCACTCGGCCATGAAGAGGCGGCGAGCGATCCGCGTTTCATCGATATGAAAACCCGTCGCAAGAATTTCCCGCAAGTGCAGGAAATGGTGGCCGAAATGGTGCGCGGCCACACACGCGCCGAGCTCTGGGAAATCTTCCAGAAGCATCAGCTGGCGAGCAGCCCGGTGCTGTCGATCGGCGAGGTCGTCGAGAACGAGCACATCAAGGCACGCGGAGCTTTCGTCGAAGTCGAGCACCCGAAGGCCGGGGCGCTGAAATTGCTGCGCCCGTGGATCCGGTTCAGCGAGATGCCGACCGGGATCGACCATGCCGGCCCGGCAATCGGCGAGCACAATGCCAGCGTCTACAAGGAACTGCTCGGCATCGACGAAGGAAAGCTCGAACAGCTGAAGGCGGACGGCGCCATCTGATCGTCGTCGCCTTGCCCTAGTCTCCGTCACTCCGCAGATCATATGTGGCGCGCGCCTGGTCGATCGCCGCCAGATGATCGTACGCCCATTTGCCGAGCGCCAAGACCGGGCCGCTGAGTGACTGCCCGAGTTCGCTCAGCTCATACTGAACCTGCGGCGGCGTGGTCGGAAACGTTGTCCGGATCACCATGCCATCGCGTTCAAGCGATTTTAGCGTGCGGGTCAGCATCTGCTGGGAGATGCCATCGACGGCGCGTTTGATGGCATTGAAGCGGCATGGACCGTGGCGCAGCACAGCGATGATCAAGACCGTCCATTTATCGCCGATGCGTGAAATCACGGGAGTGACCCGACGGCAATTGCTGAGCACGTCACCTTCTTGCGCCGTAGTCACTTTCATCTGCCCTAGTTCCAAAATTATGCGTTCTTGCGATCGTCAATGATGGTCTCATATTGTGACCGGGTCAACAAAGTAGACCACCGCACGTCGTGCCCCGGGCACCTATATTTCAATCCGAATAGAGACCGACAATGTCATTGCAACTGAACATCATCATCGGCAGCACACGTCCGGGCCGCGCGGGCCCTGTCATCGGCCAGTGGCTGAAGGACTTCGCTGGCGTCCACAGCAAGTTCGACGTAGAGCTAGTCGACCTCGCTGATTTCAACCTGCCGCTGCTCGATGAGGCGGCGCATCCGGTGTTCCAGCAGTATGAGCACGAGCATACGCGCAACTGGAGCGCCAGTGTCGCTGCGGGTGATGCCTATGTGTTCGTCACGCCGGAATACGACTATTTCCCGCCTGCTTCGCTGATCAACGCCGTGCAGGTGGTGATGCGCGAATGGGCGCGAAAGCCCGCCGGTGTGGTCAGCTATGGGGGCATTTCAGGCGGCCTGCGCGCTTCGCAGGCGTTGCGGCAACTGATCACCAGCGTCAACGTGCATCCCCTGCCGCAGGTCGTGCCGATTCCGACCTACGGCCAGTTCATCGGCGACGATGGCGCGTTCCGGCCCAACGAGCCGATGGCCGAAGGCACCAAGGGCATGCTCGATGAACTCTATGCCTGGGCCACGGCGCTCAAGGGAATGCGGACCGAGATCGCGGCGTAACGATGAGGCCGGCGCCCTGCTCTCGGTGCCGGCCGCTCGGCTAACGCTGCTTGAGTTTGTTCTTGCGTTCGATGCTGGCGCTGATGCGGGACATGCTGAAGCAGATGACCCAGAAGACGATGGCGACGAAAAGATAGGCGGTAGCGCGGACCTGGTCGCCGACGAGCCATTCCGGATCGATGATACCTGCCTGCATGGTGCCGACGAACTCATAGACCCCGACGACGATGACCAGCGACGTCTCTTTCACAATAGCGACCGAAACGTTCATGATCGCCGGCAATGAGGCCGTGAAGGTTTGCGGGATGATGATGTTGCGCGCGATCGGCCAACGGTGAAGTCCGAGGGCCGACGCCGCCTCGATCTGGCCCTTGGGGATGGTCTGCAGGCCGCCGCGGAAGACTTCGGCGAGCACGGCAGCGTTGAAGAGCGTATAGGCGATCAGCACGCGCGTCAGGCGGTCGATATCGACATCGGGGGGCACGAACAGCGGGAACAGCACGATGGCGACGAAGAGCAGCCCGATCATGGGCAGGCAGCGCATCACGTCGATGAACCCACCGGCGAGCCAAGCGACGATTGGTATCGACGAGCGCCGGCCGAACGCCAGCAACAGGCCGAGCGGCAAGGCGGTGGAGATGGTCCACAGCGCTACGACGACGGTGAGCATCAGGCCGCCCCAAAGACGCGTCGGCACGAATGGCAGCCCGGGAATGCCGCCGTATAGCAACAGCAATGCGGCGACGGCAAAGACGAACATGAAGCCGGCTGCACGCATGATGCTGCCGCGCCGGTTGACCCGGAGATAGACGAGCAGCATGGCAACGGCGAGAAGGACCGTCGCGATGACGCGCCAGCGCTCGGCGGGGGGATAATCGCCAAACACGATCTGGCCGAAACGCAGCCGGACGAAAACCCAGCAGGCAGCGTTGATGCCGCGGCAGGCTTCACCGGAGTCCCCGGCCCAGACGGCATTGACCAACGTCCAGCTGATAAACCCCGGGACGGTCAACGCCAGCCCTGCGAGGATTATCAACGTGACAACGGCGTTGAAGGGCGTGCCGAAGCAGCTCTTCAGAAAGCCAAGCAAGGGATTGGTCAGGGGCGGCTTGCTCGACATGGTGGCTCAGCGCTCCCTGATCTGCACGCGGCGGTTGAAGTAGTTGGTGGCGGCGGCGATGCCGAGCCCCAGCACCAGATAGGCGAGCATGGTGATGACCATGATCTCGATGGGCTGCGACGTCTGCGCCAAAGCCGTGCCGGCGAAAACCAGCATGAGGTCCGGATAGGCGATGGCGGCGCCCAGGGAGGTCGCCTTCAGCAATTGCATATACTGCGTGCTCAGCGGCGGAATGATCGCGCGAAGCGCCTGCGGCACGGTAATCTTGGAATAGATCTGAAAATGCTTCAGGCCGAGCGCGGTGGCAGCCTCGGTCTGGCCCTTGGCGACGGACTGGATGCCGCCGCGCACCAGCTCGGCGATGAAGGCTGCGTTGTAAATCGTCAGCGCCAGGATCATGGCGGCGAATTCCGGGTTCATCGACATGCCGCCCGCAACGTTAAAGCCCTTGGGCGTCGGCATATCGAGCGTAAATGGCGCGCCGAGAACGAGCCACACAAGCGCGGGCAGCAGTACGGTCGCGGCTGGGCCGAGCCAGCGCAGCGGCGTCGTGTGCCCTGTGGCGAGACGATGGCGATGCGCGCGGCGGCCGGCAAACCACCAGATGGCGAGACCGACGACGAGCGCAATGCCGAAAGCGGCGCAGGATTGCTGCGGGATCGGTGACGGCGCGAAAACGCCGCGACGGTTGAGATAGATATCGCCCGGCAACACGATACTCTGGCGGACGATGGGCAGCGTCGCCAGCGTTGCGAAGTACCAGTAGAAGAGCTGCAAAAGCAGCGGAATGTTGCGGATGACGTTGACGTAAGCGGTGGCCACAAAGGCCAGCAATGGGTTCGACGACAGCCGGCAGAGACCGATGATCAGGCCCAGCAACGTCGACAGCACCATGCAGATGAGCGCCAGCGCGACGGTATTGAGCAGCGCGACGAGGAAGACCGTGGCATAGGTCGAGGTCTCGTCATAAGGGATGAAGTGCTGCGAGATATCGAAATGCGCGGTGAGGCCAAGGAAGCCGAGGCCGGAATGGATGCCGAGGCGATCCATGTTGGCGAGCGTGTTGTGGACGATATAGTAGAAGAACGCCGCGATCACGAGCAGGACGAGAACCTGCAGAGCGAACTGGCGCCACGCCCACTTCTTGCGAAAGGGGGTGGCCGACCGGTTGGCCGGCACACCCCTCAGTTCAGCACTCGAGTCGTTTGCTGACATAACCGGCCGATTAGCGGAATGCCGGCGCGATCATCAGGCCGCCATCGGTCCACAGACGGTTCGCACCGCGAACCAGATGCAGCGGGCTCTGTTCGCCGACGTTGCGATCATAGATTTCGCCGTAGTTGCCGACGGTCTTGATGATGTTATAGGCCCAATCCTTGCTGAGGCCGAGCTTGGGACCGATGTCGCCATCAGCGCCCAGCAGACGCTTCACTTCGGCGTTCTTGGTATTCTTCAGTTCGTCATCGACGTTCTGCGAGGTCACGCCGTTTTCTTCAGCGGAGATCATGGCGTAGATCGCCCACTTCACCACATGCGCCCACTGATCATCGCCCTGACGGACGACCGGCCCGAGCGGCTCCTTGGAGATGGTGTCGGGCAGGATGATATGATCGTCGGGCTTGGTCAGCGACAGAACGCGGGCCGCAAGGCCACTGCGATCGAGCGACCAGGCATCACAACGGCCCTGATCATAGGCAACACGCACGGCATCCCAATCGGCGAAAGTCAGCAGATTGTACTTCATGTCATGGGCGGTGAAATAGTCGGCGACGTTGAGCTCGGTGGTGGTGCCCTGCGCGACGCAGATGGTGGCTCCGTCGAGATCCTTCACCGAGGTCACGCCGGAAGCCTTGGGGACGACGAAGCCCTGGCCATCATAGAAGGTGACCTGGGTGAACTCGTTGCCGGCGCCGTTGTCGCGGTTGACCGTCCAGGTGACATTGGACACCAGGAGATCGATGCCGCCGGCCGCGAGCGTCGTCAGGTTCTGGGTCGGTCCCAGGATGGTGGTCTCGAACTTCGACGGATCGCCGAAGATGGCGGCGGCGACGGCACGGCAGAGGTCGACGTTGAAGCCCTTGGCCTTGCCGTCATTGTCCGTATAGGCGAAGCCGGGGGTCGGGCCGGGAACGCCGCATTTGACGGCCCCATGGGCCTTGACGTCATCGAGCGTCGAGGCCTGAGCCCCCATGGTCATGGCCGAAGCCATGGCGGTGAACGTCACCGCTGCGCACAGCGCAGTTTTCAGAAAACGCATTACTCTCTCCCTTTGTCTTTTTGTTTAGACCTATCAAGCTTTTGCGGCACGTACCTTCTGCAAGACTTCCGCTAGCTGATCGAGGAAACGGGCATTCTCGGCCTTGAGGCCGACCGTGACGCGCAGCCACTCCGGCAGCCCGTAATTGGCTATGGGTCGAACGATCACGCCGCGCTGCAGCAACTCGCGGTTGGCCGCGGCGGCATCGCCCACCTGCACCATGATGAAATTGCCCTTGGAGGGAATGTACCGCAGACCAAGAGCATTGAACCCGTCGACGAGCTGAGCCATGCCCTCCTTGTTGACGGTGCGGCTGCGCTCCTCGAAAGCCTTGTCGCCAAGGGCCGCAAGCGCGGCGGCCTGGGATTCGGCGCCTACGTTGAAGACAAGGCGCAGGCGGTTAAGCACCTCGATCATATCGGGCTGGGCGATGCCGTAGCCGATGCGCATCGCGGCCATGCCGAAGATCTTGGAGAAGGTGCGTGTAACGATCAGGTTCGGGTACTGGTGCACCCATTGGATACTGTCGAACTGCTCTTCCGGCTCGAGGAACTCGAAATAGGCCTCGTCGACGATGACGGCCTTGTCGGCCGGCACGCGCTTGAGGAACTTTTCCATCTCGGCGGGCGGGGCCCAGGTGCCGGTCGGATTGTTCGGATTGCCGATGAAGATCAGTTGCACATCGTCGGTGATGGCATCGGCCATGGCGCCGAGATCGACACCGTAGTCCCGTGCCGGCACCATGATGCACCGTGCGCCGGCAGCCTCGGCCTCACGCTGGTAGGAGGTGAAGGAATATTGCGAGGCCAACCCTGCCCGGCCATGCGACAGAAAGGCCCGCGAGGCCGTCTGCAGGATTTCTGCCGAGCCATTGCCGACGATGATCCAATCCATCGGAACGTTGTGCTTCCTGGCAAGCGCAGAGCGAAGGTCGATGCATTCCGGGTCGGGATAGCGGGCCAGATCGTCGCTGAAGGCGTTTACCGCCTCGCGCGCCTTGGGGCTCATGCCCAGCGGGTTCTCGTTGGAAGCCATCTTTACGATGGTGCCCAGTTGCAGGCCGAACTCGCGTGCCACAGACGACATCGCACGGCCGGGCTTGTACGGCGGAATGCTGTTGACGTGCGGCGCGACCGGAACTTTGAGGACCATACCTCTCCCCTTTTCTAAATGCTTATTGTCGAGCGGCAACTCGTGTGAGATGCACGCCGCCACACGCTTTAAGCGCGTCGATTTCCGAGATGCTTAACACATTAAATTTTCTTCTGTCCATACCCTCTCATGGTGGCTGACACGTTGACAGAGCGGGCTTTGGCCATTTACTTAATATGTTAATCTTTCATGTGCCGGCCGCGCAACAGCAATCAAAAAACGGCAGGAATACAGAATAGATGAGGAGGTGGTCGGCATGAGGCTCGACCAACCCGAAGGGACCGCAACGCCGGACCTGACGAACAAAAGGAATTCTTGAGATGAAAGTAACCGGCGGCGAGGCCCTCGCACATCAACTCGTGCTGGAAGGTGTGACCGACGTCTTCGGCATTCCCGGCGTGCAACTGGATTATGCGGTGAACGGCCTCAGGCAGATCAGCGACAAGGTCCGGTTCTTCGTGCCCCGGCACGAGCAGACGACCGCCTATATGGCCGATGGCTATGCACGCACCACGGGCAAGATCGGCACCTGCATGGTGGTTCCAGGCCCCGGCCTGCTCAATGCCACGGCGGCGCTGTCGACAGCTTATGCGTGCAACTCGCGCGTTCTGTGCATTTCCGGCGGCATCCATTCGGAAGGCGTGGGCAAGAATTACGGCCTGTTGCACGAGATCAAGAACCAGTCCGAGGTGATGGCATCGGTCACCAAGTGGAACCGCGCGGCGAAATCGGCGCAGGAGATACCCGGCCTTGTCCGCGAGGCGATCAAGCAGTTGAATTCGGGGCGGCCGCAGCCGGTTGGCATCGAGATACCGCAGAACTTCCTCAGCACGGTGGATGAGTTCACCCTCGCCACCCCGCCGGACAATGAAGACGGTCGCATCCGTCCGGACGCCGCCTCGATCGAAAAGGCGGCGGCACTTCTCAACCAGGCGCGGTTCCCTGTGGTCTATGCCGGAGGCGGTGCTCTGGCGGCACATGCCGGCGATGCTTTGCGGGCCTTTGCCGAAAAGCTGAAGGCGCCCGTGGTGCTGAGCGAAAACGGCCGCGGCGCGCTATCGGACCGGCACCCCCTGGCCCTCACCACGTTGGGCGGGCGGGCGGTATTCCCGCACGCCGACGTGGTGCTGGTGGTGGGGAGCCGCTTCGCCGACACCACGAATGGCGAACCGTCATGGCCCACGGCAAGTGCCCGCTACATCTACATCAACACCGATGAACATACCTGGACCGGGCCGCGCAAGGCCGAGGTCGGGATCGTGGCGGATGCAGCACTGGGGCTCGAGGCACTGGCCGAGGCGATCGATCGGCGAAAGAACGCCATCGAAGCGGATCTCGACCGCGTACGGGCCTGGGCGCTGGCGCAATCAGATGCGCTGGAGCCACTGACCGGATATCTGCGCGCATTGCGAGGCGCCCTGCCGGACGATGGTATCCTGATCAACGAGTTGACACAGGTCGGCTACCACGCCCGCACCAACTATCCCGTGTACAAGCCCGATACGTTCATCACGCCGGGCTACCAGGGAACGCTCGGCTACGGCGTGCCGACGGCCATGGGCGCCGCCGCCGGCAATCCGGACAAGCAGGTGATCGGCATCACCGGTGACGGCGGCTTCGGATGGGGGATGCAGGAATTGCTGACGGCAAGCAAATACCAGCTGAACGTCGCCATCGTGGTGTTTGCCGACGGACATTTCGGCAACGTCAAATCGATGATGACCGACAAGTTCGGCTTGTCGTTTGGCGATGTGTTGCAGAACCCCAAATTCGACAAGCTGGCTGAAGCCTTCGACGTCGCCTACGCCCGCGCGGACGATCCGGCGGCGCTCGAAAGGGTGCTGAAAGGGCATGCCAACAAGGGCGGCCCGATCCTGGTCGAGGCGCCGGTCGGCAAGATGCCGAGCCCTTGGGGCCTGATGCGATTGCGCGCAGCCGGCGGCAAGACCCCTGCCCCGGCCAATCCGCTGGGCGAGCCCGCCGACCGATAATCATGCAGACGGGGCGCGGCGTTCTCAGCGCTGCGCATCCGTTTCGGAACGAATCAGGGTGTCGAGAAGATCTAGAAGCTGCTCGAGCTTGTCGGTGCCGAAACGCGTTTCTATGGCCTCGTAGATGGCGCGGCGCTCGGGTGTCAGCTTTTCGAGGAGCTGCATGCCGGACGGCGTGATCGAGAGAATCACCCTCCGGCCATCCTCATTCAGCTTGCTGCGCGTGATCAGCTTGCGATCACGCAGGGTCCGGATGATGCGCGTCAGGCTGGGCGGCAGGATCGACGCGCGTACCGCCAGTTCGCTGGCATCGACTGCTTCGGTTTCGCCGAGTACGCGCAGGACGCGCCATTGCTGCTCGGTGACGTCGTGCGCCATGAGCATGGGTCGAAAATTGGACATGACGGCTTCGCGGGCGCGAAGCAAGGACATCGGTAACGAGCGGCGCGTGGTCGCTGGTAGCAAGGTTTCCTCCAGCCGATTGGCGCCTTGCGAACCCGCGGCAGAGGCGCAGTACCCAAGCGGCATATATCTGTCATGCGGCGCGTATGTCCATCCCACCCGCCGCGTAACGAAAACCGACGCCGTGGCAATGGCGAGGGGCTTGACTTGAATACCGGCTTGCGTGTTTAACGTGTTAACTAAAATGAGGAGGACGGGACAAAACATGCCGCACATGTCCGTCGAATATTCGAGCAATCTCGATGAATCCATCGACATGACGGAACTCTGCGCGCTGATTTCGCGCACGATTCTTGGCACTGGCCTGTTTGAAACCGGCGCAGTGCGCGTCCGCGCCTTCCGCGCCGACCACTACGCCATCGCGGATCTCCTCCCTGAGAACGGCTTCATCGATCTGAACTTCCGCATTGGCGTGGGTCGCACGCCGGACGAGAAGAAACAGACCGGCGAAGCGATCTTCGCTGCCGTATCGGACCATCTGGCGAAGCAGTTCGCGACGCCTCATTTCGCCCTTTCGCTTGAGATCCGGGAAATCGACCCGGAATTGAGCTGGAAAAAGAATGCCATGCATCCGCGACTGCGCGGTAAGTGACGGAGACCGCCATGTCGGGCCTGGAAGACAATCTGAAGAAAGCCGAGGGCTACCTCGCCCGCTTCAAGGCAGACGGGGTTTTGCACCATATCGGCGGCCAATCCTTGCCCTCGGCCAATGGCGCGACGTTCGAGACGCTGTCGCCGGTCGACCTGAAGCCGCTGGCGACAGTGGCGCGCGGCGGCGCCGCGGAGATCGATCGTGCCGCGAAGGCCGCCAAGGCTGCTTTCCGTGACTGGGCGGCGATGCCCGGCGAGACACGCAAGAAGCTGCTCCACAAGATTGCCGATTCCATCGTGGCGCGCGCAGAGGAAATCGCCTTCGTCGAATGCATGGACACCGGCCAGGCGCTGAAGTTCATGGCCAAGGCGGCGTTGCGTGGCGCGGAAAACTTCCGCTTCTTCGCCGACCGCGCGCCTGAAGCTCGCGATGGCAAGACGCTGCATGCACCGGGCCAGATCAACCTCACCAGTCGTTCACCGATCGGGCCGGTGGGCATCATCACGCCGTGGAACACGCCGTTCATGCTGTCGACCTGGAAGATCGCGCCGGCGCTCGCCGCCGGTTGCACCCTGGTGCACAAGCCGGCGGAATTCTCGCCGCTCACCGCACGCCTCCTGGTGGAAATCGCCGAGGCGGCGGGATTGCCCAGGGGTGTATGGAACCTCGTCAACGGGCTGGGTGAGGAGGCCGGCAAGGCGCTGACCGAGCATCCCGATATCAAGGCGATCGGTTTTGTGGGCGAAAGCCGCACCGGCGCGATGATCATGCGGCAAGGCGCGGAGACCTTGAAACGCGTGCATTTCGAACTGGGCGGCAAGAACCCCGTCATCGTCTTCGCCGATGCCGATCTCGAGCGCGCCGCGGATGCGGCGATGTTCATGATCTACTCGCTCAATGGCGAGCGTTGCACCTCGTCTTCGCGCCTCCTGGTGGAAGCTTCGATCTATGACGAATTCACCGCCAAGGTGGCCGAGCGCGCCCGGCACATTCCGATCGGACATCCGCTCGATCCCAACACGGTACTCGGGCCACTGGTGCACCCGGTGCACGAGAAGAAAGTGCTGGCCTATATGGACCTGGCCCGCTCGGAAGGCGCGACAATCGCTTCGGGCGGCAACAAGGTCGAGGGCCCCGGCGGCGGTCCATATGTGGAGCCGACGCTGTTCACCAATGCCAGCAATTCCATGCGCATCGCGCAGGAAGAAATCTTCGGTCCGGTGCTGACGGCCATTGCGTTCAAGGACGAAGCCGAAGCGCTGCAGATTGCCAACGATACCCCCTATGGCCTCACCGGGTATTTGTGGACCTCGGATGTCACGCGGGCATTGCGCTTCACCGAAAATCTCGATGTCGGCATGATCTGGGTGAACTCGGAGAATGTTCGGCATCTGCCGACGCCCTTCGGCGGCACGCGGAATTCCGGCATCGGCCGGGATGGCGGCGACTGGTCATTCGATTTCTACATGGAAACCAAGAACGTCGCCTTCGCCACCGCGGCGCACGCCATCACCAAGCTGGATCATTGAGCCGAAATGCCGATCCCAAGACCCAATTTCTCGCCGGCATTCAACATCGTCCGGCTCAGCCATATCGAGCTGACAGTCACGGACCTGGGCCGCTCCCGCGCCTTTTATGTCGATACGCTCGGCCTGCAGGTGACGGATGAAACCGCGGACACGATCTATCTGCGCGGCATGGAGGAGCGCGGGCATCACTGCATCATCCTGAAAAAGGCAGCGGCGCCGCAGGCTGGCGATCTTGGCTTCAAGGTGTTCGACGACGATCACCTGGACAAAGCCGAGCGCTTCTTCAAGGACAAGGGTCTGCCGGTCGAGTGGATCGAGCGCCCCTACCAGTCGCGCACCTTCAAGACGCGGGATCCGCAGGGCATTCCCCTGGAGTTGTATGCGACGATGGAGCGGTTGCCGCCGATCCACCAGAAATACGCGCTTTATCGCGGCGTGAAGCCGCTGCGCATCGACCACTTCAACTGCTTCTCGCGCAATGTGGACGAGGCCGTTGCTTTTTATAGCGAACTCGGCTTCCGGGTGACCGAGTATACCGAAGACGAAGCGACCGGGCGGCTATGGGCCGCGTGGCTGCACCGCAAGGGTGGCGTCCACGACATGGCGTTCACCAACGGCCGCGGGCCTCGCCTCCACCATGTGGCATTCTGGGTGCCGACGCCCCTCAACATCATCGACCTGCTCGATCTGATGGCGACCACCGGTTATGTGGCCAATATCGAGCGTGGCCCCGGCCGGCATGGCATTTCCAACGCCTTCTTCCTCTATATCCGCGACCCCGACGGGCACCGCATCGAGATTTATTGCTCGGACTACCAGACGGTCGATCCAGACCTGGAGCCGATCAAGTGGGACCTGAAGGATCCGCAGCGGCAGACGCTGTGGGGGGCGCCGGCACCGCAGAGCTGGTTCCAGGAGGGCAGCACCTTCGCGGGTGCCGAGGTGGGCGAGCCCGACCTCAAGGCCCAGCCGATCGTTGCGCCCTGACGGGCATCTGAGGGAGGAACCAGATGAGCGCATATGGACGGATCGCCAGCTTCACCGCCGCCGGCAAGGCGCGCTACGGCGTGGTCCTCGATGATGGTGGCGTGGTCGATCTCGCCGCACGGCATGGCGAGTGGGCGACGCTGCGTGAGGTGATCGAGGCCGGTGCGCTGCGCCGGCTTGTCGATGAATCGGCGGACAAGCCGGCGGATTTCGCGCTGGCCGACATCCGCCTGGACATCCCTGTGCCACAGCCGGAAAAGATCATCTGCGTCGGGGTGAACTACCCCGACCGCAACGAGGAATACAGGGACGGCCAGGCAGCGGCGAACAAACCATCGCTGTTCCCGCGCTTTGCACGATCCTTCGTGGGACACGGCACGCCCCTCACCCGGCCAACGGTTTCACCGCAACTCGATTATGAGGGCGAAGTGGTGCTGGTCATCGGCAAGGCCGGGCGGCACATAGCGGAAGCCAAAGCACTGGACCACGTCGCCGCGGTGACGCTTTGCAATGAAGGCACAGTGCGCGACTGGGTACGGCATGCCAAGTTCAACGTGACGCAAGGCAAGAATTTCGACGGCACCGGCTCTATCGGGCCCTGGCTCGTGCCTTTCGTGGAGGAAGACCAGATCGCCGACATCCGGCTGACCACAAAGGTCAATGGCGCGCTCCGGCAGGCCGATCGCACGTCGCGGATGACCTACCCGTTCCGCTATCTCATCAACTACATCTCCACGTTCACCACGCTGACGCCCGGCGACATCATCGTCACGGGGACGCCAACCGGGGCCGGTGCGCGGTTCGATCCGCCAATCTGGCTGAAGCCCGGCGATGTGGTCGAGGTGGAAGCCGAAGGTATCGGCCAGCTGCGTAACGGCGTGGTCGACGAGGCCGTACGATGAACCCGCACCAGATCGAGGATGCAGCCGAACGATTGTTCGAGGCCGAGCGCGCCCGCAAGCAGATCAGGCTGCTGAGCCTTGATTTTCCCGACGCCTCGATGAACGACGCCTATGCGGTGCAGGCGGCGCTGGTGAAGCGCAAGGCCGAAGCTGGCGCCAGCATAAAGGGCTGGAAGATCGGGCTGACTTCAAAGGCCATGCAATCTGCGCTCAACATCGACACGCCAGATTCCGGCATCCTGTTCGATGACATGTTCTTCAACGACGGCGCCACGGTGCCGGCGAGCCGGTTTATCCAGCCGCGCGTCGAGGCCGAAATCGCCTTCGTGATGAAGAGCCCGCTGGCCGGCCCCGGCGTCACGATGTTCGATGTGCTCGACGCAACGGATTACATCTGCCCTGCCCTCGAAATTCTCGATACGCGCATCGAGCGTGTAAATGCCGAGACCAAGAAGGCACGCACGATCTTCGACACCATCTCCGACAATGCGGCCAATGCCGGCATCGTGCTGGGTGGGCGGCCGTTGCGGCCGCTCGATGTCGACATGCGGTGGATGGGGGCGATCGTTTCCCGCAATGCCGAAGTGGAAGAGACCGGGCTCGGCGCCGGGGTGCTCAACCATCCGGCGATGGGCATCGTCTGGTTGGCCAACCGGCTGGCGCAGTATGGCATGCGCATCGGCGCCGGCGATGTGGTGCTCTCCGGCTCCTTCGTGCGGCCGGTCGAGGCGCGGCGTGGCGACACCATCGTCGCCGATTTCGGACCGCAGGGCACGGTCAGCATCCATTTCGCGAGGGAATGAAGATGCCCGCGCCTCGCAACGCATTCAAAGCGGCGCTGACTGCCCGCAAGGTCCAGATTGGCCTCTGGCTGGGGCTGGCAAACGGCTACACGGCGGAGATCGCCGCCGGCTCGGGCTTCGATTGGCTGGTGATCGATGGCGAGCATGGCCCGAATACGCTGCCCACGATGGTGTCGCAGCTACAAGCCGTAGCGGCGTCGCCCAGCGCAGCGGTGGTGCGGGCGCCGATCGGCGAAACCTGGATACTGAAGCAGTTGCTCGATATCGGGGCACAGACGATCCTGGTGCCGATGGTCGAGAACGCCGGGCAGGCGCGCGAGTTGGTGCGGGCCGTGCACTATCCACCGCTGGGCGTGCGTGGCGTTGGCGCAGCTCTGGCCCGGGCTTCCGCTTTCAGCCGCATCGGCGATTACCTGCAGACGGCGGATGACGAAATCTGCCTCTTGGTTCAGATCGAAAGCCGTCAGGGCATGACTGCGATCGAGGCGATCGCCGAGGTCGAGGGGATCGATGGCATCTTCATCGGCCCCTCGGACCTTGCGGCCGACATGGGTTATCTTGGCCGTCCTGGCGAGAAGGCGGTGCAGGAAGCCGTCGAAGACGGTCTCCGCCGGATTGTCGCCACGGGTAAACCCGCCGGCATCCTCACGGGCGATACGGCGCTGGCGGCCGGCTATCTGGAGCTTGGGGCAACCTTCGTGGCCGTGGGCACCGATGTGACGTTGTTCGCCAATGCGCTGAGCGGTCTGGCCAAAAAATTCACCGACAAGAAATCTGATGGCGCTGCGCCCAAGCCTTCGGCCGGCTACTGAGCGCCTCCTGCAGGAAAGACCAAAGATGGCGAGTGGAGTGGATGAGCAGGTTCTGATCGTTGGCGGCGGACCGGTCGGGCTGACGCTGGCGATGGACCTGGCGAGCCGGGGAATCGGCGCGACCGTGGTCGAGATGCGTGAACGCGGCGAGCCGCCAAGCGTCAAGTGCAACCACGTCTCGGCGCGATCGATGGAAATATTCCGGCGCCTCGGCATCGTCGAAAAGGTACGCAACGCCGGACTGCCGGCAGACTATGCCAACGATATTTCGTACCGCACCACGACGACAGGTACCGAACTCACGCGTATCCTGATCCCGTCGCGCGAGCGCCGCTATGCCGCCAAGGGCGGGCCTGATACGTGGTGGCCAACACCCGAGCCGCCGCATCGCATCAACCAGATTTTTCTCGAACCCGTGCTGTTCGCCTCAGCCGAAGCCATGGCGGGCGTCCGCATCATCAATCGCGCCGAAGTCACCGATCTGGTGCAGGACGCCGAGGGCGTCACCGCCACGATCCGACACGCGGACGGGCGGAGCGAGATGATCCGTAGCCGCTATGCGGTGGGTTGCGATGGCGGGCGCTCACCGACGCGCAAGCTGATCGGCTCCAGGCTGGTGGGCGATGCCGTGGTGCAGCGGGTGCAATCGACCTATCTGCGCGCGCCGGGGCTCATCGACCTGATGCAGGTAGAGCCGGCCTGGGCGACGTTCTCCCTCAACCCGCGCCGCAGCGGCAATGTCTATGCGATCGATGGTCGCGAGACCTGGCTGGTGCATAACTATCTGCGCGACAGCGAGCCGGACTTCGACTCGGTGGATCGCGATCGCTCGATCCGCGATATTCTGGGCGTCGGCGATGACTTCCAGTACGAGGTGTTCAGCAACGAGGACTGGTTCGGGCGGCGGCTGGTTGCCGACAAGTTCCGCCAGGACCGCATCTTCATCTGCGGGGACGCAGCGCATCTATGGGTGCCGTATGCCGGCTATGGCATGAATGCAGGCCTGGCCGACGCAGCGAACCTGGCCTGGCTGCTTGCGGCAGTGCTGAAGGGCTGGGCCGGCGAGGCCATACTCGATGCACATGAGGCGGAACGCCTGCCGATCACCGAGCAGGTCAGCCATTTCGCCATGAACCATGCGCACGCAATGGCCAGCCAGCGCAAGGCCGTGCCGGAGCGTATCGAGGAGGAAAGCGCCGAGGGCGTGGCGCTGCGGCTGGCGCTGGGTCGTGCGGCTTACGACCTGAACGTGCAGCAATATGCCGCGGCCGGACTGAACTTCGGCTACTATTACGACAAGTCGCCGCTCATCGCTTATGACGGCGAGATGCCTCCGCCCTATTCAATGGGCACCTTTACTGAATCCACCGTGCCGGGCTGCCGCGTGCCCCATGTCTGGCTCAAGGACGGACGCTCGCTCTATGACGCGATGGGACCGGACCATGCACTGATCCGCAGCGATCAATCGGTCGATGTTTCGCCATTTGTCACCGCAGCCAACCGCGCCGGCGTACCATTGCGCGTCGTCGATATCGACCCGGTTCCGATCTACCAGCAAAAGCTCGTGCTCTCGCGCCCGGACCAGCATGTGGCATGGCGCGGGGACGCCCTGCCCCAGGACAGCGAAGCGCTCGTCGCCAGGATCAGCGGCCGCGCCGCCTGAAACAATTTCTATTCGGAGGAGTATCCAGATGAAGATCGACGTTTACGCGCATTGGTGGCCACGCAAGGCCGCGCAGAAATTGTTGGAAAAGGCCAAGCCGGGCACCGACACCAAGGCCATCGAATACCTGGCGAACCGTGAGCGTCGCACTGCGGTCAACGATCTGGACTTGCGCTTCAAGTTCATGGACCGGCACCCGGACGTACTGCATGTGCTGTCGATCTCCAACCCGCCCGTGGAACTGTTTGTCGATCCCAAGGACGCGGCGGAAATCAGTCGCATCGCCAACGATGAGCTGGCGGAGCTGGTCGCCAACAATCCGGATCGCTTCGTCGGTGCCGTCGCCATCCTGCCGATGAGCGACATGGACCTGGCCATGGAGGAAGCGGAGCGCGCGCTGGGCAAGCTCGGCATGCTGGGCGTGCGGCTCTACACCAACGTGCTCGGCGACACGCTGGCATCACCCAAGCTGTTCCCGCTCTACGAGAAAATGGTAGCCCATGACCGCATGATCTGGATCCACCCGACCGAGCCGATGACGACCTCGGTCGGCTCGGACCTGTTGCTGGGTTGGGAATATGAAACGTCCAAGGCGATGCTCGATATCGCCAACAGCGACGTGTTCGACCGCTTCCCCGACATCAAGTTCCTGACGCACCACCTCGGGGCGATGATTCCGTTCTTCGAGCACCGCATCAAGTGGCTGCATCCGAACCGCAAGGTGCATGGCAATCTCAAGAATTTCTACAACGACACCGCGCTTTATGGCGGCACCGCTGCAATGCAGTGCGGTTTCGATTTCTTCGGGGTTGATCGCGTGCTGTTCGGCACCGACATGCCGCTTGGTTCCAAGTTCACGCCTAACTCGGCAGGCTTCGTGGAACAGACCATTCGCGCGATCGAGGGCATGGCGATTTCCGATGCCGACAAGCGGAAGATTTTCTCGGACAACGCGCTCGAACTCCTGCGCATCGCGGTCTAAACCAGCCTGAGCCGGAAATTCACGCCCGGTGCGCTGACGCGTGCCGGGCGCTTCTCATGAAAGGATACGCCGATGCAGCGCGAAGCCCTTTATATCGATGGCCAATGGATCAAGGCCGACAGCGGCGCAACGATTGCCGTGAACGATCCTGCGACCGGCGCGGTCATCGGCCACGTCCCCAATGCCGGCCGGACGGAGACTGCGCGCGCCATCGAGGCAGCTCAGCGGGCCTTTGTCGGTTTCAGCAGGACGACTGCGGCTGAGCGCGCCGCGATGCTGCGCAAGCTGCACGACCTTATTGTCGCCAACAGGGAAGAACTGGCGCAACTGCTGACCAGCGAACAGGGCAAGCCTCTCGCCGAGGCGCGCAACGAGGTGGGCATGAGCGCGGCTTATGTGCTGTGGTTTGCCGAAGAGGCACGGCGCATCTATGGCGATATCATCCCTTCGCCCTGGCAAGGGCGGCGGCTGCTGGCAACGCGCCAGGCCATCGGCGTGGTGGCGGCGATAACGCCATGGAATTTCCCCTCCTCCATGCTGGCTCGCAAGATCGCGCCGGCATTGGCGGCCGGGTGCACGATCGTCGCGAAACCGGCCAGCCAGACGCCGTTCTCGGGTCTCGCCTGGGGCGAACTCTGCGAACAGGCGGGGTTTCCCAAGGGCGTCGTCAACGTCATTACGGGATCGGCGCGCGAAATCGGCGCGGAGCTATGCGCCAACCCGCTGGTCAAGAAGCTGACCTTCACCGGTTCCACCGAGGTGGGCAAGATTCTGCTGGCGCAGTCGGCGAGCACGGTCAAAAAGACTTCCATGGAACTGGGCGGCAATGCCCCTTTCCTCGTCTTCAATGACGCCGACCTCGATGCCGCAGTTGAAGGCGCCATCGCCAGCAAGTTCCGCAATGCCGGACAGACCTGCGTGTGTACCAACCGGGTCTACGTACAGTCGGGCGTCTATGATGCCTTTCTCGACAAGTTCTCCAAGGCCGCGGAAAAACTTACGGTCGGTGCCGGCGTCGAAGCCGGTGTCGAGATCGGCCCGCTGATCGACGACAACGCGGTGGCCAAGGTCGAGGAGTTGATGGAAGACGCCAAGGCGGGCGGCGCGCGCGTCGTCTCCGGCGGGGCGCGGCATTGGCGCGGGTCGACATTCTATCAGCCGACCATCATCGCCGAGGCCACGCAGGACATGCGACTGGCCAGGGAAGAAATCTTCGGGCCGGTGGCGCCGGTCTTCCGCTTCGAGACGGAAGAAGAGGCCATCGCGGCTGCCAATGATACCGAATTCGGACTCGCGGCCTATTTCTATACGCGCGATCTGGGCCGCGCCTTCCGGGTGTCGGAGGCGCTGGAATATGGCATCGTCGGCGTCAATGAAGGGCTGGTGACGACCGAAGTAGCGCCCTTCGGCGGCTTCAAGGAATCCGGCATGGGCCGCGAGGGCAGCTATCTCGGCATCGAGGATTACCTTGAGGTCAAATATGTTTCGATGGGTGGCCTCGGCGCCTGACGGCCCTGGCCAAAGGCAAAGGCCCGCTCGATGAGCGGGCCTTTTCGTTAGGGGGATGCAGGCGCTCAGAGCGCGACCAGCACCGACTTGGTTTCGAGATAGGCCTCGATGCCTTCCCACCCACTTTCGCGGCCCCAACCCGACTGCTTGTAGCCGCCGAAAGGCATGGAAATATTGGTCATCTGATGGACGTTGATACCCACCGAGCCGGCCTGGATGCGCCGGGCCAGGCGATGAGCCATTTTTATATCCTGCGTCCAGATGCTGGCCGCCAGACCGAAGGGCGAGTCATTGGCAAGCTGGGTGATCTCTTCAAGTTCGCGGAAGGGCTGCGCCACCAGCACCGGCCCGAAAATCTCCTCGCGCACCACCTTGATGTCTTCATTGGTGGTGGTGATGACGGTGGGCTGCATGAAAAAACCCGGGCGATCGAGCACGTTGCCCCCGGCGACGATCTCGGCCCCCTCCTCCGGTCCGCTCTTCACGTAGCCGACGACGCGTGAACGCTGCTTCTCGGAAATCAGCGGTCCCATCTCCGAGGACGGATCGTTGCCGGGACCAACCTTGATGGCGGCGGCGCGCTTGGTGACCCCGTCGATGACCTGGTTGAACACAGATTCATGCACGTAGAGGCGCGAGCCGGCGGTGCAGACCTGGCCGGAATTGTTGAAGATAGCGCGTGCGGCGCCAGCGATGGCCTTGCCGATATCGGCATCAGGGAAGACCACGACCGGAGACTTGCCACCGAGTTCCAGCGTCACCTTCTTGAGATTGCCCGCGGCAGCCTTGAGGATGACCTTGCCGATCTCCGTCGAGCCGGTGAAGGTGATCTTGTCGACCTGTGGGTGTTCGGACAGAGCCGCCCCGGCCGTGTGCCCATAGCCGGTGACGATGTTGACGACGCCTGCGGGAACACCAGCCTCGATGATGAGTTCGCCCAGCCGCAGGGCGGTCAGCGGCGTTTCCTCGGCGGGCTTCAGCACGCAGGTGCAGCCGGCGGCAAGCGCTGCCGCCAGCTTCCACGAGGTGATCATCAGAGGGCTGTTCCACGGCACGATCATGCCGGCGACGCCGACCGGCTCGCGCAGCGTGTAGCCGAGGATCGGTTCGCTCACGCCCAGGAATTCAGAGGTCTTGCCATGGATCTTGGTGACCCAGCCCGCATAGTAACGGAAGCATTCGGCGGTACGGGCCAGCGCGAAGGAGCGGGCCGAGGCTTCGGTCATGCCGTTGTTCAATGACTCAAGCGCCGCCAGTTCCTCAATGTTCTGCTCGATGAGATCACCGATGCGCCATAGGCATTTGGCGCGACCCGAGGGACCGAGCGCCTCCCATACGCCAGTGTCGAAGGCACGACGGGCGGCGGCAACGGCGCGAGCCACGTCTTCGCGCCCGCCATCCGGCACCTGCGCGATGACCTGGCCGGTTGCCGGATTATAGACGTCGATCAGGCTGCCACTGGCGCCGGTGACCCATTCTCCATCGATCAGCATGGATTTTACGCCGGGGGCGGCCACATCATGTTTCATTGGATCGTCTCCTCGACCAGGTTGGCCGTCACTGCAGGATCTGGCTCAGGAACAGCTTGGTGCGTTCGTGCTGCGGATTGGCGAAGAACGCTTCCGCGGTGTTGGTTTCAACGATCTGGCCCCCATCCATGAACAGGATGCGGTTGGCGACCTGCCGGGCGAAACCCATCTCGTGGGTGACGCAGAGCATGGTCATGCCGTCTTCGGCCAGGCCCACCATGGTGTCGAGCACTTCCTTGACCATTTCGGGGTCAAGCGCCGAAGTCGGCTCATCGAACAGCATGATCTTGGGATTCATGCACAGCGACCGGGCGATGGCCACGCGCTGCTGCTGCCCACCGGATAGCTGGCCCGGATATTTGAGGGCCTGGTCGGGAATCTTGACGCGTTCGAGATAGCGCATGGCCAGTTCCTCGGCCTGCTTCTGCGGCATCTTGCGTGCCCACATGGGCGCCAGGGTGCAATTCTCCAGAATGGTCAGATGCGGAAACAAATTGAAGTGCTGAAACACCATGCCGACATCGCGGCGCACCAGGTCGATGCGCTTCATATTGTCGGTCAGCTCGATACCCTGCACGAGAATGCGGCCCTCCTGGTGCTCCTCGAGCCTATTGATGCAGCGGATCATGGTCGATTTGCCCGAACCCGACGGGCCGCAGATGACGATACGTTCCCCAGCGGCCACATCCAGCGTGATGTCGCGGAGCACCTGGAACTGGCCGTACCACTTGTTGACGTTGATGAACTGCACCGCGGTTTCTGTTTTTGCGGCGATGTCGACTGCCATTGAACGCGCCTTTTTATTAGTCTCAGGGGACCCGGTTCTTCGGCTCCCCGCCGCGCGATGACGATCTCCTCCCGCCACCGCACGGGAGATATTTAACATATTAAGTGAAGAAGGAAACCCCCGTCAAAGCCGGCCTTTCCTGTCTTCGTTCAGGCCGTGCGATGGCCCGAAACCTCGGCCCCTGCCTCACGATCCAGCCTCATGAGCTGCAGCGATGCGGCCAGCGCGATGACGCCCATCAGCACGAAAGCCATGCGAAAATCGGCAAGTCCGAGCGAGGACGCCGATCGCATGATCTGAGACAGGTTGAGGAAGCCCGTAGCGAGCGCGATACCGAAAACCATTGCGATCTGCTGGAACATGGTCGAGATCGTCGATGCCGAGCTGCGCCGCGCCGGATCGACGTCGGCAAAAGCCAGGGTGAACAGGCCTGTGAACTGCATGGAACGCGTGCAGCCGGCAAGAATCAACACGATGAGCAATAGCGGGTAAGGCGTGTCGGGCGCGAGGAAGCCGCACAACGCGATGCAGATGGCGGCAAACAGACCATTCCAGATGAGGATGTTGCGGAAGCCGAAGCGCCTGAGGATGCCCGTGGTGAGTGGCTTTATGCCCAGATTGCCGAGGAAATATACGATGACCAATCCGCCCGCCTGCAACGGATCAAGCCCGAAGACGATCTGGAACAGCAGCGGCAACAGGAAGGACGTGGCATTGAAGGTCAACCGGAACACCGGCCCTGCCCCCACTTCGGCGGACGTGAACGTGTGAATGCGCAGCGTCGAGAGATCGAGCAGCGGATGTTGGCGGCGGCGCAGCCAGAGGACGGCAAGCACGCCGGCGATAGCGCCGGCCACAACCATCAGGATCGAGACGCCTCGCGGGAGAGCGCTGCTGACGAGCGTGTCGAGACCATAGAGCAAACCCGCAAGGCTGGCGGCACAGAGGGCGAAACCTGTCCAATCGAAGGGCGTGACACGCCGCTCGCCATCAGCCGGGATGATGCGCAGCGCAAAGAGCACGCCTGCAAGACCGAGCGGAATGTTGATCCAGAAATTCCACTGCCAGGAGACGTAGGTGGTGAGGAAACCGCCGATGGCGGGACCGATCACAGGGGCGAACAGCGCCGGCCAGACGGTCATGGCGATGGCCGAGACAATCTCGGTTTTCTTGACGCTGCGCAGCACGATGATGCGACCGACCGGCACCATCAACGCACCGCCGATACCTTGCACGGCCCGGGCGATGGTGAAGACGGTGAGGTTGGTGGAAAGGCCACACACCAGAGATGCCGCCGTGAACAGCAATATGGAAAGCAGGAATATCCGCCGAGCCCCGAAGCGATCCGCTACCCAGCCGGCGGTGGGAATGAAGATGGCGTTGGCGAGCATGTAGATGGTGACGCCGACGCTCATGTCGAGCGTCTTGACGCCGAAGGCCACGGCCATCTGCGGCAACGCCGTAATGATGATCACGCCATCGAGCAGTTGCATGAATAGCGCAGCGGCAACGATGAGCGCGACGTTGCGGGCCTGCGGTGAGAAGGATGTCATCTAGGCGTGATACACAAATGAAGAAGATAATTAGCATGTTAATCAGTTATGGTTCGAAGAACCAGAGCAAACACTCACTGACTGCTGAGGTTTACGCCGGCCCCTGGTGCATTGCCACCCGGCATCGATGACCCATGGCCCGGAACCTTTGGGGGTGAACTCCATCAAACGGTCGAGCAGGCAGGAAGCCGGCTCGCAGTTCCGTTTCGGGAGACAAAAATGATCAAGCACATGGTTTTCGCGGCCCTGCTGTCCGTCGTCATGGGCGGCGCGGCGTACGCCCAGGCCGCCAAGCTCAACGATGCCCAGATTGCCCATGTGGCCTATACGGCCGGGCAGATCGACATTGCCGCTGCCAAGCAGGCGATCAGCAAGAGCAAGAATGCCGACGTCATCGCATTCGCCAACGAGATGGCGAGCGATCATGCAGCCGTCAACGACCAGGCCCTGGCTCTGGTGGCGAAGCTGAAAGTCACGCCGGAAGACAATGCCGTCAGCCAGGCGTTGACCAAGCAGGCTGACGCGGAGATGAAGGCGCTGGGCGCCCTCGATGGGGCAGCATTCGACAAGGCCTATATCGAGAACGAAGTCGCCTATCATAAGGTGGTGAATACCGCGCTCGCCGACACGCTGATCCCATCGGCCCAGAATGCCGACCTGAAGGCGTTGCTCGAGACCGGGCTGAAGCTCTTCACGTCGCATCAGCAGCATGCCGAACATCTCGCCATGGGCGTGAAGTAGGCCACAATGCGCATCCTTGGCAGCTTAGGCTTGGGATTGATGTTGCTGGCGCCGGTGCTTGCACCGGCGCGGGCGGTCGCCGCCGATTACAGGGTGGTGCTCGACCAGATGGCGTTCGGCCCCGTTCCACCACAAGCACATGTGGGCGACACCATCATCTGGCAGAACAAGGACATTTTTCGGCACTCGGCGACGGCCCAAGACGGGAGTTTCGATGTGGATTTGCCGGCACATTCAGAAGCTCGAATGACCGTGACGGCAGCGGGGACGATCGTTTTCTACTGCAAGTTCCATCCGGACATGACCGGACAGCTGGTCGTCATGCCGTGAGTGATGCCGGAACCTTTTCGGTCCTGTAGTATCCAATGGTGGACGTGAAGTTCTGCCAGCCGGCCGGGCGCCGGGAACGGGAGAGATCTATGGTCGCCACAGCGATTGCCACCGACAGGCACAGGGCACAGGTGCTGGAGCTCGACGATGTCCAACTGACCGAACTGGCGAAAGCCGGCAACGAAGACGCGATCCGGGCGATCATCAAGCGCCACAACCAGCGGCTGTTCCGCGTCGCCCGCTCGATCGTACGCAATGATACCGAAGCCGAGGACGTCGTGCAGGCCGGCTACGTCAGGGCTTTCACCAATCTTGCCTCGTTTCGTGGCGAAGCGCAGTTGACGACGTGGCTGACACGGATCGTGCTCAACGAGGCGCTCGGACGCGTCCGCAGTCGCCGGGTCACCACAGGCATCGAGGAGATCGACGTGGAAAACAATCGTCCCGGCGGGCAGATCGTGATGTTCCCCTCGGTGCTCAGCGTACTCGATCCGGAAACGGAAACCTCGAGAGCAGAAGTGCGTATCCTGCTGGAGCGTACCATCGACAAGCTGCCGGCGACATTTCGCGCCGTGTTCATCCTTCGCGACGTCGAGGGCATGAGCATCGAGGAAACCGCCGACACGCTTTCGATCAAGCCGGAGACAGTGAAAACCAGGCTGCACCGGGCGCGCAAGCTGATGCGGATCGAGGTGGAGAAGCATCTCAGCGGTACGTTCGCTGGCCTGTTCCCATTCGATGGCGCCCGCTGCACCGGAATGGCGGACAGGGTAATCTTGCGCCTGCGCGAGCTGGCAGACGAATAGGCCCCCTCGCCTTCAGGCGCTTTCGCGGCTGAGGATTTCGAAGCCGAGGCGGATGGAGCGTTGGCGGGGCTGGCGGCCGGCCAGGCGTTCGAGCATCAGACGGCCGGCCTCAATACCGGTTTCGCGAACGGGAAAGCGCACGGTCGTCAGCGAAGGCGTGATCCACTGGGCAATAGGCGAGTCCCCGAAGCTGCCAATGGCGATGCGGCCGGGTATGTCGATCTTGAGTTCGAGCGCATAGCGGATGGCGCCGACCGCCACCTGGTGACCTGCGAAGATGATGGCGTCGGTCGCCGGCGCTTCTCGAAGGATGGCACCGACGACTTCGCCGCCGCTGCCGGTACCTGGATCACTCGATATCTGATAGTGCAGCGGCTCACCGATATCGTGCTCGCGGCACAGCGCCTGCAGGCCTTCGAGACGCGCCATCATACGGCTATCGTCGAGGCCGGTATGGCCGACGAAGGCAAAGTGCTTGCGGCCGCGCGCCAGCATGTACTGCCCCAGTGAGGCGCCGGCATCGAAATTGGACGAACCGACACTCATGTCCAGCGGATCGGGATTGTAGTCAAACATCTCCACCATCGGCACGCCGGCGCGGGTGAGCATTTCGAGGCACTCGTCGGAATGATCCTTGCCGGTGAGCAGAATGCCGTCGACACGATGGCCCAGGAACGTACGGACCAGCTCCATCTCGTTGCGCCTGGCAAAGTGGGAATTGCCGAGCAGCAGCTGATAGCCGGCTGGCTCGAGGATATCGGCGACTCCCTGCATGATGATGCCATGGATGGGGTTGGCGATCGTCGGTACGACGACGCCTACGACCATGGATTTCGCCGAAGCAAGACTCGAGGCCAGGCGGTTGGGGATATAGCCCAACTCTGCCGCGACCTTCAAAACATGGTCCCGGGTTCTCTCCGAAACACGATTGGGATTGCTGATGCAGCGCGACACCGTGATGGTCGAAACCCCGGCGGCAGCCGCGACTTCCTGCAGACGCACAGGAGACAGCGCGATACGGGGTGTGGTCTTGCCGGAGTCGCTTGACGACGTCTCGTTCATGGTGTTACCCAATCGTTGTGGACAGCGCTATCCAATCTGTCCGTTGCCAAGGTTTATTAGACCAACCAGGCGTCTGCAATAACTGTCTTCAAATGTTTCGAAGCGGCTTTAGCGCAGGATGTCAAAGAATTTGGCTCGAATGGACAGCGCTACCATAGTTACCGTGCCTCGGAGGAGAGTATGTCGCAGAACCGTTTGCGAGCCGCCGTGCTTGGGGCCGGCTGGTACGCCGCGCAGAACCACATTCCCGTGCTGAAGGCGCGCCCCGAAGTAGAACTCGATGGTGTCAGCCGGCTTGGCGCCGAAGAGCTGGAGCGGGCACGGGCGCATTTCGGCTTTGCCTTCGGTTCCGAGAATGCCCTGGAGGTATTGGCCCGCAAGCCAGACATCGTCGTGGTCGCGACGCCGCACCAGTTGCACTATGGGCTGGCCAAGGCAGCGCTCGAAGGCGGCGCGCATGTATTGTGCGAAAAGCCAATGACGCTCGATCCGGCCGAGGCCTGGGACCTGGTGCGGATCGCCGAAGCGCGCGGCCGCCACCTGGTAATCGCCAATGGCTATCAGTATCTACCGCAGGTCTCGGCGCTGCGTGACAAGATTGCGAGCGGCGTCATAGGCGATGTCGAGCATGTCATGGCGAGCTTCATCTCGGTGACGCGCGACGTTTTCCATGGCGAAGCAGGGCTCAACCAGTGGAAGACGACGTTCTTCCGGCCCGCGACATCCACCTGGCAGGATCCGGCCCAGGGCGGCGGCTTTGCCTATGGGCAGATGTCGCATTGCCTGGCGCTGATGTTCTTTCTCACAGGCCTGTCGGCGCACACGGTTTCGGCCCAGACCTTCGGGCTCGAACTGGTCGACATGGCCGATGCCGGCGCCATCAAGCTCTCGAACGGCGCGGTCGCCAGTATTTCCGGCGCAGCCGCCATGCCGCAGGGCAATCGCGGCATGATGCGCCTGTTCGTCGCCGGCAGCGGCGGGGTCATCATCGCCGAGTTCGACCGTGATTTCTGCGAGATCCGGCACAATGACGGCAGGGTCGAGCTGCTTGAGCTACAGGCGGGCGACTGGATCTACAAATGCGACGGCCCGGTCAACGCCCTGGTCGACCTGGCGCTCGGCAAGGGAGCGAACCTGTCGCCGGGCCGTATCGGCGCCGACACGACGGCGACGATCGCCGCCCTGCTCGCCTCCGCCCGTGCCGGTGGGGCACCGCGACAGGTAGTGACGGCCGACACCCAGAAGGTGGCCTGATGGTGGACTGGAGTCAGTTTCATGTCAGCGCCTTCGTGCTGCATGTGCGCGAGGGACGCGTTGAGGAATATCGCCGGCGGCATGCCGCGATCTGGCCGGAAATGGCTGCAGCGCTGCGGGAAGCAGGCATCGTCCACTACGACATTTTTCTCGATGCCGAGGGGCGGCGCGTGTTCGGCCATCAATTGCGTCTCACCCCGCCCAATCCCGCTGCTCCGGAGGAGCCGGTAATCCTGCGCTGGCGGCAATACATGGCCGACGTGCTGGAAATGGACGGCGACAAGCCGCGACGCACACCGATCGACCACGTCTTTCATCTTACCGCGTGAGGCCGGGCTTCACGCCAACGGGTACGCAGGGGCCAAATACCTTGCACTTCGGGAGGGAAACATGACGACACGAATGCTGAAACTCTTGGGCGCCACGGCGCTGACGGCGCTGCTGGCCGGCACGACACTGGCCACTGCGCAATCGGTGCCGGACGTGCCGCGCAATCGCACGCTGATCAGCCAGGGCTGGGATTTCTACAATCAGGTACCGGCGACCGACAATTTCAACCCCTATGCGGGCGTGCTGCTGCACCAGCGCAACAGCCTGCACTACACCGTCAACGAGGTACTGTTCTACACCAACCACAACACCAACGAGCTGATCCCGTGGCAGGCCACGGGTTACAGCTACAATGCCGACTTCACCGAAATCACCATCAAGCTGCGCGATGGCGTGAAATGGAGCGATGGTGAGGCGTTCACCGCCGATGATGTGGTGTTCACCTTCGACATGCTGAAGAAGGCAGCGCCCGACCTGCTGTTCTCCTCGCAGATTGCCGAATGGGTGGATTCGGCGACGGCAACCGATCCACTGACTGTGGTGGTGAAACTGAAGAAGCCGGGCCCGCGATGGGCGCGCGATTTCCTCGCCACCGGCCAGTCGACGCGGTTCGTCGTGGTACCCAAGCACATCTGGGATGGCCAGGACCCCAAGACCTTCACCAATTTCGACCTGGCAAAAGGCTGGCCGGTCGGCACCGGGCCCTACAAGCTGGTGAAAGCGGATGCCAGCTCGCTGTTCTACGACCTGCGCGACAAGTGGTGGGCGCTCGATGCCGGCCTCGTCAAGGAAATGCCGAAGCCGCAGCGTGTCGTCTATGTGCCGGCGACGGCCGAGGCCATGCCGCAGCTATTCGCCACCAATCAGATCGATATGGGCCGCTCCATCCAGGCCGGCCAGTTCGAGGCTATCCGGGTGCAAAATCCCGGATTGATCGCATGGAACAGCGAAGGGCCAGTCTGGGGTGGCGCCGATGGCTGCACCTACGCCATTCGGTTCAACGTGCAGAAACCGCCCTTTGACAACGTCAACCTGCGCCACGCCATCAATGCCTCGCTCGACAGGGACCAGGTGGTCAACCTCGCTTATGAGGGCTCGATGCTGAAGGCGGTGCTGCCGATCTCCTCCTATACCGGCATGAAGGCTTATGCCGACCAGATGGCGACCGTCGATGGCGTCGCCGATCTCGACCAGCACAGCCCGGAGCTGGTGGAAAAGTACATGACCGCCGGTGGCTTCAAGAAGGGCGGCGACGGTAAATGGACCAATGCCGATGGCAGCCCGCTGCAAATCGAATTGCAGGTGGCGCAGGGCGATCCGAGCGGACCGGTGTTGTCGCAGCAACTGCAGAGTGCCGGCTTCGATGAAGTGCTCAACGTGCAGCAGGGCACCGCGCTCAACGACGCCATGTCGGCGGGCAATTTCGAGATGACCATGGGGCCGCATTGCGGCAGCCTGTATGATCCGTGGCAGACATTCGAGCACTTCCATTCGAAGTACGTCGCGCCGGCGGGAAAGGCCTCCACCAATTTGCGCGCCGTCACCCGCTACAGCAATCCGGACCTCGACGCGGTGCTCAACAAGATGGAGCAGATGGAGCCGTCGCCGACGGACCCGGCCTATGTCGACCTGGTGAAGCAGGCGACGGCGATTTTCGCCCGTGACCTGCCGGAAATTTCGCTGGTCGAGGAGACGCAGACCCTGGTCTTCAACACGACCTACTGGAAGGGCTGGCCGTCGGCGGAGAACCCCTACATGGCGCCATTCATCCCGTGGGAAGGCTTCGCTCGCGTCGTCCAGTCGCTACAGCCGACCCAGTAACAGCTCAATGCGGGCGGCAGATCACCTGCCTCCCGCTCCCCCTCTCTCCGGTCAGACGAGCGCATAATGGTCAAGATCAAGGAAGTCCGCGCCTTTTCCATCCGTAACGAGATGGTGGGCGCGCTCTATAAGGAAGGCCAGCAGGTCCCCAAAACGCCGCCGCGCCGGCCACCATGGACCAAGGACGCGGAAGTCGCCGGGCCGATGTCCGGATACGAACGCTTCAAGCGCTTGCGGTCGAGCTGGCGGTTCGATGGCGCGGTCGGATGCCTGGTGACGGCCGATGACGGCACGACCGGCTTCGGCGTCACCCGCAATGGCGCGCCGGTCATCTCGCTGATCAACGACCATTTCGCCCGGCTGCTGGCGGGTGAGAACGCCCTCGCCACCGACAGGCTGTGGGACATGATGATGCGCATGTCGATGCCGTACGGGTCGACCGGCCTTACCTCCTATGCGATCAGCGCCGTCGATCTGGCGCTCTGGGACCTGAAGGGCAAGATCCTCGGTATTCCGGTCTATGAATTGGCGGGCGGTCCGGCCCGCGAGAGCCAGTACTGCTATGCGACGGGGAACGATACCGACTGGCACATGGAGCTTGGCTTCAAGGGCACCAAGCTCGCCTGCCCCTATGGCACCGCCGATGGTCTCGACGCACTGAAGAAAAACGAGGACTTCGTCGCCAAGAACCGTGAGCTGATCGGCGACGACATTGAACTGATGCTCGACTGCTGGCTCGCCTTCGACGTCGAGTTCGCAGTGCGGCAGGCGGAACGGCTGCGGCCCCACAATCTCAAATGGATAGAGGACTGCCTGAACCCGGACAATCTCGATGCGCATGAAACGCTGCGCCAGCGGCTGCCGTGGCAGACACTGGCGACAGGTGAACACTGGTATACGCCCCTGCCCTTTGCCCATGCCGCCAAGCGCCAGGTGGCGGATATCTTCCAGCCCGACATCTGTTGGGTCGGTGGGTTCACCGCGTGCCAGCGCATCGTCCATATCGCCGAGGCGGCCGGTATCGAGGTGATGCTGCATGCGGGCATGAACACGCCATTCGGGCAGCATTTCAGCTATTCGCAGCCAAGCGTGCGCTGGGGTGAGTATTTCATGGGTTCGGCTCCGGGCGTGCCGCTAAGGGAAGCCCTAGTGTTTCCGGGCATGACCGTGCCGGAAAACGGGCGGCTGGTGCCCAACAGCGCGCCGGGCTTCGGGCTCGGACTGACCGACGACCTGCTCGCCGCGATGCAGAGCTGACGGAGTAGCCGCCGATGTACGCAGGATATGTGGCGCGTCGCTTCGGCATCATGCTGCTGGTGATCTTTCTCGCCGTCTCGATCAACTTCGCGCTGCCACGGTTGATGCCGGGCGACCCGATCCAGGCCCAGTTGAGCCAGCTGATGGCATCTGGCGGCGGCTCGGGCGATATTACCGCCATGGTACAGAGCTACCAGACGCGCTTCGGGTTGGACCAACCGATCTGGCACCAATACCTCGCCTATTGGCAGTCGATCTTCAGCCTCGATCTCGGCTACTCGCTGATCAACTACCCCGAAAAGGTCAACTCGGCGATCCTCAATGGCTTGCCGTGGACGCTGGGCCTGTTGGGTTTTGCGACGCTGGTGAGCTTTACGCTGGGGACGCTGCTGGGCGGGGTCATCGGGTGGCCGCGCACGCGGCGCCTGATCCGCAATATGGGTTCGGGCGTTATCTTGCTGTCGTCGGTGCCCTACTTTCTCATCGGCATGATCCTGCTCTATGTGTTCGCCATCGTGCTCAGATGGTTTCCGGCCGGCGGCGGCATGCCGTTCGGGCTGAATGCCGGGTTCAATATCGAGACCCTGCGCGGCGTCATCTGGCACGGCACCCTGCCGGCGCTATCGATCATCCTGGCGGAAACCGGCGCCTGGGCCATCGGCATGCGCGGCATGCTGGTGAGCGTTCTGGGCGAGGATTATATCACCCTGGCCGAAGCCAAGGGCAACAAGCCCAGCCGCATTTTGACCCGCTACGGCATGCGCAATGCCCTGCTGCCGCAGTTGACGAAGCTGGCGCTGGCGCTCGGCCACATCGTTTCGGGCGCCATCCTGGTCGAGGTGATCTTTTCCTATCCAGGCATCGGTTTCCGGCTCTACCAGGCGATCCAGTCCAAGGACTATTTCGTACTGCAGGGCGTATTGCTGCTGCTGTCGGTATCCATCGCCGTCGCCATGTTCGTTCTCGACCTCATCTATCCTTTGATCGATCCCCGCATCACCCAGAAAGGACGCTGACCATGCGCAACGTGCTTTCACTGCTCGGCGCAGAACTCATCCGCAACCGCACACTGCTATGCGGCGTCGTGCTGCTGGGACTGGTCGTCTTCATCGCCCTGATCGGCCCGCTACTGGTCGATGCCGCGCAGGCCAAGGTCGGCGCCACCATTCCGCGCTCGCCGCCGAACGGCCAGCACTGGCTGGGCACAGATGGCCAGGGCCGCGACGTGCTGACGGTGATGGCTTTCGCTATGCCGCAAACGCTGAAGATCGGCTTGATCGCGGGGTTGATCAGCCTATCGGTTGGCGTCACGCTCGGCCTTATCGCCGGCTTTACGGGAGGCATCGTCGACACCGTCATCCGGCTCGCCTCCGACGTGATGATGACAATCCCCGGCATCGCCATACTGGTGCTGGTCGCCTCCAATGTGCGCGAGATGACGGTGGAACTTATGGCGGTGATCGTGGCGTCGCTGTCGTGGATGATCGCGACGCGTACGATCAGGGCCCAGACCCTGTCGCTGCGGGAGCGCGGCTATGTGCAGATCGCGCGGCTCAATGGCAGCTCGGGGCTCAAACTGATCTTCATCGAGGTGATGCCGAACCTCCTGCCCTTCATTGCAGCAAGCTTCGTCATCGCTGTCTCCAATGCCATGCTGGCCACCATCGGGCTTGAAGCGCTTGGCCTTGGGCCGCAGCACGATCTGACACTGGGCATGACCATCTACTGGGCGCAATTTTATGGAGCCATCATCCGCGGGATGTGGTGGTGGTGGGGACCGCCGATCCTGGCGATCGCGCTGATTTTCATCGGCCTCATGCTGACTTCGGCGGGCATGGACAGTTTCGTCAACAAGCGCCTCGGATCCGGCACATGATCGAACCTGTCCTGGCAATCCGCAACCTCACCATCGAATACCGCACCGCCGCAGGCCCGTTCCATGCGGTCAAGGATGTGAGCTTTTCTCTCAATGCCGGCGAGCGCTTCGGGCTGGTCGGCGAGTCTGGCTCGGGGAAATCCACCACGATACTGGCGCTGATGCGCATGCTGCGCGGCGGCTATGTCACCGGTGGCTCGATCCATCTCAACGGGCGCGACCTGTCAACGGTGTCGGACCGTGACTACCGGGCTTTGCGGTTTGCGCAGATGTCGCTGGTGCCGCAGGGCGCCATGAGCTCCTTGAACCCGGTACTGCGGATCGGCGAGCAGATCGGCGATATCTTTGATGATCATGGCGTGCGGCATGGGCCTGCGGAACGTGTACGCGTCATCGCCGAATTGCTGGGGCGTGTCGGCCTTCCCGGCAATGTCCGGAACCGCTTTCCACATGAACTGTCCGGCGGCATGAAGCAACGCGTCTGCATCGCCATGTCGATCGCGCTGAAGCCCAGCCTTATCCTTGCGGACGAGCCGACAAGCGCCCTCGACGTGATGGTGCAAAAGCAGGTGCTGGGGACGCTCGGCAAGGTGCAGCGCGAACTTGGCGCGGCCGTGATCCTGATCGGGCACGACATGGCGCTGATGGCGCATTTCGTCACCACGCTCGGCGTCATGTATCGCGGCGAGCTCGTGGAGATCGGGCCGGTGAAAGAAATCTTTGCCGCCCCGCAGCACGCCTATACGCGGATGCTGATCGAGTCCCTGCCCTCATTCGACCGGCTCGGTTCTTTCCGTGGCGCCGGCGCTCGCGCCGACAGCTTCCGTCACAGGGGAGACGTACCGTGACCGGGCTTCTGGAGATCGACAGCGTCGATGTGGTATTCAGCTCCGGGTTTGCGGGCCGCGACAAGAAACGGGCGCTGAGCAATCTGTCGATGACCGTGGGTGGCAATAACCCGGGCATCACTGCGGTGGTGGGCGAAAGCGGCAGCGGCAAGACGACGCTGATCAGGCTGCTTCTTGGTTTCCAGGCGCCGACCACGGGCCGCGTGCTTTATGACGGCAAGCCCGTCTTCGGTATGAACGCCGCTGGACAGACGGCGTTTCGACGCGAAGTGCAGGCGATCTTCCAGGACCCGTTCGACGTCTTCAACCCATTCTACAAGATCGACCATCCGCTTCTATCGCCGCTGAAGGCCTTCGGCCTAATCCATTCACGCGACGAAGCTTATGCCAAGATCGAGAAGGCGTTGATCAGCGTCGGGCTGAAGCCGGGGGAAACCCTGGGCCGCTACCCGCACCAATTATCCGGCGGGCAGCGGCAGCGCGTGATGATCGCACGTGCGCTGTTGCTCGATCCCGCTATTATCCTCGCCGACGAGCCGGTATCGATGGTGGACGCCTCACTACGCTCGACCATTCTTGAAATCCTTTATGGCCTCAATCGCGACATGGGCATCTCGCTGGTCTATGTGACCCACGACCTCACCACGGCCTATCAGGTCGCCGACACCATCGTGGTGCTGCATGGCGGGCAGGTCATGGAAGTCGGCGCCGCTGAAGATGTGATCCATCGCCCGCGGCACGCCTATACGCAGGCACTGATTGACGCGGTACCCTCGCCTGATCCCGACAAGCCGTGGAACCTCGACGAAACCGGCGCGCCACCGCCCCGGTTCATCGACCCGAACGAGACGCTGGTGCTGCACCGGACCGACCCATTGCGGGCAGTCGCCGCATCGGCATCTGCCCCTGGCGAGATCACCACAGTGGCTGCCATCCAGGCGGCGGTGGGTGCCGAGCGGCGGGGAACGGCATGATCATCGATGCACATTGCCATGCCTGGGAGACCTGGCCCTACCAGCCGCCGGTGCCGGACATGGCATCGCGCGGCCGGGCTGAGCAGTTGCTCCATGAGATGGACGCAAATGGCGTGGAGCGCGCCGTGATCATTTGCGCGCGCATCGGAAACAACCCGCGCAATGTCGACTATGCGTTCGAAGCCGCCGCGCGGCATGCCGGACGGCTGGTGGTCTTTCCCGATCTCGAATGCCGGTGGTCGCCGGACTACAAGCAACCCGGTGCCGCATCGCGACTGGAGAAGGCCCTCGAGCGCTGGGATCTTGCCGGCTTTACCCACTACCTCGATGAAGACGATGACGGGATGTGGATGGTGGGGGCCGAAGGCCGCGCGTTCTTCACGCTGGCCGCCAGGCACCGCCTGATCCTCAGCCTTTCAATGGTGCCGCACCAGATGCCGGCGGTGCTGGCACTGGCCGAAACCTTTCCGGCATTGCCGATCCTGCTGCATCATTTCGCCTTTCTCGGACCACGCAGCGCCCGGACCGCGAACGGCATGGAGCTGGTATTGGAGGGCGCGCGCTACCCCAATGTGTTCCTCAAATATTCGGGCCTTGGTAACGTCGCGGCGCCGGACCAGGAGTTTCCCTACACGCCGTTGGACGACATGCGCCGTCGACTGGCGGAGGCCTATGGCGCCGGCAGGATGGTATGGGGTTCGGACTATCCGGTATCGCGCCGGCACATGACCTACAAGCAGACGCTCTCGTTGCTGACGCGACACGGACCTTTCGAGGGTACGGATCTCGATCTCGTACTGGGCAGAACGATGGAGAGGCTGCTGGACACGAGGGGCCCACGGTGACCTTTGGGGAGCGGTTGCGCCGCAATATCGGCGACGCGGTCGGTCGTGCGCTCGCCGAGGATCGCATCGTGGGCACGGTCGTGGGCGTGATGTGCGATGGCGAGCCGGTCTATTTCGAGGCCCACGGCTTTGCCGACCGCGAGGCAGGGCGGGCGATGACGACCGACGCCATCTTCCTGCTGGCGTCGGCAACCAAGCCGATCACGTCGGCGGCAGCGCTGGTGCTCATCGAGCAAGGCGTGTTCGACCTCGCAACGCCCGTGACGCGATATCTGCCGGACTTCCGGCCGCAGTTTGGCGATGACCAGCCCGAGATCACGGTACGGCATCTCCTGACGCATACATCAGGCCTCTACTATCCATTCCAGGAACCCGAGGGAGGTCCGGCGCATCTTCATGACGTGTCGAGCGGACTTGATCTGCCGGGTCTCGGCGGGCGGGCGGCGATGGCGCGGCTGTCGCGCGTGCCGCTGCGGTTCCAGCCGGGAACGGCCTACAATTATTCACCGTCGCTTGATGTGTTGGGGGAGTTCATGGCCGCGGCCTCCGGCAAAAGCCTGCCGGCAATCGTCGCCGAAACCATTACAGCGCCGCTTGAGATGGTGGATACGGACTTTGCCATTCGAGATGAAGATCGGCTTGTAAGGCATTACGGTATCGATAAAAGCAATAAGCCAGTTCTTATGAGCGACACCTATTGGGGGCCGACACTGGTCAGTCCGGCCCGCATGGCTCCACGCCGATTGTTCGATGCCAATTCCTATGCCTCGGGCGGCGGCGGCATGGCTGGGACAACCTCGGACTTCCTGCGGCTGCTCGAGGAACTCAGGACCGGCGGCGTCAAGGCGCTGGCGCCGAGCAGTGTCAGCCGCATGACCACGAACGCCCTGCCCGCGACGATCACTCAGGCATTGGAGCCGGGCTGGACCTATGGCCTGGGGACGGAAACCCTGAGCGATGTGGCGATGGGCGGTGGACCCGAGCGGCCGGGCGCCTATAAAGGCAGCGGGGGTTATGGGCACAGATGGTTCGTCGACCCGGAGGCCGGGCTTTCGGTCGTGATCCTCAGCAATTCGGCGCCAGAGGGCGTGCGCGGCCCCTATGTCCGCGACATGCGCGACGCCATCTACAACAGTCTATGAACGGGGAAGAGACATGAACGATATCGATCTCAAGGGCCGCGTCGCGGTCGTGACCGGCGGCGCCCAGGGCATCGGCTTCGCGGTCGCGCAACGGCTGGTGGCGTCCGGCGCCAGGGTGAGCCTGTGGGACATGAACGCCGCGGTGCTGGCCGACGCCAAGCAAGCGCTGGGTGATGCGGCGGCGATCGTCGAGGTCAACGTCACCTCCTATGAGGCCGTGGCGTCGGCCGTCGCCGAGACCGAAAGAGCGTTCGGGCGCATCGATATCCTGGTCAATTCCGCCGGCATCGCCGGCAAGAACGCGCCCCTCGACGAGTATGAACTGGATGAATGGCGGCGTGTCATCGATATCGACCTCAACGGCACGTTCTACGTCAATCGCGCCGTACTGCCGGGCATGAAGGCCCGTAATTACGGACGTATCGTCAACATTGCCTCGATCGCCGGCAAGGAAGGTAACCCCAATGCGGCGGCCTATGCGGCCGCGAAGGCGGGTGTGATCGGCATGACCAAGGCCGTAGGCAAGGAAATGGCGAAATACGACATCGCCATCAACGCCATCACCCCGGCGACGGCCAAGACGCGCATCCTCGAAGAGCTGAAGCCGGAGTTCATCGACTACATGCTGAGCCGCATTCCGCGCGGACGGTTCCTCGAAGTCGAGGAAGCGGCGAGCATGGTGGCATGGCTGGTGTCACAGGAAAACAGCTTCACCACGGCCTCGGTGTTCGACCTTTCGGGCGGCCGCGCCACTTATTGAAGGCCAAGAGCCGACTACACCGCATCCGCAAAGGCCATCGCGATCACGCGGTGGCCGTCGTCGTTTGGATGGGTGACATCGGGAGAACTCAGCGAGCCATGCGGACAGGCGGCCATGGCCTCATAGACCGCAGCGTAAGGCAGGCCAAACTCTTCTGCCACTAGGCGAACAGCAGCGACATAACGCTCGAACCCTGCCCGGCTCTGGCCCGTAAAACCGGTACTGCCGACAGCGAAGCCACGATCGGACGGGAACGGCGGGCTCCCCACCGCTATACGCGCCGGCGCAAAGCCGGCTTCGAGAAGGCCGGTGATCACGGCCGCATAGTCACGCCGGAAGCTCTCTGAGTTCAGGCTGTCGGGCGCACCTGTGTAGCGGGCGTCGTTATAGCCATAGAGAATGGCGACGGCGTCACAACGATCGGAACCGAGAAGCGCGACGCGATAGCGGCCGATGCCGTTATCGGGACGCGGCTCGCCATCGGCCATAAGACCACCCTGCAGTATCGTGCCCGAGATCGCATGGTTGTCGAGGCGTGAGATGCCTGCTGATCGAGCAAGGCGAAGAGGCCAAGCCAATCGAGGAGCGGAGGCGTTCAGACCGACGGTGATGCTGTCGCCGAAGACGGCGAGCGCATTGGTCGCCCGCAATGTATCCAGGAACGTCATGGTTTGTAACCCGCCGAATCCCGCTTGACAGGGCGGGGCCTAATTTTGTTAATACGCATTAGCAGCTAATACGCATTAGCAGTCAAGTGCCGATGGGGAGGCCGGTTTGGCGACGAAGAAGCGACTGACACAAAGGGACATTGCGCGGCTGGCTGGAGTCAGCCAGGCAACCGTGTCGCTTGTGCTCAATGGCGCCGTCAGTGCCGAAGGTCGCATTCCGCCAGAGACACGCGAGCGCGTGAACAAGGCGATCCGTGAAACCGGCTACGTTGCCGATCCGGTTGCCCGGCGCATGGCCAAAGGGCTCAATCGCATCCTCGGCGTTTTCACATATGAGCCAGCATTTCCAAGCGCTCAGGCGGATTTCTTTACACCGTTTCTTCTCGGTATAGAAGAAGCCGCGCAGGAACTCGGCTATGACCTTTTGCTGCTGACGGGTGCGGCGGCCGGCGCCTCGCGCAAGATTTTCGGCGACAACATCCGCCTGCGCCTGGCCGATGGATGCCTCGTGCTTGGGCGCGCGTTCGACCGGGACGAACTTTCTCGGCTGGTAACGGGTGACTATCCGTTCGTCGCCGTAGGCCGTCGCGACGATGCAGGCGGGCCGGTGCCCTATGTGGGTGGCGACTATGTGACGAGCACGGCGGCGCTGGTCGATAGTGTGCGGGCTATGGGGCACGATCGGATTGCCTATGTGGGGCCGGCCGAAGGTGCTGAATCGAGCTTCGATCGCTGGGTCGGGTTTTCTGGCGCCATAGCCGGCATGCAGCTCGTGGCGCATATTGCGGAAGTGGACCAGCCGGCTCCGCTCATCCTCGACAGCCTGCTCGCGAACGGCGCCACGGCGGTGTTCTTCACGGAGCTGGCGGACGCCATCCGCGTGGAGATGCTGGCGCGCGAACGTGGCATCGCGGTGCCGGAAAGCCTCTCGATCGTTGTGCTGGGCAATCATATCCGCACCGAAGAGGCCGGTCGTCATTTCACCTCATTCTCGATCCCGCGCGAGGCCATGGCCCGCGCCGCAACGCAGATGCTGGTGCGCCGCGTCGAGCACGACGAAACCATCCAGCAGATCCTGCTGCCATGTGAACCGGTCGAGGGTGAAACCCTCGGCCCCGCCCCTTCGAGGAAGCCTTAAGTCGAGACCATGACCACAAAAGAACTCAGTGCGGATATTCTTGTCGTCGGTGGCGGCCTTGGTGGCGTCGCCGCAGCGCTCGGCGCGCTGCGCAATGGCCGCAGCGTCATCATGAGCGAGGAATATGACTGGCTTGGCGGCCAGCTCACCAGTCAGGCGGTACCGCCGGACGAGCATAGCTGGGTGGAGCAGTTCGGCGTCACCCGGACGTATCGCCAGCTCCGCAACGGCATTCGGCAGTTCTATCGCGATCATTATCCGCTGACCGCGGCCAGCCGGGCCTGGGGCGATCTCAACCCTGGCGCCGGACATGTCAGCCGTCTGTGCGCGGAACCGCGCGTCGGCGTGGCCGTGATCAACGCCATGCTGATGCCCTATATCGGGGGCGGTAGGCTGCGGCTGTTGCAGCCCTATCGCCCGGTGGCGGCGGATGTGAATGGCGATACGATCCGCTCGGTGACCCTCCGCCATCGCGACAGCGGCGCGGACGTCACGGTGTCAGCCCCCTACATCGTCGATGCCACGGAACTGGGTGATCTGCTGCCGATGACGGGTACGGAATACGTCACCGGCTTCGAGAGCCGCCGCGATACGGGCGAGCCCAGCGCGCCCGAAGTGGCGCAGCCGAAAAACGTGCAAGCGGTGTCGGTATGCTTTGCCATCGATCATGTCGATGGCGACCAAACCATAGATAAACCAGCCAATTACGATTTCTGGCGAAAGTATCAGCCGAGCTTCTGGGGTGGCCCCCTGCTCGGTTTCAAGGCACCACATCCCCGCACGCTCGAAATCACCGAGCGCTCGTTCACCCCTAATCCCGATGACGATCCGCTGCTGGTGGATGCAGACCAGCGGCGCAATCCCGGTGACGGCAATCTCTGGACCTTCCGCCGCATCGCGGCGCGCCGAAATTTCGTGCCCGGTGCCTACGGGACGGACATCTGCCTCGTGAACTGGCCGCAGATCGACTACATGGAACACACCATCATCGATGTGTCAGAGGAAGAGAAAGCCCGCCATCTCAAGGCGGCCGCCGAACTCTCCTATTCGGTGTTCTATTGGCTGCAGACCGAGGCGCCGCGCGTCGATGGCGGCCAAGGCTTCCCGGGCCTCAGGCTGCGCGGCGACATCACCGGCACCGAGAGCGGCCTCGCCATGGCGCCCTACATTCGCGAAAGCCGGCGCATCAAGGCCGTCACCACCATCGTCGAGCAGGACGTTTCGATGTCCATCCACGGCAATCGCCTGTCGCGCAGCTATCGCGACAGCACGGGCGTCGGCATGTATCGCATCGACCTGCATCCCTCGACAGGTGGCGACAACTATGTGGACGTCGAATCCGCTCCCTTCGAAATCCCGCTCGGCGCCTTGCTGCCACAGCGCGTGAAGAACCTGCTGCCGGCGGGCAAGAATATCGGCACCACCCACATCACCAATGGCTGTTACCGGCTGCATCCGGTGGAGTGGAACATCGGCGAAGTGGCGGGCCTGTTGGCCGCCCATTGCCTCAATAACGGGCTCACACCGCATCAGGTGCAGGAAAACGATGCCCGTCTCACGGACTTCCAGACGCGGCTCTATGGCGAGGGGATCGAGATCCGCTGGCCGGACGTGCGCGGCTACTAACCCAAACAGGAGGAACACTTGTCAAAACTCATGTCACTCAAGTCGGCCGCTGCCCTTGCCGGCATTCTGGTGCCCCTCGCCTGGAGCGGCGCCACCTGGGCCCAGGACGCCATCAATCTGCGCATGACGACCTGGAGCGCCAACGATGCGCACCTCAAGATGCTCAACGAGATCGCGGCAGGGTTCAAGCAAACGCACCCCAACGTTACCGTGACTTTCGAGCCGCTGCCGTTCGAAAGCTACACCACGACGCTGACCACACAGATCGCCGGCGGCAACCCGCCCGACCTCGCCTGGATCCTCGAAGCGACGGCAGGCGACTTCGTCAATTCCGGCGCATTGGCGCCGCTGACCGATGCTTTCAGCAAGACCGAAGGCTACAATATGGCCGACGTAACGCAGCAGGCGACGGCGCTGTGGACCAAGGATGGGCAGCTCTACGCCTATCCGTTCTCGACCTCTCCCTTCGCGCTGTTCGTCAACAACGACGTCATCAAGGCCGCCGGTGCCAAGACGCCGGCCGAACTGATCGCCGCCAATCAGTGGACCTGGGACAATGCCTTCGCGTCGGCTTCGGCCGTGGGCAAGAGTGGCAAGACCGGCCTCGTGCTGCGCGACTTCAAGTACCAGGTCTGGCAGAACATGGCCTCGATCTGGGATGCCTGGGGCGCAACGCCCTGGAGCGCCGACGGCAAGACCTGCACCTTCGCCGACAAGCCGATGGTCGACGCCATGACCGCCATCCACAAGGCGATCTTCGAAGACAAGGCGATGCCGGGCCCGGGCGAGGACATCGACTTCTTCGCCGGCAACACCGCCATGACCATCACCCAGATTTCACGCGCTTCGCTGCTCCCCAAGGACAAGCCGTTCGACTGGGATCTGGTGCCTCTGCCCTCGGGTCCTGCAGGTGACTATGCGGTCGTCGGCCAGGCCGGCGTCGGCGCCTTCGCGGCGGGCAAGAATGTCGACACCGCCGTGGCGTTCCTTGCCTACATGACCAATCCGGAGAACAGCCAGAAGCTGGCGCAGTTCTTCCCGCCCGCCCGTGCGAGCCTATTGAACTCGAAGACGCTGGCGGCCACCAACCCGCTGTTGTCGGCCGACCAGATCGAGAACGTCGTGATCAAGGGCATCGCCAACGGCAAGGTGTTGCCGGGGCATACCAACTTCGCCCAGATCCAGCAGACCGTACGCGCCGGCCTCGATGGCCTGTGGGTGCCGAATGCCGACATTCCGGCCGTGCTGAAGTCGGTGTGTGACAGCGTTACGCCGATGCTCGCAATGTAAACGCGGCACGCCGCTGCCTGTCAGTCGTCTCCCTCCCCTCACGGGGAGGGACCCAAGGGTGGGGGAATACCCCGCAGACGGTGCTCGTGATGCCCCCACCCGGCCCTCTCCACAGGGGGGATAAGGAAGAACTATGACCATTCCCACACCATCGCGAGCCCGTCCGTTCTGGACCATAGAGCGCCGGGATGCGGTGGCGGGCTATGCTTTCATTGCGCCGCAGCTGATCGGCACGCTGGTCTTCGTGCTCATCCCGCTGGGGCTCGTGTTCTGGTATTCCCTGCACGAGTGGAACGTACTGGCCAATACCTTCACGTTCCGCGGCGCGGCCAACTACCAGCATATGCTGAGCGACCCGGCTCTGCCGCAGGTGCTGCTGGCATCGGCGATTTTCTCGGCCTGCCTCGTCGTGCTCAACATGGTACTGGCGCTGTTGCTGGCAGTGCTGCTCGACCAGAAGCTGAGGGGCATCACGGTGTTCCGGACGCTGTTCTTTTCGCCCGTGGTGGTGTCCCTCGTGGCCTGGACCATCGTCTGGGGCTTTCTCCTGCAGAACAATGGCGGCATCAACGGCTTCCTGCAGATGTTCGGCATCACCGGGCCGAACTGGCTGCGGACGCCGACGACCGCCATGCTCTCGGTGGTAGTCGTGCAGGTGTTCAAGAATGTCGGCCTTAACATGATCCTGTTCCTGGCCGCGCTGCAGGGTGTGCCCAAGGAGCTCTATGAAGCGGCGCGGGTCGATGGCGCTCCCGTCTTCAAGCAGTTCCGGCGCATCACCTTGCCGATGATTTCGCCAACGATCCTGCTCACCTCGATCATCACCATCGTCGGCTCGCTGCAGGTGTTCGCCCAGATCGCGGTGCTGACGCAGGGTGGGCCCGGATTCAGCACGACGGTCTTGGTCTACTACCTCTACCAGCAGGCGTTCCAGTTCCACTTCTTTGGCTATGGCTCGACACTGTCGATCCTGCTGTTCGTCATCGTCGCCGTGCTGACTTTCGCGCAATGGCAGTTGCGCAAGCGGATCGTGTTCTATGAAAACTGAGCTTTCACCCCGCCTCAAGATCGCGCTTTACGGACTGATGTGCGTCCTGCTCATCCCATTCGTGTTCCCGACCTGGTGGATGATCACCTCGTCTGTGAAGCCGATCAGCGACATCTTCGCATTCCCGCCGGACCTGTGGCCGCGCAGCTTCGATTTCAGCACCTACCAGAAGGTGTTCGAGTTGCAGCCCTTCGCGCAGCAATACTGGAACTCGGCCTATATCGCCGCCATCGTCACGGTGGGCACCATGGCCTTCTCGTCGATGGCCGGCTACGCCTTCGCGCGTATCAAGTTTCCCGGCGCGGACTTCCTGTTCACGGTGGTGCTGCTCGGGCTGCTGATCCCCTCGGAAGTCACTATCGTGCCGCTGTTCCAGATCTTCCTCAAATGGGGAATGATCAACACACACTGGCCCCTGATCCTGGTGCCGATCTTCGGGGCACCATCGGTCTTCGCCACTTTCGTCATGCGTCAGTTCTTCATTGCACTGCCGGGTGAATTGGAGGAAGCGGCGCGCGTCGACGGGTTGGGACGCTTCAAGATCTTCTGGATCATCGCATTGCCGCTGGCAAAACCGGCTCTCGGCGCCGTGGCGATCTTCACGTTCCTCCACAGCTGGAACCTCTATCTCGAACCCATCGTCTTCATCTCGGCCAAAAACATGTTCACCCTGCCCCAGGCCCTGACGCAGTTCACCGACGCGTATGGCGGCGCCATGTGGAACATCCAGATGGCGGCTGCGACAATGACTGCCTTGCCCGTGCTGCTGGTGTTCATCGTAGCGCAGAAGCAGTTCGTCGAGGGCCTCGCCCATACCGGCCTCAAGGGCTAAAGGACTTCCAAATGGCTCCCGTTTCACTGCGTCACGTCAAGAAAAGCTATGGCGATGCCACCGTCATCCACGGCGTCGACATCGATATCGCCGACGGCGAATTCGTCGTGCTGGTCGGCCCCTCGGGCTGCGGCAAGTCCACGCTACTGCGCATGATCGCAGGGTTGGAGACCATTACGGATGGGGAGGTTTCGATCGGCGCCCGCGTCGTCAACGACCTCGACCCGAAGGACCGGGACATCGCCATGGTGTTCCAGAACTACGCGCTCTATCCGCATATGACGGTCGAGACCAATATGGGGTTCTCGCTCGAGCATCGCGGCGCCAGCAAGGCCGAGATCGCCGAGCGGGTGAACTGGGCCGCCGATATCTTAGGGCTGAAGCCGCTTTTGAAGCGCTATCCGCGGCAACTCTCGGGCGGACAGCGGCAACGCGTCGCGATGGGCCGCGCCATCGTGCGCAATCCACAGGTGTTCCTGTTCGATGAGCCTCTGTCGAACCTCGACGCCAAGCTGCGCGTCGTGATGCGCGGTGAAATCAAGAGCCTGCACCAGCGTCTCGGCGTGACCACGGTCTACGTGACGCACGATCAGGTGGAGGCCATGACCATGGCCGACAAGATCGTGGTGCTGAACGCCGGCAATGTGGAGCAGATCGGCGCGCCCCTGGAGCTCTACGACAGGCCGGCCAATCAGTTCGTCGCCGGCTTCATCGGATCGCCGTCGATGAACTTCATTCCGGGGAAGGTAACGCCGCAGGGGTTCCTGGCGGCTGGGATCACACTGCCCCTACCCGCTGGTCTCCACGCCGAGACCAACGCCACCTACGGCATCCGGCCAGAACATTTCGAACTGCATCCCGAAGGCCTGCCGGCGAGCGTCCTCCTGGTGGAGCCCATGGGATCGGAAACGCAGGTGACCATGACGCTGGGCGAGCACCAGGTCATCGGCGTGTTTCGCGAGCGGGTACAGGCAAAGCCGGGCGAGACGATCAATGTCCGGCCCGATATCGCCAATGTGCATCTGTTCGACAAAGCCGATGGACGACGGATCAACTGAGATGCGGACCTATCCCGAAACACCACTCTATCGCGCCATCACCGGTGGCAAGTTTCCCATCATCGTATCGCTGCCGCGGCACGATATCGCGCTGGCTCAGGCGGCACTGGATGGCGGCGCGACGGCAATCAAGGTGCATCTCAACGCCTATCATCGAGCATCGGGCACCACCTTCGGCAGCTTTTCCAGCGAGCAGCCGTTCCTCGAAGCGCTCGCCAAACTCGGCGCGCCGCTGCTGGTGATGGCTGGACAGGAGACGGTGCCGACGCCCGAGGAAATGGATGCACTCGCCGATCTGGGCTTTGAGGGGTTCAACGTCTATATCGATCATCTGCAACCACACCTGCTGGGGTCTCGGCTGCGTCCGATGCCGGCGCTGTCCGCAACCAGCACGGACGCGGATATCGCGCGGATGGCCGCCATCCCTGGCGCCATGATCGAGGCGTCGATCATGGAGTTTTCCGGTTACGGACAGCCGGTCAGTGCGGACGATCTCAAGCGCTACGCTCATATCGCCGAAAAGGCCGGCGTGCCGATCATCGCGCCGAGCCAGAAGAAATTCACCCCTGCCGATATACCTGGCCTGCGCGCCGCCGGCATCGCAGCGCCGCTGCTTGGCGTGATCGTCACGGGCGATACGCCATCGGGCGTCGAGGCCGCAGTCGCCGCGATCGCCAAGGTCATTTAGCGGCGAACGAAGCCGAGGGGCATGGTGAAGGTCCAACTGGTGCGCCCTGCCCCAGCCGGAATGGGTGGGAACGGCGCCGCGCGGCGGACTGTTTCCAGCGCAGCGCTATCGAAAACCGGGTTGCCCGAAGAGCCGACGAGATGAATGCCCGAGGGCTGCCCGGCTGCCGAGACGGTGAATTGTACATTGACCTCGGCAGCGCCGCTGGCGCCCGAAGGGTAGCGCAAGGCATGCCGAAGGCGCGACAGGACCTGGCCGGGGTAACGGGTGACGGCGGCGTTGTTGCCCGGATTGCCAGAGCCGGGCTTGCCGCCTGAAGGCGCACTGGCCTGGGCATCGGCATCATTGGCGCCACCATTGCCGCCGGCAGCGGATTTCGGCCGAGCCGGCGGCGTCTTGGCGGGCTTTTGCACCGGCGTCTTTGGCGGAGGGGTCTTGGTGGCTTGAGGCCTGGACGTAACCTCCGGAGGGGACGATGCCGGAACCGCATCGCGTGTCTGCGGCTGCGGGGCGGCATCTGGAACGGGCTGCGCCTCGATGGTTTCGGTGGGCGATGCGGCAGGTTCCGCCAAAACGGGGGCTTGCGGCGCCACCGTCTCGGGAGTGACGGCAGGCACCTCCGACGCGACAGCCTGCACCCCTTCGGCCTCTATCGGCTCAATGGTCGTCGCGGCCAATAGCGGCACGCTCGTTGTGGCAACACTATCGGGTGCAGGAGACGGCATCGCGTCAGGCGTGATGGCCTGTGGCTCGATCGCTGCTGGCGTTTCCGTCTGCGCCGAAACCGGCTGCGGCTTTTCGGCTTCAGCAATCTCAGCCCGGACCGGTTCGAGCGTTTCGGTGGCTGTGACGGTTTCGGTCTCCAGAGGTTGGACTTCCTCAGGCTCGATAGCCGAAACCGAGAGCGCTCCGGCCGACCGCATGGATTGCGAAGCATCGCTCTGCACATCGGTGACGGCGTTGCTGGTAACGGTCTGGGTGGCGATCAACTCGATCTCGACCGGCGCGCCCTCCATGGCCTCCAGGTCGTCGGGCTGCTGCTGCATCGCGATCCAGATGGCGCCGATCAGAGCGCCATGGATGGCCAGGGAGACGACAGCCGTCAGTGGCGCCCATGGCCGGCGGCGCTGCATGTCGGTGAAGATATCGGTGGCGGGCAGAACGACGTGACGCGGATTTTCCGGGATCGGTTCCGTGTTCTCGATGACGGTCGGTGTCCAGCCGGCCCCACGACCCGGTTGCGGGTTGTCGTTGTTCCAGACGGGCCAGGCAGCGGCTGTCATCCGAGGCATGTCACAGGCCGAAAACGATGGTGGTCCGGTTCACCGTCGCCAGATGGTCGAGGCAGAGCGAGGGCTCGACACCCGCCCCCGTGCAGGCGGCGACGTCGTTGATCAACACACGGCTGATGCCATCGCATTGCATCTTGGCCAGTTCGAACTGCAGAACCTTGGTCTTGCCTTCGGCGAGAGTTTTGAAGTCCAGCGTCACCAGCCTGTCGATCGAGCCATCCTTATCGAACAGCGCCACTTCGAACGCGGCCTTGTCGAGCGCATGACCAAGGGCATTGGTGGCAAGGAAGGTGACCCGGCAACTGTTGTCGCCGGCTTTGAGGGCATTGAGTTCGAGCGTGAGGGAGGTGGAGGGTGCCGCCGCCGCGACGGCACCCTCCTGCGCCATCACCCTGGACGCGAGCGCTGCAGCAAGCATCCCCATAAAGCCTGCAATCCGGGTGATGGTGTTCATGAGCTTTTCCTCGGGGCTTGTGGTCAGTAGTCGAACTGCTTGGCCAGGGTCAGCTTGAAGGTGCGGCCCTTGGAGCGATCGACGGACAGGTTGTCGCGGAAGTCGGCATCGAAGATATTCTCGATCGAGAAGCGGGCCTCGGTGCCCTCGAGCGGACCGCCGGTCGACTTCCAGTTGGCGAACACGTCGTAGCTTTGGTAAGCCTTGGACGTGGTCGGATCGAAATTGGCGTCGGCCACGGCCTTGGCCGGATCGGCCGCGATGGTGGCGCGCACGCCGTATTCCAGTCCCCAATCGACATTGCGCAGACCAAGCGTCGCCACGAGCTTGGCGGCCGGGATGTTGGCCAGATCATCGCCCGTGGTGCCGTCCTCGCCCTTGATCAGCGTGTAGGCCAGCCGCCCGAAAAAGACGTCGGAATCGTAGGCGCCTTCAACCTCGACGCCGTAAATGTGCGCCTTGTTGACGTTGTAATAGTAAGGCGCCCCATCCGCGACGGTGGATGGCGTCGTGGTGATCATGTCGGTCAAATCGTTATAGAAGGCCGTGGTCTTGACGCTGACCGCATTCTCCAGCCCGCCGACGTCGTAACCCGAGACGGTGAAACCGGCTTCGAAATTGTTGGACATTTCCGGACGAAGATCGAGGCTGGCGACACGAGAATGCGTCGTGGGACCAGCGGCCTGGGTGCTGAACAACTCGTCCAGCGTCGGGAACCGTTCGGTATGGGCCACCGACGAGAAGATGTTGATGTTGTCGTTGATCGCATAGAGCGCGGCCAGCTTGGGTGACCAGGCGACGCCCTTGACGTCGTCCAGCGCAAGATCGCTTGGCTGCATGTCATGGAAATCGGCACGCAGGCCGCCAATCAGGGCCAGGCGGTCGTTCCAGACGGCTTCATCCTGGACGAAGACGCCGAGCTTGTTCTCCACGCCCTGGGGGTGGAAGGGGCTCGGAGCCTCGCCATTGGGCTTGCTGGCCTCGCGATGCTGCTGGCTGATCAAGCCGCCGAAGGTGAAGTGGTTGGCGAACCCTTCCGCTTCATAGTCGATGGTGTTGTCACCCTTCAGCTGGAAGGTGTTGTAGGCGTAGTCGACATCGTCGAAGAGCGGCGAGCCGGCCCCGGTCGCGTTGCGCTGCTGGTTCTGCGTGCTCGAATAGGAGACGTTGAGATTGACGTCGAGCCAGGGATTGGCCGCATCGGGGTTTTCGTAACTCAGCACCACGGTGTCATCGGTGACCTTGCGGTCGACGGTGCCAAAGCCCACGAAGGGCGCCATGGTGCCGGTCTGGGCGTAATCCTGGTTGTCGGCATCGCTTTGCCAGCGCTGATAGGACAGGCGCAGCACCTGCTCATTGTTGTCGCCGAAGCGCGCGGTCCCCTTGATGAGGCCGGACAGCGAGTCGAAGGCTGAGCCCGATAGCGTCGAGCCATCGGCGAGGTCGAAATCGTCGGAGCGGCGCCAGTTGCCGGTGGCGAGGATGTCGAAGGTTTCGTTGATGCGCTGGGCGAGCAGCACGGAGCCAAGCGTTCCGTCGCCATTGCTGTCGTATTCGCCCTTGAGACGGACGGCACCCGAATAGCCATCCTTGATGAAATCGGCGCCATCCTTGGTGGTGAAATTAATGGCGCCGCCAAGGGCGCCCGAGCCGTAGAGCGTCGCCGAGGCCGGCCCACGCAGCACTTCGACGCGCTTGTAGAGTTCGGGGTCCGAAAAGAACGAGCCCATGCGGTACTGTTCATTGAACTTGGGCGCGCCATCGACGGTGACGATGATGCGCGAGCCGTCCGAAGAGGAATCCGTGGCGCCGATGCCGCGGATATTGAAGGCTTCGCCGAAGACGCGGTCGCTGCCGATGACGGTGGTGCTTGGAATGCCCTCGAGCGCATCGCGAATGGTGGTCGGCTGCTTGCCGTCGATATCCTCCTGATCGAGGACAGTCACCGCCTGCGGCGTGTCGATGGCGATTTTCGGCTCGCCCGCACCGATCACCAGACGCTCCAGCAGCGTCACATAGTTCGCGTTCTGCTCCTGCGCCAAAGCCCCCGACGCAGACGTCAAAACCGCTATCGCCACGCTGCTCAGCAGCACGGCGGTATTCTTGCCTACCAGCCCCATTCCACTCTCCAGTTGTACGATGCTGGCTGGCTAGAGGCTTGCTTGCATTCGGAATTTAGCGGAATGAAACATGACTTTTCAACTCCACTATTGATCGATTTATAAATCCTGATATCAAGAGTCAACAAATATGTCAGCAGGCCGCACCTTTCCACACAGGGCGGCCGGAAACAGATCGGATGGACAGCGCATGAGCGAGCGCACGACCGCAACCCCGCAAGCACCAGCGCAATCGGCCTCGCCACGCCCGCGGACTGTCTTGCAGGGGCCGCGCCGCTTCAACACCGCGGAACTGTTTGGCGAAGCGACGGAGGTAGAGATCGAGCACGAGGACGCGCTCTACCGCCTCAAGATCACCCGCCAGGGCAAACTCATTCTGAACAAGTAGGGAGACGCATCGATGAGCCTCAAGAAATCACCCACGGAGATCCGCACGCTTCGCGCTCTCCAGGCCCAGATGCGTGAACGGGATTTCGCCCGCATCCATGGCATTTCCGAAGCGGATCTGGTGGCAGCGCATGTGGGTGAAAGCGCCATTCGGCTCAATCCGGACGTAAAGGCATTATTGGAGGGCCTCGAGGGCGTTGGCGAAGTCATGGCGTTGACGCGCAATGAAAGCGCCGTACACGAGAAGATCGGGCCTTATACCGATATCCATTTCGGACAGATGGCGACGACGGTGCTGGGCGATGAGATCGACCTGCGCATCTTCCCCCGGCAGTGGGCGTTTGGCTTTGCGGTGGACAAGACCGACGAAGATGGCGGCATTCGCCGCTCACTGCAGTTCTTCGACGCGGCCGGCGATGCGGTTCACAAGGTGCATGCGCGTTCCGGAACCGACCTCGCAGCTTGGGCGAGGCTCGTCGAAAGCCTGCGCGCCGACGAGCAGTCACAGGTCATTTTCACCGGTCCGGTCAGCGATACGACAGCGGTGGATTCGACAGCGGCGGCCGGCGTCGACCAGCTCCGCGAGCAGTGGAGCAAACTGACCGACACGCACCAGTTCTTCGGCATGCTGAGGCGGCTGAACCTCACACGTATCGATGCTCTGCACATGGTCGGGCTGGACTACGCCTGGCCGCTGGACCTGAACGCAACGTCGCAGATGATGCACGGCGCGGCAGCCGAGGCGCTGCCGATCATGGTGTTCGTCGGCAATACCGGCTGTATCCAGATCCATGGCGGACCGATCCACAAGGTCTCCCCCATGGGGCCGTGGCTCAACGTCATGGATGAAACTTTCCATCTGCATCTGCGCCTCGACCATATCGTGGAGGCCTGGGCGGTAAGGAAGCCCACCTCGGACGGGCACGTCACTTCGATCGAATGTTATGGCGGGGATGGCAAGCTGATCATTCAGTTCTTTGGCAAGCGCGTGGAAGGGCATGACGAACGCCCGCAATGGCGCGCCCTGGTCGAAAGCCTGCCGCCACTCGCCCAACTCGCCACCGCCTGAGGATTGCAGATGCCATCTCTATCATCCGCGATGCGGATCGCCGTCCTCGCTTTCGGCCTGTGCGCGAGCGCGGCGACGGCCCAGGAGATCAAACCCTTCGCCGATACTTCACGGGTCATCGCCATCGGGGGCTCCCTGACCGAGATCATCTACGCGCTCGGGGAACAGGACCGGCTGGTGGCCCGCGATTCCACGGCGGTCTATCCGCCGGAGGCGCTGAAGCTTCCGGATGTCGGTTATATGCGGGCGCTCTCGCCGGAGGGCGTGCTCTCGGCCAATCCGTCGGCGCTGCTGGTGATCGAGGGATCGGGGCCGAAAGAGGCGTTGGATGTGCTTTCCAAGGCGTCGGTGCCCTATGTCACCATTCCCGAAGGCTTCAGCGCCGACGGTATCCTCAATAAGGTTCGACTGGTCGGCGAAGCGCTGGGGGTTGCGGACAAAGCCAAGGCCCTGGCGGACAAGCTCGATGCAGACCTCAAATCGGCGGAAGCGCTGACCAGGGATGTGCCGCGCAAGCAACGGGTGCTGTTTGTCCTCTCCTATGAGGACGGCAAGGTGCAAGCCTCCGGCACCGGCACGGCCGCCAACGGCATCATCGCGTTGGCGGGCGCCGAGAATGCGGTGACGCAATATCAAGGCTACAAGGCGCTGACCGAGGAAGCTCTGGTCGAGGCCAAGCCCGACGTCATCCTGATGATGACGGGTGGCGGTGGCCACGGGGCCACCGACGACGAGCTCTTCTCGCAGCCCGGTATCGCGCTGACGCCAGCGGGCCAGAACCGCCGCGTTATCCGGATCGACGGCGCCTATCTGCTGGGCTTCGGTCCACGTACGGCGCAGGCCATCGGCGAGCTCGCGGCCGATATCTATGGTGATGAGATCGCCAGGACCAAATGACCGACTTGTCGTTCAAGACGTTTTTCACGACTGCGCAACAGGTACGTCCGGCGGGTGACCGTTCACGGCTGGCGGTGCTGACGATCGCCGGGCTGGCGCTCCTGCTGGTGGTCATGGCACTTATCAGCATCACGACCGGCGCATCCGGCACGTCGGGATGGTCGGTGGTCGAGAGCTGGTTCGGGCTGGCGGACGCCGCCGATCCATCGGTACTGCGGGACCATGTCATCATTTACGATATCCGCCTGCCACGGCTGGCCCTCGGCATGCTGGTGGGTGCGGCGCTGTCCGTGTCTGGCGTGGTGATGCAGGGGCTGTTCCGCAATCCGCTGGCCGACCCCGGGCTGGTCGGCATTTCCGCCGGCGCCGGACTTGGCGCAGTGGTGATCATCGTGCTCGGCGGCACGATCGCGGCGCCGCTCGTTACCCTCCTTGGTGCCTACGCCCTGCCCCTTGCAGCCTTCGCCGGTGGGCTGATCGCGACATTCGTGCTCTACCGGGTCGCGACACGGCAGGGACAGACGGCAATCGCCACCATGCTGCTCGCCGGCATCGCCATCAGCGCCCTGGCCAGTGCACTGATCGGCGTCATGATCTACCTGGCCAGCGACCAGCAGTTGCGCGACGTGACATTCTGGAGCCTGGGATCACTGGCCGGCGCCAACTGGACCAAGGTCGGAGCGGCCGGGCCACTGATCGTTGCGGCGATGGGAGCAGCATTCTTCCTGGCGTCTGGACTGAACGCCCTCACATTGGGCGAGGCCACGGCGCACCATCTCGGCGTGCCCGTACAGCGGTTCAAGACCATAGCCATCGTGGCGGTGGCGGCGGCAACGGGCGCCTCGGTGGCGGTAAGCGGCGGCGTCAGCTTTGTGGGCATCGTGGTACCACACCTCCTGCGCCTCACCATCGGCCCCGACCACCGTTACCTGTTGCCGGCGTCGGCGCTATCTGGTGCCGTGTTCCTGCTGGCGGCCGATACGGTGAGCCGCATCGTCGTCGCGCCGGCTGAGCTGCCGATCGGCATCGTCACGGCGGCTGTCGGCGGCCCGTTCTTTCTCTGGATCCTGCTGCGCCGGCGCAACCGGATGGCGTGGTGACGGGCATGATCGAGGCGCAACAGGTTTGTGTGGCGATCGGCGGCAAGTCCGTTCTCCACGCCGTGGATTTCACGGCCCGAGCCGGCGAAGTGACGGCCATCATCGGCCCCAACGGGTCGGGCAAGACGACACTGCTTCGCGCCATCACCGGAGATATCGCCCATACCGGCCGTGTCGCCATCAATGGCGTGGACCTCAAGGCACTAAAGCCCTGGCAGGCAGCGACGATGCGTGCCGTGCTGCCACAGGCGAGCGTCTTGTCATTTCCATTCACGGTGCGCGAGGTCGTCGCCCTCGGGCTGATCGCCGGGCGCGCCGGGGTAATGCAGCACGAAGCCGCATCCCTGCCCGAAAGGGCCCTCGCCCGCGTCGATCTCGAGGGTTTCGCCGGGCGCTTCTACCAGGAGCTTTCCGGTGGAGAGCAGCAGCGCGTGCAACTGGCGCGCGTGCTGTGCCAGGTGTGGCTGCCGGTGCTTGATGGGCAGCCGCGCTTCCTCCTGCTGGACGAGCCCATCGCGAGCCTCGACATCAAGCATCAACTGGCGATCATGCGCATTGCGGCGGATTTCGCCAGGGATGGCGGCGGAGTCGTGGCGGTGCTGCACGACCTCAACCTCGCGGCGATGTTTGCTGACCGCCTGTTGGCCATGCAGCGCGGCAGAGCCGTGGCGTTCGGTGCGCCGGACGCCGTGCTGCGCGATGAAATCGTCAATACGGTGTTCGATTGCGACCTGCGGGTCGGACTAACGCCCCGCCCCGGCACGCCATTCCTGCTGCCGCAATCGTCGGCGGGGCACTGACCCCGCTCAACCGGCCAACGTCACGCCATCCGGTGACCGGACACTTCGGCCCCGGCGGCGTGGGGCAGCGTGGCAAAGCGCAGCGAGGCGCCGAGCGTCAGCAGGCTCATCAGCACGAAGGTCCAGCGGAAATCGACGAGACCGAGCGTTGCCGTCGCATGAAAGACCTCCGACAGGTTGAGAAGGCCCGTTGCCAGCGCAATGCCGAAAACCATGGAAACCTGCTGCAGCATGCTGGAAATGGTCGAGGCCGAGCTACGTCGCTCGGCATCGATATCCGCAAAGGCCAGCGTGGCCAGCGCGGTGAGCTGCATGGAGCGGGCAGAACCAGCCACCAGCAGCATGAAGACCATCGCCGGATAGGGCGTGTCCGGCGTCAGGAAACCGCACAACGCCACTGAGGCGGCGGCGATGAAGCCGTTGAAAATCAGAATGTTGCGGAAACCAAAGCGCCGGAGAATGCCGGTCGTCAGCGGCTTGATGCCGAGATTGCCGAAAAAATACACCACCACCAGACTCCCCGCCTGCAGCGGATCGAGACCGAAGGCGATCTGGAACATCAGGGGCAACAGAAACGTCGTGGCGTTGAAGGTGAGGCGCAGCACGGGCCCCGCGCTGACCTCGGCGGAGTTGAAGGTATGGACGCGCAGCGCGGCCAGATCCAGCAGCGGATGCGCCTGACGGCGCAGCCAGCGCACCGCGAATATGCCCGCGACGGCTCCCACTGCGACGAAGGCGATGGCGACCGCCTTGGGAAGCGTGCCGCCGACCAGCGTTTCGAGACCGTAGAGCAATCCCGTCAGGCTCAGTGCGCAGAGCAGGAAACCAATCCAGTCGAAGGGCGTGAGGCGCCTTTCGCTGTCTGACGGAATGATGCGCAGGGCGAACAGAACCCCGGCGATGCCCAGCGGAATGTTGATCCAGAAGTTCCATTGCCAGGAAATGTAGGTGGTGAGGAAACCGCCGATCGCCGGGCCGATGACGGGCGCGAACAAGGCTGGCCAGACCGTCAGCGCGATAGCGGAAACGATCTCCGATTTCTGCGTGCTGCGCAGCACGATGATACGGCCCACCGGCACCATCAAAGCGCCCCCAACGCCCTGCACGGCGCGGGCGATGGTGAAAATGGTGAGGTTGGTGGAAAGGCCACACACCAGCGAAGCGGTGGTGAAGAGGATGATCGCCAGCAGGAAAACCCGCCGCGCGCCAAAGCGATCGGCCAGCCAGCCCGCCATGGGAATGAAAATGGCATTGGCCAGCATGTAGACGGTGACGCCGATGCTCATATCGAGCGTCTTGACGCCGAAGGCGATGGCCATCTGGGGCAGCGCCGTGACGATGATCACGCCATCGAGCAACTGCATGAAGAAGGCAGCGGCGACGACGAGCGCGACGTTGCGGGCTTGCGGCGAGAATGACATGAGCGGGCTTCAGGCGGGACAGGAGGAACTGGTATGTTAGTCCTATCCCGCCCCTATCGCCTACCCTAATCTTATTGGGGCGAAGAATGGCGGAGCCGTGATGCGGATGACCGTCAGGCCAGCCACATTACCAGCGCATCGCGTGCGCCGACCGTCGCCGACAGCGTACCTCCCTCGAGCCTGACGCTCCCCTTGTCACCCCAGCAGACAGTGACATCCTTCAGCGCCGGGATACCGTCGATGGCGATGGTGCCCTGCTGACTGTTGCGGCTGGGGTTGAGCAGCCAGAGCGCCCGGCCGGCTTCGCCTTCATGCAGACGAGCAATGACGGCACTGTTGCTGGAGATGACGCGCCTTCGCTTGCCTGCCCAATCGAGCAGATGGCGGAAGAAGTCGCGGCCGCCATCAGAGTGGTGGTTGAAGAAGCCGAGGCTGGGGAACGTGCCGACCAGGAGCGTTGCGCCCTTGCCTGCCTTGGCCTCGATAGCGGCCACCGTTCCATCCTTGTAGTGACCGGCGTCCTTGCCGGTGGTAGCGGTGTAGGTCTGTTTGAAGCCACCGGCCTCGATCTGGTGACCGAGCACTTCCAGCTTCAGGTCGCCCAGGATATCTGGCGCAAAGACCACGTCCCTTTCCTTGGCGCCGAACAGCGCATCGAGGCCAAAATTCGGTTGCGTCGGGCCGACATGGCTGTGCTCGCCGAAATAGGCCGGCAGGCCTTCCGAGACCAGCTTGCCACCATTTCGGACCCAGGCCGCAAGTTTATCGGCACTGGGACGCTTCAGCATGATGGGATAAGGCAGGTAGAGGAAATCATACTGGTCGATATCGTCGATGTGGACGAAATCGGCCTGGATGTTGTTCTCGAAAAACCCCTGATAGGCGCCTCGCATAGCCTGGGTGTAGCGCTGCATGGAGCCGACGAGGGCGAATTCCTCGATCTGGGTTTCCGGCGCATAGATGAGGCCAACCTCCCCTTTTACCGGGTTGAGCCTGAAGAGCTTTTCCTGCGCCGACGCATTCGCCCATTTGGCGACTTTTGCCGTCATCTCGGAGCGGTCGGTGCGGCTGCCATCCATCCCATAGGCGCCGAAGGCTCCGAACAATGGACCGTCCAGCAGCGGGCGCCAGCGCGGATAAAGCAGGCCTTTGGCGCCGGCCGCGAAGGTGGTGAGATTCCAGATACGCACATCGTCGGCCGTGGTCACCCGACCATCATCGAGAGGACGGCCGATGACCTGCGGCTGCAGCCAGAGTGGGCCAGCCTGGGCTTCGGCGTGCCAGAACGGCTTGCCGCGCGATGCGCCACGGACGAGATCGACCGCGTGGATATGCTGGTAGGGCTTGTCACCCTGGCGCGAGGCTACCCAGGTGAGGCCATAGAGATCGACCTCCGCGGCGGCGCGCCAGTCATCGGTGCCGCGGTTGGCGGCGGAGACGATGGTAGCGGCGACCCCGTGGGCGGTGATCAGATGCTTGGGATCGAGTTTGCGCACGAGATCGACGCGCCAGCGCATATGGCGATAAGCGTTGTCCTGCAGGAATTCCAGCCAATCGATGCTGTCCGCATAGGCTTCGATTTTTTCGGGCGGATTGACATGCTCCCATTCGGACATGCTGTAGCGGCCCCAGGCCTTGCCCACCGCGGCGAGATGGCCATAGCGGGATTTGAGCCAGTTGCGGAAGGCCCCGATAGTGGCGGGCGAATAGCCCTCGTCCTCGTGATAGCCGCATTCGTTCCAGAGGTCGTAACCGCCCAGGCTCGGATGATCCTTGTAGCGGTTGACGAGCGCGGTCAGGAACTGCGTCGCCCGCTCCTTCACCACGTCATCGTCCAAAGACATGCCGAGCCAGCCGCCGGTCGCGCTGCTGGAGCCCATCTGCGGGCCATAGGCACGGCCATCGCTCCGGCGCAGGCGTCCCTCGGGGCGCTGATGATAGAGCCATTCCGGGGCTGCAGTGATCATCTCGGCGATGATGGTCTTGATCTTGTTCTTATGGGCCAGATCAAGCTGCCGGTCGTAATCTTCCCAGTCATAGACGCCGGGGCTGATTTCGATGGAGGACCACATGAACCAGTGGCGGAAGATATTGTGCCCATCCTCGGCAGCGGTCTGGTAGTCGCGCTCCCAATCCGCGCGTGGCGGGTTGGTCTTGCGGAAATAGACCGCGCCATAGGGAACAGCGGGCATCTCTGGATAGGTCATGGCAGAAACTTTCCGTGGGAAGGAGCGCGGGGCTAGAGCCAGGGCCGCGGCAGGTCGAGAGTGGAACTGATTTCCTCGAGCGATTTGCGGATCCGCTTGAGGGGAATGCCGTCACGCCGGCGGATCGCGAAGGTGGCGTTCGAACGATCACCCGGGAGATTGATTTCCGAGAAACCCTCGGCCAGCGGCGAAGCTTTGGCCGTATTGTAGAGCGCATCGATCTGGGCGTCGTATTCGGCACGCGAGGCGAAAATGTCCGGCCGAATGGCGATGAAGGTCTGCGAGTAGTGTGCAGGCTCGCCCTTTTGCGTCATGGCGCCAATCTGGGCGGAAATCATGCCGGCGCCCAAAACGCCGGTGAGGATTTCCTGCATGAAGGCGAAACCCGAACCCTTGTAGTCGCCGATCGGCTTGACGCGGCCCGTCCGGGCGATGACGACTGGATCGTCGGTTTCCTTGCCTTTCTCGTCATAGCCCCAAAGGCCGGGGAGCCGGGCGCCGTCGTCGGCGAAGATCTTCATGCCGCTCCACGACACCTGCTGCAGCGACATGTCGAGCACGATGGGCTCATGGCCACGACGCGGCGCCGCGATGGCGATGGGGGCGTTGGTGACCGACTTGGCGGCGCTACCATAAAGCGGCATGCCGGGATTGGTGTTGGTCATCGAGATCGCGATGAAGCCCTGGTTGGCCATCCAGCGCGAATAGTAGGCCGGGCACGCCCAGTGCGAGGAATCCCGGATGGCGGCAAGGCCGATGCCGCCCTCTGCGGCGAGCTTGACGGCAGTCTCGATAACGATGGTGCAAAGGCTGGGGCCAAAGCCCTGATGGCCATCGAGCAACGCGGTGTTGCCGATCTGGCGGACCAGGGTCGGCACGGCGTCGACGTTGAGCTTGCCGGCCTTCATGGTCGTGATGCGCCCGGACAGGCCGGCGACACCGTGGGAATCGATGCCGCGCAGGTCGGCCTCGACAAACACGTCGGCGGCACGGCGGGCGTTGTCGGGCCCCATGCCAACGCGGCCAAGCGCGGTGGCAACGAAGTCCTTCAAGGCTGTTTCGGAAATGATGTCACCGGCCATCGGATGGACTCCAATATCTTGGGGGATAGCGACTGTCGGCTCAGGCTCGCTTGGCAACCGGCGGCTTGCTGTCCGCCGCGTCGTGTGAGGACATGTGCGCGAGCGCCCTGTAGAGACCGGAGTGGTCGAGATCGCCGTCGCCCTTGGCGAGCGCCGCATTCATCAGCTGCAGCGTCGCCGAAGTATTGGGGAGCGATACTTCAAGGGACCGCGCAGCGTCCAAAGCCAGACCCAGGTCTTTGCGGTGCAGGCGAATGCGGAAGCCGGGATCGAACGCGGCATCGATGATGCGCTGCCCATGCACCTCCAGGATGCGGGAACTGGCGAAGCCGCCCATGAGGGCGCTGCGGACACGGCTCAGATCCGCTCCCGCGCGTTCAGCGAGCAGGAAGGCCTCGCTGACCGCCTCGATGGTGAGGCCGACGATCATCTGGTTGGCGACCTTGGTCATCTGGCCGACGCCGTTGTCGCCGACGAGGGTGATGTTCTTGCCCATGATTTCGAACAACGGCCTGGCGCGCTCGAACGGGCCGGTGTCGCCGCCCACCATGATGGTCAGCGAGCCGCTCTTGGCGCCGATCTCCCCGCCGGAAACCGGAGCGTCGAGGTAGTCACAGCCTTTCTCGCGGATGCGGGCCGCGAAGTCGCGGGTGGCAACGGGGGAAATCGAGCTCATGTCGATGACGAGCTTGCCTGGCGTCAGCGCCGCGGCGACGCCCCCTTCGCCGAAGAGCACAGCCTCGACATCAGGCGTATCGGGCACCATCAGGATGATGACTTCGGAGGCCTTGGTGACCTCGGCGGCGGACTTACACGCCCGGGCGCCCTGCTCCACCAGATATTGCGATGGTTGCTTGACCCGGAAAAGATTGAGTTTGTGGCCGGCCGCGAGCAGTCGTTCGGCCATGGGACGCCCCATGGTGCCGAGCCCGATAAATCCAATATCAGTCATAACCTTATCCCCCTCAAACTCTCGCGCAGGCTCCCCGTGCGAGAGAGGCTAGCCCAAATTTCACAACATCGAAAGATGTTGTCCGACAAATATTACATCTTGCAGATAACTGATGCTCAGCTCCCGGCATCGAAGACGAGCGCTTCCATATGAGCGATGGCTGGAACCTTCACCCAGCGATAGCCATCGGCATCGGCAGCGGAAACATCGACTACCGCACCGCCCCATAGTGCCTTGGCCTTCGCACCGCCAACGCCCCGGACCCCGAGACGCAGGTCGTGCTGCACGACCGGATCCTCGAAATTGTCGTTGGACTGGCCTGAGTAGTTGATCAGATGCACGACGATCTGGCCGGTCTTGTTGTGCTTGCGCACGGTCAGCTCCAGGCGGCTGCCCTTCTCGATCTTGGCGAGCGGTTTGGTAAACCGGCCGACAAGCTGGGCGATGAGCTGGCGATGCTCGACGAGGCTGTAGAGCTGATAGAGCTTGTCCGGCGACCAGGGGACAAAGGCCACCTGCCCTTTTTCATGCGCCCCGATGATGACGCCGGGATCGTTGGTCAGAGGCACTTCCGGAAACGACAGCTCGGGCGGGCCGAATTTCTGCGGAGCTTCCACGCGCAGCATGGTTTTGGCGCCGGTCTTGGGCTCCGCGTCGATATAGACACCATCCAGCATGATGATCTTGGTCTGCGGGAAGTCGAACTCGCCATCACCGATGCGAAGGTAGGAGGCGAACATGTTGCGCTTCACTTCCCTGACCCGCGCGATGGGCAAGGACTTGAGGGCGTTGCCGGTCCGGCGGTCGCCATATTCGTTGAGAACGCCTGTTTCGCCGGTAACGACGAGATTGCCACCATCGGCGACGTAGCGATCGAACGCCGCCGCCTCCTTGTCGCTGAGGCAGGTGACATCGGGCAAAACCATAACATCGTAGCGTTTCAGCATGGCGGGAAAATCGTCGGCGCCGCCGATACGGTCGCTGACGAGATCGAAGGCGAGGCCGGATTCGACCAGAGAACGGTAGGCGCCGCGATAAGCGACGGATGACTGGCCGTGCACGTCGCTGGGGATGGTCAGCTGGCCGAACCGATCGGTGGCCTTGGAGTTATAGAGCCCGATGCGGCTGGCCGACTTCAGGCCGGTGTAAAGTGCTTCGTTCCTGGCGTGATAGGCGTTGACGTCGCGCATGGCCTGCACAGGCTTGACGTCTTCCTGCGTTTCGACCGGCCCCATGAAATAGTAGTGCGGCTCGGCGCCGTTGGCCAAAGCCTGAGCCATGCGGTTGGCCTGGAAACTCTCCGTCTCTGCGGTATAGCGCCAGGGGAAATCGTAAAAGTGGCAGATGCCGATCGTATAGGGCTTCTCGCCACGGCCGACCGACTGTGCAAAGCGGGCATTTTCTCCCGTCTGGTATTGCCATTCCGGCTGGGCGCGCCGGATGGAGCGGTTGGCCTCGAGGCGGATCCAGTCCTTGTGGCCGGCCAGGTTGGCGACGCCGATGCCGGGACGCAGCGATTTGATGTGATCGTAGATCTTGCGGCCGATAATGCCGGAGGTCTGATCCTGGAACTTCAGATATTCGCGATAGACCGGGCTCTTGGTGTCGCGTTCATCGGGAATGGACTTGCCGCCACTGAATTCGGCGAAGGCCTTGATGGCGCTTTCGTCATGGCTGAAGCCGAAATCCTCGTGGCTGTAGTTGAAGCGCTGATAGCCGAACATGTTGAAGAACGCGGCTTCGAGGTCGTATTTCTTGATGACCTCGGTCATCAGCGCCGGCCCCTGCTCATGGTACCAGCCGCCCGTGATGCTCGCCTGGTAGGTGCCGTTATATTCGAACGGCCGTCCGTCCTTGGTCTTGCAGAACCATTCGGGGTGCGCGTCATAGGCTTTTTGCGTGCCCTTGGAGAGATCGAAGCGGCCGATGAAATGGATATTCTCGGCGCGGCAGGCCTCGAGCATGTTGCCAAGCACGTCGTCTTTCAGGAACGGGTTGATGGCCTGCAGCGGCAACTCCGACGGATACCAGGCGAAGATGCCACCGACATTGAAGAACATGGCCGTGGCGCCGAACTTCTTGGCGTCGCGCGCGACCTGCCGCGTATCCATGGAGGCGTCGGTGAGACGCAAATTGGTCTGGACGATACGTTGAGGCTCGCGCCACCACTCGGTCATGTCAGTCTCGCTTCGGGCTAAGGGTTGAAATGTTGGATGGATCAGCGGGTGCGGGCGTCCAGTGCGTCGCGCACGCCGTCGCCGACGAAATTGAAGGCCAAAACTGCGAGGAAAATCGCGAGGCCGGGAAAGACGCCAAGCCACCAGTAGGAAATGTAGGAAAGAGACGTCGCCAGCATCTGCCCCCAAGTCGGGGTTGGGGGCGCGACGCCCAGGCCCAGGAAGGCCAGCGACGATTCCGACAGCAGCGCCCCGGACGTCCGCAGCGATGCATAGACGATGACGTTGCCGACGACGCTCGGCCACAGGTGAAAGGCCATGATGCGGAAGTTGTTGGCGCCCATGGCGCGCGCCGCCTGGATGAAATCCTGCTCGCGTACCAGCAGCACCTGCCCGCGCACCAGGCGTGCAAAGTCCGGCACGTTGGTGATGGCGATGGCCAGCATGGCGTTGAAGAGATTGGGCCCGAGCACGGTGATGATGCCGAGCGCCAGGATGAGCGTCGGAAATGCCAGCATGCCGTCGATGATGCGCATGATGACGGTATCGACCCAGCCACCGACGAAACCCGAAATCAGGCCGGTCGTGGCGCCAACCACAAGGGCGATGGCGATCGAGCCGAAGACGATGGTGAAGGAAACGCGGCCACCATAGATCAGGCGGGACAGGATATCGCGGCCGATCTCGTCGGTGCCGAGAAGATACTGCGCCGAGGGCGGCATCTTCACGGCATCCCAGAAGATTTCCTCCGGATCGTGCGGCGCAACGAGTGGCGCGAAGATTGCCGCAAGAATCACGATGCCGAGGAAGACCAGCCCGGCCACGGCCAGCCTGTGCTTGAAGAAACGCCGCAGCGCCTTGCTGTACATTCCGGCCGATGCCCGAGGCCGAACCACTTCCGTTGTAGCTGTGGTCACCGTCATGTCGCCCTCACAACTTCACGCGCTTGTCGAGGATCGCGTAGGTCAGATCGGTTATGAGATTGATCACCAGGGTTCCGACCACGACGAACAGGATGGCGGCTTGCAGGGGCGCAAAGTCGCGCTCGAAAATACCCTCGACGATCATGCGGCCGAGACCAGGCAGCGAGAAGATCATCTCGGTGATGACAACGCCGCCGATGAGGCCGCCAAACTGCAGGCCGATGATGGTGACGATGGGTATCAGCGCATTGCGCAGAGCATGCTGCACAATGACCTGGAACTCGCTGGCGCCCTTGGCGCGCGCGGTGCGTACATAATCCTCGGACATCACCTGCAGCATGGACGCGCGGGTCTGCCGCAGGATCAGCGCCGACAGCGAGGCGCCGATCATCAGGCATGGCATGACCATGAGTTGCAGGTTGGCGATCGGGTCTTCCCAGATAGGCACGTAGCCGGAAGGCGGCAGCCAGCCGAGCTGGACGGAGAACAGCATGATCAGCAAGATGCCGGCCCAGAAATGCGGCAGCGCGATGCCGGCCATGCCGATGACGCTGATGACGGAGTCGGTGAGCTTGTTGCGCTTCAGTGCCGAGATGATGCCGAGAGGAATGCCGACGATGACGGAAAGCAGCATCGACAGGAAGGTCAGCTCCAGTGTCACGGGAATGCGGCCGAGCAGCATTTCCCGCACAGGTTCCTGGGTGCGCAGCGAGCGGCCGAAATCACCGGACAGGAAGCTCGTCAGCCAGCGGAAATACTGCACGTAGATCGGCTGGTCGAACCCCATCTTTACGCGCAGGGCGGCGCGCTGGGCCTCGCTCGCATTCTCTCCGAGCAAGGCCACCGTCGGATCGCCCGGCAGCAGGAGCAGCATGGAAAACACCACGAAGGAGACGACGAAAAGAATCGGCAGCAGGTGCAGGAACCGGCGCAGAATGTAGTTGAGCAAGGCAGTGGCTCCCCTCCAGGACCACGAGGCAGCGGCCTCCCGGCAGTCACGCGGCCTGGCGATCCGCTCGGTCGCCGCCGTCTGTTGCTACCGGTCTAAATGCTCAGGACATATTTGACAAGTAGCTTGCAACTTGTCGCTGCCGAATGATACCAAACAGATCAACTGCAAGCTTGGTGCTCATTCGGGAGGAAAGAAAACCATGGCAAAGTTTACTCGTCGCGACGTCAATCGGGGCCTGCTGATGCTGGGACTCGGGACCGCTTCCGGCGCGCTGTTCAGCGCGGTGCCGGCCCTGGCCCAGGATGCCGTGGCCAAGCCCAAGAAGGGTGGCACATTCACCGCCGTGTTCATCAACGAACCAGCCAGCATGGACCCCGTGATCGGCAACAATCCCGGCAATGATGGGCGATCATACAATCTGTTCTCGGAAAAGCTGATCTCGCTGGATTTCGATGGCAACTTCCAGCCATGGCTCGCCGAAAGCTGGGAAGAAGCCGAGGACGGCCTCAGCATGACGTTCAAGCTGCAGAAGGGAGTGAAATTCCAGGACGGCACGGATTTCGATGCCGCGGCGGTCAAGGCCAATCTCGACCGGTCCCGCGATCCGACGCCGGAAAGCCGCTCGGCGCCCTATCTCACCAGCATCACCTCGGTGGAGGTCATCGATCCACTGACCGTCAAGCTCAACCTCAAGGAACGCACCGGTTCGTTCCTGTCAAATCTGGCGGCCGAACCCGGTCAGATGGTGTCACCCAAGGCCGTAGCCGAAATGGGCGCCGATTTCAGCCGCAAGCCGATCGGCACCGGCCCCTTCCAGCTCACGTCCTGGTCAGGCGGCAAGATCGAGGCACAGCGCTGGGACGGCTATTGGCGCAAGGACAAGAACGGTGAACAGCTGCCCTATCTCGACAAGGTGGTGTTCAACGTGGTTCCGGCAGCCGCCGTGCAACTGGTGCAGATGCGGTCCAAGGGCGCCGTATGGGGCGACAACGTCCTCACGCAGGATTACGAGGCCGTCGGCAAGGATCCCAATCTCGAACTGGTGCAGGCCGCCAGCAAGAACACGCTCTACACCTCGTTCAACAATTCGGCCGCGCCGTTCCAGGGCAATCTCAACCTGCGCAAGGCGGTGTCGCACGCCATCAACCGCGAGGCGATCGCCAAGATCATCACAGGTCAATATGGCGGGCCGGCCGTCTGTATCGAGGCGCCCGGCAGCTGGGCGATCGGGCCCGAACTCAAGGGACACACCTACGATCCGGACCTGGCCAAGAAGGCCTATGCGGATTCCGGCCATACGGGCCCAATCCTGATGAGCATCATCCAGCGCGATCCGGATTCGCAGGTAGCGCAGTTGATCCAATCCATGTGCAAGCAGGTCGGCATCGACGTGCAGATCGAGGTGATGGAGCGCACGGCCTGGGTTGAAAAGGTCGGCGGCGGCAACTTCCAGATGAGCCTGCAGTCGGCCGGCACGCCCCAGCCCGACCCGGACCGGACGTTCAGCCAATATTATGCCCGCACCGCGGCGCAGAACTATTCGCGGATGTCGGACGACCTGATCTTCGATCTCGTCGACAAGGCCCGGTCTGAATCGGATCGCGAGAAGCGCCGGGTCATGTATGTGCAGATCCAGCAGCAGATCCTGGATCAATACTACCAGACCTTCCACTACTGGGTACAGCGCTTCGCCATGCGCAACAAGTCGGTCAAGGGCATGAAAATCGAGCGCGGCAACTCGTTTATTCTCGATGAGACGTGGATCGACGCATAACGGCACCGCTGCCGGCGCGCCTCGCGGTGCGCCGGCACCCGAATTGCAGCTATCGTCGGAGTGCAGCGGCGTGATCACAGAGATGACAAGGGATAATCCACCCGCCAATGCCCCGGACGGCACCGGCTTCGTGCTGGAGGTGGACAATCTCGCGGTGACTTTCCACGGCGAGGAAGGGGCGCTGACGGTGGTCGACGGCGTAAGCTTCCGCGTCCGTCCGGGAAAGACGCTGTCGGTGGTGGGCGAGTCCGGCTCGGGCAAGTCGGTGACCAGCCTGGCGGTCATGGGCTTGCTGAAATTCATCGGCGCCAGCGTCACGGCCCGCTCGCTCAAGCTACGCGACCGGAACGGCGAAATCATCGACCTGCTCTCCGTTTCCGCCAGGCGCCTGCGGCGGCTGCGCGGCTACGAGATGGCCATGATCTTCCAGGAACCGATGACGAGCCTCAATCCCTCGCATACGGTGGGCCAGCAGATCGCCGAAGTACTGCGCATCCATAAGGGCATGGATAAGCGGCAGGGACATGCGGCGGCAATCGAGATGCTGGAGCGGGTCGGCATTCCGGATGCGGGACGGCGGGTCGACGCCTATCCGCACGAGATGTCGGGCGGCATGCGGCAACGCGTCATGATCGCCATTGCCCTCGCCTGCAGCCCCAGCCTGATGATCGCCGACGAGCCGACGACGGCGCTCGACGTCACCATCCAGGCGCAGATCCTCGAGGAATTGAAGCGCCTTCAGGACCAGTTCGGCATGGCGATGCTGTTCATCACCCACGATCTGGGCGTCGTCGCCGAGATCGCCCATGACGTGGCGGTGATGTATGCCGGACAGGTGGTGGAGGAAGGCTCGGTTATCGAGGTGCTGAAGCATCCGCGCCACCCCTATACCCGCGGGCTGCTCGATTCCGTGCCCCGCCCCGACCGTGACCGCGAGGGCAAGCTGCGCGCCATTCCAGGCCGGGTTCCCGATATCCGCGACCTGCCCAAGGGCTGCCGCTTCACGCCGCGCTGTCCCTATGCCGAGATAGGGCGGTGCGATGTGCAGGTGCCCGAACTGGAGGTGACCGAAGGGCAGCATCGCGTGCGGTGCGTGCGCTGGCGCGAACTGGATCTGACGCCATGAACAGCGAGAAACCAATTCTTGAAGTCCAGGGACTGGGCAAAGTCTTCCAACTGCAGGCCGGACTGTTCGGCGGCCTGGGCGCCAGCCTGACGGCGGTGCAGAACGTATCGTTCTCGGTGAAGCGCGGCGAGATCCTGGCGCTGGTGGGTGAAAGCGGCTCGGGCAAGACCACCACCGGCCGGTTGATCCTGCGGTTGCTGGAGCCGACAACGGGGAGCGTCAAGTTCGACGGCGTCGAGCTGTTGCCCCTCGGCAAGCAGGCCATGCGCGCCTATCGGCGGCGCATGCAGATCGTTTTCCAGGACCCCTACTCGTCGCTCAATCCCTATGCGCGCATCGGCGATGTGCTCGAAGAGCCGCTGATCATACATGGGCTGCATGGCGGCCGGGCCGAACGCCGGGAGCGCGTCAAGGAGCTGATGGCCATGGTGGGCCTGTCCCCTGGCCAGGCAGAGCGGTTTCCCCACGAGTTCTCGGGCGGCCAGCGGCAGCGCATCGGCATCGCCAGGGCCCTGGCGGTCGAGCCGGAATTCGTGGTGGCCGACGAGCCGGTATCGGCGCTCGATGTCTCCGTGCAGGCCCAGATCATCAACCTGCTCGAACAGCTGCAGGATGAATTGCGGCTGGCGATGCTGTTCATCGCCCATGATCTCGCCATCGTCCGGCACATCGCCAACCATGTGGCGGTGATGTATCTGGGACGCATCGTCGAGACGGCGCCGACGCGGCAGATCTTCATGACGCCGCGGCACCCCTATACGGAGGCCCTGCTCTCGGCGGCGCCAAATCCCGATCCGGAAATCCGGCATCAGCGTATCGTGTTGCAGGGGGACATCCCGAGTCCGCTCAACCCGCCCTCGGGTTGTCCTTTCCGTACACGCTGCCGGCACGCCAAACCGGAATGCGCGGAAGCGGATATGCAGTTGCGCCAGGTCGGCTCGAACCACGCCAGCGCCTGTATCCGGGTGGACGAGCTGTATGGAACCGATATCACACCGGAAACTATTCGCGCCGATAGTGCTTGAAGGACTTGATATAATCTTACAATTCGCAGACAGGTTTCCCGGAATTGCCGGATTCGAGCAGGTCATGGAAGGAATCGTAAGTTGGGAGTGACAGAACGCCCCAGAATGCCAGCCGGGGCCCAGCAGACGCTGAGCGACGTGGTGTACGATCAAATCCTGGGCCTGATCACGGATGGCACCTGGCCGGCACGATCGCGATTGCCTTCGGAAGTCGAACTGGTGGCCCGCTTCGGTATCTCGCGCCCGGTCGTGCGCCAGGCGCTGGCGCGGCTGCGCGACGATGGCCTCGTTACTTCGAGGAAGGGTTCGGGCACCTTTGTGCAGGAGCAGGATGCGGCACCCAAACAGGTATCCTTCCCCTCGATCAGCAGCATTGCCGACCTCGAGCGGTTCCTCAATTTCCGCGAAGGCGTCGAAGGCGAAGCGGCGGCCTCGGCGGCACAATTCTACAGCGAGCAGCGTGTCGAAGAGCTGCGGCAAGCGGCGCGCGACACCGATCTGGGCGGCATCGGCATGACGGCAGCCGAAACGGATTTCGCCTTCCACCTGGCGGTGGCGCGAGCATCTGAAAATCCTTTTTACGTCAATACCTTGATGTCTCTGAAAGAACAGATCCTGTTCGGCATGAATCTGGCCCGTACCTTTTCGGCGGGCAGTGACATCGGCACGATCAAGCGGGACCATATCGCGGTTGCCGAGGCGATCATCGCCCGCGATCCGGCGGCGGCAAGAGAGGCGATGCGCAACCATTTGCAATGGTCACGCCAGCGTTTCCTCACGGGAAGTTCCAGCTGATCTGAGGCAGTTGGACACATGTGCCAAAGTTTTACAGATTTGGGGTGACGGCATCAACCTGTCAGCATAACTTCGATGTGAGAGCGTTCTATCCTGATGGTGAGGAGACATCATGATTGAAGAGTTGCCGCCCTTTGGAGAATTTTCGCGTCGAAGCTGTTTCGAGTTCCGGATGGGGATTGAGGGCGAGGCTGCCGCGGCGGCAGCACGCAACCGGACCGCTGCCGATCTTGCCGACATCGCGCTCCGCATCGAACGCCTGGAACAGGTCCGCGAGCGATCCGAACTCGGGTTGGACGAGGATTTCGCCTTCCATCTGAGCGTCGCACGCGCCTCGCAGAACCACTATTTCGTCAGTGTGTTGAATTCCCTCAAGGGCACGATCTACGAGGGCATGCTGCTGGCGCGCGCCGCGACCGGGCTCAACGTCTCGGAGAAGCTGACGGCCATCAACGACCAGCACACGCTCGTCTACAAGGCGATCGTTTCGGGTGACGAGAACCGGGCGCGGCTGATGATGCGCAGTCATTTGCTCCGCTGCAAGAAATCCACGGCGCATTGGGACGTCTTCTCGGAAGGCGTGTAACGCCTCAGGCTATTCGACCACCAGGTTGACGCGATCGGCCGGGAAGGTGGAGACGCCCCAAACGATGGGGCGGCCGGAAAGATCGATATCGACCTTGGTGGTTTCGAGCACCGGCCGGGTGCGGGCGATGCCGAGCAATTCGGCTTCGGTGGAGTCGGGCATGCGCGAGCTGATACGCGTCGTTCGGCGGCTGTAATCGGTGATGCCGAAATGCCGCAACGCCGCAGTCGGCGAGGGATGAAGGCGCAGATGGTCCTCGATGCCGGCAAAGCGCGCCGCGGGATAGAGATCACGCGTAAGGCCGATGCGCCTGTCGTTGATGGAGCCCACAATGCGCACCACCACCACTTCATCATCGGGCGCGATTTCCAGCAGCTTTGCCACATCGGGATCGGCGCGATCGCGATAGGCTTCAAGGAAGGTGCGCGTACTGGTCAGCCCCAATCGGGCGAGATTGTCACTGAAGCGCATATGACTATTGAGAACGAAGGGAATGGCCTGCTCGGCGATAAACAGGCCGCGGCCATGTTCGATCCGCAACAATCCCTGGCTTTCGAGGTCGGCGAGCGCGTGGCGCACCGTGAAGCGGCTGACGCCGAAGCGTTCGGCCAGTTGCAGTTCGGTTTCCAGCTGTGACCCTGGTGGCAGGGCCTGCTTTTCGATTTCGGCGCTGATGGCAGCGGCGATCTGCTTCCATAGCAAGCCCCTGCCCCGCTTTGCCACGCTACGAACGCCCGTCGCCGTCATTTTGTCCATCGATTGCCCTCCGATGACAACGCACGTCATCAGGATGAAATACGTTGGGTGTTAAGGTCCGGACCATATGTCTATGTCGTCGTTCGACTCAGAATTCATCGCGATTTCTGAACAGAATTTCTATGTTATGGAGTACTCTTTCGAATATACTATGACGGACCTATGATAAAATTGGTATGTCATCAGAGTTTTTCAGAACTGCTCTATTTGCTTGGCAACCGCTCCAGTCCAACAGGGATGCAGACTATGCCAACATTGACTCGCCGCGATTTCATGATTGCGGCTTCCGCATTGGGCGCCATTACGGCAATTACTCCGAGCCGCGTTTTCGCGCAGCAGGCTGAACGGCCAGAACTGCGTATTGCAGTCCAGGCGCTGCCGGTCACGCTCGAGCCGGTCAATGCCATCTCCAATGTCGGCAACCGCATCAGCAATGCGCTGTTCGATACGCTGATCCGCCGCGATTTCCTGAGCAAGGAAGACGGCTCGGGCACCACCCTCGTTCCCGCCATCGCCGCCTCGTGGACCCGCGACGACGAGCGTACCGTCACGGTGAAGCTCGCCAGCGGCATCAAGTTCCATGATGGCTCGCCGGTCACCGCCAAGGACGTCGCCTTCAGCTTCTCGTCCGATCGCCTTTGGGGCGCCAAGCCGATGGTGCCGCGCGGCCCGTTGTTCTCCGCCGCCTTCGAGAGCGTGGACGCTGTCGATGACCAGACCGTACGCTTCCGCACCAAGGCCGCCGACTACAGCCTCGAAAAGCGTCTTGCCTCTTGGATTTCCTGGATCGTTCCGGAAAAGACCTATCGTGAGATGGGCCCCGACGCCTTCGGCCTGAAGCCGATCGGCACCGGTCCCTACAAATTCGTGGAATTCGTTGCCGGCGACCGCGTCGTCCTCGAAGCGTTCGATGACTACTATCTGGGCAAGCCCACCGCCTCCCGCATCACCTTCCAGGTCGTGCCGGAAGTCGCCACCCGCGTCGCCGGCCTCATCAGCGGCGAATACGACATGGCTTGCGCCCTGACGCCCGACAACATCGCGATGGTGAACGCCGAGGCCAAGGTCGAAGCACGGTCCGCGCAGATCGAAAACGTCCACGTCTACCTGTTCCAGGACGACGCTCCGGTGGTGTCCGACAAGCGCGTCCGCCAGGCGCTGAACCTGTCGATCGACCGCAAGCTGATGAACGATGCCCTGTGGGCCGGTCTTGCCGGCGTGCCGAACGGCTTCCAGATCCCGGCCTATGGCGCGGTCTACGATCCCAACCGTCCGGACTTCAAGCATGATCCGGAACGCGCCAAGGCGCTGCTCCAGGAAGCCGGCTACAAGGGCGAGAAGATCACCTTCCGCACGCTGAACGACTATTACGTCAACTCGGTCGCCGCTATCCAGATGATGCTGGAAATGTGGAAGGCCGTCGGCCTGAACGTCGACATGCAGATCCTCGAAACCTGGGCTCAGGTCAGCCAGCCCGGCCTGCAGTTGCGCAACTGGTCGAATGGCTTCCAGATGCCGGATGCCGCTACGCCGCTCACCAGCGACTGGGGTCCTGCCGGTTCGGCCCAGACCACTTCCGGCTGGAAGGCGCCCGCGGAATATAACGAACTCGCCGCCAAGGTGGCCAGCCTCCCCGATGGCGAGGAGCGCAAGACCGCGTTCCAGAAGATGCTCGACATCTGGGAAGACGAAGCGCCGGGCGCCGTGCTCTATCGCCCGGTCGAAATCTACGGCGTGCGTCGCGACATCAGCTGGAAGCCGGTGACCTTCGAGTTCATGGATCTGCGGCCCTACAACCTGACCTTCGCCTGAGGGTTTGATGCAGGTCGACGTAAAGCGGGCGGCAATGCCGCCCGCGCCTATCCTGGAAGCCCGTGAGCTGGTGCTGGTTTCGCGAGAAACCGGTGCCCGCCTCGTCAATGGCGTCAACCTGGCGCTGCACCCCGGCGAAATCCTGGCGCTCGTCGGCGAAAGCGGCTCGGGCAAAAGCCTGACGGCGTTAGCACTGCTGGGCCTGTTGCCGCCCGGAGTCGAGCAGGCCGGTGGCGCAGTGCTGTTCGAAGGCACCAATATAGGCGGGCGGGTTGGCGACAGCCTTCGGGGCAAGGTGGTGTCCGCGATCTTCCAGGATCCACAGGCCTCGCTCGATCCGCGCTGGACAATCGGACGCTATCTCGTCGACCGTTTCATGCGTCTCAAGGCCATGAGCGCGCGACAGGCCCAGACGGCGGCAGCCGACATGCTGGCGCAGGTAGGGCTCGCCAACCCAGCACGCATCATGAAAGCCTATCCCCATGAGCTATCGGGCGGCATGGCACAACGCGCGATGATCGCGGGAGCGCTGGCGGGAGAACCGCGGGTGCTGATCGCGGACGAGCCGACCACGGCGCTCGACGTCACCACCCAGGCGCAAATTCTCGATCTGCTCGAGGATATCCAGACCCGCACCGGACTTGCGGTGCTGATGATCACGCACGACCTCGGCGTCGTCGCCGAAATCGCCCACCGCATGCTGGTGCTCTATGGCGGCGCCATGATGGAGGAAGGCGCAACCGAGGTGGTGCTGGCGGCTCCTTCGCATCCCTATACGCGGGCCCTGCTCGCCTCGATGCCCGATCTCGACAGCGATATCGCACCCGACCCCATACCCGCCGCGCCACCGGGTGGTTTCGGACGGGGCTGCCCGTTCGCACCGCGTTGCCTTTCGGCCCTGCCGGCGTGCAGCGACGCCAAGCCTGTGATCACGCGCCTGGCGAACGGCCAGGCCAGCGCCTGTCACCTCAACCAGAATGTCGTGCCCGGCGTAGCGAGGGAGATGCTCGATGTCGCTGGTTGAGGCGCATGGGCTTGGCCGCATGTTTGCGGCGAGGCGGCCATTCCGCAAGCCGGTGCTGATTGCTGCCGTCAACGGCGTGGACCTTGCTATCGAGCGCGGCGAAACGCTTGCCATCGTGGGGGAGAGCGGCTGCGGCAAGAGCACGCTCGGCCGCTTATTGCTGGGGCTGTTGCCGGCCAGTGCGGGTTCGGTGCGCTTCGATGGCGCCGATCTCGCGGCATTGTCGGCACCCGGTCTCAGGCAGTTGCGCTCCCGTATGCAGATCGTCTTTCAGAACACCCTGGCGGCGCTCGACCCGCGCATGCCGGTGGGCCGGCAGATCGCCGAGCCGCTGGCCATTCACGGCGAGACGCAGCAAGGCCTGCGGCATGCCGAGACCGAACGATTGATGCGCGACGTAGGTCTCGACACCGCCCTGATGGAGCGGCGGCCGCATGAATTGTCGGGCGGCCAGAGGCAGCGCGTCGTTATCGCGCGCGCCCTCGCCACCCGCCCCAGTTTCGTGGTGTTCGACGAACCGGTCTCGGCCCTCGACGTGTCGGTTCAGGCGCAGATCATCGCACTGATCCGCAAGCTGCAGGCTTCCTCGGGCTTTGCCAGCGCCTTCATTTCGCACGACCTGCGGGTGGTTCGGCACGTCGCCGACCGTGTGGCCGTGATGTATCTCGGCCGCATCGTCGAGGAAGGCCCCGTCGCGGAGGTCTTTCGCAATCCCGCCCATCCCTATACGCGCGCGCTGATCGGTGCGGTGCCGCAGATCCGGCCAGGCATGAAAGCCAAGCGCCAGCGCCTCGCCGGCGAGCCGGCCAACCCGTCACAGATGCCGAGCGGCTGCGCTTTCCATCCCCGTTGCCCGGCCGCGATGCCCGTTTGCGCCAAGGCGTCGCCAGGGCTCGCCGATATCAGCGCGGGCCGCGCGGCCGCCTGCCATCTCCTCACCGATCCACAGTCGGCCATTCCACAATTCGCTTGAGCCCGGAAGGACACCCCATGCGCGTCATGACCTACAACATCCAATATGGCAAAGGCCGCGACGGCCGCTACGACATCGAGCGGATAGCCGACGTCGTGGCAGGCGCCGACATTATCGGCCTGCAGGAGGCGGAGGCCTACTGGGATCGCTCCGGCAATATCCACCAGGTCGAGGCGATCGCCGACCGGCTCAAGTCCTACTATTGGGTCTATGGCGCCACTGTCGACATTCACAAGGGCGGCATGGACGGGACCGGCAAGGTGCAGAACCGTCGCCGCCAGTTCGGCAATGCCATCCTGTCGCGCTGGCCGATCGTGACCAGCCGGACGTTTCTCTATCCCAACAAGCTCAGCCCGGTGAATGCCCATTCCATCCAGCGCGGCATCACCGAGGCGACCATCGACACGCCCGCCGGCCTGATCCGCGTCTACAGCACGCATTTCTCGCATCTGAGCGAGGGTGAGCGCGCCGCCCATGCCAATTTTGCGCTCGAGCTGCATCGTCGGGCACAGGCCGATGGTCCGGTTTCGAGCGGCGACCACCCGGATGTGTCGTGGCTTGAGACGCCACCGCCGTCGGTACCGGCCGAAGCCATCCTGATGGGCGATCTCAACATGCGCCCGGATGGCGAGGTTTATCCAATCCTTGCGGGCCCAGAGAGCCGCATGTACGGGCGCCTGCAGCGCAATGACGGTTTCGTCGACTCCTGGCTGGCGGCCGGCCACGCCGAGAATGAGGGACCGACCTTCTTCCGCGACTGGGAAGCCAAGACCGGCCACCGCATCGACTACATCTTCGTGACGCCGGGTCTGGCCAAACTGGTCACTGCTGCCGAGGTGCTCAAGGACGCCGATGCGTCGGACCACCAGCCGCTGATGATCACATTGGCGCAGCCGGACGGCAAATGATCACCTTCATCCTGATCAGGTTCGCCCGGGGGCTCATCACCCTCGTGGCGGTCCTGACGTTCACCTTCGTGGTCATGAGGCTGACAGGCGATCCGGCCCAGCAGATGCTTCCGGACAACGCCACGCCCGAAATGATCGCGGCGTTCCGGGCGCGGTGGGGCCTCGATCAGTCGATCGTCGTGCAGTATCTCATCTATGTGCAGAACCTGCTGCATTTCGACTTCGGCCAATCCATCGCCAATAGCCGCCCTGCGATCGAGGTGGCGCTGGAGCGGGTGCCGGCGACGCTGGAGCTGACCGGGAGCGCCTTCATCGTCATGCTGCTGCTTGGGGTGCCCGGCGGCATCCTGTGCGCGCTCAATCGCGGCAAATGGCTGGACCAGGTGGTCATGACCGTATCGGTGTTGGGACACAGCCTCCCGAACTTCGTACTAGGGGTGGGCCTCATCTATCTGTTCGCCGTCGCCCTGCACATGCTGCCGAGTTCAGGCAGCGCCACCCCGATGCACCTGATCCTGCCGCTGGTGACGCTGGGCATTTCGGGCGCCGCCGTCATTGCCCGCTTCACGCGCGCCGCCGTGCTCGACGTGATGGAGAAGCCATATATCCGCGCAGCCATGGCCGGCGGCGAGAGCTACCGGATGACGGTGCTACGCCACGTGCTGCCCAATGCGGCGGTGCCGATCGTGACCATCATCGGCTTTACGGTGGGTGGCTTGATCGGGGGCGCCATCATCGTCGAGCAGGTGTTTGCCTGGCCAGGTATCGGGCGGCTCCTCGTCGACACCGTCGGCATGCGGGACTTCGCCATCGTGCAAACGCTGGTGATGATCTTCGCGATCGCCATGACGGCTGCCAATTTCGCGGTGGACATCGCCTACGGCTTCCTCAACCCCCGCATGCGTGGAGACCGAAATGGCCATGTCTGACGTCGCCTTGCGGCCAGCGCGGCGCCTGATCGAGCGCCTCAGCGGTTCGCCGCCTCTGGTGCTTCTCAGCATCGCCTGGATCGTGGTGCTGCTGGTGCTGGCGGTGGCAGCCCCGCTGCTAGCGCCCCACGGCTATGCCGATCAGCAACCGTTGCTCCGGTTGAAGCCGCCATCGCTGCTGGGCTTTGACAGCCCGTTCCTCCTCGGCAGCGATCATCTGGGCCGCGACATACTGAGCCGGACGATTTACGCCGTGCGCTTTTCGGTGATGGTGGCCCTGCTTGCCACCTTCATCGGCGCGATATTGGGGGTCGCCTCGGGCATGGTGGCGGCAAGGCTGCGCGGGTGGTGGGATGAAACCATCATGATGGTCGTCGACATGCAGGCGTCGCTGCCATTCATCATCTTCGCCATCACCATCGTGGGCTTCTTCGGCAAGAGCTTGCCGCTGCTGATCCTGGTCATCGGCTTCGCCGGCTGGGACCGCTATGCACGCCTCACCCGCGGGCTGGTGCTGGATGCCGAGACCAGGGGCTATGCTGACGCGTTGCGGGCACTGGGCGCAACGACCCCGCGCATCTATCTGCAACACATCCTGCCCAATATTGCGGGCGCATTGCTGGTGCAGATGACGCTGAATTTTCCCGAAACCGTGATTCTCGAAACCGGCCTCAGCTTCCTGGGGATGGGCGTGCAACCACCCCTCACCTCGCTGGGACTGATGGTCAATGACAGCCGCAACTACATCGTCAACGCCTGCTGGATGGCGGCGGTGCCGAGCGGCGTGATCGTCCTCACCACGATTTCGACCTCCATCTTCGGAGATTGGCTGCGTGACCGGCTGACCGGCGAAAGCTGACGCCGTTCAGGCGGGCGCCACGATCTGATTCATGGTGATAACGGAGGCGCCGGTGGCCGCGATGAAGTCGGCATCGTGCGTGGCGTAAAGCACGGTCGCGGTAGAGGCCGTGGCGCGCAGGCTTTCGGCAAGGATATCGCGGGTGGCCTGGTCGAGACCGTTACTGGGTTCGTCCATAAGCATGACCCGCGGCTCACCAATCCAGGCGGCGGCGAGCAGCAGCTTCTTTTGTGTCCCCAGCGACATGGCATCGAAGCGGGTATCGAGATGCGGTTGCAGGACGAAGTCCGAAACCAGGCCCTGGACCGCCCTCCCCAGTGTGGTTCGCTTGGCAGCAGCGACGAATTGCAGGAATTCCCTGCCCGTCATGAACGGATATACCGGGCTTTCATCGGGTACATAGGACAGCAGAAGCCGCGCCGCTTCGGCCTTGAGGTCAAGGTCGGTGCCGGCGATCAGGACGGTGCCGCGCGTTGGCTGTCGGGCGCCGGCGAGCAGCCGGAGCAAGGTGGACTTGCCGCTGCCATTGGCGCCCTGCAAAGCGTAGGCGCCGGCGCCGAGCGAAAGGCTGGCGGCGGTGAATATCGTGCGGCCGCCATAGTGCGCGGCGAGATCGGTACAGCGCAGCAACGCCGTCATCGTACCACCGCCGCAATGGCGGTGCTGGCCCAACCGGCGGCGATCAGGGCGCCGAAGATGGGGGCCAGGCGGCCACCCCAGGCCAGCGGCAGCCGCAGCACACTCAGTAGTACAAGATAGGTTCCGGCCAGCAGCGTCAGAGTGAGCGGTGTCGAGAGATCGTGCAGGCCAAGAGCCGCGATGAGCAATGCCAGCGGCACAAGGCCGAGGAGCAGTACGAAGGCGACATCGCGGACCAGCCAATGGTTGGGCCGCAGCGGCAGGCTGGCGAGAAAGGTCAGCATGGGCGCATGCGCATCCCTCAGCAGCCGGTAGAAACCGCTGAGAACAAGCGCCGCAATGGCCAGGGCCACGATCGCCACAGGCATTGAGCGTGTATCGAAATGGAAGGCCTCGATGAGGGCGTCCCCAGCGACGGCAAGGCCAAGAGCAAGAAGCAGGCGCGGCGCCGTCGCGAGTGGACGCTGCGCCAACACCTGCAACTGTATGTGGAGCGATGGAGCCAAGCGATGGGTGGGTGACAGATCGGTCGACAGCTTACGAGCTTGGGGTAGAGAAAATGCCAGTCGCTGGATGCGGCCGGGAATGATGATCGCCAATATGGCGAAGGCCAACGCGGCGGCGACGAGCGCTGGCGTCGTGGGGCTCATCGCCAGCAGCAGATCCGCGATCAGGACGCTGACGATAACCAGGGGACGCCAGTGCAGCAGGAGCATCTGCATGGCCGGAATGGTGATGACCAACACGGCCAGGGCAGCACAGATCGACACGGCTCCCGCCCCTAGCGCCTGGACAAAGGCCATGCCGCAGACGAGCAGGATCGGGATGTCGGCAACGGCCAACAGCGTCAGGTCGACGGCCCGGCGGACGCCATCCGGGATCGGCAACGCCGCCAGGTAATGGGCAAAGTCGCCACCAGCCAGAGTCTCACGCTGCGGCGCGAGCCAGAGCAGTGCGAAAGCCTGCACAACGAGGATCGAGACCAGGGTCGCCCATGTCTCGTGACCGGGCGTGAAAATACCACCGAGCAATTGCGCCGGCGCGGCGAGCAGCGAGACGAAGGGGATGCCCGGAACGATGAGGCCGGCCAGCACGAACCATTGCCAATGCCGCAGCAACAGCCGGCCGCTCGCCAGTGAGTACCAGCGCAGCCTGAGACCGGCATGAAGGGCATAGACACCAGGCAAACGGCGCATCTCAAGGTCAGGGACGTTCGAGATGTAATGAACCCCATGAACGATCACAAGGCTGCCGCTTGCCGCGGAATCTCATTTGACGGCCGATCTTGAAATGGCTTTCTCCAAATGGCCGGTACGCCGCCAAGCTAAATCTCGACTATTTTGATAGGCGATATAGCGTTGACTGTCCGAACAGGAGAACCAATACGGTGTATTTTTTCGGCATCCTCAGCCCCTGGTCTTCCGACAAGACGGTCGAGAACGACGAGCCGCGCAAGCGCCCGTTCTTCAGCGACTGGGAACTGTCGCGCGCGGAGCGCGACGAAGCCATGCTGACCGGCAAACTGCAATCAGACGATGATATCGAGGACGACAGCGCGCCGTCGCACCTCTCCTTGGTGCATTTCCATCCGCCTCGCTAGGCGGCAAACGCTCACTTCACCGTCGTACCCGACGCAAGTTTTTGTGCCATTTCCAGATGCTGTTGCAGCGTCGGCAACGTCTTGCCGGCAAAATCCTTGAGGGCTCCGGCGTCGCCATTCTTGGAATAGTTATCGAACAGCGCAACCGCGTCCTGATGGATCTCGATTTGCATCCTGGTATAGAGCTGGTCGAAGCTGGCGCCCGACGCATCCTTGAGCTGATCGAGCATGCGCTGATGTTCGTCGTCGATCGCATCGGGCACGGTCACGCCGCCCTGTGAATCGGCAGCGGTGTCCATCTCGTCGGCCGCCTTGGTGTGATCATCGATCATCTGTTGGGCGAAGGCCTTCACATCCTTGGCGCTCGCCTTGTCCAGGGCGAGCTTGCTGGCCTCCACTTCGAACATGCCCGAAATGGCCGCCACCTGCGCGAAATCCGGTGGGCTCGTGATGTTGGTCAGATCGCTCGTGATGACTGGCGGCAGCAGCGGATCGGCATTTTGCGCCAGGACGGGGGAAGCGGAAAGCGCAACGAGCGCCAATAGTACGGCAGAGATTTTCATGTCTGGTTCCTGATCACGCGGCGTTCGGTGAAGAACCGCCGTCGCAAGAGCATTGCTCCATCGAAGCGACCGCGGCAATCAGACCATCAGGTGCCGGCGAGCCTCAGGCAGGTCGAGATCGCTGGCGGGACCAGCGTGCTGAATCTCACCGCGATCCATAATGTCGAAATCGCCGGCAATTTCGCGGCAAAAACTAAATATTGTTCGACCAGCAGGAGGATGACGCCCCAAGGTCTTTCATCAGCCCGCAAAGGCTGTCTCGGGCAGGCCTTCAACACCCGGCCGCGCTGCAAACAGGCGGCCCGCCAGGGGCTGCGCCAGCAACTCCTCGGCCGGCGCGTTGGCACGCAGAGCGGTTATGAACAGCGTAGCGAGGTCCGGACCGCCGAAGGCGACGCTGGTGACGCGGCTGGACGGCACGATTATTTCCCCGATCCGCTCGCCGGTCGGCGTATAACGGCCGACGCGGCCGGCACCGAATTCGGCAACCCACAGGCACCCCTCGACATCCACCGTGCAGCCATCGGGGCGCGGACCCGGCTGGGGGAAATCAATAAAGATGCGGCGATTGCTGGTGGTGCCGGCCTCTATATCAAAATCATAGGCATAGACCTGCCCCGGCCGGGAATCGCAGTGATAGAGGATGCGGTCGTCGGGGCTCCAGGCAATGCCATTGGACAGCCGCAGGTCGTCGGCGACCCGCTCGATCTGCCGGCGCGCATCGAGCCGATACAGGGCGCCAACCGGGTCGGCGCCTTTGCCATCCATGGTGCCCACGAAGAAACGGCCACGCCGGTCGACCTTGCCATCATTGAAGCGTTCGAGCTCCATGTCGATGCCGTGTGGAACAGGCATTTCAGCGCCGGTGGCGAGATCGAGCATGGATAGTCCGTCGCGCCAGGCGACCAGCAGACCGCCAGCCTGGCGAAAGGCAATGGCGCTCGGCATGGACCGCATCTCGAAGGTCTCGGTCTTGCCGTTGGCGAAATTCAGCCGGTGGATGCGTTTGCCGAAGATATCGAGCCAGTAAAGCGCCTGTTCGGCCACCGACCACAATGGTCCCTCACCGACCTCGCTGACAATGTCGCCGACAGGTTCGGCATTCGCGAGCACGGGCGTGGCCATAGCGGCTTGCTCCATATGAAGAGGCGGAAGGCGGCGCTGGGCCGCCTTCCGCCAAAAACTCAGTTACCCTGCAAGAACGTGGCGATCAGGCCGGTCGTGATGCCGATCAGCAGGTAGTCGTTGCCGACCTTCACCCAATGCTGACCCTTCGGCGGCTGACGCAGGTGGTAACGCTTCCAGTCGCTGACGGCGGTGTAGTGCGTGCCATTCGGCATGCGGTGGCCGGTCTGCCAATGCGGCTTCGGCTGCGGCTTGGGCATTACGTGCTGCGGCAGCGAGTGGTGAGGAGGAACGTACTGAACGTGAGGACCGGCAGCAAAAGCCATCGGCGTGGCGAACAGCGAGAGGGCAACGGTGGTCAAAAGGAGGCGTTTCATTGGGGTACGTCCTGAGTGAATTAACCAGGTCACACTAGGACCCGGCATCTGAACGCAATATGAACCGCCACATTAATAAACGGTAACGATGACAGCGGTTTATCGGCGATTCGTTAAAATTTTCGTGAAGTCTGACAGGCAGTGTCAGACCGGCCGATGGTTGGTGTAGGGAAGCTGCGCATCCGCCAGCAGCAGCGCCAGTTCGGCATAGTCGCCGGCATCCGGCCTGGGGCCCTTGGCGCGCACGAAAGTGTTCTTGATCACACCCCGGCGACGCAACACTTCCTTGGTCATATGCATGCGGAAGATAGCCTGGAAATTCAGCAAGGGCAGCGAGACCGAATAGAGCCTGCGGGCGGTGGCAATGTCGCCTTCCCCGAAAGCATGCACGAGTTGGGCGTGGATATCGGCCAGTTCTGCCGCAGGCATGGTGCCGGCTGCGCCGCGCGCGAGTTCGTCAGTCACATAACGCCCTCCCGCCCCACCGAAGATAGCGTCGACCGGGCTTTCCAGCGCCGCCTTGATGCGCGTCAGGTGCTGGCCGGGCGGCAGCGTCTCTTCCTTGATATAGCGGATGGCCGGCACGGCGTTGGCGACCGCCGCGACTTCTTCCGGCGTCAGCCCGGCGCCGATGGGCTTGGGCTGATTCTGCAGCATGATGGGCACGCTCGCGCCATCGGCGACCTGATTGAAGTAGCCCACCTGGGCGCCGACATCGTTGCCGGCCGAGCCGGGCGCAATCACCATGGCGGCCCCTGCCCCGATTTCGGCGGCCTGTGCGACGTGCAACGCGGCGCCGGCCGGGTCGGGATCGCTGGCGCCGAGAATGATCGGGATGCGGCCTGCGATACGATCGGCGAGCAATACGATCTGGCTGCGGCGTTCGTCCGCGGTCAAAGTCTCGACCTCGCTGGCGACGCCGGGATAGACGACGCCATCGACCTTGCTCTCGAGAACGAAGTCGATGATCGAGCGGAAATCGTCGGTATCGATCGAGCCGTCGGCACGGAACGGAGTGGGCAGGACCGGGAAAGCACCGGCGAGTTTGATGGTCATTTAACGGCTCCGGCGGTGACGCCCTGAATGAAGTAACGCTGTAGGAACATGAAGGCGGCGACGATGGGCGCCGAGACGAGGAGCGACGCTGCCATGGCGCCACCCCAATCGGCATTGGTCTCGTTGAGATAGGTCAGCAGCAGGCCTGGCCCGATGGTGCGCAGATCCTCCGAGACGATCAGGGTCATGGAATAAAGCAGATCGTTCCAGGACCACATGAAGGAATAGAGGAACACCGTAACGATCGGCGGGATGGAGATCGGAATGACGATGGTGTGGAAGATGCGCAGGTCGCTGGCGCCATCGGCGCGCGCCGCATCGATAAGCTCATCCGGCACCTGGCTGAAGTAGCTGTAGAGCATGTAGGTCGCCACCGGCAGCGCGAAGACGATGTAGCTCAGGATCAGGCCCGGGCGAGTATCGAGCAGCCCGAGATTGGTCATCACCGGATAGATGCTGATCAGCAGCAGGCCGAATGGGAACATCTGCGCCGACAGCATGAACAGCATGATCGGTTGCCGCCCGGCATAGCGGTATTTGGCGAAGCTGAAGCCGGCATAAAGCGCCAGGATGGTATTGATCGCGGCGCTCGCGCCAGAGACGATCAGGCTGTTGACCAGATAGGTCAGCAGCTTGCTTTCGGCGATGGCCGACCAGTAGTGCGCCAGGGTGAACTGGTTTGGAAACCAGGTCGGAATGACCTGATACAATTCGCCATTGGGCTTTAGCGATGACGACACCATCCAGTAGATGGGGAAGAACAGGTAAAAGCCGATGACGACGATGAGGCCGCCGAACACGGCCTTTGCGGTCTTGCTGGAAAGATCGAACATCCTAGCGTCCCTTCACCAGTAGCCGCAGGTAGAAATAGGCGGGCGGCAGCAAGGTCGCGACCCAAAGCACACCGATAGCCGAGGCCATGCCGATATCCCACTGCTCGAAGGCCTTGCGATAGACTTCGACCGAAAGCACGGCGGTGGCGCGCACCGGCCCGCCCCCCGTGAGGGCGTAGATGGTGTCGAAGTCCTGCAGGCCGCCGATGACGCCCAGAACCACGACGACGATCAGCACAGGCCTCAGATGCGGCAGCAGATGGTCACGCAGGATGGCGAAGTTGCCGGCTCCATCGACGCGCGCCGCCTCGATCTGCTCGTTGTCGACATTCTGCAGGCCCGCAAGGAAGAAGGCCATGAACAGCGGGATGGAGCGCCAGATGCGCGTCAGGATCACGGCGATCATGGCGCCTTCAGGAGTCGACAGCCAGGCCTGCGGCACGCTGATGAGGTGCAATTCGAGCAGGATGCCGTTGATGACGCCGAAGCGGCTGTTGAAGATCCAGGCCCAGATGAAGGCGCTGACGGTGCTCGGCACGACCCAGGGCATCAGGGTCAATGCGCGCATCACGCCGCGGCCCTTGAAGGGCTGGTTGAGGATCAGCGCCCAACCGAGGCCGAGCACGACGGTGCCGGCGGTGGCGCAACCCACATAGATGACGGTGATCAGGAAGGACTGCCAGGTTTCGGGACTGGAAAGCACCGCCTGGAAATTGCGGAAGCCGACGAAGATCGGCTCGATGGTCTGCAGCGTGTCCTCGAACAGCGACAGGCCAAGCGCCTGCGCGAAGGGATAAAGAATGATCAAGGCGAAAGCCGTCGCCGCCGGCAGCAGCATCAGCATGCCGATGCGGCGCTGACCGGCCTGCAGGCCGCCACGGCGGGCGTGCCTGGACACCGGATAGTCGAGAATGCGGCTGGTCGGTGGCGCGATGTCGGTCATGGTCGGATCATTCCCGCGACGAGGGCAAAGAGAGGGGCGCCCGGACCGAGCGCCCGCTCCGGTTCAGGTTTACTGGGCGATGCCGGCAGTGGTCATGGCATCGGCCATGCGCTTGCCCATGGAAGTGATCGCATCGTCGGCCGACTTCTGGCCGAGCAGCGCAGCCTGCACTTCTTCGGCGAGGATGTCGGTCAGGGCGCCGCCATTGCTCCAGATGCCCACTTCATTGCGCAGGGGATGGGTGTTGTTCTTGGCCCATGCGGTCAGATAGGCATCGTTGGCAACGATGGGGTTGGCGCGGGCGGAGAGCGTTCCGGGCAGAGCGCTCTGTTCGACCGGGAACTGCGTCTCCACCGCATCGTCACCCAGCCAGGCGACGAACTGCATGTTGGCGTCGTCCTTGGTCGGCGGGTTGCTCTGCGCAAAGGAGATGATGAGGTGCGCCCACTGGATGGAGACCGGCGTATCGCCCGCCTTCACCACCGGCACCTGCATCGGCTTGATGTTGACGTCGAAGGCATTGCCCTGGCCCGAGAAGCTGCGCAGGAAAGTGCGCGACTGCGGCGCGTCTAGGTAGAACGCCGCGGCGCTCTGACCCACGAGACGGCGTGCATCCGGGCGTCCGATTTCCGGCGCGATAAGCCGCTCCTTCATCAAATCGACGAGGAAGCCCAGGGCCTTCTTGCTGGCATCGCTGTCGACGACGACCTTGCCTTTCGGATCGATGACGTGCCCGCCGAAGACATATTCCCAGGTCAGGAAATCCACGAGGATGTCGCTGTTGTTCTTGGTGGCCATCGCATAGGGCACCGAGTTGGGGACCTTGTCGCGGATGGCGATCAGGTCGGCCTTGAACTCATCCGTCGTGGTCGGCAGGTCGGTGATGCCGGCCTGGGTAAGCACGGCCTGATTGGCCACCATGCCGATGGAACCAGACATCAACGGCAAGGCCAGCTGCTTGCCGTCGACCTGGCCCATGGCCAAGGCTTCAGGCGCATAGATCTTGGCAAGATTGTCGGCGCCGAAGACGGTGTTGTAGTCGACCAGTCCCGGCAGCGTGCTGAACGAAGGCAGCCAGCGCTCGGAAATCTGGACTACGCTCGGGAGTGTCTTGGAGCGGGCGCGGAGCAACAGGTTCTTCTGCAGATCGCCGAAAGCCGAGGCGATCGGTTCCACGGTCTTGCCAGTCTTGGCGGTGAAACCGGCGATAATCTTGTCGACCGACGGCTTGGCCGATTCCTCGGCGTAGCTATAGCCCATCCAGCTCACATCGGCGGCCTGCGCCGCACCGATGCCGACCATGACCACCGCCAGTGCGGTGCCCATCAGACCCGTAAATTTATTCACTGTTTCCTCCCTTTTTCGGAACTTAGTTTCAAGATTTCTAGACGACGCCGCCATCGACGATGAAGGTCTGGGCGGTGACGAGGCGTGAATCATCGGCGGCCAGCCAAAGCGCCATGCGGGCGATGTCAGGTGGCAGCAGATGCTCCTTGAGGCATTGCACCTCGAGGTATTCGGCGAACTTGCCCTGGTAGACGCGCTTGGCGCGCTCGACCTGGCGCTCGGTCAGCACCCAGCCGGGCGCGATGGAATTGACCCGGATGCGGCGCGTGCCGACTTCGCGGGCCAGCGACTTGGTGAGCCCCATGACGGCCGATTTGGCCGTGGTGTAGAAAATGAGCCCGGCAGCGCCGCGCATCCAGGAGATCGAGCCCATATTGATAATGGCCCCTCCTCCGGCCGCAGCCATGCCGCCGATCACCGCCTGTGCGGCGAAGAACTGGTGCCGAAGATTGGTGGCGAAACGATCGTCCCAATATTCGGGCGTCACGTCCTCCAGCGGCATGCGGTCGTCATTGCCGGCATTGTTGACCAGCACGCGCGGCACGCCGGTCGCGACGGCAAGTTTGGCGATGGCCCCCTTGAGAACGGTGATATCGCGGAGATCGGCGGAGACACCATGCGGCCGGTTGCCGGTGGCTTTTTCCACGGCCTCGATGGTTTGTTGCGTGTAGTCGCGACTGAGCTCGATGAAGCCGACACGACATCCCTGCCCGGCAAAGTGTTCGACCAGCGAAGCGCCGATGCCGGAGCCACCGCCGGTGATGATCACCGATTTGTCCTTGAGGCTCGGATAGCGCGCAGCCTCGACTTCAACGCTGGGGATCAGTTCCGGGTGGATGGTCATGCTGCCTCCAGCGCCATGGGACGCGCCGAGGCGATGGCCCTGCCATCAGCGGAAAAGACATGCAGCAGGCCTGGATCGAGACGCACGCCGGTCGGTGCGCCACGGCTTACCGGATCGGCGCCCGACAGACGCACGACGAGCAGCTCGTCCGAACCCGGAAGCGACACATAGGCGTAGGTGTCGCTGCCCAGATGCTCCGTCATGGAGACGGTACCGTCGATCGACTTCTCGCTGCCCGGCGCCACGAGTTCGAGATGCTCGGGCCGGATGCCCACATCCTTCGGCGTCTCGGGCAAATTGTCCGGCAACCGCACCTGACCGCCGGGAATGGCATAGGCGCCATCGGCCAGTTGTTTGCCGAGCGGCAGGAAATTCATGCGCGGACTGCCGATAAAGCCGGCAACGAAGCGGTTGCGCGGTTTGTTATAGAGATCGAGCGGCGTGCCGGTCTGCTCGACCTGACCGGCATTGAGCACCACGATCTTGTCGGCGAGCGTCATGGCCTCGATCTGATCGTGCGTCACATAGACCATCGTGGTGCCGAGACGCTCCTTCATGCGGGCGATCTCGATGCGCATCTCGACACGCAAAGAAGCGTCGAGGTTGGACAGAGGCTCATCGAACAGGAAGATGCGCGGCTCGCGCACGATGGCGCGGCCGATGGCGACGCGCTGGCGCTGGCCGCCCGAGAGCTGGCGCGGCTTGCGTTCGAGATAGCCGTCGATGCGCAGCACCTTGGCGGCCTTCTGCACGCGTTCGCGGATTTCCGCCTTGGGCGTGCCGGCGAGCCGCAGCGCATAGCCCATATTGGCTTCAACCGTCATATGAGGATAAAGCGCGTAGCTCTGGAAAACCATGGCGATACCGCGTTTTGCCGGCGGCACGTCGTTGACGATCTCACCGTCGATGGCCATCTGGCCGGCGGTGATCTCGTCCAGCCCGCAGATCAAACGCAGGAGCGTCGATTTCCCGCAGCCGGAGGGGCCGACGAAGGCGGCGAATTCGCCATCTTCCACCGTCAGGTCAATGCCTTTCAGCACCTCTGTGGTGCCGAAGGATTTGCGAATATTGCTGAGTTCGAGTTTGGCCACGCTGTTTCCTGCCTAACCTGCGAATACCGTTTCGGGTATGCCCTTGATGCCGGTGTCGACGGCAAAGACGCTGCCGGAAAGCGGCGCGTCGGTGAGTTGTGCGGCTGAAAGCCGGATCCGTGCCGAGGTCACAAACAGGGTCTGCATATCCGGCCCGCCGAAGACGCAACTGGTCGGGCGCGGTACCGGCAGATTGATCACCCGCTCCACCCGCCCCTCGGGATCGTAGCGCGTCACGCACCAGCCATCCCAATGGGCAGCCCAGACGAAACCTTCGGCGTCGACGGTGAGACCGTCCGGACGGCCTTCCTTTTCGGGCACTGTCACAAACACCCGGCGATTGGCGATCTCGCCACGATCGAGGTCGAAATCATAGGCGTAGATGGTGTGCTTGGCGGTGTCGGTGAAATAGAAGGTGCGGTCGTCCGGGCTCCAGCCAAGGCCGTTGGCGACGTGGAAGCCGCGATCCATTTCCTGGACCCGGCCTTCGGCCTCGATGCGCCAGAGACGCCCCTGCCCCGGCGTGGTGTCGATCGCCAGCGTGCCGGCCCAGAGCCGGCCGAGACGGTCACATTTGCCGTCGTTGAAGCGGTTGCCCGGCCGGTCGGCTTCAGGACGCGCAATCACGGTGGTCTCGCTGGCCCTGGGATCGAGCCCGCGCACTTCGCCGTGCATGCCGGCGACGAACCCACCGCGCTTGCGCGGAATGACGAAGCCGATGAGTTCCGATACGGGCATGGCCTGGTAGGTGCCGGCGACGGGATCGCCGGTAATCATGGCGGGCGCCAGGATATCGACGAAATACAGCTTGCCGTCGCGCGCCGACCAATGCGGGCCTTCCCCCAGGAAGGTGCCGGCCGGAATGACGCAGCGCACGTCGGCGCGCTCCGGCCCAAGCGGACGCGGCTGGATGCCAAGAGTCATGGCGACTTCCCCGATATTGCCGGAAGTGCGGCGGGCCGCTTCGATGACATCGCGCCCAAGGGCATGCAGCCGATCGACCGGCAGGCGAAAGGACGGCCCGATGATGCCGATGGCGCCGATGGGCTCGGCCCGATGGTTGAGCACCGGCGCCGCAACGGAGCTGATGCCGATATGCTGCTCATCGACCGAAACGGCGTAGCCGCGCGCCTTGATGAGATCGAGTTGCCTGATGAGTTCGTCGGTGTCGACGATGGTGTTGGGCGTGGGGCCATCGAGCGGCGCGGCGGCCAACAGCGCACGGCGCTTTTCCAGCGGCAGATGAGCGAGAATGGCTTTGCCGAGCCCGCTCGAATGGGCGGCGACGCGACTGCCGACGCCGTTGTTGAGGCGGAGGGGCTGCGAGACCTCACGCTGGTCGATATAGAGTACCGTGCCCTCATCGAGGACCCCGAGACGAACGGCTTCGCCGCTGAGATCGCGGAGCCTCTCGAGTTCCGGCTCGGCGGCCCCCCGCAGATCGAAATCATCCCAGACCTTGTGGGCCCATTCGAACAGGCGTGAGGCCAGGCGATAGGTTTGATCGCGCGGGTCGAGGGTAATGAGCTTTTCCTCGACCAGCGCCTGCAACAGCCGATGCAGCGTGCCCTTGGGCATGCCGGTTTCAACCTGCAACTCGGAATAGCGCGGCGGACGCGGCAGCGAGGCAATGAGATCGAGCAACTGGATGCCGCGGGTCAGCGCCTGCACGCCAGGCGTCGAAGGCGCATCGCCCTCGATGTCCGTCTCGCCAGCCCTGGCGCTTGCGTGCACCGGTGTCATGCCTCTCCCCGCGGCGCTTGGGCGCCGAATTGCTCGCGCTCCATTTGCGCTGTTGTCATCGACATATCTTGGAACTAAGTTCCATGTCAACTCAACGCGCCCGAATGGGGGGAACATGAAAATCACGCGGGTGGATCACCAGTTGATCCGGGTGCCGTTCACCGAAGATATCCTGTGGGGCTCCGGCCGCCGGATCGGCACGACGCGGCTGATCTGTCGTATCGAAACCGATGCGGGAATCGTGGGCTGGGGCGAAACCATCTCGCTGATCGCCAACGTGCCGGCGGTGTTCGCCGATATCGTGGCCCCGCTTGCCATCGGGTATCCGGTAGCCGACGTCGAGCGGCTGCACCGCCATGTTCTCGGCGCCGGCTATTATCATCACAAGCGCGCCGCCGTTATGGCGATCGCCGCGCTCGAAATGGCCATGTGGGACGCACTGGGCAAGAAGGCCGGGCTGCCGCTCTACGCCTTGTGGGGCGGGCGCTGGCGGGCCGATGTCGAGGCCGCGGCTTATCTCTTCACCAACGATCCCACGGCGCTGAAGGAAAGGCTCGGCCGTTTCCTCGATTCCGGCTATCGCACCTTCAAGGTGAAGATCGGCTTCGATGAAGCCACCGATATCGCGCTTGCCGAGACGGCAAGGAACACTATCGGCGCCCTTCCCCTTCGTCTCGACGTCAACGGCGCCTGGACGCCAGGCACCGCCAAGCGCCAGGTCGAGCGGTTGCGGCAGTTCGATCCGGCCTACGTCGAACAGCCGCTGGAACTCGACGACCTCGCCGGCCATGTGCATCTGCGCCGGACCTCGCCAGTGCCGATCGCGCTCGATGAGAGCGCCTATACGCTCGCGGACGTGGGCAACATCGTCCGGGCCGGCGCTGCCGATGTGGTGCTGCTCGATCCGCATGAAGCGGGCGGGCTGTGGCAAACCATCAAGGCGGCGGCAATCTGCGAGGCGGTCGGCATTCCGGTGACGCTCCATTCGGGCGCCGAACTGGCGTTGTCGCAGGCGGCCTATGTCCATCTGGCGGCGTCGATTCCCAACCTCTCCGTCGCCATCGATACCGAGCGCGTCTATCTGGGCGGCGACATTTCACCCAGGCCTCCGGTGCTGGCAAACGGCCGCTTCGTGGTGCCGGAGGGCCCCGGGCTCGGGGTCGAGGTCGACGAGGCCAAGGTGGACGGCTATCGCGTGCCGGGTATTGCCGGCGCCTATCTGGATGCAGCGCGCAAGGACTGGTTTCCCATCAAGCCGGCCTACTAGTCGACCGGCGCCATTGTGGACGAACTCAATGGCGCCGCAACGCGCGAGGCAATATGGTCCATTGCAAATGCCGATGACCGGCGATGCTAGGAAATCGGCAGCAATGCCTCATTCAGAGTTGCAGACATGACCTTGTTCCCGTCGTCCCCCTTCAAGCGCACCCTCGGTTGTGCCCTCCTGGGAGGCCTGTTGTTCACGACCCCGGCGTTCGCCCGGATGACGGTATGGGATCTCAAGCTCGGTTCGACCGTCGCCGAAATGCCGGCCTGGATCGAGTTCAAGGGTTATGCCTGCGGCAGCAATGGCGGACCGCCGCTGAAGACACTCACCGGCTGGGGCGATTTCGCGCAATGCGCGGCTGAGCCCAGCGGCCTGCATGAGGTCTATTTCGAGTATGACGACGAGGACGAATATATCGCTCGCGCCACCAAGGACATTCGCGTGGCACGCGACGCCGGCACGGTCGACAAATCCTTTCCTATCGTGACCTCGGCGCTGTTCACCGATGCCGGCGTTCTGGAAGGCATTCGCGTGGTGACCGACCCGCGTCCCGAACATCAAAACGACAATGAATGGGTCGATCTGCGTCCGCGCGGCGACCACTATATGCTGGCCAGCTATCTGGCCTCGCAGTTCGGCATCGACAACAAGACCGATTGCACGAACGAGCCTCCGGCCGAGCGGGAATCCTCGGTTGGCGGCCAGTTGATCAAGCTCGATTGTGCGCACGACGATACCGCAGCGGATCGGCACTACGTGCTGGAACAGCGGCTTTATCGCAAGCCTGGCCAGGCGGCGCGCGACCCGCATACCGGCGCCTTGACGGAAGGCCAGTACGAGAGCACCACCCGCGCCGAAGTCCATCTGCTGGACAAGTAGGCGACCCTGGCCGCCTCAGTTATTTGGCCGGCGTTGCGGGTGCTCCCGGTGTCGCCGGGTTGTTGACGGTGCCATCCGGCATGATGGTGTTATTCAGCCCGACGCCCTGAAGCAGCGCCGGATCGAGATCGGCCTGCAGAAGGCGGCTGTTGCTGAAGTCGGCGTCACCTAGCGTCACTTCGCGCATGTCCGCCTGATAGAAATCCGTGCCCGTGGCGGTGGCCTTAGAGAAATTCGCGCCCCTTAGCAGGGTAAAGGTCATCATGGCGTCGGTGACCCTGGCGCCGGTGAAGTCGACGGCCTGCAGGTTGGCCTCGCTGAAGGTCGAGCCGGTCAGATCGCTGCCGCTGAGATCGGCGCGCTGCAGCGTCGCCTGTTCAAGATCGCCGTTACCAAGCTTGACGTTGGTCAGCTTGGCGCCGGTGAAGTCGGCCTTGCCGGCCATCACGCCAATCATTGTCACATCGGATAGATCGGCACGTCCGGCACGCGCGCCATAGAGCATGACATTGTCGAGCTTGGCGCCCGGCAACTTGGCATTGCGCAGATCCGCGATGTTGAGATTGGCGCCGGTCAGATCGGCTCCCGTCAGGTCGGCGCCTTGCAGGTTGACGTTATGAAAATCCGCGTTGGTGAGGGTGGCGCCGGCGAGATTGGCGCCGGCCAGGTTGGCCCGCTTCTTGTTGACGCCGGTCAGATCGCACTTGGGGCAATCCTTGGTGGTGCCGGCAATGAAGTCGTCGCGCTGGTCGGCGTAGGCGGCTCCCGATCCGAGCAGGATCACGGCGCTCAAAGCTGCCAATAACGGAAGGCCGAGCCTCCGTCTCGTGACAACCGTGCGAGATGCGTGGCCCAAAACCCTTGCGACAACCATTTTCGAGGCCCCCCAACAGTTCGACCGCGCCATGGGGCGCGGCCGTGGTTTCGTCCAGAAGACCGCAGGCTGCTTACTTCGCAGCAGGCATGGAGGCGGCTGCGATGGTGTCAGCGGTCAGATCGGGCGTGTTGTCCGGACCGGCAGCGACAGCGTTCGACTTCAGCAGGAAGGCGAAGATATCGGCATACTGCTTGGGCTGCAGTTCGCCGGGGCGATCCTGCGGCATGTTGGTGGACATGAAGGTGTAGAGTTCGCCAGCCGACTTGCCGAACCAGTTCGCCTGGAAAGCCGAGCCTTTCAGCGCCGGCGCATCGAGAGCGCCGTCCAGCGAGTCACCATGGCAGGCAGAGCAGTTGTCGCGATAAGCGGTCGAGCCGCGACGAGCCTGAGCGGCCGAATAGGTAATGGCGGCGGCAGGCGTCGCGGCAGCAGCGGCAGGGGTGCCCTGCGCCATGGCGAACGAGCCGCCGAGGCCCAGCGACAGGGTGGAGATCGTGAGGCCCAGTACGGCGCGGGAGGCGAGAGAATTAAACATCATTCATTCCATATTCTTATGGCCGCAAGGCCGGCGGAGCGGGATTGCTGCATCAGTCAAATCTTGCGAGATAGAAACCGCAGCGTCAACAACCGGTTCCCCTTGCGCCGCCCGCGCGTGCGAAGCAATAGGCCTTCTGCCGAGTTAATGGCTCGAAAGGCAACGGGTAAGACCAAATTTTTCAGGGATTGCCGAGGGTTGGCGGTGAATCGTCACGCATGGGTCCGCATAGTGGGAATTCCTATGTTGGTCATTGCGCACACTGCGACGAAATGCGTTGTATCACGGAAAAGTTAGGGCGTTATGGCGCCTTGTTGGTGCGTCGATTCAGTCGCTTGCCGGGGGCGGCCGCGGCTACGACGCATCTTTCAGGAGGACTTTGGTATGCAGAATAGGTTTCGACTTGCCGCGCTGCGGCAAGCAGCGCTGGCTGGCGTTGCGCTCACGGCGCTTGCCGCGCTGAGCGCACCGGCGCTTGCTCAGAGCGCACCGGCAAAGCCGGCCATGGCGCCGATTCCCGATGGCAATTTCGCGCTGTCGGTAACGGATCGCCGCTTGGAAAACGCCATTAACGAACCCCAAAACTGGCTGACCGCCAACGGCAACCAGGAATCGTGGCGCTATTCCAAACTCAACCAGATCAATCGCAGCAATGTGGGCGATCTGCAGATGGTTTGGGCGATGTCGCTCGCTGGCGCCAACGACGTCATGGGCGTGAACGGCCCGAACGTGATGGCCAATCCGCTCGTCGACAACGGCATCATGTACGCCGTCTCCGAATGGGGCCGCGTGTTCAAGATCGACGTCAAGAACCCGCAGCACGGCGATCTGCTCTGGGTCACCGACCCGGCGATCGACCATGAAGGCAATGCCTCGATCACCCGCGGCATCGCGCTGTATGGCGAGAACATCTACAACGCGCTCAGCGATGGCCGTGTCGTCGCCATCAACCGTGATACCGGCGAAATCACCTGGGACAAGCAGGTTGCCGTGACCACCGAATACGGCGGCAAGGAAAGCTTCGTCAGCCAGCCTTTGGCAGCCGGCGGCAAGATCCTGGTCAGCAACGGCGCCGGCGATGCCGGTACGCGCGGCTGGCTGGCTGGCCTCGACCCCGCCACTGGCGAGGAAGCATGGCGCTGGTGGGCCGTTCCGAAGCCGGGCGAGCCGGGCAGCGAGACCTGGAAGGACGACAAGCAGACGGCCTGGCAGCAGGGCGGCGGCGGCATGTGGACCACAGGTTCGTATGACAAGACCAGCCGCTCGGCGATCTGGGGCGTGGGCAATCCCGTGCCGATCTACGATCCGGTCTATCGTCCGGGCGACAACCTCTTCACCGACTCCACGGTTTCCGTGAACGTCGATAACGGCAAGCTCAACTGGTACTTCCAGTTCACGCCGAATGACGGTTGGGACTATGACGAAAACGGCGTCAACATGATCCAGACGGTCAACGGCACGCCGACCGTCGGTCACTTTGGCCGTAACGGCTTCTACTACAAGCTCGACCTCACCAACGGTAAGTTCGAGAGCGCCAACCAGTACGCCGACCAGGTGACCTGGACGACGGGTATCGATCCCGCCACCGGCAAGCCGATCGAATACGATCCCAAGCTGGCCGTGCAGACCTACGTTCCCGAGACCCGCACCCTGCGTGGCGACGGCAACAAGCGCTCCTGCCCGACCTGGCACGGCGGTATCGCCATGCAGCCCCCGGCCTTCAATCCGGAAAAGCAGATCACCTATGCCGTCGGCACCGAAGGCTGCTTCATCCAGAACGGCGGTACGGGCGTCGACGACAAGAACCAGATGGTCGGTCGTACCTTCACCAGCGATCTCTACTATGGTGGCCTGACCGCCGTGGACGCCGTGAACAACAAGGTTCTCGGCAAAGTCGTCACCGATACGGAAATCCGTTCGGGCGTTCTGTCGACTGCCGGTGGCCTGATCTTCACCACGCTCACCTCTGGTGACCTGGTGGCCTACAACGACGAGACGCTGCAGGAATTGTGGCGCTTCAACGTCGGCACGCCCCTCAAGGCTCCGCCGATGACCTTCGCCGTTGGCCCGACCCAGTACATCGCGTTCCAGACCAGCGGTCTGCACGTGCACCCGCGTCGGTTCACCGACCTGATGCACAGCGCCTACCTCTTCGTGTTCGCCCTGAATCCCCGGGCCGCGGAGCAGGCTGGTTCGGTTGCTAGCTCCCGCTAACAGCGCGTTCGACTAAAATGGCGGCTGGGCTTATGGTCCAGCCGCCATGTTCTTGAGACCGAGACCCTTATTGCGTTGACCCTCCCGCGTACTGGCGCCCAAGGCGCCCTCCCCCAAAATGAGACGACATCCGTTGATACGTTCATCGACGTTCGGGCGCTCCGCAAACGGTTCGGTTCCGTCGACGTCGTCAACGACCTGAATTTTTCGGTACGACGCGGCGAAATACTTGGATTGCTCGGACCAAACGGCGCCGGCAAATCCACCACCCTCAAAATGATCACCGGCTATCTGGCGCCGACCGCGGGCACCGTCGCCATCTGCGGCCGCGACATGGCGGCCGATCCGCTCGAGGCCAAGCGCCATCTCGGCTATCTGCCCGAGGGCGCCCCGCTCTACAACGAAATGACCCCCGAGGCGCTGCTGCGATTTGCCGGCGCCGTTCGCCATATGCCGAGCGCCTTGCGGCGCCGGCGCAGCGCCGAAGTGATCGACGCCCTCGAACTCGGGCGCGTGCTCTATCAACGCATCGAGACGCTATCCAAGGGTTTCAAGCGCCGGGTCGGCCTGGCGCAGGCGATCCTCCACAATCCGGATGTGCTGATCCTCGACGAGCCGACCGACGGGCTGGACCCTAACCAGAAACGCCAGGTCCGCGAGTTGATCCACATGCTGGCGCGCGACAAGGCGATCATCATCTCCACGCATCTGCTCGAAGAAGTCGATGCCTTCTGCAGCCGGGCGCTCATCATCGACCGCGGGCGCATCGTGCTCGAAGGCAGCCCGGCCGATCTTCACGCCATGGCGGGTGACCACAACGAGGTCACCATCTATCTGCCGGGACAGGACATCGGGCGTGCCGAAGCCGCCATCGGCAGGATCGGCGCGGTGACACTGCGGCGCGGTGCGGCTCGTGACGAGACGCGCGAGACCTTGTTGGCGCGACCGGCCGATGGCCGCCCGATCACCGAGGCGATCGCCGCGACATTGCACGAAGCCGGGCTTACCAATTTCGAGCTCAGTACCGAACCGGGCCGGCTGGATGACGTATTCCGCCGCTTCACCAGTTCGGACAGCACGCCGAGCGCCACCGAGACCGCCGCATGACCACCCTTTCAATTCTCAGGCGCGAACTGGCGGCCTACTTCTCGACTAGTCTGGCGGCGGTGTTCCTTGTCGTCTTCCTGGTCGCCGCCGGTGTGCTGACGTTTTATTCCGGCGATTTCTTCGAGCATGGCCAGGCCGACCTCTCGACCTTCTTCTCGTTCCATCCCTGGCTGTTCGTGGTGCTGATGCCGGCCCTGGCGATGCGGCTGTGGGCCGAAGAGCAGCGCACGGGCACTATCGAACTGCTGATGACCATGCCGGTGTCGCCATGGGAAGTCGTGGTCGGCAAGTTCCTCGCCGCGTGGATATTCGCGGCGCTGGCGCTGGTCCTGACCTTTCCGATCTGGATCACGGTGAACTATCTCGGCTCGCCCGACAACGGCGTCATCTTTGCCTCCTATGTGGGCAGCCTCTTGATGGCGGGCTCCTTCCTGGCTCTGGCGTGCTGCGTTTCGGCACTGACCTCAAGCCAGGTTTCCGCCTTCGTGCTCAGCGTCGCCGCCAGCGTGGTGCTGCTGATCGCCAACCAGGCGCCGCTGGTGGCGCTGCTCGGCGGTATCGCGCCTGGCTATCTGGTCGATCTCATCGCCTCGCTGTCGCTGGCGCAACATTTCGACGCCATTACGCGCGGCGTGCTGGAAGGCCGTGACGTCGTGTTCTTCATCGGCTTCATCGCGCTGCTGTTGTTCCTCAACTGCCAGATCCTCAATATCCGGCGGGGGAACTGATCATGGCCAACGCAAATACCGCCAAGGGTTTCCGAACGGCAGCCCCATGGATCGCCGGCGTTCTGGCGGTGATCCTGTTCCTTGCCATCAACATCATCACCGGCCTGCGCCTCGATGGCACGCGGTTCGACCTGACCGAGCATCGGCTCTATACGCTTTCGGACGGCACACGCGATCTCATCGCCAGCCTCAAGGAGCCGGTGACCATCACGCTGTACCGCTCGCAGGGCCTTATCGACGCCGTCCCGGCGCTGCAGCCCCAGGCGGCGGAAGTTGCCGAATTGCTGCGCTCCATCCAGCAGGCAGGCAATGGCAAGATCACCATTCGCACCGTGGAAGTGACGCCGTTCTCGCCGGAAGAAGACGAAGCGCTGACCTATAAGCTGGCCGGCTTCAATCTCGCGACCACCGGCGAGAAGGGCTATTTCGGCCTCGTCGGCACCAACACCGTCGATTCCAGCGAGACCATCCCCTTCCTCGACCCATCGCGCGAAGCGTTCCTGCAATATGATCTGACCAGGTTCCTCAGCCGGCTGGCCGACCCCGATGAAATCAAGGTGTCGGTGATGGATGGCCTGTCGATGTTCGGCCAGACGACCACCGGCCGGCCGCCCTGGGCGATCCTCGATAATCTGGCGCAGGACTATGCGGTTGCGCCGGTCCCCACCGATGCACCGGCGATACCCGCCGATACGGATGTGCTGATCGTAACGCACCCGGCCACGGTGTCCGAAACCGGCCAGCGCGCCATCGACCAATATGTGCTCAGCGGCAAGCCCGCGCTCGTCTTCCTCGATCCGGATGCCGAACATTCGCCGCCAAACATGCAGAACCCGAATATTCCGCAGAACCCGTCGTCGAGCCTCGACACGCTGATGCACGCCTGGGGCGTCAACATGGACCCCACCAAAGTGGTCGGCGACAACGACATGGCGATCCAGACGGTTGGCGTCGCCGGCCAGCAACGCGTCGTGGCGAACTACCTGCCCTGGCTGAGGGTGGATGGCGCCGCGTTCAATCCGGAAGAACCGGTGACGGCCAAGCTCAATATCATGCGCATGTCCAGCGCCGGTTCAATCACGCCGGTCGCGGGCGCCACCACCACGATGACGCCGCTGCTGCAGTCGACGACGAATTCCATGCTGTTCGACACCGATGTGGTGGTGCAGCGGCCCAACCCCAATTACCTGCTCGGCCTGTTCCATGCGTCAGGCCAGCGGCAGGTTTTGGCGGCGCATGTCACGGGTCCGGTGCAGACGGCGTTTCCGACTCCCCCTGCTCCACCGGCAGCAAGCGCCGATGGCACCCCCGCTCCGGCGGCGACGCAGCCGCTGCTGAAGAATGGCACCATCAACGTCATCGTCGTTGCCGATACCGATATGCTTGCCGACGATCATACGGTCGGCAAGGATGGTCGTCCGAGTTCGAACAATTCCGATTTCGTGCTCAATGCCGTCGAAGAGCTGGCGGGCGGCAATGCGCTGGTCAGCCTGCGCGGTGGCGGTCTCGCCAGCCGGCCGTTCACGCGCATCATGGCGCTGCAGGCTGATGCCGAGAGCACCTATCGCGCAACCGAACAGAAGCTCACGCAGGAGCTCGCCGACGTACAGCAGAAGCTGCTGGATCTGCAGCAGCCCACGCAATTCACCCGCGACCAGGATGCCGCGACGGTTGCGCAGCAGCAGACGGCTCAGGCGGAATTCAATACGCGTATGGTCGATCTGAGACGCCAGCTTTACGACGTCCGCCTGGCGCTCCGCTCCGACATCGAAACGCTCGAGTTCAAGCTGCGGCTGTTCAACATCGCGCTGATGCCGGCCCTGGTGATCCTCGGAGCCCTGTTGCTGGCGCTATGGCGACGGATGCGAATGCGCCGCGGCTTCCGGGCATCCAAGCAGGCCGAGGTCAGGTCATGATGCGCAACACATCGTTGGTTTGGCTGTTTGCCGTGACTGTCGTGGCCTGTGCGGGCGCCGGCTGGGCGCTGGTCAGCGCACGGGACGCCGGCGCCGCGACGACCGCGGTCCCCACGTCCCTGTTTCCTGATCTGACCGACCCCGCAGGGGTGAAGACGGCATCGGTGACCACGCCCTTCTATGCCATCTCGGTTGCACGCGCAGGCGACCGCTGGGTGGCGCAATCCAAAGCCAACTATCCGATCCAGGCCAAGGCCGCCAATGACCTGGCTGCCGCGGTCGCCGGATTGCAGCCATTCGTCGCCAAGACCCGCCTTCCCGAATGGTATGCCCGGCTCGGCGTCGCCGATCAGGCGCCGACCTCCACGTCAAAGCTCGTCGCGCTCGATGGCGCCGACGCCAAACCACTGGCAGCGCTGCTGGTCGGCAATGTCAGCGCCGAACCAACGGCTTCTGGTGGCAGCTCGATTTATGTCCGCAAACCGGGCGATGCCCAGTCATGGCTGGTGCATGGCCTGGTGCCGGTTCCCGATACGCTTGGCGCCTGGTTCGATCCGGTCATGAAGGTTGCAGCCGCCGATATCGCGGCTCTCACGATCACCGATGGCGGGACCAGTTTCACGGCCAGCAAGGATGCCGCCGGCAACTACCAGCTGGATCCGGCGATCGCCACGACACTCGAGACGGGTGCTACCGCTAACGACGCCAGCGTCAAACGGCTGACGCAGTTGCTGGTGCTGCTGCAGCTCGACGACGTCATCGACAAGGCCACGGTCGCCGCTACACCCGCCGGGCGTAGCCTCACATTCAACTCGTCCAAGGGCGTGCGCCTGGTGTTCACCCAGCATGCCTTCGACGGCAATGACTGGTTCACCATCGACGTCGATGCGACGAGTCCCGACGGGCAGGCGCTGGCGACCGATATCGCCAGCCGGACCGCCAATTGGGCCTTCCGTTTCGATCATAACCGGACCGCGACGCTCGACACCAAGATCGACGATCTGGAACAGTTGCCGAGCGAGGCCAAGCAACCGCCTGTGCCGAATGGGTTCACCCCGGGCGAGATGCAGAACCTGCCGTCAATGCCCGGTGGCGTGTTCGTACCACCGCAGCAATAAGAGCTATTCAGCGGTGGCCGTCATCGCCGCATAAGCCTGGTCTGCGGTGCGGGCACTCCGCAACGCGCGCTGGATATCGGCGGAGCGCAACCGGCGTGCGACGGCCGACAGGACCGCCAGATGCACCGAACGGTCGTCCGGGCTGAGCAGCAGGAAGACGATATCGACGGGTTTCTCGTCGATCGCATTGAAATCCAGTGGCTTGGCCAAACGGGCCAGGAGGCCGAACGGCTTCGCCAAGCCGGCCGGCGATGTGTGCGGGATGGCAATGCCCTGCCCTATGCCGGTCGAGCCCAGTTCCTCGCGCTTGTTGAGCGCTGCCAGAATGGCGACCCCGTCAAGACGCAGGGCGGCGCCGGCCTTCTCCGAAAGAATCTGCAGGAGCCGCTGCTTGGACGGAATGGCCAGATCGACTAGCACGTCGCCGGGTTGCAGAAAGTCCGTAATTTTCATGCGTTGTAACTCAATTCGTAATGCAGCCCTTGAGGCCTGCGGTCACTCGCCTTCGCGGAGGCGATAACCAACACCGGTTTCGGTGAGCAGATATTGCGGCTGGTCCGGTGTATGCTCGATCTTTTGCCGCAACTGCCGCACGTAGACGCGCAGATATTGGACGTCTGTCGAGCCACCCCAAACCTGGTCAAGCAGGTATTGGTGGGTGAGCACCTTGCCCGCGTGTTGCACGAGCGTGCGCAGGATATCGTATTCCTTGGGTGAGAGCTTCACCTCCTTGTCGGCGACCCTGACGATGCGCTTGACCAGATCGACCGACAGTTCGCCGGTGCGAAAGACCGGCTTCTCGCCCTGCTGCTGCAGGCGGTGGCGCAGTGCGACGCGGGTGCGGGCTACCAGTTCATTCATGCCGAAAGGCTTGGTGACATAGTCATCGGCTCCCAGTTCCAGGGCCTTGACGATGCCGGCTTCGTCCGTACGGCTTGAAAGAATGACGACGGGTAGTTCCAGCCCCTCATCCCGCCATCTGGCGAGCAGTTCGTGGCCCGGCATGTCTGGCAAGCCCAAATCCAGGAGGATGAGGTCGGGACGATCGATCCGCACCTGCTCCAGCGCCGCCTTGGCGTTTCCCGCTTCGGTGACGGTATAGCCCTGCGTCCCCAGACCGACCCGCAGCAGTTTGCGGATCGGGGGCTCGTCATCGACAACGAGGATTTTCACATTGGATGTGGTCATTTGAGATCCTCCAGGTTGGGCATCTCGGTCGGCACGGGCATCTTGATGGTGAAGATGGCGCCGGAGCGATCGGCACGATTGGCAGCTGTGATTGTCCCGCCCATGGCTTCGACGAAGCCGCGGCAGATCGATAGGCCCAGCCCAGTACCGGCGCGCACCTGATCGATCTTGCGCACCCGGTAGAAGGTGTCGAAGATACGCTCCAGGTCGTCAGGCGGAATGCCCGGACCTTCGTCGATGACCTGCAGGAAGACCGAGCCGCTGTCGGGCCAGCCGCGAATGCTGATGGTGGTGTCGTCCGGGGCATATTTGGCGGCATTGTCGAGCAGGTTGAACAGCACCTGCTCGAACAGCACCGGATCGAGCCGCAGCATCGGCAGGTCCGCCGGAATATCGACTTCGACGTGATGCCTGGCCGTAATCTTGCTGGCGCGCTGCAGGGCGGTGCCGACGATATCGCCTGGATAGTGATAACCCGAATTCGGCATCATGGCGCCGGACTCGATGCGGGTCATGTCCAGCAGATTGGCGATGAACCGGTTGAGCCGCTCGGATTCATCCACCACGGTCGAAAGAAGCTCGGTCTTGTCGCCCTCCGGAAGTTCGGCCGAATATTCGCGCAAGGTGCCGGCAGCGCCCATGATGGCAGCCAGCGGCGTCTTCAGGTCGTGCGAGATCGAGGTCAGGAGGGCCGAGCGCAATCGATCGGCTTCCGCCGCAAGCTTGGCGCGGTCGACGTCGGCAACCAGCTGGATGCGCTCGATGGCGATGGCCGCCTGATCGGCGAGAGCGTCGAGCAGGCGCTGCTCCTCCGGGGTCAACAGCGGCCCCTGCTTGTCATTGTCGAGCCCGACGACACCGATGGCGGTGCGCCCGGTGCGCAGCGGCAGGTAGAGCCGTTTGGCGCCGGGCAATGTGTCGGCGCCGCGGCCGGCGGCATGGTCGTTCTCCCAGGCCCAGCGCGCGGCGGCGATATCGGCCTCATCGAATGTGTCGTCAGGCGGATAGCCGGCCCGCACCGTGATGGTGCCGTTTTCGGGCAGCAGCAGCACGACCCGCACCTTGAGCATCGAGGCGATCTGGAATGCGGTGGCCCACAGCACATCGTCCAGGGTGCCGGTGCCGGCAAGCTTCCGCGAGAAGAGATAGAGATCCTCCGTCGTGCGCGCCCGGCGGCGAGCCGCGGCGGCCTGGCGTTGTACACGCGAGGTGAGGTTGGAGACGATGAAGGCAACGCCGAGAAAGAAGCACAGCGCCAGCACGCTTTCCGGCGCACTGATGCTGAGAGTGTAGAGCGGCGGCAAAAAGAAGTAGTTGAACGCAAAGGCACTGACGACCGAGGCCAGCAGCGCCGGCGCCAGGCCCACGGTCAGGGCCGAAACCAGTACGCCCATGAGGAAGACCAGGGCGATGTTGCCTACATCCAGGATTCGGTCGAACAGGAGACCGACGCCCAGCGCTATGGCGACGTAGCCGAGACCGTAGAGATAGGGCCTGAGACGGAATTGCCGCGCCTGCCGGTGAACCACGCCGGCGGAGGATTTGGCACCGCCCTCCTCCGCGCCGGAGATGACGTGGACACTGATGTCGCCGGCATGGCGGATGAGATCGTGGGAGACGGAGCCCTGGAAGAATTCCCGCCATTGCGGCTTGTGCGGCTTGCCGATGACGATATGGGTGACGTTGTTGGCGCTGGCGTAGCGGATGATTTCGGTGGCGACATCCTGGCCGGGCAGGACCAGCGAGTCACCGCCAAGCTGTTCCGCCAGCCGCAGGCTGGCCGCCAGCCTGTCCTTGTCCGCCTCGGAACTGCCGGCCGTCCGCACCGTCTCGATATTCAGCGCCACCCACGGGGCGCGCATGCGGTCGGCGAGGCGCCGGGCATAGCGGACCAGCGAGGGACCGCGCGGATGATCATCGATGCACACCAGAACGCGCTCGCCGGCGGCCCAAGGCCCCTGGATGGCGTGCGACTGCATATGGCTCAGCAACTGGTCGTCGACGCGCTGGGCGGTGCGCCGCAACGCCAGTTCACGCAGCGCCGTCAGATTGCCGGGTGAAAAGTAGTTCTCGACGGCGCGCTTGGCGGTTGTGGGCACATAGACCTTGCCATCACGCAGGCGCTTGAGAAGGTCATCGGGGGTGATGTCGATGATCTCGATATCGTCGGCGCGGTCGATGATGGAATCCGGCACCGTCTCACGCACCCTGATACGGGTGATCTGGGCAACGACGTCGTTGAGGCTCTCGACGTGCTGGACATTCATCGTCGTATAGACGTCGATCCCGTGCGTCAGGATCTCTTCGACGTCGAGATAGCGCTTGGGATGGCGGCTGCCGATGGCATTGGTGTGCGCCAGCTCATCGACCAGCACCAGTCCGGGGCGCCGACTGAGGATGGCGTCGAGGTCCATCTCCTCCAGCGGGCGTCCTTTGTAGTCGATCTTTACGCGTGGAATGACTTCGAAGCCGACGACGAGCGCTTCGGTTTCCTTGCGGCCGTGGGTTTCGACGACACCAACCACCACATCGATACCATCCGCCAGCTTGGCGCGGCCGGACATCAGCATCTCGTAGGTCTTGCCGACCCCCGGTGCGGCGCCGAGGAAGATCTTGAGACGACCGCGGGTTTCGCGTGACGCCTGCTCCAGCAACGCGTCGGGGGATGGCCTGCCGTCGATGTCGCGATTGTCGTCAGGCATCAGCCTGTCTCCGCTATCGAATCTCCCGGACCACGCCGTGGCGCAGCCCGGGAGACATGGTGTCAGGGGGCACGCGCGTTATCGAGTGCCAAATTCAGCTTCAATACATTGACCGCCGGGTCACCCATGAAACCGAGTTGCGGGCCTTCGACGTGCTGGTCGACCAGCGTCCGCACTGCCGCTTCATCGAGACCGCGCGCCTTGGCGACGCTCGCCACCTGGAAATAGGCGGCGGCCGGCGAGATGTCGGGATCGAGGCCGCTGCCCGAAGTCGTCACCAGATCGATGGGGATCGGGGTATTGGGGTTCTCCTGCTGCAACGTCGCGGCATCGGTCTTGATGCGCTCGATCAGGGCCGGATTGGTCGGCCCGAGATTGGAGCCGCTGGAGGCACTGGCATCATAACCCTTGCCGGCAGCGGATGGGCGCCCGTGAAAGTAGCGCGGGTCGGCAAAGGACTGGCCGATGAGTTCGGAGCCGATCACCTTGCCGTCTCTTTCGATCAGGCTGCCTTTGGCCTGGTACGGAAACAGCACTCCGGCGATGCCGGTCATGGCCAGCGGGTAGATAAGCCCCGTGATGATGGTCAGGGCGACGATCATGATGATCGCAGGTCGGATTTGCTTGAGCATCGGAGTTATCCTTTATGCAAGACCGATTGCGGTGATGGCCATATCGATGACCTTGATCCCGACAAACGGAACGATGACGCCGCCGAGGCCATAGACCAGCAGGTTTCGGCTAAGCAGCGCCCCGGCACCGACGGCCCGGTATTTGACGCCGCGCAGCGACAGCGGGATCAGGGCGATGATGATGAGGGCATTGAAGATGATGGCGGACAGGATGGCGCTTTGCGGCGTCGCCAGCTGCATAATGTTCAAGGCCTGCAACGGACCGGTGGTGCCGCCCGCCGGTACGTAGAACACCGCGAACATCGCCGGGATGATGGCGAAGTACTTGGCCACGTCGTTGGCGATCGAGAAGGTCGTCAGCGCACCGCGCGTCATCAGCAACTGCTTGCCGATCTCGACGATCTCGATGAGCTTGGTCGGGTCGCTGTCGAGGTCCACCATGTTGCCGGCTTCGCGTGCCGCGACCGTACCGGTGTTCATGGCGACGCCGACATCGGCCTGCGCCAGCGCGGGTGCGTCATTGGTGCCGTCGCCGCACATGGCCACAAGCTTGCCCTTGGCCTGCTCTTCGCGGATCAGTGACAGCTTGTTCTCGGGCGTCGCCTGGGCGAGGAAATCATCGACGCCGGCTTCCGCCGCGATGGCGGCTGCGGTCATCGGATTGTCGCCGGTGATCATCACCGTACGGATGCCCATGCGCCGGAGTTCGGCGAAGCGTTCCTTGATGCCGCCTTTGACGATGTCCTTGAGGTGAACGACGCCCAGGAGCTTGCCATCGCGAACCACCGCCAACGGCGTGCCACCCGACTTGGCGATCTCGTCGGAGATGGCGCGCAGGTCTCGGCCGGTCTCGGCACTCGCCCGGGTCGTCGCGCTACCGGTGGTGTTGACATAGGCCAGCACCGCGTCGACCGCGCCCTTGCGGATGGACGAGCCTTCGAGGTCGACGCCGCTCATCCGGCTCTGCGCCGTAAAGGGCACGAAGGTGGCCTTGAGGTCGGCCATATCGCGGCCGCGAATGCCATATTTCTCCTTGGCGAGCACGACGATGGAGCGGCCTTCGGGTGTCTCGTCGGCGAGCGAGGCCAGTTGTGCGGCATCGGCGAGTTCCTGCTCCGTCACACCCTTGACCGGCCGGAATTCAGTAGCCTGGCGGTTGCCGAGGGTGATCGTGCCGGTCTTGTCGAGCAAAAGCGTATCGACGTCGCCAGCAGCTTCGACGGCGCGGCCGGACATGGCCAGCACGTTGAAACGCACCAGGCGGTCCATGCCTGCGATGCCGATGGCCGAAAGTAGTGCCCCGATCGTGGTCGGGATCAGCGTGACGAACAGCGCCACCAGCACGACCATCGGAATGCTGCCGCCGGCGAAGGCTGCGAAGCTCGGGATCGTGGCCGTCGCCAGCACGAAGATCAGCGTCATGCCGGCGAGCAGGATGTTGAGCGCGATCTCGTTCGGGGTCTTTTGCCGCTCGGCGCCCTCGACCAGCGAAATCATGCGATCAAGGAAGGTCGAGCCCGGCGCCGCGGTGATGCGGACGCGGATCCAGTCGGAGAGCACCTGCGTGCCGCCCGTTACAGCCGAGCGGTCGCCGCCCGATTCACGGATGACAGGCGCGGACTCGCCGGTGATGGCGGCCTCGTTGACGGAAGCGATGCCCTGGATGACCTCGCCGTCGGACGGGATGATGTCACCTGCCTCGACGAGAACGACGTCGCCGACCTTCAGGCTGGTGCCCGGCACCATCTTGAAGGTGGTGCGATCGTCACCGGACAGCAGCTTGGCTTCGGTTTCGGTGCGCGAACGGCGCAGGGAATCGGCCTGTGCCTTGCCCCGGCCCTCGGCCACCGCCTCGGCGAAGTTTGCGAACAGCACGGTAAACCACAGCCAGATGATGATCTGGAACGAAAAGCCCAGATTGCCGCCGCCGGTCGCCAGGTCCTTGACGAACAGGATCGTGGTGAAGGCTGAAACCACGGCGACAACGAACATCACCGGACTTTTGATCAGGGTGCGCGGGTCGAGCTTGGTAAAGGCGCCGCCGATGGCGGGTAACAGGATGCGAGAATCCAGAATGCTCGCGGATTTGGACTGGCTCATAACAGACTCCAGCGTGAATATTGATGGTTGCGGCTCATAGGGGGGACCTAGAAGGTCCGCCCCTGAGCCATGCCCAGGTGCTCGACCACGGGGCCGATCGCGAGGGCCGGGAAGAAGGTCAGGCCACCCACGATGAGGATGACGCCGATGAGCAGGCCTACGAACAGCGGACCATGCGTCGGCAGCGTCCCGGCTGATGGCGGCACCGTCTTCTTGGCTGCGAGCGAGCCCGCCATGGCCAATGCCGGCACGATGAGCAGGAAACGACCCATCAGGATGCCAAGGCCGATCAGCGTGTTGTAAAAGGGCGTATTCGCCGACAGGCCACCGAAGGCCGAACCGTTGTTGGCAGCTGCCGAGGTGAAGGCGTAGAGGATTTCCGAGAAGCCGTGCGGCCCCGGATTTGCGACCCCAGCCACGCCGGCCGGCAGTACGGTGGCGATTGCGGTGAAGCCGAGCATGGCCAGCGGCAGGCACAGAATGGCGAGCATTGCCATCTTGACCTCCTTGGACTCGATCTTCTTGCCCAGATATTCGGGCGTCCGGCCCACCATCAGTCCCGCCACGAAAATGGCGATGACGACGAACAGCAGGATGCCGTAGAGGCCCGCGCCCACACCGCCGATAACGACTTCACCAAGCATCATGTTGATCATGGGAACCATGCCGCCCAGGGCCATGAAGCTGTCGTGCATGGCGTTGACCGCACCGCACGAGGCGGCGGTGGTCACCACGGCGAACAGGGCCGAAAGCGGAATGCCGAAGCGGACTTCCTTGCCTTCCATATTGCCACCATCGATGCCGAGGGCATGGATCAGCGGATTGCCGGCCGCTTCAGCCCAGTAGCAGACTACGACGCCGACCACGAACAGCAGGCCCATGGTAACGAAGATCGCCCAACCCTGCTTCTGGTTGCCCACCATGCGGCCAAAGACGTTGGTGAACGCGGCGCCGATGGCGAAGATGGATACCATGTGGATGAGGTTGGTGAGCGCCGTCGGGTTTTCGAATGGATGCGCGGCATTGACGTTGAAGAAGCCGCCACCATTGGTGCCCAGATGCTTGATCATCATCTGCGATGCGACGGGACCCTGCGCGATGAGCTGCTGGGCCCCTTCAAGCGTCGTCGCCGACGTATAGGCATCGAGGTTCTGAGGCACGCCCTGCCACACCAGCACCAGGGTGCCGATAACGCAGATGGGCAGCAGGATGTAGAGCGTGGAGCGGACCAGATCGACCCAGAAATTGCCGAGCGTCTTGGTCGACTTGCGCGAGAAGCCGCGGACAAGCGCCATGGCGATGGCCATGCCGGTTGCGGCCGAAACGAAGTTCTGCACCGTCATACCCACCATCTGGGTGAGGTAGGACATGGTGCTTTCTCCGCCATAACTCTGCCAGTTGGTGTTGGTAACGAAACTGGCGGCTGTGTTGAAGGAGAGATCGGGGCCGACCCCACCCATCCCCTGCGGATTGAGGGGCAGCATGCCCTGAAGACGCTGGACGAAGTAGAGAACAATGAAGCCGGCAAAGTTGAAGAGCAGCATGGCGACGGCGTAGCTGACCCAGCTCTGCTCCTCTTTTTCACCGGTTCCTGAAGCAGCGTAAAGGCCGCGCTCCACCGGCCCCAGCACTGGCGATAGCCAGGTGCGGTCGCCGTTGTAGACGCGCGTCATATAAGCCCCGAGCGGCTTAACGAGCAGAATGATGATCCCGCAATAGACGAGGATCTGTATCCATCCGAGCAAAGTCATGGGTGCAACTTTCCGAGCCTGGTCCCGCGCTTAGAAGCGTTCAGGACGAACGAGGGCGAATGTCAGATATACGAGGAGGAACAGCGTTACGGCGCCGCCGAGAATGTAATCGAAAAGCATCTTCAGCCCCTTCGGTCAGAGTTTTTCGCAAGCGATGATGTATGCCAGGGAAAGAGCGAAGAACGCTGCCCCAATGGCGAGAAAGACTATGTCCATTGACCTGCCTCCTATTGCTTCGTTCAAGAGAGCGGAGAACGAAATGCCGGCGCGGATCATCGCCATCGTTGCTTGAAAGCAGCGATGGACCAATGTCCGAATTCACCAGAATATGGGCCGTAACCGCATTAAGGATCGAGAGCGGGCCAGTGGGAAAGAAATAAAAATCCTATAGGAATTTTGACGGCACCCGCCCGAGCCAAAAATGAAAAACGCCCGATCCATCGGTTGAGGAATGGATCGGGCGCAGTGAACGCCAGCCGGCACCGGGGAACCCCAGGCCGTGTGGGCAAGCCTGATGCGAGGGTGTCTGGCCCGGAGCCGGCCGGCGCCCGGTCCCGGTTTTTCCGGGGGGTTAGACCATCCGGTGCATGTCCGAGCGGTCTAATGCTTGCCGGCGACCCGCTTTGGGGCGTCGGAACTGGCGGTTTCGAACAGGGTGTCGAGGCTCAGGACTGCGTCGTCGGGCGCCGCGCAGACGTCGCCGGGCGTATAGTCGCTCTCGACCAAAGCAAAGTGCACGGCCGTGGCGCGGTCGGCAAAGATGCCGCCGACCAGGCCCTTCACGTCGCAGACAATCCAATGGCCGGTGGCATCGCGACCGACGGTGAACCGGCTGGTCCGGCGCGGTCGGGCGAAATTGACCTGTATGGCGTTACCCATTGCGGTAGCTCGCGCGCTCATCACGGTGCCCCGGCTCCACCGGTGACGCTGGCGACGACCATAAGGACGGTCATCACCACGGCGATGAAGGCCATGACGCCAAGCATGCGCCAGATGGCGCCGGAGTCGGCGCTGCGGGGGTGAGCCGCACGCGCCATGGCGTCGTGTTCGTAGCGGGCGGCTTCCAGGCGGGCCTGGACCATGGATTGCGACAGATAGTTCATGCCAAAGCGCGGATACATCATGCGCTCCTTTCATGGGTCAACATGCGCACTCTGGGCAGACCGGCGGCACTCAAAGAGAGTTCCAGCCGGTTTCGTCGACAGAGGGCCGACGCTTCCAGGCGCACTCTGAAGCTATGGAAGACGGCATATCTTTTCGATTGGGCCGCCGATGCTAAGAAATAAGAGCCGTATATCTGGCGTTGGACGCCGATATATAGGCGGCATTTATATATGTGTTTTTATTTGACTTCCGGGTCTTCCAGCGCCTGTTTCCGCGCGATTGGAGACGCCTGAAATGCAATTCGCTTCCGACGACAATCTGGCAGCAAAGCTCGCCCATAACCGTTTTACCGGTACGCCATCGCCATTGAGGTTCGACGTCCTGTCATCGCGATCCGATGCGAGCGCGGTACAACTGGAGGCGCTGGGCGCCTACAGTCCAGATTTCCGGGGCTACGCCCTTACGGGCACCAAGGCGGATTGCCGGGTGGTGCTGGGACTGAGCGAACCGGTATTCGGCCCCATACCCAGCCGTGACCTGTTCGGTACAGATGAGCATGTGGCCCTGCCCCTCGGCTTGATCGGCGCGCAGTGCGAACTGGTTTTCACGCTTGGGCGGAGCTATCCGGACAGGGACGAGAGCATCGACCGGGAATCCGTGGCGCTGGCAATCGTCGCCTGTCGGCCGAGCATCAGCCTGGTGGGCCGCAGAACGGTTGGAGCGCCGCGCAACGATATTGCGGCCATCGCCGATTTCGGCCTGCATGTAGCCACGATCTGCGGCAAGCCGGTGCGAACCGATTGGCTGGAATTGAGCGAATCCGCCATGACGGCCCGCATCGACGGCAAGACCGTGATGACGGGCATGGGCAACGGCATCTGCCACCATCCGCTCGATGCGGTCGCCTGGCTGGCGCGCAAACTGGTGCGCGGCGGCAAGCAGATCGGTGCGGGTGACATCGTGGCCACCGGATCCTGCGTGCCGATCCTGCAGATCCTGCCGGGCCAGAGATTATCGGTGGCATTTGCCGGGGTGGGCGAAGTCTCCTGCAGCTTCGTCTAAATGTCAGGCGAGGGAGCCGCCCAGGATCCGAAACGCCAGCGAGACAAACAGCAGCCAGGACGCTTCGTCCCAGAAATTGAACGAGTGCTGCCGCAGGGATTGCCTGAAGAGGCACGCGGAAATCACCGCGAATAAAGCATAAAACGCGAGCCATCCCGCGACGGCCGTGAAGTAGTCGCCCTTGAGGATAAAGGCGATGAATAGCGAAAGGCAAAGCTTCAGCGTAAACCGGCCAATCGTGCCGCGTGAAACCGCATCAAGCTGGACAGCAGGGCGCGCCGACATCATCGGGCGAGCGCCAAGATCAGGACATCGAGGACAGCGATGGCCACGGCGAAGCCCACCAACAGATGACGGGAGCGCAAACGCAACGCCCGGCCGGTTGGACGGGCCGCTGCGATCACGCCATTGAATGATGGTTTGCGCATTGCCTCGGGTCTCTTTGAGCGAGGCGACGCTACCGCCGAAGCGGATAGAAATTCCATGTCGGTGGGGGGCGTTAAAAATAGGAATTTCATAAGAATCCGCCACAGTCTGCCGCTGGCAGAAACTTTCCGGCGCGTGCAACCAACTAGCGGCAGCCGTCGTTCTGTGGCGGGGTACCTCAACGGCATGGTCGAAATGAACAATTCAGCGCCTGTACAAGCTTCCTTCACCGAGGAGGAGCGCTATCGGCTGCTGGTCGACGCCATTTCCGATTATGCCATCTACATGATTTCTCCAGAAGGGCGCGTCCGTAGCTGGAACTCAGGTGCCAAGCGCTTCAAGGGCTATGAGGCCGAAGAAATCCTTGGAGAAAATTTCGAACGTTTCTATACGCCGGAGGATCGAGCCCGCGGCCTGCCTCAGAAGGCACTTCGCATCGCCGCCGAGGAGGGACGGTTCGAGAGCGAAGGATGGCGGGTGCGCAAGGACGGCACTCATTTTTGGGCCCATGTGGTGCTCGATCCTATTCGTGCGAGCGACGGAACGCTGTTTGGCTTTGCCAAGATTACGCGCGACCTCACCGAGCGCCGCGCCGCCGAGGAAACGCTCCGGCGCAGCGAAGAGCTGTTCAAACTTCTGGTCGAAGGCGTCACCGACTATGCCATCTACATGCTGGACCAGAAGGGCCACGTGACCAGTTGGAACGCCGGCGCGCAACGCATCAAGGGCTATGCCCCGGCTGAAATCATCGGCCAGCATTTCTCGCAGTTCTATACGCCCGAGGATCGGGCCACGGGCGAGCCGGCGCGTGCCCTCGCCCAGGCGTTGCGGGAAGGCCGTTACGAAAAAGAAGGCTGGCGTATCCGTAAGGACGGCAGCCGCTTCTGGGCCAGCGTCATCCTCGACCCTATCCGGAGTCCGAATGGCGAACTGCTCGGATATGCCAAGATCACACGTGACATCACCGAGCGCCGCGAAGCACAGCTCGCTCTGGACCTGGCGCGGGAGCAGTTGCTGCAGGCGCAGAAAATGGAGGCCGTGGGCCAACTGACTGGCGGTGTCGCCCATGATTTCAACAATCTGCTGACCGCCATCCTCTCGAGCCTGGAGTTGATCCGCAAACGCCTGCCGGACGATCCGACGGTGCTGAGACTGGTCGACAACGCGGTGCAGGGCGTGCATCGGGGCGCGACGCTGACCCAACGCATGCTGGCCTTCGCGCGCCGGCAACCCCTGAAGCAGGAACAGCTCGACGTCCCCAGGCTTGTCGAAGGTCTGGTCGATCTCCTCGGCCCCTCGCTGGGACCGACAACGAGAATTGATGCCGAATTTCCAGCTGACCTGCCCTTCGCCGTCACCGATGGCAGCCAGCTCGAGACGGCAATCCTCAACCTTTGCGTGAACTCACGCGATGCCATGCCCAACGGCGGCACCATCCGCATTGCAGCAAGCGCCCACGACTTCAATGCGTACAATGACAAGGGATTGGCGGCAGGCAGCTATATCTGCGTTACGGTCGCCGATAGCGGCGAGGGCATGGACGAGGAAACTCTCAGCAAGGCCATGGAGCCGTTCTTCACCACCAAGGGTGTTGGCAAGGGTTCGGGGCTGGGGCTCTCAATGGTGCATGGTATCGCGGCGCAATCCGGTGGTGCGCTGGTGCTCAAAAGCGAGCTGGGGCGTGGCACAACGGCAGAACTCTGGTTACCGAGCGTCGCGCAACGCGAAGAAACGGCAATTCTCCCCCAGGAGACGAAAGCGGCAGGTCCCGCTGAGCAGAAGCTTACGGTCCTGGCGGTCGATGACGACGCGCTGGTGCTGATGAACACCGTCATGATGCTCGAAGATCTCGGACACAGGGTCCATGAGGCAACCAACGGCAAGGCTGCGCTGCAGATCCTGCAGTCGGAAAAAGTGGACCTGGTCATCTCCGACCATGCCATGCCGGGAATGACAGGCAGTCAGTTGGCCAGCGCCATTGCGGAACACTGGCCCAAAACGCCGGTCATCCTGGCTACCGGCTATGCCGAATTGCCGCCGGGAGCCTCGGCTTCCCTGCCCCGGCTATCCAAACCGTTTTCCGAAAAGCAGCTGGCGCTCGCCGTCGCCGGCGCGATCATCGCCAAATAGTCTCAGGCGCTGCCGGCCACCGTCTGCTGGCCTGGTCCGGTGTAGCGGCTGAGCATGTCATCGCAGGACCGTACGGTATGCAACCGCGCTGCCTGCTCGGCGGCCGAGACGTCGCCCCGGGCAATGGCGTCGATTATGGCGCGGTGCTCGACATGGATCTCTTCTATCCGCGACGGCGAATAGCCATAGCGCTGACGGATGGTGCGAATGAGATTCTGGTGGCGGCGCCGAATGTCGACCGCTTCCGTATTGCCTGATATCGCCCCCAGGAAAACGTGGAATTCGCCGTTGCAGTTGGCGCGGCCAACGCTGTCGCCTGCGGCCGCTGCCGCCTCCATGCGACGCTCGATATCGCGCAACTGGTCGACTTGGGCGAGGGTTGCGATGGTGGCGCACCGGTTGGCAAGAATGCCGTCGATGGCCTCGCCGATCTCGTAGATATGACGGATCATCTGCTCATCGATGAGCCGTACGGTGGCGCCCTTGTTGGGCAGAATGACTACCAGTCCCTCGCCCTGCAGCTGCTGCAGCGCCTCGCGGATGGGGTTCGAGCTGATGCCGAACTGGTCACACAACTCCTGGACCTTGAGCCGCGTGCCGGGCAGATAGACACCGCCGACGATGCGGTCACGAATTGCATCGCGGACGCGGGAATAATTGGTTCCCACGATCGGAAAATCTTCTGCCGCAGTTCCCAGTCCGTTGGTCAAACCGGCTCGTCCCTCCACGATCCAATGCCTAGAGCGCTTCACGTTTTGATTGTATCAAACTAACGCCCTAAGTCTTTGTTTGATCGTATGTTCCAACCGAAAAGTGGCATCCACTTTTCCTGAAAACGTTCTAGGCGTCCGCGCTGATCACCGGACGCGGACAAGGGCGAATATAGACCCGCCCCCGTCTTGTCGAGAGGCAGTCCTCCCGTTCAGCCGACGCGATAAGGCGCCAGCGCCTTATCGTTCGGGTCGAGCCCCGCCCCCGGTACTTCCGGCACGGTGACGGTGCCATCGGAATTGACCGCGGGAGCATGCAGGTAAATATCAACCGCCATGGCGTTGACCTGGGGCGGGTAGAATTCGAGAATCCGCGCGTTGGGGATGGCTGCCAGCAGATGCAGATGCGCCTGCTGGTCGCCATGCGGGGCAATGTCGAGGCCGTGGGCCTGTGCCATGCCGGCGACCTTCATGAACTCGGTGACGCCGCCCATGTAGCGGACATCGGGATTGAGGATGGCGATAGCCTTGGTCTCGATGAGATCACGGAAGCCGTGCTTGGTGTATTCGTTTTCACCGGTCGCCAACGGAATGGTGGTCTGCGCCGCGATCTTGGCAAAGCCGTCGTAGTCGTCAGGCTGCACCGCCTCTTCGAACCAAAATGGCTCATATTCCTCGGCGCGCTTGGCAAACTGGATGGCCTCATAGGCTCGATACGCGCAGTTGGCGTCAAGCAGCAGGCCGATATCGGGGCCGATGACCTCGCGTACCGCCTTGATGCGGGCGATGTCATCCTTGATCGGCACGGCGCCAACCTTCATCTTCACGGCCTTGGCGCCCAGTTCTACATAGGACGCCATCTCGTCCTGCAGTTCCTTGTGCCCCTTGCCGGTCGAGTAGTAGCCGCCGGCGATGTAGATCGGGATGTTCTTGCGGAAGCCACCGAGCAGCTTGTAGAGCGGCATGCCGGCGAGCTTGGCTTTGATGTCCCACAAGGCGATGTCGATCGAGGACAGCGCGCGCGTTTCGTAGCCGCGACGCCCCGACATCTTGGGGCTCCACAATGATGACCAGATGGCCTCCGTCATTGTCGGATCCTTGCCGACCAGCGTCGACAGGAACTGCTCGCGAAATTCCTTCTCGCCGGGACGTGGGCGGCCGATGCCGTAGCCGGTGATGCCGGCATCCGTCTCGATGGTAACCACCGTCATGTCGGAAGTTTCGTAAGTGTGCAGGCCATTGGTGATGGCGCGCTCACGCTTCCACTCATAGTCGGCGGTCGAAACGCGAGTAATCTTGATACCCGAGGCGGTGGAAGCGGTCATGGAGTGGCCCTGAGCGAACGGAGTGAAAAACGGCGTGATGAAGCGATCATGGTTCGACCCGCAGGCAGGCCTCGGCAGGCAGGAACACAGTCTGTTCCCCGCCGGCAGGCGGTGCCACAGGCGACAGCATGCGCAGGTCGCCAAGCGGTGTCTTACCGGTGATTTCGTATGTGCCCCCGAGATAGAGCACCGTCTCGGGCGCAAACGCCACGAGCGTTCCGGGCAGGTGCTTGTCACCCTGATCGGCGAAGCGAATGGCCTGCGGACGGATGGCGACGCCTGCGGCAGAACCGGGCTGGCCGGCCTTGCCGGAGGTGGCGATCGCCGTGCCATCGGCGGCGACCACGTTGGTGCCGCCCTGATCGAGCTTGCCCTTCAGGACATTGGCGCTACCGACGAATTCGGCCGCATAGGCGGTGCGCGGACGCTCATAGATATCGATCGCCGGACCCTGCTGTTCGATGCGCCCCTTGCTCAGCAGTACGATGTGGTTGCTGAGCGAAAGCGCCTCGGCCTGGTCGTGCGTCACGAGGATGATGGTGAGCCCGAAATTGTCATGGACGCTCTTGAGCCAGGCCCGCGCCCGTTCGCGCAGTTGCGCATCAAGATTGGAGAGCGGTTCGTCGAGCAGTAACAGCCGCGGCTGGTAGACGAGTGAACGTGCGATCGCGACGCGCTGCTGCTGGCCGCCGGAAAGCTGATAGGGGTAGCGGTCGGCCAGCGCCGCCAGTTCCAGGCGCTCAAGCATTTCCCGCGTGCGCTTGTCACGTTCGCCCTGATCGAGGCCACGGATGCGCAGCGGAAAGCCGACATTCTGCAATACCGTCATGTGCGGCCAGAGCGCATAGGACTGGAAGACATAGCCCACATTGCGCTTTTCGGTCGGCAGGTTCACCGCCTCCCTGGCCGAATAGATCAGATCGTTGCCGAAGCTGATCTCGCCTTCGGTGGGCTTGTCGAGTCCCCCGATGATGTTGAGCAATGTGGTCTTGCCGCAGCCGGATGGTCCGAGCAGTGACGTGAACGAGCCTTCAGGCACATCGAGGTCGATGGAGTCGAGGACCTTCACCGAGCCGAAGGACTTGCTGATTTGGCGGAGTTGAACGGCGTTGGCCATTTCCCTAGTCCCTCGCATAAACGAAGATGGCGATCGGCAGCGTCAGGACCAGTGCGATCACCGACAGGGCTGCCGTCGGCCCCAGATTGCCCATCATGTCGAGCTGCAACATGGTGGTTCCGACGACGGCGGTGTCGGGACCAAACAGGAACGATGCCGCGGCATATTCCTTGAAGAACGAGACGAAATACAGAAGGAAGCACCCGATCAGCGCCGGCCTCAACAGGGGCAGCATGACCGAGAAGATCGAGCGCCACTCATTGCCACCGGCCACGCGCATCGCCCGCTCCATGTCCTGATCGATCTGCAGGACCGATGGCCCGAGCATCGCAAAGCCCGTTGGATAGTAGCGGATGGTGAAGGCGATGATGAGGATCAGCAAGGTGCCGTTCAGATAAGAACCACCCGGCAGGATGACAGCCGCGTAGAAGATGCCGATACCAACGACGATGCCCGGAATGGCGCGCGGAATGAACGCCGACATCTCCACCAGCCGGCGGACACCGGCCGACGACCGGTAGGCGATGACACCCCCGAAGAAAGTCAGGATGGTGGCGATGAATCCGCCGCCGGCCGACACGATGAGGGTGTTGATGATCGAGCGCACATAGGCCTCGTAGCTCAGCACCAGCTTGAAGTTGTCGAGCGTCAGCACGCTCGTGATCGGCACCAGTGGCGAAATGAACGAGGTGAACGAGCGCAGGATGAGAAACAGGCTCGGAATGAGCGTGGTGATCAGGATGTAGAGCAACACCAGCCCCGAGATCAGCCAACCTGCCGCACCGACCTCGACAAGGCCCTTGCGCATGCTCTTGCCGCCTACCGTGGTGTAGCGGCGCAGGTCACCCAGCGCGAATTTCTGTCCGACGATGAAGAACTGGATCAGGATCAGCATGACGACGGCGGCGGCGCTGACGAGGCCGTAGTCCGCCTTCACGGCGATGCCGTTGTCGTAGAGAAAGGTGGAAAGCACCTGCACCCGCGCCGGACCACCGATGATCAGCGGCACGGCCAGCTGGTCGATGTTGAGCACGAAGTTCAGCATGATGCAGTAGAGCAGCGACGGCCGGATCAGTGGCACGACGATCGCCATCATCGCCCGGAACGGTGAGGCCCCGGCCGCCCGCGCCGCATCTTCAAGCGTCGAGGGAATATTGGCCATGGCGCCGGCGAAGAGCAGATAGCTCACCGGTGCCGACGAGACTCCGGAAAGCACCGCCATGCCGGGCAACGAATTGAGGTTGGGCAGGCCGAGGCCGATCGTCGTGCGCAGCCACACATCGGCATAACCGCTTGGGCCATAAAGCATCGACCAGGACAGCGCCAGTATCAGCGCCGAAACGAAGATCGGGGCCAGGAACAGGATCTTGAGCGTCTTGCGGCCGGGCAGCGCCAGGCGTTCCAGCAGCAGGGCGGCGATGAAACCGACCAAGGTCGAAACGATGGTACCCATGATGGAGAACCACAACGTATTGAGACTGGCGGTCTGGAAAGACGGATCGGCGAACAGACGCTGGAAATTGCCGAATGTGGCCACCCCGCCCTGCTCGTAGATCGCCCGGTCGATGAAGGCCTGATAGATCAACGGCAACATGGGCGAGATCAGCAGCGCCAGCAGCAGCAGCGCGAAAACCCAGCGCCCCGTCATGGGCATTGCGGCCAGCATCTGCCGCAGCGGACGCGAGGCCGGGACGCCGGCGGGCAAAACCGTGCCCGCCGACCCCAAAAGTGCTGGGGCGGTTTGTTCCGTGGATTTCGACATGGACTATACCGCCCTATTCCAGATCAGGGCTGCACGTGAAGCGCGGCATTGACTTTGTCGATGAGGTCCTGCGAGGGGATCATCGTCTTGGGATCGAAGCTGGTCGGTGCGAGGCTGGCCTCGCCGACTTCGGCCGCGATCTTCTTGTATGTATAGCCCGTAGGGCCATCCGGCAGCTCGACATCATCGCGGTAAGACATGAGACCACCGGCGGAAAGCGCCGTCTGGCCAGCCTTCGAGAGCACAAAATCGATGAAGAGCTGGGACGAGTTCGGGTTCGGCGCAGTCTTGGCCATGGCGATATGGCGCATCAGCATGACGGTGCCGTCAGTCGGGAAGGCATAGCCGAGGATCTGCGCACGCGCCGGATCGGCGAGCAGCGGGAACACCTGGATACCCGAGAGCATGAAGCCGATCAGCACTTCGCCGGTCGTCAGCTTTTCCATGATCTGGCCGGCCGAACGGTAGACGTCGACATCCTGCCCCAGGGTCTGGAACTGCTGCAGGGCCTTATCCTCACCCACATGCTGGAAATAGGTATTGGTGAGGTTCTGGGCTGCCGCGTTCGACATCGGAACGCCGGTGGCGATCTTGTGCGCGAAACGCTGCGGATCCTTGGAAACGAGATCGACGATGTCCTGGATGGACTTGGGGCGTTCGTTCTCGGCGAGCAGCGCTTTGTTGTAGGCGATGAAATAGGGGTCGACAGAGATGGTGTAGACACCCTTGGACGGCTTCGAATAGCTCGGCAGCTTGGCATCCTCGGCCGAGACATAGCTGGCGTCGACGCCATCCTTCTTGAGAAGATCGAGCCATGCCGACGAGCTGTGCGAAACGATGACGTCGGTAGCGTTGTTGCCGGCTGCGCTTTCGGCGTAGTAGCGCTCGAACACTTCGATCGAGCCCAGGTCGAGGGTCTGCACCTTGATCCACGGATATTCGGCGTTGAAGGCCGCGATCAGCGGGCTCCAGTTCATCTCGCCCATGTTCGAATAGACGAGCACGCCCTTCTCGGCCTTGGAGGCCTCGACGATCTTGGCGTAGTCGGCCGGATAATAGTCCGGCTGCGCCGCCATGGCGGCGGTCACCAGACCGCTCGCTGACAACATCAGCGCGGCAGTAACACCTGCGAGAACCTTGGTGGCGCGGCGGCGACCAAGATCGACTGGCTTGTTCTTCATCAGATCCTCCCTGAGAGATAGCGAAAGCGTTTTATACATAATGTATAATGTAACGGACACTCACCATCTCGTGTCGGGTGAGTCAAGCCCTTCCAAAGGCGAAGCCAGCCAATCCATCCAGAAGTATAATTTTATCAATCTGTTGTTGGAGAATCTGCAAGGCCGGATTCCAGCGCCAAGCCCTGGTTCATATGCAATCGCCGCTCAGGCGAACCGTGAGCGGCGATTGAAGGGAGCGTCTTATAAAGTTCCCCGTAGTCAATGATGCGCGTGGTTTTCGGCGTTGCGCTTGCGCGTTGCCGCACCCTTCCTGGCGGATGCGGAGCGGTCCGCTGCCGACCGGCTGGCAGAGGCCTTGCCGCCCTTTTCCCCACCCTTGTGAGCGGCGGGATGGCCGCTATCAGTACCGCGGCCCGAACCCGATTTCTTGCCGCCGCCGTTGTCCTTGTTGACCGTGGCCCAGGCGCGCCGTTCGGACTCCTTCTCCGAGACCCCGCGCTTTTCATAGCCTTCGGCAATATGGTCGGCTTTACGTTCCTGCTTGTCGGTATAGGCAGATTTGTCACCACGAGGCATTTCCGTCTCCTCATCCATGCGACACGTCCGATCGCCACCGCCGGGCGCCGCTCAGCGTGAAACAGTATCGATGCGCTGGAGTTCCATCACAGCTAGCCCGCCAGCGGGATCGCCATTTCGTGGCAGCTTGCGGCACAGCGCCGGCAGGCGGCGACACATTCCTCCATCTGGCCCAGACGCTCACAATCCTTGGCGCATTGTTCGCAGATCTCGGCGCACTCCGCGCAGATATGGGCATGGTGGGGAGTGGCAGTCAGCATGAAATCGGCCGCTGTACGGCAAATGTTGGCGCAGGCGATCATCAGAGTGAGATGCTGCTTTTCCACATGCGCGCCGCCTAATTCGAGACAATGGTTCATCGCCATCGACAGACAAGTGCGGTAGCAATCGAGACAGGCATCGACGCAGGCCTTGGTCTTGGGATCTTCCATGGACATCGCTCCACAAGCTGATGGCTCTGCGATCAACGCCTGCCAGAGCCGCTGGTTGCGGTGGGACTTCCGGCGCAAATGATGCAAATGCCTGGCGGTGCAGGGACGATCGGCTAGAGAACTGGGGTCTTTTCGGCGATGGCGCCGATGCGTTGCGGGCCGAACGCTCCGAACGTCGCAACGCCGCCCCGGCCCTGTTGCTTCACCAGATAGCAAGCCGCGTCAGCCTCGCTGAGCGACACCGCGACACCGTTGGTGCCGCCCGTTATCGCCGTCACGCCAATGCTGGCGCCGATGCCGTAGACCCTGCCCTGCCAGCTCAGCTGAGTGGAAGCCAGGGCGTCGACCAGCTTGGTTGCCACACGGGCGGCGTCGCTGAGCGAGCAGCCCTCCAGCAAGAGTGCGAATTCGTCGCCGCCAATGCGCGCGGCGTAGTCGGCACTGCGGCACGACGCCCTGGTCACCCTGGCGATTTCCTGCAGCATGGCATCGCCCGCCGCGTGCCCGCCACTGTCGTTGACGGCCTTGAAGTGGTCGATATCGATGAAGCAGAGCGCATATTCCCTTATCCCCCGACCTGCCTCTTCCGAAGCGGCCTTGAGGATGCGCTCGAAACCCGAGCGGTTGAGAAGGCCGGTGAGGCTGTCATGATCGGCGGCAAAAGCCAGTTTACGCTGCAGGTCGCGGCTATCGGTGATGTCCTGGAAGACCATCACGGCACCGATGACCGACCCGTCGGTTGCCTGCACTGGCGAAGCCGAGCGGTGAATGTCGTAGCGCGTCCCGTCGCGCCCGAGCAGTATGACATTGTCGTCGGATTTGCGCAGCTCGCCGCTCGACAGGCAGATACCCATCGGGCCCTTGGGCGTTTCCCCCGCGTCGTCGACGACGGTGAACACCGCCTCGAGGTCACGACCGACAGCCTCGGCGGAGGTCCAGCCGGTCAGTTCCTCGGCGGAGGCGTTCATGAAAATGATGCGGCCCTCGGCATTTGTCGAGATCACCCCATCCCCGATCGAGCCGAGAGTGATGCGGAGGCGTTCCTTTTCGGCTGCCAGTTCCGCTTCCACGGCCTTGATGTCGGTGATGTCGGTATCGGTACCGATGATTCGCATCGGCACGCCATTCTCGTCCCATTCCGCAACCTTGCCGCGGCTCAAGACCCAGAGCCAGCTGCCATCCTTGCGGCGCTCGCGAAATTCGAAGGCGATGTTCGGAAATTCGCCGGCATCCTGCCTGCGGACATAATCGGCGACGCGCTCCCGGTCGTCCGGGTGTATGGAGGCCAGCCACTCTGCGGCGCTTTTCGGCAAGGGATCGGCATCGGTCAAAAGGCGCATGCGGCGCCATGTCGGCGAATGATATTTCTGGCCCGTGACATGGTTGTGGTCCCAGACGCCCTGTCCGGCTGCTTCAAGCGCCGTGTTCCAACGGGCTTCCCATTCGGTCAGGGCTTCCTCGGCGCGCTTCTGCCGGTCGATATCGGACAGCTCGACGAGGATGGCGACGGGATGGTCACCCGTCTCATCCGTGAGGATCGAAGCCGCTATCTGCATCCACAGGCTGTTGCCGTTGCGCTGCAGGCAGCGGGCCTGGACATTGAAGTGCTGGCTCTCGCCGGACATCAGCCGGCGGATGCGCAGGGCCGGCTGCGACCCATCGCTGCCACGCAGCAATTCCTCTATGGCGAGACCGACGCAGCCCTGTTCCTCGTAACCGAGCACAGCGCCGAAGGCGTTGTTGGCAAAAGCGATGCGGCCATCCATTCCGACCAGCGCCATGCCCACGGTCACCATCTGCACGATGTCCCGCAGCCGCTGTCCGCTGGGCGGAAGCTGCGCGATATCGGTCGCGGGCATGGCTGCGAGGTTCGACATGCACCTCTTTTACCGCAGGCTTGTTAATTTTGCTCTGCCGGCAGTGCTGCGTTTTGCTGCCGCCGCTTACGGGCGGTGCCCCTGGGAAGACTGATCGTCGGTGTTGACACCCATTCCTCCACCGCCTCCCATGCCGCCGCCGCCTCCCATACCGCCGCCGCCGCCACCACCGCCGCCGCCGCCCTCGCGTCCGCCGTCCTTGCCGGCACCGCCGCCACGGCCGCCGCCGCCACCCGAAGGCCTGGTCGGCCCCTGCAGGGGAATCGCGAGATCGGCTGGGATTGGATCGAGATCGAGCGCCTCGCGGATGAAGTCGCGCAGCGACACGACAAGCTCATGGGTATGGACTGGGTGCCCGGCAACCAGCTCTCGCGCCGCACGCTCAGCCAGCCGGACATGCTCCTCGGTCCCCAGCAGAATGATGTCCGACAGGACCGCTTCCACGGCATCGCGAACCCGTCGCCTCCGATCGGAGCCCTCGCCGCCCTCGCCCGTGGCGGGCACCACGGCGTCATCTGCCCCATCGTCCTCCGTTGCCGGCGGGTTGGCGGGCTCAGGGTGATGCAGGTCGCGCAAATGCGTGGGGTCGACTGCAAGGTTGCCGGTAAACGAGCCACCCAACACCTTATAGGCGGCGATCAAGGTGCGGAGCCTCTCGTTGATCTGCCGGTTCACGCGTTCGCGGCGCTGCTGGATGGTCATCATGACCAGCAGGCGAATGCCCATGCCGATAATCGTGAAGACCGCCAATCCAAGGACGGTCGTCAACAAGTTTTGCCACGAGCTGAAGTCGATGCCGCGCAATCAAGCCTCCCGGTACTGGTCGGCCGAGCACGACCGTGCCAAGCACCGTTAATGCAGTTCTGGCAACGGTTCCAGTCCACGCGGCTCAAACCGCTGCTCGCTCACGGCTTTACCCCGCGGCTCATGAACATAAGCACCATGGCGGTGCCCGCAGCGCGCCCCGCCTTCATCGAATATCTCACTGCCAAAAGGAACAATGGAATCGATCAAACAGTGGCTTCGGAAGACCTGCATGCCGCTCGATCTCGCATCCGATTCGAGGCTAACCGAAGCCGGTGCGCCAAGCTCTCGGCGCAATAATGCAGGCTCAAAAAACCAGGATCGCAGAGTTGATCAGGATCAGAATTTTCGTCATCAAGATCGGCTCACTGAACCGAAACCGCCAGCCTTATCAGTAAGATAAGGGTGGCGCGAGAGACGGGGCTCGAACCCGCGACCTCCGGCGTGACAGGCCGGCGCTCTAACCAACTGAGCTACTCCCGCATGCAGTAGACGTCCCTGCAAGGTGGGGTTCGTGTAACGGTCGCATTGGAGCAAGTCAAGCGACAAACCGGCAAAAACTTTGGTTGTTCCACGACGGCGAGCCGTTGGGGAAAACCGGCCTGCGAGAGGCCGGTCGAAACAGACGGCGACCGTGGACCTATTGGCCGTAAATCGGCGTGATCCGCGCCTGCGCCACTGCGGCTTTGGCGAGAGCGGCGTCGATATCTGCCGCTTTCATGTCGGCCGCGATTGTCGTTTTGGCGTCTGGCAGCGCATAGAGCGTGATCTGATAGTGGTGCGGTTTGCCAGCGGGCGGGCACGGACCATCATAATTGGCGTGGTTGGACCCGTTCGGGAGCGGCGTGGCGCCCGCAGGAATAGTCCCGCCCTTGGAGCCGGCGCCCTGATCGATTCCGGTCGCCGAAGCCGGAATATCGGCAAGCAGCCAGTGATAGTGACCGCTGGTGCCCGCATCAGGATCGAACATCACGATGGCAAGGCTCTTGGCGTCGGCCGGCACGCCGCTCCACGACAGCTGCGGCGAAATGCTGGTGCCGCCGTACTTTTCGCAAACATATTTGGTGTCGATGGGCGTCCCATCGGTCACATCGGTGCTTTTCAGATCAAGGGCAAGAGCGGGCGTGGCGGCAAGCGCCAGGGCAGCGGCAAGGACAAAGCGCGACAAGGGACTTCTCCTGAAACATGGCTGTAGGATTTGAACTTAACGCCGGGAGCCGGCTGAAGGTCAATCACAAGCGCATGATCGCGGCGGTCCGGTGAGACTGCACGACCGTTGAACTGCATGCTAGTTTATCCATCCGGCGGAGTGTTCGGCCATGAGCAGTCAGGATGAGGACAGCACGCACGATCCAGAGATGATCGCGGAGCTTCAGGAGCTCTACGAAGAACTGCACCTGGTCTCGGAGCGCGCCGCGACATTGCTGAGGTTGTGTCTGGTATCCCGTGGCCCGCCAGGCGACCTGCTCCAGGAGTTCAGAGCCTTCGAAGCAAGGGCGGCTGCAATCTGGAAGCGCATCGGCGAGGTCAGCACCGCCCAGGTGCCGATTTAGGAATGGTGGGCGATGACGGACTCGAACCGCCGACATCCTCGGTGTAAACGAGGCGCTCTACCAACTGAGCTAATCGCCCGGCCAGGGCCGGCAGTTCCTCTATCGACCGACAGGGCGGCAGGGAACGCGGCCCTAACTAGGGTGTTGGCCCCTGCCCGTCAATATGCCCTCTCGCCGAGACCCCATGGAAATGCAAATGGCCCCGGCGTCAGACGCTCGGGGCCATAGGTAAAAAGAATAGATGGCGGCTCGGTCAGTTGATCGAGTCTTTCAGGCCCTTACCGGGCTTGAACTTCGCCTGATTGGAAGCCGGGATCTTGATCTCAGCGCCGGTAGCCGGATTGCGGCCAGTGGTGGCCTTGCGCTTGGACACAGAGAAGGTCCCAAAGCCGACCAACCGGACTTCATCCCCGCTCTTGAGGGAACCGGTGATCGCTTCGAAGACCGCATCAACAGCCTCAGCTGCCTGAGCTTTGGTGATTTCGGCCTTGTCGGCAACGGCGCCGATCAGATCGTTCTTGTTCATAGCATTTCCTCACAGTGAGATTGCCCGCCTCCTCGGCGAGCTAAAACGCGGCCACACTTTTGCGATTCCAGAAGAAAGGCAAGGAAATCCGGGCTTTCCCGGGGATTCGACCGCAATTCTGTTAATGAAGCGGAAAACTGGGGCGCGCAAGCCCGATCGTCGTGATTGCGCACCGGCAATCACAGATTTTGCAAGGTCTTGCGTCGTTTCACCCCACATTTGGGAAGCGGCATCGCCAGCAATCGGCGTCGCGGTCAGGCGGGCTTCATCTGCAATCGCCGCCGGCCCAGGGCCAGCAGGGGAATGGCGAAGAGATAGAGGGACGCCCCGACGATCCAGACGATGCCCGGCCAGAAAGGTTTGCTGAGGTAGTAGACGCTGGTGCCGACCAGCGGGCCGATGATGGCGGTGAGGCTGGTAACGCTGGCAAGGACACCCTGCAATTGCCCCTGCTTGTCTTCGGAAACCTGCCGCGTCATCAGCGCCTGCACCGACGGCGGAGCAATACCGCCCACGGCGAAGAGCGGACCGAGGGCGAACGGCATCCAGCCTTGGGTGGCAAACCCCATCAGCACATAGCCCAGCCCATCCGTCGCCATGCCCAGGGCCATGGCGCGCAGTTCGCCGAAGCGCTGGCTCAGCGGCCCGGTGATGAAAGCCTGGGCGCCGGCGTGGCAGAGGCCAAAGACGGCGAGCGACAGGCCGACAGTGAGGCCGTCCCAGCCGAACTTGTCCTGGCCGTACAGCACCCACACCGTCCCGGGGATATTACCCACCAGCGCCAAGATGAAGAAGATCAGGATCAGAGGCAGGAGTTCCCTAAAACCCAGCGCCCACCGCATGGGCGCCAGCGGATTGAGCGCCGCCCAGGCCAGCCGGCCGCCATCAGGCTTGTGTGATTCCGGCAGGACGAACAGCGCCAGTGCGAAATTGACGCCGTTGAGCACGGCTGCGGCAAGAAACGGCGCGTGCACCCACCATGTCCCGAGGAAACCGCCCAGCAGCGGCCCGATGATAAAGCCGATGCCGAAGCAGGCGCCCATCTGGCCGAAGCGCCTGGCACGCTCGTCCTCCGAGGTGATGTCGGCGATATAGGCCGTCGCCACCGCCATATTGGCGCTGGTGAAGCCGGCAAGCATTCGACCCACGATGACGACCCACAACGAGGGTACCAGCGCCATGACCAGGTAATCGATGGTTGCGCCACCTACGGACGCCAGCAGGACCGGCCGCCGCCCGAAGCGATCGCTGAGAACGCCGAGCAGCGGCGAGAACAGAAACTGCATCGAGGCATAGAGCGCGAGAATGACGCCATAGAGTGTCGAGATCTCGGTTTGCCCGGTAAGGTCCCGCAGGAGACTGGGAAGAATCGGAAAGATCAGCCCGATGCCCGCCGCGTCGAGCATGACGGCGATGAAAATGACGAGCAGAGGCTTGTTCATGAAACTTGTCCGGACGGCGACACAGCGCCAAAATCTATCGCTGATAAATAACTTTATCGGTGATAGATTTCAAGACCTATCGTGAAGGAACGGCATGAAGCTCGAACGGCAAAAAATCATCGATGCAGCCCTGGACCTGCTCAACGAAGTCGGGCTCGACCAGCTGACCACGCGCAAGCTGGCGGAGCGGCTCGGCGTTCAGCAGCCGGCGCTCTACTGGCATTTCAAGAACAAGAATGCCCTGCTCGACGCCATGAACGAGGAAATGATGCTGCGTGGCCACACGCGCCGCCAACCGCTTCCGGGCGAAGCCTGGGACGAATTCGTGGTGGAGAATGCCCGAAGCTTCCGCCGTGCCCTGTTGGCGTTTCGCGACGGGGCCCGTGTCCATGCCGGCAACGAGCCTTCCGAAAGCGAAATGCCAGGCAGCGAGGCGCAGCTGCGCAATTTGCTCGATGCCGGCTTCGAGATGGGCATCGCGCTGCGTACTCTTATCGCGATCGGCACCTATACCATCGGCAACGTGCTCGAAGAGCAGGCGACGCAAACACGCCAGAGCAGCGAACAGGTGCAGCAAGTCCTGACCAGGATCGGGACCTATCCCATGCTCGACGCCGCCGTGCGCGCCTATATGGACGAGGGCTTCGAGCCGTCATTCGAGAACGGGCTGCAGCTCATGCTCGCCGGCCTCAGGCAGCATCTGGCGGAGAAGAAAACAAAAACGGCGCCCTGAGGCGCCGTTCTGCAATTCTCTGTCGGCCGCTTAATGCGGCAGGCCGGCCGGCGGCTCCTCGACATCAGAGGTGACTGCCGCGATCGGCGTGTTCACCGCTTCATCGAAGTTCCATTCGATCGGCTCGGGCTCGCGGACCAGGGCCCGCTTGATAACCTCATCCATCCGGCTCACCGGGATGATCTCCATCCCCTTGGTGACGATGTCCGGAATTTCGGCCAGATCACGCATGTTCTCGGCCGGGATCAGCACCGTCTTGATCCCCCCGCGGAGGGCTGCAAGCAGCTTCTCCTTGAGACCGCCGATAGGCAGGACCCGGCCGCGCAGGGTGATCTCACCCGTCATGGCCACGTCGTTGCGCACCGGAATGCCGGTCATCACCGAGACGATGGCAGTGGCGAGGCCGATACCCGCAGACGGACCATCCTTGGGCGTCGCGCCTTCAGGCAGGTGCACGTGGATATCGCGCGTGTCGAACATCGGCGGCTTGATGCCGAAATCGACGGAGCGGGACCGCACATAAGCGGTCGCGGCAGTCAGCGATTCCTTCATCACTTCCTTGATGTTGCCTGTCACCGTCATGCGGCCCTTGCCCGGGGTCATCACGCCTTCGATGGTCAGCAACTCGCCACCCACCGAGGTCCAGGCCAGACCGGTAACCAGGCCAATCTGGGCCTCGGCCTCGATCTCGCCATGCGTGAAGACCTGCGGTCCGAGATATTCGGCCATCAGCTTGTCGTCGATCACGACCTTCTTGGTCTTGCCGACCAGGATGTCCTTGACCGCCTTGCGCATCAGCTTCGAAATCTCGCGCTTCAGGCTGCGAACGCCGGCTTCCCGCGTGTACTTCTGGATCAGCGAGGTCAACTGGTCGTCGGGCAGCTCGAATTCGTTCGGCTGCAGGCCGTTCTCCTTGAGCGTCTCCGGGATCAGGTGGCCGGTGGCGATCGCATGCTTCTCCTGTTCGGTGTAACCCGACAGGCGAATGATCTCCATGCGGTCCATCAGCGGGCCGGGAATGTTGAGCGTGTTCGACGTAGTCACGAACATCACATCCGACAGGTCGTAGTCGACCTCGAGGTAGTGATCGTTGAACGTCGCATTCTGCTCCGGATCCAACACTTCGAGCAGTGCCGAGGACGGATCGCCACGGAAGTCCTGGCCCATCTTGTCGATCTCGTCGAGCAGGAAGAGCGGGTTGGACTTCCCGGCCTTGCGCAGTGACTGGATCACCTTGCCCGGCATGGAGCCGATATAGGTGCGCCGATGGCCGCGAATCTCGGCCTCGTCACGAACGCCGCCCAGCGACATGCGGACGAACTCGCGCCCGGTCGCCTTGGCGATGGACTTGCCCAGCGAGGTCTTGCCGACGCCCGGAGGACCGACGAGGCACAGGATCGGCCCCTTGAGCTTGCCGGTGCGGGTCTGCACCGCCAGGTACTCGAGGATGCGTTCCTTGACCTTTTCGAGGCCGTAGTGATCGGCGTCGAGCACTTCCTCGGCCAGCTTCAGGTCGCGCTTGATCTTGGTCTTCTTGCCCCAGGGCAGGCCCAGGATCCAATCAAGATAGTTGCGGACGACCGTGGCTTCCGCCGACATCGGGCTCATCTGCTTGAGCTTTTTCAGCTCGGCATTGGCCTTGTCACGGGCTTCCTTGGACAGTTTGGTCTTGTTGATGCGCTCTTCGAGTTCGGTGATTTCGTTCGAGCCTTCCTCGCCATCGCCAAGCTCGCGCTGAATGGCCTTCATCTGCTCGTTGAGGTAGTACTCGCGCTGCGTCTTCTCCATCTGCCGCTTGACGCGGGAGCGGATGCGCTTCTCGACCTGCAGCACACCGATCTCGCCCTCCATGAGGCCGAGGATTTTCTGCAGCCGTTCGGCGACAGAAACGGTGCTCAACAGGTCTTCCTTCTCGGCGATCTTGATCACCAGATGGCTGGCAATGGTATCGGCGAGCTTGGAATGGTTCTCGATCTGCGCGACGGCGGTCACGACCTCTGCCGAAATCTTCTTGTTGAGCTTCACATAGCTCTCGAATTCGGTCTGCGCCGAGCGGGCCAGGGCCTCGAGCTCGACGGCATCGGTCTCGGGTTCAGCCAGGATAGTGGCCTCAGCCTCGAAATAATCGACGGTCTGCAGATATTGATCGATGGTGGCGCGGTTCAGCCCTTCAACCAGAACCTTCACGGTGCCATCGGGCAGCTTCAAAAGCTGCAGCACCGAAGCGATGGTGCCGGTGGCATAGATCTGGTCCGGCGACGGATCGTCGTCCTGCGCATTCTTCTGGGTGACCACAAGAATATGCTTGTCGTCGCGCATTACCTCTTCGAGGGCCTTCACCGATTTCTCGCGCCCCACAAACAGGGGTACGATCATTCCAGGGAAAACCACGATATCGCGCAGAGGCAGGACCGGATAAACCCGATCGCGGCCAACCTCGGCGCCTGAACTGACGTCCGACATGTCTTATCCTTTCCGGGGCGCACTCAGGGAGGAGTAGTTGGAAGTACGCCCGTAGCAATCAGGCAGACGCTCGCGTGAGCCGCATGGCTGATTCTGCATTCTAGATAGGGTGATAGGTTCCCTACGCAAGTCAACCTTCAGACAAAACTCTTGATTAATACAGTTGCGTGACACGCATGGCTGAGGATTTCCAGGCACATAAATGTAACTATTGGAGCCCGGGACGCTATCAGACCTCCGTAGGCATCGCCGCACCGACATAGTGAGCGCGTGGACGGATGAGGTGACCAGTCTCAGCCTGCTCCAGTCCGTGCGCCAGCCACCCTACGCAACGCGACAGCGCGAAAATGATCAGCGGCGCATCGACCGGCAGGTCGAAGGCAACGGTGAGGGCCGCAAGCGCGAAGTCGACATTCGCCTTCTCGCCGACCACCCGCTCGACGACCGGGATGAGATCGGCATAGGCGGGAGCCAGATCAATATGCGGCAACAGCGCCGCCGCACGAATGTCGCCTTCGGGATAGAGGCGATGCCCGAAGGCCGGTATCCGGCGGCCCTGCCCCAGCCATTGCCGCACGGCAGCCTCGGCCCCCACGGCCTCGGCGCTTTGTGCCAGGGCCTGGGCACCCTGTGCGGCGCCGCCGTGCAGCGGACCGCTGAGGGTCGCAAGCCCTGCAAGCACGCCGGCCGAAAGCGCGGCGCCAGTCGACACCGCAACGCGGGCGGCAAATGTTGAGGCATTGAGTTCGTGATCGGCCATTAACACCAGCGTTCGCCGGATAGCGTCTGCCGCATGCGGACGACGCCAAGCCGTCGCCAGTCGCTTATGGAGCGGTTGGACTATTTTGGAAGGGCCCGCCATGGCATCGGCCAGGCGGGACACCACCAGCCTTGCCTCGGCGCGCAGGATGGCCGGCGAGCGGCCATAGCTCGGAGCATCGCTTGCGGCGCACGCCGCCATCGCAACCAGGCCCCGCTTCCATGCCGGAACGCTTTCATCGATCGGCGGCCCGGTCGAGATCAGTTCAACTGCCCCTTGGGTCCATAGCAGCGCGGCGATGTCTTCGAGCGTTGCCGTCTCGGCGAGTTCGGCGGCATCTCTGCCACGATACAGCAAGCGCCCTCCGGCCACCGTGGCGATACCTGACGGCAAGATCGGATCGCCCCAGCGCATGGCATCCGCCGCCACCGCCTCCGCCTTGCGGCGCCCGGCATGATGGCCAGCCAGGCGGTCCACATCATCGGCATCGTAGAGGCTGCGGCGTGAATCCGCTGGGTCGGGCTTGGCGCGAATGCGGCCCCGGCTGACATTGGCATAAAGCGTCTGCGGCTTGGTGCCGAGCCGCGCCAGTGCTTCGTTCGCGGTCAGCCAGCCCATGGGTCACATTGATTGATTGGATCAAGATTGACGTCAATCTTAACAGCCTTACGCTCTATGGCAACCCAGGAGGTTGCTATGAAAAGTGGATTGGATGATGTGGTTGCAGCCGAAACCGTGCTGTCTGATGTCGACGGGCTCGCAGGGCGGTTGATCGTTCGCGGCAGATCGCTGGACGAACTCGTCCGCGACAGCCGCTACGAGGATATGCTGACCCTGCTGTTTCAGGGCTTCTTTGATGACCTGCCACCAACCCGGGCGCTGGCGCACGAGCTCGGCCTGGCTCGTGTCGCGGTGTTCCAACATCTCAGGGCTGCCGATGCGGTGCTGCTGCAGCGGTCGCCAATCGAGGCCGTCCGCGCGCTTCTCGCCAGGCTGCCCGATGGCGACGATCTACCGACAGCCTCGAGCCTTCTGGCAGGATCGGCGGTATTCCTGCCCGCAATCCTGCGGCTGCAAGCCGGTAAGGCCCCGATCGCCCCGGACTCCCAACTTTCCCATGCCGCCGATATTTTGCGCATGATCGATGGAAAGCAGCCCAACGCCTCCCAGGTCGCGGCCCTCGATGCCTATCTGGTGACGGTCGCCGATCATGGCCTTAACGCCTCCACCTTCGCGGCGCGTATCGTGGCTTCGACGCAGGCCGGCCTGACCTCGGCGGTGCTGGCAGGCATAGGTGCCCTCAAGGGCCCGCTGCATGGCGGGGCACCGGGCCCGGTGCTCGATATGCTCGATGCCATCGGCAGCGCCACCAATGCCGAGAGCTGGCTGGAAGCCGCCCTCGCTCGCGGCGACCGGCTGATGGGCTTTGGCCATCGCATCTACCGCGTCCGCGACCCTCGTGCGGATGCGCTGAAGACGGCATTGCGAGCGCTCTCGCAAACCGGACAGGTCGATCCCGAGCGCGTAGCGTTGGCGGAAGCCGTGGAAGTCGCGGCGCTGACGCTGCTGAAGCGGCTCAAGCCGGACAGGCCGCTCGAAACCAATGTGGAATTCTATACAGCGCTGCTGCTGGAGGCCGTCGGCTTTCCGCGCGAGGCGTTCACCTGCGTCTTCGCCATCGGCCGCACCGGCGGCTGGATCGCACATGCCCGGGAGCAGGCACTGGGCGGCCGGCTGATCCGTCCGAAGTCGCTCTATGTCGGGCCACTTCCGCGGGAAGCGGCCTAGCGCCAAGCGTCGCCCCATTCACGTTTGCGCGCGACGCCGAAGTTTTCGGCGTCGCGTTTCATCACGGTTTCGCGCTCAAGCCCGACGGGCGTGCATAGCGGCAAGGTGATGGCAAACTTGTTGCGTTCGGGTGGGGCGATGATCCGGGCGTGTGCACGCTCCATCGCCAACTCCGCACGCGCCAGCACCATATAGCTGAACTTTTCATCCTCGAACGGTACGGTGGCGCCCTTTACCAGCATATGGTCACGGCTGCGCGGCAGGCGGGTGCTGAAATGGCACCAGTCGTCCGGAGGTAACGGGCAGACATTGGCATGGGGGCAAGGCGCGACCATCGTGGCTCCCCGATCGAGCAACCAGCCGCGTGCGAGCAGCAGCCGGCGATAGTCCCGTGGACGACCGGGTTCGATCAGTACGAGCGCGCCACCGCAGTGCAGCCATAGCTGCTCCACGGCCTCAAGATAAGCGTCGTCCGCTAGCTCGGTCAGCGCATAGCTGGCGACGACAAGGTCAAACCGCCTGGAGGCGAGATCGAGCCGGCGGATGTCGCCGGCACCGATTTCTGCGTCACGCAATGCCCCGTCCAGGCTGGCCGCCGACAGCCGCCGTGCCAGACCACGAAAATCAGCGCCATGGTCGACCATTGTCACCCGGGCGATCTCCGGCCATTCCGCAACTGCGGCCCAGCTCGCCGTGCCCGGCCCTGCCCCCGCATCGAGCAACGTCGTCGGACTGAATTCCGGCAAGCATTGACCGGCCTTCTCAAGCACGGCCGCGACCGCGGCGTATGTCGCCGGCAATCTGCCAATAGCGTATGCGAGCACATCCTCGGTGCCGGCCAAGTGCCGGGACGACGCCTGGAAATCCCTATAGTTGCGCGAGATGGCGGCGGATCGCTCGGCGAGGCCGGCACGGGACATGCCAACGGCTTCCTCCGCCAGTGCGGTCATCAGGGTGTCTGGAACTCCGGGCACCGGCAACTCCTGGACAAAAGAAAGAGCCGAAGGCAGGAACTGCCTCCGGCTCCGTGATTTCGATCAGGTTGCTGTCAGGCGCCGGCCGACAGCTCTTCCTTCTTTCGCTCGGCATAGATGTAGAGCGGGTGAACGTCCTTGCCTTCAACGACTTCGGACGAGATCACCACCTCTTCCACACCTTCGAGCGAGGGCAGGTCGTACATGGTATCCAGCAGGATCGATTCCATGATCGAGCGGAGGCCACGGGCGCCGGTCTTGCGTTCGATGGCGTGCTTGGCGATGGCCTTGAGCGCGTCCTCGTGGAAGGTGAGTTCGACTTCTTCCATGGCGAACAGCCGCTGATACTGCCGCACCAGCGCGTTCTTCGGCGCGGTGAGGATTTCGATCAGCGCAGGCTCATCCAGATCTTCGAGAGTCGCGAGCACAGGCAGACGGCCGATGAATTCAGGAATCAGACCGAACTTCACCAGATCTTCCGGAGCCACTTCCTTGAGGATGTCGCCAACACGGCGATCCTGCGGATCCTTCACTACGGCGCCGAAACCGATGCCTGAGCCTTCGCTGCGGGCAGCGATGATCTTTTCGAGGCCGGCAAAAGCGCCGCCGCAGATGAACAGGATGTTGGTCGTGTCCACCTGCAGGAATTCCTGCTGCGGATGCTTGCGGCCGCCCTGGGGCGGCACGGAAGCCACGGTGCCTTCCATGATCTTCAGCAGAGCCTGCTGCACACCCTCGCCCGAAACGTCGCGGGTGATCGAGGGATTGTCGGACTTGCGCGAAATCTTGTCGACTTCGTCGATGTAGACGATGCCGCGCTGCGCCTTCTCGACATTGTAGTCGGCAGCCTGCAAGAGCTTGAGGATAATGTTCTCGACGTCCTCGCCGACATAGCCGGCTTCGGTGAGCGTCGTCGCATCAGCCATGGTGAAGGGCACATCGAGGATACGGGCAAGGGTCTGCGCGAGCAGGGTCTTGCCGCAGCCGGTCGGGCCGATCAGCAGGATGTTGGACTTTGAAAGCTCGACGTCCTGGTTCTTGGTCGCGTGGTGCAGGCGCTTATAGTGGTTGTGTACCGCAACGGAGAGCACGCGCTTGGCGCGGAACTGCCCGATGACATAGTCATCGAGGACCTTGCAGATCTCAGCCGGCGTCGGAACCCCGTCGCTCGACTTGACCATCGAGGTCTTGTTCTCTTCGCGGATGATGTCCATGCACAGTTCGACGCACTCATCACAGATGAATACTGTCGGACCGGCAATCAGTTTACGAACCTCATGCTGAGATTTGCCGCAGAACGAGCAATAAAGCGTGTTCTTCGAGGATTCGCCGTTCGTTGTCTCTTTGGACATCCTGTCACTCCTGGAAGCGGATCGCTTCCTCAACGCGCATCATATTAGGCTAGCGCACGATGCTTAAACAAAATGTAAGCCGAACCGACCTTAGCGATCGATCCGGCCCCACGCAATTACACGGTTGTCACAGTCCACCAACTGTGAAGATTGGCGTTAACGGCCACCATCAAGCCCCTTCGGGCACCGCGCGCTTCTCGTAGACTGTGTCGATCAGGCCGAAGGCCTTGGCTTCGTCCGGCGACAGGAACCGGTCGCGCTCGAGAGCGTTCTCGATTTCCTCGTAGGTCCGGCCGGTGTGCTTCTCATAAATCTGATTAAGCCGCCGCTTCAAACCCTCGACTTCCTTGGCATGAATCAGGATATCGGTGACCTGGCCCTGATAACCGCCGGAAGGCTGGTGGACCATGATGCGCGAGTTCGGCAACGAGGTCCGCATGCCTGCCTCGCCGGCCGCCAGCAGCAGCGAGCCCATCGAAGCAGCCTGCCCCATGACCATGGTGGCGACAGCCGGACGGATGAACTGCATGGTGTCATAAATGCTGAGGCCAGCAGTCACCACACCACCCGGAGAGTTGATGTAAAGCGCAATCTCCTTCTTTGGGTTTTCTGATTCGAGGAACAGCAGCTGAGCCACGATCAGGCTCGCCATGTTGTCCTCGACGACACCGGTCACGAAGATGATGCGCTCACGGAGAAGCCGGGAATAGATATCGAAGGCGCGTTCGCCCCGATTGGATTGCTCGACCACCATGGGTACGAGCGTGTTCATATAAAGATCGACAGGATCTTTCATCCGGATGCCCCTTGGAAACGAATCAGCGCGAATGGCCGATTGCAGACGATGGCGCCTTAACGCCCAGTAAAGCGACACATAGGCGCCAATGAGGCTGGCTTCAATAGGGCGATTGAAGCGTCTGACGGTAAGGTAACCGCGGTGTTGGCGATCATCAGGTCACATGCGCCGGCGGGGGGGCGGCCTCTGCTTTGCGGCAAGCTCGTTGGCGGCACGCTAGGCGGAAAAACTTACGATGACGCCGCGCTTCCTGAAATAGGCCTGCATCAGCTTGCGGCCCTGGCGGTTGTTCTGGGCAAGCTTGGCCGGCTCGAACACCGCTTCCGTGGCGCCCTCCCGCGCCATCACTTTTTTTAGCGTGGCGATATGGGCATCCAGCTCTTCATTGTTGGCGGCAAGGGAGCCGTAAATGTTTTCCACGGCTTGGCTCAGGGTCAGATCGCTCAATCGAAACTCCATCGTCGTCAGGAAGGGCGAGTGAACTGCCGCTTCTATTGCGGATCTGGCGATAGGGCCAGGAACGCCAATGGTCAACTCTCGTGTGCCCGTACTTGGCGGGGAAGTGGGATGATCCGCCTCTTTCACGCCATGGTTGGTGGCTGTAGATTTGACCACATGGTCAAACACGAGCCCTCAATGCCGGATACGCCCTTTCGCCCGCAAGCTGTCGATCCCGCCAACCGCCGTGCCCATGCCGATCCGCGCGACCCGGCCTTCTTCCAGAACCCCTACGCATTTTACGATGCGGTGCATGCGTCCGATCCGACGTTTTTCTGGGAGGAATACGGCTATTGGTGCTTTACCGGCTTTACCGAGGTCAACGCCCTGCTCCGCGACAAGCGCTTCGGTCGCGAGATTCTGCATGTGGCAACCCGCGAAGAGCTGGGCTGGCCCCAGCCCAAGCCACATGTGGCCGCGTTCGACCAGACCGAAAGATATTCGCTGCTGGCGCTGGAGCCGCCGGCGCATACGCGGCTGCGGACGCTGGTCAACCGCGCGTTCGTATCGCGCCACGTCGAACAGCTGCGCCCCCGCATCCAACGGCTTGCCAATGAAATCATCGATGGCTTGCAGGCGGATGGCCCAGTCGATTTGATCAGAGAATTCGCCGCGCCTATCCCGGCCGTGGTCATCGCCGAGATGATCGGGTTGCCGGCAGAGACGGCGCCGCAATTGCTCAACTGGTCCAACCGCATGGTGCAGATGTACATGTTTGGGGTGACCGAGGAGAAAGAGCATGACGCCAATGCCGCCTCCGTCGCCTTCATAGACTATCTGCGGACGGTAATCGCCGAACGCCGCAAGCTACCCCGCGAAGATCTCCTGACCCACATGATCACTTCCGAACAAGGTGGCGAGAGGCTGAGCGAGGACGAGATCATCTCGACGGCGATCCTGTTGCTCAATGCCGGGCACGAGGCGACGGTGCACACCACCGGCAATAGCGTGAAGACCATCCTTGAAAGCGGGCTCGATCCGCGGACGCTCTTTGCGAGCGATGCGCAGACTGCCGCCACGGTGGAGGAATGCCTGCGTTATGACGCGCCGCTCCACATGTTCACCCGCTATGCGCTGATGGATATGGAACTGGAAGGCGGCATCGCGCTGCGCAAGGGCGACGAAATCGGTCTTTTGCTCGGCGCCGCCAATCGCGACCCGAAACGCTTTTCGGATGCCGGCCGGTTCGACCCATTCCGCATGGATGGCGCCAATGTCAGCTTCGGCGCGGGCATCCATTTCTGCATCGGCGCGCCGCTGGCGCGGATCGAGTTGCAGATAGCGCTGCGAACCTTGTTCGAGCGGCTGCCGACGCTGCGCCTCGCTGCTGAGCCACGCTACAACGACGTCTTCCATTTCCATGGCCTTGAGCGGCTCGACGTCGCCTGGTCTGCATAAAAGAAAGCCCCCGGCCGATGACCGGGGGCAGCAGGCGCCACTTTGGAGGCAGGCGGATCAGCCGGCGAGCAGCGGCATGGGATCGACAGGCGTCGCGCCCTTGCGCAGCTCGAAGTGCAGTTGCGGACGGCTGACCGAACCGGTCATGCCGGCGGCGCCGATGGAGTCACCGCGGTTGACGACATCGCCCTTGGCGACGCTCATCGATTTGAGGTGCGCATAGGCCGAGACGTAGCCATTGGCGTGACGGATCAGGATGAGGTTGCCGTAACCCTCAACGCCCGAGCCGACATAGATAACCGTGCCGTTCTCGGCGGCGCGGACCGCACTGCCTTCCGGCGCATCGATATTGATGCCCGTACCCTTGGTGCCGGCAAAGTCGGTGATGACCTTGCCGCTCACCGGCCAGCGGAATTTGTCGGCGCCGGACATAGCCGGTTCCTGCAATACGGCGGCGGGCTTTTTGGGTTCGACGGCGGCAGTCTGCAGCGTCTGCGCTGCCTGCTTGATCGAGGGAGTTTGCGGCAATGCGGCCGTTACCGGCGCAGGCATGGACTGCTGCTTGGCCGGGGGCGCCTGCAAGGGCGCCGGCCCCTGGGCCGTGCCGTGCGGCCGCTGGGGCGCGCTGGCCGGCATTACCGAGGCATCGTTGGCAACCGGCGGACGGGCTGCGGGCGCACGATTGGCCAGCAGGTCCGGACGGCCCGGGATGACCAGCTTCTGGCCCACATGGATCTTGTCCGGCGACAGCGAGCCATTGGCCGTGACGATCGCCTGGGCTGTCACGTCGTAGCGACGCGCGATGGTGTAGAGCGACTCGCCGCTCTCGACCACATGCACATAGGCATTCTGCGGCACGACCGTGAGGTTGGGCGACTGCGAGGGCGCTGGAGCCGACGTGGCGGTCTTCAGCGGGACGGAGGAATTGACCGGCAGCGGCCCCAGATTGGCAGGGGCGGCGGCGAGCGGAGCGACGGATGGCTGCTGAAGTGGCATGGCTTGTACCGCACCGTTTGAGTTGGACGAACTGAGGGCTGGAAGATCGGTCGAGGACACCGAACCGGGCGAAGCCGCCGGCGGCGCCATCATCGAGCTTGGCATGGACTGTACCGGCGATGGATTGGAGAAGTACGGCGCACCGCCACCACCCCCGCCGATATCGGCGGGCGGAATGAACTGGTTCTCCGCCACTTGCGTGCCGACGCCCAGACTGCTTGGCATTGGTTGGTTGAGATTGCCCGAACCACTGGGGCCAATGGATCCCGTCATCGTGGAATCCCGGACGGCCCCGCCCATGGTCGTACACCCAGAAAGTGCGACTGCGCTGGCAACGCCCGCAATCGCGATGGCACCTTTCAGCGCCCTACCGGATACGCGAATACTCATATGTTCAACTCGTACGCAGGTACTCAACACGGCTGAATCTACGGCGTTAAGGTAAAGACGAGTTTAAGGTCGCTGCACTTTGCAGCGAGTTACATCCTCGGCGTTATGGAGTCGGTAAGGTTACTGACGAGGGCTCAGCGACAAGGTGCCATCGAGACGAAGGCGCAGGGCGTCATCGGTCTGCCGCAGGCCAAGCGGCGTCACCGTAATGGCATTGCGGTGCGTCGCAAGATAGAAATCATTCTCTTCGTCGAGCGGCAGCGGCGTCTCGGGAATGGCGATGAAGAACTTGCCGGCGTTATCGCTGGGATAGTAGCGCATCGGCGATCGCGAGAAGCGCTGGTGCGGCACGACCCGGATGCCCGCCACGTCGGTAGTCGCGCAGAACGGGAAATTGACGTTGTAATAGACGTCGCGCTGCGCGCCCTCGGCCGCCAGCGAGCGGACAACGCCAGCGCCAAAACGCGCCGCATTGTCCCAGACGATCTCGCGCCGGCTGGCGTAGTCGACCGCCTGGCTCATGGCAATGCCGATGGCGCCCTGCAGCGCCCCCTCGCGTGCGCCGGCGGCAGTACCGGAACAATGGAAGATGTCGCCCAGGTTCTGGCCGTTGTTGACGCCCGAAAGCACGATATCGGCCGGATGCTTGCCCAGAATGTGCGTCATGCCGGCGACAACGCAGTCCGCGGGCGAGCCCCCATCGATGGCGAAGACCCGGTCTTCGCGCTTGTCGATGGCCAGTTCGCGCCCGAAAGTGAAACGATGCCCTGCCCCACTCTGATTGCCATCGGGCGCCACGACCCAGACATCGTCCGAGAGTTCGCGGGCGATCGCCCGCATGATGGCGATACCCGGCGCATCGACACCATCGTCATTGGTGATGAGGATGCGCATGCCCTTGGTCACGAACGGACCCCGATGCTGGCGATACCGCCCATATAGGGCTTCAACACGTCCGGCACGGCAATGGAGCCATCGGCCTGTTGATAATTCTCCATTACGGCGATGAGACACCGGCCCACGGCGGTACCCGAACCATTGAGGGTATGGACGAAGCGCGGCGCCTGCTTTTCGCCGGACGGACGGTAGCGCGCATCCATGCGCCGCGCCTGGAAGTCACCGCACACGGATACGGAGGAAATTTCGCGATAGGTGTCCTGCCCCGGCAACCAGACTTCCATGTCGTAGGTCTTTTGCGACCCAAAGCCGATATCGCCGGTGCAAAGCGTCACCACGCGATAGTGCAGCCCGAGGCGCTTCAGCACCTCCTCGGCGCAGCCGAGCATGCGCTCATGCTCATCGATCGAGGTTTCCGGTGTCGTGATCGACACCATCTCCACCTTGTCGAACTGATGCTGGCGCAACATGCCGCGCGTATCGCGGCCAGCTGAGCCCGCCTCGGAACGGAAGCATGGTGTCAGCGCCGTGAAGCGCAGCGGCAATTCCTTCTCATCGAGAATGGCTTCACGAACGAGGTTGGTCAGCGGTACCTCGGCGGTGGGAATCAACGCCAGGCGCGCGCCCGCATGGGGGGTGAAGAACAGGTCTTCCTCGAACTTAGGCAACTGGTTGGTGCCGAACAGGGCCTCATCACGCACCAGCAGCGGCGGCTGCACTTCCATATAGCCATGTTCGGTGGTGTGCAGGTCGAGCATGAACTGGCCGAGCGCGCGCTCGAGCCGGGCAAGATGACTCTTGAGCACCACGAAGCGGCTGCCCGAAAGCTTGGCCGCCACCTCGAAATCCATCTGGCCCATGGCCTCGCCGAGCTCATAATGCTCCTTGGGCGCAAAGGTGAGGTTCGGTTTGCCGGGACGCGTGGCCGCCGATTCGTTGGGCCGGAAGTACGGCACGTTGTCGTGCTCATCCGTGCCGTCCGGCACGTCGGCGAGCACTATATTGGGCAGCACGGCAAGCGCGTCGCGCAGTTCCACGTCGATGGCGCGTTCCTCGGCTTCGCCGGACTGGATCGCGTCCTTGAGATGGGCAACCTCGGCCATCAGCGCCTGGGCCTGCGCCTCATCCTTCTGGGCCTTGGCCTGGCCGATTCGCTTCGAAGCCGCATTGCGCTGCTCCTGCGCCTCGTTGAGCTTGAGGATAACGGCGCGGCGCTTGTCGTCGATGGCCAGCAACGCTGCAGCCTTGGGCAGGTCACCCTTGCGACGCGCCATCCCGGCGTCGAAGGCTTCGGCGTTGGCTCTAATCCATTTGATGTCGAACATAACTGGTCAGGCCCGCAACGGACCGGCCTCTGATTGGGGCCGGTTCGCGTAGACGGAAACCGGCCTAGTTGGACTGCTGGGCTTCTTCTTCGGCGCGCTTTTTGGCCCGCGACCGCTCCACCCAGCGAACCGAAAGGATCGAGAGTTCGTAGAGCAGGTAAAGCGGGGTCGCAAGGCCGATCTGGGAGATCGGATCAGGCGGCGTCAGCAAGGCGGCGATAACCAGAATGCCGACGATGGCGTAACGCCGGCCCTTGCGCAGATGATCGACATTGATGAGATCGATCTGCGCCAGCAGCGTCAGCACCACCGGCAGCTGGAAGCAGATGCCGAAGGCGATGATCAGGGTCATCGCCAGGCCGAGATATTCGCTGACGCTGGTCAGCATCTTGATCTCGCTGGTCTGCTGGCTGGCAAAGAAATGCAGCGCCATGGGCAGAACGGCGAAATAGACCATCAGCGCGCCGAGGATGAAAAACACCGGCGTGGCGATGAGATAGGGAATGAAGGCGCGCCTTTCCTTCTTGTAGAGGCCGGGCGCCACGAACATGTAAATCTGGCTGGCGATCACCGGGAAACCCAGGAAGATCGCTCCGAACAGCGCCAGGTTGAGCTGGGTGAAGAAATATTCCTGGGGCGCCGTGTAGATGAGCTGCAGATCCTCAGGATGCTCGACCGCCCGGCGATAGGGGATCAGCAGCAGGTCGAAAATCTTGCTGGCGAACAGGAAGCAGACGATCATCAACACGACGACGGCGACGGCCGAATAGATCAGCCGCTTGCGCAGTTCGATGAGATGCTCAAGCAGCGGCGCTTCCGTGCCGGCAAGCTCGTCCTGCTCTTCCGGCTTCGGGCTTTCGAGCTGAGGTGCGGAGGTCGTCATGTGGTGGATTCATCCGCCTTGGCTGCCGGCGCCTTGCGAACGCGCTTGGGTTTTTCCGTAGCCGTTGGGGTCACCGCCGGCGCCGCGGCCTTGGTTGCAGCCTTGCGCGCAGCAGGCTGCTTGGCGGCGGGCGGCACCGCTTCGATGGGCGCCGGGCTCACCTCAGTACTGGCACGAGCTTTGGCCGGCGCCTTGGCTGCCTTCACCGGTTGCGCCTTGGCCTGCTCCGCAGGGGCCGGCAAATCCGCGACCTTGACCTTGGACTTCGGTACAGGCTTGGCCTTGGCGACCTTGGCCGGGGCCTTCGCAACCGGCGTCATGATCGCCTGCGGGGCTGCATCGGCCGCCGGCAACGGTTTCATGCCGGCCGCCTGATGAATTTCATCCACGACGCTTTCCGCGGCCGGGTCCTTGGGCTTGATGATCCCGGTCGGCTGTACGCCGGTCGTGGTCATGGCGTTGAACTCGCGGCGGATGTCCTCGGTCGTCTGGCGCAGCGGCGCCGTGATGGAATCCCGGAGGTTGCGGACCTCGTTGAGGCCAGTCGTCTTGTTCAGCTCGCGCTGAAAGTCGTTACCCATGCGCCGGATCATGCCGGCGAACCGACCGACCCGCTGCATCACGATCGGCAGGTCTTTCGGCCCGATAACGATGAGCGCCACCACGCCGATGACAAGCATCTCAGTCCAGCCGACACCGAGCATTGCATGCAGTCCTTTGGTCTGGCCCTAGGGCCGAGCGGGCGCCTTAGGCGTCCTTGCTCTTGTCGACTTCGCGGGCATCCACCTGGGAGGCGGTGTCGATACGGGGCGACACGGCGGACGGAGCTTCGTCGTCGCGCATGCCCTTCTGGAAGGCCTTGATGCCCGTGGCGACTTCACCCATCACACCGGAGATCTTGCCGCGGCCGAACAGCAGGATAACCACCACTGCCACAACGAGTATGCCCCAAATTCCTGGCGCGTGCATTCGTCTCTCCTAGATTTCTGAACTCTGCACTATGAAGCGTGAGAAATATGTTCAATCTCCGCCGAACACAAGGAGATGTTGGGGGGCAAGAGGCGAAAGTGACGCTGGCCTTGCGGGCATGGTTAGTGCCACGATTTAGCCTTCATCCCCATCGCTGCCGGCAAGATCGCCCGGATCGAGGGGATCTTCGTCATCCCGAAGTAGGCCATCGAAAGGCAAGGGTATCTGCATCGATGGCGGCAGCCGGCCCGACAACAGGCCGGCGCCCTTCAATTCTTCGAGACCCGGCAAATCACCCAGGCTCTCAAGGCCGAAATGATCGAGGAAGGCATCGGTGGTGCCATAGGTGACGGGACGACCTGGAACCCGGCGGCGCCCGCGCATGCGCACCCACCCCGCTTCCATCAACAGGTCGAGCGTTCCCCTGCCCGTTTCGACGCCGCGAACCTCCTCGATCTCGGCTCGCGTCGCCGGCTGGTGGTAAGCGATGATGGAGAGCGTCTCCAGTGCGGCCCGCGACAACTTGCGGCTTTCCGTCTCTTCGCGCCGTAGCAGGAAGCCAAGGTCATCGGCAGTCCGGAAGGCCCATCGCTCACCTCGGCGCACCAGGTTGACGCCCCGGCCGGCATAGCGCGCCGCAAGCTCGACCAGCAACGCCATCGGATCGGCGCCTGCATCAAGATAGGCCGCGATATCGCCTGGCGACATCGGATTGGCCGAGGCAAACAGCAGCGCTTCCACGATCCGCAGATTGCGCTCGGTCACTTCACCAGGCTGGTCATCTTCCGCGATCATTGCTTGTCACGCTGGCGGCGGCGCATGAGCAACGGTCCGAAAGTCAGCGTCTGACGCAGTTCGATATGGCCCTGTCGCGCCAGTTCGAGGCTGGAAGCGAAGCTGGAAGCCAGCACCGTGGCGCGTTCGCCCGAAACGGTGAGATATTTCGCCAGATAGGCATCCATCGACACCCACTCCAGGCTTTCGCCGACCAGGCGTTCGAGAATCTCGCGCGCTTCCTGCAACGACCAGACGGTGCGCTGGAGTGGCGTATAGTCAACCGGCACGCCACGCTCGCGCTGGACGGAATAGGCCTTCAGCAGGTCGAAGAGCGTTGCCTCCCAGGCGTGCTTGCGCTTGATGTCGATGGGCTCGGGCATGCCCCGCGCATAAACCTGGAAGCCGAGACGCGGCCGGTTCATCAGCTGCGTCGCGGCGAGGCGCATGGCCTCCAGCCGCTTCAGCCGGAACTGCAGGAGCGCCGCCATCATCTCGCCGCTCGGCTCATCGTCATTGGTGGCCTGCGGCACCATCAAGCGGCTCTTGAGATAGGCGAGCCAGGCCGCCATCACCAGGTAGTCAGCGGCGATCTCGATGCGCTTCTCACGCACCGTCTCGATGAAAGCGAGATATTGCTCGGCCAGCGCCAGCACGGAAATGGCCGCGAGATCGACTTTCTGGCGGCGCGCCAGATCGAGCAACAGGTCGAGCGGGCCTTCATAGCCGTCGACGTCGACGTAAAGCACGTCGGCGTCCGCAGCTACCGGCGCGGCAAACCAGTCTGATTGTGTGTCGACCATGACAATACCAAGCCGCTGCTTACCGGAGAGCAGCGACCTTCACCTCTAAGGTTCTGCCCGTCAAGCGGGCAGCAACCGCACTTACAGCTCAGTTGAGAGCGTAGCAATCGCCGCCATTGGCCTTGATCTGCGAGCAGAGGTAATTGGCGCTCTGCAGCGAATCCGTCGGCACGCGGACGCGGTAGTAGACACCCTTGGCGCCGAGGTCGACGCGCTGCACTTCCGGCAAAGTGCCCTTCAGCAAATTGCCCCAACGCGCATTGATATCGATCAACGACTGCCGAGCGACGGTCTCGTCGCGCTGCGACGACAACTGCACATAGGCCGGAGCAGGCGAGCCGGGTTTGGGCGCAGCCGCGGGCGTTGCTGTTGCCGCCGGACGCGATGCTGGTTGCAGGGTCTGCGGCGGCGTCGCAAGGTCCGCGGTCGCACCGTTGCCATTCGCGGCGGCGCTCGCATTGGCGGCTTGTTGTGCGAGGGCCTGCCGGTTCGCAATGCGCGGCCGCGGGATCGGCGCCACCACGTCAGGCGGCGTCGGGGTTGCGCCGGGCGGCAGCACGGCCGCGGTTGTCGGCGTCGCCTGGGGGGCCGGTATCGTGGCCGTCACCGGCGCCGGATTTGGCGTGCCTGCGGGCGATTGCGCTGCGGCGGTCAACAGGTCCGAAGCATCGAGGCTGCCACCAGGAACATTCGGCACATTCGGGCGTGCGACCGGCAGGGGTTCGGCACCCGCGAGTGCATCGTCGCCATTCACGATTGAGCCGTCGGGACGAACCGTGACGGTCCGTACCTTGCGATTGGCCAGGCCATCCTGGGTGGTTTGGGGCGGCGGGGTCGGCGTTTCCTCGGCGCCTGTGCTTTGATCTCGCGACACGAGCTGCTCGGCATTGTCCGTCGGCTTGACGCCGTCGAGCTCGTTGAAGACAGCCGAGGACTCGGTGGGGTTGGTGCTCGCCGGCGGGGTCGCCGGAGCTTGCTTGGTCGGGCTGGTATCGGCGGTCAAGACCGGGGCAACGCCATCGGTGTGGCTCATGCCAAGGAACCAATAGACGCCGAAGGCTGCCACCAGCAGCAAAGTGCCGGCGATGGCGGGACCGATAAACGGGCGCATTCCAGCGGATTCGCGACGCTCGCGCGGCGGACGCGCGGCCTTGACGCGAGGTGGCTTGCTCTTGCGTTCCGGCTTCTGCCGCTGCTTTTGCCACTGCTCCTGGGGCGGCGGCGTTACGGTTTGCACCCGGCCAACCTCAGCGCCGGTCGCTGCGGCAGCGGCCAGAATGGCGGCCTCGGCGGCGGCCTGGCCCTTGTCGGCGGCAAGCGACGGGCTGGGAGCGGTGAATGAGGTATCGCGGCCGAAGGCGGGCCGCGATGGCGCGGCCGGCGGCATGGGTTCGCTCCGCGGCGCGGTGTCACCCTTGATGGCGGCGCCGATCAGGCTTTCGATCTCATCCATCGGATCGAGCGGTGCGCGGGCCTCCACGGGCGTGGGAGCAACCAGGGCCGGTTCGCGCGCCACAGGCGACTGCGGCGCAACCGGCTGGCGTGCTTCGGTAGCGGTCGTGCCAACACCGAAAACGGGTGGCATGCTGAAGCGATCGCCTGGCGGCTTGGGCTCGACGGCATAGTTCACCGCGCGCAGCAGCGGCTTTGCCGCCTGCGGTTCAGGCTCCGGCTCGGGCGCCGGTGGCGTCTCCGCCGTCGCGGGTGCGTCGAATTCGGCGGCAATCAGTTCCGCGATGGCGTCGTAGCCGTCATCTTCAACCGGCGATTGCGGTTCGGGCTCCAACGCTTCGACGTCTGGTTGCGGCGCAGATTCGGGCTCCTCGAACCGCTCTTCGAATTCAGGAACGGAGGGCGCCACAAAGGAGGGCTGCGGTTCGGGATCCTGGCTCGGTTCAGGCTCGAACTTCTCGGGCTCAAATTTCTCGGGCTCGAACCCTGCGGATTCAAACCTGGAGGCCTCCAAGGCCGGCTCCGGCACGGGCGCAAGCGTCGGCTCGATGCGCGCTGCGGCTGGCGCTGCCGGCGCAGGAGTACGCCCCAGGCGTTCCTGCCAACTTAACAGCGGCTCGGGAGCGGCAACCGAGGGGGCTTTGGGCGGCGTACCGAAATCAAAGTTGAAACGACTGGACGTATCCGCCGCAGCTTCCTGCCCGGGAATACGGACGGCTTCGGCCCTGGGCGCGATCGATGGCTCAACGCGTGCGTCAGTCGCCGGCGTTACGGGAGCAGCAACCCTGCCCCCACCTTGGGCGCCAGTCGCCATCATCCGCGCAAGTTCTGCAATCAGATCGTCAGGACTATCCTGTTGACCCGACGGTTGCTGCGGTTTCGCTGTGCTCATTAAGCAGCGCCCCTAGTACTTTGATCGGTAACTCTAGCCCCCTCTGACGTTTGTCGCTAGTCATCACGCCAATGCGCCCGAATTATGAAAGCTCCTCAGGCGCGGAGACTCCCAATAGTGTCAGACCATTGACAAGGACCTGGCGAACAGCGTCGACGAGCGCGAGTCTTGCTAGGGTGAGTTTCGGCTGTTCAGCGTTAACAAAGCGCAAACGCGGGTCTTCGTTACCTTTTGCCCAGAATCCGTGGAACGCGGCGGCGACGTCGTGAAGGTAAAAGGCGATGCGGTGCGGCTCATGCGCGACTGCCGCCGCGGCTACCGCGCGCGGCCATGCTGCAAGGATGCGAATGAGGTCGAGATCGGCGGGATTGTTCAGCAATTCCACCTCCGCGGCATGCACCGCCGTGTCCGACAGATCCAGTGCCGGCAGGTCGCGCGACGCGGTGCGGAACACCGAGCAGGCGCGGGCATGGGCATATTGAACGTAGAATACCGGGTTGTCGCGCGTCTGCTCCTTGACCAGGGCAAAGTCGAAATCCATGGCCATGTCGTTGCGCCGGAACAGCAGCATGAAGCGGGTGGCGTCGGCGCCGACTTCGTCGACGACGTCGGCCAATGTCACCAGGTCGCCCGAGCGCTTGCTCATCTTGAACGGCTCGCCGTTCTTGAGCAGCCGCACCAGTTGGCAGATGCGCACGTCTATGTCGGCTTCGTTCAGCGAAACGGCCTTCACCGCAGCCTGCAGCCGCTTGATATAGCCGGAATGATCGGCTCCCAGCACGTTGACCATATGCTTGAAGCCCCGCAAGTATTTGTTGCGGTGGTAAGCAATGTCGGCGGCAAAGTAAGTATAGGAGCCATCCGACTTGATCAGCGCGCGGTCGGTGTCGTCGCCGTAATCGGTGGCGCGGAACAAGGTCTGCTCGCGATCCTCCCAGTCGTCGGGTGCCTTGCCCTTGGGCGCCTCCAGGCGGCCCTCATAGACCATACCCTCGTCGCGCAGCCAATCGAGCGTCAGGTCGATATCGCCCCCCTGCCCGTGCAGCGTCCGCTCCGAGAAGAACACGTCATGATGGATATTGAGCTTGGCGAGATCGGCCTTGATCAACGCCAGCATGGCGACCAGCACCCGGTCCTTCACCACCGGCAGCCACTCGGCCTCGGCCTGGTCAAGCAGCGCGTTACCGAACTCATCGGCGAGCGCCTTGCCGACCGGGATCAGATAGTCGCCGGGATAGAAACCGCGTGGGATCTCCACCACCTCGCCCAGCGCCTCGCGATAACGCAGATAAGCCGAACGGGCGAGCGTATCGACCTGCGAGCCAGCGTCATTGATGTAGTATTCGCGGGTGACGTTGTAGCCCGAAAACGCCATCAGCGAGGCGAGCGTATCGCCATAGACGGCGCCGCGCGTATGGCCGACATGCATCGGCCCTGTCGGGTTGGCCGAGACGTATTCGATGTTGACCATCTCGCCACCGCCCAGGTTGGAGCGGCCATAATCTTCCCCCTGCTCGGCGATCGAGCGCAGCACCTGGTGCCAGATGGCGTCGTTCAGCCGGAAGTTGAGGAAGCCGGGCCCCGCCACCTCGACACTGGCCACATCGTGGTCATGGGCGAAATGAGCCGCCAGTTCCTGCGCGATTTCGCGCGGATTCTTGCCGAGCGGCTTGGCTACGATCATGGCGGCATTGCTCGACAGATCGCCGTGCCCGGCGTCTCGCGGTGGCTCCACCACAATTCGGCCCAGCAGCGCCTGATCGAGCCCGGGATGGAGCACGTGCAGCGCGGCGGCGATGCGGGAGGAGAAAAGCGCGAAAACGTCCATGGAAAACCCGTCAGATCGGAAGGCTAGTCGGGTTAACGGAAATCTGGGCGAGCGTCAAACAACAGGGCGTATTGATCGAGCGCGTAAGGGTCCGTCATGCCGGCGATGAAGTCGCAGACGATCCGAGCCCGGCTCGCCGCATCGTTGGCTGCCTTGGCCGCATCCCCCCAGCTTCCCGGCAGGTCCGCGCGCTCGACATAATGGTCGAACAGCGCCGCCACGACCTCCTGGGACCGACGGACAGGCGCCATCACCGCTTCATGGCGATAGACATTGTCGAACAGGAATTTTTTCAGCCCGCGTTCCGCCTCGGCCAGGCTGGGCGACAGGGCAATGAGGGTGTGACCGGCATGGCGGACCTCGTCGGCGCTTTGCGGCTCCACCATGGCGATCAGGCTGGAACTGGTGACGATGGCGTTCTCGATGCCGCGGGTGATCAGCCGCCGCTGCACTTCGTGGGCCTGGCGGCGGCGATCGATGTCGGGCCAATGGCCGAGCACCTCGTCGACGATCTGGCCGACCAGCGGCACTTCGCGCAACTGCTCGAAAGTCACGATGTCGGCCCGCAATGCGTCGTCGACGTCGTGGGCGTTATAGGCGATGTCGTCTGCAATCGCCGCCACCTGCGCCTCAAGGCTGGCATAGCTCGACAGTTGCAGGTCTTCGCTCGCCTGAATGTCGGTCAGGCCTGCCGGCAGGCCTTCCCTTTCATAGCGGCCCACCGGTTTGCCGGTCTCGTCCACCAGTGGTCCGTTGTGCTTGAGAATGCCCTCCAGCGTCTCCCATGTGAGGTTCAGACCATCATGGGCGGCATAGCGATTTTCCAGCAGCGTTACGACGCGCAGGGCCTGCACGTTATGATCGAAGCCGCCCCACTGGGCCATCTTGTCGTGAAGGACGCGTTCGCCGGCATGACCGAATGGCGTGTGGCCCAGGTCGTGCGCCAGGGCCACTGCCTCCGCCAGGTCTTCGTCCAGTCCCAGTGCTCGTGCCAGGGACCGCGAGATCTGGCTGACCTCGAGCGTATGCGTCAGCCGCGTGCGGAAATGCTGGCCCTCATGGTGCAGGAATACCTGCGTCTTGTGCTGAAGGCGGCGAAAGGCGACGGAATGGATGATGCGGTCGCGGTCCCGCTGATATTGCGACCGCGTAGCGTTCGGTCCGGCGTCATGCACGCGCCCGCGGGTGAACGCAGGATCGGAAGCGTAGGGCGCGCGTTCATTCATCGGTCAGGCCTTTTCATTTCGACGGCTTGTTCTTATCTTTGCACAGCTGCCCAAGAAAGCGCTGGAACTCAAATGACCGACACTCTCCTCGCCGAACACGACGTGACCATGACCGACCGCGCCGCCAAGCGTATCGGCCGCATCCTGTCGAAAGAGCCAGAAGGCACCGTGTTGCGCATTTCCGTGGCAGGTGGCGGCTGCTCGGGTTTCCAGTACGAATATAATCTCGTGCAGGAAGAGGCCGGCGCCGGCGATCTCGTGCTGGCCCGCAACGACGCCAAGGTGCTGATCGATTCGCTGAGCCTCGAATTCATGGCTGGTGCCGAGATCGACTTCGCCGATGACCTCATCGGCCAGGCCTTCCAGATCAAAAATCCCAACGCCGTGGCCTCCTGCGGCTGCGGCACCAGCTTCGCCGTCTAGCGATTGCCGCTAACGGCTCGGGCCGCTAGCTTTCCTCCCCTGGGAGGATTCGGGAATGGATTTCGCAAACCGCGTCGATGCCGTGATCGATGCCGCCATCGGTCGAAAGATCGTGGGCACGACTGTGCTGGTCGCTGTCGATGGAGAACTCGCCTATAGCCGCGTGGCGGGCTTTGCAGACCGCGAGGCAGGCAGACCTGCGGCGCTCGATACCATCTATCGCCTTGCCTCCTTCACCAAACCGATCGTTTCGAGCGTGGCGCTCGCCATGATGGATCGCGGCCTGCTGCGGCTCGACCAACCCGTCACCGACTTCCTGCCCTGGTTCACGCCAGCTTTGCCTGATGGCACGGTGCCGGTCATCACCATCAGGCATCTGCTGACGCATACTGCGGGCATCGATACGGGCAGCGCGGCGGTGGTGGCGCTCGGCGTCCAGGGCATTGGCGACAATACCGACCTCACCCTCGAAGAAAATCTCCGCCGCCTGGCGCAAGCCCCGCTGCTCTACCCACCGGGGACCGGCTGGGTCTATTCCAAGAGCATCGACGTGGTCGGCGGTGTCATAGCGGCGATCGAGAGAACGACGCTTGGCGCGGCGGTCGACAAATACGTCACCGGTCCGCTCGGGATGAAGGATACGACCTTCCTCGTGACCGAGACAGACCGGCTGTCCGCCGCCTATGCCGACGGCGTGGGCGAGCCCATACGCATGGGTGAGCGGCATTTCGTTCCCGATGCGAACGGCGGCGCAGGCAATACTTTCGCACCGGCCCGCAGCCTCAACCCCGGGGCCTTCCATGGTGGCAATTTCGCTATGGCTGGCACCGGCCCGGATTTCCTCGCCCTCCTGGAAACCCTGCGCAAGGGCGGCGCCCCTATCCTCCGGCCGGAAACCGTGGCCATGGCGACGCGCAATCAGATCGGCGACGTGGATCGCGGTCCGGGGTACAAATTCGGCCTGTTGAGCGCGGTGGTTACCGATTCCACCGCCGCCGGCGTGCCGCAGGCGGCCGGCAGCTATGACTGGGGCGGTGTCTATGGCTGCAGCTGGTTTGTCGATCCGACCAACCGTTTTTCGGTGGTGATGATGACCAACACCGCCGTCGAGGGCTGCACCGGTGCCTATCCGCTCGATATCCGCAACGCCATCTACGGCGTCTGACATTGCCCGTTTCGGCGCGGGACGTTACCCTCGCCTACGAACACTGGAACCCCACATGCGTATCGCCACCTGGAACATCAACGGCATCAAGGCGCGGCTGGAGCTGCTGCTGACCTGGCTTGCCCAGGAGCAGCCCGATATCGTCTGCCTGCAGGAAATCAAGAGCGTCGACGAGGGCTTTCCGCGCGCCGAGATCGAGGCGCTTGGCTACAACGTCGAAACCTTCGGCCAGAAAAGCTGGAACGGCGTCGCCATCCTGTCGCGCCTGCGTTTCGATGAGGTGACGCGCGGCCTGCCGGGGGACGATACGGACGAACAATCGCGCTTGATCGAAGGCGTTTTCTCGGTCGAGGGGGGCGCCATCCGCGTCTGCAATATCTACCTGCCTAACGGCAATCCCGTCGACAGCGAGAAATTTCCCTACAAGCTCGCCTGGATGGAACGCCTGATCACTTTCGTCGAGGCTCGCCTGGCGCTGGAAGAGCCCTTCATCCTGCTCGGCGACTTCAACCTGATCCCGTCCGAAAAGGACGTTCACGACCCGGCGGCCTGGTGGGGAGATGCGCTCTATCGTCCGGAGAGCCTAGAAAAGTTCCGCAAGCTCAGCAATCTCGGACTCACCGACGCGGTGCGCGCGGTGTCCGACGAACCGAACTATACGTTCTGGGATTTCCAGGCCGGGGCATGGCGCCGAAATGCCGGCATCCGCATCGATCATCTGATGCTGTCGCCCCAGGCCGCCGACCGGCTTTCCAACGTCACGGTGCATCGCGACGTCAGGGGCTGGGACAAGCCTTCGGATCACGTCCCCGTCGAAGGCATCTTCGTTTTCTGAAGTCCGGCGCCGGTTATGGCGCGTGGAACTGCGGGCCGTAGGCCTTGACCATTTCGATGGCCTTGCTGCGTTCCTCGGGCGTCGCCACCGACATGGCGCTGGTCAGGAGGTCGTTGACCCAGCCGGCGTCAGAGGTGCCCTGGGTGTTGTCGTGGGCAAGGCTCAGCCACATCAGCCCTTCCTCGGGCTGGGCGACTATGCCTTCGCCGTTGAACAGCAAATCGCCGAGCTTGGCCTGCGCCGGGCCATGACCCTTGCGGGCGGCCAGCGACAGCCAGCGAGCGCCCTGCAGCGGGTTGATGCCCAACTGCTTGTCCTGCAGATAGAGTTCGCCGACCTGATACTGCGCGTCAGCATCCCCGAAATAGGTCGCCGCATGCATCAGCAGCGCGTAGGAACGGTCGGCGTCGGCCGGAATGCCGGCATCCGGCAGGCCTTCCTTGTAGTACTCGCCAACCTTGACGAAGGACTGCGCCACGATATCGGCCTCGACGCTGCGCGGTGCGGCATCGGCATGATCGTTGGCGATCTGGGAGAAGTAACCGAAGGCCTTGACGGGATCCTTGTCCACGCCATCGCCATTCTCGTACATCATGCCCAAGCGATAGAGCGCCATGGGCTGGCCGGCATCCGCGGCTCCCTGCAGCGCCGACATCAAGTCGTCGTTGGACACGCCGCCACCGGCGCCATCGAGCATGTTGGCCATGCTGAGGGCAGCGTCGGCCGCGCTCAACGTGCCGCCATCGGCAAGTCCCTGTGTCGTCGCGGCGGGCGCCTGGGCAGCGCCAGGCGCAACCGGGGTGATGGCTGCGGCCATCGCGGTATCCTGGGCAAAGCTTGGAAACGCCGCCACTACCATGGCCAAGGCCGAAAAGGTCGCCACGGAAATCAGGGCCTGTCTCACCCTAAATGTCCGCATGATACTCCTTCCTGCCCTTGTCACCGGTGCAATACCGCCAGGCAGACTTTCCTCACGCTCCGGAGGCGATCCGGATATCGCCGGGACAGGCTCTGAAGCTGTTCCCGGAAGGCTCAGTGGACCAGCGACCGCCCCTTGCGGAACGACACGCGCGATCCTGCTCACGCTGCGCGGATGAAGCGCGGCACGAGACTTCAAATCTGCCCCCGAGAAAATTGCGAGCCCGCCGGATACGGCGCGCCTCACCTGTCCCCGCTTGTCGGCCGAAGCGGCCTGCGGAATGCGTCGATCTGGTTCGAATGGAATCCGATCCGACGTCGTTACACCCATCGTGTACCGACGATTTGTGACCGGATTGAAGCGATGAATGGGCCGAGAAAAGGTATTCGCACCTGCCATCCCCCAGACCGACAAACGGCGTCCGCGCGTCGACAACGGCCCCAGAGAGGCGGACGCGGCATGACACATATCGGGGAAAGTTGAAGCGACGTGGTTCGACATATTCTCTTTCCGCCTGGCCAAGCCAGGAACCAGACGGAACGAACACACCATCACCGTGCCGAAGCCCGCGCTCCGACCGCCAATACTGCTCGCCCCACCATAGGTTTCAGCCAGTTTAGGGTCAGATTGTGGCGCAAGGCGTCGCCAAATGGTTGACGCAGGCCAGAGGCAGCGGGATTCAAAAGCGCTGTTGCAGATTCAGCACAAATCGTCAGGCTGGCCGGGGCTTTGGGCCCTAAAGCCACTTGCGGTGATGCATCCACCACATGGTGCCGACGCCCAAGAGGCCGAGAAGAAGGGCCACGATCCAGAAGGCATGCGGGTTGTCGGCAAATGGAATCCCCGCAACGTTCATCCCGAGCACGCCGCTGATCACGGTCAGCGGCATGAACACCACCGTGACCGCCGCCAGGATAAGCATGGCGCGGTTCATTTCCTCGGCGCGTCCATCCATGATCTGTTCATGCACCAGCACGGCACGTTCGGAGAGCGCCTGCAATTCGTCACCGAGACGCGAGGCACGGGCGCCGGCTTCGCGCAGCTTCCGTCGATCACTCACGGTGAAGAAGGAGAGATCCTCGATCTCCAGCGTATTGAGCACGTCGCGTTGCGGCCACAGCAGCTTGCGGAAAGAGATCAGCGTGCGGCGCAGTTCGGCCAGCTTGGCGCGGCTGTCGTCACGGCGGGTCTCAAGCAGTTCATCCTCGATGTCGTCGAGTTCATCGCCCAGGCGCTCCACCAGAGGCTCCAGCCGGTCCGTAGCACGAAGGCACAGCCGCGCCACGAAATCAGCCGGCGAAATGGGCGCGTGATGGCTCGTCTCCCACTGGGAGAAGCCGAAGAACTCGGGAATATTGAGTTCCGAGGCGATGATGACCCGCCCCTTCTCGATCCACAGGCTGGCGAATTGCCGGCCGACATCGTCCGCCTCGGCGCCGGGGCGAATGACCCGGAAGATTGCCATCGCCTTGTCGTCCAGCACGGTGCACCGGGACCGCGAAGTGCGGTTGCCGAGCATGTCGGCATTGAACATGCCGAGCTCTTCCTTGAGCCAGACCTTGAAAGCCGGGTCCTGCCCCCTGCCCGCGATGAGGATGAAGCCCTTCGCCGGAACACGCGTGTGCTCCTGGTCGGTCGGCACGCGCGCCACGCCGCCGCGACCGTCGAAAACGGCCGCGATCGCGGATTTGATGACCGGCACTTCCGCCACGCGGACGGTACCGGCTTTCGGCGTCGAGGGCAGATCGTCCATGATGATCCTCGCTGGCCTTAGCTCAGTCTTGCCAAGGCAGCCGCGATCTTATCGCGCCGTTCGATGGCATCGGCACGACGGCCGCGCTGTTCCTCGATCACTTCTTCGGGGGCCTTGGCGACGAACTGCTCGTTACCGAGCTTCTTGTCGATACCGGTGATCTCTCCATCCAGCTTGGCGATGTCCTTGCCCAGCCGCACCTGTTCGGCGGCGATATCGATGATGCCGGCAAGCGGCAGCACCCAGGTGGCTTCGCCGATGACGAACTGCGCCGAGCCAGCGGGAACGGTCTCCACCGAGGCGATGTCCTCGATGCGGGCCATGCGCTGGATCAGCGCCGAAGCAGCGTCGAGGCGCCCGGCCGTGACGGCGTTCTGGCCGACGACGCGCAGTGGGATCTTGGCGGCGACCGGCACGTTCATGTCGGCGCGAATGGAGCGAATGGCCGAGATCAATTCAATCAGCCAGCCGATCTCCGCATCGGCCTCGGCATCATCGAGACCCGAAAGCTCGGGCCATTCGGTGAGAACCAGCAGCTTTTCGCGGGCCGGACCCGCCTTGCCGGTTTCCGCCCACAGCTCTTCTGTAACGAAGGGCATGATCGGATGCAGTATCTTGAGGATCTGATCGAGAGCCCATGCGGCGGTGGCGCGGGTCTCGGCCTTGGCGGCCGCGTCCTCGCCGGAGAACACCGGCTTGGCCAGTTCCACGAACCAGTCGCAGAACGTGCCCCAGACGAAATCGTAGGCATGGTTGGCCGCTTCGTTGAACTTGTAGTCAACGATGGCGGCCGTCACATCGGCGCCGGCACGCGCGGTGGCTCCGACGATCCAGCGGTTGAGCGCCAGTTTATTGGCCCTGGGATCATAGAACTCGACACGCTTGCACTCGTTCATCTCCAGGAAGCGCGCGGCATTCCAGAGCTTGGTGACGAAGTTGCGATAGCCCTCGACACGGCTGATCGACAGGCGCAGGTCGCGACCCTGCGCGGCCATGGCGGCGAGCGTGAAGCGCGTAGCGTCAGCGCCATACTGGTCGACCAGGTTGAGCGGATCGATGACGTTGCCCTTGGTCTTGCTCATCTTCTGGCCCTTCTCGTCGCGGACCAGTGCATGCATGTAGACGGTGTGGAACGGCTCCTCGCCCAGGAATTCGAGCCCCATCATCATCATCCTGGCAACCCAGAAGAAGATGATGTCGAAGCCGGTGACCAGGACGCTGGTGGGGTAATACTTCTTGAGCTCGACGGTTTCGTCAGGCCAGCCCAGCGTCGAGAAGGGCCACAGCGCCGAGGAGAACCAGGTATCGAGCACGTCCTCGTCGCGGCGCAGGTCGACCGGATTGCCGTAGTGCTTGAGCGCCGCAGCCGCGGCCTCATCGGCGCTGGAGGCCACGAAGACATGCCCGTCCGGGCCGTACCACGCCGGGATCTGATGACCCCACCAGAGCTGGCGCGAGATACACCACGGGCGGATGTTTTCCAGCCAGGCGAAATAGGTGTTCTGGTATTGCTGCGGCACGAACTTGGTGCGGCCTTCGCGCACCGAGGCGAGCGCTGGCTGAGCCAGGATTTCCGCCTGCACGAACCACTGGTCCGTCAGGTACGGCTCGATGACGACGAGCTTGGACTTCTCATCATGAGGCACCATGATCTTCTTGTCTTCGACATGGTCGAAAGCGCCCAGCGCCTCAAGGTCCGCCAGGATCCGCTTGCGGGCCTCGAAGCGGTCAAGGCCGCGATAGGCTTCGGGCGCGCTATCGTTGATCGAGGCGGTGGTGGTGAAGATATTGATCTGTTCGAGCTTGTTGCGCTCGCCCACCTCGAAATCGTTGAAGTCGTGCGCTGGCGTGATCTTCACCGCACCCGAGCCGAGCTTGGGATCGGCATAGGTATCGCCAACGATCGGGATGCGGCGGCCCACCAGCGGCAGTTCGACGAACTTGCCGATCAGCCCCTTGTAGCGCTCATCCTCCGGGTGCACGGCGACGCCGCTGTCCCCCAGCATGGTTTCAGGGCGGGTGGTCGCCACCACGATATAGTCGCGCGTCTCGTATTCGGTCGGCTTGCCCTCGTCGTCGAAGGCGATCGGAAACTCATAGGTGACGCCATCCGCGAGCGGATAGCGCAGATGCCACATCTTGCCGTTGACCTCGATGTTCTCGACTTCGAGATCCGACACCGCGGTTTCCAGCCCCGGGTGCCAGTTGACGAGGCGCTTGGCGCGATAGATCAGGCCGCGATTGTAGAGCTCGACGAACACCTTGACGACGGCACGGACCATCTGGTCGTCCGATTGCCCGCGATCGCCCATGGTGAAGCGCTCACGCGACCAATCGGCCGAGGAGCCGAGCCGGCGCAGCTGGTTCATGATGGCGCCGCCGCTCTCGGCTTTCCATTCCCAGACCCGTTCAAGGAATTTCTCGCGACCCATCTCGCGGCGGCCGGGTAGCTGGCGCTCCATCAGCTGGCGTTCGACGATCATCTGCGTGGCGATGCCGGCATGGTCAGTGCCCGGCTGCCACAGCACGTCCTTCCCGCGCATGCGTTCGAAGCGGACCAGGATGTCCTGGATGGTGTTGTTCAGCGCGTGGCCGATATGGAGCGAGCCCGTGACGTTGGGCGGCGGGATCACGATCGTGAAGGTCTCGGCGCCCGGCTTGGCCCCTGCCCCGGCGGCAAAGGCATCAGCGTTGATCCAGGCCTGGTAGATGCGGCCTTCGACGGCACCGGGCTCGTAAGTCTTATCGATCATCGTGAGTTCCAACAGGTCTGGCCCGCCAGGTATGATCCTGACGGGCCCGTAATTCGGTTCAGTCTTGAAGCAAAAGCGCGGTGACTATGTCAACAAGCTAGGCTTCCAGCCAGGCTCATTCAAGGCCGCGGGAAACCCGGGCGATTTCCTTTTCGACCATGCGCTCGACAACGGTCGGCAGGTTTTCGTCCAGCCATTCCTTCAGCATGGGACGCAGCATGTCGCGCATGAGAGCCTCGAGGGTCAGCCCCTCATTGCCGACAGGCAGATGGGTGATGCGAGAGAATGTGTGGCGCACGGCGGCATCCGTGGTTGGTTCAAGGAGTTGTTCGGCGAGATCGCTGCTGAGCGTGGGATCGGGCATGGGAGCAGTTTCCGCGATTGTGGGGGTTGCAAGGCGCAGCCCCACCGGCTGCGGTTCGGGAATCGGTGCCGAAAATTGCATGGGCTCTTCCATCTCGATTTCGGCTTCCGGTTCAGCTTCTTCTTCGTCGTCTTCGGCGACGAAGGTGACGTCCTGCATGTCGACCAGGCTCGGCTCCGGCAGCTTCAGGTCGTCATCGGCATTGAAATCGGCACCGAACGAGATGGCCTCGACTTGCGGGGTCTCTTCGGGTTCGGCCACGATCTGTGCAGCAGACAGGGCAAGCGGCTCATCGTCCTCGACGTCCGTGGGCATTTCGAAGGCTGGCGCCGCCTTGGGCAGCGGCGCCATGGGCCGCGCTACAGCCGGGGCAGCATCGACTACCGATGGCTGGTAGGCTGGACGGCGAGGCGCGGGAGCCGCGTCATCGTCGGCGATGATCTGCCGGATGGACGACAGGATCTCGTCCATCGACGGTTCTTTTGGCGCGGGCTTATTCATCGATGCCTCACAAGACTTGCCGGAAAAAACATGGCTTAACGCGACCTTAACCAAGGTAAGCGAATTGATTCGCTGCAGTCACATTAGCCCCGACCGGCACGCTTTTGAACCGAGGGCATCCCTCAGACCGCAATCTTCCAACGAAAACTTGCGGGCGCGGGGTGCAAAGCGCCAAACAAAAACGCCGCCGCTGCGGAACAGCGACGGCGTTTTGATGTGAATGCCTGTCGGCTTATTCGTCGGGGATCGACCGCAGTTCCTGCCAGACGTCTTCGACGGTCGCCGTGTATTTGGCAGCGGATTTGATCGCCACCGGCAGGCCGAGATCCTGGGCGGAGAGCTTGCCGCTGGACGCAACCAGCGCAAACGAGGAAATGATGCGGCTGGTCGTCGCCTGCACCAGCGCCTCGCGAGCAGAGGTCACCGTGGCCTGGGCGTCGAGCACGTCGAGCGTGGTGCTCTGGCCGACATCGCGGGATTGCACCGTGGCATCGAGTGCGAGGCCGGCGGCATCGAGTGCCTGCTGCGCCGCATCGATCTGCGCCACCGAGTTCTGCAACGTCGCCCAGGCGGTCACGACCGCCTCGTGCACTTCGTCGCGCGTGGCCTGTGCGTCCACTTCGCTCTTCATCTGGCCGATATTGGCCTTGCGCACCGTGGCGCCAAGCTGTCCGCCCGCATAGATCGGGATCGACAGCGACAGGCTCAGGCCACCGGTCAGCGGCGGGCTGTTTACACCGCCATTGCCGCCGAAGCTCTGAGCCAGACCGATATTGCCACTGACATCGATCGAGGGGCCGAAAGCCGCCTGAGCGGCGTCGGTACCCGATTGCGCCGCGCGGATAGCCGCCTTGGCGCTCAGAATGGCAGGATGATAGGTATCGGCGCCCTTGAGCGCGGTATCGATCGACTTCGGCAGCATGCCGCGGAAGTTGAAATCCTGGCTCAGATTCTTCGGCTTGTGGCCGACCCAACGCTCATAGCTCGCCTGGCTCGTCTGCAGGCTGGCAATCGCCGCCTTGTAGGACGCAATGCCCGTCGCAAGGCTCGTCTGCGCCTGCGAGACGTCGAGCTTGGTGCCCTCGCCGATATCCAGCCGATCATTGGCCGACTTGACCTGCGCCTGCAGGAAATTGACGTTGTCGGAACGCAGCTTCACCAGCTGAGTGTCGCGGATGACACCCATATAGGCCTGCACCACATCGAGCAGAACGTTCTGCTCGGCATTGCGCATCGCCTGTTCGGCGACTTCCGTCAGGGCTCGCGCCTGCTCGATCTGAGCATCGGAAAGGCCGTTGTCGAACAGGTTCTGGCCGTAGCTCACGCCGACACTGGCCTTCTGGCTACCCGTCACGCCGTTGCCACCGCCAAGGGTGGAACCGCCGAGCGAGAAATTGTCGGCAATCGTCGCGCCGATGCCGACAGTCGGGAGCTTGCCCGCCTTCCGGATCGCGATGTCCTCCGCAGAGGACTTAACGGCCAACAATGCCGACGTAATATTAGGATTGTTCGCGTAGGCGCTCGCAAGGGCCTCCCGCAAAGACTCCGCTTTGGCCCCAACGGGGACCGCAGCAACCATGAGCGCAACTACGCTCGCACGCAAAACACGAGAATAAAACATAACCGACCGCCTCCAGCCCGGGGACATTATGCCGGCTAGCCAGGGTTGCCAACCATCCCAGACAATCCTTGCCAAACATTAATGAAAAAAGAACGGACAGGGTGGCGCGCTAGCAACACTGTCCCGAGTCGGGACAACACGCAATGTCCATTCCACAGGGGAACGATCCCATAGCGCCACACAGGTGGCGCAAAATGTCAAATGGAACGCGCTTGTGCCGGCTGTGGATATGCCGGACGCCGTCGCAACTAAAATACGAACGCTTCGGCAGGCTTGGGCACCGCGAGCGATGGCAGGCTGGTGTCGAACGCAGCGCGGGCCGTGACGGCGCCCTCAGCCTTGGTAAAGACGTTGGCCGAGGCCGTAGCGCCACGGCGGATAAGGGCAACCAGCCGGCCGCCCTCCTTGAGATGGGCGAGTAAAGCCGGCGGCACTTCGTCCACCGCCCCCTCCACCACGACGATGTCGTAGCCCGCGCCGACCTTGGGCCCCACCAGCAACGGCGCCTCGACGATCTCGGCATTGGTGATATCGAGGGCGGAAAGATTGTCGCGCGCCGCAACCACCAGGGCGCCGTCGCTCTCTACGCCGGTGACCCGGGCGGCGAGGCCCGCCAGCACGGCGACCGAATAGCCGGTGCCGCAACCGATATCGAGCACGCTGTCGCCCTCGCCGATCTCGGCAAGTTGCACGAGACGCGCAAAGGGCGCCGGCGCCGCCAGGTAGCGTGGCGACGGAGAAGCGGTCAGCGCGTGGGCCTCATCGATATAGGCCAGCGCCTGGCGCTGCTCGGGCACGAAGCGCTCACGCGGCACTTGCCCCATCACCGCCAGCAGATGCCGGTCGGTGATGCTGCTGGTGCGCAACTGATTGTCGACCATGACGGTCCGCGCGCGCGTGAAATCGGTCATCGGCTGCCTCGGCTTGCGAAATAGTGCCTCGTCTTAGTCCCGGGCGCAGCCCGGGACAAGAGCGATGCTAGCTCCCCTTGACAAGGAGCCAGCTGCGCACCTCGAACGGCATCAGGTCGGCAGAAGCCGAGCGCTCCTGCTTCTCTTCCAGCAGCGTCACGGCGCCGCCGTTGCGCCAGCCCTGCGGCAGCGAGAAGCCGAACGCACCGCGCGCACCGCGTGGTTCATAGACGCGCAGCACCAGGCCCTTTCCGTCCTCGGCCGGCTTGATGCCGGACAGCGCGGCGGTGATGCCGTCGACGCCGACCGGCGTCACCGTGCCGGTTGCGAGCCCGGTCGCCCCCGTTACCAGCAACGGCTGGTTGAGGTCGTCGGCCTCCTCCCGAACACCGCCCGTGGCCCAATCGCCTTCATGCGGGAGCAGCGAATAGGTGAACACCTGCTCGCCCTCATCGGCCAGCGGATCGGGATAGATCGGTGAGCGCATCAGGCTGAGGCCAAGCACATTGCCGCGTACGGAATGCCCGTATTTGGCGTTGTTGAGCACGGCCACGCCGAAATCGGGCTCGCTGAGGTCGGCGAAGCGATGTGCCGGCACTTCGAAGCGGGCTTCGTCCCATGACGTGTTGGTATGAGTAGACCGCCGGACCACTCCATAGGCACACTCAAAGGTCGCGTAGTCGGCCCGCAGCGCCGCAGGTGTCAGGCTGCGCAGGAAGGCGCGGCGATCGTGCCAGTCGGTCCTGGTCTCGATATCGAGACGCTTGCCGTTGGCGGCCAGCGAATAGGTCTGGGTGATGCGGGAATTGCGGAAGCGCTTGACCACCTTGATGGCGCCCAGATGCGGGCCGGCCTCGGTAACCTCGATGCTTTCCACCTCGGTGAGTTCAGTGCCGCTTTCGACATAGTCCTCGTCGATGTCCCAGGCGTCCCAGCTGCGCGGCTTATCCTGCGCATAGACCCAGAGCTGGTTGCCACGATCGCTCAAGGCTTCGCGGCCGGTGGCCTTGTGCACGAGGCTGGTGACGGTCCCATCGGGCCCGATCGTCGCCGCGATATGGGCATTCTCCAGCCGGTCGGCCTTGACGATGAGGCCAGCGCTGGGCGCGGTATGGTGGTGGTCGAATACGGCTACACCAAGCGGGGGCACGATATCGTCGGTGGCCAGCAGAGCGCCATCGGCCAGCGTGACACGGACCGGCCGCGGCGACAGCGAGGGATTCACGACGACCAGCGCATCGGTGACATTGCCCTTGGGCAGCTGCGCCGCGATGGCCTCCAGCGCCCGCTTTTCAACCGCCTTGGCGGCGTCGGTCGCCGCTTCCAGTTCCTCGCGGGCCTCGACATTGATCTCGTGAATGCCCGAGCCCGGGAGGATGTCATGAAATTCGTTCTTGAGCACCGTGCGCCACAGCGGCTCGATGCTCTCGGGCACGGCACCGCCAAGCAGCGCCGCCAGCGAACCGACGATCTCGGCCGTGATCAGCGCCCGTTCGGCATGCCGGTGGCTGCGCTTCACATGGCTTTGCGTGGTGAGCGTCGCGCGGTGCAACTCGAGATAGATCTCGCCGCTCCATACCGGAAGCTTGCGCTGTTCGGCCGTTGCCTGGGCGCGGGCGTAGAACTCATCCACCCTGCCCCAGCGCGCCTGCGGCAGCGCCGGGAAATCGCGGAGCTGCTTTTCGCGCGCCACCATTTCGGGCGTCACGCCGCCGCCGCCATCACCGTAGCCGACGGCCAGCAGGGTCTGCGGGTGGTTGACCTTGCCGCGGAAGTTTTTCCAGGTCGAGGCATAGCTCGATGGCCGGACGATACCGTTATAGCCCTGGATGGGGTTTTCGAAGGTATGAGCCAACACGCGGCTGCCATCGAGACCTTCCCACCAGAACAGGTCGTGGGGAAATTTGTTGGTCTCGGACCAGTTCACCTTGATGGTGAAGAAGTTGTCGATACCGCCCTGAACCAGCAGTTGCGGCAGCGCGCCGGAGAAGCCGAAACAGTCCGGCAGCCAGCAGACCGTATGGCGGACGCCGAAGGTCTTCTCGAAATAGCGCTGTCCATAGAGAATCTGGCGCGCCAGGCTCTCGCCTGTCGGCATGTTGGTGTCGGGCTCGACCCACATGCCGCCGATGGTTTCCCAGGTGCCGGCCTTGACCCGGGTCTTTACCTCTTCCAGCAGCGCCGGATCATCTTCCTCAAGCTGCGCATAGTAGGCCGCGGTCGACTGGTTGAAACGGAAATCGGGGCTCTTATCCATCAGCGACAGCGCCGTGTGGAAGGTGCGGCGCACCTTTCGGCGGGTTTCGCTGTAGGGCCAGAGCCAGGCCAGATCGATATGGGCGTGACCGGTCAGCAGCACTTCGCCGCGCGGGGGGAAGCGTTCCTTGAGCGCCGTGAGGTCCGCCACCAGCGCATCGCGGGCCGAGGCCACGCTGGCCCGCTCGGCCTGATTAAGCGCTGCCGGCTTGTCGGTCAGCGGCGGCAATTGCCAGATTTTCTGCTGCTGTGGCAACGGCGCCGTGCGGGCGATGTAGTCTTCGGTCGACGATGGCCAATGAAGCGAGCGCAACGCCGTTTCCGCCGCCGTCAGCAGATGCGGCACGACCTCATGATCGCCAAGGATTTCAACGGTTTCGATAATTTGCTGGACAAGAAGATTCAGGTCTTCGAGATCCGGCTCGATGAGGATCAGCCGCGCCTCGTTGAGGTGCGGATTGCGCACCGGTTCGCCGAAAGGTAGCCGCGGCGTCGTCTCCGTCTCGATGGCGATGCGACGCGCGCGCACGGGGAATTCCCGGTGATAGGGATCAAGGCCGAAACGCACAGCCTCTTCGCCCGCATAGGTAAGCGACACCAGGCTTTCGCCGCCAACATCGAGCCGCAGACGGGTATGTTCCAGAGGCCAGTTGCCAGGCACTTCCGCGGAGGCCTCGAACCGCACCGGACCACCGACTTTCGGCCAGGCGGCACCCAAGGCAATGGCCTGCCCATCGAAAGTCCAGCCATCGACCGGCACGGTTTCGCGTTCACGCCACATCGGGAGTTCGAGAACACGGGCGTTCAGGCGGTCAAGGCGTTGGGCAAGCGTAAGCGACATCTGATTCCTCTCCCTATTGCTATCTGGGATACCAGATTTCAGGGCTCAGTTATTGAAATAAATCGGGTTGGTGACGGCACGACGAACCGGCTGTTCCGCCATCTGCGTCTCAGTCAGTTTCCACGGCAATTCGCGTCCGGCAAACACGGCTCTGAACTCACCGATCAACCGCTCGCGGCTGGCTGCCGCGACGATCTCGGCGCGCAGAAACAGTTTGGGCGTGCCGTTGAAACGCCCGGTCCAGCGGTCATCGGCGATGGGTTCCTCGCCAACCGGACCGGTCGCATCGATCCAGACCAGCCGATCGCCGGCAGCGCCCCTGACGTCGGCCGTGGCCTCGATCGGCCCGACCGGCACCGCACCGCCCATGGGGGTGTCACCAATGCTGATGCTGAGATGCGGCCCGCCCGGGCCTTCGGTGACATAGCCCCTGCCCGCCTTCATGGCGGCAAGGACGGCTGCTTCCGACAACTCGTCGAGATAAAGAACGGTCGTCGGCCGCGCGAGCACCAATGGCCCCTCAGGCTGAAGTTCCGCCGGCTGGTGGAAGTCGCTGCCGCCAATGGCTGAAATCCGGAGGCCAGAAGCCAGGCGCTGCTGGTAGCGGCCCAGCGATACCCAGTTCCATGCCATCCACGCACTTTGCCATACCTCCATGCAGTCGATGGCCGGCAGGTCGTAATCCCAGGGAATCGTGGGCTTGTCGTGGTTGATCGACAACAGCCCGCCGCGCTGATGCACGGCGTCGGAGAGGATATGCGCATCGCTCGGACGCGTCATGCGGAAGTCGATCCAGTCATCGACACCATAGACATTGGCGTGACCGACGGCGGTCGTCACTTCCATGCCGCGGACGAACACCAGTTTCGGCGTCGAGTGCGGATGGAAGTAGCGCCGCTGCGTGATGGTGTTGTGGTCACAGACGGCAAGGAAATCGAGGCCGGCCTGCAACGCCGCCGCATGCAGCACTTCCGGCGCACCGTGAGCGTCGGAGTGATAGGTGTGGCAATGGAGGTCGCCCTTGTACCACCCTGCGCCCTCGCGCACCGGAAAGCTGCGCTGCGGCTGGGGGATCAGCGTGCGGGGCAATTCGTCGAAATCGAAGGTGACGCTGACCTCGGCGCCTCCTGCCGGCACCTTGTAGAGGCCCAGGATCACGTGCCAGCGCCCGGCCGGAATCTCACCATGGATATAGCCGGGCGTCGCATCGTCCAGCGCAATGAAGAACCTGTCGCGCGCACCGCCGCTCCAGCCGCGGAAGCCCGCCGTCGTCGGATAGTCCGTGGCGCGCGGATCGAGCATGCCGAGATCGATGATGCAGTCATCGGCCTTGGGATAGGCTAGAACGACATCGATCCGCGTCGCACCGTTGAGCACGTTGACGGGCACATAGTAGTAGGGATTGCGCGCCTGATCGGCCGGCGTGACGCGGAAATGCATGGTTTCAGACATGACAGTCAGGCTTCTCCGTCCAGCGGCAAACGCTTGCCCTCGGCATCGAACAGGTGCGCATGCTGGGCATCGAAGGTCAGCGTCACCATTTCGCCTACCGAGACTTCATCGTCGGTGAAAATCCGTGCAGTGACTCGGCTGGCATCGTGGCGTTCCAGCGTCACAAGAGATTCCGGCCCCATGTTCTCGTTGGCGAACAGCTTGCCGCTGATGTTGTTGGCGTCGGCCATGGTGCCGATGGCGAGGTGCTCGGGCCGCACACCGAGCGTCAGCGCGGTTCCCTGCTGCAGCGCGGCGGCGATGGATTTCGACACCGGCAAATTCCTGGCCATCAGCCCATGCGCTCTCAGGCTCAGGCCGCCGTTCTCGATCAACCCTTCCGCCGGCACCAGGTTCATGGGCGGATTGCCGACGAAATTGGCGACGAACGTCGTCGCCGGACGGCGATAGATTTCGATCGGCGGGGCATATTGGACGATATGCCCGCGATCCATCACGGCGATGCGGGTCGCCAGTGCCATGGCCTCGGCCTGATCATGCGTCACATAAATGGCTGTCATGCCCATATCGCGCTGCAGGTGGTTGAGGAAGCCGCGCGCTTCAAGCCGAAGTTTCGCGTCGAGGTTGGAGAGGGGTTCGTCAAACAGGTACACCCGGCTCGGATAGACCAGCGCGCGGGCGAGCGAGGTACGCTGCTGCTGGCCACCCGATATCTGGCTTGGCAAACGGTTCAGCAACTCGCCGATCTTCAACACGTCGGCCACTTCCCTGGCGCGGCCGTGGCGTTTCTCTACCGGTTCACCGCGGACCTTCAGCGGATAGGCGATGTTGTCGGCGATGTTCATGTGCGGATAGAGCGCATAATCCTGGAACACCATCGAAATCTGGCGGTCCTTGGGATGCAGGTTCGTCACGTCATCCCCGCCGATCAGCACCTTGCCGGAACTTGGCGTCTCCAGCCCGGCGATCATGCGCAGGCTGGTGGTCTTGCCGCAGCCCGAGGGCCCGAGCAGGCAGACGAAATCGCCATCGCCGACGCTGAGATCGATGCGATCGACGGCGTTGAAGCTGCCGAAGGTCTTGGTGACTTGTTGAAATTCGACTGAAGCCATGGGGACGGACTAACCCTTGATGCCGCCGAAGAACCGGAAGCCGAACTTCCAGGAGACGAACAGATAGAGAATGATGACGGGAAGCGAATAGATCAGCGAATAGGCCGCAAGCAGCGTGACGATCGGCGTCCCCGCTTCGGAATAGAAGGAATAGATGGCGACCGAGGCCGGCATCAGCTCCTGGTTGCGCAGCAGGATGAAGGGGATGAGGAAATTGCCCCAGATGTTGACGAAGGCCCAGACCACCACCACCACGATGCCCGGCCGGATAACGGGCAGCGCCACGTCGAAGAAGGCCTGCAGCGGCGAAGCGCCGGCCACCATGGCGCTTTCCTCGTAAGTCTTGGGAATGCCGTCGATGAAATCGCGGAGGATGAACATCGCGGTCGGCAGCAATCCGCCCGCAAAGGTCAGGATCACCGCGATATGCGTATCGATCAGGCCTAGCGCCGAAATGATCAGGAAAATCGGCACCATAGCGGCCGAACCGGACACGACGGACGAAAACAGCAGCAGAATATAGGTGACCGCCCCCTTGCCGGGGATCGACGAACGCGACAGCGCGTAGGCCGCAAGCGTGGCGGCGGCTCCGACCAGCACCACGCCGCCGACACTCTGGATCAGGCTGTTGAGCAGGGCCTTGATGGCGAAACCATTGCCGAACACCGTGACGAAGTTGGCGAAGGTCCACGGTGCCGGAATGGCGATACCCAACTCAGCCCGGGCATTGAACGGGGCGAAGATGAACCACAGCAGCGGCAGCGCGAACACGATGCCGAGCAGCGCCGCAACCACCGAGAAACCGATGCGGGACAGATAGAAGCTCATCTTCATTCCGCCACCTCGGCGGGCTTGCGACGGGCGATGCGCAGATACACCAGCGCGAAGGCCAGGTTGATCAGCATGATGACCACGCCCACCGCCGCGCCTTTGCCGAAGTCGAAATCCTTGAAAGCCACACGGTAGGTGTAGATCGACAAAAGTTCCGTCCGGTAAGACGGCCCGCCATGCGTCAAAAGGAACGGCGTGAAGACGTTGAACGTCCACATGGTAATGAGGATGAGGTCGGTAACGACATGGCCACGGATCAGCGGCAGCGCGATGTCGCGGAACTTTTGCCATGAGGTGGCGCCGGCGACGTCGGCGGCCTGGAAATAACTGGGCGGGATCGACGAGAAGGCCGAGTTGAACAGCATCATGGAGAAGGCGGCGCCACGCCATGTGTTGAAGATGACGATCCAGATGAATGGCTGCTGCAGCAGGAAATCGCCGCGCGGCAGCCCCAGGCTGGTGAGGATCATGTTGAGCGTACCGTTGTCACGATCCAGGAACGCGAACCAGGCAAAGCCGATCACCACTTCGGGCAGGATCCACGCCGCGATCACTGCCGTCTGCACCACCGATTTCAATGCCGGCGGCACCGACTGGCTCAACCAGGCGAGCAGGATGCCCATCAACGCCTGCCCGACCAACGCCGACAGTATGACGAACTGGATGGTGAGGATGAGCGAGAAGCCGAACTGGCCGCGCGCCCAGAACGTCGCGGGATTGAACAGCGCCAGGTAATTCTGCAGACCGACGAAATCGGGGCTGAGTGCCGTCTTGCCCAGCAGCGTGCGGTTGGTGAACGAAACGAAGATCACCCAGAAGAACGGCACTATGACGAACAGGCCGACCAGAATGGCACCGGGAAGGAGGAAGGCGGCACCCGCACGGGTCGAAAGGAGGGAGAATTTCTTCATACGGTTTCCGGGTCGTGCTCCGAGCCTTCATCAAACCCGGCGCCGCCCGTTCTCCCTGCGAAAGGGAGGCCACAGTGCCTGGAATTTGATGCAACACCCTCCCCCTGCGGGAGAGTTGGGGAGGAGCGACAAGCCCCTCCCGACGAAATTCCGCCCGACACCAAGGGATGCCGGGCGGCAAGAGATTCCTACATCTGCGAGACGGTATTGCCTTCGCCGACGATGCCCACGACCGCGGCCTTGTACTGGGCCATGGCGTCCTCAGGCGACGCCTCGCCCGAGACCACGCTCTCGGTCATGGTCTGGATGGCGGCCGACACCTTGTTATAGTTGGGATCGTTCGGCCGTGCCGTGGTCAGCGGCAGCAGGGTCTCGGCGGTCTTGGTGAGGAATGGCGAATTCGGCACCGGAACATCATCGCGGATGCGGATGCCGGGTTGATAGGTCTGGTAAGCATCGAGCTGGTCCTTGCTGTTCATGTAGGACAGCAGCGCCCAGGCTTCCTTCGAGTTCTTGGTGTTGGGGTTGATCACGAAGCCCGTACCGCCTGAAATCGTTACATAATCCTGACCGTTGAAACCCTTGCCGGGTGCCTGTGCGGGCATCTTGGCCCAACCCATGTCCTTGTCGCGATCGGCAACGGCGAACTCGGCGCCCGGCGCGTTGACCGAGCGGTAGAACCAATCACTTTCGACGAGGAAAGCCGTCTTGCCGTCGCGGAAATTGGTGAAGCTCTGGTTGCGGCCATCGGCCAGCAACTGTGCCCGCTGATCGCCCAGTCCCTCGTCGACATAGATGGTCTTGTAGAGATTGAGCGTGTCGAGAATGCCCTTGCTCGAGACGATCCACTTGCCGTCCTTGTCCCGCAGGCTTTCACCCGTGCCCAGGATCGCCATGTAGTAGCCCTGCATGGTGGTGGCCTCTCCCATCGAGACGCCCGCATCGAGCTGGATCGGGAAGCTGTCGGGATAGGCCTTCTTCACAGCACGGGCCGCCGTCAGCAATTCTTCCCAGGATTTGGGCTGGAAAGTCGCCGGGTCGATGCCGGCCTTCTGCAGCATGTCGTTGCGGAAGAACACCATGCGGGCATCGGTGCCCTTGGCAATGCCATAGGGCTTGCCCTGGTAGGACATCAGCGCCTTGGCGCCGTCAGAGATGTGACTCCAGCCTTCCCAACTATCGACCTCGGGGCCGGCCACCTCATCAAGCGGCTTCAATAGACCGCCCTCCACGAAGCTTGGGATCAGGAAACCGTCAAAACCCGACACATCGGCGCCGGCACCGGTCGAAAAATCGAGGGCCAGTTGCTGCGTCAGTTGCTCGTCGGCGCCAGGGAACTGCTTGAGCGTGACGTTGATGTCCTCGCCCTTGGCTTTCATCGCCGCCGTAAAGCCCGGGATAATGGTCTTTTCGATCCATTCCGCATCTGCGGTGTTCACGCCGCCGATGACACAACGGCAGGTGATGGTGAGATCGGTGGCGAATGCCGGTGTGATCATGGCCGTCGCCGCTGCGAGGCCAAGCAAATACGAACGCAGATGATTGCTCATCGTGAAATCTCCTCCCTGAATTCAGTTCCTGGTCTTGCCGGCCGCCAGATTGATGCGCTGGCTTGACCAGGTCACAAATGAAGAATGAACACGTTTTCAATTTCCGTCAATCAGGCTTGGCGTGAATATTCCATGACGTCGAGGAGACTCGTCACCGATCTCACCAAATCCCCGAATTTCTCAAATATACGCCTGCCCTGTCAGCTTGGCGCTTGACGCAATCGTCCGCACGCTGCAAGGTTTTTTGAAAGCGCTTACAAAACTATCATTCTGGACTGTGAAATTGGACGAGCAAACTCCGAAATCGCGGAGCCGCGCTACGGCAGACATGGTGGCCCGGACCGCCAATGTTTCGCGCGTCGCCGTATCACGCGCCTTCAATGCTCATGCCTCGATCAAGCCCGAAAAGCGCGACCGCATCCTGAAAATCGCCCAGGAGCTGAATTACACCCCCGATATCGCCGCCCGCTCGCTGGTGACGCGCCGTTCGCATCTGGTAGGCGTCATCGTCCCCGATGTCTGCAGCCCCTGGGAGAGCCAGGAAATCGACAGGCTGACCACGGCCTTGCAGGCCGAGGGGTTCGCCACGCTGCTGTTCAAGACCCGCACCGACCGGTCGATGGATAGTGACTTGCTGACCTACATGAAGGGCTACAATCCGGACTCGATCATCGCCTTCACGGAGAATGTCGGCCCCGAAATCCTCGGCCAGATGTTCGATCGGGCCACGCCGATCTACGTGACCTATCCGCATGCGCCGGATCTAGCCGATGCCGCCAATGCGCCGCGGACTTTCGACCGGCTCGAAGTCATCCAGCGCGACGGTATCGACCAGGCCATCGCGCTGATGCAGGGCTATGGCGCCAAACGCATCGCCTATCTCGCGGGCGACCCGCATGCCTCGGTCAGCGCCGAGCGCGAGATGGTGCTGCGCCAGGTGATGGCAGCCCGGGGCCTTGCCGAGCCAGTCATCATTCCTGGTGATTTCACCTACGATGCCGCCTTTGCCGCCACCATCGACCTGTTTCGCGTCGGTGACGGCACCGATGCGGTGTTCGCCGCCAACGATGTCGGAGCTTTCGGCGTCATCGACGCGCTGCGGCACGAATTGCGGCTCCGGGTCCCTGAGGACGTGATGGTCGTCGGTTTCGACGATATCTCGCAGGCCAGCTGGAAGAGCTACAATCTCACCACCGTCAAGATCGACCTTGACGAGCGGGTCCGCGCTTTGGTGCGGCTGATCCTGCGCCGTCTCAAAAATCCCGTCGCACCGCCCCTGTCGGAGACGGTGCGAACCAAACTCGTCGTGCGCGGCACGGTCGGCTAACTCAAGCGCAGGACGACTGCCCATGACCGACAAGGTCATCCACCTGATCTTCAAGACGCACCTCGATATCGGCTTCACCGATCACGCCGCCAAGGTGCGCGCGCAGTATCACGAGCGTTTCATTCCGCAGGCGATCGAAACCGGCGCGCATTTCTTCCGCGAGAACCCCGAGCGGCCGCGTTTCATCTGGACGACCGGCGCGTGGCTGATCTGGGATCACCTCAACAACCAGCCGAGGGAGGAGGTGGCCCGGCTCGAACAGGCCATCGAACGCGGGGTCATCGCCTGGCACGCCCTGCCCTTCACCACGCATACCGAATTGATGAGTCCGGCGCTTTTCCGCGCCGGCCTCTCCTACGCGCAGGAATTGGATGCCCGGTTCGGCAAGCGCACGATCGCCTCAAAGATGACGGACGTGCCTGGCCACACGCTCGGCATGGTGCCGCTGCTGGCGGAAGCCGGGGTGAAATTCCTCCATATCGGCGTCAACACCGCATCGCCGCCGCCCGCTGTTCCGGATGTTTTCAGGTGGCGGGCGCCGAGCGGCGCGGAAGTCGTGGTCATGTACCAGAAGTCCTATGGCGCGACGCACTTTCCCGAAGCCTTCAGCGAGGGTCTCAGTTTCGCCCACACCAGCGACAATATCGGCCCGCAAAGCGTGCCACAGACCAACGAGGCCTATCGCGAGCTGCATGCAGCCAATCCGGACGCCGAAATCGTCGCCTCAACACTCGACGCCTATGGCGAGCTGTTGTGGGCGCGGCGCGCGGATTTCCCTGTCGTTGATATCGAACTCGGCGATTCGTGGATTCATGGCAGCGCCAGCGATCCGATAAAGACCGCACGCTTTACCGCCCTTCGCCGTCTCTATGATGCTTTCGCCGAGGACAACCTCACCCCTGAGCGGCTAGCCTTCGGCCGCGACCTCGCTATGGTGGCCGAGCATACCTGCGGCGTCGATATCAAATCCTATCTCCGCGACGAGACTTCCTGGGACCGCCCGGCCTTCGAGGCAGCACGCCAGGCTGACTATCGGTTTGCCTATACCGAGGAATCCTGGGCGGAGCAGCGCGCCTATCTCGACGCCGCCGTGTCTCAACTTGGCTATGCAGATCGCGCGCGGGCACGAGACGCCCTGGCTGAAATGATGATCGAGCCCAAGACCATCGCGCTTGAAGCAGTGCGCGGCGATAGCCTCGATGTTGGCGGCTGGAGCATCAGCTTCGATGGGACAACCGGCGACCTGATCGCACTTACCACACCTGCCGGCCGGCATTTGCGCGGTGCGTCGCACGGCCTCCTCGGCTATCGCTATGAAAGCTATGACGCCGCGGATATGGCTGCGCATATGGACAGCTATCTCACCCATCGCGCCGAATGGGCCATCCTCGATCATGACAAGCCTGGCTTGAAACACGCCCACACGGCACGATCCGCCAACTGGGTTTCAGGACTCTCGGGCATCCACCGGACCGAAGACTTCGCCGTCCTGCGGCTGTCGATGCGGGAAACGGCAGTTGCCCAGCTCGGCGCCCCCGCTCACGTCGATCTCGCGCTGCGCCCGCTCGACGCGGAGCGCATCGAGATCGCCGTCATCCTTTATGACAAGCCGGCCAATCGGATGCCCGAGGCCAGCTTCGTTTCATTGACGCCACGCGATGCGTCCAACTGGCAGTTCCACAAACTCGGCCTGTGGCAGCCCGGTGACCGCGTCGCCCAAAATGGCGGCGGTCAGTTGCAAGCGGTGTCGGACGTGTCCGCCGAGATCGAGGGGATGGGCATGCTGACGGTCACCCCGCTCGACACGCCGCTCGTCGCCCCCGCCGGCTCCCCCTTCATGCCCTTCAACAAGGCTGCCCCCGACCTTTCGGATGGCATCCGCTTCAACCTGCACAACAACAAATGGGGCACCAATTTCCCCATGTGGTGGGAAGGCACGCTCAAGGCGCGGTTCACGCTGACGCTGAAATAGAGATCTTCGGGCGCTGTCCTGAGCCGGGATTACCGCAGGAACGCTGCCACCGAGCGGCGATACAAGAGCAGCGCCGGCACGGTCGCCAGCACGATACCAATAAGTCCGCCCGATATCGCCAGCCACACCTCGTCGGGCCCGATACTCGCCGTCAGCGACACCCCGCTCATGCGCGCCAATATTCGTGACGCAAAGGCGGCAACGCCATAACCCAGCGCCACGCCGAGCACGACTCCCGACAGCACGATGATGCTGGCGAACAACCAGATCGACAAGAACAGATAGGTCCGCGATGCCCCCAGCGCCCGGATCACCGCGAACTGCGTCTCGAACAACTTCATCAGCGCCACGACGCCCGCAAAGATGGACAGGAACGCCAGCACCTGCGTGACGCTCGCCATGATCGACATCACCTGCCGGATATTGCCGACGAGATCGTAAATCTGCAGCAGCACCTCGGCCGGGAAGAACGCCATGCTCTGGGGCGTCTTGTACTCGTCGCGCAGCCCATACATGTCGGCGACGGTCTTGCCTTTCATGACGATAGCCGGAAGTCCGGGAACGCGCGCCGGATCGAACGGCGGGCCGATCTTGGTGTCGCCCTCGGCATGGCCGTTGGGCAACCCATGCGCATTCCACAGCGTCTCGATCGGCACGATCACCGCACGGTCCCACGGATTGCCCGTCGGCTTCATGCGGCCCACAATGGTCAGATCGTAGTGGTGGTGCCCCTCTTCGGCTTCACTTTCCTCGGCCTCATCGGCGTCCTCGAAGGCGCTGCTGCCGTGCAGCGGCGTTACCTTCTGGCCGATCTGGAACGGCACGCTGGCGCCGATCACCGCCTCGGTCGGATCGGCGAACATGCGCCCTTCGCTGAGGCCCCCGCTCAGGCGGTCGACGAACTGGGAAATCGTGCCGATGACCTGCAGGCCCTGCACGTTGTCGCCGTAACCGATCGGCGCGGCGTAGTCGACACGGGTATCGGTCAGCGCCTTGGCGACGATATCGGGGTCGAGCAGTTGCACTGCGCTGGGGCGCAGGAAGATGGTGTTGAAGACGATCTCGGTCGGATTACCCGGCGCCGCGATCAGCAGGTCGAAGCGGTCGGCCGCCATGGCGCTGCCCTCGCGCAGCGAACGCTCCTGCGCCGAGATACCGATGCCGAGCGCAACCGCGACGGCGATCACGACGACGAAGATGATGGTGGTCGCCGGATGCCGGCGGATCATGGCCCAGGCGATACTGGTGGGGTTCATACCAGTGCTCCCGAGCGCAGCGTTTCAGACGCTGTCGTGTCGCTGACGATCTTTCCGTGTTCGAGGCGGATGACGCGCTCGCAGCGGTTGATGACGATGGGGTCATGGGTGACGATGATGATCGTCTGTCCGGCCGCGGCCGCCACCAGCGTCTCGGTGATCTGGCGCGCGGCCTCCTCATCAAGACTGGCCGTCGGCTCATCCGCCAGCAAAATCGATGGCTTCAGCAACAGAGCGCGGGCAATGGCCGTGCGTTGCCGCTCACCACGCGACAGGGTTTTCACGGACCTGGCGCCCACGGGGACGCCGAAATCGGTCAATAGCTGTACGGCACGCTTATGCAACGGCGCCGGAACGGTAAAATGCGTAAATGTCGCCGGCAGCGTAACGTTGTGGATGGGGCTCAACTGGTCGATCAGGTGGAATTCCTGGAAGATCAGGCCCACATGGCGGTAGCGCCAGGCATCGGAAGCGGATTGTTTCAGCTTGGCGAGGTCGACATCGCCCCAAGTGACGCTGCCGGTATTGGCCTTGAGGATGCCGGCCATCACATGCAGCAGCGTGGTCTTGCCGGACCCCGACGGGCCCGTCAGCGCAACGATGCCCCCTGCGGGTACGTCCAGCGCGGGCACGTCCAGAATAGTCTTGCCGCCAAAAGCGACCGAAACGCCGCGCAGCTCCAAACCGAGCGACACGTTCGCCTTCCCCTCCGAATCCAACCCCTCAATCCCCCTGTTGGACAGTCATGCAGTGGCGTCAGAACCCGATGTCGACCGTCGGGCGGCCATGATAGCTCGCCTCTATCATGCGCACCTTGCTGACGAAACCGGTGTCCGGATCGGTCTTGACGCCGATGTCGAGCTTGCCGGTCACCACGATCCCCTGATCGTAATTCAGCACGTGCAGGGGGCCCTGGGTGTAGACCAGCACGATGTTCTGGGGCCATTGCGCGGCGGCGTCACAGAACGGGCAAACCATCATCGGCTCGGTGGCGAGCACGAAGAACTTGGCATCGGGCTTCAACGGCGGCGCCATAAAACCCTTGATGGTCACTTCAGTGCCATTGAAGGTCTGCGCCGCGTCGGACAGGTCCGGCTGGCTCGTATCCTTGTAGAGCTGTTTCATGGCCAGATCGGTGGAGGCAAAGGCCTGTGCCGAGGCAAAGGGGGCGAGCAACACGGACGATCCCGCAGCCATGACGAAATTACGACGGTTCAACATCGCCATCACTCCTAGGTGCCTGCGACGACGCAGGCGTCACGGATAAAATAGATCAGTGCTGCTGACGTGTGAATGGACGGTAGGCTTCAACAAGCGGTGATCGCCTTATACGGAGCATTGGGGTTTCAGCGCTCACAATCGCGGCAACCCAAGTTGCGGTAATATGTCGAAGGGAGCATTGGAGGCCACGCCCGGAATTGAACCGGGGTTCACGGATTTGCAATCCGCTGCGTCACCACTCCGCCACGTGGCCTCACGGCGGGACTATCTACGGCGGGTCAAAGGGTTATGCAAGCCGTCAACGCCGCATCTGTCGATTTTCTGAAGAGAGCGCCGCTGCCGTTTCAGAATTTTCTGAAATCTGTTCGCGGGATGTGCTGCTCGGCCTGCTACTTTACGCCCTCTTCCCCACGATCGTGATGCGCGGCCCGCGCCCTCCGCACCTCGTGCAGACAAGCTTTTTAGACAGCCCCTCACATACCCAATCTAAGCGTCGCCATCTCACCCAGGGCATGCACGAGCTGGCCAGCGTGAATGTTCCGCGTGTAGCCCCTCTTCGTCAGCGACTGCTGCAGCATCGTGACCGGCGCGCGGCGCTCACCACGCTGCAGAACGCCATTCGCCAGCGGATTGATCGACGCACCGATCGTGTAGTCGCCGAACTCGATCAGCTCGGCTTCCTCGCGTCGCCGCGTGATAAGACCCGGCAACGTTCGACCGCCGGCCGTGGTGCCGGTGACGCGCAGATCCTCGGCAGCCTCGTGCAGGTTCCCCGCCTTCGCCCCGGCGGCCCATTTCCAATTGAGCGCCCCGAGGCCCCAGGTTGAAAACGGGCGACACCGTACCGTCGAAAACGTGCTGTGGCACATCTCGGCCATAGAACTTGGCGACGGCGGCACCGTATTCCAAACCGCAGACGAAGATCAGCGCCCGGTCGGCTCCCTCGCGCGTCATGGTGGCGCCGGGCCCGAGGGCCCTGCCCACACGATTGCTGTCCCACCACTGCCGAAAGGACGCCGACCGCCCAGTCAACCCGATGCCAATGGTGCCCACGCCGGCGGCATCCAGATACCAGTGATCCACAAAGCCTTCCTGGGCGCGCACGAAGGCGGCCCCAGCTGCGCTGAGAGTGTGTGTCATTTTAACTCTCCAATGAAAAAGGCCCAGCAATGCAGGGCCTTGATCGATACGAATTAGGACTTCAGCAGGCCCTCGCCTAGGTGTCGAATCTATGAAGGTTGTTCATTCGAGGAAGGGCTGAGAAGCTGGGGTTGCAAAGCCAACCAACCTTCAGCGGAGTTCCTCGAATGAACGTCCATAAGAATGCGCGCCTGACGCCTTCGGGTCGAGTGCTTTT
>DASYCZ010000027.1:0-72186 GCA_036499825.1 Devosiaceae bacterium
ACAGGTGGTGCAGTCGATGGCCGCCGAAGCCGGCTTCGACATGAAGATCCGCGTCACCGAATTTGCGACCTCGCTGAAGCAGGCCGAGGCCGGCGACTTCCAGGCCTATATGCTGGCATGGAGCGGCCGCATCGATCCCGACGGCAATTCCTACGTCTTCCTGCACAGCAGCGCGCCGCAGAACTACAGCGCCTGGGTCAATGCCGACGCCGACAAGGCACTGGACGACGCACGCCTAGTCACGGACATAGCCAAGCGCAATGAGATCTACGAGAGGCTGACCAAGCTCGAACTGAACGATGAGGCGATCCTCTATCTCTATCACCGCCGCATCATCATCGCGCACACCAACAAGCTCGAAGGCTACAAGCAGATGCCGGACGGGCTGGTGCGCGTGATCGGACTGAAACTGAAGTAGGGGCAGCGCCGCGCGGGAAACGACCATGCTGAACTTTCTCGCGCGCCGTATCGCCCAGTTGGTCCCGACGCTGTTCTTCGTCTCGATCCTGATCTTCTCGCTTCAGCATCTGTTGCCCGGCGATCCCGCGCTCGTCATGGCCGGCGAAGAACGCGATCCCGCTGTCATCGAGCAGATCCGTCACCAGTACCGGCTCGATCAACCGATCCCCGTGCAATATGTCTATTGGGTCAAGGGCGTGTTGTCCGGCGACTTTGGCGAGTCCCTGCGCATCAAGGTGCCGGTGCGCGAACTGATCGGGCAAAAACTGCCGGTGACGCTGCAGCTCGCCTCGATGGCGATCGTGATCGCTTTCCTGATCGGCATTCCCGCCGGCATCGTTTCCGCGGTCAAGAAGGGCACGGCGTGGGACTACGGCGCCAATCTGTTCGCGCTGTGGGGCATCTCGACGCCCAATTTCTGGCTCGGCATCATGCTGATCTTCCTGTTCTCGATCGAACTCGGCTGGCTGCCGGCCTCGGGCTATGTGCCGCTTTCGGAAAACTGGCGCGCCAGCCTCGCCTCCACCATCATGCCGGCCTTCGTGCTCGGCAACGCCATTGCCGCGATCCTGATGCGGCACACAAGAGCCGCGATGCTTCAGGTGCTGGAAAGCGACTATGTCCGCACCGCGCGCGCCAAGGGACTTTCGGAGCCGGTCGTCATCCTCAAGCATGCGTTGCGCAACGCGCTGACGCCGGTGATCACGCTGGGCGCGCTGGAATTCGGCGGGCTGTTGGGCGGCGCAGTGCTGACCGAGCAGATCTTCAACATTCCCGGCTTCGGCAAGCTGATCGTCGATGCCGTCTATAACCGTGATTATGCGGTGGTGCAGGGCGTCGTGCTGACGACGGCGCTGATCTATGTGGTGCTGAGCCTTCTGGCCGATATCGGCTATGTGCTCGCTAATCCGAGGCTTCGCGAATGACGATAGTCGAAGCGCAAGTGGAGGCGGTGCGGCCGCCTCGCGAGAACCGCGCCCTGCGCGTCTGGAAGCGGCTGCGCCGGCGTTCGGGCGCGGTGGTCGGCCTGACCTTCATCGTGCTGGTGATCCTTTTGGCGGTGTTCGCGCCATGGATCGCGCAATTCGATCCGATCAAGCAGGACTATGCGGCCATCCGCAAGGGTCCGTCCCTGCTGCACTGGTTCGGCACGGATGAGCTGGGTCGCGATATCTTTGCGCGCATCGCCTTCGGAGCGCGCGCCTCGATGCTGGCGGGCCTGATTTCGGTGAGCATCGCGCTGATCATCGGCGTGCCGCTCGGTCTTGCGGCCGGCTATCTCGGGCACTGGACCGACGTCGTCATCAGCCGCATCGTCGATGCCATGCTGGCCATTCCGTTCCTCATTCTCGCCATCGCGCTGGCGGCGTTCCTGGGGCCGAGCCTCGTCAACGCCATGATCGCCATCGGCATCACGGCGACGCCGCTGTTCGTACGGCTGACGCGCGGCCAGGTCATCGGCGTCAAGTCGGAAGACTATGTGGAAGCGGCGCGCTCGCTGGGCAATCCGCATGTGCGCGTGGCATTCCGGCATATCCTGCCGAACGTGCTGCCCGCGCTGATCGTGCAGGCGACGCTGACGCTGGCCTCTGCGATCACCTCGGAAGCCAGCCTTTCCTTCCTCGGCCTCGGCCAGCAACCGCCCTCCCCGTCCTGGGGGTCGATGCTGAACACCGCGCAGCGCTCGCTCACCAACGCGCCGTGGATCGCGGTGTGGCCGGGCATGATGATCTTCCTCACGGTCCTCAGCTTCAACCTTTTGGGCGACGGGTTGCGCGACGCACTCGACCCCCGCAGCCGCTAGTTTCAACGTCAAGAAAGACTAATCCCATGCGCATCATCGTCGTCGGAGCCGGCATCCTGGGCTCGAGTGTCGCCTATCACCTGTCGCGCGAAGGCGTCGACGTGACGGTGATCGACGAGAAGCACGAGGGCAAGGCCACCATGGCGGGCGCCGGCATCGTCTGCCCCTGGGCGACGAAGGTCGAGGATCCGGATTTTTACCGCTTCTATGCGGCGGGCGGCGCTTACTACCGCAAGCTCGTGGCCGGCCTTGCCGAGAGTGGCGAGACCGATTTCGGCTACCGTCAGGTGGGCACGCTAGTGCTGGCCGAGAGCGAGGACGAACTCGCGAGCGTCGAGAAACGCATGACGCCGCGCGTGGCGGCAGCGCCGGAAGCCGGCACCATCAAGCGGATGACCGGCAAGGAAGCGCAGGCGCTGTTTCCGCCGCTGCGCGATGATCTGTTCGCCATTCACGTCCCGGGCGGCGCCCGCGTCGAGGCCCGCGCCATCGCCGCCGCGATGCTGCGGGTTGCCGAAGCCAATGGCGCCAAGGTGAAGAACGGCCATGTCGAACTGCAAAAGCAGGGCGACCGCGTCACCGCGGTTTTTGACGGCGAGAAGCTGGAAGCCGACCTGGTGGTTGTCACCGCCGGCGCCTGGGCCAACGAGATCCTGACCAAGGTCGGGGCCATCATCCCGGTGCAGCCGCAGAAGGGCCAGATCGTCCATATCCGCGTGCCGCAGGCGACCAAGGATTGGCCGGTGCTGCTGCCGCAGGGTCCGCACTACATGCTGGCATTCGATGACAACCGCGTCGTGGCGGGCGCCACCCGCGAGACCGGCAAGGGCTTCGACTACCGCGTCACCCCCGGCGGCCTGCAGGAAGTGCTGAACTTCGCGCTCAGCCTCGCGCCGGGCCTTGCCGATGCCACCATGATCGAGACCCGCGTCGGTTTCCGGCCGGCGACCGATGGCGTCAAGCCGATGCTCGGCACGATTTCCGGCCTCGACGGCGTGCTGATCGGCAACGGCCTGGGCGCCGGCGGCCTGACCATGGGGCCGTTGGCCGGACGCCTGCTGGCGCAAAAGGCGCTGGGACAGACGACCGACCTCGATCTCGCCAACTACGCTATTCCGGCCTGACGGCCCCTCGGGAGGATAGACATGAACGCCCCGCATCGCGCCCGCATCGTCGGGACCAAACATATGGCTGCAGCCGGCCACTACCTCGCAGCGCAGACGGCGCTACAGATTCTCGAGGCGGGCGGTAACGCCATCGACGCCGGTGTCGCCGGTGGCATCACGCTCGGCATCGTGCAGAGCGAATATGTGGGCTTCGGCGGCGTGGCGCCGCTGATGATCTACTGGGCCGAGACCGATGAGGTGATCTCTATCAGCGGCCTGGGCACCTGGCCCAAGCTGACCGATGTGTCGGTGTTCAACGAACAGTATAATGGGCGTTTCCCGCAGGGCTTGCTGCGCTGCATCGTGCCGGCGGCGCCCGATAGCTGGATCACCGCACTCGAGCGCTACGGCACCATGTCCTATGGCGACTGCGCGGCGGCGGCACTGGCCTTCGCCCGCGATGGTTTCGTCATGCCGTCGCTGATGTCCGAGATCATCGAGGGCTATGAGGACGACTACCGGCGCTGGCCGCAGAACGCCGAGATCTACCTGCCGGGCGGCAAGCTGCCCAAGACCGGCGATATCTTCGTCCAGAAGGACCTCGCCAGCACGATCAGCTACATGATCGAGGAAGAAAAGGCGGCGGCGGCCCGCGGCGGGCGCAAGGCCGGCCTCCAGGCGGCGCGCAACGCGTTCTATAAGGGCGACATCGCCAAGGCGATCGATACCTACAACCGCGAGAACGGCGGCTGGATGCGTTACGAGGACCTGGCGGAATTCCACAGCGAGGTGGAAAAGCCGCTGTCGGTGAACTATGGCGGAGCCGATATCTTCACCTGCGGGCCGTGGTGCCAGGGGCCGTTGCTCGGGCAGACCATGGCGATGCTCGATGGTATCGACGTGAAGGCCATGGGCCACAACAGCCCGGCCTATATCCACCATCTGGTCGAGACGCTGAAGCTCGCTTATGGCGACCGGCATGCGCTTTATGGCGACCCCAATTTCGTCGACGTGCCGCTCAAGACGCTGCTGAGCACCGAATATGCCCAGAAGCGCCGCGAGCTGATCGATGAGCACAGGGCTCATCCGGGCATGCCCGAAGCCGGGCTGCCTTCGAACTGGGGCCGTGACCCGATCCGGAAGCCGGATGTGGAGAAGGATCCGGGCCAGCTCGATACGTCGTATGTGTGCGCCGTCGACCGGCATGGCAACGCTTTTTCAGCGACGCCGAGCGACGGCTCGACCGGTGCCCCGATCATTCCGGGCCTGGGCTTCGTGCCGTCGGCGCGTGGCGTACAGTCCTATACCGATCCCCTGGCTCCGGCCGTCGCCGGCCCCGGACGCCGGCCACGCCTGACCCCCGGCCCGGCCTTCGCGCGCAAGAAGGGCGAGTGGATCATGCCGTTCGGCTCGCCCGGCAACGATGTGCAGCCGCAGGCCATGCTCCAGGTGTTCCTCAATATCCATGTGTTCGGGATGACGCCGCAGGACGCCATCGAGGCACCGCGTTTCGCGACGTTCTCCTATCCGCGCTCATCCTCGCCGCATCCGTTCGACCCGGGTCTGCTGAAGCTCGAAAAGCGCATTCCCGCGGAGACCCGCGAGGCGTTGCGCGCCCTGGGCCATGACGCCAAGGACTGGCCGGAATGGGACTACGCCGCCGGCGGGGTCTGCACGATCATCAGGAACGAAGAAACCGGCACGATGGAAGGCGGTTACGATCCGCGCCGTCCGGCCGCAGTCGCAGGATGGTAAGCATGAACGCGCCGTTTTCGTATTCGCCCCGCTATGCGGTGGAGCGTGTGCCGGTCTTTGCCCGCAATGTCGTGGCGGCGTCGCAGCCTCTGGCGGCGCAGGCTGGCCTGAGGATGCTGCTGAAGGGCGGCAATGCGGTGGATGCCGCCATCGCGACGGCCATGACGCTGACCGTGGTCGAGCCGACCGGCAACGGCGTGGGCAGCGATGCCTTCGCCATCGTCTGGGACGGCAAGCAGTTGCACGGCCTCAACGCCTCGGGCCGCTCGCCATCAGGCTGGACGCCGGAGCGCTTTGCGGGCCTCAAGAAGATGCCGCAGCGCGGCTGGGACAGCGTGACGGTGCCGGGTGCGGTATCGGCCTGGGCCAACCTGTCGCAGAAGTTCGGCAAGCTGCCATTCGAGACGCTGGCGGAGCCGGCGATCGAATATGCCCGCAACGGTTTCGCGGTGACGCCCTATATCGGCACGCTGTGGAAGAATGGCGGGCCGGCGTTGAAGGACCAGCCCGGTTTTGCCGAGCATTTCCTGCGTGACGACCGGGCACCGGAAATCGGCGAACTGTTCAAGAACCCGAACCTGGCGGCCACGCTGGAAGAAATCGCGGCGACCAAGGGCGAAAGCCTCTATCGCGGCCGCCTCGCCGAGAAGATCGCGGCTTTCGCGGCCCAGCACAAGGCGGCGCTCAACGGCGACGACCTAGCGGCGCACCAGCCGGATTGGTCGGGCACGATCTCGACCAGCTTCCGCGGCCGTGAACTGCACGAAATCCCGCCCAATGGGCAAGGCATCGCGGCGCTGATGGCGCTGGGCATGCTGGAGCACACCGATATCGACGCGCTGCCGGTGGACAGCGTCGCCTCACTGCACCTGCAGATCGAGGCGATGAAGCTCGCCTTCGCCGACGTGGAACGCTTCGTCAGCGATCTCGACACCATGACGGTGAGCACCGATGCGCTGCTGAACCCCGATTACCTCGCCGGCCGCGCGCGGCTGATCGACCGCAACGTGGCGGGCGATCCCGGCGCCGGTGCGCCGACGCATGGCGGCACGGTCTATCTCACCACCGCGGACGCCTCGGGCATGATGGTGTCCTATATCCAGTCCAATTATGCGGGCTTCGGTTCAGGCGTGGTGATTCCGGGCACCGGTATTCACCTCCAGAACCGCGGCTACGGCTTTACGCTGGAAGCCGGCCACCCCAACCAGGTGGCGCCGCGCAAGCGTCCGTTCCACACCATCATCCCGGGTTTCCTGATGCGCGATGGCGCGCCGCTGATGAGTTTCGGCGTGATGGGCGGGCCGATGCAGGCGCAGGGGCATGTGCAGATGGTGCTCAGGACCCAGGTTTACGGGCAGGATCCGCAGACGGCGAGCGATGCGCCGCGCTGGCGCTTCAATTCCGGCCGCAGCGTGGCGGTGGAATGGTCGATGCCGGATGCGATTGTTGCCGGCCTCACGGCGCTCGGCCACCAGGTGACGCGCGAGACACAGGACGGCGTCTTCGGTTTTGGCGGCGCCCAGCTTATTCACCGGCTCGGGGACGGCTATGTGGCCGGCTCCGACCACCGCAAGGACGGCCTGGCCGTCGGTTTCTAGATCTAACTGGAGAACAAAATGATCGAGCGCATCAAGAAGGGCAAAACCCTGCACGCCCTGGTGGTCCACAATGGCGTGGTCTACACGGCAGGCCTGGGCGCCGACGACATCACCCTCGACATGGAAGGGCAGACGCGGCAGATCTGCGCCAAGATAGACACCCTGCTGGCAAGCGCCGGCAGCGACAAGACCAAGCTGATCCGCGCCCAGATCTTCGTGACCGACATGAAGAAGAAACCGGAAATGGACAAGGCCTGGCTGGAATGGCTGGCCAGCGATGACCTGCCGGGCCGCGCCACCATCGGCGTTGCCGACCTCGGCGAGCCGCAGCGGCTGATCGAAGTCGTCATCACCGCGGCGCAGTAAGTTTTAGGGACGCGTGCCGGCAAGGTGCGCGTCCTTCTTCTTTGCCGGAGCGTCGACCAGGTCCGCAGACGGCTTTCCCGAAATCGCTTGGCCCTCCCCCTGCCCCACCAGCCATGACGGCTATTCGTGGACAGGGCGAAATTGTCCTTGCCCAGCATATAAGCACGCAGCCAAATATCGGGCAGATAGTAGGCAGTTCTGCGCTTCAGCCGCGGAGATGAAGCGATTTGCGCGGCATTTGCCATCGGATAAACAGCGGGAAATTGCCCGGAAAAGACGAACTTTTCGGCCTTGCCTAATTCAGCTTGTGTAACATCGACCTTGCTTTAATTCACTAAAAATCATATGTCTTCGTTATATCGGTTCATCCATTCATCAAATGGGCAGTTCTTTGCTTACCCCCTCCAAGCGCGCGATCCTAGAGACGTTGATCGACCGCGGACCGCAGAGCCGGGCAGCAATTGCTGAAATTATAGGCCTTAGCCGCGCTGCCCTGTCGGGGCTGAGCGGCGAGTTGATCGAGGCGGGAATTCTGCGCGAGGCCGAGGTGAGCCGCGACGCGAGTCGGCTCGGGCGGCCGTCGATCCTGCTCGAACTCAATGCCAGCCATGGCTATTTCGTCGGCGTCTCGATCGAGCAGATGAGCTGCCCGATGGTGCTGGCGGACCTGCATGGCAACGTCATCGCGCAACTGGCGCTGCCGGCTGCGCATGAGCCGGAACAGTTCGCCAAGATCGTCGCCGCCGGCCTGCCCAAGCTGCTGGCCAAGAGCAAGGTGCGGCGGGACCAGTTGCTGGGTCTGAGCATCGCCCTGTCGGGCTTCGTGAACAACGAACAGGATACGTGCCTGCAATCGGCAGTGCTAGGCTGGCACGATGTGCCGCTGGCGCACATGGTGCAGGCACAGGCGCGCATTCCAACTTCGCTCGAAAACAATGCCAATGCGGCGGCGGTCGGCGAGAAGCTGTTCGGGCGCGGACGCGAATCCTCCAATTTCAGCGTCGTGACATTCGGCGAAAGCATTGGCTGCGCGCATTATTTCGACGGCAGGCTGTATCGCGGCCATGCGGGCGGCGCCGGCGAAATCGCCCACAGCACCATCGAGATCGACGGCGTCCCCTGCCGTTGCGGCAAGCGTGGCTGCCTCGATACCATCGCCTCGCGCCATGCGGTGATCGCGGCGGCGCGCCAGGCCGACCTGGTGGTGAATTCGCCGCAGGACGTCGAGGCCCTGGCCAAGACCGGGGATCCGTCGGCGATTCGTATCCTGCACCGGGCCGGCAATGCGCTTGGCCTCGCCATGTCGCACCTGATTCAGCTGAATAATCCTGAGCGGATCGTCATCGCCTCGGTCAACAATACCATGGGAAGCCTGCTGCGCACGGTGACCAAACAGTCGATAGACGCCTATGTGCTGCCGCAACTGGGTTCGGTCACCGATATCCGTTTCGACGATGTCGATGAGATTTTCTGGGCCCGGGGCGCAGCGGCGATCGCCGCGCAGCGTTATCTGGTGGGAGCCAGCGCGCGGGGGCCGATCGAGGCAATCGCCTGAGGCCATTTCGGGCCCGAGGATGAAATATCCGCTGCCGCCCGGCCATGGGCGTGGCGGCAAAATGGAGAATTGAGCATGAGCAGCAGCGCGGCGAATTTGGCGTCCAACGACACTTATACGGTGCCGGCGGGACTGCCGGTCATCGAGATCTGTGTCGAGGGCATCGACGGGCTGCTGGCGGCGCAAAAGGGCGGCGCCGATCGTGCCGAGTTGTGCGCCAGCCTCATGGAGGGCGGCATCACCCCCAGCCTTGGCATGGTCAAGCAGGCGCTGAAGCTGGCGAAAATCCCGTTCTACACCATCATCCGTCCGCGCGGCGGCGACTTCCTCTATTCGGACACCGAGTTCGCCGCCATGCTCGGTGATGTCGAGGCATTGCGCGACATGGGCGCACCGGGCGTCGTCATCGGCTGCCTGACGGCGGATGGCCGCATAGACGAAGAGCGGATGACGCAGCTGGTCAAGGCCGCAGGCACGATGCAGGTCACCTGCCACCGCGCCTTCGACATGACCGCCGATCCGCGCGAGGCGCTGGAAGCGCTGATCCGCTGCGGCGTGCACCGGGTGTTGACCAGCGGCCAGCGCGACAGCGCTGTGGAAGGCGTGGAGCTCTTGCGGGCCCTGGTCGAACAGGCCGGCGACCGCATCATCATCATGGGCTGCGGCCGGCTGAACGCCACCACCATCGGTGAAGTGCGGCGACTGACCAACCTCAAGGAAATGCACTTCTCGGCGCCGAGCCAGCAGCTCAGCCGCATGACCTATCACAATCCGGGTGTCGCCATGGGCGGCGCCGGTGCTGAACGCGAGTACAGCCTCACCGTCACCAGCCCCGACAAGGTCCGCGACACCATCGCGGCGGCGCGGGCGTAGTTCTCACTGCTTGCTTAGACTGCACGGCGCCGCGCAAGAGGCTCCGCCACCCTTAGTCCCTCCCCACAAGGGGGAGGGAAACTAAAGAAGCGCAGGGTTCCCCGTCAGTTTCCCTCCCCTCGATGGGGAGGGATCAAGGGTGGGGTGGAGCAACACGTACAATCCCCGCTGACTAGTGGCGCGCCCACGACCTCAGGTGAACGCGGACCGGCTGATGGTATCGTGAGCATGAAACCCTGGCGACACACCCAGGCATTTCTGCGGATCGATTGGACCATCGTACGGCCGAAGTATCTTGCTTTCTCAATTGTAGTATTTTTAATCGAGGTAATTCTGGTCGGGGGGAAAGATGGATCTGAATCCGCCGGTGGGCTCGAAGATTTCGATCGTCCAGAATGGTGGCGATCCGACCATCGTGATTCCCCAAATCAAAAGTTACAGCCGTTATTTCGCCGGGCTGTTTCTGCTTTTCTGGCTTGGCATGTGGGCGATGGGGTTTGGTGCTACGGCTTCAGAAGTGCTCGCCGGCAAGGCGGAGGCCTTCGAGGTCTTCTGGCTCGGTGGCTGGACGGTTGGCGGCATCTTTGCCGCATATATACTGTACCAATGCTTTCGCCCGCCAGTGCCGGAAACCTTGACGCTGCGGCGGGGCAGCATCGTTTATGATTCCGGCATTGTTCCACCGCAGTTCAATGCCTTTGGAAGGCTAATCCCGAGTTCATCAGACAGCTGGCGCTCGATGTTTCCGAAACGTCACCGGGACGATCTGGACAAGGGTGCTCTGCAGACCCTGCGTCTGCGTCAGACCGTTGCCGGCAATCGCCTGACGATCGATGTCGGGGCCAAACGTATCGAGATCGGCTCCGGCGCGAGCGAGGTCGAGCGCGAGTGGCTGGCCGCACTTTTGGCACGGCGATATTCGCTGCCCCAAACTCCCGACAAGGCGGCAATCGAGGCCTAGCGAGCCGCTTGAGGCTCGCACTTGGATCTCAGGTGAGATCGGTGCGAATGCAGGCGGCGATGTGGCCTTCGCCGACGTTCACCGGGGGTGGCACCACATTGGCGCAGGCCTCGATGGCGTAGGGGCAGCGGGTGCGGAAGACGCAGCCGGAGGGCGGGTTGATGGGGCTCGGCACGTCGCCTTCGAGCAGGATACGCTCCTTCTTCACCGTCGGATCGGGGTTCGGGATCGCCGACAGCAGTGCCTTGGTGTAGGGGTGGCGCGGGCGCGAATAGAGCGCGGCCTTGGGCGCGATCTCCATGATCTTGCCCAGGTACATCACGATCACCCGATCGCAGAGATGCTCGACGACACCGAGATCGTGCGCCACGAACAGCATGGTCAGCCCCAGGCTTTCCTGCAGATCCTGAATGAGATTGACGATCTGGGCCTGCACGGACACGTCGAGGGCCGAGACCGGCTCGTCGGCGACGATGAATTCAGGATCGACCGCCAGGGCGCGGGCGATACCGATGCGCTGGCGCTGGCCGCCGGAGAATTCATGCGGGTAGCGGGGCATGGCGTCGGCATTCAGCCCCACCTGCTCCAGCAGCTGCACGACGCGCGCCCGCCTTTCGCTGCGCTTGCCCAGCCGGTGGATGGACAGCGCCTCGCCGATGATGGCGCCGACGCGCTTGCGCGGGTCCAGGCTCGCATAGGGGTCCTGGAAGATGAACTGCATGCGACGGCGATAGGGGCGGAACTGAGCGGCCGACAAGGGCGTGAGGTCCGTGCCATCGAAAATGACGCTGCCGCCGGTGGGCTGCACGAGGCGCAGGATCGAACGGCCGATGGTGGTCTTGCCGGACCCGGATTCGCCTACAAGGCCGATGACCTCGCCGCGTCTCACGTCGAAGCTGACATCATCGACGGCGCGGACGGCCGCAGGCGCCCCCTTCAGGAAGCCGCCGCCGACGCCGAAATGCGTCTGCAGGTTGCGGATGGAAAGCAGCGGGCGCTCGTCCGTGGCGGTATCGATAGCGGTCATGACGCGGCGACCTCCTGCCAGCGGATGCATCGGGCGAACTGGTTGTCGCCGGTATCGAGCAGCGGTGGCAGTGCGGCACGGCAGGCGTCGGTGGCATAGGTGCAGCGCGGGGCGAAGCGGCAGCCATCTGGCCGACGGCGCGGATCGGGAACACTGCCCGGAATGGCGTAGAGCCGGTTGCGGGCCTGTGCTTCGGCATCGCGGCGGCGGGCGCCGGGAACGCTGGCCAACAGGCCGATGGTATAGGGATGGCGCGGCCGGGTGAGGACGGAGACGACATCGCCCTCCTCCACGATCAGGCCGCCATACATCACCGCCACGCGGTCGGCGACTTCGGCAACGACGCCCAGATCATGGGTGATGAAGAGGATCGACATGCCGATCTCGCGTTGCAGGCGCTTCATCAGGTCCAGGATCTGCGCCTGGATGGTGACGTCGAGCGCGGTGGTCGGCTCGTCGGCGATCAGCAGGGTCGGCCGGCAGCTCAGCGCCATGGCGACCATGACGCGCTGGCGCATACCGCCCGACATCTGGTGCGGATAGTCGTCGACGCGTTTTTCGGCGGCCGGAATGCCGACGATCTTGAGCATGGCGATAGCAGCCTTGCGGGCCTCCGGGCGCGACAGATTCTGATGCAGGATGATGGCCTCGGCGATCTGGTCACCCACGGTGAAGACCGGGTTGAGCGAGGTCATCGGCTCCTGGAAGATCATCGAGATGTCGTTGCCGCGGATCTTGCGCATCTCGGCGTCGGAGGCGGTGCGCAAATCGACGGTGCGGCCGTCCTTGTCGCTGAAGCTGAGGACGCCATCGACGACGCGGCCATGGGCCTTGTCGAGCAGGGCCATGATCGAAAGGCTGGTGACGCTCTTGCCGGAGCCGGACTCCCCGACGACGGCGAGGGTTTCCCCCCGCCTGATATCGAAGGAGACGCCGTCCACGGATTTGACCAGACCCCGGTCGGTGTCGAAATAGGTCTTCAGATTTTCTACCCGGAGAACCGGGTAGCTTTCGCCACTTTCAGGCATCGTCACAGATCATGGTCTCCTGCGTCGGCGCGGCCAGGCGGGACGGTCCGGCTCAGAGCCGGGCCAGAGAGCGCTTGGAGAGCATCGGGTTGGGCGTCCATTCGATATCCTGGAACCACGGATAGGTCGGCGTCTGCATGCGCTTGCGCGGGCCCTGGTTGATATGATCCTGCGTGACGGCACCGGCCGACAAGATCATGAAGTTCGGATTGGCGATAGGCTCCAGTTCCGGCGACAGGTAGCCGGACTTGACCAGGACGGTATCGGCAGCCAGCGGATCGAGCCCAAGACGGTGGAAGTCGGCGATATTGTGATAGGGCCGGCGGCGGGCGGCAAGCACGATGTCGACGCCACCGATCCGCACTACGGCTTCGCGCTCCAGCGGCTTGTCGGTATCGATGAGCTTGATGACTTCGACGTTGACCTGAACCGTGCCGGATTTCGGATCGAGCGAGCCGCCGATCTTGAGATCGATATGGGCGCCGACGCCGGCCGCATAGGCCCTGGTGACGGCGGGCTCATCGGTGATGCCGGCGACGATGGTCTTCTCAAGCCCCTGCTTCAACACCTCGGCCAGCACATCGGCGCGGTCACCGACACCGCCGGCCGTCGGGTTGTCGCCGGAATCGGCGAGTACGACGGGATGGGTCTTGCTGTTCCTGGCGAGGGTCACGCCCTCGATGATAGTGCCAACGGGAACCGGGAAAACGCATTCGCGGCGCGCATCCCACAAGGACTGCGCCAGCTTGACGGCTTCGCGCTCGAGGACATCCTTGTTCATGCCGGTGAAGACCGAGCAGGCGGTGCCGCGCGGCTCGTCGGCGGAGCGATAGCCGATCTGCAGGGAAGCATCCCAGACGCCATCGAGCGCATCAAGCGCCGGCAGGCCGGCATAGATGGATTTGGCGGGCTCGTAGCGCGTGCTCGTGCGCTCGCCGCCCATCAACATGGGCACCTTGACCCAGCTGATCAGCGGGCGCTCGCCTGTGGTCAGCGCGTGATGCAGCATCTTGAGGGAGCGCAGCTGCGTTTCCGGCACGTCGATATGGGGCGCGGTGCGGTAGGTGGAGAAGATGTCGATGGCGTCGAGGATCTTCTGCGTCACATTGCCATGCAGGTCATAGCTGACGGCGATGACGCAATCCTCGCCGACGACTTCGCGGGTCGCTGTGAGCCAGTCGCCCTCGGCATCTTCCATGCCGCTCACATAGGCAGCGCCATGCATGGCGAGATAAACGCCGTCGAGCGGGCCGAGCGCCTTGAGGCGGCTGAGGAAATCGGCCTTGAACCCCTCATAGGTTTCGCGCGCGATGGGACCGCCTGGAACGGCGCGGGCATAGAAAGTGGGGAGGTAAGTGGCCTCGTAGGCGTCGAGCACCGAGAAATACGGCTTGGAAAGAATTTCATCGCCGCGCCAGATGACGAAATCCTGGGCGGTGACTTCCACAGGATTGAATGTGCAGCACTCGACGTGCAGCCCCCCAACCGCAACACGCATAGGCGATACCCTTCCTTAAGACTTAGACACGCAATCCCACCCCTTATGGGACTACTAAATTATCCTTTGACAGTTAGTTCACAATCTGAGCAAAGTCAACGCAAGTTGATGCAACCTTTCAGTGCAAGCTGCGAGGCATCGGCTGAGGGAATAACTAATTGCAAGGGAGCGCAAAGTTGCAATTCCATCCGTTTCTGACGAGAGGGCGCACTGTCGCACTGACGATGGCCATGGGCCTCGTCGCCGCCGCAGCCGGCCCGTCCTATGCCCAGACTACCCTGTCCGTGCTGCAGGCCGAAGCGCCGCGCTCCATGGATCCAGGTGATCATACGGCGTCGGTGACCGCCACCGTGCTCGATCCGATGTACGAAGGCCTCGCCGCCCACCAGGAAGATGGCAAGATCATCCCGGTGCTGGCCACCGAATGGAGCTCCAACCCCGAAGGCACCGTGTGGACGTTCAAGCTGCGTCCGGGCGTGACCTTCCAGGACGGGACGCCGTTCAACGCGGAAGCTGTCGCGCATAGCTTCGAGCGCTTCCTCGATCCCAAGCGCGGCCTTGCCGCGGCCGGCCGCATCAATGCCGTCATCGCCTCGGTCAAGGCCGTGGACGACATGACCGCCGAATTCACCCTCAAGGCGCCCTATGCGGGGTTCCTCGAACTGATGACGACCAATACCGCCAAGATCGTCAGCGAAAAGGCCGACGAAGCCGGCACCCTGGACACGGTTCCGGTCGGCACGGGCAAGTTCAAGTTCGTCGAGTGGAAGTCGGGCGAATATGTGCTCGAGGCCAAGAACGACGCCTATTGGGGTGACAAGGCCAAGGTCGACCAGATCAAGTTCACCTGGTCGGGTGAAGCCTCGGTCCTGTCCATGTCGGTGCAGTCGGGCGATACCGACGTGATCTATCCGCTGCAGCCGACCTATGCTCCGGCGGTTCAGGCCAATGCCGACCTCAAGCTTTCCAACACGCCGGGTTCGGTGATGTACTGGATGTCGATCAACGTGAAGCTGAAGCCGCTGGACGACGTACGCGTCCGCCAGGCGCTGAACTTTGCGACCGATCGCAATGCCCTGGTCACCGCGCTGCTGCGCGGCTTCGGCGATCCGGCCAATTCCCCGCTCGCCCCGACCAATCCGAACTACGACAAGTCGCTGGCCACCTATACGTACGACCCCGAGAAGGCCAAGGCCCTGCTTGCTGAAGCGGGCTTCCCCAACGGCTTCACCATGACCACCGCGGTGGCACAGCGTGACGCCCCGATCGCCGAAGCCCTGCAGGGCATGTGGGCCAAGGTCGGCGTCACCCTCGACATCCGCAACCAGGAAAGCGGCGTCTGGTCCAAGGCCGCGTTCGCCGATCCGGCCGGCAAGGAAGCCGATGGCCTCAATTCGTCGATCGCCTCGTGGTCTTCGGGCACCTACAACGCCGATCTGCAGCTGCGGCCGCTCTATGCGACCGAGAGCTGGGCTCCCGGCGGCGCCAATCTGGGCTTTTTCAGCGATCCCAAGCTTGACGACCTGATCAATGCCGGCGCCAGGGAACTGGATCCAGACAAGGCCAAGGCCATCTATGGCGAGGCCCAAAAGCTGATCAACGAGGAAGCCCCGCACGTCGTGCTCTATTCGAAGCGCAACCTGATGGTCACGCGCGCCAATGTCGATGGCGTGTGGATGCAGCCCGGCGGCGCGATCGTCGTGCAGGACGCCTCCAAGTCGCAATAGTATAGTGGGGGGCCGGCACGCAGCCGGCCCCCTTCCCGCCTCGCATCCGGGCTGCCGATGACACGCTACTTCGCCAGAAAATTCCTGATGCTGCCGCTGGTGCTCCTCGGCGTATCGTTGCTCGTCTTTCTCGCCATCAGGGCCCTGCCCGGCGATCCGGCCCGCCTGATGGCTGGCCCCGAGGCCACGCAGGAAGCCGTCGACAACATGCGGATCCGGCTCGGCCTCGACCAGAGCCTCGTCCAGCAATATGTCTCGTTCCTGTGGAACGCGCTGCACGGGGACCTCGGCACTTCCATTCAATCCAAGCTGCCCGTCACCAAGGAAATCGCCGAGCGCTTTCCGTTCACGCTGGCGCTGGCGCTCTGCAGCTATCTGCTGGCGACACTGGTCGGCGTGCCGGCCGGCGTGATCGCGGCCACCAACAAGGGCCGCTGGCCGGACCAACTGGTGATGCTGATCGCCATTGCGGGCGCCTCGATGGCCAATTTCTGGCTGGCGCTGATGAGCATGAACCTGTTCTCGGTCCAGCTCGGCTGGCTGCCGCTGATGGGTGCCGCCGGCTGGAAGAACTATATCATGCCGGCCTTTGCGCTCGGCCTCCTGCCCACCGCGCTGATCGCGCGCATGACGCGTTCGAGCATGGTGGAAGTGCTGAGCCAGGACTATGTGCGCACCGCGCGCGCCAAGGGGCTGAGCGATGCGGTGGTGCACCGCAAGCATGCGCTGCGTAACGCGCTGATCCCGATCGTCACCGTCATCGGGCTTAATTTCGGCTCGGTGCTTGGCGGCGCCGTGGTGACCGAGACGGTCTTCAACTGGCCGGGTATCGGCCGACTGCTGGTGGACTCGGTGAGCTATCGCGATTATCCGATGATACAGGCGCTGATCCTGCTCGCCGTGGTGTGCGTGGTGGTGATCAACTTCATCGCCGACATGGTCATCGCCGGCCTCAACCCGCGCATAAGGTTCGACTGAGATGGCCGCAGAGAGCGAAACCAGCACTTTCGGCGTCCGCAGCCAGGGCCGCGTGGCACGGGTGTTCCGCTTCATCCAGCGGCGCCGGAGCCTGGCGCTCGGGGGCCTGTTCGTCGGCATCATCGTTCTGGCGGCGATCTTTGCGCCGCTGATCACCCATGTCGACCCAACGGCGCAGGACCTGCTCTATTCGCTGATGCCGCCGAGCCCGGACCATCCGTTCGGCACCGACGCCTATGGCCGCGACATCCTGGCCCGCGTCGTCTATGGGGCGCGCATCTCGCTGGTGGAAGTGTTTCTCGGCGTCGGCATAGCGGTGGCGGCGGGCGTGCCGCTGGGCCTGATTTCGGGCACGCTGGGCGGCCGCATCGACCAGGCCATCATGTGGGTGATGGATATCATCTTCGCCTTTCCGGGCGTGATCCTGGCCATCCTTATCGTCAGCATCCTCGGCACATCGCTGGTGAACATGCTGATCGCCATCGCCATCTTCTCGCTGCCCATCTATGCGCGGCTCAGCCGCAACGTGACGCTGGGGATCAAGCGCATGGAGTATGTCGAGGCGGCTTCGGCGCTGGGCGCGAGCACGCTCCGGATCATGGTCGACCACATCCTGCGCAATTCGCTGGGGCCGATCATCGTGCAGGCGACCCTGACCGCCGGCACCGTCATCCTGACGGCGGCGAGCCTGTCGTTCCTGGGGCTCGGCGCCCAGCCGCCACTGCCCGAATGGGGCGCCATGATGAGCGATGGCCGCGACTATATCCAGGTGGCGCTGTGGGTATCGCTGTTTCCAGGCCTGGCGATCACCATTACGGTGCTGGGGTTCAACATCCTCGGCGACGGCCTGCGCGACCTTCTGGATCCGCGCACCTAGAGCGCTTCACGTTTTGATTGCACCAAAACGAACGCTCCAGGTTTCGTTTGATCGCATTTTCGAACCGGAAAAGTGGCATCCACTTTTCCTGAAAACGCTCTAACTTTCAGGTAGACCCATGACGACCAGCATTTCCAACAGCTCGGCCTTCGACGCGCTGCGGGGCATCATCGATGAGAAGCGCCCGGAATTCATCGCGCTCAGCAACCGTATCTGGGGCATGCCGGAGACCTGCTATTCCGAGGAGCGCTCAGTGGCGGAACACGCAGCGATGCTGCGCGAACAGGGTTTTGCGGTAACCGAGAACCTTGCGGGTATCCCGACGGCGGTGATGGGCGAGGCCGGCAATGGCGGGCCGGTGATCGCCATTCTGGGCGAATATGACGCGCTGGCCAATCTCAGCCAGGAAGCGGGCGTGTTCGAGCAGAAGCCGCTGGCCGCCGGCCATAACGGCCATGGCTGCGGACATAACCTGTTGGGCTCGGCCTCGCTGCTGGCGGCGGCGGCGATCAAGGACTGGCTTGCGGCAACCGGCACGCCCGGACGTGTGCGTTATTACGGCTGCCCCGCCGAAGAAGGCGGCGCCGCCAAGGCCTTCATGGTGAAAGCCGGCGCGTTCGACGATGTCGATATAGCCATCACCTGGCATCCGGCGGAATTCATGGAAGTGGTGCGCGAGAGCACGCTGGCCAATTGCCGGGTCGATTTCAGCTTTGCGGGCACATCGAGCCATGCGGGCATGGCGCCGCATCTGGGGCGTTCGGCGCTCGATGCGGCCGAACTGATGAGCGTGGGCGTCAACTATCTGCGCGAGCACGTGCCGACCGATTGCCGGTTGCATTACGCCTATCTCAACACCGGCGGCATCTCGCCCAATGTGGTGCAGGCCGCCGCCAAGGTGCGCTATGTGATGCGCGCTCCCGACCGGGCGCGCATGCTCGATCTGGTCGAGCGCGTCAAGAAGGTTGCGGCCGGCGCGGCGATGATGACCGACACCACCGTCACCGCGACGATGATCAGCGCGGTGTCGAACTTCCTGCCCAACCGCCCGCTCGAGGACGCCATGCAGGACGTGATGGAACAGCTGGGAGCGCCGGATTTCGACGCGGCCGACCAGGCTTTCGCGGACAACATGCGCAAGACCTTCAGCGCCGCTGATATCGGGGCAGCCTGGCAGAGCATCGCCGAGCCGGTGCAGGATCTGGCGCTCTGCGATTTCGTGGTGCCCGCCAATGACCGGCGGCTGGCGACCGGCGGCTCGACCGATGTGGGCGATGTAAGCTGGGTGGTGCCGACCGTGCAGGCGCATAGCGCCACCTGCGCCATCGGCACGCAACTCCACACCTGGCAGATGGTGGCCCAGGGCCTTAGCCCCATGGCGCACAAAGGCATGGTCCGCGCCTCGGAGGTGATGGCGGCAACCGGCATGCGGGCGTTCGAGGATGCGGGCCTGCGTCGGCGCGCCAAGGCGTTCCTTGCCGAACAGGCCGGCCCCGAAGGCTACAAGAGCCCCCTGCCCGACGGCGCCGAGCCGCCCGTCGAAGAAATGGCGGCGCTGGCAGTGAAGCCGCTATAGCGGCGCCGCACTGCCACGCGGCGACCTTCCTTCGCCGACAGCAGCATGGCATCGATCAGGTCGTGCGCCCTCAGCGCATCGTCGCCGGTAACGGTTGGCGAGGTGCCGCTGCGGACGGCCGTCACGAAATCGGTGATGAGGGCGCGGTGCAGGGCGTGGCCAAAACCCATGATCTGGACGCCGGCGCCGCTGCCTGCATCCGCCGCCCCGGCCGTGAGGCTGGTGCCGTCGTTGAACTGTGCATTGAGGTGCGAGCCGACAAGGATGGCGGTGCCCTTGGTGCCGACCAACTCGATCCGTTCGGGAATGCCCGGATAGGCGCAGGTGGTGGCGCTGACGGTACCCATGGCGCCGCCATCGAAACGCATGACGCAGGCGGCGATGTCTTCGGTCTCCATCTCGTGGATGGGGCTGGTCGCCGCATAGCCCGTGACCTCAACGGGCAGGCCCGCAAAGGCGATGAGCAGATCGAGTGTGTGGATGCCCTGGGTGATGAGGACGCCACCGCCGTCGCGCTGCAGCGTGCCGCGGCCGGGTTGATCGTAATAGCTCTGCGGCCGCCAGTTATCGATGCGGGTGGATGCCGCGATGAGGGTACCAAGGCGCCCCTCGGCCAGCAGCCTTGTGACAGCCAGGCTGGCGTCGCGGAAGCGGTTCTGCAGTACGACGCCCAGCTGGATATTGGCGTTGCGCGCTACGGCCACGACGGCTTCGGCGCGGGCCGTCGTGATGTCGAGAGGCTTTTCAAGCAGGACATGCTTGCGGCGCGCGGCTGCCCGCTGCACCAGTTCGAGATGGCTGGCCGGCGGGGTCAGGATCAGGATGGCATCGATGGTACTGTCGGCGAAAATGGCATCGGCGCTATCGACCGCGGGTAGCCCGTATGCCTGGGCGAAGGCCTCGCGGCGGGCCGGGCTGGGGCTGAAGCAGGCGACCACCTCCACCTCGTCCTTAAGGTCGAGCAGTGCCTTGGCATGCGGCTCGACCGCCATGCCGAGACCGATAATTCCGACGCGGATCAAATCGGCAATTCCCTCAAACCAGTTGGCGTCCGGCGACATGCACGCTGCGGATGTCGAGGCGCCTTTCACCCTTGTGCCAATCGAAAGTGATGATGTCGGCGCGGGCGCCGGGCTGCAATTGTCCGCGGCCTGCGGCGAAGCGGCCAGGGTTTATGGTGGCGAGCGACAGGGCCTCGGAAAGGCTCAGATCGGCTAGCTGCGTCGCAATGGCGACGTTTTCGCTGAGCGAACGCGTGGCGCCGGCAAGGTAGGGCGTGCCGGCGACGCGGAGCGTGCCATCGGCGCCCAGCTCCACCTTGCCGCCGATGGGCTGGTCGTAAATGCCGGGGGCCGAGCCGCCGAGAGCCGCGAGGTCGGAAACGAGGATGGCGCGGTCGAGGCTTTTGGCGCGCAACATCGCCTTGAAGGTCGCGGCAGGCAGATGCGCGCCATCGGCGATGAAGGTCGCCGTCAGCCTGTCGTCGGCCAGCTGGCTCCAGATGAAATTGGGATGGCGGGGCAGCATGGCGGCCGCGCCATTGCCGAGATGGGTGGAGAGCCTCGCCCCCGCATCGGCGGCGGCGGTGACCTGCTCGGGCGTGGCACCGGTGTGGCCGATAGCGACGTGAACGCCGCGGCTGGCGAGATCGCGGATGAAGGCAGGCGCCTCCGGCCAGTGCGGCGACAGGGTTACGAAACCGACAAGATTGCCACCGGCCTGTTGCCAGCGATCGAATTCGGCACTGTCGGGCTTGCGCACCTCGGCCAGCGGGTGGGCGCCACGAGGGCCGTCTTCGGGGGCGATGAAGGGCCCCTCGACATGGACGAAAGGGATCATGGCGCCGGCGACGGCGTCCTGCTCGCGGGCAGCGGCGATGGCGGCGAGGCCAGCGGCTATGCGGGCTTCGGAAGCCGTGATGAGCGTCGGCAAGAAGGTGGTGACACCCTCATGGGCCAGGGACTGGGCCAGGGCCACCACATCGGCAGGCGTGACCGCGCCGCTGTTGAGATCGATGCCCTTGAAGCCGTTGACCTGGAGATCGACGAGGCCGGCCGAAAGCCAGGGCCCCTCGCCTTGCCCGGTCTTCCGGATGGCGGCGATACGATCGCCATCGACCGTGACGACGAGGCCGCTGCCGGTTGCGGGGTCGCGGCCATGGATCTCGATGGTGGTCACGGCGAATTCTCCAGCCCGGAGCGATTAGGCGTGCGATCGGCACAGTCCGCAAGATGCTTCATCCGTGCAACCGGTTGCATTGTCAAGGCCGGCCCGCGCCGTTGCTGGCGGCATGGCGACAAGACGGCGCGGTGCAGGACGAGCGCGGGCGTGTTAGGGTTATCTTTATGTTCCAGACCACAACGACGACTGCCTTCGACATCGCTGACAAGCCGGCGCTTTATCGGGAACTGCTGACGCGCCTCGGTGGGCTGTTGGCAGGGGAGCGCAATGGCATTGCCAATGCGGCAAACATGTCGGCGCTGCTGTTCGAGATGCTGCCCGATCTCAATTGGGCGGGGTTCTACCTCATGGATGCGGCGGGCCGCGAGCTGATCGTGGGGCCGTTCCAGGGCAAGCCCGCCTGTGTGCGGATTGCCGTCGGCCGCGGCGTCTGCGGGACGGCGGTCGCCGAACGCCGCGCCATCATCGTGCCCGATGTCGAGGCGTTTCCGGGACATATCGCCTGCGATGCCGCGTCGCGGTCGGAGCTGGTCGTACCGCTGTTTCGCGATGACGCCTTCATCGGCGTGCTGGACCTCGACAGCCCGCTGCTCGCGCGCTTCGATACGGATGATCGCGACGGGCTGGAAGCGGCCGTCCGCGCTCTGGTCGAAGGGTCGGACCTCTAGGGCGCTTCACGTTTTGATGGCATCAAACGAACGCTCCAAGTCTTTGTCTTGGCGCGTTTTCGCACAGGAAAAGTGGCATTCACTTTTCCTGGAAACGCTTTAGGGTCGGCCAACCACCAGGCGCAACGAGCCTTCGAAAGCCGGCTGCGTGCGCAAATGGCCGTGCTTGCGGTCCCAGACCCCGGTTTCGATGTCGTCACCGAGATGAAAGACATAGCCCCTGGCGATCTCCGCATCGACGAAGCTCCAGGCCGAGTTGGCCTTGCGGGCTCCGTCCTGGAGCAGCATTTCGGGCCGGCCGTAATAGGCTTCGTTGAAGCCATCGCGGCAGTTGAGCGGAATGGGCACCGGCAGGACATCGGCGCCACCGGCGAAAGCGCCGGCGATGGCGCGCATGGACGGATAGCGGCGGGCTTCGGTCGACAGCACCAGCGGCGCATAGTCGTTGAGCCAGAAGTGCTGCACCAGTTCAGGATCGCAAGAGAGGATCAGCACAGCACCGCGCGTGACGCGGATCACCTCCGCCAGGCCCGCTGCGAGATCGGGCCACTGGTGGACGGTGAACGTCGCCATGGCGGCATCGAAGTGCTTATCGGCGAACGGCAGTTTTTCGGCCACCGCGTCGATGGCGCGAACCAGATGGGCGGGCCGCTGCGCCCGCATGGATTCGGAGGGCTCGACAGCGGTAACCTCACGGTCGCGGGGCTCGTAAGAGCCGGCACCGGCCCCGACATTGAGGACGGTGCGGGCGTCGCCCAGCGCCTGATGGATCAGGGCTTCGATGGCCGGTTCGGGCTGGCGGTAGCTGGTGTAGCCCGGCCCAATAGCGCCGTAGTTCGCATCGCCAGCGCTGCCGTCTTCATGACGTGCCATCGTTCTCAATATCCTGCTTCAATCCGCGCTAGTTATGAAGCTTATGCGAAGCATTTGTGACGCGGGCTAACCGAAAGTGAAAGCGTAGGCCTCAGCGCCCGGATCGAGGAAGGTGATCTCGAAGTCGCGATCCCCGATCATGCCCGGTTGACGCAGCAACTGGTAGAGCCGCTGCTCGGTGATGGTGCCGTTGCCATCGGCATCGATGTCGGCGCCGTGGGCATCGCCGGGTGGCTTGCCGTCGAGCGTCACGTGGAAGCGGACCGGCTTGTTGCCGGCACCTGGCCCCATCACCAGATGCAGGTCGCGGGCATGGAAGCGGTAGCCGATACTGGCCCCGGGAGCGACTACGGCGGCACTCTGGCCGCCTACCGTCCAGTTGCCGGCCAGCGACCACTGGTTGAGGGTGGGCATCACCGCCGCCGTATAGACATGAGCGGCATCGTTGACCGACCCGCCGGGCGAGGCGAAGTTCGCGGCCCGGTCGTAACCGACGTAAGTTTCGGGAGACTGCATGTCGTTTTGATCGGCCTCGGCCAGCGCACCGGTGCCATCGACATTGACGATATCGGTCGGCACGTTCTTTTGGCCGGCTTCGATGAGCAATTGCTGGATGATCTTCTCGGACTGATCGTATTCGCCCTCGCCATAGTGATGGTGGCGGATCTGCCCGTTGGCATCGATAAAGAAATGCGCCGGCCAGTACTGGTTGTTGAAGGCGCGCCAGACGCCGTAATCGTTGTCGATGGCGACGGGATAGTCGACCATCAGGTCCTTGGTTGCCTGGGTGACATTGCCGACATCCTTCTCGAAGGCGAATTCCGGCGTGTGCACGCCGATGACGACCAGGCCCTTGTCTTTGTATTTTTCCGCCCAGGCGCGGACATAAGGCAGCGTGCGCAGGCAGTTGATGCACGAATAGGTCCAGAAATCCACCAGCACCACCTTGCCCTTCAGGGCCTCTGGCGTGAGTGGGGGAGAGTTCAGCCATTGAACCGCCCCCGTCAAGCTCGGGAACGGACCTTCGACCGGCAGGTCAATAGTGCCATTGGCGGCGAGACTGGTGAGGGTATCGGCCGGCGCCGTGGGCTGGACCTTGTCGATCAACGCCTGCTCGATATTGGCCGTGCTGGCCACTGAGACGCTGGTGAGAAAGCCGGTATCGAGGCCAAGCGCGATGGCGACGACGCCACAGAGGACGGCGACGCCCAGGCCGCGCCGGATCCATTCGCCGGCACCGAGCGACTTCTTCATCACGGCAAAGACACGCCCGCCGATGAGCAGGGCCAGGGCCAGCGAGGTCGCCGCGCCAAGCGCATAGGCGAGCAGCAGCAGCGAGGTCTGCGCGCTGGCGCCCTGCAGCGCCGCGCCGGTGAGCAGCAGGCCGAGGATGGGGCCCGCGCAGGGGGCCCAGAGCAGGCCGGTGGCAATGCCCAGCAGGAAGGATGGCAGGACGCTGGAGCCGCCCCTGCCCCGGCTGGCCGCAGACATCGACAGGCGCGAGCCGAGATTGACGAGAGGCCGGGTCAGCCGGTCGGCGAGTTGCGGAAACAGCAGCGTGATGCCGAACAGGCCGAGCAACACGATGGCGGCGATGCGCCCATACTGGTTGGCCGCGACGGCCCAGCCGCCGCCCACCGCTGCGAGCGTCGCCACGGCCGCAAAGGTCAGCGCCATGCCGAGCAGCAGCGGCAGCCCGCTCTTGATGAAGGGCTGGTCCGAGCGGGCGAAGACGAATGGCAGCACCGGCAGGATACAGGGGCTGAGGATGGTGAAGGCGCCGCCCAGATACGAAATGACGAATAACAACAAGCTCTTGTTCCCTGGCAACGGCGCAATGGCGAGGCTCGCCCGGCCGCGGCCTCGGCCTAGATACGCCAATCGAGCCGATATAATTCAACAAACATGACGACTTTCACCGTGTGTTGATTCCGGCCTATGTCTGGCCTCACGCCGAAGTCAGCGGGATAGAACATCGTGGACATTTCACCAGTCCGGCCAACGATCCGCATCGCAGCCGCGCTCGCCGTTGGCGCAGGCGGCCGGCTGCTGCTGGTGCGCAAGCGCGGCACGACCTTCTTCATGCAACCCGGCGGCAAGATCGAGCCGGACGAGACGCCCGTCGAGGCATTGCGCCGCGAGCTCTTTGAGGAACTCGGACTGATCGTCTCGCCCTCTTCGCCGATGCCGCTCGGCCGGTTCGTGGCCCCGGCGGCGAACGAGCCGGGACAGTTGGTGGAGGCGGAGCTGTTCAAGCTCCCGGTAATCCAGACGCCGAGGCCGGCGGCGGAGATCGAGCAGGCAGTGTGGGTGACGGTCGAGGAGGCCGAAGCCTTGAACCTGGCGCCCCTCACCCGCGACGATGTGCTGCCGCTGTTCCGCCGGATGCTGAACCGCTAGGGAACCGGCCGCTTGCAACCCTGCTTTGACGACCAGGCGCGGTTGGTGCAATCCTATGCGGAAGGCGATCCCGATCTCGCCGCTGACTTCGTCCACAACGATCACATGAATGTACCGAACACTCCGGAAAGGGTTCTGCGCGACATGCCCAATGCGACAGCGGCATGAGGACCAAGACCGGCCCCAACACCGCCCATTTCGCCGCGGCTTATGATTTCATCATCGTGGGCGCCGGTTCGGCCGGCTGCGTTTTGGCCAACCGTTTAAGCGCCGATCCTGGCAATCGCGTGCTGTTGCTGGAGGCCGGAGGCAGCGATCGGTACCACTGGATCGACATTCCCATCGGCTATCTGTTTTGCATGGGCAATCCGCGGACGGACTGGCTGATGCGCACCGAGGCGGAGCCCGGCCTCAACGGGCGCAGCCTCGACTATCCCAGGGGCAAGGTTCTGGGCGGCTGCTCGTCGGTCAACGGCATGATCTATATGCGCGGACAGGCGGCCGATTATGACCAGTGGCGGCAGCTGGGCAATGTCGGCTGGGGCTGGGACGATGTCCTGCCCGATTTTATTGCCTCCGAGGACCATCACGGCGGCGCCTCGGCGCTGCATGGCAGCGGGGGTGAATGGCGCGTGCAAAGACAGCGCCTGGGCTGGCCGTTGCTGGACGCGTTTTGTGATGCGGCGGCCGAACTCGGTATTCCCAGGACCGAGGATTTCAATTCCGGCGACAATGAGGGCGTTGGCTATTTCGAGGTCAACCAGAGGCGCGGCATACGCTGGTCCACCGCCAAAGCCTTCCTGCGGCCAGTCCTGACGCGCCCCAATTTGCAGGTCCTGACCGGCGCTGAGGTCGAGACCCTGACCTTCAGTGGCCGCCGCGTAACCGGCGTGGAATTGCGGCATGGCGGGGCCGTACACGCGGTGACGGCCAATCGCGAGGTCATCCTCGCCGCCGGCGCTGTCAATTCGCCCAAGCTCCTGGAACTGAGCGGGATCGGGCGACCCGAAATCCTCGCACCATTGGGCATTGCGGTGCGCCATGCCGCGCCGGGCGTTGGTGAAAACCTGCAGGACCATCTGCAGATCCGCACGGTGTTCAAGGTCAAAAACACCCGAACGCTCAACAGCCGCTACCACAACCTGTTCAGCCGGGCAGCCATGGGGGTGGAATACGCCCTCAACCAGTCCGGTCCGCTGTCGATGGCGCCCAGCCAACTCGGCATCTTCGCGAAATCCGATACACGGCTGGCAACGCCCGATCTTGAATATCACGTGCAGCCGCTATCGACCGACAAACTCGGCGAGCCCCTCCATCGTTTCGATGCTGTGACCGTTTCGGTCGCCAATTTGCGTCCGGAAAGCCGGGGCACCATCCATATCGGCAGCGCCGATTCCGGCAGGCAACCGCTGATCCGGCCCCATTACCTGTCGACGGAAAACGACCGGCTGGTCGCGGCGCGGTCCATAAGACATGCGCGGCAGTTGATGTCGATGCGGGCCGTAGCGCGGTTCGCGCCCGAGGAATTCCTGCCGGGTCCGCAATTCACCAGCGACTCCGACCTGGCCCAGAAGGCTGGCGAAATCGCCACGACGATTTTCCATCCGGTCGGCACCTGCAAGATGGGACATGACGAAATGAGCGTCGTGGACGACCGGCTGCGCACACATGGGTTGGCGGGGCTGCGCATCGTCGATGCCTCGATCATGCCGACGATCACTTCCGGCAACACGAACTCACCGGTGATCATGATCGCCGAGAAAGCCGCGAAGATGATCCTGGCGGACGCAAGGTAACCGTCTCTCGCGGAGAGCGCACACCCGGCGGCCGTGCCTCGTTGGCCTGGGCCACCGAGCAACGCTCCAGCCCTCTGCACATTTAGTCTAATGGCATTGACCGTGAAATATCAGTCTGCTAATACGTATCAGCTGCTAATACGTATTAACAGGCTCTTCTTCTTTGCAAAAGAGGCTTACACAGCGCGATATCGCCCGTCTGGCCGGCGTCAGCCAGGCAACAGTGTCGCTCGTGCTCAACGATGCAGCGGCGGCGGGCGGGCGGATTCCGAAGGAAACGCGAGACCGCGTCGAGAGGGTCATCCGCGAAACCGGCTATGTGGCCGATCCGATCGCGCGCCGCATGGTGAAGGGGCACAACCATATCCTGGGCGTCTTTACCTACGAGCCCGCGTTTCCGAGCGCGCAGGCGGACTTTTTCACGCCATTCCTGCTCGGCATCGAAGAAGCGGCGCAGGAGCTGGCCTATGACCTGCTGCTTCTGACCGGCGTCGGTGGCGGGCAGAAGAAGATTTTTGCTGAAAACAACCGGCTGCGGCTGGCGGATGGCTGCATCGTGCTGGGCCGCGAATTCGACAGCGATGAGCTGAGGCGCCTGGTGACGGGAGATTATCCGTTCGTGGCCATCGGCCGGCGCGATGACGCCGGCGGCCCCGTGGCGTTCGTGGGCGGTGATTACGCCAAGGGCACGCGCTTGCTGGTCGAGGATGCGCAGGCCCTTGGTCACCGGCGCCTCGCCTATGTGGGGCCGGCGACAGGGCCGGAATCGATCATCGACCGCTGGTCGGGCTTCAACACCGCATTGACCGGGGAGGTCGAACTCGTCGCGCATATCCCCGCGGTGGCACAACCGGCTGAGGTGTTGCTCGACACGATCCAACAGAGCGGCGCCAGCGTGGTGTTCCTTATCGAACTCGCCGACGCCGTTCGGGTCGAGGCATTGGCGCGGGCCCGCGGGCTCGCCGTGCCGCAGGATTTTTCCATCGTCGTGCTCGGCAACCATATCCGCGCCGAAAAAACCGGCACGCGCTTCACCTCGTTCAGCATTCCCCGTGAGGAGATGGGCCGGCAGGCCACCCGCATGCTGGTGCGGCGGATCGAGGAAGCAAACGCGGTCGAACAGATATTGCTGCCCTGCCCGCCGCTCGCCGGGGACACTCTGGGGCCGGCAAGTCAATGAGGAGGCAAGATGTCAGTTCATAGCGCCGAACGCGCCCAGCCGCATATTCTCGACGGCGTCACCGTGCCGCTGGTCACGCCGCTGACGGCGGACCGCGTGCCCGACGCCAAGCTGGTGGTGCCGCTACTCGATAGCCTCAAGCGCTCGGGCATCGATACCCTCATGTTGTTGGGCACCAATGGCGAGGGCGCCACGCTCGACGGCCCCGATGCCGTCCGGTTCGCCACCGAGGCGGCGCAGGCCTGGCGCGATATTCGCGGCGCCGGCGCCAAGGTGTTGATCGCGACGTTCGGCGCCGGCACGGCGCACCTCATGGCTTCGGCCCGCTCGATGCTGGCCGCGAGGCCCGACGCCATCGTCGTCGCGCCGCCGCACTATTTCGTACACACCGAGCGCGAATTGCTGGCGCATTTCCGCGCCACGGCGGACCTTGGCCTGCCGATCATCGCTTATAATATCCCGCGCTACAGCGGCAATCCGATCACCCCGGCGCTCCTCGAACAACTGTTCGCCCTCGACCACATCGTGGGCATGAAGGACAGCGGCGGCGGCGAGGAGCTGATCGATCTGGGCATCAGGCTGCAGAACCAGTCGCGCCGCTTCGGCATCAGCCAAGGCAACGAGAAGCTCCTTGGCTGGGCGCTGCTGCGCGGCGCCAGGGGGATTACCCCGGGCGTCGGCAATCTGGCTCCGGCATTGAGTTCGGCGATCGTCGCGGCGGCCAATGCAGGCAATGTGGCCGAGGTCGAAAGACTGCAGACGCTGCTGACCGGCTTCACCACCATCCATACGGTTCGGCCCGGGGTGCCGGCAATGAAGGCGGCGCTGTCGCTGCTGGGGCTTTGCACGCCGACGCCCGGCGCGCCGTTCGAAGCCTATTCGGCCGACGAGAACGGCAGGCTATGGGCTATTCTCGACGCCCGGCGCGAAGGCCTCGCGGCGCCGTTGCGGCCCCTGGGTTCTGCATGAGCCGGCAGTATCTCAAGCGGGTCGGCACCACCATCCTGGTGGTGTGGGGGGCGGTGACGCTGATCTTCCTGCTCATTCGCCTTGCGCCCGGCGATCCGGCCCTGGTGATGCTCGGGCCGACGGCGAGCGCCGAGCAGCTGGCGGCGCTGCGCGAACGGCTGGGCCTGGGGGCACCGCTGCCGACGCAGTACTGGATCTTCATCACCGACTTGTTGCGGCTCGATTTCGGCACGTCGATCCGGCTGGGGAAACCGGCCATCGACGCCGTGCTGGAACGCCTGCCCGCGACCCTGCAATTGACCGCGGTCGCCACGTTCTTCGCCCTGATCATCGGCATTCCGCTCGGCGCCATCGCCGGGCGCAGGCCCGAAGGTTTCGTCGACAAGGCAATTTCCACCCTCGCGCTGATCAGCAAATCGTTGCCGGGCTTCTGGCTCGGCGTCATCCTGATCCTGGTGTTCTCGCGCCAGCTGCGCCTGCTGCCCAGCTTTGGCTCCGGAACCATCGCCCATATGGTGCTGCCGGCGATCACGCTGACGCTGCCGTTTCTCGCCGTCGCCATCCGCCTGACGCGTTCGTCGGTGGTCGACACATTGCGCGAGCCGTTCGTGCAGACCGCCTATTCCAAGGGACTGACGGAAAGCGAAGTGATGCGCGACCATGTGGTGCGCAACTCGCTGCTGCCGGTGGTGACCATTACGGGCCTGCAGCTCAGCACGCTGGTTGGCGGCGCGGTGATCACCGAGGCGGTGTTCGCCTGGCCGGGCATCGGCTCGCTGCTGGTCGAGAGCGTCTCGGCGCGTGACTACAACGTCGTGCAGGCGGTCGCCGTCCTGGTGGCGCTGATGGTGGTGGTCATCAACGTCCTGACCGACCTGCTCTATCTGCGGCTCGACCCGCGTATCCGGCTGGGAGGCGCATGATGGACGATACCGTTTCCGTGCTTCCTCCACGCCGCACTACCGATTGGGGGCTGGTGATCGCCGCGCTGGTCTTCGGCATCATCGTCCTGATCGCGGTCGCCGGCCCGCTGCTGTTCCCCTATGACCTGGCTTCGGGCTCGCTGCTCGATCGGCTGAAGCCGCCCGGCTGGCTGCGCCGTGACGGCCTTGTCGCCTGGCTCGGCACCGATGGCCAGGGACAGGACATGCTGACCCTGATCATTCACGGGTTCCGTACCTCGGTCCTGGTGGCGGCAACCGCCACCCTGCTCTCGGGGATCGTGGGCACGAGCCTTGGGATCGTCGCCGGCTATGCGGGCGGCTGGACCGATGCGGTGATCTCGCGCTGCGTCGACATCGTGCTGGTGTTTCCGCCCATCCTTCTGGCCATCGTCATAGCCGGCCTGCTGGGCCCCAGCCTTTTGAACCTCGTCATCATCCTTGCGGCGACGCGCTGGGTGGTGTTCGCCCGCCTCGCCCGCGCTTCGGCGCTGACGCTGCGCGAGCGCGACTGGGTGCGGGGCGCCTATGTGTTGGGCGTACCGCATTGGCTGATCATCGTGCGCCACGTGCTGCCGTTTCTTGCCGGGCCGCTGGCCACCGTGGCGACGCTCGAATTCGCCACATTCGTGATGACCGAAGCCAGTCTCAGTTTTCTGGGCATCGGCCTGCCGGCATCGACCATTTCACTGGGCAAGACCATTTCGGATGGCCGGAACTACATGACGCAGGCCTGGTGGATTACCGCCTATCCCGGGCTGGTCCTGGTGATCCTCGTGGTCGCCATCGGGCTCATCGGTGACCATCTTTCATCCCGTTACGGCAGGGGCGGCGAGCGGTGATAACGCCACGCCAACAATCTCAGAGGAGGAGATTTCATGACTAAGCATCTGTTCAAGATAGGCGCGCTGGGGCTGGCCGGCGCCATGCTGGTGGGGGCACCGCTGCAGGCGGCGCCGGCGCAGGATCTTACGATCGGACTGCCGGCATCGTCGGTGGCCAATCTCGATCCGCTCGGCGCCAATGCCCTCATTCAGGGCAATATGCAGATCAACGCCCAGATTTTCGATACGCTGGTGGCGTACAAGAATGGCGACTTCGCGCCGAGCCTCGCCAAGAGCTGGAAGGCAAGCGAGGACGCCAAGACCTGGACCTTCACGCTGCGCGATGGAGCCAAGTTCACGGATGGCTCCACCGTCGATGCCGAGGACGTCAAGGCGTCGGTAGCGCGGGTGGTCGAGCTGGCCGGCCCCCTGGCCGGCCTGTTCAAGCCGCTCACCGTGACGGTGACGAGCCCCACGGAATTGACCTTCACCTCCGATGTCGGCCAGGGCGCACTGCTCGGCAAGCTGTCGGTGCTGGCCATCATCCCGTCCGAGCTGACCAAGGATGGCGAATTCGGTCTGCATCCCGTCGGCAGCGGGCCGTTCAAGGTCGACAGCTTCGATCCCAGCCAAGGCGTCAAGCTCAGCGCCAATGCCAACTACTGGGGCGGCGCTCCGGCGCTGTCGAGCGTCTCCTTCCGCATGATCCCCGAACAGGCGGCGCGATCGACGGCACTCGAGACCGGTGAAATCCAGCTGATGTGGACAGTGCCGGACGATGAAGTCTCGGCCCTGCAGAGCAATCCCGACATCAAGGTCGAGTCGGTGCCGACGCTAGCCAATATCGTATTGTGGTTCAATTCGGGCCGTCCCACGTTCAAGGACGTCGCCGTGCGCAAGGCCTTGTGGAGCGCGGTCGACGTGCCGAGCATCGTTTCGGCGCTCTATTCCAATACCGGCGAGGTGATGGACGGCCCCCTGCCCGACGCCGTGTTCGGCTCGAGCCAGCAGACACCTTACAAATATGATCCGGATGGCGCCAAGGCAGCACTCACCGCGGCCGGGTTCGATTTCAGCCAGACCATCAAGGTGCTGATGAACAACAACACCTATTCGCCGCTGGTCGAGGCCATCATCGCCGATTGGGCCCGCATCGGGGTCAAGGGCGAGATCGACCTGCAGGAGCCGGCGGTCGGCACCAAACGCCTGTTGGCGCTCGATTGGGACATCGCCATCATCCAGCCGGTGGTGACCAGCACGGGCGATGCCGACTACACGCTGGGGCGCCTTTATACCTGCGCCGCCAACCGCACGGCCTATTGCGATCCCTCGCTCGACAAGCTGCTCAACCAGGCGGGCGCCGAGCCTGACCAGGCCAAGCGCGCCGACCTCTACAAACAGGCCGGCAAGATCGTCTGGGACCAGGCGGTGGGCATGTATCCCATGAACGTCAAGCAGGTCTGGGCCTGGAGCAGCAAGCTCGATGGCGTGGCGCTCGATCCGGTCTACAAGCCCGACCTCACCAAGGTGCATTTCGTGCAATGACCGCCAATGTGAAGGAGGCGCCCGTTACGACGGGCGCTTCCACTCCCCTGCTCGAAATCTCCAATCTCTGCGTGGATGCGGGGCCTGCTCCCATCCTCAGTGATGTGTCGCTGACGGCGCATCGCGGCCGCACGACCGGGGTCGTGGGAGAATCGGGCAGCGGCAAGAGCATGACGGTTTTGACCGTCATGGGCATGTTGCCGCCGGGATTACGGGTGGCCGCCGGCCGTGTGGCATTCGAGGGCACCGATGTGCTCTCCCTGACGCCGGACCAGCGCCGCCAGTTGCGGGGCACATCCATGGCGATGGTGTTCCAGGACCCGCTGGCCGCACTCAATCCGGTGATGCGGATCGACGATCAGGTGGGTGAAGTGTTGCGGCGTCGGCGCGGCATGAGCCATGTGGAGGCCCGCCAGCACGCCGTGCAACTGCTGACCCGGGTTGAATTGCCCGATCCGCAACTGCGGGCCCGTTACTATCCGCACCAATTGTCCGGCGGGCAGCGGCAGCGCGCGGTCATCGCCATGGCTTTGGCCGGCGGCCCCAAGCTGATCCTTGCGGACGAGCCGACCACGGCGCTGGACGTCACCGTTCAGGCGCGCGTTCTCGACCTGTTGCGGCGGCTGCAGAACGAGGATGGGCTGGGCATGCTGCTGATCAGCCACGATTTGCGCGTCATGGCCCACTATGCCGACGACATCGTCGTCATGCGCAAGGGCGTGGTGGTCGAACATGGACCGGCCCGGCAGGTGCTGGGCGATCCGCAGCATGACTATACGCGGCACCTCGTCGCCAATGTGCCGTCCGTGCATCGATCGGTGCTGGGGAGCGCATCATGACCTCCGGAATGCTGCTCGATGTCGAACAGGTCAATTTTTCCTACCACCGCGCCGGTATGCGCACCCATGCGGTGCGTGACGTCAGCCTCCATGTGGGAGTTGGCGAAGTCCTCGGCATCGTCGGCGAGTCCGGTTGCGGCAAGTCGAGCCTGGCGCGCCTGCTGGTCGGGCTGGCGCAGCCGACAACGGGCCGTATCGCACTCGACGGCACCGAGCTTGCCGGCCACCGCTCCCGCGCGCAAAGGCGCGCGGTGCAGATGGTGTTCCAGGACCCCCGCTCGGCCCTCAATCCACGCATGAGCGTCTTTCAGCTGCTCGACGAGGGCTGGCGCACCCATCCCGATATCGCCCCTGTCGACCGGCGCAAGGCGGCGGCCGAACTGGTGGACAAGGTCGGGCTCGACCCCATCCTGCTCGGGCGCACGCCCAGCCAGCTGTCGGGGGGCCAGGCACAGCGCGTCAGCATCGCCCGGGCGCTGGCGATTTCGCCGCGCCTGCTGATCTGCGACGAGGCGGTGTCGGCGCTGGACGTGTCGGTGCAGACCCAGGTGCTGAAGCTGCTTGCCGATATCCGGCGCGACATGAACCTGTCGATGATCTTCATTTCCCACGATCTCGGCGTCGTTCGGCAAATCTCCGACCGCGTCGCCGTGATGTACCTCGGTGAAATCGTCGAGACCGGCCCGACCCAGGAAGTCTTCGAAAACCCGCGGCACGACTATACAAGGCAGCTGGTCTCGGCGGCGTTGGACCTTTCGACCGAATTCCCCTCGAGCGCCGCCAATTGAAGGTCTTCGGCGTGGTTATCGCCGGGACCGGGGCATTCGCCCATACGCATGCAGGGGCATTGGGGCGGCACGAGCGGCTTCGCCTTGCGGGCTTCGTCGGAGCAACCGCCGAAAGCGCCCGGGAGATCGCCAGCCAGTATGGTGTTGGGGCGTTCGAAAGCCTCGCCCAGGTGCTGGACGATCCGGCGGTCGACGCCGTGATCGTGGCGACGCCGCATGCCTCTCACAGTGAGATCGGCGTCGCGGTGCTTGACGCCGGAAAGAGCGTACTCATCGAGAAGCCGCTGGCGATCGACCTGGCGCAGTGCGACGAACTTATCGCCGCCGAGGGACGGAGTTCCGGCTACGGCATGGTCGGCCATCTCATGGGGGGCGCTCCCGCGCATCAACAGGCGCGCGCACTGATTGCCGCGGGCGCCATCGGACGTGTGGTGGGCGCCGAGAGCCGCCGTATCATCGCATGGAACGCCGATGAACGACGCGCCTGGCAGAAGTCGGCGGCCGAGGGTGGCGGCATGTGGTTGATCCAGGGCGTGCATGTCGTCGATCAGCTAAGCTTTCTGCTGGGGCGTCGGGCGACGAGCGCCGTCGGCACGGTGGAAACGCGCTTCCACCCCGAGCAGGACGCCGATGATTTCGGCACGGCCCTGGTGCGCTTCGGCGATATCGAGGCGACGATCCAGATCGCCGGGACGCGCGGCCATGCGGCGGCGCAGGTCTATACCGATGTCGTGGGCACCGAGGGCCTGTTACGGGTCTCGCATCGGGGCAGCCTGCAGATCGACGATGGCGATGGCTGGAGCGATCGGCTGCAGCCCATCGCTGGAGATCATTGGACCACGACACTCGACAACGAGCTTACCGCTTTTGCGGAGCTTCTGGCGACGGGACGTGGCGCGATGGATTTTGCCTATGGGCGCTATGTGCTGGGGGTCATCGATGCGGTACGCCGGTCGGCCGTCAGCCGGTCGTGGGAGGCATTGCGATGACGGCGTCGGGATTTATCGTGTTCGGCGCCGGCCACTGGCATGCGCCCTGGTATTTGAAGGCGCTGCTCGATGCGGGCCAGACCGTGCTGGCGGTGAGCGATGCCTCCGACACGGCGGCGCGACAGCTGGTCGATGGGCGGGACATCGCTGTCTTCGCCGATCCCATGGAGATGCTGGAGCGCCGTCCGGAGGCGGTAGCGCTGGTGCTGACACGCCCGAGCGAAACCCCGGCGCTGCTGTCACGCCTCCTCGATCGGGGCATGCCGTTCGTCCTCGAAAAGCCGGGTACTGTCGATGCCCCGGCCCTTGCCCCGACGGTCGAAGCCCTTCGCCGTACCGGCCTGCGGACGGCTGTGCCGTTCGTCAATCGCGACATGGATTTTTGGGCGGAAACCCGCGGTCTGCAGGCTCATGCCGATGACTGGACCTACGCGCATTTCCGCATTCTCGCCGGGCCGCCGGACCGCTATCGGCGCGATAATGTGGGCTGGGTGCTGGACCCGGCAATCTATGGCGGCGGCGCCTTGCGCAATCTCGGCGTCCACGCGGCCGATGCCGCCCTGACACTGGCGGGGACCGAGCTCTCGGTCCGGTCCGCGACGGTCTCCAATCGACTGCATGGCCTTCCGGTAGAAGACTTCGCGCAAGCGACACTGGAAACCCGGGATGGCCGGACCATCACCATCGAGGCGGGTTATTGCATGCCGGCCGAAAATGCCGCCGACAAGGAATGGCGGGTGCAGGGTCTGGACTGGGCGGTGGCCGAAAGCAACGGCCAGCTGAGCCTGCGCACGCCCAAAGGACGCGCATCGCGCCCCAGCGCGCCGTCCGCCAGCCAGTATCACGCGTTCGGCCTCCAGATGGCAGCGTTCGCTCGCGGTGAAACGATCGTGGGGGCAACGGTTGACGATCTCTACAAGGCACAAGGCCTGGTCGATCGGATCTATGCGGCAGCGACGGCGAACAGATCATCGTAGTTTGGCCAGCCGGCTCCAAGACTTCGCCGGATTGACGGAGACGCCATAATCCGCAATTGATCGTATATCCAATATCGTATCGGATTTATACTTTGCATCTTTGACCACCGATTGGATGACCCTGCGGTGAAGCGATGAACAAGACATCCGAACAAGGCTCTGCCGCCGACAGACGGGGGACGTCGAGCGTCCTGCGCCGCCCTGCCCGGCTTGGCGATGAAGCCTATGGGGCCATTTTCGAGCGCATCATGTCGCTGGAAATTCCGCCGGGCGCCCGCATTACCGTCGATGGCATGGCACGCGAGCTGGGCGTGTCGCAGACGCCGATCCGCGAGGCGCTGGCGCGGCTCGAAAGCGAAGGGCTGGTCAACAAGCAGCACCTGATCGGTTACAGTGCCGCCCCGCAGATGAGCCGCAAGCAGTTCTACGATACTTACGAGCTGAGGCTACTGCTGGAGCCGGCAACCGCCGCCAAGGCGGCGCGGGTAATCACCGACGAAGCCCTGACGGAGCTTGAAAATCTGGCCGCCGAGATGGGCGACCTCGACAAATCGGACAAGCCGCAGGCCTATGCGCGCTTTGCCCAGCTCGATACGAACTTTCACGACCAGATCGCCAAGATCGCCGGCAACACGCTGGTTGTGGAAGCGCTTGAGCGGCTGCACACGCAAGTGCACCTGTTCCGGCTGCTCTTTCATTCGCGCGTCACGGCGGAGGCGCTGGGGGAACACCGGCACATTCTGGAAGCTCTGAGACACCGGGACCCCGCCGCCACCGAGGCGGCGATGCGGGATCACGTGCTCAGATCACAAGACCGTTTCAAGGCCCAGTATCCCGCCTGAGAAACGTTGCAGTACGGCCATTTCGGGGTAACTTGACCACATCACGGTCGATACCCCAATCTGCCATACAAGCTTGACACCCCGGTTCCATCAAATAAGCTGCTCCGTATTATCGTATATCATATCTGATTTTGCATAGGCCTGGGGAGGCGGACAGAGATGGCTAAAGCGGGTGGGGACAGGATCAAATCGGTCGAGCCGTTCCAGGTTTGGTGGGGCAAGGACGCCTCCAGCGGCCGCAGCGCTTTCGTGCGCATCACCACCGAAAGTGGCGTGGTGGGTTATGGCGAGGCCTCGCCCATGCAGGGTGGCCGCGCCGCGCTTGGCGTGATCGCGACCGACATGGCGCCCGATCTCATCGGCAAGGATCCGCTCGATCATGCGGTGCTGCTCGACACCATCATGCACAAGGTGGTGAAGCTCGGGCCTGAGGGCATCGCGACCAGCGCCCTTGCGGCCGTGGACATCGCGCTGTGGGACATCAAGGGCAAGCTGCTGGGCCAGCCGATCCACAAGCTGCTCGGTGGCGCCTGGCGTACCGAACTCACCTGCTATGCTTCCGTGGGCGGCAATGCCTGGCGTTCTGTCGACGAAGTGGTCAAGGCGGTCGAAAAGCGCGTCGCCAAGGAAAAGCCGTCGGCGGTGAAGATCCGCTGGGACGGCGACCGTACCAAGATCGATGTCGATATTGCGGGTGATATCGCCAAGGCCAAGGCGGTGCGCAAGGCGCTGGGCGACAAGTTCGTCCTCGGGTTCGATGCCAATAACGGCTATTCGGTCGGCGGCGCCATGCGGGTCGGCCGGGCGCTGGAGGATCTCGGCTACACCTGGTTCGAAGAGCCGGTGCAACATTATCACGTCAGCGCCATGGGAGAGGTGGCGCAGCGGCTCGACATCACGGTTTCGGCCGGCGAGCAGACCTACACGACGCAGGCGCTCAAGGACCTGATCAATGCGGGCGTGCGCATGGTGCAGCCGGATATCGTCAAGATGGGCGGCATCACGGGGATGATGCAGTGCTCGGCCCTCGCCTTCGCGCACGGCGTCGAGCTGGTGCCGCACCAGACGCAGCCCTCCATCGGGCATCTGGCCAATATCCACGTCATGTCGACGGTCATGCACATCGCCAAGCCGGTGGAACTCGCCGACAATTGGGAGCGTGTCGGCGTGGTCTTCAAGAATCCGTCCGAACCGGTCGATGGCAAGTTCACGCTGCCGACCGCCCCCGGGCTGGGCATCGAAATGAATGAGACAGAGCTTCAGAGGCGCAGCATCGCCGTGACCGCCTGAAGCCATCAAGGAGGAGGAACTGATGGGACTTTCGAGACGTGACTTTCTAGTCCAGGCCGGTGCCGCCGGCGCCGCCGTCGCCGTGGGTTCGGCCGTCGGCATCGGGCCGGCCGCCGCCCAGGAAAAGGTTTTGACCATCGCCCTGGCGGCGCGGGCCCCTGCCGGGCTCAATCCCCAGCAGAGCGGCCTTACCGGCGGCGACAACTGGGGCATTGCCCAGGTCTTCGATTGCCTCGTCAATTCCGACCCCGGCACCTTCGCCATCAAGCCGGACGATGTCCGTCCGGAACTGGCGGAAAGCTGGGAATCGAGCGCCGATGCCAAGACCTGGACCTACAAGCTCCGGGCCGGCGTCAAATTCCACAAGGGCTATGGCGAAGTCACCGCCGACGACGTCACCTTCACGTTCGGCCGCCTGATCGATCCCAAGATCGTCACCGCAGGCAAGACGCTCTATTCCAACATCGCCTCGGTCGAAGCCGTGGATCCGATGACGGTGAAGTTCACGTTGAAGGGCCCCGATCCGCTGTTCAACATCTCGACCATCGCCACGCTCACCGCCAGCATCATTTCCAAGAAGGCGTTCGAGGAGAAGGGCGAGGACGGCTTCAAGTTCGACCCGATCGGCACCGGCCCCTATCAGGTGCTCAAGGTCGATCCCAATTCGAGCGTGATGTACGAAGCCAATCCCGACTATTTCGGCGGGGTCGCGGCCACCAAGCATCTGACGATCAGCTTCATCGCCGACACCACGGCCCGCACGCTGGCCTTCCTTTCCGGCCAGGTCGACATGATCGAGGGCGCCCGCACGCCCGGCTGGATCCCAGGGATCCAGCAGCGCGCCGCCAACACCAAGTTCGACCTGACCAAGCCGGGCAGCCTCAATCACCTGATGCTCGATTTGACCAAGAAGCCGCTGGACGATTTGCGGGTTCGCCAGGCTATCCGCTATGCCATCGACAACAGCGCCATCGCCAAGGCGTTCGGGGATTCGGCGACGCCCATGGTGGGCATGATCCCGTCCCAGTTCGAGGGCGGCGTAAAGACGGACGAGCTGCCGCCGGAGCTGCAGTACAAGCCCGACGTCGCCAAGGCCAAGGCGCTGCTTGCCGAAGCCGGGTTCGCCAATGGCGTCACCATCTCGTGCTTCACCAGCCAGCGTGAAGACTATGCGGCGATCATGCTGATGATTCAGGAGCAGTTGCGCGCTGCCGGGATCACGCTCGACATGCAGATCATCGACCACAACACCTTCCACGCCCAGAACGTGAAGGGACTGAACTCGATCACGCTCAATTCCTCCAGCTATCCGCCGGTCCCGACCCAGCCGCTGCTCGACCAGATTTCGAGCAAGTCGGAAGTCAAACCCGACGGTAGCGGCGGTATCAATTTCAGCCACTATGGCGTTGCCATGCCGGGTGCGGACGACCTGATCGCCCAGGCGCTGAACGAGCCGGATTTCGCCAAGCGCATCGCCATCGTCAAGCAGATCGAGCAGAAGGTGCTGACCGACCTGCCCGACATGGGCATCATCACGCTCTCTTATCTGATCGCCCGCAATCCGCGGGTCGATCTCGGCTACGAGGTCAAATCGGGCTATGCCTACTGGCCGCTCGACAAGGCCAAATTCGTCTGATCGAGACGGGATCGCTTCATGCTGCGCCTCGTCCTGACACGTTTGCTTGATGCGATCCCGACGATCCTGCTCGTCCTGATCCTGGTATTCGTCTCCCTGCGCATCCTGCCCGGTGATCCGGCGCAGGTTGCGTTGGGCGAGCAGGCGACACCCGAACAGCTGAACCTGTTCCGCGAACAGATGGGGCTCAATGCCCCGCTCTGGCAGCAGTTCTTCACCTTCGTGTGGAGCATGCTGACGCTCAATTTCGGCAAATCGCTGATCAACGGCATTCCCGTGCTCGACCTGCTGGCCCAGAACCTGCCCTATACGATCGAGTTGACGCTGGTGGCGACGCTGATGGGGCTCGTCGTCGGCATTCCGCTCGGCGTCCTGGCCGCCGTGCACCGCAACAAGCTGCCCGACAATGGCGTGCGCGTATTTTCGCTGATCGGCTACGCCATTCCCGATTTCTACCTCGGGGCGTTGCTGCTGATCGTCTTCGCGCTCAACCTCAGCTGGTTTCCGATCAATGGCGGCGGCTCGGGCTTTATCGACAGCCTCTATCACGTCTTCCTGCCGGCGGTGACACTGGCCATGGTCAAGGCTGCGTTTCTGGGCCGGCTGACCCGTACCTCGCTCCTGGAGGTCATGGGCAAGGACTATATCCGCACCGCCAGGGCCAAGGGCGCGCGCGAGAACCGCGTCATCTACCGCCATGGCCTGCGCAACGCCCTCCTGCCGCTGACGTCGGGGCTGGGGCTCTCCATTCTGTCGGCCCTGTCGGGCTCTGTCGCGGTCGAACTGGTGTTCAACCGGCCCGGCATCGGCAACCTGTTGATCAGCTCGATCTCGCAGCGCGACTATCCGGTGATCCAGGCTGGCGTGGTGGTCTTCGCGTTCTTCGTGGTGGCGATCAACCTCATCATCGACCTGGCCTATATCGTCATCGATCCACGGATCAGGGTGTAGAGCATGGCGAGCCTCACACAGCCGACAGCCGAAGCCCCGGTGAATGAAGAGAACGCGGTCGATTTCGTCCTGCATTTGTTGCTGGGGCGCCCGTCGACCGTCTTCGCAGTGATCGTCGTTACGATCTTCGTGGTGGTGGCGCTGCTGGCGCCATGGCTCGCACCCTACGATCCGCTGGCGCAGAGCTTTTTGAAGATCAACCAGCTGCCCTCGCCCGAAAACTGGCTCGGCACCGATCAGTTTGGCCGCGATGTGCTATCGCGGCTGATCTATGGTTCGCGCAATTCGCTCATCTTCGGGTTTTTGTCGCCCGTGCTGGCGGCCGCCATCGGCACGACACTGGGCGTCGTCGCCGGCTATTTCGGCGGCATCGTCGACCGGCTGGTCAGCCGCGTCATCGACATGCTGCTGGCTTTTCCAGAACTGCTATTGGCCATCATGATCGCCTCGGTGCTCGGCGGCGGTTTCTGGAACATCGTGGCGGTCATCACCGTGGCCTTCATTCCGGGTTTCGCCCGCGTGGCGCGCGCCTCGACGTTGTCGGTAAAGCAGGAGCCCTATGTGGAGGCCGCCATCGCGGTAGGCGTAACGACGCCGGTCATCATCTTCCGCCACATCGTGCCCAACATCGCCTCGCCGATCGTGGTGCTGCTGACCTTATGGGTCGCCTCGGCGATCCGGCTTGAAGCCTCGCTGAGCTTTTTGGGCATCGGCACGCAGCCGCCCAATCCATCCTGGGGCAACATCATCCGCGACGGTCTCAACAATCTCTTCGGTTCACCCTGGCCGATCGTGGGCGCCGGCATCGCCATCACGCTGGTGGTGCTCGCCTTCAACCTGATCGGCGATGCGGTGCGCGACGCTCTCGATCCGGAAACCGCCCCATGACGGGCCCGTTGCTCAAGGTCGATGGGCTGGCCGTCGAGTTCGGTCCGCGCAGCAGACCGCTGCGGGTCGTCGACGACGTCAATTTCAGCATCGATGCCGGCGGGGCCGTCGGCATCGTGGGTGAGTCAGGCTCGGGCAAATCCATCACCTCGCTGTCGATCCTGCGGCTCATTCCCGAACCGCCCGGACGCATCGCTGCCGGTCGCATCGAGTTCGAGGGCGTCAACCTCCTCGACCTGCCGCGCTCGCGCATGCCCGAAATTCGGGGCCGCGACATCGCCATGATCTTTCAGGAGCCGATGAGTTCGCTCAACCCGGTGATGACGATAGGTGACCAGATCGGCGAAGCGATCCTGCTGCATGAAAATCTGAGCCGGGCGCAGCGACGCGATCGCGTCATCGAGATGCTTGGCCTGGTGGGCATTCCCGATCCGGCCGGACGGCTCGGCGCTTTTCCGCACCAGTTCTCGGGCGGTATGCGGCAGCGCGTCATGATCGCCATGGCGGTTGCCTGCAATCCCAAACTGCTGATCGCCGACGAGCCGACCACTGCGCTGGATGTGACCATCCAGGCGCAGGTGCTGGAACTGATGAAGAAGATCCGGCGAACGCTGGATACTGCGATCCTGCTGATCTCGCACGATCTGGGCATCATCGCCGATGTCTGCGATCGCGTCATCGTCATGTATGCCGGGCGGGTGGTGGAAGATGGCGACGTGCGCTCGATCTTCCGCAATCCCAGCCATCCCTATACACAGGGCCTGCTCCGCTCGATCCCGCGGCTGGGCGACGAGGAAGAGCGGCTTTACCAGATCCCCGGCTCGGTGCCGATGGCGGGGACGGTGAAAAAGGGTTGCCCGTTCTATGCGCGCTGCCCGCTGCATATCGACAAATGCGCTGCCGAAATGCCACCGATGTTCCGCTTCGGGCCTGACCACAAGGCAGCCTGCTGGGTGACGGCGGATGCCGCCAATGCGCCGGTGCTGGAGGCGACGTCATGAGCGATGCACTCGTGCGGGCTGAAGACCTCGGCAAGACCTTCGCCGAGATCGGCAATCTGTTCGGCGACAAGCCCGACCCGGTGCGCGCCGTCGATGGCGTCTCGTTCGATGTCGCACGCGGGGAAACGCTGGCGCTGGTGGGTGAATCCGGTTGCGGCAAGTCCACTCTCGGGCGGCTGTTGTTACGCCTGATCGAGCCGACCTCAGGCCGTGTTTTCTTCGATGGCAATGAACTGACAGGCCTCAGCCGCCAGGAGATGCGGCGCATGCGGTCCGAAGTGCAGATGATCTTCCAGGATCCTTATGGCTCGCTCAGCCCGCGCCGCAGCATCGCCGAGATCATCGCCGAACCGCTGGAAGTTTTCGGCCTCGTCAAGGGAAGGCGGGAGCGCCGCGACAGGGTCGCGGAACTGCTCGACCAAGTGGGTCTCAACGCCAGCCTGATGGATCGCTATCCGCGCCAGTTCTCGGGCGGGCAACGCCAGCGCATCGGCATCGCGCGCGCCATCTCGGTCAATCCAGGCTTCATCGTCGCCGACGAGCCGGTATCGGCGCTCGACGTGTCGGTGCAGGCGCAGATCATCAACCTGATGCAGGATTTGCAGAAGCAGAAGGGGTTTTCCTACCTCTTCATCGCGCATGACCTGGCGGTGGTGCGCCATATCGCCGACCGGGTGGCGGTGATGTATCTGGGGCGTATCGTCGAGATCGGCCCCAAGCGCCAGATCTACAGCGCGCCGCAGCACCCATACACGCAGGCCTTGTTGTCAGCGGCGCCGGAGCCCGATCCCGATATCAAGGCCAAGCGCATAATCCTGCAGGGCGACGTGCCGAGCCCGACGCGTATACCGCCGGGCTGCAGCTTTCATACGCGTTGCCCGATCGCCGAGGACATCTGCCGAAAGGACCGGCCACCCCTCCGTGAGGTAGCGCCGGGGCAAATGGCTGCGTGCCATTTCGCCAAGCCCAACCCGATCGAGATCAAGGCGATCCCGAGCCAGAACCTCAGTGCCTAGGAACCGCGTGCTATTGCTGGATATAGGATTCGCTGTGGGCGTGGCATTCCCAGCCATGGGCACCGCGGATCCAGGTTGAGCTGTCTGCCGCATGGAGTTCCTGCGGCTTGCCGTCCATCGTAACCTTCTGGCGTACCGTATAGCCGATGATGGCCACGTCATCGGTGGGGGTCGCGACCTGAACGTCGTCGAAGGTGTAGGATTCGAGGGTCCATTTCCCCTCCTCCGTCATCTTGCCCATCTTATCCTTGCCGATGCTCATGACGCCCTGCGCGCCGGCGACGATTGCGGTCTTGCCGGAAAGCTCGGCGGTGCGGCGGCCGTCCTTCTTTTTCATGGCCTCCCAGTAGGACTTCTCGAGAGCAATGACTTCGTCCTTGGTCAGCTTCGTATGGTCGGGCATGGCGATCTCCTGTGCTGATATCTGAACCAGGCCATTGGCTGGCCTCGCCTCTGGGAAACGATCTGGAGGCGTTTTGGTTCTAGAGGCTTCACGTTTTGATTGCATCAAAACGAACGCTCCAAGTCTTTGTTTTGGCGCGCTTTCGAGTTGGAAAAGTGGCATCTACTTTTCCTGAAAGCGCTCTAGGAGCCGGTCGGCCGTGGCGCCGTCGACGCACGTTCTATGAACCTGCACGGAACGGCGAGGCGGAGGGGGCAGGAGAGCGGAAGTTCCGCGTTAATGCGCCAATTGAGCAGCCGAACCGCCATCTCGCCCATTTCGACGCCCGGCACCTTGACCGTAGTGAGGTGCGGAAAGATCTGCATGGCTGCAGAGTAGTCGCCGTAGCCCACGATGCTGGCATCTTCGGGAATCCGGTAGCCGAGGGACATCAACTCGGAGACGACGGCGATGGCGAGACCATCATGCGAGCACGCATAAGCGGTGGGGTTATGCCCCTGCGCCCGCAAGGCCATCAGTGCCTCGCGGAAGCTGCCGTTCTCGTCCCAAGTGAGATTGTGAAGGCGCATTCCATCTGTCGTTTCCACCACTTCGCGCAGCCCCTGCAGTCGTTCGCGGCGACCACGATAAAGCGGCGCGCCATGGGCGAAGACGATCTCGCGATGCCCGAGTTTGGCCAGATACTGGGCCGTCGCGATGCCGGCGTCGCGGTCGGTGGTTGAAACGGCGTCGACTGGCTCCAGCGGCGACAGCCAGCCGGTGCGCACGATCGGGGTCTGCGTCGCATAGGCGCGCGCCAGTCCCTCGGCATTGTGTGCGCCGGCGATGATCAGGCCATCATTTTCGAAGGCGAACTTTTCCAGCTCCGCATCGTCATGGGACCAATAGACGCGCACGCCCAAACCCAGCCCCTGAGCCTGCTGGCGAGCGCCGCTCTGGATTTGCATGTTGAGTTCGCTGTTGATGACTTCCGTGTCGTCGAACACCATGCCGATCGTCTTGAGGGCGCTCGCTGACGGCGCGCGCTTGTAGCCGATCGCGGCGGCGGCTTCGATGACGCGCCGGCGGGTCTTGTCGCTGACCCCGCTCTTGCCGGCGAGCGCTCGCGATACGGCAAATTCCGACAGGCCTGTGTGCTCGGCGATTTTCCGTAGTGTTACCCGTACCACCGCTGTCTCCCCGCTTACGTCACAGCCTGGCGTGTCGCCCCGTTTATGCCTGTGGAAACCTAGAACAGCTCTGTCAGTGCGATTTTACATAACGCTTTACATAACATTTTTGCCCGGTCAAACATCATATTAGGTTGTCCGCATAAGCAGTCCATCGAGGAGGTCGAGGGATTGTGGGAGCGAGTTTAGGGAGGGGACAGAGCCATGACAAACCCCGTTTTGCTCACTGGAGCGAGCGGCAAGGTTGCCGCCATGATCCGGCCCTACCTGCTCGCCCATTTCGGCGAATTGCGCCTCACCGACCGGCGCGAGCCGGACGCGCTGGCATCGGGCGAAACCTTCGTGAAGGCAGACCTGACCGACCCGGCCGCGGCCCTTGAAGTCAGCAGGGACGCCCGCGCTATCGTCCATCTCGCGGGCCTGCCCGGCGAAGGCAGCTGGGAAGAGGTGTGGGAAGCCTCGATGAAGACCACGATCAACATGCTGGAGGCGGCAAGGACGCTGGGCATAGAGCGGTTCGTCTTCGCCAGCTCCAACCACGTCATCGGCTATTATCCACGCACCCGGCATCTCAAGGGCGAGGAGCGTTTGCTGCCGGATTCCCGCTATGCAGTGGCCAAGGTATTCGGCGAAGGGGCGCTCTCGCTCTATGCCGACAAATACGGCATGCGGGGCCTGTCGATCCGCATCGGCACCGCGATAGACAAGCCCCGCAATGTGCGGGAACTGTCCACTTTCCACCACCCCGAAGACATCGCGCAATTGATCGCCATCGGGATCGAGCATGCGGATGTTCGCAACGACATCGTCTGGGGCATGTCCGACAATGCCGCGGCATGGTGGGACAATAGCCGCGCCACGGCTTTGGGCTATCGACCCAAACACCGATCGGCGGACTATGCGGGCGCCATCGCCACCAATACGGCATCGCCCGACGATTTGCCGGAAATCCTGCAGGGCGGTGGCCTGGCGGGTCTCGAATTCAGCGGCGACGCTTCAATCTGGAGAAATGAACGGAACTGACAAGCAGGCTCCGGCCGACCGTCGACTGCCGTCACTGAGGATTGCATGGCTGCGCGGACCTAAATCTTAGGCTCACTTTCCACCTAAACCGACAAAATCTGGTGGGTGGATCGTGTCTCTTTCAATCGCGCGACCGTTCGCGGCGCGCTCGTTGCCCGCTTCACAGGGCGTCTGGGAGGATGAACGTGAAACTTCGAAATCAAACTGCTGCCTGGTGCATTGCCATAGCCACCAGCATGGGCGTGGCCACACCGCTCTTGGCCCAGGACCTGGGCCCGGTGAAAGGCGAGATCACCTTTTCATGGTTCGGCGGTCAGTCGCGCGCCGACAAGACCCATCGCATCCTGGAACTGTTCAAGCAGAAATATCCCGATGTCTCCGTCACCGAACAGAATTCGGACTGGGACCCCTACTGGCAGAAGCTGACGCTGCAGGCATCGGCGGGCAACGTGCCCTGCACCCTGATGATGCAGAACCGCTGGCTCGCCACTTTCGCCGATCCCAACGTGCTGCTGCCGCTCGATGACTATGTGAAAAGCGGAGCCATCGATATCAGCGGCATTCCCGAGAGTGCGATGAATTCGAGCCGGGGCGCGGACGGGCATCTCTACCAGATTCCGTCGAGCGTCTTCTTCAACGGCGTGATCTTCAACCGCACCTGGCTGGAAAAAGCCGGCATCAAGATGCCCGAGGCCAACTGGACCTGGGACGACATGGCCAACATGCTGGAGCAAATGAAGGCCAAGGTGCCGGAAGGCGCCGTGGCCTCGCACAACATGGCCATGGAAGTCGACATGTTCGTGAGCTGGGTACAGTCCCATGGCGACAAGGTGTTCGACAACGGCAAGGTGTCGTTCTCCAAGGAAACGCTGGCCGGCTGGTTCAACTATTGGGAAAAGCTGCGCCAGGATGGCGTCACCGATACGCCCGACGTGATGGTGGAAGAGAATGGCAGCCTGATCGAGACCTCGGACATCGCCAACGGCCGTGCCTTTATGACCGCCCGTCCGCCCAACCGTCTCGACAGCCACCAGAAGGTCATCGATGCGGTGCGTCCGGGCGAACAGCTCGCCGTGCTGCCGGCGCCCACCGGTCCGTCCGGCGGCGGCTGGGACGTCGGCTCGAACGGTATCGCCATCGGCGCGCATTGCGCCCCAGACCTGATCCCCGCCTCCATCGCCTGGACCAATTTCTTCACCCAGGAGCCGCAGGCCGCCAAGATCTACGAGTCCGATCTGGGCCCGGTGACCGTCGACAAGCTGCAGGATGACCAGGTCAACAGCCCGGATACGAGCAATGGCCAGAAGGAGCAGATCCTGATGTTCCGCCAGATCGCACCACAGGCCAAGCCGATCCTGTGGCCGGCCAACAGCAATGGCCTGTTGGCCCAGGCTCTGACCCGCAACTATCAGGCCGTAGCCTTCGGCCAGGCCACGGTCGACCAGGCGGTCGACCAGGTGTTTGCGGACCTGTCCTCGATCGGCGGCAACTAACCAGCCGGACCGCCCTTCGGGGCGGTCCACCCTTCCCCGGCAGCGGCGGCCGCCCCCGGCCGCGGCTTGCCGTTCCCATCTGAGGCGGACAATGGCTGAATCCGAGCTGTCCCTTACGGCGGCGTCGCCGCACAGAGCGCGCACCATTCCGGCCAAACGGGCCAAGCGTACGCTGAAGCAGGCGGACAACCGCGCCGGCTATCTTTTCCTCGTGCCCTGGCTGCTGGGTTTCTTCGCCATCACGGTCATTCCGATGGCGGCCTCGCTCTATCTGTCGTTCACCGACTACAAGGTGCTCAAGCCACCCGCATGGATCGGGCTCGACAATTATTTCGCCATGGCCAAGGACCGGCGCTATTTCCTGTCGGCCTGGGTGACGCTGCGTTATGTCGTCATCTCGGTGCCGCTGGTGCTGATCTTTTCGCTGACCATCGCCGCATTGCTGAACCGCGGCCTCAAGGGCCTCGCCCTCTACAGGTCGCTGTTCTACATTCCCTCGCTGATCGGGGCGAGCGTCGGCATCGGCATGCTATGGCGCGAGGTCTTCGGGGCGCGTGGGGTGTTCAACGCCTTTCTCGCGCTGTTCGGCTACAAGGGCGCCGGCTGGATGTCGAGCCCGGGCACGGCGCTTTATACCGTCATCGGCCTCAATGTCTGGACGTTCGGCGCCGCCATGGTGATCTTCCTCGCGGCGCTGCGGCAAATACCGGAAGCCTATTACGAGGCGGCCTCGCTCGATGGGGCCAATGCCTGGCAGAAATTCCGGCGCATCACGCTGCCGCTGCTGACACCGGTCATCTTCTTCAACCTCGTGCTCAATACCATCGGGGCCTTCCAGTCTTTCACGCAGGCGTTCGTCGTTTCCGGCGGCACCGGCGGGCCGGTGGATTCAACCCTGCTCTATACGGTCTACCTCTATCAACGTGCCTTCCAGCAGCTGGACATGGGCTTTGCCTCGGCGATGGCCTGGGTGTTGCTGGCCGCCATTGCGGGCTTTACGGCGCTGATCTTCTGGTCTTCACGCTTCTGGGTGTTCTATGGCGACTGAACGCGTGTCCCTCAGCAGTCAAGCACTGGCCCAGCATCGCCGGCAGCGCCGGATCAAGCGCAACCTGCGTGGCCTCGGACTGCATATCCTGTTGATCGCCCTGCTCGTGGTGATGCTATATCCGGTGGTCTGGATGGTGTTCAGCTCGCTGCGCCCCGAAGACGAAATCTTCGGCGGGCTGGGCCTCATTCCCAAGACCTGGACGCTGGAGAATTACGTCAAGGGCTGGCAGCTTTCGGGCAACCCCACCTTTGCGGTGTTCTTCATCAACTCGTTTGTCATCTCGGCGCTGGCGATCGTGGGCAACCTCATCTCCTGCTCGATGGCCGGCTATGCGTTCGCGCGGCTGAACTTCCGCTTCAAATGGTTCTGGTTCGCCCTGATGCTGGGCACCATCATGCTGCCGCTGCATGCGCAGCTGATCCCCCAATACATCTTCTTTTTGAAGATCGGCTGGGTAAACACCATCCTGCCGCTGGTGGTGCCGAAGTTCCTCGCCACCGACGCCTTCTACGTATTCCTGATGGTGCAGTTCATGCGCTCGCTGCCGGTGGAACTGGAGCAGGCGGCGGTGCTCGACGGCGCCTCCTACTGGCAGCGCTACTGGCGCATCATCCTGCCGCTGTCGATGCCGGCGCTGGTGACCACGGCGGTGTTCACCTTCATCCACACCTATAACGACTTCCTGGGCCAGCTGATCTACCTGACCGACGTCAAGAACATGACGGTGCCGGTGGCGCTCAGGCTCTTCCTCGACCCGAGCGGCGGGCAATCCTCCTTCGGCGGCCTGTTCGCCATGGTGGTGATTTCCATCGCCCCCGTGCTGGGCTTCTTCCTCGCCTCGCAGCGCCTCCTCACCAAGGGCATTGCGACGCAGGGCTTCAAGTAAATCGGAGGCAATCTTGGCGACTGTAACGCTCGAAGGACTGACCAAGTCCTATGCGCATGGCGGACTGAAGGCTGTGAACAGCCTCGACCTCGAGATCAAGGACGGCGAATTCGTCGTGCTCGTCGGGCCTTCAGGATGCGGCAAGTCGACGGCCCTTCGCATGATCGCCGGCCTCGAGGAAATCAGCGACGGCGCCGTCTGGATCGGCGACCAGTTCGTCAACGACGTGCACCCCAAGGATCGTGACGTCGCCATGGTGTTCCAGAACTACGCGCTCTATCCGCACATGACGGTGTTCGACAACATCGCCTTCGCGCTGCAGATCGCCCATGTGCCCAAGCCCGAGTTGCGTCGGCGCGTCGAGGACGCGGCGCGGATCCTCGAATTGACCGACTATCTCAAGCGCCGGCCCGGCCAGCTGTCGGGCGGGCAGCGGCAGCGCGTCGCCATGGGCCGCGCCATCGTGCGCCAGCCGGCCGTGTTCCTGATGGATGAGCCGCTCTCCAATCTCGATGCCAAGCTGCGCGTGCAGATGCGCGCCGAGATCGCCAAGCTGCAACGCCGACTGGGCGTCACCACGGTCTATGTGACGCATGACCAGGTCGAGGCCATGACCATGGGCGACCGGGTGGCGCTCTTGCGCGACGGCGTGTTGCAGCAGGTGGCGCCGCCCTCGGTGATGTATGACGAGCCGCGCAACATGTTCGTGGCCTCGTTCCTGGGCTCGCCCAGCATGAACCTGTTGTGGGCCGAGCTCGGACCGCTTGGCGCCGATGGCGCCACCCTTTCCCTGGGACCCCAGAAGCTGAAGCTGCCGGCGAGCCTTTTCGCCCAGCGCCCCGGCCTCGGCGCCTATGCGGGGCGCTCGATCGTCATCGGCATAAGGCCGGAGGATATCTATACCGCCGCCGACCAGCCCAACGCTTCCGCCGACCAGCGGCTGCGCTCGACGGTCGACCTGGTCGAAGCGCTTGGGTCCGACAAGGTGCTGCATTTCGTGCTCGATGCCCGCCAGGCGATCGTCAAGAGCTCCGACAGTCTCGATGAGCTGACCGACGGCGATGTCAACAAGGCGCATTGCATCGCCCGGCTGAACGCCCGTACGCCGCTGCGCATGGGCGACACGGTCGACCTGGTGTTCGATATCGCCCGGCTGCACTTCTTCGATGGCGACAGCAGCGAGGCGATCCGATGAGCGCGAGCCTGGTGCTGGTCTGCAATTCGCGTGACAAGACGATCGGCCTTGCCATGCTGTCGGCGGATGGCCGCCTCGACGATTTCGCCACAGTGCCGCTACCGGACGTCGAGGGCAATAACGGGCCGTCGCCGATGGCTGTCAGCCCCGACGGACGGATGCTCTATGTCGCCTTTCGCGGCTCACCATTCGCGGTCCTGAGCTTTCAGATCGACTATCGCCATCGGACCCTGAGCTATCTGGGCAAGGCCCCCTTGCCCGAGAGCATGGCCTATATCGCCACCGATCGCACGGGGCGGCTTTTGTTCGGGGCGTCCTACGGCACGGGAATATTTTCCGTCAGCCGCATCGGCGCGGACGGGATAGCAGAGGCGCCGCTCGCGACGCTGGAGGCCGGCGACAAGTCGCACTGCACTATCATCTCGCCCGACAACCGCGTCGTACTGGTGCCATGCGTCGGACTCGACCAGATCGTGCGTATCGGCTTTGACGGCGCCACGGGCCGCATCGAGCGGCTGGCCATACCGGCCGTGCAACTGCCGGCGGGCGCCGGCCCGCGCCATCTCGTGCTGCATCCTGGCGGGCGCTTCGCCTATGTGGTCAACCAGGAGGGCGGCTCCGTTACTGCGCTGCGGATTGGCGCCGACATGGTGATGACGCCGATCGAGACCGTCAATATCACGCCGGAAAACCATGCGGGCCCTCGGCTCTCCTCCGACATTCACCTCACGCCGGATGGCAGCCTGCTCTATGCCAGCGAGCGCGAGAGCAACACCATCGCGGGTTTCCGCGTCGATCAACAGAGCGGCCGGCTGACGCAAGCCGAAAGCATCACGGCGCCCGCTACGCCACGCGGCTTTGCCATCGATCCGACCGGACGCTTCCTGCTGTCGCTTGGCGAGAATACCGGCACGATCACGAGCTATGCCATCGACAGGCAGACCGGCAAACTGCGGCAGGTGCAGGAGACGAAGGTCGGCAACGGCCCCAATTGGGTGGAAATCCTCACCGCCTGAGATTGCGGCGGCCAGACCGTTGCCCTTGCGGCAAGGGCAGTACAATGTCGTATCGAGGGTTGGGAGGCCTGGGGTGGATAACGACGTTGAAGTTGCCGGCAGGCTAGTCGGGCGGCGGGACTGGACCAATCTCAAATCGGTTGCCTATGTGCTGGGCGCCACCGGCATTTTCTCATTCATCTTCGCATCGGGGCGCTTTGCGGGTGAGCTGGCTTCGCCGCTGCAGATCATGTTCCTCAGATATGCGTCGGGCTTGCTCACCGTCCTCGTCATCGCCCGGCTGCGCGGCGAAAGCTGGCGATCCATGCAGAGTGAACACCGCACCAGCCAGGCCTTGCGTGCCCTTGCCGGCGGCCTGGGCGGCGCCGCCATCATCTTTGCCAATGCACATATGCCGCTGGTCGATGCCACCGCGATCAGCCTTCTGAGCGGCGTTTTCCTACTCGTCCTCGGCGTCATCGTCTTCAATGAGCGCCTCCGCCTGGCCCATGTGGTGGGAACGGCGGCATGCCTGGGAGGCGCCGCCATGGTGATGGCGGCCCGCGGGGCGCTGTCCGGCCTCGACGCCAGCTATCTGGTGCCGGCGGCCGTCACGGTGCTGGGCGCCCTGCTTATCGCCATAGAGTCGGCCTACATCAAATATCTGGCGGTTGTGGATCGGCCGCTGGTGACCCTCGCCCATGTCAACCTGTTCGGCATGCTGATCCTCCTGATACCAGCGGCATTGACGTGGCAATCACTCGGCCCCGTCAATCTGGCCCTCGCCATGATCGGCCCGCTGGCGATCCTGGGGCAGTATCTCAATATCCGCGGCTATACGCTCGCCAGCGTCAGCGTATTGGCGCCGATCAGCTACGCCTCGCTGATCTTTTCGGCACTGCTGGGCTGGATTTTCTTCATGCAGACCCCGACCGTCGGGGTGATCGCGGGCGCTGTGGTGATCGCCATCGGCGGGACGATCATCGCGCTTTCCCGCCGCTAACCGAGAACCGGCCGGCCCGAGCCGGCGGCTTGCCTTTCGGCAGAGCTATGATGTAATTGCGCCGTTCACGTCGCGGAAGGATTAGAAATGGCGCCCTTCAGTTCATCAAGAAACCCGATCCGAAATCTTGAGAAACTGATGGTCCATGCGAACCTTGAACCTGGGTATTCTGGCCCATGTCGACGCGGGTAAAACCAGCCTGACTGAACGGCTGCTCTTTGCAGCCGGCGTCATCGACAAAATCGGCAGCGTCGATGACGGCAACACACAAACCGACACAATGGCGCTGGAGCGCCAGCGCGGCATCACCATCAAGGCCGCCGTGGTGTCGTTCGTCGTTGGCGACGTCACCGTCAACCTGATCGATACGCCCGGACACCCCGATTTCATCGCCGAAGTCGAACGGGTGCTGAACGTGCTCGATGGCGCGATCCTGGTGGTGTCGGCGGTAGAGGGCGTGCAGGCGCAGACGCGCGTACTGATGCGGGCGCTGCAACGGCTCGATATTCCGACACTGATCTTCGTCAACAAGATCGACCGCCGCGGCGCGCAATGCGATGCGGTGCTGGAGGCGATCCGGACCCGACTGACACAAGCCGTGCTGGCGACGGGCACTGTCATCGATGCCGGCGAAAGAGGCGCGGACGCAAGGCCCTTTGCGGAGGACGACGCCACCTTCCGCGCCGCGTCGATCGAACGCCTGACAGAGAGTGACGACGCGCTTCTGGCGGATTATGTGGCTGATCCGGCCGCTGTCTCTGCCGCCCGCCTCAGCGAGGCACTCGCCGCCCAAAGCCGAAACGCCACGGTACATCCCGTGTTCTTCGGCTCGGCCATCACGGGCGCCGGGATCGCACCACTGCTCGGCGCCATTCCCGAGCTGTTGCCCGCCGCCACTGGAGACGATGATGGACCGGTTTCCGCCTCGGTCTTCAAGATCGAGCGCGGCTGGGCCGGTGACAAGATCGCCTATGCGCGATTGTTCTCCGGCACCATGCGGCTCAGGGATCGGGTGCCTGTGCCCAAAGGTGAGGCCCGCATCACCGCCATCCAGCTGTTCGAGCACGGCAAGAGCCATGTGGGCGAGATGGTAGGCGCCGGGCGTATCGCCAAGCTGTCGGGGCTGGGCGATATTCGTATCGGCGATGTGATCGGGGTCGCACCACCGCGGCAAGCGGCCCATCATTTCGCGCCCCCGACGCTGGAGACGCGGGTATTGCCGGTGCGGGCCGCCGACCGGCCTGCTCTGTGGCTGGCCCTGAGCCAGTTGGCCGAACAGGACCCGCTCATCAACCTGCGCAAGAACGACGAGGAACAGCAGGTGTTCGTGTCGCTCTATGGCGAGGTGCAAAAGCAGGTGATCCAGCAGACAGTGCTGGCCGAATTCGGCATCGATATCGCTTTCCAGGAATCCACCGTCATCTGCGTCGAACGGCTGGCCCGATCGGGCGCGGCGGCCGAATATCTGTTCAAGGATCCGAACCCTTATTTTGCCACGGTGGGCCTGCGGGTCGATCCGATGCCGGCTGGCTCCGGGGTCAGCTTCGCGCTGGAAGTCGATCCCGGACAGATACCGGCAGGCTTCTACCGCGCGGTGGAAGAGGCGGTGTACGAAACCCTGCAGCAGGGCGTTCATGGCTGGCAGGTAGTGGATTGCCATGTGGCCATGACCGATGTTCGGCACACCTCGCCAACCACAAAGGCCGGCGATTTCCGGCAGTTGACCCCGCTGGTGCTGGCACAGGCGCTGCGACAGGCCGGAACGCTGGTGTGCGAGCCGATCCAGCGCTTCCATCTGGAAGTGCCTGCATCGACGCTCGGCCCGGTCCTGCAGGTGCTCGGCCGCGCTGGAGCGATGACCGAGAGCACCGGGATCGAGGGCGGCACGGCGCGGCTGGAGGGTGAAATCCAGGCAGCCCGCATCCATGAAGTCCAGCAGTCCTTGCCCGGCCTTACCAGCGGTGAAGGCATTCTGGATGCCAGTTTCGATCACTACCGGCCGGTGACCGGCGAGCCTCCTGCCCGCACCCGTTCCGGCCCCGACCCGTTCGACCGCAAGCAATATCTGCATCGCGTGCAAAGAAGGCTCGCAATATCGTCGGGGGAGGAAACGGAGTGATGGCCGCAACCGGATTTCCAAAGTGCAGACCGCCGCCGGGGCGTCACATGGCATCGATTATTTTCGTGACGCATGTCACATTCGGCTGAGCGCTGCCGGTATCGGCCGCATTGGGGGGATATGCATGCACGTCGGACGTTCCTATCGCCTGCGGGATTTCGTGTTCTGGTCGCGGCGGTCCATTCTCTACATGACAGCCGTCAGCGTGCTGGCGGTGGTGATGCACCTGGTGCCCATGCTGTCGGCATTCACCGTGCCCTGGTCGATCGTCCTGGTGATTGGCACCACGGCCTCGTTCGTGGCCGGGTTCAAGAATTCGCAGGTGCTGCAGCGCAGCGGCGAGGCGCTGCAGACCTTTTCGGGCATTGTGGCGACCAGCCGGATGCTGGCCAATATCTGCTGCGACTTTACCCAGCCCGAGGTGGCCCGGCGCATCGTCCTCCGGCATCTCGCCTGGCTGACGGCGTTACGCTACTTCCTGCGTAAATCGAGGCCGTGGGAGACCATGAGCCGGCCATCCAACCGCGAATTCCGGCGGCGCTACCAGATCCAGGAAGACAGCGGATCGCTGCCGGCGGAACTCGCAACCCTGATGGGGGCCGAGGGGAAGGCAGCGGCGGACGCCAGCCATCCGGCTCTCGCTTTGCTCGCCGAGCAGGGACACGAGATCAATATGCTGTTGCAGCGCGGCGATATCCCGTCCCAGATCTTCGGCGAACTCAGCAAGCTCTATCGCGAGTGCCAGGACCACCAGGCCCGGTGCGAGCGCATCAAGAATTCCCCCTATCCCAGGCAATACGCCATCGTCAGCGCCATGTTCGTCGTGATTTTCGTGACGCTGCTTCCGTTCGGGATCGTCCAGATCGTTTCCGAGCTTGCCGGTTCGGGCCCGCTGATCTGGCTGACCGTGCCCTTCAGTGTGCTGCTGGGCTGGATCTACCTGTCTCTGGACCAGGTCGGCGAGAACACTTCGAACCCGTTCGAGGGCAATGCCAATGACGTGCCGATCTCGCAGATCTGCCGAGACATCGAGATCGAAATGCGCGGCAAGCTCGGCGACAAGGACCTGCCCGCTCCACTGCTGCCGGTAAACGGCATCGCCATGTAGCAAGGCCTCGTGGCTCAGCCGCCTTTGGGGCAACCTGAACGGCGGCTGAACGACGCCATCAGCGCCAATTAAGCCGCAATGCTCTTTATAAAAGACGCAGCTAAGTTGCTGTTTGTTTTGTAAAAAAGGATTAACCATGCGCGGCGTTCTTCTTGCGCTTATCCTGTTGTCAGGTTTTGCCATTCCGGCTTTCGCCCATATGCTGACGAGCAGTGTCGGCCACTCCCAGCCGGTCGCGGCGTCCTGCTGGACCCAGGTCAACTCCAGCAATTTCGCGCTCTTCGGATCGGTCTGTTCGAGGGGTGCATTTTAAGGCAAAGCCGGCGCTCCGGCTTCTTGCCCGGCGGATTCATCAGTGGCGCCGGGAACTAGCCCTCATAGGACAGACCGAGCGTGGCGTAACACGCTTTTGGACCGGCCATATCTATGCAGCGCAGAACAAGTCAGTGCTGCGCATACTCTGGGCAATGGTGTGGGCGGCCGGTAAAACGGCTGCTCATGAGCGCCTTCGACTACACCACCATGACCCTGGCGACCCGCCAGGTGCCGTCACGCGAGCGCATCGCCGTGACGCAGGAGATTTTCGGACGCGAGATCCTCAACCTCGAGCTGGAGCAAAGCCCTGACACCCCGCTTTACGTCGACTTCAGGCTGCATGCCCTGCCCATGCTCAAGCTGGTCAGCGGCACCGCCACCGGCGTGGTCTCGCACCGGACCCGAAGGCTGCTCGCGGACAGCAATGACGATCTGTTCCTGTCGCTGAATGAAACAGACCTCTTCCACATCAGTCAGCGCGGACGCGAGGTGACGCTGGAAGGCGGCGATGCGGTGCTGATTTCCTGCGCGGAACCCGCCTCCTTTCGCCGTGCACAAGGCCGGGCCATCGGATTGCGCGTGCCCCGGGCCATTTTCGCGCATGCGACGCCGGTGATCGAGGATCTGGTCGGGCTGCACATACCCGCCGGCAACGAAGCCCTCAGATTGCTCCGCAATTACGTGACCAGCCTCGAAAGCAGCGGCAGCTGGCCCAATTCGATGCTGCGGCCCGTCGCAGTCAGCCATATCCACGACCTGCTGATGCTGGCGGTCTCGGCGGCTGGCGATGCGGCCGAACACGCGGCGGGACGCGGCCTCAAGGCGGCGCGGTTGCGCGAGATCAAGGCGCTGGTGGCGCGGCGGTTGCCGGACGGCGATATCGGTGTCGATGTCGTCGCCACGGCCCTCGGGCTGACGGTGCGCTATGTGCAGCGCCTGTTCGAGGACGAAGGCACGACATTCACCACGTTCATCCTCAACCAGCGGCTGGCGAACGCCCACAAGATGCTGCGGGACGTACGCCATGCCAGCCGTCTCGTCGGCGCCATCGCGCATGAATGCGGTTTTGGCGACGTATCGCACTTCAATCGCATGTTCAGGCGGCTTTACGGCGTTTCGCCCTCGGACGTCCGCGCCTTCGACATCGAACCTCCGCCTGTTGAAGCCGAGTAGCTGGCACCACGCTCGTTGATCAGGGCCTTATGCTATCCAGGTCGGCCAGGATCGAGGCCGGATCGCAATAGAGCTTGGTGATCTCGGTATCCTTGGTGTCGTTGGTGAACGCATCGATCGAGGAATAGACCCGGACTTCGGCATCGCGGATGCCGTCTGCTTCGCGCTCATCCTCGGTCACGACGAAAGCGTAGACATAATTTTCGCGGGCGTAGCCGATCGCCATGGTCAGATCCGTGGGGTGATCGATCTCGGTATCCTTGGTGGAGAAATAGGTGGAATCGGTCTGGAAGTAGAGCTCGGCCGGTTCTGCTTCCACCGCATAGGAATAATAGGCCTCTTTCACACCGGGGATCGGATCGGACAAGCGGCAGAATTCGGCGCGTGCAGCCTGTTCGGGAAGATTGCAGGCGAACTGCGTCTGCCAGGGCGGAACGCAATTGGCCAATGCCGGAAATGGCAGGAATGCCGTCAATACGAACGCAAAGTATCTCTTCATCGTAATATCCTCATGCTCCACAACTTCGACACGCCGCAAAGGTCGGGAGACAGTTGGACACCCCTCCCCTTCAATCACTCATGCGGTCTCCGCTATGAATACACGGAGAGAGCCGGGTTGTAGCTGTGCGTGGGAGGATGTTCTGGCGTTATCCAGATCGTTTTGTCACGATCAGGATCAATGTGCCCGGCGATGATGGCCACTGGACACGGCCACCATCATCGGTCATGAGTTGGTCGACGTGAGTGAGGCCGTCAAATCCTGCATGTCGTGACGCATTCTCTCGATTGCGCCCTTGCCGATCTGGACCTCTATCTCGCGCTGCGCTTCGATCCAGAGCGGCTTTGCGGCCGCGACCCTGGCGGCGCCAAGTTCGCTCAGCGAGTAACCCAGTTGCCGGCCTTTCGGAGAGAGCCGCCGATCGGTGACGAGCCCATCGCGCTGCAGGGGCTTGAGGGCCCGCACCAGCGTGGTTCTATCCATGGCCTGATTGTCGGCCAGTTCGGCAGCGGTGATGCTTCCCGCCCTGCCGATGGTTCGCAGCAGCGAAAACTGTGCGATGGTAACGCCGGCGGGTGCGAGATGCTTGTCGTAGATGCGGGTCATGACGCGCGCGACCTGCCGGGTTGCGGCGAAATAGCATGTATCGGGCGGTAGCGTATCCATGACCGCTCATTTATTAGTGCATATACACAGTGTCAAGCCTCGCTTGCTATCCGATGTTCAGGCTGACCGCTTGACACTGTGCATATGCACTATTACGTCACAGGGCAATTGGTCGGAGCACAGGCGCTGCCCGGCAGAAATTGCGAGTTAGAAATGTCCATCATGTCCGATGCTTCCCCCGCGCGCAGCGCAACACGTCCCGTCCTCGGCCAACGTGCCAGTTTCTGGGTCTCTGCAGCCGTCGTCCTTCACACCTTGTGGACCAGTGCCGCCCCGACGGTGACCTATCCGCTCTATGCGGCGGAGTGGCAGCTTTCCACTTTCACCACGACTGCGATCTTTGCCGTCTATCCAATCGTTCTGGTCGTGCTGCTGATCGTTTTGGGTGACCTGTCGGATTATATCGGCCGGCGCGCCACGATCCTGCTCGGGCTTTCCGCCTCTCTGATCGGCGTGCTGCTGTTCGCACTCGCGCCCGACGTGGCCTGGATCTTTGCCGGCCGTGCCTTCATGGGTACCGGCGTGGCGCTGACGGCTGGCCCCGCCGCTGCCGCCATGGTGGATTTCAGCGCGCCTGGCCAGGCGGGCCGCGCCAGTTCCATCGCCACGGCCGCGACAGCCGGAGGCCTGGCGCTGGCAACCATCGTGGGCGGTGCGCTCATCCAGTACGCGCCCTTCCCCACCCATCTCAATTTCTGGGTGCTGGCCGTCGTCATCGCGGCGCTGCTGGGCGCCGCCTGGTTCCTGCCCGGCCATAGCGCCGACACCGCCAAGGGCCGCTGGAAGCCGCGCCTGCCGGCCATTCCCCAGGGCCTGGGCAAGATCTTCACGGTCTCGGCGCTGGCCGTCGCGACGTCCTTCGGCTTTGGCGCGCTCTATCTCTCGCTCGGTGCACAGATTGCGCGCGATCTGATCGGCTCGACCAACGCCCTGGTGGCCGGATCGTCCTTCGTGCTCTTTGCGGTGGTGCTGGGTACGGTGGCCATTCTGGCCAAGGGTATCCGGGCGCCGCTCAACATCGCCTTTGGGGCGGTGACGACGATCGTCAGCCTTGGCCTGCTCATGCTCGCCGCCAGCCAGCATTCGCTGCCGATTTACCTGATTGCAACGACGCTGGGCGGCGCCGGCTACAGTCTGTTTTTCCTCGGCGGCCTGACCCTGATCAGCCAGAACGCCCCCAGCACCCATCGCGGCGCGTCGATCTCGGCGGTCTACCTCATCGCCTATTTCCTCCAGGGGGTGACGGCGCTGGCCCTGGGGTTCATCGCAACAGCCACGGGCCTTCAAAACGCCATCGACCTGGGCGCCCCCGCACTCGCCATACTGGCGCTGGTGACCGGCGCCCTGGCGCTGCTCATCGGCCGCGGCAAGCCGGCGGTCTGAGAAACTAGGACGCCGGACCTCCTGCCGTTCGGATCTATCTTGACGTTCGCCATGCGATCGGCATTGATGGAGAGGCAGGGGGGACCGGTGGCCGGAGGGAGGCTGGGTCAGGTCAGCCCGGCAATTTCGGCATTGAGGTGGCGGCTCCCGGTGAGACGACGCAATGCCGGCGCTCCCGCAGCGACGATCCTTCAAACCACACTTTCGGATTGAACATGGGCTTTTGCGGTCAGCGCACCGACAGCCGCGTGGCCAAGCCGGCCGCAGGCGGCACATTTCGGACGATCCGGCTGCGCGCAGCCGGCAGGCGACGTTGATACAGGCACCATTCACACAACGGATTGTAACCTATGACCGGGTTTTCAAGACTTCTCATCCTGACGTCTTCCACGCTTGCCATCGGCCTGACGGTGCCGCTCACCGCGAGCGCCGCTGAAATGACGATGGCCATCCAGGCCGATACCGTGCTGGGCGTACAGTGCGTGCAATCCAACCAGTTCAAGCACAACGATCCGATCGTCTGGCGCGCCCGCGTGCTGAACACCGCGACGGGTGAGCCGATGGCTGCCGACGCGCTGACCAGCGTCGTCGTGCAACTGCCGGACGGCACCAATCTGCAGGCCCATTACGGCGACCATCCGCCCCAGAAATCGACCGATTCCTTCTGGAGCGTCAGGTGGCCTGTGCCCAAGGACTATCCGACGGGCACGTTCACCTACAAGATCGTTGCAACCAGCAAGGACGGCAAGACGACCACCTATGAGCCGTTCAAGGTGGCTACCTCGCAACTGACGATCGCCGCCAATTGAAGCATCCCGGTCCGTTCCTCGGACTGCTGATGGCCGTGTTGGCATTTCCCGTGGCCGTTCATGCAGCGCCACGGGCATCCGCGCTCGGCCCCCAGGCAGTTGTGGCAGAGGCGTCAGGCGGGTTCGTCGGAACCCTGGCCCTCAGCCCGGAAAACGGGCCGGCCGGCACACCGGTATCGGTCAGGGGCGGAGGGTTTCTGCCGGGCGATACACTCGACCTCGTCTGGCGCACGGTAGATGGCCATTGGAAGGTCTCGGACGGGTCCTATAACGGCCGTGACTTCGCGCCGGTGGGCTATCGCATCGCCAGCGTGACGACCGATGCGGTGGGCTCGTTCGCGGTCAGCTTCACGGCACCCGAAGACTTCGGCTTCGAGCATGATGTCGTCGTCCAAAAGGGAACGAGGCTGCTCACCCAGACGGCGTTCAACCTCGATATAGCCATGACGCTCTCGCCCGCGAGCGGTCCCATCGGCACCCCGATCACCGTGACGGTGCACGGGATCGGCTGGCGCGACCTCGAGAACAGCTGGATGCTGGTCTATGACAATGGCTTTACGGGCTGGGTGTCGTCCGTCTCAACCGGCGGTACGGCGCAATTCACCATTCCGGCGACCGGAGCGACGGGCACGCATGTGCTGCGGCTGGTGCATGGCGCCTTCACCTTTCCCTATCTCAACCCAGAACAGAACCCGCAGCCCGACCGCGCCCGGCCACGGGCCGAATTCACACTGACGCCCGGCGACGCGGTATTGCCGCCGGCGCCCGAGGCGGAGGTGCAGGCAAGCATAAGGGGCCTGCCCGCTCCGGGTGCGCTGAAAGTGACGCCGGCCTTTTCGGGCATCGGCAAACCCGTAGAGGTCGTCGCCGGGGCGCTGCAACCGGGCAAGACCTATCAGCTCAACTGGGACACCGTGACGGGTAACCGGGTAGCGCTCAATGGCTGGGAGACGCGGTCAAGCGTCGTGGCCCAGGCCATGGCGGATGCCAATGGCCGGGCGGCATTCGGGTTCACGGTGCCCGACGATCTCGGCGGTGCGCATGCGGTGTGGATCGACGACGGCGGAAAGCGGCGCGAGGGCAGTTTCTGGGTAACGCCGACGGCCCTGCCGCTCGACGTGGCTGCAGGCCCGGCGGGCACCGATTTCACCATCCACCTCAAGGGCGTGGGCTGGAGCGAGACGGCCAATATCTACAACATGACCTATGACAACGCCTATCTGGGCTATGCGTGCGGCTTCAACAGCCAGGGTGATGTCACCATCCACCTGACGGCCTCGGGCGATCCCGGCTGGCACTACGTCGATCTCTATCCCGGCATCTACAAGGGCGCGGAAACGCGGCCGGACAATTTCCGCATCCCCCAGCTCACCGCGCCCGAAGACCATCCCGGCGAAGACTTGCCGGTCCTGCACTTCGCGTTCGAGGTGACGCCGCCGAAGACGGATCCCTGAGGCAAGCTGGACCCGAAGCTCCGGGCAGCCACTGCGATCAGGCCGCGCCCCTGGCATGCGTGGCCCCCAATGTGAGCCGCCGTGCCACGGCCGCCAGCACCAGTTGATCGAATTCCCGCCGGGGGACCGGACGGCCGAAAAGGAAGCCCTGGAATTCGGCGCATCCGTGATCGACCAGGAACCGGAATTGCTCATGGGTTTCCACGCCCTCGGCAAGCACGGTCAAATCCAGGTCCTGCCCGAGTTGGAGAATGTTACGGGCCAGTGAGGCGCTGCGCTTGTTGTCCACCACTTCCTTGATGAAGCTGCGATCCATCTTGAGCTGGTTGAGCGGCAGGCGGCGGAGATAGTCGAGCGATGAGTAGCCGGTGCCGAAATCATCGAGCGCCATGGCGATACCGGCGGCGCGCAAGCGGTGCATCTTGGCGATCACGGCGTCCACATCGGCCACCATGATGCTTTCCGTCAATTCCAGCTTCAGCTTGGTGGCATCGATCCCATGGGCGGCGATCGCCGCGAAGACGGATTGCTCGAAGCCCTCTTCGTGAAACTGGCTGGCGCTGACATTGACCGACAGGGTGAGATCGCACATGGCAGGATCGCGCTGCCAGGAAGCCAGCGTCCGGCACCCTTCCACCAATACCCAGCCGCCGATTGACGACATCAGGCCCGACGCCTCGGCCATGGGAATGAAATCGGCCGGCGAGACGAAGCCGCGTTTCGGACTGATCCAGCGCAACAGCGCTTCCGCTCCGAGCGTCTGCCCTGCCTGGTTGACCTGAGGCTGATAGTAGAGCGTGAATTCGCGATTGAGGAGTGCGGACCGCAGATCGCGGGCAATATCGGTGGTCTGCGTGAACTTGAGCTGGATGATGTGGATGCAACCACAGAGCATCGCCGTGGCGAGGATGACGTTGACCCAGGAACCAATGCGACGGAAATCGTCGGGGATGGGCTGCGCGAACGGAAACGACATCCGGGCGCTGGCGAAGGCGATGAAGGCGGCAAGACACAGGCCGATGACCGCCAATTGCAGGGGCGATGGCTTGCGCAGGTAGTTGAGGTAGCCCAGCATGGCGAGCACCAGCAGATAGAGATGGGATACCCTCGGTATCGCATCGCTTGGAACGTCGAAAACCAGGCAGAAGCCGACCGCGACGACGAGAAACGCGAGTTGCGAAATGATCAGCGCCGCGTCGAGGCGCCCGCGCCGGATCAGCAGCCAGCTCAAGATGCCCACAACGGCGAGGATGGCGTCGGCCGCCGTGAGCGACCAGGCCTGCATGACGCCGAAGACAACCGCCCAGCACACCGCAAGGGCGACGACCGCGATCGAGCCATACTTATAGGCGACAACCAGTTGCAGAGATTGCCTATCCTTCATTGTCGCTTCCCCCAAAGCGTCGCCGTAAAATGCATTTCATCGCGCCGCTGACGCTCCCCAGCCTAGCCGGCCCAGGCCCAAAGATGCTTCTGCCTGAAGCACCCTGACGACCATTCCAATGCAATTGACCAAGAAAATTAACGACAGGATCCGATAGGCAATGTCATTTCAAACAACGCCTGCGCCGAACTGACACTCGCTCTCCAATCGAAGCGGATATCGGCAGCTTGCCGCTGTCTAAAACACGGGCGAAAATCTAGGCGAAAAACGTTAATGGGCGGTGAGAAGGGAGCCGAACCTCTCTCACAAAACTCAAGCATGTCAGTAATTTATGGCCAATACAGTGCCGAGCCGGCTCGGTCAGGTGCAGATGGTCTGCTGGCCCCGCAATGCCGAGGCGGGCGCGCCGATTGGCGGGCTCAGATCATCTGGCGCGCTTCGAGATAGGCGGCCGTACCGCCCATCTCCCGCTTCGCAACATGCTCGGTGACCAAAACCGGTCTTCGGCAAGATCGGGTTCCTGCGCATCGCCCATCCTTGTCAGGCTGGATCCTTGTGGGCTTACACCCATCTGAGGGCCAGCGCTGCCGGCCGAACCACTATCCTGCGCGGCGCCACACGCAACAAGCGCGCAGCCCCCTGGAACATATCCCCTTCGGGCACGTCCAGAAGGACTTCGCCATCACCTGAAATCTGCAGCACATCGCCGGTCAGGAAATCGGAAAACAGGATGCCGCACCTTGGATTGATGAACACATTTCCCAGGGTGTTGAAATAGTTATTGCCGGGAAAATCCGGAATGGTGAGCCGACCCTGTAGATCGACATGCACAAATCCAGTCCACCCGCCTTTATGGGAGACGTCGACCTGGCGCCGGCCATCGTCGCCGTCAACATAGGATGCAAGGAACAAGGTATCGGCATTCTCGATCATCATACGGGAGACAGCATCGAGGGACGACAGGGTGCGCGCCTCGTTTGAGCCAGGCGCTTCCGGATCTCGAACAAAGCTCAGATGCCTCTGCCTGATAAACTGCCCGCAATTTCCGTAACTCTGCGCGACCTTGATATCGCACACATCGGGGCCAAGCCTTTTGAGAGTGCCATTGACGCGGACACGCCTGCGCACGTGCAGGTCGATTCCCAGCAATCCTACGGCGCTGCCATCGACCCAGCCCAAACTGCACGGATCTGTGGGCGCTATCGGTGCGTGGACCTGCAGCGTCGAAAAATCCGGGCAATGCAGGAAGCCGGGTTCGCCGGTCAGCATGGTTGCCCACGCATCGCCGAGGGGATCCACGGCGCCTATCACCACATAGGGCAGCTGCGCGAAATAGCTTCGGTGCCGCTCCCTGAACTCGGCATGGATCATGCTGGCCATCGGCGCCATCTGGTCGAGAACGCCGGCGCTCAGTTGGATCGCGCGCTCTCCTTCGTGCCACTCCGCTGCAATTTCAGGTATCTCTGTCATCTCCGACTCCGATCCCAGGATCTCACGATCTCGGCTGCCCTGCCGGCGACGTGTTTGGTGTCGCAACGAGACGGGGGGCCAATAGGCGTGGGAGAATAGTGCGTCGAGATTTGTCCGTTGGGGCTATTCGGATGCAAAAACGGACAGAGGACGTGCAGTTGCGGCCATTTCGGAGATCGTTTCCGGCGGCGCGCCAACCCGGCAATTGCCCATGGCTGTTTATGCGCTGGGTTTGTCTGTTTTTTGACTCGGACGCCATCTCCGGACAAACCGCGGAAGCGTATAGTGCGCCTTGCGAGCCGGGGCGTCAGCCGAGCCCAGGCATCGCGACGACTAGACACCTTACGGCGGCTTCGCTCTGTGGCTCAGTCTGACGCGCGTCGTCACTCCTGCCAGCGCCATGCCGGCCCGAACAGGACGACCCCAATGGACCGCAAGACCGCAGGACAATCCGCCAGGGAATTTTTAGAGCAGACTTCATTTCTCTACGGTGGGAACGCCACCTACATGGAGAATTTGCAGGCGCGATACGAACGGGATCCTGCCTCGGTCGATTGGGCTTGGCGCCGATTTTTCGACGATTTGGGCGATGACGACGTCTCGATAAGGAAATCGGCCGCGGGCGCGTCATGGAAGCGTGCCGGCTGGCCGCTGCCGGTCAATGGCGAACTCACGTCGGCACTGGACGGAAACTGGCGCGCGGTCGAAACGGCGGTCGGCGAGAAGCCTGAGCGCAAGATCGAGGCACCCAATATCGCGGCCTCGGAGGCGGACGTTCATCGCGCCACGCGAGACTCCGTCAGGGCGCTGATGATGATCCGTGCCTACCGCATGCGCGGGCATCTGCATGCCGATCTCGATCCGCTGGGGCTGGAACCGCTCAAGGACCATGAGGAACTGCACCCTTCGAGCTATGGATTTACGGACGATGATCTCGACCGCCAGATCTTCATCGATGGCGTGCTCGGGCTGGAATTTTCCACTCTACGCGAGATACTGGCGATCCTGCGCCGAACCTACTGCTCCACCATTGGCTATGAATTCATGCACATCTCCGACCCGGAGCAGAAGGCATGGATTCAGGAGCGTATCGAGGGGGCCGACAAGGGCGTTACATTCTCGGGGAACGCCAAGCGGGCCATTCTCGAGAGGCTCGTCGAGGTCAAAGGCTATGAGCGTTACCTCGACAGGAAGTTCACCGGCACCAAGCGCTTTGGGCTCGATGGTGCCGAGGCAACCATTCCGGCGCTGGAGGAAATCCTGGCTCGGGGCGCGGCACTGGGCGTCACCGACGTGGTGCTCGGCATGGCCCATCGGGGCCGCCTCAACGTTCTGAGCCAGGTCATGCGCAAGCCGCATCGCGCCATCTTTCATGAATTCAAGGGCGGCTCGTTCGTGCCCGATGAAGTCGAGGGCTCGGGCGACGTGAAATACCATCTCGGTACATCTTCCGATCGCAGCTTCGATGGCCGCAACGTGCATCTGTCGCTGACCGCCAATCCATCGCATCTGGAGATTTCCGATCCGGTCGTTCTCGGCAAGACCCGCGCCAAGCAGGATCAGAACGGCGATACGGTCGAGCGTTCCGGCGTCCTGCCGCTCCTGATCCATGGCGATGCGGCCTTTGCGGGCCAGGGCGTCGTGGCCGAATGTTTCGGTCTTTCCGGCCTCAAGGGCTACCGGACCGGAGGATCCGTGCATTTCATCATCAACAACCAGATCGGCTTCACCACCGATCCGCGCTATTCCCGCTCATCCCCCTATCCGTCGGACCTCGCCAAGATGATCGAGGCTCCGATCTTTCATGTGAACGGGGACGACCCCGAGGCCGTGGTCCATGTGGCCCGTATGGCGATCGAGTTCCGGCAGAAATTCCACAAGCCCGTGGTGATCGACATGTTCTGCTTCCGGTTCTACGGACACAATGAGGGGGATGAGCCGGCATTCACCCAGCCCCGGATGTACCGGAAAATCCGCGCGCATCCCTCCACGCTGGAGATCTATGGCAACCGCCTGATCGCCGAAGGTGTCGTCGCTCAGGACGATATCGACAAGGCCAATGCCGCCTGGATTGCGCATCTCGACAGGGAGTTCGAGGCCAGCCAGAGCTATAAGCCCGGCCGGGCTGACTGGCTGGAAGGGCGATGGACAGGCCTTAGGACCGGCAAGGACGACGGTGATGACGCGCGCCGTGGACAGACCGGGGTCCCGGTCGAGCGGCTGAGGGAAATCGGCGAAAAAATCACCCGCGTGCCCGATGGATTCAAGGTGCATCCGACCGTGCAGCGTTTCCTCGATGGGCGCCGCAAGATCATCGAGGCCGGCGAAGGCGTGGATTGGGCAACCGCGGAATCCCTGGCTCTCGGCTCCCTCGCCGACGAAGGTTTCCCCGTGCGCCTTACGGGACAGGACAGTGAGCGGGGAACCTTCACCCAGCGCCATAGCGTCTTGAGCGATCAGGAGACCGGTGAGCGCTACACTCCGCTGGCTAATATCCGTGACGGGCAGGCAAGGTGCGAAATCATCAATTCGATGCTTTCGGAGGAAGCTGTCCTCGGGTTCGAATATGGCTATACGCTGGCCGAGCCCAAGGCGTTGGTGTTGTGGGAGGCCCAGTTCGGAGACTTCGCCAACGGCGCCCAGGTGGTTTTCGACCAGTTCATTTCCTCCGGCGAGCGCAAATGGTTGCGGATGTCGGGCCTGGTCTGCCTGTTGCCGCACGGTTATGATGGCCAGGGTCCCGAACACTCCTCCGCACGCATCGAGCGCTACCTGCAAAGCAGCGCGGAAGACAATTGGCAGGTCGCCAACTGCACCACGCCCGCCAATTATTTCCACGTCCTGCGCCGGCAGATGAAGCGCGACTTTCGCAAGCCGCTGATCCTGATGACGCCCAAGAGCCTGCTGCGCCACAAGCTGTGCAAATCCACCCTGGCGGATCTCGGCGAAGGGACCTCTTTCCATCGCATCCTGAGGGACGACGCCGAGACCAGGGACGGCGGGCAAACGACACTCCTGGCGGACGACACAATCCGGCGCGTCATCATGTGCTCGGGCAAGGTCTATTATGATCTTTACGAGGAGCGGGAAAAGCGTGGGCTCGGCGATATCTATCTGCTGCGGCTCGAACAGCTCTACCCCTTCCCGGCAAAGTCGCTGGCTACCGAGCTCGCCCGCTTTCCCAATGCGGACGCCGTCTGGTGCCAGGAAGAATCCCGGAACATGGGCGCCTGGAGCTTTGTCGAGCCTTACCTCGAATGGGCCCTGGCCCAGGCGGGCTCACCCGGCAAGCGCGCCCGCTATGTCGGCCGCCCGGCATCGGCTTCGCCGGCGGTCGGCGTCATGTCCCAGCATCTCTCCCAGTTGAGGAGTTTCCTCGACCAGGCCCTGGGGACCTGACCACGCAAACCGTCTGGAAAAGCCGGAAGGCCATTGGCAAACCGCCCGAAAGGGCTTCTCGATTGACGTTCAAAGGTGATTGGATCAACCCATGCGCATCGCAATTCTCGCGGTTCCCGGCGTTCAGATGCTGGATGTGGCCGGCCCCATGGACGTGCTGTCGGAAGCCAATAATTTCGTCGGCAAGCAGGGTGCCTACAAGGTCGAGATCTTCGGCATCGAGGACGGACCGGTGACGGCCCTCAACGGCGCGCGGATTCTTCCCGACAGGACCATCGAGAGTTCGCTTGCGGGCTATGACACCCTGCTGATCGCCGGCAGCCCCGGCATCCAGAAATACGAGAACCACCCTGCCCTCATCCAGTGGATAGAACGGGAATCCCAGCACGTGCGGCGCATAGGGTCGGTCTGTACGGGTGCGTTCCTCCTCGGTCACGCAGGCCTGCTCGATGGGCGCCGGGCCACCACACACTGGAACTCCACCGGCCGGCTGGTGGAGCAATTCCCCCGGGTTCTGGTGGAGCCCAATACCATCTACGTAAAGGATGGGAGGATTTACACGACGGCCGGCGTCACGGCGAGCATGGACCTGGCGCTGGCGCTGGTCGAGGAGGATCACGGGCGCAGTGTCGCCCTGCGGGTCGCCAAGGAGCTGATCCTGTTTCTCAAGCGCCCCGGCGGGCAATCCCAGTTCAGCGTGCACCTTGAAACCCAGATCGCCGAAATCGGCCCGATCCGCGATATCCACGAATGGATATTGCTCAACTTGTCCGAAGACCTGTCGGTCGAGGCGCTGGCTGCCCGCCTCGGCATGAGCGCGCGAAACTTCTCACGGCTCTTCAAGCGTCAGACCGACATGACGCCCGGCGACTATGTGGAAGCCGCGCGTGTCGAGGCAGCGCGGCGCATTCTCGAGGAAAGCGACACACCGATCAAGAAGGTGGCCAGCATGTGCGGTTTTCTGGACCAGGCGGGGCTGCGCCGCGCCTTCATGCGCCAGATATTCGTGACGCCCGGCGATTACCGGCAACGGTTTCGTCCGGCCGAGCCGACAGTCGTGCCTTTCGCACAGGCGCCCGTTCAACATAAAGCGCGGACGGCGAACCGCAGTTGACGATGACGATCAGCCCGCGTTCAGCGCGGGCCGCGCCGTGAAGCCACCGAATTCCCGTTCGAGCAGTTGGGCGAAACGGATGGGCGTACGGTCCTCGTGCATTGGCCCCAAGAGTTGCACGCCGATCGGCAGCCCCTCTTCGGAGAGCCCCAGTGGCGCGACCGTGGCCGGCAGGCCCGGCAGGGTTGCGATGCCGGCCCAGACGAGCTGGTCGCCATAGTTGTAGGCCTTGCCATCGATGACGATCTGGCGGCTCCATTGGTCAGCGCTATGGTCATGTGGGAAAGCCGGCGTCGGCGCGGCCGGGCATATGACGATGTCGAACTCGGCGAAGAGGTCTCGCCAACCCTGCTGATGGCGGGCCCGCATGGCATCGGCAAACAGCCAGTCCCGGTGACTGAGAACATTGCCGCGCGTACGCTCGGCGGCAAGGCTGAGATCGGCCGGGTCGAGCTTGTCCGCCGCATCCGCCATCCGTTCATGAACCGCGGCCGGATAGGCCGACGACATCGATGACATCAAGAGGCGCATATAGAGGCGCGCCGCCTCGATCGGATCGGGCAAAAGGGGGCTCTGCCACACGACTTTCGCACCGGCACCGACGAGCTGGACGGCGAGGCGGTCGATGGCTGTGCGCATACTCTGGGCGGTCCCGATCAGCGGGTGGGTGTCGAGGACCAGCACACGGTAGGCGGCGAGATCGTCGTGGCGAGCCGGAGGGAGCGCCAGTCGATACGCCTTGCCCCCGGCGATTTCATCGGGGCCGGCAAGGATATCGAGCATCAGCGAGAGATCCCCGGCGCTCCGTGCCATGGGGCCGACGACGACGAGGTCGCGGTCATAAGGCAGCGGCCGGGCTGGGGGTGGCGTGTGGCCCCGCCCCGGCACCAGGCCGAGCGAGGGCTTATGGGCATAGACCCCACAAAAATGCGCCGGAACCCGCAACGAGCCGGCAATGTCGGAGCCGATGGAAAGCGCCCCAAAGCCGGCCGCCAGCGCCGCCGCAGAGCCGCCTGAGGAGCCGCCCGGCGTGCGCGCCAAATCCCAGGGATTGTTGGTCGTGCCGTAGATATCGTTGTAACTTTGCAGATCCCCGAGGGCCAGGGGCACATTGGTCTTGCCGAGGATAACGGCCCCGGCTGCCTTGAGGCGTGTGACGGCGACGGCGTCTTCGGAGGGCTTGAAATCCCGAAACGGCGGCAGGCCCCACGTCGTGGGAAGACCCGCAATGTTGAACGATTCCTTGACGGTCATGGGGATGCCGAGCAGTGGGCCGCCTTCCCCTCGGGCGCGGGCCGCATCGGCGGCATCGGCAGACTGCAACGCGTGTTCGAAATCGGGCGCGCAGAGGGCGTTGATATCCCCGTCATGGCGTTCGATCCGGGCAATGGCCGCCTTGGTCAACTCGAGCGAGGAGACCTCTCGCCTCTCCGTTGCGGCGGACAGCTCGATCGCGGTCGCATAAGCGAAATCCGAGGCGGTCAAGAATGCTCTCCCTGAAATCATGGGCTGGTCGGCGGCCACAAGAACCCGACGGGATGGGCCATTTGGACGCCAGACAGATCGAAGTTTCGTGACAAAACCTCATATCCATCGAAGTTGCGTGACGCAACTACAATCTGCTACGAGGCGTGATGTACAAAAAGACCTTTGAAGACATGAACTGCTCCATCGCGCGCTCCCTTGATCAGATCGGGGAGTGGTGGAGCCTGTTGATCGTCCGCGAATGTACGCTGGGAACGACCCGCTTCGATGAATTCCAGCGCCGGCTTGGCATTGCCCGCAATGTGCTGACCAACCGGCTCGCGCATCTGATCGAGCAGGGTATCGTCGAGAAACTCCCTCTCGAAAACAGCCAACGCTACTTCCAGTACCGGCTGACCCGGAAGGGAGAAGAACTCTATCCGGTTCTGGTGGCGTTGCTGCAATGGGGCGACCGCTGGATCGAGACCGAAAAGGGCCCGCCACTCAGGCTGATCGACAATCGGACCCAGCAGCCGATCGAACCAATGGCTATCCGCTCGACGGATAGCGGCGCGCTGGGATTTCATGACATCCGGCTGGAGGCAGGACCCGGCGCGACTGCCGATACGCACGCCATGATCGAACACCGCAATAGCGTCATCCTGGGCGACGGGCGCTAGACGCCGCCCTAGGGTCAGGACTCAATTAGCGCACCAGAATGTGAGTGCGGCGACGAGGAAGACGCCTGAGAGGTAGTTTCTGGCGAGCTTATCGTATCTGGTGGCGATGCGTCGCCAGTCCTTGAGCCTGCACCAGAGGCGTTCGACGA
>DASYCZ010000028.1:0-1818 GCA_036499825.1 Devosiaceae bacterium
GAATACGCGCTAACGGCCGGGGGTCAGGCTCTCTGCCCCGCGCTTGATGCCTTGCTGAAATGGGCGGCGCTGCGCGAGGAGATGGCCGAAAGGGCCGAGGCGAGCTAAGCGTGAAGGCCTCGCTTCATCGTCCGCCGCGCCGGCTTGGGGTGCACCGAAATTTGTGATGTACATTCCAGCGATGGTGGGCCGGCAGGACTCGAACCTGCAACCAGACCGTTATGAGCGGCAGAATATCGATAGGTTTCGTTGATTGTGCCTTGTTTTTGTTTGATTTCGTTCGCGATTGTTGCGGTTCGATCAGGTTGTTTCTGGTGCGAAAGCGGTCGATGGTTGCCATCGGGGGCAGCACGGCGGAAGATATGTCGGAACGAGCTTCTGCTCTCGGACAATGGATCGTGTCCCGCGGCGTGGTGTAGCTGGCGGTGGGTCACCGCGTTCACCGGCAAGAGCCGGGCAGGTCAGCTGGCGATAGCCGGAAGGCTGACGGTGGGATCATCGCTCAACGGCGCGATGGTTTCCAGCGTCATGTAACGGGCACGCTGGACGGCCCATTCATCGTTCTGTTCGAGCAGGATCGCGCCGATGAGTCGGACGATGGCGTCCTCATTGGGGAAGATGCCGACCACCTCGGTCCGCCGCTTGATCTCGCCGTTGAGCCGCTCGATCGGGTTGGTCGAGTGCAGCTTGGTTCGATGCTGGGGCGGGAACGCCATATAGGCGAGCACATCGGTCTCGGCCTCGTCGAGGAAGGCCGCGAGCTTGGGCAGCTTGGGGCGAAGCTGGTCGGCGACCTTGCGCCACTGCGCTCGCGCGGCCTCGGCATCGTCCTGGGCAAACGCGGTGGCGATGAAGGCGGAAACCACGCGCCGCCCGCTCTTGCCGGCATGGGCCAGTGCGTTGCGCATGAAGTGGACACGGCAACGCTGCCAGGAAGCGTTGAGCACCTTGGCCACGGTGGCCTTGATGCCCTCGTGGGCGTCGGAGACGACGAGCTTGACACCGCGCAGGCCGCGGCGAGCGAGCTTGCGCAGGAATGCCGTCCAGAACGTCTCGGCTTCGGAGGGACCGATATCCATGCCGAGCACCTCGCGCCGGCCGTCACTGTTGACGCCGACCGCGACAATCACCGCGACCGACACGATGCGGCCATTCTGGCGCACCTTCACGTAGGTGGCATCGATCCACAAATACGGCCAATCGCCCTCGATCGGACGGGCGAGGAAAGCCTTCACCTTGTCGTCGATCTCGGCACACAGCCGGCTCACCTGGCTCTTGGAGATGCCGCTCATGCCCATCGCCTGCACCAGATCGTCGACCGAACGGGTGGAGACACCCTGCACGTAGGCTTCCTGCACCACGGCCGTGAGCGCCTTCTCGGCCATGCGGCGCGGCTCCAGGAAGCCCGGGAAGTAGGAGCCTTTGCGCAGCTTGGGAATGCGCAGTTCGACCGCGCCGGCACGGGTCTCCCAGAGACGGTCGCGGTAGCCGTTGCGCTGCGCCAGGCGTTCGGGATTCTTCTCGCCGTAGGCCGCCCCGGTCTGGCCTTCGACTTCCAGCTCCATCAGACGCTGGGCGGCAAAGCCGATCATCTCGCGCAACAGATCGGCATCAGGGGTCTTCTCCACGAGCGTGCGCAGGTTCATCATATCGTCGGTCATCGGTGGTTCCTCGGTTGCGTTGGCGTGTCGCAACCCGATCCTACCGGCGAATCGCCGGTGACCACCGCAAAGCCGCCCGCCCGCTACGGCGCTATTTGAGGCGCGCGTCCGGGCGGCTTTGCTCTACCGAGCTACACCATCACTCGGGACACGACCC
>DASYCZ010000029.1:0-22237 GCA_036499825.1 Devosiaceae bacterium
GTCGGCAACCCGTTGGCCTTGAAATCCGCCAGCAACTCTTCCTTGCGCGCGGCCATTCGGTCCGCCAGGGCATCCATGTCCAGACCCGCCGCCCGCGCCTGGGCGAACATGCCGTCGGGGCGATGTTCTTCCTCCTTCACATGATGCTTGATCTCTTCGGACAGGACCTTGAGCTTGGCGTCGTAGAAATCCTCACCCGGGCTGGAGGCAAGAAGCTCGGCGATCATCACCTTGGCGCCGTCATGCTCGACATAGGCCTCTTTCAGCAGGTCTTCCTCGATCTTGGCGGTGCAGGCGGGATAGAAGATTTCTTCCTCGATCATGGTGTGGACGCTGAGTTCGGTGCAGATCTCCTGGACCAGCGATTTCTTCACCCCGGAACTTTTGGCCTTCTCGAATTTCTCGAACAGATCTTCGACCTTGCGGTGATCGGCTTTGAGCATGGCAATGGCGTCGGGCTTGTCGGTCATGGCAGTCCTCGCGGAAAAAGGATGAAGCTGCCTTGTTAAGCGTGACGACGTGGAATCGTTCCGCACGCGCCACGCGGGCATGATCGCGTTCGTCTTCGGTGCCGTATCGTACCGGAAGCGCTTAAGACGCCGCCTTCACGCTCACACTCTCGTCCAGCGAATAACCGGCCGAGCGCACGGTCCTGATCGGATCGCTCACGCCTTCGATGTTGAGCGCCTTGCGCAACCGGCCGACATGGACGTCGACGGTGCGGGCTTCGACATAGACGTCGCTGCCCCAGACCGCATCCAGCAATTGTTCGCGGCTGAACACCCGGCCCGGATGCTGGATCAGGTGATCGAGCAGCTTGTATTCGGTGGGGCCCAGATGCACTTCGGTTCCGGCGCGGCGCACGCGATGGGCGCCCCGGTCCATCTCGATATCGCCCACCGCGACCACATCCTCGGCCAGGCTGGGGCGGATGCGGCGCAGCACGGCGCGCAACCGCGCCAGCAATTCCGTCATCGAGAAAGGCTTGGTGAGATAATCGTCGGCGCCGGTATCGAGGCCGCGGATGCGGTCAGTCTCTTCGCCCCGCGCCGTCAGCATGATGATCGGCACGTTGCGGGTTTCCTGGCGGCCGCGCAGGCGGCGGCAAACCTCGATGCCCGAAAGCTGGGGCAGCATCCAGTCCAGCACCACGAGATCGGGCTGTTCCTCGGCGGCGACCAGCAGCGCTTCCTCGCCATCGCGCGCTTCCAGCACGCGATAGCCTTCGCGTTCCAGATTGTAGCGCAGCAGGGTGACCAGCGCGCCTTCGTCTTCGGCGATCAGGACAGTGGGCTTGCTCATGCGTGGGTCTCGCGGGTTTCAAACGGAACCGAGGTTTCGCTGGTGTGATCAGCCTTGGGGCGGTTGTTGGCCAGGTGCCCGGCGCGGACCATGTGATAGACCACTTCGGCGATATTGGTGCAGTGGTCGCCCGCACGTTCGATATTCTTGGCGACGAACAGCAGGTGCGTGCCCATGCCGATGGTACGCGGATCTTCCATCATGTAGGTCAGCAGTTCGCGGAAGATCGAGGTGTAGATGGCATCGATCTCGTCGTCGCGGTTGCACACCGCGATGGCGGCGGCGGCATTGCGCGTCGCATAGGCGTCGAGCGCGGCCTTGAGCTGGGCCAGGATCAGGTCGGTCATATGCTTGAGACCGTTGTAGAACTTGGGCGCCAGCGCCAGGCTGTCGATCTGCAGCGTGCGGCGGGACACCTGCTTGGCCATGTCACCGACACGCTCCAAATCGTTGGCGACGTGGATGGAGGTGATGACGGCGCGCAGGTCCACCGCCATGGGCTGGCGGCGGGCGATCATGGAGACCGCGGTTTCGTCGATCCTGCGCTGCATCTCGTCGATGCGCTTGTCGGCATCGATGGTCTGGCGCGCCAGGGCGTGGTCGAGCTTGAGCAGCGCCTTGGTGCCGCTGGCGATGGCGGCTTCGACTTCGCCGCCCATTTCGGAGATCGACTGGGCGAGGAGCGTCAGCTCTTCCTCGTAGGAGGAAACGATATGCTCGTTCTGCAACGTGGCCATGAGGGTTTGCTTTCTTCCGGAATGGAAACGGTTAGCCGAAGCGGCCCGTCACGTAGTCGTGCGTCTTCTTTTGCGCCGGCGTCGTGAAGATGGTTTCGGTACGGTCGAATTCGATCAGGTCGCCCAGATACATGAAGGCCGTATACTGCGAGGCGCGGGCGGCCTGTTGCATATTGTGCGTGACGATGGCGATGCAATAGTCGGCGCTGAGCTCTTCGATCAGCTCCTCGATCTTGGCGGTCGAGATGGGATCGAGGGCCGAGGCGGGCTCGTCGAGGAGCAGCACGGAGGGCTTCACCGCAATGGTGCGGGCGATGCACAGGCGCTGCTGCTGACCACCGGAGAGGCCAAGGCCGGACTGGTTGATCTTGTCCTTGACCTCGGTCCACAGCGCCGCCTTGCGGAGCGCGGCTTCGACGCGGCCATCCATCTCGGACTTCGGCACCTTTTCGTAGAGGCGGATGCCGAAAGCGATGTTCTCGTAGATGGACATCGGGAACGGCGTCGGCTTCTGGAACACCATGCCGATCTTGGAGCGCAGCTGGTTGAGATCCTCGCCCTTGTTGAGGATGTCGTGACCTTCCAGCAGGACCTGGCCCGAGGCGCGCTGGCCTGGATAGAGGTCATACATGCGGTTCAGCACGCGCAGGAGGGTCGACTTGCCGCAACCGGACGGCCCGATAAAGGCCGTGACGGTCTTGTCACGCAGGATCAGGTTGATGCCGTGCAGCGCTTCATGGCCATTGGCGTAGTAGAACTTGAGATCCTTGATCTCGACCTTGACCGGATGTTCCTCACGCAGAGCGAGAGGCCTGGTGTCGGCGCCAAGCTGCGTCGCGTGGGTTGGGGTGTTGGACGTGTCCATTGCTGCCGGCTCCTTCAGCCCTGGCGCCGCCCGGAGATCGCCCGGGCTGCAATATTCAGTATGAGAATGGTGACAGTGATGAGCAGTGCGCCGCCCCAGGCCAGGCGCTGCCAGTCCTCATAGGGGCTGAGCGCGAACTGGAAGATGACGGCAGGCAGGTTGGCCATCGGGCTCGACATGTCGGTCGAGAAGAACTGGTTGTTGAGGGCGGTGAACAGCAGCGGCGCGGTTTCACCCGAGACGCGGGCGATGGCCAGCAGCACGCCGGTGACGATGCCGCTGCGGGCCGAGCGGTAGATGACATGCGTCATGGTCTTCCAGCGCGGCGTGCCGAGCGCCACCGAGGCCTCGCGGAGCGCGCTGGGCACGAGGCCCAGCATGTCCTGCGTGGTGCGGTTGACCACCGGCAGCGCGATCAGCGCCAGCGACACGGCGCCGGCCCAGGCCGAGAAGTGGCCGAAGGGCACCACCAGGGTGGTGTAGACGAACAGGCCGATGATGATCGAGGGCGCGCTCAACAGGATGTCGTTGATGAACTTGGCGGCTTCGCCGAGCTTGGAGCCGCGCGAATATTCGGTGAGGTACGTGCCGGCCAGGATGCCGATGGGCGTTGCCACGATGACGGCGATGATGGTCATCACCACCGAGCCGAAGATGGCGTTGGCGAGGCCGCCGTCGGAGCCCGGCGGGGGCGTCGATTCCAGGAAGATGCGCGGCGAGATGGCCTGCAGCCCGTTGACGAGCAGCGTCCACAGGATCGCGGCGAGGAAGAACAGACCCACAACGGCCGCGAACACGGCGAGCGCGAGGATGACGAGATTGGTGGTCTTGCGGCGGCTGGAGAGCGACATGATGGCTCCTACTTGTTCTCGGTGCCCATGATCAACCACTTGGCGACACCCAGCACGATGAAGGTGATGACAAACAGGACCAGGCCGATGGCGATGAGGCTGGACGTATAAAGACCGCTGGTCGCCTCGGTGAATTCGTTGGCGATGGTGGCCGAGATGGTGGTCGCCGGGGCGAGGAGCGAGGCGCTGATATTGTGCGAGTTGCCGATGACGAAGGTCACCGCCATGGTCTCGCCCAGCGCCCGGCCGAGACCGAGCATGATGCCGCCGACGAGGCCGACGCGGGTGTAGGGAATGACGATGTGGCGGATGACTTCCCAGGTGGTCATGCCCATGCCGTAGGCGCTTTCACGCAGCAGCACCGGCACGGTCTCGAAGACGTCGCGGGTCACCGAGGTGATGAAGGGGATGACCATGATGGCCAGCACGATGCCGGCGGTCAAAAGGCCGATGCCGTAGGGGGCGCCGCCGAACAGGAAGCCGATCAAGGGCACATGGCCGAGCGTCGCGATCAGGAAGGGCTGGATGGTGGTCTGCAGGAACGGCGCGAGCACGAAGAAGCCCCACAGGCCGTAAATGATGGAGGGAATGCCGGCCAGCAGCTCCACGGCGATGCCGATCGGGCGGCGCAGGCGTTCGGGGCAGACCTCGGTGAGGAAGATGGCGATGCCGAAGCTCACCGGAATGCCGATGATCATGGCGATGACGGAGGAAATGATGGTGCCGTAGATGGGAGCGAGCGCACCGAAGATTTGCTTCACCGGGCTCCAGCGCTCCGTCCACAGGAAAGCGGGACCGAAGGTCGACAGCGCCGGCCAGGCGCCGATGATGAGCGAGATGATCACGGCGCCAAGCAGGGCGACCACGAGCACGGCCGAACCCAGCGTCATGTAGAAGAAGATTTTATCCTGAACCACGGAGGCCTTGGCTTTGCGTTCGGCGTAGTCCTGCGCGATGATCATCGTGTCGGTGGTGGCGGCCATTTGCCTTGCCTCGGTTGGATAGGGAGATGGCCGGACGGCAAAGCCGCCCGGCCGGAAGTCGGAAGCAGCTTACTTCGCGGCGAAGACCGGCTTGCCGTCGGCCTGGACATCGGTCGACCAGGTCTTGTGGATCATGTCGACAACGGCGTCGGGCATCGGGATGTAGTCGAGAGCGGTGGCAGCGTCGTCGCCCTTGGAATAAGCCCAATCGAAGAACTTCAGGGCTTCGCCGGCGGCGGCGGCGTCATCGGGAGCCTTGTGGATCAGCACCCAGGTGGTGGCGGTGATCGGCCAGGAAGCGTCGCCCGGCTGGTTGGTCATGATCACGGCATAGCCGGGAGCGCTGGTCCAATCGGCGTTGGAAGCGGCAGCCTGGAAGGCGGCGATGGTCGGGGTGACGACCTTGCCGGCCTGGTTCTTCAGGTTGGCATAAGCCAGCTTGTTCTGCTCGGCATAGGCGAATTCGACGTAGCCGATCGAACCGGCGGTCTGCTTGACGGTGGAGGCGACGCCTTCGTTGCCCTTGGCGCCAACGCCGATCGGCCATTCGATAGCGGTATCGGCACCGACCTGGTCGGCCCAATCCGGCGACACCTTGGACAGATAGTCAGCGAAGTTGAAAGTGGTGCCCGAACCGTCCGAGCGGTGTGCGACGACGATCGGGGTGGAGGGGAGCTTCACGCCGGGGTTGAGCGCGGCGATAGCAGCGTCGTCCCACGAGGTGATCTTGCCCATGTAGATCTTGGCGAGGGTGTCGCCATCGAGCGTGAGCTTGCCGGCGTCGATGCCGTCGATGTTTACGATCGGCACGATGCCGCCCATGATCATCGGGAACTGCGTCAGGCCGTTCTTGGTCAGCTCGTCCTGGCCGAGCGGCTTGTCGGTGGCGCCGAACGTCACGGTCTTGGCTTCAACCTGAGTGATACCGCCGCCGGAACCGATCGACTGGTAGTTCAGGCCAATGCCGGTCTCGGTCTTGTAGGTGTCGGCCCACTTGGCGAAGATCGGGTAGATGAAGGTGGAGCCGGCGCCGGAAATATCGGCAGCCAGGGCGGAGCCAGCGAGCACGAGGCTGAACGCGGCAGCAGCGGCCCCGGCGAAGAGTGCGGTTTTCATTGTGCCTTCCTTTCAAAGAAGCGAGGTACAAACTCAGGTCGGAGTATGCGGGCAGCCCGAGACCCGTGCGTTTGTCGAGGGCACCCTATGTGGGCGCGGCTATGGTTTTATGTCAGTTACATATCACTTATGTGACAGTATAAACGGCTGATTTTTAATGTAATTTTGAATCTGAGAGGAATTTCGAGGGGAATTCTGGAGGGGGCCGCAAGCGGGCGTCGGCGGATGGTAGTCACGGCTGGAGTGTGGCGTGTCGCCCCACCCCGCCCCTGATCCCTCCCCATCCAGGGGAGGGAGACCTGACTGAAACCTGGCACCGCTTTGGTTTTCCCTCCCCTGTGCGGAGGGTCGCCCATCGAGATGGGTTTGAGCCATCAGCGCGGCAGCAGCACTTCGGCCCTTGTGCCTTCGCCCTGCTTGCTCTTGATGGTGAGAATGCCGCGGTGGCGCTGCAGGATGTGCTTGACGATGGCGAGCCCGAGGCCCGTGCCCTTCTTCTTGCGGCTGGATTCGGCATCCACACGGTAGAAGCGCTCGGTCAGGCGCGGCACGTGCTGGGGGGCGACGCCGGCGCCATAATCGGTGACGGTGATGGAATAGTCGTATTCGGGCTGCCCCTTAAGGGGCGCCAGATCGATATCCACCCGGCCGCCGCCGCCGCCATAGCTGATGGCGTTTTCGACCAGGTTCTCGACCACTTCATAAAGCTCGTCGCGCTCGCCCGTCACCGTGGTGCCACCTTCGGGCAGCTTGAGGTTGAGCTTTACGCCAGCCTCGACGGCCAGCGGCTGCAGGCCGTCCGCGACTTCACGCAAGAGGGTGGTGAGATCGACCGAGCCGGAGGGCAGCACGTGCTGATGCATCTCGATGCGCGACAGCGACAGCAGGTCGTCGATGAGCTTGGACATGCGCTGCGCCTGGCTGCGCATGATGCCGAGGAAGCGCTCGCGGGCGGCCTGATCGCGGGCCGCGGGCCCCACCAGGGTGTCGATGAAGCCGATCAGCGAGGTCAGCGGCGTACGCAGCTCATGGCTGGCATTTGCGATGAAATCGGACCGCATCTGTTCGGCGCGTTTCTGGTCGGTGAGGTTTTGCAGCGTCACCACGAACAACACCGCCGGCAGGTCGGAGCCGGCCAGGTGCAGCGGGGCGGCATTGACGCGGTACCAGGTTTCGGTGGGGCCGGTCTGGTGCAGCTCGACCGTCTGGGCGAGATCGGTCTTCAGCGCCGCATCGACCGTGGTCAGCATGGCGGGGGTGCGGAACGAGAAGGCCAGCGGATCACCCGGGCGCGAATTGGGGAATTGCCGCGCCGCGATGGCGTTGCGATGGACGATCAGGCCGCGGCGGTTGAGCAGCAGGCAGGGATCGCCGAGCGCATCCGCAAAGGCGGTGACCTGGGCGTCGCGCAAGGCATCGAAGCCGCCGGTTTCTGCCGCCGCCGCCTCCTTGGCGCCGGTATCACCGGGGAGCGCCACCATGCCAAGGGCGATGACGACGAAAGCCACCGCCATCGCCGCATAAGACGCCCCGCCGAATACCGCCGCGACGAGGAGCACGATGGCGATCAAAGCGAGCAGCGGCAGGCGACGGAGAAAGGCGTCAAGCCAGCGCGGCCCGGTGGCGGCGGGCGTCTGGCTGGTGTCCTGGTTCATGGTCCTTAACCTCGGCGGGCGATTCGCGCCCCGCCATCTTGCGTGACGGGCGGCTTCATAGCACGTTGCCGGTTTTAGAGGAGGCCCAGCGTGACCGATCCCTATACGAGCTTCGACATCGAAAACCCGGACCTGCCCAAGAAGATCAAGAAGGCAGCGCTGGCGTCGGGTGGCTACCCTTATGCGGAAAAACTCGACGGGGACGATTATGCCGACAGCCTGCTGGCGCTGCAAAAGCAGCTGGTGCTGTTGCAGGCGCATCTGGGGCAGAGCAAGCAACGCGTGATGATCGTCTTCGAGGGACGCGACGCCGCCGGCAAGGGCGGCACCATCAAGCGCTATTTGGAGAACCTAAACCCCCGCAACAATCTCATTGCCGCACTGCCCAAGCCGAACGACCGCGAGGCGACGCAGTGGTATTTCCAGCGCTATATCGACTATCTGCCGGCTGGCGGCGAGACCGTGCTGTTCGACCGATCCTGGTACAACCGCGCCGGGGTCGAACGGGTGCTGGGGTTCTGCACGCCCGAACAGGCGGCGGAGTTCCTCGACGAGGCGCCGCGCTTCGAGCGCATGCTGACCAATGACGGCATACGCCTGTTCAAATTCTGGCTCGATATCGGCCGGGAAATGCAGCTCAAGCGGTTCCACGACCGCCGCCACGATCCGCTGAAGGTGTGGAAGCTGTCGCCCGTCGACATGGAGGCGCTGCCGCGCTGGGACGATTACAGCCAGGCCCGCGACAAGATGCTGGAGCGCACCGATACGGACTTCGCCCCATGGACCGTGGTGCGCGCCAACGACAAGCGGCGCCTCCGGCTCAACGTCATCCGCACGGTTCTCGACAAGTTCGATTTCAAGGGCAAGGACCCTGAGGCCATCGGCCCGATCGACGGCAAGATCGTGCTCAGCGCCGAACAGTTCCTCAAGGCGCATGTCAATCCGTAGGTGAGGCCCCCCTCCTAGCCTCCCCCACAAGGGGGAGGTACGGTTCGGTGCATGGGCGAGATACGCCACACCCCCGATCTCACCCGCCCCCTTGTGGGGAGGGCTAGGGAGGGGGTGAGCCCCGCGCATCGAATGATGGCGCGCCAGTCCTCACCACCTTGAGCGGCCACGTCACCTAAAGTACACACGGCCAATCAAGGGGGGCAGATCATGGCGCGGACCAGCAAGCTCGGCGGCGTTGCCTATGCGCGGCGGGAAAAGTCGTATTTCGAGCGGCGTGGCCTCAAGCGCCATGCCGGCGTCTGGCAGCTTTGGGCGCTGGCCGTGGGCGCGGTGATCTCCGGGCATTTTTCTGGCTGGAACCTCGGCTTCGCCACCGGCGGCTGGGGCGGCATGCTGGCGGCCGGAGCCATCATCGCGGTGATGTATCTGGGGCTGGTCTTTTCGATCGCCGAAATGAGCGCCGCGCTTCCCCATACGGGCGCCGCCTATTCCTTCGCCCGCACCGCCATGGGGCCGTGGGGCGGCTTCATCACGGGCCTGTTCGAAAACGTCGAATATGTGGTGACGCCGGCCGTCGTCGTCACCTTCATCTCAGGCTATATCGGCTCGATCATCGGGCTCGAGGCAGCGCTCTACCCAATTCTCTGGCTCATGTGCTTTGCGGTGTTCCTGGCGCTCAATATCTATGGCGTGGCGCTCAGCTTCCGCGTGACGCTGGTGGTTACGCTATTGTCGCTATTGGTGCTGGTGGTGTTCTGGATCAGCGCCATCCCCCATATGGATTTTTCGCGCTGGGCCCTCAATGTGGGCACGGACGCCGGCGGCAAGCCGATAGAGCTCACTGACGGTAACGGCCCCTGGTTCCCCTTCGGCTTTTCGGGCGTTCTCGCCACCCTGCCCTTCGCGGTGTGGCTGTTCCTGGCGATCGAGCAATTGCCGCTGGCGGCAGAGGAATCCATCGATCCCCAGCGGGACATGCCGCGCGGCATCATCGCGGGCTTCCTGACGCTACTGGTTTCCGCCTTCATGATCGTGCTGCTCAATCCATCGGTCGCCGGTGTGGGGGCCTTTCACCTGGGCACCTCGCTGGAGCCGCTGCTCGACGGCTTCCGCGCCATCTATGGCGATACCGGCGCCGTGGTGCTCGGCCTCGTGGCGCTGACCGGGCTCATCGCCTCGTTCCACACCATCCTTTACGCGCAGGGCCGGCAAATCTACTCGCTGAGCCGGGCCGGCTATTTCCCGCCGGCGCTGTCGCTGACGCATCGCACGCACAAGACCCCGCATGTGGCGATGGTCTCCGGCTCAATCCTCGGGCTCGTGGTCATGCTGGTCATCTGGTTCGCCAATGGGGGCGGCGGCGATGGCGAAACGCAGCTCGGCGACGATGTCATCGGCACGGTGCTGCTCAACATGGCGGTCTTCGGCGCCATGCTGAGCTACATCATGCAGGCGCTGAGCTTCATCCTCCTGCGCCGCAACCGCGCCGCCATTTCCCGCCCCTTCCGCAGCCCCTTCGGCGTCGTGGGGGCGACCGTCACCATCGTCATCGCGGCGGTGACGCTGTTCTACCAGTTGCAGGATCCGAACTTCTTCAAGGGCGTCATCTGGGTGATCCTGTGGTGCGCCATCGGCATCCTCTACTTCGCCTTTTTCGGCCGCCACCGCCTCATCCTGTCGCCGGAGGAAGAGTTCGCGGTGGCACACGCCAGAACGTGAGCCACCGGCAGTTGCGGATAGCGATATTCCCCGGCATAAGCGACGGGCAATGGCGGGGAATTTGATCGTGAGCAAGCGCTTTGTCAGCATCGGTGAAGCCATGCTGGAGATGGCCGGCGGCGACGGCGCGCAGTACCGGTTCGGTTTTGCGGGCGATACGCTCAACACCGCCTGGTATGCGCGGGCGCTGCTGGGCGAGGACTGGTCGGTCGACTATGTGACGGCGCTCGGCGACGATCTCTATTCCGACCAGATGCGCACCTTCATCGCGGGCGCCGGCATCGGCACCAGCCACATCCAGACCATCGCGGGCAAACGCCCCGGCCTCTATCTCATCCACCAGGCCGATGGCGACCGCCACTTCACCTATTGGCGCGATACCTCCGCCGCCAAGCTGCTGATGGACGATCGCGAGGCGGTGGACGCGGCGCTGGCGGGCGCCGATCTCATCTATTTCTCCGGCATCACCATGGCCATTCTCCTGCCCCGCGCCCGCGGCCGGCTGCTCAGGGCCATCGTCAAGGCGCGCGATGCCGGTGCCCGGGTGGCGTTCGACCCCAATGTGCGCCCCCGGCTGTGGACGGGGCCGCGCGCCATGCGCTCCGTGCTGACGGCGGCGGCCTCGATTTCCGATTTCGTGCTGCCCACCCATAGCGATGAAGTGCCGGTGTTCGGCGATGCCGACCCCGAGGCTACTGCTGCCCGCTATCTTGCGGGCGGTGCCCAGGAAGTGGTGGTCAAGGAAGGCGCGCAGCCGGCGCTTGTCGCCACCGCCACCGAGCGCGAAAGCGTTGCGCCCAAGCCCGGCGCCATCGTGGTGGATGCCACCGGCGCGGGGGATTCGTTCAATGGCGCCTATCTGTCGGCGCGGTTGAACGGGGCGAGCCTGCGCGAGGCGGCCGAGGCCGCGCATGCGGTGGCGGGCGTCGTCATCGGCCATCGGGGCGCGCTGGTGGCGCCCGAACTGGTGCGTTAGACCAGCAGCGACTGCGCCCCGTCGATCCAGACCGGCGTGCCGCTGATGTGGGACGCCCGGTCGGAGGCCAAGAACGCCACGAGATCGGCGACCTGTTCGGCCGTGCCGGGCTTGCCGCGCGTCAGCGGCACCGTGCCGTCGGGATATTGGGCGGGAACCTTGGCGTCCTCGGTGTCGCGCTTGTCGGTGTTGTCCGAGATTTCCGTGCCGATGGCACCGGGACAGATGACGTTGACGCGTATCCGGTATCTGGCCAATTCGAGCGCCGCCATCTGGCCCAGCGCCAATTGCCCGGCCTTGGTGGTCGCATAAGCACTTGCGCCTGCGGTGGTGAACGTGCGGGTGCCGTTGATCGAGGCAGTGATGAGAATGGCGCCGCCGCTTTCCTTCATCAGTGGCACCGCATGGTGCAGCGTCAGGAAAGTGCCGCGCAGGTTGATGCGGATGGTCTCGTCCCATTCTTCTGGCGTCAGCCTGTCGATCGGGGCCCAGACGCCATTGACGCCCGCATTGGCGAAGGCGATGTCGAGCCGGCCATATTGCTCGCCGATCGTGGCGAAAAGGCTCTGCATGGCATGGTCGTCGGCAGTGTCCAGGGCCCGGAAACCGGCGGTGCCGCCGGCCTCCTCGATGGCATCCCGCACCTCGGCCAGCTCGCTCTCGGTGCGGCTGACCAGCATCATGGTCGCTCCCTCCCGCGCCAGCCTGAGCGCCGCCGCGGCGCCGATGCCCGACCCGGCGCCGGTGACCAGCGCGATCTTGCCCTCAAGTTCCATGGATTGCCTCCGTTGGTTACGGAGTGGGAATGCGGGGTGAGGGAGGGAGTTCCGAAGCATCTCCCTCGCCCCTCCCGCCGGCCCACCCACCGGGTCATTCCGGCGAAGGCCGGCCGGAATCCATGTCCGTGGTTCGCCGCTTGCATCCAGCGTGTGGGGATTGCGGGACATGAATCCCGGCCTGCGCGGGGATGACATCGGGGCAGATGCGGGAATTGCGCTAGATGCTCCCCTCGCTCCCACCCCATCCCCCTACCACCGGGATGATCCAGGAAAGTGTCGCCTGTGTCAGCCCTCCAGCCACCTCACCTGCTCCGGCGTCAGCGCGATATCCAGCGCCTTCATGCTGTCGTCCAGCTCGCCAAGCGTTCGCGGCCCGATCAGCGGGATGACCGGGAAGGGCTGGGCCAGAACATAGGCCAGAGCCACGTGGATGGGGCTCTTGCCGAGCTTTTGCGCCAGTTCCACGGCGCGGTCGCGCCGGCCGAAGTTCTTTTCGTTGTACCAGACGCGGACCAGTTCCTCATTGTCGCGCTTGTCGCGGCCGGCGCGGTCGGTGAAAAAGCCGCGGCCCTGGCTCGACCAGGCGAAGTTGGGGATCTGCCGATCCTTGAACCAGGCCTTCCAGGCATCGTCGGAGGAGCTGACGCAGCCGGCCCAGATGACATCCTGCATTTCGGCCAGGGCGAAGTTGTTGGAGAGCGCGCCCGGCTTCTGCCTGCCGTTTTTCTCCGCATAGGCGATGGCTTCGTCCATGCGTTCGCGCGTCCAGTTGGAGCCGCCGAAGATGCCGCGGATACGTCCCTTCCTGACCTCGGCATCCATGGCGTCGACGAATTCGCCGACCGGCACGTCGAGATTGTCGCGATGCATGAAGTAGATGTCGACATAGTCGGTCTGAAGGCGATCGAGCGTCTGCGTCAACTGCCTGGCGATGACGTCGGGGTAGCAGAGCGGGGAATGCGCGCCCTTGCCGATGACAACCGATTGCTCGCGCACGCCGCGGTTCTTCAGCCACTCGCCAAGCAGCTTTTCGGTATAGCCCGAGCCATAAACCCAGCCAGTGTCGAAGAGATTGCCGCCCGCCTCGAAGAAGGCATCGAGCAGGATCGAGCCCGACGAGAAGCTGCGGAAATCCTCGAAGCCCAGGGCTACCACCGAGGAATCGCGACTGAGCCCGGCTATGCGGCGCTTCGGAATGGCGGTGCCGCCGCCCTTGAGCTTGTCGCCCTTGATGGTGGTGGTGCGGCGGCCGGTTTTTTCGATGTCATATTCGAGCCCGACGGAGGTCCGCCACTTGTCGAGCACCTGCAGATTGCCGAGGCTGTCGGCCCAGCTCATGCCGGGCGATGTCAGCTCGTTGCGGCCGGCACGGATGGCTTCGCTCGCCGCATCGGCCTCGAAGGAATAGAGCCAGCCGGGCTCGTTGACTTCGACGGTCTCGTGGCTGCCGTCGCTCTTGTAGATCTCGATCTTGCCGACACCGCCCTGGCGCCCGCCCGCGAACCAGAAGTCCTTGACCTCGATGCGGCCGGTGGTGCCCAGGATGCGCAGCGTGTTGTCCTGCGCCAGCGACACCGAGCAGGAAACTTCGGCGATGATCTCATTGGGGAACTTCAGCACCGCCGAAGCCCATTCATCGGTGCCGGTGGCGCCCAGATGGGCGACGCCCGCCACCGTGGTGGGGTTGAGAAAATCCTTGCCGGCTGCGGCGCCCGCGATGAGCCGGGCCATCGACACCGGATAGCAGCCGACATCGAGGATGCCGCCGCCTGCCAGGTCATTGGCATAGAGCCGGTGCGCCGGATCGAATTTCGACATGGCGAAGCCGAAGCTCGACCGGATCAGCCGGACCTCGCCGATAGTGCCGGCCTTGATCAGGTCGACCAGCTTTTGGGTCTGGGGGTGGCAGCGATACATGAAGGCTTCGCCCAGGAACGTGCCGGCCTTGCGGGCCGCATGGATCATGGCATCGGCCTCGAAGGCGGTGAGCCCCATGGGCTTTTCCACCAGCACGTGCTTGCCGGCCTCGGCCGCCTTGATGGCCCATTGGGCATGGCCCGGATGCGGGGTGGCGATATAGATCGCCTCGACCTCGGGATCGGCCAGCAGCGCCTCATAGCCCTTGAGGATGCGGGCGCCGGGAAAGTTCTCCAAAAGACCGGGTTTTTCCGGATTGCGGGTGCCGATGGCGACGAGCCTGGCAAGCCGCGAATGCGCCACGCCTCCCTCGAAAGCCTTGGCGATGCCGCCTGGCCCGAGAATGCCCCAGCGGACGGGTTGTGTAGTCACTTGCAGTTCCTCTTCGATCGTTGAAGGCGTTGTGGGTTCAGCGCAGCCGATGCCCCTGGGCATCGAACAGCAGCGTATGGTTGGGCGGAATGGCGACCATGAGCCGTTCGCCGGCTCCGGCGCCGCGGGAATCATCGCGTTCGACGATGACCTGTTCGCCGCTGGCGGTGTTGGCATAAATATAGCTGGTCGACCCCAGATGCTCGGCCACATCGATGTCGAGGGTCAGGTCGACGAGGCCCTGCCCCGGCGGCTCGAAATGCTCCGGCCTTACGCCGACCGTAATGGCATCGCCGACCTTGGGTCGCGGCCCCGCCAGCGGCAAGGTAAAACGGGCCTTGCCCTGGTTGTGCAATTGCAGCGTCACCCCCGTCGCCGAGCCGGCGACGACGCCCGCGGCCATGAAATTCATCCTGGGCGAGCCGACGAAGCCGGCGACGAACTGGTTGGCCGGATCGTCATAGAGATCGAGCGGCTTGCCGATCTGTTCGACATTGCCCTCGCGCAGCACCACGATCTTGTCGGCAAGCGTCATGGCCTCGGTCTGGTCATGCGTCACATAGATCATGGTGGTGCCGAGTTCCTTGTGGAGGCGCGCGATTTCCACCCGCATCTGCACGCGCAGTTCGGCATCGAGATTGCTGAGCGGTTCATCGAACAGGAACACCTGCGGATTGCGCACGATGGCCCGGCCGATGGCGACGCGCTGGCGCTGCCCGCCCGAAAGCTCCTTGGGCAGCCGGTCGAGCAGCGGCTCCATGGCGAGGATGCGCGCCGCCTCGCCGACCTTGCGGGCGATCTCGTCCTTGGGAACCTTGGCGAAGCGCAGGGCAAAGCCCATGTTCTCGCGCACCGTCATATGCGGATAAAGCGCATAGGACTGGAACACCATGGCGATGCCGCGCCGTGACGGATCGACATCGTTCATGCGCTTGCCGCCGATATCGAGTTCGCCGCCGGTGATCGGCTCCAGGCCCGCGATCATGCGCAGCAGGGTCGACTTGCCGCAGCCGGACGGCCCGACGAAAACCACGAACTCCTTGCTGGCGACATCGAGGTCGACACCCTTGATCACCTCGAAGGCGCCGTAGGACTTGCGGATGCCTTTCAGCTTCAGGCTGCTCATGGGAGGTCCCTCATTTGACCGCACCCAGCATCCCCTGCACGAATTGCCGTTGCAAAACGAAGAAGATGACGAGGGTGGGAAGCGTTGCGAGCACGGTGGTCAGCAAGATGACGCCGTAGTCGGGCGTGTAGGCCGAGGTCAGCGCCGAGATGACCAGGGTGATGGTCTTGTTCTCCGGCGTTTGCAGCACGATCAGCGGCCAGAGATAATTGTTCCAGGCCGTCATGAAGACGATGATGGTCGCCGCCGCATAGGTCGAGCGCATGGATGGCAGGTAGACGTAGAGAAAGATCTGCCATTCCTTCAGCCCATCCACCCGCGCTGCATCTCGCAGCTCGCCCGGGAAGGCCTTCGTGGCCTGGCGGAAATAGAAGATGATGAAGATCGAGGCGATGGTCGGCAGGATGATCGCCGTGAAGGTGTTGTTGAGGTGCACCCGCGAGATCATCACGAACAGCGGCACCATCAGGGCGGCGAACGGGATCGACAGCAGCAGGAGCAGGAACTGGAACACCCGCTCGCGCACCCGCGAGCGGAACATCTCGAAGCCGTAGCCGGCGAGCGAGGAGACCAGGAGGGTCAGGATGGTCGACACAATGGCGATCAGGAAGGAATTGCCGAAGATGCGCAGCAGGTCGACCTGGGCCAGAAGGTTCTGGAAATTGACGATCAGATTGGCGCCGACGCTGGTCTTGCCGGTGACGACCTCGCTCGATTTGTTGGTTGCACCCACCGCCATCCAGTAAAAGGGGAAGACGGAGAGGAACGTGGCGACTGAGAGGAACAGGTAAACCCCGCCGCGGCGCAGCAAGTTCATGCACTCCTCCTGCGGTCACGGGCGACGATGAACTGGATGAGGCTGAGGACGGCGACCACCAGGACGATGACGTAGGAAACCGTCGCCGAATAACCGAAGCTCGGCATCTGCCGGAAGGTCAGATTGTAGATGTAGAGCGACAGCGTCAGGGTTGCGTCCGCCGGGCCGCCCTGGGTGATGTTGTTGACCTCGTCGAAGAGCTGCAACGTGCCGATGGTCGAAATGATCGTGGTGAACAGGATCACCGGTTTCAGCATCGGAATGGTGATGCGGGTGAAGCGCGCCCAGGCGGGAACGCCGTCGATGCGCGCCGCTTCGTAGATCGACTTGTCGACGTTCTGCAGGGCCGCCAGATAGAAGATCATGTTGTAGCCGGTCCAGCGCCAGGTGATGGCGAGGATGATGACGATCTTGACCCAGAACGGATCGGTCAGCCACGGGATGGGCGTGCCGATCAGATGGGCCCAGAGGAGCGCCTTGTTGATGATGCCATCGCCCGAGAACATCGATTTGAACAGGCTCGAATAGGCGACCAGCGAGGTCACGCAGGGCAGGAACAGCGCCGTGCGGAAGACGCCACGGAACTTCAGCGTCGCATCGTTGAGCGCCACCGCGAACAGCAGCGCCAGGGTGATCATGATGGGCACCTGCACCACGAAGAACACGCAGGTATTGGTGAGGGCATGCAGGAACACCTGGTCGCCGGCCAGCCGCTGGATATTGGCCAGCCCGCCGAACTGAAAGTTGTTGCCGCGCCCCACCTGGAAGCTCATCCACAGCGACCACAGGATGGGATAGATCATGAAGATGCCGAGCAGCACCAAGGCCGGCATGACGAATGCCCAGCCATTGATCCCAGCGCTGCGCTCCAGTCTGGTCTGCGCCATATTGCCTCCGATCCGGGAGCGGAGGGATGGCCGGTGTAGCGTGCTCACCCCCACCCCTATCCCCTCCCCGCAGGGGGGAGGGAGACCCTCCCAATCAACCGTCGTGAGCCTCACACCTCGAGCAAGCGGCTCCATCGTCTCCCTCCCCCTTGCGGGGAGGGGACAGGGGTGGGGGTAGGCCCCACCCGCCGCATTCGGGCAAAAGCCCCCTACTGCATCTGCTGGCGCAGTCGCTCGTCGATGGCCTTGAGGGCGTCGTCTATGCTGCCGCCCTGGGCGATGGCGGGGAGCTGGGCGCGGACGGCGAGACGGGCCTCGGGGGTGAAGGTGCCGTAATTGACGGCCGGCACCTTGGCCAGCCAATCGGAAAAGTTCTGCCAGACCGGCTCGCCGTTGAAGAAATCGTCGCTGGCCTTGTAGGCCGTGCCCTCACGGGCGGCGAGGAGCGAGCCGACGGCGCCCTGGTTGACGAGGATGCCCTGGTAGAAATCGATGTCCCCGGCCCAGACGGTCTTGAGGAAATCCACCGCCTCGTCGGTATGCTTGGACGAGGCCAGCACGTACCAGCTCGAGCCGCCATTGTTGGAATAGTGCGTCGCGCCATCGATGCCGTCGAGCTTGGGAAGCGGGGCCACGCGCCACTTGCCGGACTGGTCGGGCATGGACTTGATGGTGCCGGTGATCCAGACGCCCTGGGGCACCATGGCGACCTCGCCGGAGGTGAAGGCGCCGGTATAGTCGGTCCAGCCGGAAATCGACTTGATGAGGCCGGCCTGCGACATCTTCTGGAAGGCTTCGAGCGAGGCCTTCAGCGCCGGATTGCCGATGATGTTGGGCTCGTTCCCGTCCTTGAGGTACCACTGGCCGGTGGACTGCATCATCATGATGATCTGGCCGTCATCATTGTAGTCCATGTCGATGAGCTGGTGGCCGGTCTTGTCCTTGACGGCCTTGCCGATATCGATGAGCTGGTTCCAGGTGATGTCCTGGAGCGCATCGGGCTTGTAGCCGGCCTGTTCCAGATAGTCCGAGCGATAGAAGAGCCCGGTGACGCCGGAATCGAAGGGCAGCGAGTAGGACTTGCCGTCATAGGTGGCGGCGGCGACCTTGTAGTCCGCGAACTTGGACATGTCGATGGAATCGGACAGCGGCACGAAGGCGCCGGGGAACGACTGCAGGAAACGCTGCGCATTGTCGTCCTGAATCAGGACGATATCCGGCAGCCCGTCCGACACCCCGGCCAGCAGTTGGGTCTGCAGCTTCTGGTTGATGTCGTCCTGGGAGATGTTGTTGACGTTGAAGGTGGTGTCGGGATGCGCCTTGGTGTAGCGCGCGCCGGCATCCTGCATGGCTGGAATATTGAAGTTGGGATCCCAGCACCAGACTGTCAGTTCTGAGGCGCTGGCTGCGGCGGCGGCGAACACGCTGACACCGGCGAGAGCAATGGCGATTGTATTGCGCCACCGCGAAGCGATGCTTGTCATAGTTTCCTCCCTTTTTATTTGCTCTTCCCTTGAGCTGTTCCTAAGCTATCGAAATCGATTGAACCGTCACTCTCATAGGGAAACCGGATTGGGCGGAAAGTAAGATGGGTGAACGCCTCTATTACCGGCCGACCGAAAACGGCGTGGAGCGGTTGCCTACGGAATTGTCGATGTTCCATTCGGCGCCTTTAGTCATGCGCTCTGCCCACTGGCACGCCCAGGTCGAGGTCAATTACATCGTGCGCGGCTGGGCCCATTACCGCATGAGCGGCCATGAGGTGCGCCTTGATACGGGCTCGCTGGCGCTGTTCTGGGGCGGGCTGCCGCATTGGCTCGACGATGCGTCGGACGACCTGGTCTATGCGGGCGGCCACCTGCCGCTGGTGCATTTCTTTCGGCTGAGGCTGCCCTCGGAAGTGCAGGCGCGGCTGATGCAGGGCGCAACGCTGGTGAGCGCGGTGACGGACGCAGCCGATCCGGTCAATTTCGTGCGCTGGAACAGCTATTGCGCCTCCGGCGATCCGGTAAAGATCAGCGCCGCCGTCGAGGAGCTGCTGCTGCGCATCCAGCGCATGCGCTTCACGCCCTATCTGTTGCTGCCGGAAACCGAGACCGTCTCTGAAAGCGGCGCGGCCGAGCACTTCAGCTCGCCCATCGTGGCGCGGCTATGCGAATTCATCGCCGCCCATTTCCGCGAGGAGATCGATTCCATCGCCATCGCGGCGGCGGCCGGCATTCATCCCAAATACGCCATGAGCGTGTTCAAGAAATCGACCGGCATGACGCTCAACGACTATGTCAGCCTGATGCGCCTCAGCTATGCCCAGGCGCTGCTGATGGGCGATGACAGCAATGTGCTGCGCGTCGCCATGGAGAGCGGCTTCGGCTCGCTCTCGGCCTTCAACAAATCCTTCCGCAAGATCGCCGGCATGTCGCCCTCCGACTTCCGCCGCGATGTCCGCTTCGACCTCGTGAGCCCCGTTGGGGTCGGCTAAGGGGTGGTATCGCTGGTCTTTCGGCCGGCGAGCTTTTATGTAAAGCGCGAAAGTCACGGCGGGGCGGCATCATGCCAAGAACAGACATTGCGCGGCGCGTCTATAATCACGCCTGGAAGCTCGACCCGATCGTTCGCAGCCAGCTCGACACCGATTTCTACAAACTATTGATGCTGCAGATGATCTGGGGGCTTTACCCCAAGATCGACGCTACCTTTTCGCTGATCAACCGCACCACATCGGTGCGTCTCGCCGACGAGATCGACGAGGAAGAGCTGCGCGCCCAGCTCGACCATGTGCGGACGCTGCGCTTCACCAAGAAGGAAATGATCTGGCTGGCGGGTAACAGCTTTTATGGCTCCAAACAGATCTTTTCGCCGGAGTTCCTGCGCTGGCTCGCCGATTTCCGCCTGCCCGACTATCACCTCGAAAAGCGCGACGGCCAATTCGAATTGACCTTTGCGGGCCGCTGGATGGAAACCACCATGTGGGAGATTCCGGCGCTGGCGATCATCAACGAATTGCGCTCGCGCGCCGCCATGAAGCAGTTCGGACCTTTCGCCCTCGACGTTTTGTATGCCCGCGCCAAGGCCAAGCTCTGGGACAAGACCGAGCGGCTCAAGCAATATCCCGAGATCGCCATCTCGGATTTCGGCACCAGGCGCCGGCATTCGTTCCTGTGGCAGCGCTGGTGCGTGGAGGCGCTGAAGGAAGGCATCGGCAAGAGCTTTACCGGCACATCCAATGTGCTCCTCGCCATGGACAACGATCTCGAAGCTTTGGGGACCAACGCCCATGAGCTGCCGATGGTGCTGGCGGCGCTGGCGGAGACCGAGGAGCAGTTGCGCGCCGCGCCTTATGAAGTGCTGCAGGACTGGCGTTCCTATTATGGCGGCAACCTGCTGATCGTCTTGCCCGACGCCTTCGGCACCGACGCGTTCCTGCGCGATGCGCCCGACTGGGTCGCCGACTGGACGGGGTTTCGCCCCGACAGCGCTCCCGCCATCGAGGGCGGCGAAAAGATCGTCGACTGGTGGCGTCAGCACGGACGCGATCCGCGCGAAAAGCTGCTGATCTTTTCGGACGGGCTCGATGTCGACATGATCGTCGAGGCCTATTGCCACTTCCGCGGCAAGGTGCGCATGAGCTTTGGCTGGGGCACCAACCTCACCAATGATTTCGATGGCTGCGCCCCGGTCGAAACCACCGGCCTCAAGGCCATCTCGCTGGTCTGTAAAGTCAGCGCCGCCAATGGCCGCCCGGCGGTGAAGCTTTCCGACAACCCCGAAAAGGCCACCGGCACACCCGAAGAGATCGCGCGCTATCTGCGGGTGTTCGGCGACAAGGGCCGCGTGGCGCATGCGGTGACGGTTTAGGACACTCACACTTACCGCCATCATTTGTGCTCGAGGCCTACCCCCTCCCTAGCCCTCCCCACAAGGGGGAGGGTATCTGCCGGTGGAAGGGGCAAGATCGTCCCAGAACCCCGATGCCACCCTCCCCCTTGTGGGGAGGGCTAGGGAGGGGGTGAGCCCGACGCACCGTCCCATCGTGACAAAATAACGAACGCTGCCTTCGCTTCAGCTCCGATGGTCGCTCCGCCGCCATCGGCCTATATCTCCCTCAACACAAGCCAATCACCGGGAGATGGAAATGATCGATGCATCCGTGCAAACCGCCGTCCGTTCGACGCCGGTGCTGCCCCTGACCACCAGGCTCGGCCCTGTCCACATTGCCGTCACCGACCGCGATCGGGCGCTTGCCATCTGGCGCGATGTGGTGGGCCTCAGGATTATTGGCGAAAACGCCAATGTCATCGAACTGGGCGTCGCCGATCGGCCGCTGATCGTTCTCGAAGCCGGTGCGCAGCGGCCGTCGGTGCCGCGCAGTATCGGGCTCTATCACGTAGCCATCCATGTGCCGAAGCGCGCTGACCTCGCGCAGCTCGCCATTCGTGCGCTGCAGCGGCACATCCGGATCGCGCCGACCGACCACCTGGTTTCGGAAGCCATTTATCTCTGGGACGCGGATGGTAACGGCATCGAAATGACCTTCGAGACGCCATGGCGCGGGCATCTGGGTGATCCCGACCAGGGCGCCTATGCGATCAGCGCCGATGGCAAGCCGCATTCGGGCCGCGATCCCATCGATATGGAGGGGTTGCTGGCAGAACTCGGCCCGGCCCCGGTGCTGGAGCCGCACCTGCCGGCAGGAACGCGCATCGGCCATGTGCATGTGCATGTCAACGATCTGCACCTGGCGATGGCGTTTTACCGCGACGTCATCGGCTTCGGCGGCTTCATGCTGATCGAGTCGTTCGGCATGGGCGATGTGGGGCTCGACTACATGCCGCACACCATCGCCTTCAACATCTGGTCGGGCCCCAATGCGCGCCTGCCGGCGCCGGGTTCGGCGGGGCTGCGCTGGTTCACCATCGTGGTGCCGGATGCCGCAACGCTTGCTGGCGTGCGGCAGCGGCTGGCTGCATCTCAGGCCAAGGTGCTGGAGGTCGCGGGCGGAATTGAAACCCAGGACCCGTTCGGCAACCGGCTGCAGGTGCTGGTCTAGGGTCTGTACTCAATAAGGTTGCGCGCGAGGTTGGTGGCTGATTCAAGGTATCTGCGAGGAGCGGAGGCGTTGGATGGCGAAGCAGCAGTTGACGTGGCTGAGCGATGCGGAGTGGGCTCGGATCGAGCCGTTGCTAC
>DASYCZ010000030.1:0-1835 GCA_036499825.1 Devosiaceae bacterium
GGGTTTGCTCTATTCGTTATTGTTCGATTTGCCCGGCGCCTCGGCGTCTGGTTCAACGGTCGCCTTTTTCCCTCTTGCCCATGAGCGCCGCGGCAACCGATCCTAGCCCCCATAGATGTCATTCTTTTTTCAGCGCCCCCCGCACCCGCATCAACGCAAACCCCAGCAGGTTGAGCCCCGGCCATTGCGCCGGATCGGCCGCGCGCGGATCGTCCGCCGCCAGCCCGATGCCCCAGATCGCATCCACCGGGCTTGCCTCCACCAGCACCTGCTCGCCGGTGCCCACCAGGAATTCGCGCAGGCGCGGGTTCTGGCTGAACTTGGCGAGGTTGCCGGCCTCGACGATGGCCGAGCGGCGCTGCCGCCACGTCTCTTCATCGAAGCCGCGGATCTTGCGCCCCAGCGCCTTGACCGCGCCGGGCTCGGCGGTGTCGACGATGCGGCGCGCGATCTCCTCATCGCCGAACAGCCGCGCCTTGCCCGCCATCATGTAATGCTCGGCGGTGGGATAGCGCACACCATCGACCGTGAACGCCGCTTCGAACCACTGGCTCATGCAGGTCTTGCCGATGGAGCCGTCGCGCATTGGGCGATGGCCCCAGAACAGCAGGTATTTCGGCGCTGCACCGGCAGCGACCAGCGCCTGCAGTTCGGTGACGGAATTTGGAAGGGGCATGACTATTTTTCTTTCGCTCGTCTCGGGGACATGAAAAGTTGACGAGACGGAACGTATCCCTCCACCGGCTTTCTCGCAACAACTCTCCAGTACGTCCCTCTGCCAGTAGAAGCCACCAGGGCCCGGCTGCCATCGTCCTCCGTATGACCGCCATTGAATTCGACAAACCCCACATGGCCGATCAGCTCGCCGCTGACATCGATCGGGCCGATGATCTTTCGCCCGCAGTCGATCGAGCCTTCGATAGTGCCGGATATCCGGCGCTCCTTCACGGCGAGATCGATGGAGATTTCCCCTCCCGGCTCGCCCAGCGTGACGTGATTCGATCGGCAATAGCCGGCCGCACTCGCCGGGTATTCCACCGCGACATGCAACGCCGATCCGAACGCCCGGGTTTTCCCGTCGAGATAAGCGGACAACTCCGAGATACGCTTTTCATACGATGCCTTCAAACAGGTGGCATCCTCGCACGCAGCGCGCCTCCTGGCGATCCAATTGCGTTGCGCCTGGCGTAAGCTGGCTGGGGAGCCGGCAACGTCCTGGGCGAACGCATACACACCGGCCAGCTTCTCATCCAGTGCGGACAAGGCTGGATCATCGCAAACGACCTTTTCCTGCGCCGACAGGTTTTTCGAGCAATCGAAGCTCGCGGCAAAGGCACCGCCGGCAAAGAGCAGCGCAAACAGGAAGGCCGCCCGCTTCACGGAATTCAACATTGCATCCGAATCTCGGTTGTTCTTGTTGGTGACTGACTGCGATGGTTGCGCTACTCCGCTTTCGGCTCCTCGAACACCCACGCCTTCAACGCCGGCGCCGCATACTGGAACAGATGCCGCTCATAGGGATAATGCGCGCGATCCAGCAGGCAGCGCTTGATCTCGTGGGCCGATTCGAACAGCACGACGGGGTGGCGCGCGAAGTCGGTGTAGTAGTGGCGATCGAGCTTCTCGGCGGCAATCGGCGTGGCGTCGTGGCGCGCGTCGTTGAACAGGATGGCCAGGTCGCGCGAGCGGAAGGCGAGGTAAGCATCGACCGGCTTCGGCACGGCGGCGCTGGCGCCGACCTTGACGATGAGCAGGGTCCAGTCGTAGGCCAGCCCGGCGTATCCGAGGGCGGCGTCGCCGCCGGAAGACGGTTCGCCGATCAAGCGCGTGCTCAA
>DASYCZ010000031.1:0-2332 GCA_036499825.1 Devosiaceae bacterium
AGAATCAGTACGTGTCCGCCCATTCCGCCGCCTCCGATTCGCCGATAACGCCGGCGCCGGAGATTGGTCGCATGGGCGCCATGCAGCAAGCCTGGCTACCCGACCGAAATCGATTGCTTATTCTACTTTCGTCCAACGGCCATTGGCATTATGGTCCGCCCGCGCCGGGGCGGCGAACTGAGAACAGAGGCAAGATTGTCCAGATATTACCTTGGGGTAGACGGGGGAGGCACCAATTGCCGCATCCGCCTCACCGACGAGAATCTGGTGACTCTGGCCGACGCCGCCGGTGGCCGCTCGAATCTGCAGATCGATGCGGGCGAACCGGCCTTCCGCTCCATCATGGAAGGCACCCGCGAAGTCTTCGCCAAGGCCGGCATCGACTACAGCGAAACCGCCAGCACCTTCGCCTGCTTCGGCATGGCCGGCGGCCGCCTGCCGTCGGCGCGCGACGCCTTCGAGGCGCGTCCCTGGCCGTTCGCCGCGGTCAAGGTCTATGACGACATCGACATCGCCCGCGCCGGCGCCCATGGCGGCGAAGACGGCGCGGTGATCATCGTCGGCACCGGCTCGGCCGCCCTCGCCATGGTCAACGGTCAGCGCCATCAGGCCGGCGGCTGGGGCTTTCACATCGGCGACCAGATGTCGGGCGCCATCCTCGGCCGCGAGCTCGTCCGCCGCACCGTCGAGGCCACCGATGGCCTGCTGACCGGCTCGCCGCTCACCGCAGCCGTGCTGCAGAAATTCGGCGGCGACATCAATTCCATCATGGATTGGTCGTTCCCCAAGGACGATCGCATCGCCGCCGCGCCCGCTGCCGGCGCCCCTGCCGCCCTCCTTGGCCGCGCTCCCGCCGAATTCGGCGCGCTGATGCCGCTGTTTTTCGAATATTTCGAGAAGGGCGACCCCGTCGCCAAGGAATTGATGGAGCTCGAACTCGACTACATCGACAATTACGTCAAATGGTTCAAAGCCCGCGGCGCCGAGAAAATGGCGGCGGTTGGCGGCTTTGGCACCCGGCTTTATCCGCTGATGATCGCCCGCTACGGCGATTTCATCGTCATGCCCCAGCACGAGCCTCTTCATGGGGCCGTCATCCTCGCAAAGCAGAACTTCGCCGCATGAACTACATCGAACGGAGACATAAGAGCGTGTCCAGCCGCATCATTCCCGTCCAGCCCTTCGACTATGTGGTCTTCGGCGCCACCGGCGATCTGACCAAGCGCAAGCTCATCCCGGCGCTCTATCACCGCTTCATGGATGGCCAGTTCGATGAACAGAGCCACATCGTCGGCGTCTCGCGCACCAAGCTCAGCGACGACGATTTCCGCAAGGCGGTGCGCGATTCGATCGCCCAGTTCGTCGAAAAGCCCTACCAGGACGAACCGACCATCGAGCGCTTCGTCGGCGTCTGCTCCTACGTCGCCAACGACGTCTCGGACGAGGCGCACTGGGCCGATCTCTCCGGCAAGCTGCGCGACGATCCCAAGGTGGTGCGGGCGTTCTACCTCGCCATCGCGCCGGATCTGTTCGGACCCACCTGCGAATACATCGAAAAGCAAGGCTATTACCGCCGCGACGCCCGCGTCGTGATCGAAAAGCCGCTCGGCCACGATCTCGAATCGTCGAAGGCCATCAACGATGAAGTCAGCCGGATCTTCGCCGAAGATCAGGTCTACCGCATCGATCACTACCTCGGCAAAGAGACGGTGCAGAACCTTCTGGCGCTGCGCTTTGCCAATATCCTCTTCGAGCCGGTGTGGAACTCCACCCACATCGACCACGTGCAGATCACCGTCGCGGAATCGGTCGGCGCCGGCACCCGCGGCTATTACGACGAGAGCGGCGCGCTGCGCGACATGGTGCAGAACCACATGGCGCAATTGCTCTGCCTCGTGGCGATGGAGCCGCCGGCCAGCGACGACGCCAACGCGCTGCGCGACGAAAAGCTGAAGGTCCTCCGCTCGCTGAAGCCGATCAAAGGCGCCGATGTCGGCAAGGTCACGGTGCGCGGCCAGTATCGCGGCGGCTCGATCGACGGCCAGGCCGTGGTCGGCTACCAGGATGAACTGCCGGCCGACAAGAAGGGGTCGAAGACCGAAACCTTCGTCGCCCTCAAGGCCGAGATCGAAAACTGGCGCTGGGCCGGCGTGCCGTTCTATTTCCGCACCGGCAAGCGCCTCGCCTCGCGCGCCTCCGAAATCGTCATCCAGTTCCGCCCGATCCCGCATTCGATCTTCGATCACGCCGAAGGCGCACCGCGGCCCAACCGGCTGATCATCCGCATCCAGCCCGATGAGGGCGTAAAACTGTTCCTGATGATCAAGGATCC
>DASYCZ010000032.1:0-305881 GCA_036499825.1 Devosiaceae bacterium
ATACGGCCAGTCAGGCGGACGCGTGGTGGTGTCGATCGCGCCGGCCGATCCCGGTTCCGAGCCGGGCATCGATGTGACGATCAGGGATTTCGGTCCCGGCATCCCCGAAGAACACATCCCGCGCATCACCGAGCGATTCTATCGCGTCGATGTCGAGACCAGCCGCACCCAGAAAGGCACCGGCCTTGGTCTGTCGATCGTCAAGCATATATTGACGCGGCACAATGCCAGGCTGACGATCAAATCGGAGATCGGCAAGGGCGCCGCCTTTTCGGTTCATTTGCCGACCCATTGACTTCGCCCTATCTATGCGCTGTCGCGGATGCCCGTTGTCCCGGCGCGGTTTCTTTTTTCTGTCATCCGGCTAGCGTATCAGCGGGGATTCGAGGAAACCATTCAACCCAGAAGATTCGAGGAAGGCATTTCGCCCATGCAGTCCGTGCACATCGTAAGCGCCTATGAAGAGGAACTTAAATATCTATCGAAGCGCATCGCGGCGATGGGCGGCCATGCCGAACGCATGGTGGAGCAGGCGATTGCCGCGCTGGTCAATGCCGATCCCAGCCTCGCCCAGAAGGTCATTCGCGACGACATCGTCCTCGACGAAGGGCAGCGCGAAATCGATGACAAGGCGATCGTCATCATAGCCAAGCGCCAGCCGATGGCGACCGACCTGCGCGAGATCGTTGGCGCCATCCGCATCTCGGCCGACCTCGAGCGTGTTGGCGACCTTGGCAAGAATGTCGCCAAGCGGGTCGTGGCCGTTACCGACGGGCGTCAGCCGACCAGCCTGTTCCGCGGCCTCGAGGCGCTGGCCGATCTGGCCCTGACTCAGCTCAAGGAAGTGCTCGACGTTTATGCGTCACGTTCGGTCGACAGAATAGGCTTCGTGCGCGACCGCGACGACCAGATCGACGCGATGTACACTTCGCTGTTTCGCGAACTGCTGACCTACATGATGGAAGATCCGCGCAACATCACCCAGTGCACGCATCTGCTGTTCTGCGCCAAGAGCCTTGAGCGCGTCGGCGACCATGCCACCAACATCGCCGAAGCCGCTTACTACCTGAAGACCGGCAAGCAGGTTTCTTCCCATGTGGAAGAGCTGCACCGGACCCAGGTGAAGGAATAGGCCGCTCCGTCCCTCTGAACCAGGAACCGCGACCATGCCTGCGACCATCATGATCGTCGAAGACGAGGCTGATCTGGCGCTGATGATGCGCTACAACCTCGAAGCCGAAGGTTTCACCGTCTTGGCCTCGGCCAGCGGCGATGAAGCCGCAGAACAGATGCGTGAGACAATCCCCGACCTCATCCTGCTCGACTGGATGCTGCCGGGGCTGTCCGGCATCGAATTGTGCCGCCGCTGGCGGGCTCGCGAGGAAACCGCGCGCGTCCCCATCATCATGATCACCGCCCGCGGCGAGGAAGAGGAACGCGTCCGCGGTCTCGCCACCGGTGCCGATGACTACGTGGTCAAGCCGTTCTCGATTCCCGAACTGCTGGCCCGTATCAACGCGCTGCTGCGCCGCGCCAATCCGCAGCTGGTTTCGACCGTGCTGAAGGCGGGCGATCTCGAGCTCGACCGCACCAGCCATCGCGTTCGCCGCTCCGGCCGCGAGGTGCACCTGGGGCCGACCGAATATCGCCTGCTGGAATATCTGATGCGCCATCCCGGCCGGGTCTATTCCCGCGAGCAGCTGCTCGACGGCGTATGGGGCAATGATGTCTATGTCGACGAACGCACCGTCGACGTGCATGTGGGACGCCTGCGCAAGGCCATCAATCGCGGCCGCAACGCCGACCCCATCCGCACCGTTCGCGGCGCCGGCTACGCCTTTGACGAACAGTTTGCTGGCGTGAACTGAGCGCCCCGCAACAAGCTCACCTCCACCGTTAGTTCCTCCCCGCAGGGGAGGGAAATGCAGGAGCCGTGGGACCTTCAATCGGCTTCCCGCCCCCTTGTGGGAAGAGCCGGGGTAAGGGTAAGGCAGATGCCCGATCCATCCTGTCCGCCACGCCGATGAAAACGCTCTATCCCGCCATCGCACCTATCGATCATGGCATGCTCGATGTGGGCGACGGCAACGCGCTCCATTGGGAGATTTCCGGCAACCCGCATGGCAGGCCTGCGCTGCTTCTGCATGGCGGGCCGGGTTCCGGATCGTCGGCGGGCGCCCGGCGGTTCTTCGATCCGGCGATCTACCGGATCATCGCGTTCGACCAGCGTGGCTGTGGCCGCAGCACGCCGCATGCGAGCGATCCGGCGACCGATCTCGCCCATAACACCACAGCCCATCTCCTGGCCGATATCGAGCGCCTGCGGTTGTTCCTCGGCGTCGAGCGCTGGCTGCTGTTCGGCAATTCCTGGGGCTGCACGCTGGCGCTGGCCTATGCGGAGCGTCATCCCGGCCGTGTCGTGGCGGTGGTGGTGGCGGGTGTCACCACCACGCGGCGTTCGGAAATCGACTGGCTCTATCGGGGGCTCGCGCCACTATTCCCCGAACAATGGGAGCGCTTCCAGCTTGGCGTGCCCGAGGAGCGCCGGAGCGGCGATCTGGTCGCCGCCTATCACGACCTGCTGGCCGATCCCGACCCGCAGGTCCGCGCCCGGGCCGCCAAAGACTGGCACGACTGGGAGGCCGCCTCCATTTCGGCCGATCCCGACGCCAAGCCACCGGCGCGCTGGGCCGATCCCGATTACCGCATGGCGCGGGCCCGTATCTGCACGCACTATTTCCACCACAATGGCTGGCTGGAAGACGGCGTGCTGCTGCGCGAGGCGCATCGCCTCGAAGGCATTCCGGGCGTCATGGTGCAGGGGCGTCTCGATCTCGAAGGACCGCTGGTCACCGCCTGGCAACTGGCGCGGGCCTGGCCGGATGGCGAGCTGGTGGTGGTGGAGCGCGCCGGCCATTCAACCGGTGACGCGGGCATGGGCGAGGCCATCATTGCCGCCACGGACAGGTTTGCCGCCAGGGATTGAGGCTGCTTGCCGGAGCAGCGCTCCGAAGCGCGAGAAACGCTCCGGCGGGTGCGGGATATGACGACGGGGAGAGGTGAGGTGCCGGCCTGGCCGGAGGGGCGGTGACGAAATACAGCCCTTGCAATTGCGATGCGGGTCAGCCGCGCATCGCAATCCTGTGTGGAAGGCTATCAGCGCTTGCGCTTGTCGACCTGATGATAGGCCCGGCGCGAGTGGAACTGGCAGTAGGGGTGGCCCTCTTCGGAGTCGCGGCCGCAGAAGTAGAAGTCCGGCGCCAGCGGGTCGCCGATCGGCCACTTGCAGGTATGCTCGTTGAGCCCCAAAAGGGTGACGCGTTCGGCTTCGGGGATGAAGAGTTCGGCTGCCGGCGCCACATAGGCCTCGACTTCCATCTCCTCGGTCACGGCCAGTGCCGTGGCGCCCACCACCTGGGTGCGCATGACACTGCGCTTGATGATGCCGGCCACGCTACTGGTATGGGCATGGCTGCTGCCGCCTCCGCTTGGCGATGCCACGCGCCGGGGCGCCGGACGGACAGTATTGTTGTTGGTACGGGGGCGCGGCGCCGAACTCGGCTTGGCTCGCGCGGAAAGTTTCAGGCGATGCACCTTGCCGATTACGGCATTACGGGTGACGCCGTCACTCAGTTCCGCTGCGATCTGGCTGGCGCTCAGGCCCTCCATCCAAAGCTTCTTCAAGAGTTCGACGCGCTCGTCGGTCCAGCTCATCGATATTGGCTCCTACCGGCCTAAGTAAGGATAGAATCTTCCATCGTGCCACCAAGACGTGTTGGCAGCCAAAAACGCTATGCGTCGTATGTTGAGTGGGTCCGCCACACGAGATATCGTGTCCCCAACGCCCTGGATACTACACGGTGCGTGGAATCTGGATCAAGAGTCCCGGCGTAAATTCCACTGGGAAAACCCGAAATTAACGGGGACAACCAGAAGCTGAGTCGAAACAGAGACTTGCCGCCAAACATTGACTTTTCGTTGCCGCAAGGCCTATCTGAAAAGCGCGACGCGCGGCCGGAATGCAGCGCGTTTTTGGTTTTTATGGGGCCGTGCGCGGCCTTTCGGCAACACTCTCAAATAGGGGACTACCATGTCTGCGCTTTATGGCACCTACGCCCGTTCCAGTCTCGCCTTCGAGCGGGGCGAGGGGGTGCGCCTATACGCGCAGGACGGTACCGAATATCTCGATTTCAACTCCGGCATCGGCGTCAATGCGCTGGGTCACGGCGACGCCCATCTGGTGGCGGCGCTGAAGTCGGCGTCCGAAAAGGTCTGGCATACCTCCAACATCTTCACCATTCCCGAGCAGGAACGGCTGGGCCAGCGGCTGGTCGACGCCACCTTCGCCGATGCGGTGTTCTTCACCAATTCGGGCGCCGAGGCGGTCGAATGCGCCATCAAGACGGCGCGGCATTATTTCTTCTCCAAGGGCCAGCCCGAGCGCTACGAAATCATCGCCTTCACCGGCTCGTTCCACGGCCGTACGCTGGGCACCATCGCGGCCGGCGGCAATGAGCACTATATCGAAGGCTTCGGCCCGCCACTGGCCGGTTTCAAGCACCTGGCGCCCGGCGATCTCGCCGCCGTCGAGGCGCTTGTCGACGACAAGACCTGCGCCATCCTCATCGAGCCCGTACAGGGCGAGGGCGGCGTCACCGCCATGACGCCCGAATTCATGCAGGGCCTGCGCGATATCTGCGACCGGCACGGCATGCTGCTGATCCTGGATGAAGTGCAGAGCGGCTATGGCCGCACAGGCCGCTTTTTCGCCCACGAATGGTCGGGCATCACCCCCGACGTCATGTCGGTGGCCAAGGGTATCGGCGGCGGTTTCCCGCTCGGCGCCTGCCTCGCCAGGGGCGATGTGGCGGCCTCCATGGTGCCCGGCACGCATGGCTCGACCTATGGGGGCAATCCCCTGGCCTCGGCCATCGGCAATGCCGTGCTCGACCGCATCCTCGCGCCGGGCTTTCTGGAACGCGTCGACCAGACGGGGCAGTTGCTCTCCTGGCACATGCAGCAACTGGCCCAGCGTTTCCCGCACTACATTCTCGATACCCGCGGCAAGGGCCTGATCGCCGGCTTCAAGATCGTCCCGCCGGTGCGCGATTTCGTCGCCCGGCTGCGCGACGAGCACCAGTTGCTGGCCGTCGCCGCCGGCGAGAACGTGCTGCGCCTCCTGCCGCCCCTCATCATCACCGAGGACGATATCAAACAGGCCATGGGCAAGATTGCCGATGCCTTCGCCGCCCTCGACAAGGAAGCGGAGTCCGTGCCGGCGATCGACTGATCGCCCGCACAGGCCCAAAACCCCCAAACCCCGGACCGATCCCCATGACCGGCACTCCAAGACATTTTCTCAATCTCCAGGATTTTCCCCTCGAGACGCTGCGCACCATTCTGGACCTCTCGGTCGAGCTGAAGGCCCGCCTCGCCAGGGGCGAGCGGCCGCCGCTCCTCAAGGACAAGATGCTGGCCATGATCTTCGAGCGCCAGTCGACGCGCACCCGCGTCTCCTTCGATGTCGGTATGCGCCAGCTGGGCGGCGAGACCATGTTCCTTTCCGGCAACGACATGCAGCTCGCCCGCGAGGAGACGCTGGCCGATACCGCCCGTGTCATGTCGCGCTATGTCGATGCCATCATGATCCGCATCCTCAGCCATGACGACCTCATGGAACTGGCGGGCGCGTCGAGCGTACCGGTGATCAATGGCCTGACGCGCAAGTCGCATCCCTGCCAGGTCATGGCCGACATCCTGACCTTCGAGGAACATCGCGGCTCCATCAAGGGCGCCAGGATCGCCTGGGTCGGCGACAGCAACAACGTGCTGACGTCCTGGGTGCATGCCGCCGAGATCTTCGGCTGCGAGCTGGCGGTCGCGGTGCCCGAGGAATATCGCCCCGACCAGGGCTCGATGGCCGATATCCGCCGGGCCGGCAGCGCCGTGCGGCTGATGGAAGACCCGCAGGAAGCCGTCAAGGGCGCCGACCTCGTCATTACCGATACCTGGGTGTCGATGGGCGATACCGATGCGGTCGAGCGCCGCCGGGTCTTGAAACCGTACCGCGTCGACACCACTCTGATGGGCCAGGCAAGCAAGGATGCATTGTTCATGCACTGCTTGCCGGCTCACCGCGGCGATGAAGTTACCGATGCTGTCATTGATGGACGGCAATCGGTGGTCTTTGACGAAGCCGAGAACCGCTTACACGTACAGAAGGCGATCCTGGCCTGGGTGTTCGGGATCGAAACGCTTTAATGGCTGATACCATCCTGTCCAATCTGGGGCTCGACCGTCCGGAAAGCGGCGACGATGTCGTGCTGCCCTTCACCCTCGAAAACCTCGACAGTCGCGGGCGCGTGTCCCGGCTGGGCGAGGCGCTCGACGGCATCCTGAGCCGGCACAACTATCCGGCGCCCGTGGCACGGCTCCTCGGCGAGGCCGTGGTGCTGGCCTCGCTGATCGGCTCGTCCCTCAAGTTCGACGGCCGCTTCATCCTGCAGACGCAGACCGATGGTCCGGTGAACCTGGTCGTCGTCGATTTCGACGCGCCTGACGGGCTGCGCGGCTATGCCCGCTACGACCACGATGCGCTGTTGAAGGCGACCGAATTGGGCAAGACCAGGCCGGGCGAACTGCTCGGCCATGGCCACCTTGCCATGACCATCGACCAGGGCGTCCATATGGAGCGCTACCAGGGTATCGTGGCGCTCGAGGGCCAGTCCTTCGAGGAAGTGGCGCATACCTATTTCATGCAGTCCGAGCAGATACCGACGGCAGTGCGCCTCGCGGTGGCCGAATTCAGCCAGAAGGGCGATCCGCGTCCGAAATGGCGGGCCGGCGGCGTGCTGGTGCAGTTCCTGCCGGAAGCCGGCATGGGCGTGATGCCGGATCTGCCGGGCGACGGTGATTTCGAAAATCCCGAAACCGCCGATCCCAACTTCGTCGAAAGCGACAAGTGGACCCGCGCCAAGACCATGCTGGCCACGCTTGCCGATGCCGAACTGGCCGATCCGGACCTGTCGCCCGAGCGCATGCTGTTCCGCCTCTACCACGAGACCGGCGTCCGCGTGTTCTCGGCCCTGCCGATGGAAGAGCGCTGCACCTGCTCGGCCGAGCGCATCGAGAACATGCTGCGCGACAGCTTCTCTGCCGAAGAGCGCGAGGACATGGCGGTCGACGGCGAGATCGAGGTGGTCTGCGAATTCTGCTCGTCGGCCTATCACTTCAAGCCGCAGGAATTCGAAGAGCAGCCGATCGAGGATGGGGAAACCCGTCACTAGCGCGGCTGACACCGCCGTCCGGGATCGCTAGCATTCCAGGCTCACGATCCCGGGCGTTCCATGACTAGCCATACTCACCACGATTTTCTGCGCCGGCGCGTTCCTGGCGAACAGGCGCGCGTCGAATTTTCCGAACTGTTTTTCGACCTGGTTTTCGTCTTCGCGGTGACCCAGGTCTCCCATACCCTGTTGGGGCATCTCAGCCTCGAAGGCGCCGTACAGGCGCTGATGCTGCTGCTCGCCATGTGGTGGGTGTGGAACTATACGGCCTGGGCCACCAACTGGCTCGACCCCAGCAACGTCGTCATCCGCCTCATGCTGTTCGTCCTGATGCTGGCCGGATTGATCTTTTCGATCTCCATCCCGGAAGCCTTCGGCGAGCGGGGCCTGGCCTTCGCCGGCGCTTATGTGTTCATGCAGGTGGGGCGGTGCCTGTTTACCGTCTGGGCCATGAAATCGGATCCGGAAAACCGCCGGAATTTCATCCGCATCACCTCATGGCAGGTGCTGGGCGGTATCTTCTGGATAGCCGGGGCCTTCCTTGAAACCGAGCCGCGCATGCTCGTCTGGGCCATCGCGCTGCTCATCGAGTATGTCTCGCCAAAACTGTCGTTCTGGACGCCCTGGCTCGGTGCCTCCAGGATTGCGAGCCTGACGCTGGAAGGCGGCCACATGGCCGAGCGCGCCGGCCTTTTCATCATCATCGCACTGGGCGAATCCATCCTCGTGACCGGCGCCACCTTCTCCGAAAGCGATTTCAGCGGCGTCAGCATCGCGGCGTTTCTCATCGCCTTCGTGGGCTCGGTGGCCATGTGGTGGATCTATTTCAATTCCAACTCCGAACGCGCCCATGAACAGATCGCCGCATCGCCCAAGGCCGGGCTCATCGCCAATGTCGTCTATACCTATATCCATACGCTGATCGTTGCCGGCATCATCGTCAGCGCCGTGGGCGATGAATTGGTCCTTGCCCATCCGGCCGGGCACCATGCCGAGCTGCCTACCGTACTGGTGATCGTCGGCGGCCCCGCGCTCTACCTGCTGGGCACGGCGCTGTTTCGCGGCTTCATGCGCAGCACGCTGCCGCTGGGCCAGACGGTGGCGCTGGTCGCCCTCGTCCTGCTCGGTCTTGCAGGCGGGCAGTTCGAGCCGCTGGTGCTCGCCGGTCTGGTAACGCTGCTGCTGGTCGCCATCGCGGCCTGGGACGGCTTCGACAGGAAGAAGGCGGCTATGGAGGCGTGAGGGGTGGGTGTGGCGCCCCCCTCCCAACCTCCCGCACAAAGGGGGGGGCCGTTCAGTGAGTTGGGCAAGATTGTGCCGCACCCTCGGTACTAACCCTCCCCCTCGTGGGCTTCGTAGCCGTTTCAGCGCAGGCGAACTAATCGCTCCAGTGGACCGATTAGAGGCGGAGAAGGCCATGAGAGCTAAGCTCGAATGGCCGGGTTAGGGAGGGGCCCCACTCGCCGAGCTTTCGGCCCCAAATCCCTAGATCTGGTCCAGCCCGTAGCCGAGGTCGGCGATCAGGTCTTCGGCCGCTTCCAGTCCCACCGATAGACGTAGCAGGCCCGGCGTTACGCCCGATTCCAGCCTTACCTCTTCGGTCAGGCGCTGATGCGTCGTGGTGCGCGGATGCGTGATGATCGACTTGGCATCGCCCAGATTGTTGGAAATGAGGATGACGGCGAGCGCATCCGACAGCTTGAACGCCGCTTCCTGGCCGCCCTTCACCTCGAACGCCACCAGCGTCGAGCCGGTTTTCATCTGCCGCTTGGCCAGCTCATATTGCGGATGGCTCTTGTGGTGCGGATAGATGACGCGCTCGACCTTGGGGTGTTGGGCGAGGAAATCGGCGACCTTGGCGGCGCTTTCCGTCATCTGCTTGACCCTGAGCGGCAGGGTTTCGAGGCCCTTGAGCAGGATCCAGGCATTGAACGGGCTCATCGACGGCCCGGTCTGCCGGATGAAGGTGTGGATGTCGCCGGTGATCAGTTCCTTGCTGCCGAGGATGACGCCACCCAGTGCCCGGCCCTGGCCATCGATATGCTTGGTCGCCGAATAGGTGACGAGATCGGCGCCCAGCTTCAGGGGCGATTGCCAGAGCGGCGTTGCAAACACATTGTCGACGATGAGCTTGGCGCCATGCGCATGCGCGATCTTGGCCACGGCCTCGATATCGACCAGTTCCAGGGTTGGATTGGTCGGCGATTCCAGGAACACCACCTTGGTGTTGGGCCGCATCGCGGCCTCGAAATTCTTCGGGTCGCGCCCATCGACCAATGTCGAATGCACCCCCCAGCGCGGCATGAAGTCCTCGACCACGAACCGGCAGCCGCCGAACAGGGCGCGTGCCGCCACGATGTGATCGCCGGCCCGCACCTGGCTCTGCACCGCGCAGGTGACCGCCGCCATGCCGGTCGCCAGCCCGCGCGCCGCCTCGGCGCCTTCGAGCAGCGCCATGCGGTTCTGGAACATGTCGAGATTGGGATTGGCGAAACGCGAATAGTTGTGGCCGACGACTTCGCCCTTGAAGAGCTTTTCGGCGAATTCCGAACTCGGATAGGAGTAACCGGAATTGAAGTAGATCGCCTCGGAAGTCTCGTTGAACTGGCTGCGCTGCGTGCCGCCATGCACCAGGAGCGTTTCGGCGCTCCGCTGCTTCGGATCGTTAAGGGGGTTGTTTTCCTTACCCATTTCGGTATTCCCAAAATAAAAGAGCCGGCACGGGTGGCCAGCTCGAGACGGTGCTTTAGCAACTTGTTTAAGGTGGCCGCAACCGCACCGGCCAAATCGCCACCGCCGACTTTGTAGGGCCTTTTCGGCAGCGCCGTCAATTGCGCCAAGGCAAATCCGGTGCTAGGCAGACCGCAGCAAAGGCAGGGAAAAATGCGCACAGAGGACGGCTGGCCGCAGGGTATTTTTCCCGCGCGTTTGATCGAGCGATTGCTGCAACAGGCAAGCATCAGCGTCGAGCGGCCGGTGGATTTCGACCAGGTGCAGCCGGCCAGCCTCGACCTCAGGCTCGGTGATACCGCCTTCCGCGTCCGCTCCAGTTTCCTGCCGGGCCCCGGCCATTCGGTCGCCGAACGCATCGGGCAGTTGAAGCTGCATGAAATCGACCTGCGGGCCGGCGCCGTGCTCGAGCGCGGCTGCGTCTATCTGGTGCCGCTGCAGGAAAGCCTCGCGCTGCCCTCCATGGTCAGCGCAGCCGCCAACCCCAAGAGCTCGACCGGCCGGCTCGATGTCTTCACCCGCGTTATCGGCGATGGCGCGCGCGGCTTCGATATCCTGCCCGCCGGCTACAAGGGGCCGCTGTTTCTCGAAATCAGTCCGCGCACCTTTCCCATTCTGGTGCGCACCGGCTCGCGCCTGTCGCAGATGCGCTTCCGCTCCGGCGAGACGCGCCTGTCGGTAGCCGAGCATCAGGCCTTGCATGAAACCGATACGCTGGTGTTCGACCCCAACCAGGATGTGGGGGAGGGCGTGGCGCTCTCCATCGATCTCAAGGGCGAAGGGCGCCGGGGCCTTGTGGGCTTCCGCTCCAAGCGCCATACCGCCGTTATCGATGTCGACCGCAAATCGGCGCTCGACGTGCTGGATTTCTGGGAGCCGCTCTACAATCGCGGCTCGGACGAGCTGATCCTCGATCCCGACGAGTTCTATATCCTCGTCAGCCGCGAGGCGGTGCATGTGCCCCCCACGCATGCGGCCGAAATGGTGCCGTTCGACCCGCTGGTGGGCGAATTCCGCGTCCACTATGCGGGCTTCTTCGATCCCGGCTTCGGTCATTCCGCCGCCGGCGGCACCGGCAGCCGCGCCGTGCTGGAAGTGCGCAGCCGCGAAGTGCCGTTCCTGCTTGGTCATGGCCAGACCATCGGCCGGCTGCTCTATGAACGCCTCGCCGAGCCGCCCGACCGGCTTTATGGCAGCGGTCTCGGCTCCAACTACCAGGCGCAGACGCTGAAACTCTCCAAGCACTTCAAGCCGTTCGAAGCCTGATCGATCGGCGTAGCCGGAGCCTTGACGGAGTGCCGGTTTTCCAGCACAAGAAAGCCCGTCGCGGGTGTAGCTCAATGGTAGAGCAGAAGCTTCCCAAGCTTACGACGAGGGTTCGATTCCCTTCACCCGCTCCATCGATCACCTCCTGTCAAAGCCACTGCTCACCCTGAGGCCGCCGGCTTCTCCGGCGCGTGCCCGGTGGCACGGTCGAGCAGGGCGGATATCACCTCCAGCGAAAACACCGCATTCTCGTCCTCGGTGATGGGGAGCGGCGGGCGCGGGGCGATCAGTTCCTCGACATCGCCGCGCTTGCGTGGCCGCTCGAAATAGGTGCCCTCCAGGGCCCGCGCCGTGGCGATGCGGTCGGTGACTTCGGCGGCCAGCACGTCCAGGCGCGCCAGCATCTCGCCTTCCGGCAGGGCGCCGGATGTGAGGCTGCGCGCCATGGCGCGTGCCCAATGGGCGCAGCCGGTCAGCAGCAGCAGCTTTTCACGCACCTGCCCGAAGCGCGTCACCGCATCCCAGGCGCCGCCCAGTGGCCGTACCGCATTGGCGAGGTCCGTATAGGCCCGGTCGAGGGTGCGCGACAGCGCCAGCAGATTGCCGGCGCCTTTCTCGCCATGTGCCCGGCGCCGCGCCGCGGCCACGATATCGCCCAGCGCCGTGAGATATTTGTCGAGCGCCGTGGCGGCGCCGGTCGAGGCCCGTGTGGGGAACACCAGGAAGGCCACCGCGACGCCGGCGAGCGATCCGACCACGGTTTCTTCCAGCCGGAGCAACAGCAGTTCCGGCGTGAACATGCCCATCAGGCCGTAAAGCAGCGCTAGCGCGATGGTGATCAGGAAGATCATGGTGCTGTACGAGGTCTGCAGGAAATAGAAGGCGAAGAAGAACAGCACCGGTATGGCGACCGCCGAGACGGCGAACTGCCCCTGCAGCAATGTCGCCGCGGCGGTGCCGACGATGAGCCCCGCAAAGGTGCCGGCCGAGCGCTGCAGCGCCCGCAGCGCCGTATCGGCCCGCGACCGGGTGTTGTTGAAGACGATGAAGGCGGTGATCACCGCCCAGTACCAGCGCACCGGCGACAGCAGCAGGCCCCCGCCCAGCGCCAGGGCGCAGGCCAGCGTCACCTGGATGGGCAGATGCAGTGATACGGGGATCAGCCCGGTCGAGGCCGCCGCGGCGCTCGTGGCGGGCGCACCCGCTGGTCTTTGCGGCAACGGCGCGAAGGCCGCCGGGATCGTGGCTGCCTCGATGCGGGCCAGCGCCCGCTGCACCCGCACCAGCAGCCGGGCCGGCACGTCGCCGCCAGGGGCGCTGTCGCGCAGCCGCGTCAATTCGGCCTGCACGGCCTTGTCGTTGTCATAGAGCACGGCGCGCAGCAGCTCGCGCGGGGGCAGTTCCAGATAGCTGGCGCGCACCATGCGCTCCACCGCCAGTTGCAGTTCGAACAACGCCGTGGCGAGTTCGGAGGCCGGGCCTTCCACCGCCAGCGAGCCATCCTCGCCCTGGGAGATGAAGCCCTCGGCCATCAGCACGATGTCGCGCAACTGGTCGAGATGGGTCTGCTGGTCCGGACGGTCGGCGATGGCGCTGGTGGCACCCTTTTCGGCCTCCTGCAGCAGGTCGCGCAGGATTAGGTTGATGCGCCGGTCGATAGTCACCATGGCGCGGCGGAAATCGCGCTCGCGGTCGTCGCGCAAAATGTAGTTGTTGACGATATGCGTCATCGCCAGCGCGATGAACGAGGCCGCGGCGATCCAGCCGATATCGCCCGGCATAGGCTTGAGGTAATCGCCCATGAAATAAGCCATGAACGCCATCATGCCGATGCCGAACCAGCGCATGCCGAACTTGCGGATATAGACGGCCGCAAAGATCACCGCGAGAAACACCAGGTCAGCGATGATCGGGGTGCCGGCAAGGAGCCCCGCAACGAACACGCTGGCCAGCGAGATGCCGAGCCCGTAGCCGCGGGTTACGACCTGTCCCTTCAGAGTAGGGTCGCGCACCGCCATCGAGCCGACGAAGGCCAGCACCACCGCCATCCCGTAGGCGCCGAAAGGCAGGGGGCCGATCGCATAGGTGATGGCGGCGAGGATCGCGGCGCTGAGGATCACCGCCAGCAAGGCGCGCGAGGCGAGGCGGAGGCGCGAATAGGCCGGATCGGACGCCGCCAGCCGGTCGCGCAGATAGCCGAGGAATCTGGGTCCATGACGGCCCGGTCGATCCGCGATCTCGCCTGCCGCAACGCTGCTCATGGGTCCGGGCTCCGATAGTGCTGTGGCCAGCCTAGGCTAAAATTCTTAAAGGCGCGCGACGCACCGGTAAATATCCGCCGGCCCGCCGCGTTCCGGCAGCGCGCTCGCCATGAAAAAGGCCGGCGCGAAACCTCGCGCCGGCCTTCGATAATCTCGCTATGAGACGTTATTCCGCCATCATATGGGCAGGATCGAGCTTGGGCGCGACCTTGGGCTTGCGCAGCATGAACACGATCGGGATCGACACCAGCGTCACCAGCATCATCAGCCAGAAATCGTTGACATAGGCGATCATCGCCGACTGCTGGCTGACCAGCCCGTCGAGATTGCCCAACAGGGTCGACGGATCGCCCCCTGAATGCAACAGGTCCTGCACCGGCTGGCGGTCGATGGCGATGCGCTCGGCCAATTCCGAATGGTTGATCTGGCTGCCCTGCGCCAGGACGGTCGTCACCAGCGAGATGCCCACGCCCGAGCCGACATTGCGGAACAGGTTGAACATGCTCGTCGCATCGAGGCGGTACTTGGTTTCGATGGTGGCGAAGGTCAGCGTCGACAACGGCACGAAGACGAGGCCGAGACCGAGCCCCTGCACCACGCCGCTGAGCATGATCGGTCCGCTATCCATGACGATATCGAACTCAGTCATCATGTAGAGCGACCAGGCCGTCAGCAATATGCCGAGAAGCACCAGCATCCGGGCGTCGATCTTGGAGACCAGCCGGCCCACGATGATCATTGACAACATGGTGCCGATGCCGCGCGGCGCCATGACGATGCCGGTTTCGATCACCGGATAGCCCATCAGGCCCTGCAGCATCGGCGGCAGCAGCGCCAGGCCGGCGAACATGGTGATGCCGATGATGAAGATGAACACCAGGCCCGACGACAGGTTACGGTCCTTGAACATCTTCATGTCGATGAACGGGTTCTCGGCCGTCGTGCAGTGCACGAGGAAGATCCAGTAGCCCGTGATGGCAAGGCCGAGATAGATCCAGATTTCGGGGGACTCGAACCAGCCCTGCTGCTGGCCGCGGTCGAGCAGCAATTGTGTTGCCGCAACGCCCAGCCCCAGCATGGCGAAGCCGAAGAAGTCGAACGGCCGGATCTTGATCTCGCCCTTGGGCATCATCGTCAGCAACAGCGTCAGGGCGAAGATGCCGATCGGCAGATTGACGATGAACACTGCGCGCCAGTTGAAGCTTTCCGTCAGCCAGCCACCCAGCGTCGGCCCCACGATGGGGGCCACCATGATGCCCGCACCGAAGATCGCCATGGCCTGGCCCATCTTCTCGCGCGGGTTGATGTCGAGCATCGTGGCCTGGGCGAGGGGGGCCAGCACGGCGCCGCAAATGCCCTGCGCCACGCGGAACAGCACCATTTCGTCAAGGCTGGTGGCGATGCCGCAGGCCAGCGAGGCGACGGTGAAGCCAATGACGGCGAACACCATCAGATTCTTGCGGCCGATGCGATCGGCAAACCACCCCGACAGCGGCGTCGCGATCGCCGCCGCCACGATATAGGAGGTCAAGACCCAGTTGATCTCGTCCTGCGAGGCACCAAGGCTGGCCTGCATATGTGGCAGCGCCACATTGGCGATGGTGGTGTCGAGCACCTGCATGACCATGGCCAGCATGATGCCAACGGTGAGCAAGCCTTTATTCTTCACCGGCATGGCCGGTGGGCTCAACACCTCGATCTGCTTGGCCATTTTACTTGTTCAGCATCAGGTCGAGCGTCGACTTGCCGGTATCGACCGAAACCGTCGCGCTCATGCCCGAGCGCAGCGCCACCGGAGAAGAGCCTTCATCGAGCTTGATGCGTACTGGAATGCGCTGCGTGACCTTCACCCAGTTGCCGGTGGCGTTCTGGGCCGGGATCAGGGCGAATTCCGCACCGGTCGCCGCACCGAGGCTTTCCAGCGTGCCCTCGAACTTGACGCCCGGATAGGAGTCGATGCTCACCTCGGCCGGCTGGCCGGAAACGAGGGTGGCCAGCTGGGTTTCCTTGAAGTTGGCTTCAACCCAGGTGTCACCGGTCTCGACGAGCGCCGCGATGGTGGTGCCCGTGGCGATGAACTGGCCGACATTGAGGCTGGCCACCTGGCTGATGATACCATCGGCCGGTGCCACGACCGTGGTCTTGGCAAGATCGCGCTCGGCGCTTTCCTTGGCGGCAAGTGCGGTCATCACTGCCGGATGATCGTCGGTCTTGATGTCGGGATTGCCACCCAGCGCCGCCACCGCGCTGGCCACGTCCTGCTGGGCCAGGGCCACGTCGCCCTGGTCGGACTGGTAGGCGATCTTGACGTCGTCGAGATTGGCCGCCGTCGATACGCCCTTGCCGGCGAGGCTATCCTGCCGGTCGAGTTCGCGCTGGCGGATTTCCAGCGTGTCCTGCGCCGACTTCAGCTTGGTCTGGGCGGTGGTGTAGGCGACGCGCAACTGGTCGACATTGACCCGCGCCGAGGCGAGGGCCGCATTGGCCTGGTCGAGCGCGATGCGATAGGGCGCGGGATCGATGTTGAACAGCACGTCGCCGGCCTTGACCACCTGGTTGTCGTGGACCGCAACCGAGATCACGCGGCCGGCAATATCGGCTGAGATCGCGACCTTGGACTGCTGCACATAGGCGTTGTCGGTTTCGACGTACCGCCCGCCGGTCAGCCAGAAATAACCGCCCGCGGCGATCAGCACCAGCGGCACCACCACCATCAGGGCGATGCGCCGGCCACGGCGCTTGGGCTTCTTGGGCGCTTCGGGTTCGACCGGAACGGTCTTGGCGGCTTCCGGCTTGGGCATTTGTACGACTTCTGCTTCCCCAGGCTTGGGGGCTTCGACGCGGGCGTTCATGACTGCAATTCCTTTTGCGGCACGCGAGTATTGTTGGTGTTGTTAAGATTGGCGCAAATGCGACTGAGGGAGTTCACCAGAACCTCACGGTCTGCCTCGCTCACACCCTCGAGTGCCTCGTCAAACAAAGTGCGGCCGACGCCGCGCATCTCTTCCACCAGCGTGCGGGCTGAAGGGGTGAGACGCACCAGCTTGGCCCGGCTGTCGGTAGGGTCGGGTACGCGTTCTACCCAGCCCTTGGTTTCCAGCCGATCGATGATGCCGCTGACGGTCATGGGATCGGCTTCGATCATTCCGGCCAGCGTCACTTGCGATAGTCCATCGGTCTTGGACAACTGCCCCATGGCGCGCCATTGCGGCAGCGTCAGCTGGAAATGCCGCGCATGGTCCTCGAACCGCCGGCGCATCAGGCGCGCGACGTCGTGGATCAAATACCCCAAGGGGGAAACAGGCGGTGTATCTGGGACGTTCATTGACCAATACCGATTTTCATAAGCGCACATATAATATGCATGCTTACCAAATCAACTGCACTGTGCGCATGGCTCGTTTGCGGGGGAGCTTGTCTGCAGGTGTAGTTAGCGGTGTCCTAATGGGAAAAACCGCCATGCACGCGGGAAATGGCTTCCGAAACGGAGGACATCGCCGCGTGCGGGATGAGCTATGCCTGCGGCGGCAGAATACAAGATGCGCCCCGCGCGCCGGATGAAACTGGCGGCGCAAGTGTGACGCAATTGTCGCAATTGGTCTCAGGCGGGTTTGCCTGGGCCGTCCGCCGGATCAGTCCCATATGGCGGAGCCTTGGCTCCGACCGTCACAACCCGATCAGGTTGTGCCGGAAGGCTTTCACCACGGTCTGCACGCGGTTGACCGTGCCGAGCTTGCGGCCGGCATTTTCGAAATGCTGGTCCACCGTGCGCTTGGTCAGCCCCAATATGCCGGCGATATCGTCGGAGGTTTTGCCCAGTGCGCCCCATTTCAGGGTTTCCTGCTCGCGATCCGTCAGCTTGATGGTCGAGGCGCGGCTGGCGATCTCGTGGCAAAGCTCGCCGATGCGGGCATGCATGATGAGGCCCAGGATCTCGAGCTCTGTGCGCTCCTTGAGGCCGAACTTGGCGCGGTCGCCAGCGAAGGTGACGCTACCCTTGAGCCCCTCGAACGAGCGGATCGGCATGGTGATGCCGTTCGACATGCCGAACTCGGTGGCCTCCGAATAGATGCGTTTGACGATCGGCTCCTGATCGCGCAGCGCCAGCGTCTCCTCCCACACGAACGGCGTGGTTGTCTTGAGGCAATACTGTGCCAGCGGGTCGAGCAGGAAATAATCGCGCTCGGCATAGAGCGCCAGAAATTCCGCCGAGATATTGCTGAGCGGCACGAATTCGGTGGCCTCGACGCCATCCTTGCGGACGAACGCGACGGCGAATTTGTCTACGTCATGTCGTTGCACGAAGCTTTCGGCGATACGGGCGATGGCATGCAGGCTGGTTGTTGTCTGCATCGCCAGGGCGGCGGTCATAATGCTCTCGTTCACAATAATTTCCCCCAAAATACTCGCGAACATGGCACCCGCCCGAGGACGGGTCAAAATAGAACGCTACTGTGTATTAACGCCCAATAGAATGGGGAAAATCCCGTTTTGCTCTAAGGCCGGCGGCGTAGGGCCGTCTGGGCATTCGCACTTAAGGCGCATGGCGCCGGACGCCTGCCGCCTCATTCCGGCGCATGGCCGAACGGGCCACCCCGGCCACTGGTCCGACGGGGGCAGGGGAGGCTCGCCTTTCGCCGCGAATTGGGCGATAAGCGCCTGTCCCTTGGCGGTGAACGGCATTTCCTGGCGCATGCGATTCCTGGCGATCCTGCTTTTTGGCCTTTTCGCCGGATCGGCTCTCGGCCAGGCGCTGCCTTATCATGTCGATCCCAGCGCCCGCGACACGGCGCCCGATCTCGCCGCCGTGCCGGCCATCCGCTTCCTCACCACCGCCGATTTCCCGCCGTTCAATTATCGCGACGCCAGCGGCGCGCTGATCGGCTTCAACATCGACCTGTCGCGCGCCATCTGCACCGAGCTGAAGGTTGCCTGCACCATCCAGGCCTGGCCATGGGAGCAGGCCGCCAAGGCCCTGGCCGACAACCAGGGCGATGCGCTGGCCGCCGGCCTCGCCATCACGCCGGAAAACGGCCAGCAGTTCGATTTTTCCAACCTCTATCTGGAACTGCCCGGGCGCTTCGTCACCGAACGCGTCGCCGTGCCCAACTTTCAGCCGTCATCGCTGAACGGCAAGACGGTCGCGGTCCGTAAGGGCTCGGCACACGAGACCTTTCTTGAGCGCTACCTGCCGGGCGCCAAGCCGCTGGAATTCGACACCGAGGCGACCGCTCTCGACGCGGTGCAGAACGGCACCGCCAACGCCTATTTCGGCGATGCCATGCGGGCCTCGTTCTGGCTGAACGAGCATGCCGGTTGCTGCGATTTTGCCGGGCAGCCCTATTTCCGGCCGGACCTTTTCGGCGAAGGCCTCGCCTTCGCATTGCCGCCGGGCCGCGATGCCGTGCGCCAGGCCATCGATTATGCGCTGGTCCGCCTCAAGCGCGAGGGGACGCTCGATGACCTGTATCTGCGCTGGTTCCCGGTGAGCTTTTACTGATCAGTGCGCCCGGCGATGGCGCGCCCGCGCCGCCGCCTCGATCGCCGCGGTGACCAGCCGGTCGACGGCAAGGCGATCGCGGAGCATTTCGAGAAAGCGCAGCTCTTCCTGCTCCAGCCGCAGGTCCACCGCCGCCACTTCCACCACCAGCGCATAAGCCGTGTCGTGCAGCCGCTCGGGCAATGCCCCGATGGCGCTGTCGAGCACGCCATCCAGGCCCCCGGGACCGTTCATGGCATCGGCGCAGGCATTGGCCACCGCCTCCAGCCGCTCGGTGTCGAAGCCGGCGAATACCGGCAGCCGCGCGATCATGTCTTCGATGCGCGCCAGCTCCTCCTCGCTCATCGCCGTGTCGGACCAGGCCGAGACGATCATCAGGTGGATCAAGGCGTCATGCACGGAAAGCGTCATGGTCAAATCCCTGTGGGCAGTGCGGCAATAACTAGGGAGCTGCGTCCGGCTTGGCAAGGCGGGTGCTCATGCCTGGGGCGCCGTCACCCAAGCCGGGCATTGACGCCGTGGGGCCTGTGGTGCGACACAACAAACTTTCCGCCATCCTGCCTCCAACGAAGGGCCAGTTCCTTGCCGTCCGCTTCGCTTCCCTATCTCGATCCGTCGTTTTTCGACGCCGCTCAGACTGCCCGCGCCTGGCCGTTCGAGGAAGCGCGCAAACTGGTGGCCCGCATCGAAAAAACCGGCAAGGACGAAGTGCTGTTCGAGACCGGCTACGGCCCCTCGGGCCTGCCGCATATCGGCACCTTCGGCGAGGTTGCCCGCACCACCATGGTGCGGACGGCTTTTCGCCTGTTGACGCGTGACCAGGTCAAGACCCGGCTGCTGTCGTTCTCCGACGATATGGATGCGCTGCGCAAGGTGCCCGGCAACGTCCCCAACCAGGAGATGATGACGGCCAATCTGGGCAAGCCGCTGAGCCGCGTGCCCGACCCGTTCTCCGACGAATATCCGTCCTTCGGGCTGGCCAACAATGCGCGCCTGCGCGCCTTCCTCGACCGCTTCGGCTTCAGCTACGACTTCGCCTCCTCGACCGACTACTATACGTCGGGCCGCTTCGATGCCGGTCTCATCCGCATGCTGGAAGTCTATGACGAGGTCATGGAGATCATGCTCCCCAGCCTTGGTCCGGACCGAAGGGCGACCTATTCGCCGTTCCTGCCCATCTCCAAGGTCAATGGCAACGTGCTGCAGGTGCCGCTGGTCGAGCACGACGCCAAGGCCGGCACCATCGTCTATGTCGATCCGGCCGATGGCCAGAAGTACGAGACCACCGTCACCGGCGGCGCCGTAAAGTGCCAGTGGAAGCCCGACTGGGCCCTGCGCTGGTTCTGCCTGGGCGTCGATTACGAGATGAGCGGCAAGGATCTGATCGACAGCGTCAAGCTGGCCAACCGCATCGTCGTGGCGCTCGGCGGCACGCCGCCCGAAGGGTTCAACTACGAACTGTTCCTCGACGAGCAGGGCCAGAAGATCTCCAAGTCCAAGGGCAACGGCCTCACCATCGACGAGTGGCTGACTTACGCCGCGCCCGAAAGCCTGGGGCAGTACATGTTCCAGAAGCCGCGCGCCGCCAAGCGCCTCTATTTCGATGTCATCCCGCGCGCCGTCGACGACTATTATGCGTTCGTGGCCGCCTATCACCGCCAGACCACCGAGGAGCGGCTGGAGAACCCGGCTTTCCACGTGCATTTCGGCGCCGTGCCTGAAATCGACATGCCGGTGACCTTCGCGCTGCTGATGAACCTGGTCTCGGCTGCCAATGCCGAGGATGCCGGCGTGCTCTGGGGCTTCATTTCGCGCTATGTGCAGGGTGCGACGCCCCAAAGCCACCCGGCGCTCGACCAGCTGGCGCATTACGCGGTGCGCTATTTCAACGATTTCGTGAAGCCCACCAAGACCTTCCGCGCCCCCAGCGACAAGGAACGCGCGGCGCTTGCCGATCTCGCCACGGCGCTGGCGCCGCTCGAAGGCTCGGGGGATGCCGAGGCGCTGCAGAACCTCGTCTTCGAAATCGGCAAGCAACATGGTTTCGAGCCGCTGCGCGACTGGTTCACCGCCATCTATCAGGTCCTGCTCGGCGCCGATCAGGGCCCGCGCTTCGGCTCATTCATCGCGCTCTACGGCGTCGCCGAAACCCGCAAGCTCATCGAGCGGGCGCTTGCCGGAGAGCTGGTGACGGCGGCGTAAGGCGATCGCGGGGAGCCGCCCGGCGGGGACTGCTCCCAAAATATTCGGCATTTCGAGAGGCCAATCCCCTCTCGAAATGCACCCCAAAACCTGGCCCCCGGCCTTGTCCGCCGCGCCGCGAGCGGCTAGTTTCCGGCCCATGCCCACACCCGATCCCCAACTCGTCTACAAGGTCGCCACGCGCGCCGCCTATAGGGATGCCGTAAAGACCGGCACCTACCAGGGCGCGCCCATCGACATCCAGGATGGCTTCATCCATTTCTCCACCGCCGGCCAGTTGCCCGAAACGCTGAGCAAGCATTTTGCCGGCCAGCAGGAGCTGGTGCTGGCGGCGGTGCCGACCGAAGCGCTTGGCCCGGCGCTCCGCTGGGAAGTGTCGCGCGGCGGCGCCCTGTTCCCGCATCTTTACGCGCCGCTGTCACTGTCGCTGGTGAAGTGGACCGCCGAGATCGCGGTGGCGCCCGACGGCACCTGCATCCTGCCCGAGGACGTTCGGTGATCTTTTCGCGCCTCTCGCCGCTGCTGCGCATTCCCGCCGTGCAAAGTCTCAGCAGCCAGGCGCTGCTGAAGATGGATGCAGAGACCGCCCATGGGGCCACCATCACGGCACTGCGCCTGGGGCTGTCGCCCGAGCAGGATTATGCCGATCCGGCCGAACTGCGCACCAGCCTGTGCGGGCTCGACCTGCCCAATCCCATCGGCATGGCCGCCGGCTTCGACAAGAACGGCGAAGTCCCCAGGCCGCTGTCGCGCATGGGCTTCGGCATGGTGGAAGTCGGCACGGTGACGCCGCGTCCGCAGGCCGGCAATCCCAAGCCGCGCCTCTTCCGTGTCACCGAGGCGGAAGGCGTCGTCAACCGCATGGGCTTCAATAATGAAGGCCATGAGGCGGTGTTCGCCCGGCTCAAGGGCCTGCGTGTCAGCGCCGCGCTTGGCCTCAATATCGGCGCCAACAAGGATTCCGAGGATTTCGTCGCCGACTATGTGCTGGGCGTCAAACGCTTCGCGCCCATCGCCGACTACCTGACGGTCAACATTTCCTCGCCCAACACGCCGGGCCTGCGCAATCTGCAGGCCGAAGAGGCCCTGGCGCGGCTGCTGGGCGCAGTCCTGGCGGAGCGGTCCAAGGCCGAGATCCGCGTGCCGGTGCTTCTCAAGATCGCGCCCGATCTCGATGAAACCGCGCTCGACGCCATCGCCCGTACCATCGAGGGCACCGGCCTTGACGGCCTCATCGTCTCCAACACCACCATCGACCGCGACACTGTCCAGGGCATGACCAATGCGGGCGAGACCGGTGGGCTTTCCGGCAAGCCGCTGTTCAACCTCGCCACCCAGCGCCTCGCCCAGATGCGCCAGCGCGTCGGCACGTTGCCTATCGTGGGTGTCGGCGGCATCCATTCGCCGCAATCCGCCGTCGCCAAGTTCGAAGCCGGCGCCGACGCCATCCAGCTCTATTCCGCCATGGTTTTCAACGGCCTCGACCTCCTCGACCGCATCAAGCGCGGCCTGGTGGCCGCGGTACGGGCCGCAGGGGTGAAGACCGTCTCCGATCTCAGCGGCAGAAAGGTTGCGGATTGGGCCGAGGGCAGGGGCGAGATCCGGGGCTAAGGCCATACCCCCACCCACCAGCCTAAGCCGTAAACAGTCCCGCCTTCTTCCGCTCCAGCGCCCAGAAATAAAACGCCGCGCGCGACACGAACAGCACGTTCAGCGCCAGCCATAGCCCGCTATTGCCCAGCATCGGCTGCAACACATTGGCGGCGATGAGGAAGATCGCGAAGCCCGCCACCATGCCGTTGCGCATTTCGCCATTGAGCGTCGAGCCGGTCAGGATGCCGTCATAGACGAAGGCCGGCATGCCCACGATGGCGCTGATTGCCGCCAGCGGCAGGAACTGGCGTGCCGCCTCGCGCACCGGGGCGTTGGTGGTCATTACGTCGATGACGAACGGGCCGCAAAAAAAGATCAGCAGCGCGAGGCCTGTGGCGATCACCAGGCCCCAGCCCATGGCCAGCACCGCCGCCCGCTCGAAGGCCGGCCGCCAGTTGGCGCCCACCGCCTTGCCGCACAGCTGTTCCGAGGCCTGGGCCACGCCATCGAGGAAATAGGCCGACACCATCATCAGGTTGAGGAGGATAGCGTTGCTGGAAAGCGTGATCTCGCCGGCGCGCGAACCTTGCGCGGCGAAATACGCATACGCGCTCATCAGCGCCGCCGAGCGGATCATCAGGTCGCGGCTGAGCCCGAAGATGCGTCGCAGCGCTGCGGGATCGTAGAGTTCCTTCGGCACGATCAGCGCCAGCGTCTTGCGTATTCCGCCGAAATGCCGGGCCACCAGATAGAGCCCCAGTACCGCTGCCGCCGCCTCGCCCAGGACCGTACCCAGCGCCGCCCCCGCCACGCCCCAGCCGAAGCCGAATACGAACAGGATATTGAGGACGATATTGACGCCGTGGATGAGGATCTGCAGCGCCATGCCGGTCGTCGCCGCGGCGCGCCCGTAGAACCAGCCCAGCAGGCCGTAATTGATCAGGGCGAACGGCGCCGCCAGCAGCCTGATATGGAAATACGTCGCTAACGCCTCGCGCACGCCGGGCGCCGGCGCCAATGCGGCCTCTGCGACCCAGAGGAGCGGCACGCTGAGCGCGATCATCAACAGCCCGATCGCTACCGCCAGCAGCACGGCGCGGCAGATATGGATCAGCCCGTCGCGCGGATCGCGGGATCCGATGGCCTGCGCCGTCAGCCCGGCAGTGCCGAGCCGGAGGAAATAGGCCAAAGAGAAGATGAAATCGAACACCAGTGCGCCCAGCACCAGCCCGCCCAAGAGGTTAGCGTCGCCCAGCCGCCCGACCACCGCGATATCGACGGTGCCCACCATCGGCTCGGTGATGAAGGCCAGCGCCGCCGGCAGCGCGATGCGCCAGACATCGCGGCTATGAACTTCGAACGGGTAGCTCGGCCGGCTCATTTCCGCACGATGCGCGCCGCCTGCGGCACCTGCGCCACGGGCGTCACTTCCAATACGCCGATATTGATGTGCGGCGGCGTGTTGGCGAGATACCAGACGATATCGGCGATGTCGGCGGGCAGGATCGGCTCCACGCCCTCATACATCTTCTCGTTGGCCTCGGCATTGCCATGCGTGCGCACCAGCGTGAATTCGCTCTTGGCAAGGCCCGGCTCCAGCACGGTGACGCGGATATCGGTGCCGGCCAGGTCGGCCCTGAGGTTTTGCGAGAACTGGTGCACGAAGGCCTTGGTGCCGCCATACACATTGCCGCCCTCATAGGCCCAGCGCTGGGCCATGGAGCCCACATTGATGATCGAGGCGCCGCGCCCGGCGGCGCGCAGCGACGGCAGCACTTCCAGCGTCGTATGAATGAGGCCGGTGATATTGGTGTCGATCATACGCTGCCAGTCATCGAGGTCGACATCCGGAATGGCCTTGGTGCCCAGCGCCAGCCCGCCATTGTTGAACAGGCACGTCACCGGCCTGAACGCCTCCGGCAGCGCCGCCACCGCCGCCACGATGCTTTGGCGATCGGTCAGGTCGATTTCGGCGATATGCACCTGGCCTTGGGGAAGCTCGGCCTGCAGCGCCTGCAGCCGGTCCAGCCGCCGGCCGGTCGCCACCACCTTCCAGCCGTTCGTTGCAAACAGACGCGCCGTGGCGGCGCCGAACCCCGAGGTGGCGCCGGTGACGAAGATGACGGGCATGGAATTCTCCGGGTCAGGTATCGGTAGTGAGATCGATCGCGAGATCCGCGAACGGGCGCGATTGCGCCACACGGTCATAGTTGCTGAGATCGACACGTTCAACATGTTCGCGATTGCGCGCTTCGCTGAACAATCCTTCCTCGGCATGCCGCCGCATGAGCCGCGCCCGCACCATCTCGCGTGGTACGTCGATGAACACGGCCAGATCGAGCAGGGGCCTCACCCCGCTCCATGGCGCCTCGGGCAGCAGCAGATAGTTGCCCTCCACCACCAGCAGCCGCGTATCGCCCGCGATGGTGAAGGCACCGTCCACCACATCTTCGATCTTGCGCGAATAGCCCGGCCCGCTGATGGCGTCGGTTGCCTGCTTCAGGCGTCGGAGAAACTCTACGAACGCCGCCCCCTCGAATGTATGCGGCGCACCCTTGTCCCGAACCGTGCCGAGCGCTTCGAGCTTACTATGCCGCATATGGAACCCATCCATCGGCACATAGGCCGCAAGGCCCGGCTGCCCCGCGTTGAGCCCCTCCACAAGGCGCATGGCCAGCGTCGATTTGCCGACGCCGGGGCCGCCGGTGATGCCGAGGGCCACGCGGACACCATTTCCGGTCAGCGCCAGGGCTCGGGCGGTAAGTTCATCTTCGGCAGCAGCAGGCGCCAGCAACAGGCTTTGCATGGTCGGGTCCCGGGTTCCGTGCCCAACCTAATCCTCCTCCTGTCCTTTCCCGCAAGAGGCAGTGTTTGCGATGGAGTGTGCGTGTGGCTCACCCCCACCCCTGTCCCCTCCCCGCAAGGGGGAGGGAGACGACGGAACCGCTTGCTCAAGACAAGAGGCTGCGAAAATTGGTCGAGAGGGTCTCCCTCCCCCTTGCGGGGAGGGGACAGGGGTGGGGGTGTCTAGGCGGCAGCACTAGTGCTCGCATCTCCCCCCTTGCGGGGGAGGATGGGAGGGGGGTGAGGTCGGCACCAAACCCGCGAACCACCACTACATCTTCCCCGTTGTGGCAAAGTCCCGCATCGGGCTTATCTATGTAGTCGAACCGAGAGCCGCCCTTGCCCCTTAATCCCACGATTACCGACTGGTTCGCCCGCAAGGGCTGGGCGCCGCGGGCTCATCAGCTGGCGGTGCTGGGCGCCTGGAACCAGGGCGCCTCGGCGCTGCTGATCGCCCCGACCGGAGCCGGCAAGACGCTGGCCGGCTTCCTGCCCACGCTCGACGATCTCATCACCCATCCGGCAAAAGGCCTGCACACGCTCTACATCTCGCCCCTCAAGGCGCTGGCCGTCGATGTGCATCGCAACCTCGAGGCTCCGATCGCCGAGATGGGCCTCGCCATCAAGGTCGAGACCCGCACCGGCGATACGCCGGCCTCCCGCCGGCAGCGCCAGCGTTACGATCCGCCCCATATCCTCCTGACCACGCCCGAACAGCTGGCCCTGCTGCTGAGCCATGACGACGCCATCCGCATGTTCGGCTCGCTCCGGCGCATCGTGCTCGATGAGCTGCATGCGCTCGTCACCTCCAAGCGCGGCGAATTGCTGGCGCTGGCCATCGCGCGCATCGCCACCCTGGCGCCCAACCTGCGGATCACCGCCCTCAGCGCCACCGTCAAGCAGCCCGAACTACTGCGCGACTGGATCGCCCGGCCGCTGCCCGATGCGCCGGCGCAACTGCTCACCGCCGATGGCGGTGCGCCGCCGATATTGTCGGTCCTCGATATCGAGGCGCGGGTGCCCTGGGCCGGGCATTCGTCGGCCTATGCGGTGCCGGCGCTCTACGACATCATCAAGCAGCACAAGACCACGCTGCTCTTCGTCAACACCCGCAGCCAGGCAGAGATGCTGTTCCAGTGGCTGTGGGCCATCAATGACGATGGCCTCGCCATCGCGCTGCATCACGGCTCGCTCTCGGTCGAGCAGCGCCGCAAGGTCGAGAGCGCCATGTCGGGCGGCAATCTCCGCGCCGTGGTGTGCACCTCCACCCTCGATCTGGGCATCGACTGGGGCGATGTCGATCTCGTGGTGCAGGTGGGCGCGCCCAAGGGCTCGTCGCGCATGCTGCAGCGCATCGGGCGCGCCAATCACCGGCTGGACGAGCCCTCCAAGGCGCTGCTGGTGCCCTCCAACCGTTTCGAAGTGCTGGAATGCGAAGCCGCGGTCGAAGCCGTCGAGGAGCGTCACCAGGACAGCGAAGATCCGGTCAATGGCGGCTATGACGTCCTCGCCCAGCACATCCTCGGCATGGCCTGCGCGTCGCCCTTCGATGCCGGAGAGCTCTTTGCGGAAGTCACCCGCGCCTGGCCCTATCGCGATCTGCCGCGCGAACAGTTCGATCGTGTCGTCGATTTCGTCGCCACCGGCGGCTATGCGCTCAGGGCCTATGAGCGCTATGCGCGTCTGAAGCGCACCGATGATGGCCGCTGGCGCGTCGCCAACCCCTATGTGGTGCAGCAATACCGGCTCAATGTCGGCACCATCATCGAGGAGCCGATGGTGAAGGTGCGGCTGGTGCGGGGCAGGGGGCAGCGCCGCGGCGCCACCACCGGGCCCATCGGCCGCATGGGGCGCGTCCTGGGCGAGATGGAGGAATACTTCTTCGATACCCTGACCATCGGCGACACCTTCATGTTCGGCGGCGAGGTCGTCGCCTTCGAGGGCATGTTCGAAACTGAGGCCTATGTGTCGCGCAGTTTCGGCAAGGATCCCAAGATCCCCTCCTATATGGGCGGCAAGTTCCCGCTCTCGACCTATCTCGCCGAGCGCGTGCGAAAAATGCTCGACCGGCCCGACGAATGGGCGCGCCTGCCCGACCAGGTGGCCGACTGGCTGCGGCTGCAGCGCGATTTCTCCCTGGTGCCGCGTGAGGATAGCCTTCTGGTCGAAACCTTTCCGCGCGGCGCCCAGAACTACATGGTGTGCTATCCCTTCGAGGGACGGCTGGCGCACCAGACGCTCGGCATGCTGCTGACGCGGCGGCTGGAGCGCGCCCGCGCCCGGCCGCTGGGGTTCGTCGCCTCCGAATATGCCCTCGCCATCTGGGGTCTGGGCGATATTTCCGCCATGATCCGCACCGACCGCCTGTCGCTCGACGAGCTGTTTTCAGAGGATATGCTGGGCGAAGACCTCGAAGACTGGCTCGACGAATCCGCCCTGATGAAGCGCACCTTCCGCAACTGCGCCATCATCTCGGGGCTCATCGAGCGCCGTCATCCCGGCAAAGAGAAGACCGGCCGCCAGATCACCATGTCGGCCGATCTCATCTACGACGTGCTCTACCAGCACGAGCCCGACCATATCCTCATCCAAGCCACCCGCCGCGACGCTGCGCGGGGCCTCCTGGATATCGAGCGGCTGGGGCACATGCTCCGCCGCATACGGAAACATATCGTGCACAAACCACTCGACCGAATCTCGCCACTTGCGGTACCGGTGATGCTGGATATCGGCAAGGAGCCGATCTTCGGCGAGGGCCGCGAGACCGCCATGGCCGAAGCCGCCGACGAATTGATTAAAGAGGCACTCGGCAAGTGAGCGTATCGGGGGCGGCAAGCCCCAGCGACTGGAGCGAGGAGGCCGTAACGTCCTTCATCCGTTTCCACGGCAAGATTTTCGAGCCGCTGCCCTCGGGCGCGCTGTTCTGGCGTGCCGAGCAGGCGCTGCTGGTCGCCGACCTGCACCTCGAAAAGCTGTCCTCCTATGCCCGTACAGGGCAGTTGCTGCCGCCTTACGATACCGGCATGACGCTCCTGCGGCTCGAAGCCGATCTCAACGCCACCGGCGCCCGGACCGTCATTGCCCTGGGCGACAGCTTTCACCGCGACGAGGGCACAAGGACGCTGATCGAGGCCGATCGCCAGCGGCTCGCCGGCCTCATGGCCCGTGCCGCCTGGTTCTGGCTTTCCGGCAACCACGATCCAAGCCCGCATGCCCTCGGCGGCACCTGCCTGCCGCATCTCGAACGGCTCGGCCTGTTGCTGACCCACGAACCGCGGCGCCACGATAGCGGCCTCATCGCCGGTCATTTGCATCCGGCGGCCCGCGTCGTCATCAATGGCCGCTCCGTCCGGCGCCCATGCTTCGTGCATGACGGCAGCACGCTGCTGCTGCCGGCCTACGGTTCGACCACCGGCAGCATCAATATCCTTGGCCCCGCCTTCCGTGGCCTTTTCCACTGGCCGAGCCTCGAAGTCATCATGCTGGGCCGCGACCGGCTCTATCCGGTGAGCCCCAAGCGCCTGGTCAACGGCTAGCCTGCCATCACCTGCCATTCCGATAAGCTTTCGCCGCCCCTGAGCACCACTTGAGGGCAGTCGCTCGCTTGACTCGCTCGCTTCATCACGTATAGAACCAATCAGTTATATAACCAACTGGTTCCATACGCTATGCCCGCCGACCCGCTGAGCCTTACCCTTTCCGCCCTCGCCGATCCGACCCGGCGCGCTATCCTGGCGCGCCTGTCGCTGGGCGAGGCTTCGGTGACCGAGCTGGCCGAGCCTTTCGACATGAGTTTTCCCGCCGTCTCCAAGCATCTGCGCGTTCTGGAAAAGGCCGGCCTCGTCGCCCGCGGCAAGGACGCCCAGTTCCGTCCGCGCCGCCTCCAGGCCGAACCGCTGCGCGAGGTCGATGCCTGGCTTGGCACCTATCGCCGGCTCTGGGAAGAACGCCTCGACCGCCTCGATGCCTATCTGGCGCAACTCCAGAAGGGAGATCCCGATGGCACGCCGAACTGATGATGCGGCCTTCCCCACATCCACGACGTCATTGCCGCGAGGGTGAGGGTGGAGGGGCCTCATGGACGAGGACAAGATCGTCTCGCTGTCGCAGTACCGCGCCCGCCGCCAGGCTGCGGCTCCGACCGAATGGCAGCGGGTGCTGGCCCTGTTCTGGGGCCAGAACCTCGATCGTCTCGATGACTATGTGCACAGCGTCCAACAGGAGGAGTTACGGATGCAGACGCTCGAAATCACCGCCCCATCCGATCAGCCGCTGATCGTCATGACCCGCGCCTTCGTGGCGCCGCGGGCGCTGGTCTGGCGTGCCTTCACCGATCCCATGCTCGTTTCCAACTGGTGGGGCCCGCGCCGCGCCCGCGTCACCGTGGTCAAGCTCGACCTGCGGCCGGGCGGTAACTGGTGCTTCGAGGACCATCGTTCCGATGGCCGCACCTTTGTCTTCAGGGGCACCTACCTCGAAGTTGTTGCGCCCGAAAGGATCGTCAACACCTTCGGCATGCAAGGCATGGACGAGGACAAGCTGCTGGTGGAAACCCACACGTTCGAGGAACGCGACGGTGTCACCCACTACCGGAGCCTTTCCCGCTTCGACTCCGTTGCTGACCGTGACCGCATGCTGGATTCCGGCATGGAATCGGGCGCCCGCGAAAGCCTCGAACGCCTCGCCGAACTGCTTGCCACTCTCGATTGATCTGCAACCTCAAGGAGAAGACCGATGTTCGACAGCCTGTCCCGCTATTCCCCCTATGCGCTGATGGCGCTGCGCATCATGAGCGCGCTGCTGTTTTTGCAGGCCGGCATTTTGCTATTGTTCAATTTCCCCACGCCGACGATGGAAATCCCCCATAATCCGCTCACCATCTTCACCGGCATCATGGAACTTGTCGGCGGCATCCTGCTCGTTATCGGCCTGTTCACCCGGCCCGTCGCGTTCCTCCTCTCCGGCATGATGGCGATCGGCTATTTCTGGATGCATGCGCCGGTCAGCTTCTTTCCGTCCAACAATATGGGCGGCGAGGCGATCCTGTTCTGTTTCGTCTTTCTCTACATTTTTTTCGCTGGCCCCGGCGCCTTCAGTGTCGATCAGGCGCGGGCTCGTTCGACATAGTCCCAAAGAGGACGAAAATGTTGAGACGAGCTTTCTTCACTGGCGCCGCGACACTCGGCTTCGTCACCATAGCCACCCGCCTCACCGAGGCTGCGGCGCCACAAGCCACGGAGCGTGAGATTATGACCGACGCCAGTTTCCAATCCGGCTATGCCGATATCCGTGGCCTCAGGATGTACTATGCCATCCAGGGAACCGGCGCCCCGCTCCTGTTGCTGCATGGCGGCCTTGGCTCGTCCGACATGTTCGGCGATGTCGTGCACATCCTGGCCGAGGACCGGCAGGTCATCACCTGCGACCTGCAGGCCCACGGCCGTACCGCCGATATCGATCGCCCCATGCGTTACGAAACCCTGGCCGACGACGTGGCGGCGCTGGCTGGCTTTCTAGGGCTCGACCACATCGACCTGATGGGCTATTCGGTCGGTGGCGGCGTGGCCCTGCGCACCGCCATCCAGCATCCGGATCTGGTGCGCCGGGCCGTGATCGTCTCGGCGCCTTTCCGGCGCGACGGCTGGTATTCCGAGATGCGCGACGGCATGAGCGCCATCGGCCGCCACAGTGTCCCTTTCATGAAGAATACGCCCATCTACGCCGACTATATCGATGTGGCACCACGTCCCGACGATTTTCCGCTGCTGCTCGAGCGCGTCGGCGATATGCTGCGCCAGCCCTATGACTGGTCGGCGGAAGTGTCGGGGCTCAAACAGCCCGTCATGGTGGCGCTCGGTGATGCCGATGGCATGCCGGCCTCCCATGCGGCGCAATTTTACGAACTGCTTGGCGGCAGCAAGCGCGACGGTGGTTGGGACGGCTCCGGCATGGTGCCTTCGCGCCTCGCCATCCTGCCGGGCCTTACGCACTACACCATCTTCATGGCGCCCGAACTCGCCACCACCGCCATCCCATTCCTCGACGCGGTGTGATGGCCTAAAGCGTTTTCAGGAAAAGTGGATAAAGACCCTCGTTTTGATGCAATCAAAACGCGAAGCATTCTAGCGCCGGAACACGACGCCGCCCAACCAGCCAGTGAACACCGCCAGCGCCACGCAGGTGAGGCCATAGAGCAGGGGATATTGCACCGCCGATGTGCCCAGAAACCGCTCGAAGCCGCTCTTGCGCACCGTGAAGCCTTCTGAACGCCGGGCGATGATCTCGCCATCCTTGAACACATAGGTCCTGGCGATGAAGGGCCCGTTGGTAATGTCCGCCGGCAGCGTCACCTTGGCGGAATAAAGCGTGGGCGACAGGAACTGCACGCCGTTCTCGCGCACGCCGAACTGGCCGCGCTCCGTCATCAGCCGCACCAGCTGGTTGCCGAACACCGATGAATCCCACCAGCCGGCTTCCGCCGACATCGCCGCCTGGGCTTCGGGCAATATGCTCTCGGTCGCCAGCGTCGCCGCATTGGTGATCTCGTTCAGCTTGCCGCTCGACAGGACCTGGAAATAGCTCGGAAAGGCGTCGAACCGCACCTGGGTGGTGTTCATCCAGATGCCGAAATTGTTGGTCTTGAGGCGTGCCACGCGGTCGTAGAGCGGCCCCTCGACCACGATGATCACATTATAGGGGCCGCGGACCTGCGTGCCGGTTGCGCCGATCTCCGGCTCGACATTGCCGAACAGCGTCAGCGTCTCGCCATCGAAGGAGGAACTGATCGAGATATCGGAGTTGGAAACCGAGGATACCACGCGCTCGGCACGTGCCGCCTCCGCCGATAGCGCCAAGAGCAGCGCGGCCACAGCAAGCGCTGGCCGCCCTCGCAGCATAAGGCGCCGCAGCCACGCCAGCCACACGGGTGCCAACTGCCGCGTCACTGCAACCCTCCGGGTCCCAGCACCGCCATGCTGAAGACATCGCCTGGCGGCAGCACCAGCGTCAGGCCGAAGCGGATGGCGATGGCCAGCACCAGCAGCGCCAGCAGCGCCCGCAATTGTTCGCCGCGCAGATATTGCCCGGCCGAGACGCCGAACTGCGCCCCCACCGTGCCCCCCACCATCAGGCAGAAGGCAAGCAGGATGTCGACGCTCTGGCTCTGCACCGCCTGCAGCACCGTGGTCACCGCCATCATCACCACCACCTGCAGCAGCGAGGTGCCGATGACGACATTGCCCGGCACGCGCAGGATATAGACCAGCGCCGGCACCAGGATGAAGCCGCCCCCGATACCCAGCAGCGCACCCACAAAGCCGATGCACAGCCCGATCGCCAGCACCGGCAGCACCGAGATATAGAGTTTCGAGCGCTTGAAACGCACCCGCCAGGGCAGGCCGTGCACCCAGTTATGCTGATGCGGCAACCGTTCGCGCACCACCACGCCGGCGCGGCGCTTGAGGATCGCTCGCACCGATTCCGTCAGCATGAGCGAGCCGATGAAACCCAACAGCAGCAGATAGGCGATGGCGATGACCAGGTCGAGCTGGCCGGCGGCCCGCAGCAGGCCGAACGTATAGACGCCCAGGAACGAGCCCACCGTACTCGCCATGATCAGATACATGGCCAGGTGCAGGTCGATGCCGTTTCGTCGGTAATAGGACAGGGCCCCCGAAGTCGAGGAGGCCACCACTTGCCCGGTGACCGAGGCCACGGCGACAGGCGAAGGGACGCCCGAAAAGATCAGCAGCGGCGTCAGCAGGAACCCGCCGCCCACCCCGAACATGCCCGACAGGAAGCCGACCGCCCCGCCGATACCGACGAGGAAGAACACATTCATCGAGAGTTCGGCGATAGGCAGGTAGATCTGCAAGAGGCCGGTCCGCCACAAGTGGAAACCGCACTATGCAGGAAAGTTGTAAACCCTTTGGAAACCAGCCGGGGGCTTGGCGCCCTTACCACAGCGGTCGCTGCCCGCATGAAGCAGGTAGTGAAGACAGAGCGTAAGTGTTGAGCGTGTCGCTCACCCCCACCCTTAATCCCTCCCCACAAGGAGGAGGGAGACGATGGAGCCGCTTGCTAAGAGCTTGAGGTGGCGAAGGCTATTCGGGAGGGTCTCCCTCCCCCTTGGGGGGAGGGGACAGGGGTGGGGGCTCGCCGAGCCCCTAAATCACACCGGCTGGCTGCCCAGCACGGCCAGCAACCGCGGATTGATCGCGCCCGTCTGGTTCATGCCGGTCGACTGCTCGAAGGATTTGATGGCGGTCGCGGTCTTGGCGCCGGCGAGCCCATCGGGTGTGCCGACGTCATAGCCGAGCTTGGCCAGTACTGCCTGCACCTTGCTCACCACCTTCTTGTCGGTGATGGTCTGGCCAGCATCGAAGGTCGGCGACCAGGTGCCGATGGGCGCGAAATTGGCCGGCAGGTCGATGGCCGTCGGCTTCCAGTTGTCGACATCGGCCGTGAGCTTGGTCACCGTTGCGGCGTCGAGCGACTTGGCCACGTCATCGCGCTGCTTGGCGGAGTCCGGGTCACCGGATTTGGCCGCCAGCGAAAACCATTTGTATGAGGTTTCGAGGTTCTGCGACACGCCCAGGCCCCTCGCATACAGCATGCCGAGGTTGAACTGGCTGTCGGTCAGGCCGCGCATCGCCGCCTGCTCGAACCATTCGGCGGCGGAGGCGAAATCCTGCTTGCCCATGACGCCGCCGGCATAGAGCGCAGCGAGGTTGTGCATCGACATGCGGTTGCCCGCTTCCGCGGCGCGCTGGTACCACAGCCGTGCCTGTTCGAGATCCTTGTCGAGGCCCTTGCCGGCCTCATAGAGGCTGCCCAGCCGATATTCGGCGGGCACGAAACCCTGCGCCGCGGCGCGTTCGTACCAGACGGCGGCAGCCTTCAGGTCCTGCGGTACCGCCCGGCCTTCCGTATAGATGGCCGCGACTTCGAACTGTGCCCGTGCGTCGCCATTGGCGGCGGCTTGGCGCAGTTGCAGGGGGCCGAGCGCTTCCGGCGGCAGTTCGACCTTCACCGGACTGTCGATCGGCTGGGGAATGAGATCGCCGCTATTCACCGCCGCCGTCCGCAATTCCGACGGCATTGCGGGCAATTCGGTCGGCGACGTGAAGTTCATCGCTGGCGACGGATCGATGGCCCCCACCGTCGTCGTATCGATCGCGGGCGTGGCGGCTGAGGGAATGATCTCTGGATTATCCGGCAGCACCAGCGCCGCGTGATCGGGCGTCACCGTCGCCGTCGGCGGGGTCGGTGCGGCATCGACGGAGGCACTGTCGTCGGTCGAGGGGCTTTGCGCCGCAGGCTCGGAAGCAGGCGGGGTGGCGGCGGGCGATGCCGGCGGTGGAGGCGTCGTGACGGTTGTGTCGGTCGTCTGTTGCGCCGGCTTGGGGGCAGGGCTGTTCGCATGCAGGCGCTGCATGACGAGGTTCAGCGTCAGCAGCGACACGGCGACGACGGCGCAGCCGATCAGGATGGGGCGGCGGTAGCGGCTGATAAAGCTCTTGTTGAGCTCCGGCACGTCATCGGTTTCGGGAGCCGCCTCGAACGTCTCGGGGATCTCGGGCTCCAGCGACACCCGGGCAGCTTTCTTGACCTTAGCCTTCTTGGCTTCCGGCGCGGCACTGGTTTCGGCCTTGACGGGCTTGGCCACCGGCATTTCGGTGCTGGCCTGCGCTTCGGTGTTCTGGAACCGCGAAATGGCTCGCCCGATCAGCGAATTGGCGGTCGGCTCGGGCTTTGCCTGCGTCTGCCGCTGAGCCGCCCGGCGCGCTGCCTCGATGAAGGTGTTGCGGCTCGACTGCGATGCCTGCGGAGCCTCCAGCCGGTCCTCGACGATCGGCGCGATATCGGGCGGCGTGAATTCGTCCTTGCGGCCGGTGTCGAAAGCCGAGACCGGACGCGGTGGCCGCGCGATCGACGCGGGATCGATCACCGGCGCCGCGGCTTCCGGCTCCTTGGTACCAGCCAGCTTGGAAATGATTTCCGCTGAGGCCGCCTTGCTGGCGGGCGTCAACGGCCGCGGCTCGCGTGCCGCTTCTTCCAGCGCTGCGCGAACCGGCGCGAGATCGGCGAAGCCCGCATCGGTCAGCGGCCGGTCCTCGCTCGGATTATGGGGCATATCGTCGGATCGGCCCGCCGGGGGGCCAGGAATACGCACCGCCGGCCGTGGCGTCGCCGTCATGACGGGCGCAGCCGTCTCGCTCATCGGGGCGCGTGCTTCCATCGCCGGCGCTGCCGGCTTGGGGGCGCTGTTGATGCGGCCGATGGCGGCTTCCAGCCGTTCCAGCCTTTCATCGACATGGCGGATGCCGCTCTGCATGTCGGCAATGTCGTCGGTGCCGAGACTGCGCTGTGCGGCGCTGAACAGCTTGGACATCCGCTTTTCGATTTCGTCGAAATCGTTCGCCGACAATTCCTGCGTCCGCGTCGCCACCGGCATTTCGGGCTGTGCCTTGGCCACCGCGTCGGAAGTCTTGCGGGCCACGAGGCTTGCCAGCTCGTCGATCTGCGCGCTCAGGCCCAGCGGCCGCTCTTCCTGCCTGGCCTGCATCTTGGCAAGGCTGGCCAGTTGCTCGCCGGTCTGGTCCATACGGGCCACCAGCTGCCGGATCTGTCCCTCGATCTGGCTGATGCCGAGCTCGGCGCCACCGCCGGTGCCGATACGGTCGCTCAGCGCCGTGATCTGGTCCTCGATCGCCGCGAAGCGGGGCTCCACGGTGGCGCTCACCGTCTGGTGCAGCGCCCCGATATCCGCCTTGAGGCCGCCAATGGGGCCATCCCGGTCGTCGAAGCCGCGCATGCGTTCCGCCAGCGCTTCCATCAGCGGCAGCAATTGCTGCGGCTCGCTATCCTTGTCGCGCAGCGTCTCGGTGAAGGCCGCCAGCGTATCGGTCAGCCGCTCGAGATCGGTTGAGGGCGTCGAAAGATTGCGCTCGATAGCATCGATCCGGTCATAGACGTTGCGCACGCTCTGCTCGATGGCGAGCATGCCGTCCTGCAGCGCCGCGGTCCGGGTCGGACCTTCCTTGGTTTCGCGCCCGATATGCTGGATCTGGATATCGGCCAGCCGGTCGACCGTCTGCGCCAGGTCGCCAAGGCGCTGCGTCATCGCGTCGATATCGGGCTTGGGGGCCTGCAGCGAGGTCGCGAGCTCTGCGATCTGTGCTTCGAGGCGCTTGACCTGCCCGGTCTCGCCCACCGCGCCCGCCAGCAATTCGACCACATGGGTGAGCTGCGACATCTGCTCGGCGATTTCGCGCACGTCGCCGCTATTGTCGCGCTGCGCCTTGATGTCGGTTTCGATGCGCTCCAGCCGGCTCGTCATGCTGCTCACCGAGCGCGCCAGTTCGTTGAACGGCGCCTGCGGCGCTGCACTCTGCTGAATCATCTCACCCGGACGATGCCGGGCGCGAATCTCCTGGATCGCCGATTCCAGCACGTCGCGCGGATTGCTGCGGTTTGATTGTGCGGCTTCCATGGGCATCTCCACCTCGTCCCGGTCGGTAAACCGGTCGACTGCCTTCTTGACCGAGCGCAGGGCCTCGCGGTGCCGCGTGCCGCCTGCCGGCGTGCCCATCTGTTGCCTGAGGTCTTCGACCCGGCGTGCCAGCGCCTCCATACCCGGTTGGGAGGCGCCCATCCGCGAGTACTGCGTTTCCACCTGATCGAGCAGAGTGGCTAATTCATTGCGCAAAACCTGCCACTCACCGGGCTGCTGGTGCTTGCCATTGTCGGGAAGATCGGAGATCTGAAACGCGCGGGCCATAGGTAATCCCAAGCCGTAATTGAACTTGCATCCGCGAGACGACGCGGAGATTGAACTCACTCTTGAGAAAATATGGTAAAGAAGCCGTTAAATACCGCTGCATTTCGCAACAGGACGGTGAAACTCCTTAACTCTTGATTGGACGCGTGCCCGCTGAGTTATGCTTGTTTGCTTGCCCGGTATCGGTTAAACGCCACCGGTATGCAGAGATCGGTGACCATGCCGCAACGCCGTATCATCATTGTCGACGACCACCCGCTGTTCCGCACCGCTCTGCGGCAAACCCTTGCGGGCGGCCCAGCCGAATATGCGGTGGAGGAAGCCGGCGACCTCGACGAACTGGCGGCGGCGCTGGAAGCCGATCGCGATTGCGATCTGGTTCTGCTCGATCTCAACATGCCGGGCGTTCGTGGCTTTTCTGGCCTGTTACTGTTGCGGGCACAGTATTCGGACGTCCCCGTCATGATTATCTCTGCGGTGGACGATACCACTGTTATCCGCCGCGCTTTTGAACTTGGCGCGGCCGGTTACCTGCGCAAATCGGTCGGCCCGGGCGAAATCCGCGCTTCCATCGAGACGGTGCTGGCCGGCGGCGTCTTCGTGCCGGAAGGCATCGAGCTCAGCCGCGACGACGACCAGTCCGACCTGATGCGCCGGCTGTCGAGCCTGACGCCGCAGCAGGTCCGCGTGCTGATGATGCTCAGCGACGGCCTGATGAACAAGCAGATCGCCTACGAGCTTTCGATTTCCGAGGCTACCGTCAAGGCACACGTTTCCGCGATCCTGCAAAAGCTGAACGTCGACAGCCGCACCCAGGCGGTCATCGCCGCCGCGCGCATCGAGGAAGGTCAGTTCGAGGCCTTGCTGTCCCCGGGTCGTGAATCGGCCTGACGGCCGCGCTGCCCCGCCAACCCGCTGATCGTTGCCCGCAGTGCCGCAGGCTTTACCGGCTTGGTGACGACCGCCACGCCGCGGTCTTCCGCCAGGGTACGCACCGCGGGGCTGCGGTCCGCCGTCACCAGCGCCGCCGGCAGGTGTCCGCCCACATTGTGGCGCAGCCATTCGATGGCATCGAGGCCCGACGTCTGGTCGAGATGGTAGTCCATCAGCACCAGGTCCGGCAGCCAGCCTTCCAGGAGATTGTCGCGGCTGATGTCCTTGAGTGAGCGTGCGGTACGTACATCACACCCCCAACCCCTCAGCAGCCCCGCCGTCGCATCGAGGATCGAGCGCTCGTTATCGACGCACAGAACCCGCAGATCCATCACCCCGATATCGCTGACGGCGCGGTTGAAGCTCAATTCCGGTGCGGCCCGCTGCACCCGGCTCTGCGGCAGGTGCAGGGAAAACCGCGAGCCCTTACCCTCGATGCTGTCGAGTTCCAGCGACAGGCCGAGCGCCGCCACCAGCCGCTGCACGATGGACAGGCCGAGGCCCAGCCCCTGCGCCATGCGGGCACCCTGTTCCAGCCGCGAGAATTCGGCGAACACCAGCGCGTGCTGGTCCTTGTTGAAGCCGATGCCGGTGTCGATGACGTCGAGCCGGATGCGGCTGCCGCGCCTGCGACACCCCACCAGCACCCGCCCGCCGGGCTTGGTGTATTTGATGGCGTTGGACACCAGGTTCTGCACGATGCGGGCCACCAGGGCCCGGTCGGCGAAAATCGTCGACGAGCCGTTGACCAGCTTCAGGGTGATGGATTTCTCCTGCGCCAGCGGCTGGAACTCGACCTCCACCTTCTTCATCAGGTCACGCAGGTTGAAGGCGGTGGGCACCGGCTTCAGGGCGCCGCTGTCGATGCGTGAAATGTCGAGCAGGGCCGACATGATCTCTTCCACGGCGTTGAGCGAGGCTTCGATCGAATGGGCCAGCGCCGCCATCTCGCCGTTCTGCGCCCGCTCCAGAAGCGTCGCCGTATAGAGCCGCGCCGCATTCAGCGGCTGCAGCAGGTCATGGCTGGCCGCGGCGAGGAACCGCGTCTTGTCGAGATTGGCGGCGTCCGCCTTGGCGCGGGCCACTTCCAGTTCCGAATTCACCCGCGTCAGCGCCGCGGTGCGCTCTTCCACCCGGCCTTCCAGCGACAGGTTCATGCGCTCCAGTTCCCGCTCGGCCCGGACCCGCGCCGTTACGTCTGAAAAGCTCACCACCAGCCCACCATCCGGCAGCCGGCTGGAATGGAATTCGAGCGTCTGCCCACCGGCGCCCAGCCGCTGGCTGACGCTCGACTGCTGATCGGTCAATTCGCTGAGCCGGTGCGCCGCAAGCCGCGCCGGCTCGCCCAGGCCCAGATCGCCGCGCCGCGCCAGGAACAGCGCGATGGTATAAAGCGGCGTGCCCTCCTGTAGCAGATGTCCCGGAAGGTCGAGCAGGTCGCGATAGCGTGCATTGGCCGCAACCAGCGCCAGGTCGCGGTCGAACACCGCCAGCCCTTCGGGGATGAACCCGACGGCCTGCTTCAAACTGGCTTCGGCATCGATGGTGATCTCTGGCATTGCGGCTCCGGAATAGAGCGGCACTATCGGCTTCCGCCAAGGCCCCCGCAAGTCGCCGAAAGTCGAGCAGGCGATTGCAAAGCCCGGCGAAGTGGGCGAGGCTGCCAAACAGTTGCAGCCAGCGCGCACCGTCGCCGCAACGGGACGGACCGCCAGTCAAACGAGGGCAGGATGTTCAAGGAATTCAGAGACTTCGCCATTAAGGGCAATATGATCGATCTCGCCGTGGGCGTGATCATCGGCGCCGCTTTCGGTGCCATCGTTTCCTCCATCGTCGAGGATCTGTTCATGCCGCTGATCGGGCTGATCCTGGGGCGCATCGACTTTTCCAACCTCTTTATCGTCCTCAATAACCCCAACAACCTGCCGGTTCCCTCGCTTGCCGCAGCCCGCGTCGCCGGCGTTGCAACGCTCAATATCGGGCTGTTCATCAACGCTCTGGTGAAGTTCGCCATCGTCGCCGTGGTGCTGTTCATGGTGGTCAAGGCCATCAATTCCCTGAAGCGTCAGGCCGCCGCCGACCCGACCCCCGCGGCCCCAACGCGGGAGGAAGTTCTCCTCACCGAAATCCGCGACGCCATCCGCACCCCCGGCCGCTCTCCGGCCGAGTAAGCCCAGGACTTCAGGCACGGCGCCGCCGACAGTGTGGCCCGCGCCTCACCACCACGGCCTTCCTGCCTCAAACCATTCCATCGGGATGGTTTGAGGCAGGCTGCGTCTTAACCCTTTGGCCGATGCGGCTTGCATCTCCTGGTCAAGGCTGCTCAATTGCCGCCGGCTTTTTGACAGTTAGGAGACATAGGCGTGATCAAGGCAGTTCTGTTCGACCTCGATGAGACGCTCCTGGTTCGCGGCGAGGCGATCAAGGCCTTCATCAGTGCGCAGTACAACCGTCATGCCAAGGCGCTGGCCGGCATTGATCCCGAACAATACCGCAGCCGTTTCCTCGCCCTTGAACTCGATACGATTTCCAACAAGGGCACTGTCTATAAACGACTCGTCGATGAACTCGGCATCACCGGCATTTCCGCCGAGGCGCTGCTGGCCGACTACCGTGCGATCTATCCGAGTTTCGCCACGCTTAGCATGGGCGCCCGCGAGACGCTGATCGCGTTGCGTGATCGCGGCCTCAAGACCGGCATCATCACCAATGGCGGCGCCGTGGTGCAGAACGGCAAGCTCGACAGTACCGGCCTTGCCTCGCTCGTCGATGTAGTGCTGATTTCGGAAACCGAGGGAATGGAAAAGCCCGATCGGCGCCTGTTCGAGCGCGCCGTGGAACAGCTAGGCGTTACCCCGGCCGAAACCGTGTTCGTGGGCGATAACGCCGAAGTCGATATTGTGGGCGCGCGCGATGCCGGTCTCGTCGCCGTCTGGTATTCGGCGACCACGCCCTGGCCCGCCAACCTGCCGCCCGCCGAACGCGCCGTCGCCGCGCTCCCCGATCTGCTGGATATCCCGCCCCTCAGCCGCGCGGCCTGAGGGAGGGCCGCATAAGGCGGCTCATCCCCATCCTCAGTCTCTCGCTAGGGAGAGACGATAGGCACCGGCATTTCAACGCGTGCCTCCCTCCCCTGGATGGGGAGGGAATGAGGGTGGGGTGGGGCAACACTCACAGTCATTGACGACACCACAAAGTGGTGCGGACTTCAGCCGCCGATGGTCGGCAGGGTCAAATCGCCGGAAGTCAGTTTGCTGGCCGTCAACTCCGACGGCGCGCGGTCGCGCGACAGTTCCAGCGTCGACCAGATCGACACCAGCGCATCGCGCAATTCGGCGATCATGGCATCGTCATGCATCGGCGTCGGCGTGATGCGCAGGCGCTCCGTACCCTTGGGCACGGTGGGGTAGTTGATGGGCTGGATATAGATATTGTGCTTTTCCAGCAGCATGTCGCTGGCCGCCTTGCACAGCCGCGCATCGCCCACGATCAGCGGCACGATATGCGTGGTGGTCGGCAACACCGGCAGGCCCGCCGCGATCAGTGCGTCCTTGGTGCGCTGCACCTGCGTCTGCTGCTGCCGGCGTTCGACCTCCGAAACCTTGAGGTGTTCGATGGAAGCCCGCGCCGCCGCGCACAGTGCCGGGGGCAGGGCGGTGGTGAAGATGAATTCCGGCGCATAGGAGCGCACCGCATCGATCACCGCCTGGTTGGCGGCCACATAGCCGCCCATCACGCCAAAGCCCTTGGCCAGCGTGCCCTCGATGATGTCGATCCGGTCGATCAGCCCGTCACGGTCGGTGATGCCGCCGCCGCGCTTGCCGTAAAGGCCGACCGCATGCACTTCGTCGATATAGGTCAGCGCGCCGAATTCTTCGGCGAGGTCGGCGATCTCTGCAATCGGCGCCACGTCGCCATCCATCGAATAGACGGATTCGAACACGATCAGCTTGGGGCGCTTGCGGTCGATATTGCTGAGCAATTCACGCAGATGCGCCACGTCATTGTGCCGGAAGATCTGCTTTTGCATGCCCGACTGGCGCACGCCCTGGATCATCGAGGCATGGTTGAGCTGGTCGGAAAGAATGACGCAATCGGGCATCAGCCGCGCAATGGTCGAAATCGCCGCCTCGTTGGAAACGAAGCCCGAAGTGAACACCAGGGCCGCTTCCTTGCGGTGGAGGTCGGCGAGCGAACGCTCCAGCTCGACCAGCGGGCGGTTTGTGCCCGAAATATTGCGCGTGCCGCCGGCGCCGACGCCGAGCTTGCCCGCCGTCTCCTGCATGGCGGCGATGACCTTGTCGTTCTGGCCCATGCCCAGATAGTCGTTCGAGCACCAGATGGTGATTTCGCGGGCATTGTCCGAATTGTCGCGGAAGATGGCGCGCGGGAAGCGGCCGGCGATGCGTTCCAGGTCGGCAAACACGCGATAGCGCTTTTCCTGCCGCAACGCGTCAAGCGCGTCCTCGAATATTCCGCGATAATCCATTGATTTCTGTCCTAGTCAGCGGCGCTGGCGCCGTGATCATCTGGTGGCCCAAAGGCAGGCGGTGCGGACCTTATTCCTGAAGGACGGGGTGTCCATGGGTCAATTCGCCGCGCGGTAAACCCACGCCACCATAGCGTGTTTGCCGCTCAGTCTGGAGGTATTCTAAAGCGCGAATGCGCGCTTGCCAAGAAACCGGAAGCGCAAAATTCGGTCGTGTGGCTTTAATATTCGGAAAGGTTGAGAGGATGGGAGCGTGAGCCTCACCCCCCTCCCATCCTCCCCCACAAGGGGGGAGGTGCCGTTCAGTGCGTCGGCACGATCCCGCCACCACCCCGATGCCACCCTCCCCCTTGTGGGGAGGGCCAGGGAGGGGGCGCCCCACGCACGACACATTCCCCTCCGTCCTCATTACCCGAATAGAAGACGTGGCGGTTACCCCTCACCCCGGCTCCCCCCGCCGTGGCAGCAGCGTGGCTCCGGCCGTACGGTAGCCGCTGGGGCTCAGCCCATAATGCCGCCGGAACGCCTTGGCGAAATAGTTGGCGTTGGCGAAACCGCAGGCCCCGGCGATGTCGCCCACCGCGCCGTCCGTTGCCAGCAGCAGCCGCGCGGCCCGCTCCATGCGCCGGCCGAACACATAGTCCGATGGCGGCGTGCCGACGCTCTGGCTGAACTGCCGCACGAAATGCGCCCGGCTCATCTGCGCCGCCCGCGCCAGCCGGTCGATAGTGATCGCCACACCCAGATGCCCCTCGATATAGTGCCGGGCCCGTTCCACCGCCGGCGGCAGGTTCTCTTCGGCCGGCGGCTGCGCCCCGAACACGCCGTCCTGCAGCGCCATCATGGCCGCATAGGCCAGCGCCGATGCCTCGCCCGGCAACAGCGTCTCGCCCCGCAGCAGGCCGAGGCAGGCATCGGCGAGTCGATCGACGATTGCGGGTTTCAAAACCAGCACCGGCCCCGCCGCATCCAGCAAGGCCCGGGCGATGCGCAAAGCCTCGCGGCCATTGAGCACCAGCCAGAAATAATCCCAGCTGTCGCCGCGCGCCAGCCAGTAGCGGTTGGCGTGCGGAAAGCTCAGCAGCATGGTCTCACCCGCCCCAAGCACATATCTGGTGCCCGCATAATCGAGCTGTCCGCGCCCTGAAAGCGTATGCTGGATGACGAGGAACGGCTCCGGTCCACGTTTCAGCCCATCCCACGAATAGGCTTCGTTGGCACGTTGTTCGAGCCCCGCGCCCGTCGCCATGCAATGCAGGTTTGCCCGCCCTTTTGAAAGGTTCAGCAAGCGCACCGCATGGCCATGGTCGAGAAGGTCTGAGAGCACAGAATTACCCGTTGCCGCATGAACTTTCTCTACAGCATCGGGCCTCGCGCCGCTAGATATGACACCTGAAGACGGGCGCTGCGGCGCCGATGCGGAGGGATAGGCCATGTCGTTCAAAGTCGCCATCATCGGCGCCGGGTCGGTGGGTTTCACCAAGACCCTCATCTCGGACCTGCTGAAAGTCCCCGAATTCGCCGATGTCGAATTCGCGCTGACCGATCTCAACGCCCACAATCTCGATATGATCAAGCAGATCATCGACAAGATCGTGGCCGTCAACAAGCTGCCCGCCCGGGTCACCGCCACCACCGATCGGCGTGCGGCGCTGGCCGGGGCCCGCTACATCATGAGCTGCGTGCGCGTCGGCGGGCTCGAAGCCTTCGCCACCGACGTCAACATTCCCCTCAAATACGGCGTCGACCAGTGCGTCGGCGACACCATCTGCGCCGGCGGCATCCTCTATGGCCAGCGCAACATCCCGGTGATCCTCGATTTCTGCAAGGACATCCGCGAACTCGCCGAGCCCGGCGCCGTCTTCCTGAACTATGCCAATCCCATGGCCATGAACACTTGGGCTGCCAATGCCTATGGGGTCGTAGAGACTATCGGCCTTTGCCATGGCGTGCAGCATGGCGCCCATCAGATCGCCCAGGTGCTGGGCGTCGACGACAGCGAACTCGACTACATCTGCTCGGGCATCAACCACCAGACCTGGTACATCGATCTGCGCGTCAACGGCCGAAAGATCGAAAAGGGCGAACTGCTCGCAGCTTTCGAGCGTCATCCGGTCTATTCCCGCCAGGAAAAGGTCCGCATCGACGTGCTTCGCCGTTTCGGCGTCTATTCCACCGAATCCAACGGCCACCTCAGCGAATATCTGCCTTGGTACCGCAAGCGCCCCGACGAGATCACCAAGTGGATCGATACCAGCGACTGGATCCACGGCGAGACCGGCGGCTACCTTCGTTATTCCACCGAACGCCGGAACTGGTTCGAGACCGACTTCCCGAAATTCCTGGCCGAAGCCGACAGGCCGCTCTCCGCGCACAAGCGTACCCAGGAGCATGCGAGCTATATCCTCGAGGCCATGGAAACCGGGCGCGTCTATCGCGGGCATTTCAACGTCCGCAACGACGGCATCATCACCAACCTGCCGGCTGACGCCATCATCGAAAGCCCTGGTTTCGTCGATCGCTTCGGGCTCAATATGGTCGAGGGCATCACCTTGCCGTTGGGCTGTGCGGCAACCTGTTCGGTCTCCATCTCGGTGCAGCGCATGTCGGTCGAGGCGGCCATGACCGGCGATCTCGACCTGTTGAAGCTTGCCGTGCTGCACGACCCGCTGGTCGGCGCCATCTGCACGCCCGAAGAGGTCTGGCAGATGGTCGACGAGATGGTCGTGGCTCAGGCTCAATGGCTGCCCCAGTACCAGCACGCCATCCCGGCCGCCAAAGAGCGCCTCGCCCATGCCACCGTTCCCACCAGCGACTGGTCTGGCGCCGCCCGCAAACGGGTGCGCTCGGTCGAGGAATTGCGGGAGCTGACGGGCAGCCACCGGTAAGGCGACGTTTCCCTGACACCTTCCTGCCGTATTCCGCGTTAAGGTCCGGCCGGACACTCAGGGATTCGCTCATGACGCCGAGAATCATCGTTGCGGGGCTTGCGCTCCTGGCGCTTACCGCCTGCACCACCACCGATCCCTTCAGCGGCGACACCAAGCTCTCCAACACTGCCGGCGGCGCGCTGATCGGTACGGGCGGCGGCGCCGTGGTCGGCGCCATACTGGGTTCGGCCACTGGCAACGATCCCCGTATCGGCGCTCTGATTGGCGCCGGTATCGGCGGCCTCGCCGGCGCGGGCGTTGGGGCCTATATGGACCAGCAGGAATCCGCACTGCGCGCGCAACTGCAGGGCACGGGCGTCTCGGTCACCCGCTCCGGTAACCAGATCGTCCTCAACATGCCCTCAAACATCACCTTCGAGCTCGACAAGGCGACGGTGCAGCCGCAGTTCAGCCAGACGCTGATTTCGGTCGGCCTGGTCCTGCAGAAATTCGACAAGACCATCATCGACGTCTACGGCTATACGGATTCCTCGGGCGACGACAATTACAACCTCGACCTGTCGCAAAAGCGCGCCGTGGCCGTGGCGACCGTGCTTTCCAACCAGGGCGTCGATCAGCGCCGCTTCTTCATCCAGGGCCGTGGCGAGGCCGACCCGATCGCGCCCAATGACGTCGAATCCGGCAGAGCCCAGAACCGCCGCGTGGAAATCCAGCTCTCGCCGCTGACCAACGGCTGATCGCCGCTGATCAGCGGCCAATCGGTCAGCCGTGCATTGACCGGCCGATGACCTGCAGCACGCCGAGCACCGCGATCAGGACGCCGAGCGCAAAAATTCCCCAACCGAACCAGCCGGAAGGGGAGGTGGATTCCACCACCTGCTCGATCTCCTCTTCGATTTCGGGAGCATCGGCTTCGGGCGTGTCGATCACCGACCCATCGCTGTCGACCAGGAAGTCGACCCGTTCGACGCCAGGCTCACTGGCGGCAGCCGCCTTGCGGACTGGTGTCTTGCGCGTCGTAGGTTTGCTGGTCGGCGGATTGGCCATGGTCATCTCCTGCGCTGCGGATAATCTCGGCGCATTCTGCGGCCAAAGCCTCTTACCGGCAATCGCCTAATTGGCTGGCGGTGCCGGTGATGTCGGGGCCGGCGCGGAGACCGGCGTTCCGGGCTGCACGGCGGTGCTGGCGCCACCCTGCAGCATCTGCAGGACACCCAGGATCACCAGCACGATGGCAAGCGCCAACAACCCCATCCGCCACCAATTGGTCGGACCGGTAGCGCCGACGGTCTGCTCGACATCGGTGGTGATCTTCAGTTCACTGTCGTGAGGGACTTCGATGGGCGAACCATTTTCGTCGACGAGGAAATCCACCTCGGCGACATCACGCTCTTTTTCCGGTGGCGTGCCGGTGGTGGTGACCATCACAGGACACCCAGTAGGCTAAGGCGAAAATCACGACGCATTGGCTTTCTCCTTCGAGGCGAGCCTGCCTCAAAGGAGAAATGGTCACGGTGCCGCGCTGGTTCCGCTAGATCACGTGCACATGCGTGCCGACCGGCACGCGCTGGTAGAGATCAATCACGTCCTGGTTGATCAGGCGCACGCAACCGCTCGAGATGGCGACGCCGATCGAACGCGGATCGTTGGTGCCATGCAGGCGGTAAAGCGTGTCGCGGCCATCCTCATAAAGATACATGGCGCGTGCCCCGAGCGGGTTGTCGAGGCCACCCGGCATACCGTTGCGATAAGGTGCGATTTCGGGCTGCCGCACCACCATCTCGGCCGGCGGCGTCCATGTCGGCCACTGCTTCTTGGCGGCGATATCGGCCCGGCCTGCCCAGGCGAAGCCCTCGCGGCCGATGCCGACGCCGTAGCGGATCGCCCGGCCATTTTCGCCCACGAGATAAAGGTAGCGCTCGCCGGTATTGACCACGATCGTACCGGGACGTTCCCCGGTGGGGTCCTGCACCTCGGTGCGCCAGAAATCCGGGTTCATCGCCGTCAGGTCGACTGCCGGCACCGGATACTGCTCATTGGGCAGCGCCGCATACATATCGAGATAGTATTGGGAGATGACGGGAGTGGCGGGCATCTCGTCGCCCGTCGTGGCGCAGCCACTGAGCGTCAGGCCTGCCAAACCGGCGGAACCCAACAGGAATCCGCGGCGCGAAAAAAGAGTGCTATCGGTCATGAAGTCGTACTCGGAATGGGCCCCCGGCCACTACGAGCCGGTACAAGGGCTAACTGATTGGCTGCTTAATCGTTCCCTATCCTGCCGCATTGATGGTTAACGCCCTGCTAGAAGCCGATCACATTCGCTTCATCGGCGCGGGGGAGCGCGGCATCAGGGTGACGGCGTGCCAGCAGCCAACCCGTCGGAGCCACAGCGCTCAAAACTTCGGCTTGTTCATCATCTGGTTGAATTGCTGCTGCTGCACCTGCTGCTGCAGCGTGTTGAGCTGCGAATTGATGCGCGTCTGCTCTTCCAGTTGCTTGGTCTTGTTGGACAACTCGTCCTGAAGGCAAATGCTTCGCTGCGTTCCGTTATTGACGTAGTTCGAGGAAGCCCCGTCGGGCGCCGTGGGGCACCGCGCCTGTGCGGCGCCTGCGGCGAGGAAGGCGACCGTCAGTCCTAAAATCAGTGCACGCATTGTGACCTCCGCTTCATACCGTATATGGGCCAAGGCTGGCGCTTTGCCAAATCACCCCTTTGCATGACCATCAACGCTCGACCACATCCCATGGATGCCTTGTCCGTGATCGACGAATTGCGCTCTGGGAGCGCCAACGCCATGGCAACTCGCCCCGTCACGTCTTACATTATGGCCAACACCAAACCAAAGGAGCGATGACATGACTGCCAAGACCGAACGTGCCGTCCTGGCTGGCGGCTGTTTCTGGGGCGTGCAGGAACTCTTGCGGACCTATCCGGGCGTCATCTCCACCCGCGTCGGCTATTCGGGCGGTGACGTCGCCAACGCCACCTACCGCAACCATGGCACCCATGCGGAGGCCGTCGAGATCATCTTCGATCCCGATCGCATCAGCTACCGCAAGATCCTGGAATTCTTCTTCCAGATCCACGATCCCTCAACCCGTAACCGCCAGGGCAACGATATCGGCACCAGCTACCGCTCGGCCATTTTCTACACGACCGACGAGCAGAAGCGCGTTGCCGAAGACACCGTCGCCGATGTCGATGCCTCCCGCATCTGGCCCGGCAAGGTGGTGACCGAAATCGTGCCGGTCGGACCCTTCTGGGAGGCCGAGTCCGAGCATCAGGATTACCTGCAGCATTATCCCAACGGTTATACCTGCCACTTCCCGCGCCCGAACTGGGTGCTGCCGCATCGCGGCGCTACTGCTGCGGCCGAGTAACGGCAAGCGGCATGCCGTCTTCCCAGGTTTTCAAGCTGAAGCGCGCCTATGAGCCCGCCACCCCGGAAGACGGCAGCCGCATTCTGGTCGAACGGCTCTGGCCCCGCGGCGTCACCAAGACGCAAGCAGGGCTGGATATGTGGCTCAAGGATATCGCGCCCAGCACCGAGCTGCGGAAGTGGTTCGACCACGATCCCGCCAAGTGGGCAGCGTTTCAGGAGCGCTACACCGCCGAGTTGCGCACCCATCCCGATCTCGTCGAACAATTGCTGCAAAAGGCCCGCGAGGGCACGGTGACGCTCGTCTATGGTGCGCGCGACGAAGAGCACAACGCCGCCATCGTTCTCCGCGCTTTCCTCATCGCACAACCTCACGCATGACCCAGGCCTTGCCCGACGTCATCGGCCCCGGTCTGTCGATATTGTTCTGCGGCATCAATCCGGGCGCCAGCGCCGCCGCGGCCGGCCACAATTTCGTTGGCCGCAGCAATCGCTTCTGGCGTGCCATTCATCTCGCCGGCTTTACCCCCACGTTGATCGCCGCCATCGATGATCAATCGCTGCTGCAATATGGATACGGTCTCACCACCGCCGTCGCCCGCGCGACCCGTCGGGCCGACGAACTCTCTCATGCCGAACTGGTGGATGCGGCCGCCGCGCTCGAAGCCAAGGTTCGCCGCTACGCGCCACGCACCATGGCGTTTCTCGGCAAGGCTGCCTATGCGGCCATTGCGGGGCGCCGGGATATCGTCTGGGGTCCGCAAACCGAAAGCTTCGGTGGCGCCGCGGTCTGGGTGGTCCCCAATCCCAGCGGCCTCAACCGCGCCTTCAGCCTCGATGATCTTGTAACGTCCTATCGCGAATTGCGCCTCGCAACACTCTAGGCGGCTCGTGCGCCTCCCTCCCCTGGATGGGGAGGGACTGAGGGTGGGGTGGAGCAACCATCGCCATACGTCGCGAATGTCCACCAGGGCAGGGGACCCTCGTCCCCCACCCCATGCATACGGCTCTTACTCGCCGCCGCGCGTCGTCTCGAACAGGAACCAGGTGCGGCGCTCGGCCTCGTCGATCCACACCTCGATGGCGCTGGTGGTGCCCACATCATTGTGCTCTTCGGCTACCGCATGGGCGGCGCGCAGCAGGCTCGCGAACTTCTCATTGTCCTGCGCCAGCTCGGCCAGCATGTCGTTGGGCGTCACATATTCCGCGTCATTGTCGGGAATGCGCTGCAGCCGCGAAATCTGGCCGATCGATCTCAGCGTCGTGCCGCCGATCTTGCGGGCGCGTTCGGCCACATCGTCGGTGATCGCGAAGATCTGCGCCGCCTGCTCGTCCAGCATCAGGTGATAGTCGCGGAAATGCGGCCCCGACATGTGCCAGTGGAAATTCTTGGTCTTGAGATAGAGCGCGAAAGCATCGGCAAGCAGGGCTGTGAGCGCCGCCGAAATGTCCTTGGCGGCATTCTCGCCGAGATCGGACGGTGTCCGCAGCGGCGTTTGACGCACGCGCTTGATATCGGATTTGGTCATTTCGTCTCCATTGAGCAGGTGGATCGCATCAGCGTCTCGGCTGGTGTGCCGCCACTTTATCCACCCCGGGTGTCGGCGGAAAGGCGGTGAACGTCGCAGCCGCGACTTCCGTCACAGCGCCCGCCGGAAGGTAAGGTTGATCCGCATCGGCCCCAGTGCCGGATGCATGCCGTCCTTCAGCGCCGGCACGCCATGATAGAACAGGCGTGACGGCCCGCCCCACACCACCACATCGCCATGCCGCAGCGGATATTTGGCGATCTTGTCACTCCGCTCCAGCCCGCCGAACTGGAACACCGCCGGCAGGCCCAGCGATACCGATACGATCGGCGCGTCGAAATCGCGCTCGTTGCGGTCCTGGTGCAGCGACAGCCGCGCCCCCGGCTCGTAGCGGTTGATGAGGCAAGCATCCGGCACGAAATCCGCATAACCGCCTTCCGCCGCCGCCGAGGTCGCAAGGTAGAGGAAACTCTCCGGCATCGCCGGCCAGGGCCGCCCGCTTTCCGGATCGATCGCGTCATAGCGATAACCGCTACGGTCGGTGACCCAGCCGGCTTTGCCGCAATTGGTCATCGCCACCGACATCACGAAGCCGCCCGGCGTCACCATGTGCCGGAACGGCGCCTCGGCGATGATGCCTCTCAGCCCTGCCAGCAGCGCCGTTTCCTGCGCCAGCGCATAGCCGCGCAGCAGCACCGCACCTTCCGCCATCTCCTCGCGTTGCGGCTCTCCGAACAGATCGAGCGTCATGGCGCATTCCCCTTCGTCACGCTTTCATGCAGCACCGGCCGATAGCCGGCCCGCAACACCCCCACCACCGATGGCGGCGTCAGTAACCCATCGATACGCGGCATCGCCTCCAGCTTCCGATAGCCATTGGGCGTCCAGTGCCAGGCCCGCGCCCCCGCCAGCAGCAGCGCCCCGCCATCGCTCGCCACCATCGCGCCATCCGGCAGATCTTCCACCCGACCGGCCAGCGCATGGAGGCGCTTCCTGCCATGGTCGAGCCGTTCCGCATGCAGCACTATATCCATTTGCGGCGCGCCTGGCCGTCCGGCCGCATTGCCCGTGGCCCAGGCCGCACGGAACGCCTCCGCCGCGTCGCGCCGGCAGAAAAAACAGGGGCGATGCCCAGCGGCGAACGCCGTCGCCTCATCGAGAAAGAACAGCTCAGTCCAGCTTCTGCCCCCCATCACCTCTCTCCGCCGGCCCTGGAAATCGCAAGTGCACACGATCCACGCTTTGCTGGTCCAGCGCCTTTTCAGCAGCGTCCTGGTCGCCGGGTCGTGGATGATGCCGCGATTGCCCGTGAACATGCCGCGCTGCGGCATGGCGACGATATCTCCGAAAGGCGTGACCCGATTCTGTAGCGGCATGGTGTGGTCCCTACCTCGTTGTGATGAATTGACCGCGACTGGCCCTTGGCGACACTCCACCCCAGGTTTTCGGGGATCAAGGCCTGGGGGATCAAATGAAGAAATGGAGTTTGTGGTGGGCAGCGGGCGCCGGGGCAGTTCTTCGCCCTGCGGTTTTTCCTCACCGTTGTCGACCCGGTTTCGGCAGGCGGCTCATCGATGTCGATCGGCGCCCTGCTGGGTAACGCCATCGGCGGCGCGCTCGTCGCCATGGCCATCGCCTGGCTGCGCAATCGCTTCGTTACGCCTGCGCGTCCCTGAGCGCCGGACAACTGCCCAACGATCGGAACCTTGACCACTGCCTCCGCGTCGTCTCAACTGGCGCGGGGGCTTTTTCAGTCATTGGGTGATCGCATGCGCAATATTCTTATCGGTTCACTGCTGTCGCTGGCCCTTCTGGCCGGCCCGGCATTCGCACAAACCCCGGCTCCGGCCGCTGCCCCCGCCAACCAGGCGCCGCCCCTGGTCATGACCGTGCCGGCCTATCCGGATGGCGGCCAGTTCCCGGTCGAATTCTCCCAGGCCGGGCAGGGCGCCGCTCCCGGCGAAGGCACCTCGCCGGTCGTGAACTGGACCAACGTGCCGGAAGGCACCAAGAGCTTCGTGCTGCACCTGCACGATCTCGATCTCGCCCGCAACAAGACGACCGACGATCAGTTGCATTGGCTGGTCTGGAACATCCCCGGCACCTCCACCGGCATGCCCGAAGGCGTCAAGCGCGGCTCGCAACTGCCCGATGGCAGCTTCCAGATCAGTGCCACCGGCCCCGTCTATCGCGGCCCGGGCGCCGGCGCCAACGGCCCCTTCCACCACTACATCTTCGAGCTCTATGCCCTCGACACCCAGCTCGACGTCAAACCCGCGGACGACGCCTTCGCCACCCGCAAGGACGTGATCGCCGCCATGCAGGGCCACGTCCTCGGCAAGGCCTCCTATATCAGCCTGTTCAAACGCCCGAACTGAGGGTTGAGGCACACACAAGCTATTTCCGCGGCTGCGCGGGGATAGCTCACAATGCACTAAGGTTGGGGCGCCCCAGCCTACCGAGCCGCCGCGAGCTCCAAACCCTGCCTGACGGCAAACGGCGGATGCCACCCCTGTTCCTGAAGTCGATCGGCCTCAAAGAGCAACTCGCCAAACAACTGCTCCTCCATCCCTTTGCGCCCGGCCAACCTCAACAGCGGGGGAAGCCATGTCGCTCTAAACAGGCTCGCGCTTCGTCCCATCCCCGCGCGGATACACCCGACGATTTCCGCGACGCTCAACGCCTCATCATCCGTTACGACGAACGGGTCCGATCCGAGCCTGTTGCGTAGCGCGAACTCCACGGCGTTGAGCAGGTTGTCGAGATAAACCATCGATCGCCTGTTCGATGCACTGCCAAAGGGCAATGGAATGGGCAACGCGCACAATCGCAGTAAGGCGCCGAAATTGCCGGGCGCATCCTGACCGTAAACCAGCACCGGGCGCAGTATCGTGAGTTCCGGTCCATCCATCGCCAGGAGCGCCTGCTCGGCGAGCGCCTTGGATTTGCCGTAGCTCGTATCCGGCCGATGCGAAGCGCTGACGCTGGACATGAAGATGAACTTGCCGACCCCAGACCTGCCACACGCCTCCAGCATCTCGATGGGGAGCCGGTGATTGACCCGGTCATAGTCGGAATAGGGCAGGCTGCTGCCTGCAGGGGTATGCGCAATAGCAGCCAGATGCACCATCGCATCCGCCCCCGCGATCACCGCATCGGGGTTAGCGTAATCGGCCCTCCCCAGAACGACGACACTATCCCCGCGCCTCCGCAAAAAGGGCACCAGCGATCTGCCTATGTAACCCGAAGCCCCATTCACAACGACTTTCATAGCAATTTCGTCCTTTTAGGGAGTCGTCACGCGTATCTTGGCCAATACGGTTAGATGTCAAAAATTGGCCGCCGATCGAGAGGCGACGCAGTCCTTCCTACGTTGTGAGGACGTAAATGCGGCGAGGCGATCTCTGCTAATTCTCGTATCTAACCAGTTCGAGCCAATCAGCTAAATATGGCTCATTTGATCCGGCCATTGCAGTGAAATATTCGTCGCGTGATGAGGTCAACGTCCACCAGACTAGAGCCGACACTGACAAGGAAAACTGGTGCTGCCGGACAGGATTGAACTGTCGGCCTCCCCCTTACCAAGGGGGTGCTCTACCACTGAGCTACGGCAGCGAGTGTGTCGGGTGGCGGCGAACTGGTGCGCCGCCCCGGCAATCGCGGCTCTAGTGCCATACGGCTTTTCTCGACGCAAGGCCAAAAAACGCCTAACCAGAGGCAACCCAACCACTTCGTTTACCCTCACATGGCAAAATCAGATCAGGCCAAGGCTCGCGAGCAAAGATTGGCCGTAAAGCTCCGGGAAAACCTCAAGCGCCGCAAAGGGCAGGCGAGGGCGCGCGGTGAGTCGCAGGACGAGGCCGCGCCCGCCGGCGCCGGAGTTTCGCCGGCCGGGAAAGACAAGGCATAAGGTGCGGGGCAGGCCCTCACCTTGAGCGCCGGGCCTTCCCCGGATAGTGACGTTGGTCAAAATTGCGGCTTGGTCCGCGGCCCTAATCCCCTGATTCGGGGCCCAGCAGGAAATCGACATGGATCGTATTCGTTTGGTCGGCGGCAACGAGCTCAGGGGAGAAATCCCGATCTCGGGCGCCAAGAACGCGGCTCTGCCCCTGATGATCGCTTCGCTGCTCACCCACGAGCCGCTGGTCCTCGAAAACGTGCCGCGCCTCGCTGACGTCAAGCAACTCGAGCGCATCCTCGAAAATCACGGTGTCGATATCGCCGTGCATGGCCGCCGCCGTGGCGAGGCCGAGGGCGTCGGCCAGCGCATGACCTTCCATGCCGCCGATATCGTCGATACAACCGCGCCCTATGAGCTGGTCTCGGTGATGCGCGCCAGCTTCTGGGTCATCGGCCCGCTGCTCGCCCGCGAACACAATGCCCGCGTCTCGCTGCCCGGCGGCTGCGCCATCGGCACCAGGCCGGTCGATTTTTTCCTCCATGGCCTCAAGGCGCTGGGCGCCGAGATCGATATCGATGAGGGCTATGTGGTCGCCAAGGCGCCCAAGGGCGGCCTTATCGGCACCTCGGTGCGCTTCCCGGGCATTTCTGTCGGCGCCACCCACACTATCATGATGGCGGCCACGCTCGCCCGCGGCACCACCATCATCGAGAATGCCGCTCAGGAACCCGAGATCGGCAACGTCGCCGAATGCCTCAACGCCATGGGCGCCAGGATTTCCGGCATCGGCACCGAGCGCCTCGTCATCGAGGGCGTCACTTCGCTGCATGGCGCCACGCACCAGGTGCTGCCCGACCGCATCGAGACCGGCACCTATGCGATGGCCGCGGCGATGACCGGCGGCGATGTGCTGTTGCGCGGCGCCCGCGCCCAGCATCTGCAGGCCGCGCTCGATATTCTGGGCCAGTCCGGCGTGCATGTGGAGCAGGAAGCCGAAGGCCTGCGTATCCGCCGCAATGGCAACGGCATCCAGCCGGTCGATGTCGAGACCCAGCCGTTCCCAGGCTTTCCCACCGATCTTCAGGCCCAGTACATGGCGCTGATGACCATGTCCTCAGGGGTTTCGGAAATCCGCGAGACCATCTTCGAGAACCGCTTCATGCATGTGGCCGAGCTCGCCCGCTTTGGCGCCGACATCAAGGTCGATGGCCGCGTCGCCACCGTTACCGGCAAGTCCCAGCTCAAGGGCGCCCAGGTCATGGCCACAGATCTGCGTGCCTCGGTGTCGCTGATCATCGCCGGCCTTGCGGCCCGCGGCGAAACCATCGTCAACCGGGTCTATCATCTCGATCGCGGCTTCGAGCGGCTGGAAGACAAACTCTCCCGCTGCGGCGCCGAAATCGAGCGCCTGGCGAGCTGATTGCTCGAACGCTCGATAGAGGGCGCAATGTGTAACCTGTCCCGCCCTAACCCTCCCTGCGAGAGGAGGGCGGGAGAAACCCCCGTGTCGGCAAGCCTGCGGCAAGGGCCCGGGGCGGGCCCTCCACGTGCTTTTCGCGCTCCTCGCGCATTGCCCCGTTCCCGCTAAACTTGTAGATCGAAGCTCCAGAGACCAGATAAGCTCCTTCCGTTTCTCTAAGGGCAGGCCGATTCATGACCGATCTCAAGCTCCTGGCGCTCGACAGCGACGATCTGGCGGTGATCTCCGCCCACACCCAGGATGCGGTGGTGCGTGTCGCCGACATGGCCTATGCCCAGCGTGATCATCGCTTCGCGCTGCTGATGAACCGCTATGATTGGGAAAGCGGCACCGTCCGCAACCAGGGCCTGCGCAAGCGCGCCGCGCTCAATTTCGATCGCGTCATGGCCGTCGCCTTCGCCGGCTTCGACCAGAACGCCCGCGACGGCGTGCTCGAACTGCTTGCCATCACCTTCACCGAAACCGATGCCCCCGGCGGCATCGTCGAGCTGGCCTTTGCGGGCGGCGGCACGGTCAGGCTCACCGTCGAAGTGCTGGAAGTGCGCTTCGAGGATCTTGGGGCCGCCTGGGCCGCCAAGGGCCAGCCGCAGCACTCTCTCTAGACCAGATTCCGGAACGGACGCCCCATGCCCTTGCGCCTTGATAGCCGTGAGCCCGATTTCGAGGCGCAGTTCGTCGCCTTGCTGGGCGGCAAGCGCGAAAGCTCGGTCGAGGTCGGTGATGCCGTCGCCACCATCATCGCCGATGTCCGCGCCCGCGGCGATGCGGCGCTGGTGGAACTGACAAACAAGTTCGACAAGGCCGGCGTCACCGAAGCGAGCTTGCGTATCACGGAAGCCGAGATCGAAGCAGCGGCCACCAGCGTACCGGCCGATGTACGCGCTGCGCTTGAAACCGCCCATGCCCGCATCAGGGCCCATCACGAAAAGCAGAAGCCGGCCGATCATATCTATACCGATGCGCTCGGCGTCACCCTCGGTACCCGCTGGACCGCCATCGAAGCCGTCGGCATCTACGTGCCGGGGGGCCTTGCGTCCTATCCGTCATCGGTGCTGATGAATGCCGTCCCGGCCCATGTGGCGGGCGTCTCCCGCATCGCCATGGTGGTGCCCACCCCCAATGGCGAGATCAATCCCGCCATTTTGGCCGCCGCGCGCATCGCCGGCGTCAGCGAGATCTATCGGGTCGGCGGCGCCCACGCGGTCGCCGCCCTGGCCTTCGGCACCAACACTATCAAACCCGTCGACAAGGTCGTGGGTCCCGGTAACGCCTATGTGGCGGCCGCCAAGCGCCAGGTGTTCGGCACCGTCGGCATCGACATGATCGCCGGGCCTTCCGAAGTGCTGGTCATCGCCGATCGATCCGCCAACCCCGCCTGGGTGGCGGCCGATCTCATCGCCCAGGCCGAGCACGGAGCAGGGGCGCAATCCATCCTCGTCACCACCGATGCGGCCCTCGCTGATGCCGTCGGCCGCGACGTCGACCGCCAGCTCGCCATCCTGCCGCGCGGCGCCATCGCCCGCGAGGGCTGGGAAGACTTCGGCGCCATCATCACCGTCGCGACGCTCGATGAAGCGGTGGCGCTCGCCAACCGCATCGCCTCCGAGCATGTGGAACTGGCCCTCGATGATCCCAAGGCGCTGCTGCCCGCCATTCGCAATGCCGGCGCCATCTTCCTCGGCCACCATACGCCCGAGGCCATCGGCGATTATGTGGGCGGCTCCAACCATGTGCTGCCCACGGCCCGCTCGGCCCGCTTCGCCTCAGGCCTTGGCGTACTCGATTTCATGAAGCGCACGTCCATTCTGGGGTGCGATCCGTCCTCGCTCGCCGCCCTTGCCGATGCGGCCGTCACCCTCGCCGCCGTCGAAAATCTCGATGGGCACGGACGCTCCGTCTCCATCCGGCTCAACCGGTAGCGCGCTGTGCGTGAGTTCGATCCCGACACCGACCGGATCGTCACCGTCACCCTCGATCCGTCGACCATCACCTCGGCCAATCCGGACGAAGTGCATGAATGGCGCATTGCCATTTACGATCTCGTCGAGGACAACGCCTTCCATCCGGCGCGCGTCGCGGCTGTCGGCCCCTATGCGCTGCATGTTTCCATCGTGGGCAACTACATCGTCCTCGATGTCCGCAACCCCGAAACCTTCCAGCCCATCGCCGCCCATTATCTGTCGCTGACCCCGTTCCGCCGCCTGATCCGCGATTATTTCCGCATCCGCGACAGCTATTACGAGGCCATCCGCAACGCCGCGCCGCGCCAGATCGAAACCGTCGACATGGCCCGCCGCGGCCTGCACGACGAGGCCGCCGAACTGCTGCGCACCCGGCTCGACAACAAGCTGGAGATGGACCACAACACCGCGCGGCGCCTCTTCACCCTCATCTGCGCCGTGCAGCCCTATGCGGCCCGTATCGACGAGCGCGTCAGCGCACTGCCCACCGTATTGTTCGTCTGCTCGATGAATTCTGTGCGCTCGCCCATCGCCGCCGCGCTGGCGCGCCGCGCCTTCCCGGGCCGGCTCATCGCCCGCTCCGCCGGTGTGCAGCCGGGCCGGGCCGATCCGTTCGTGCATGAAGTCATGGAAGAAATGGGGGTGGATATGTCCATCCACACACCCCATACTATGGATGAACTGGTAGCCAACCGCTTCGATCTGGTCGTCACCCTATCCGACGACGCTGTCGAGGCAGTGGCGAAACGGGACTACGAAGCCGGCGCCATTGAGCGCTGGCAGGTAACCGATCCGACCCTGGTGGAAGGTAATCGCGAGGCGGTGCTCAGTGCCTACCGCACCCTACGCGACACCCTTCAGCAGCAGGTGCGCGAGCGGTTGGAACCGCTGGTTGCTGCCGGCGTCGCAACTAGTTCACAAACCAGTTGAATTCCTATAGGTTGCGCCCAATTTCGGCCTGGGACGCGGCCTTGACCTCCCATGGGCCTTTTCAGGAGAAAGTATGGCAAAGGAAGAAGTGCTCGAATTCCCGGGCGTTGTTACCGAATTGCTTCCCAATGCGACGTTCCGCGTCAAATTGGAAAACGACCATGAAATCATCGCACATACAGCTGGCCGCATGCGCAAGAACCGCATCCGCGTCCTCGCCGGCGACAAGGTCCTGTGCGAAATGACGCCCTACGATCTGACCAAGGGCCGCATCACCTACCGTTTCAAGTAAGAGCATCGCGATGGCCAGCCGCCCGGAACTGATTCTGGCTTCCGCATCGCCGCGGCGCCTCGCATTGCTCAACCAGATCGGCATCGAGCCGGAACACCTGGTTCCCACCCACATCGACGAAACCCCCGAAAAGGGCGAACTGCCTCGCAAGCTCGCGGCGCGCCTGGCCGATCTCAAGGCCATCGCGGCCCAGCAGCGTGCGCGCCAGGGCGGCTTCGGCACCAATGCGCTGGTGTTGGCCGCCGATACGGTGGTGGCTGTCGGCCGCCGCATCCTGCCCAAGGCCGAAATGATGGAGGAGGCATCCGAATGCCTCAAGCTGCTCTCCGGCCGCGGCCATCGCGTCTATACCGGTGTGTGCCTCATGACCGCGTCCGGGCAGATGCGCCGCCGATTGGTGGAAACCCGCATCCGTTTCAAGCGCCTGTCCTCGCGTGAAATGGAGGCCTATCTGGCCAGCGCCGAATGGCGCGACAAGGCCGGCGGCTATGCCATCCAGGGCATCGCCGGCGCTTTCGTGGTCAAGCTGGTCGGCTCCTATACGGGCGTCGTCGGTCTGCCGCTGCACGAAACCACGGCGCTGCTGGCCGGCGAGGGGTATCCCGTGCATTTCAACTGGCTCAACCAGTCCAACCTCTCGGTGGTCTGATGGCAGACGCCACGGTCACGCGACTCAGGCCCACCCGCCCTTGCCCCATCTGCCATAAGCCCTCGGTGCAGGCCTTCCATCCCTTCTGCTCGGCGCGTTGCGCCGACATCGACCTCAATCGTTGGCTGACCGGCGCCTACGCCATCCCCGCCACCGATCCTGAACCGGAGGACGGCGACGAATCCGGGCTGCCCACGGCGTCGAACGACGAGGACTGAGCTCGGGGCGTTCACGGCCCGGTGGCAGATTTTATACTCAACCCCGCAGGCCGCACTATCGAGACGATTTCCCTTAGGCCATCAACTGCCCGCCATTCACATCGATGATCTGCCCGGTGATATAGCCGCTCATCGCTGCGCTCGCCAAAAACACATAGGCCCCCACGCAATCCTCGGCTGTCCCCAGCCGCTGCATCGGGATCTGCATGCGCGCCGTTTCGCGCACGGTATCGGGCGTCCGGTCATGGAATGGCGTCACGATAAAGCCGGGCGCCACCGTGTTGACGCGGATATTGTCCAGCGCGAACTCGCGCGCCGCATTGCGTGAAATCGAATGCACCGCAGCCTTGGCCGCCGCATAGACGGATGAGCCGTGAAAGCCGCCGAAGCGACCCGCCACCGAGCCCGTATTGATGATCGAGCCACCACCCGCCGCCTTCAAATGCGGATAGGCTGCCTGCGTCACCGCCAGGATCGAGCGCACATTGAGGTCGAACACCTGATCGAACATGGCATTGTCGAAGCCCGCATTGGTCACCCGTTCGAGGATGCCGCCGGCATTGTTGACGAGAATGTCGAGCCCACCGAGGCCATCCACGGCGTCCTGAACGATGCGCTGCGCCTCTTCGGGTTTCGAAACGTCGCCGAGCGTCACCACTGCCCGCCCGCCCGCAGCGGTGATGCGGTCGGCAATCGCCTTGGCCGCATCGGCATTCTTGTGCCCATGGACCGCGACTGCGACGCCAAGGCGCCCCAGTTCCGCCGCCAGCGCCGCCCCGATTCCCGTCGATGACCCCGTCACCAGCGCCCGCTTGCCCTTCAGGTCGTTCAGCATCATATCCTCATCTGGTATGCTAGTTTGGCGCACACTGGGCGAAGCCCCGCAAAACCGCAATGGCCCAATGTGCAAAGCCGTGTCACCCCGTTGCGGAAACCGATGCTTTCGCGCTTGCGCCCTGAAAAATGATTGCCTATAACCCGCCCACCTCCGGCGCTGCTCCCTGCGGCGCCCGTTGCCCGGGTAGCTCAGTTGGTAGAGCAGCGGATTGAAAATCCGCGTGTCACTGGTTCGATTCCGGTCCCGGGCACCACTGTTTCTCATTTACGATCAGGTGGTTGGTGTGCACGCCTCAGGGCATGCGGGCCCCTATCGTCTCAACCCATGAGCTGGAGCAACCTGCGTGGGCTTGTGAGCCCAGGAAAGGTTCATCGGCTTCAATTCGCCTGCCGCGGTTCCGAAGCGCTTTCTGATTAAAAGTCGGGGAGTTACTTTCTCTCCATGGCATGGTGCCAGAGCGGCGGCCTACTCCCATTGGGCGGCTTGAGAAAGCCGAACCCGCGGATGATGCTTGCGGGCGCTGGAGAGGGCGTCGGCATGGTAGCTTTGTTAGCGGCTTATCTCGGTCTCGCCTGCCTCGCGTTCCTGGCGATAGGCTTTTGGACGCGGGGCGGTTTTTACGCCTATCCATTTCTCGCGGCCGGCATGTTCGCGACCTTCGTCCTGCCCCAGATCCCGGGGCTTGCTGCCGATAAGTTCATCCCCGCAGGTTATATGGAGCGCGCGGTATTTTTTTCCCTGCTGTGTCTTTTGATGTGCGGGGCCGGCTGGTGGCTGGGCACGCGCACGAAAGCCAAATGGGATTGGATCTTCAGCGAGCAGCGGCTGTTGCACTATGCGGCGCTGCTGTCGGTGGTCGGCGCGTATTTCTTCCACAAGTTCGGCGAGCTCAGCGATGCGGAGCGCCTGGTCGGCTTCCTGTCGGGAGCCGCCGTCAGTTATCTGTTTTTCGCGCGCCTTCTGACCTATGGGCTGGCGATTGCGCTGCTGTGCTTTGCGCGGCGGCCGTCACGGCTGGCGCTGGCGATCATCGCCTTCGATTGCCTGTTCTATTTCGATCGCATTGTCATTGCCGGCCGGCGCGGCGACGCGGCGGAATTCTTCCTGATGATCGCACTGGCTCTATGGTTCCAGAAGCGCTGGCCAGTGCCGCGCTGGACCGGAGCGCTGGGTCTGGTGTTTGCGCTTGTGGGCCTGTTGGGAGCAGGGGATTATCGAGCCGCAACCTATTACAGCGGCGCTCCCGACTGGACGGCAGTGAGCAAGATCGACCTGGCCGCCAATTGGAACACGCTGATCAGCCAGGGCGGACCGGAGGTACGGAACCTCGCCTTCTCGATGGCCTATGTGGAATCGCACGAGGCCTACGACTACGGCGCCGATCACTGGAATACCCTGGTCAATTCCTATGTTCCCGCACAACTCGTCGGGACGGCTTTAAAGCAATCATTGTTCCTGCCGGTGCCTCCGGTTTACCAGCCCGGCTATGTGCCCTCACCGGGCACGACGCAGACGGGCATGATGGATGCCTTCATCTCGTACTGGTATTTTGGCGCCTTGAAGTTTGCGCTGATCGCCGCATTGATGGGGTATATCTATACGCTGGCGATGCGCGGCAATTCGGCAATGCAACTGCTCTACATGCTGTCGGTCATGCCCTCGATGCTGGCGATAACGCACTTTACCAATGAGGTGCTCGTCGCCTGGGTCCACATATTTGGCTTCATCCTGCCCGGGCTCTTTTATGCGAAGGTACGTCCTCCAAGGACGCGGATGATGCCGGCTGCAAGGCCGCTGCCGGCCGGGTGAGCAAAGCTTCGACTTCGTCCACGATACGCGATGGGTCGCTCATGGCGATGGCACGGCTGCGGCCGGCTTCGGCCACGCCGCTGCCGGCGCCACCAAGCAGGGACAGCGCGGCGGCGGCAAGCTTTTCGGTGTCGTGCGTATCGAGAAGCGTGCCGAAACGGTCTTCGCTTATGATCTCGCCTAGTCCGCCATTGAGCACCGAGGCCACGACCGGCACGCCATAGGTCATGGCTTCGACCGGCGTATTGCCCCACGCATCCCAGTCGGAATTGAAGAGCAACAGGTCAAGGCTCAGGTAAAAATTGTGCATGTCCCCAAGCCAGTCGAGCCAGATGACGCGGTCGGCGAGCCCAAGCGTTTCGGCAAGCGCCCGCAGTTCCTGTTCCTGTTCGCCATTGCCGGCGATGACGAAGCGGATGTCGGGGCGGACGGCGGCGATAAGGGCCGCGGTTTTGAGAAAGATGTCGTAACGCTTGCGCGGGATCAGCCAGCCCGCATTGCCGACCAGGGGCCCACTCAAGGGCAGGCCGAGCGCCTTGCGGGCGGCGATGCGGTCGTCAGCGCCGAAGGGTGCCGGAGGCACCAGTGGATTGCGGACGGTCCGTGTAAGCCGCCTAAGCCCAGGCACGATGGTTTCGGCTTCGGAACGCAGGAAATCGGAAGGGTAGGTGATGGCGTTGAAGCGTGATCTGGCAAGGCCATAAAAGATCTGCCATTGCCAGGCGGGGCGCACCGAATGGTGAAAATGCATGGCGAGCAAGCGGTTGCCGCGGGCGAGGCGCCCCAAAGCCATGGAGGCGAGCAGATTGCTGCCTGTCATGATGATGGCATCTGCGCTTTCTCCGGCGAGATGGCGGCGTAGAGTGGGAAAGCTGCGCCAGCCGAACGCGCCGCGATATTCAAAGCCGATGGCCTCTATGTCGGCGGCTTGCAGATGAGGGAGCAGAGGGCCGAGCGGGGTGAGGGAGATGACCCGGCATTGGTGGCCGCGTTGCCCTAGCCCCAGCATCAGGCGCAGGGCGGATTGTTCCATGCCGCCCAGATTGGTGCACTGCATGATGTTGAGGATGCGCATCCCGGCTCTCCCTCTTCGGGCGATAGTCGCCGAAGTATAGGGAAACGCGGGATAGAGGCCCCCTTAACTCTTCGCCGCCCGGCCTAGCCGTGAGGCGTAGGGCGATACGTCAATCGGTGGCCCTGCGCGGATCGCCAAATTGCCGGCCGACCCTGGTGGACAGGCGCCCGTCCGGGATTGCGTCTACGCTGATCGGGCCGCCGCAAGAGCCGCCGCCAACGCCTCCAACACCCCGACCTGCCCCTTGTTGAGCTTCTCCCGCGCCTGCCTCAAATCAAACCATGCGGCCCGGTCAACCTCTGGAAATGCCTCTATTCGTCCTGATCGCGGCGGCCACTCCAGCTCGAAACTGTTGCTCTTCAGCTCAGCCGGATCGAAATTTCCCCGGCACGCCCACGCCGCCACCACTTTGCCCGAGGCGAGCCTGAAGCGTCCGAGTTTGAGAAACGGCCCCTCGGCCACCGCGCCGGTCTCCTCGGTGAATTCGCGCTGCGCCGCCAGCAGCGGATCTTCTCCCGGCTCGCACAGGCCCTTCGGGATGCTCCATGCGCCGTCATCCTTTTTAGTCCAGAACGGGCCGCCCGGATGCACCAGCAGCACTTCCTGCGCCTCTCCTACGCCGCGATAGAGCAATATTCCGGCGCTGAGCATCTTTGGCTGTTTGTCCAATTCCATCCTCGCATCAAAAAGCCCCGGCATCTCTGCCGGGGCTCCAAACCTCTGCGTGAGGCTTACATCCAATACGGCGAGATGCCGTAATAATCATAGACCTGACGCCCGTTCTCCGGCGTCCAGTCATAGTCCTCGTCGGAATATTTGGGCGCGCCCTGCAGCTTTTCCTTGGTCAGGTTGACCAAATAGCCGCCGAGTACCTCGTCATAGCTCAGCGAATCCCAGGGCAGGGGATAATGGTCATGCCCCATGCCCAGAAAGCCGCCAAAGGCGAGCACCGCGAACGACACCCTGCCGCTACGCTTTTCCAGCAGCACGCGCTCGATATGGCCGATATGCTGACCGTCGGCGCCAAACACCTTGGTGCCTTCCACCTTGTCGCTGGCGATCAGGTTGAAAGTTTCCTTGGTCGAGGCCGTGGCGTTTTCCGTCTGCATTTTTCTACTCCTTGTTAGGTGCTGGTAAAACGACTGGCCCCCCGAAGGGTTGCGCCGTCCATCCGGACGGTTGCTCGATCAAATCCTGCCGCCTACTTTGTTCCGCATCCGTTCCGTGCTATGACATTGGCATGACACAGCGAGCCGGCAGCGCTGACCTGCCTTTGCACTACGGGCATGTTCCGAAATGGCTGAGCGAGCGGATGACGCGGCTCGGGTCCGTGATCTGCCAGGCTATCGTCGATGAGTATGGCCGCGACGAATTGCTGCGCCGGCTCGCCCATCCCTTCTGGTTCCAGTCCTTCGGCGCCGTCATGGGCATGGATTGGCATTCCTCCGGCATCACCACCAGTGTCATCGGGGCGCTGAAGCGCGGCCTCAAGCCGCTCGGCGGTGAACTGGGCATTCATGTCTGCGGTGGCCGCGGCAGCCATTCGCGCCAGACCCCGCAGGAACTCGTCACCATCGGCAACCGCGTCGGCTTCGATGGCGCGCGTCTGGCCGAAGCCAGCCGGCTGGTCGCCAAGGTCGACAGCGCCGCCGTGCAGGATGGTTTCGACCTCTACCTTCACGGCTTCATCGTCACCGACGATGCCCATTGGGTGGTGGTGCAGCAGGGCATGAAGGGCGATGCCCGCCAGGCCCGCCGCTATCACTGGCATTCCGAGGGGTTGGGGAGCTTCGTCGAACAGCCGCACAGCGCCATCGATGGTGAAGCACAGGGGCAGATCATCAACCTCACCGACAAGCGCGCCGCGCATTCGCGCAATGTCCAGGTCGAAATGCTCGCCTCCATGGGCGTTGCCGCAATCGTCCGGGAGGTCGGCAAGCTCGAAGGCATTCCGGACACCAAGCCCACCGACGAGCCTTTCCTGCCGCATCTGGTGATGCCTGCCCATCATGATGTCCGCCCCAGCGATGTCATGTTGCGGCGCCTCCACGGCAGTCTCGCCGCCGCGGTGGATCGCGGCCCCGAGGATTTTTCGGCCCTGCTGCTGTCGCCGGGCGTCGGTGCCCGCACCGTCAAGGCGCTGGCCATGGTCGCCGAAGTCGTGCATGGCGCGCCGCACCGCTTTGCCGATCCGGCGCGGTTTTCCATGGCCCATGGGGGCAAGGACGGCCATCCCTTTCCGGTGCCCCTCAAGGTCTATGACGAAACCATCGCCGTCTTGAAATCGGCCGTCGGCAAGGCTCGCCTCGGGGCTACCGAAGAATTGAGCGCCCTCAAGCGCCTCGACGCCCAGGCCCGGCAATTGGAAGCCACCGCCACCGGCCCTTCGCTTCCCGATTTCATCGCCGCCGAACGCGCCGCGTCCCCCAGTTATGGCGGCCGCACCGTCCTCGACGATGCTGCCGACGCCCGCCAGCGCCGGCAGGGTAAGCCGTAAGGGTGGGGCGGAGCCATCTTGCGCTGCATTTCGCATTCCAAGCGGGAGGCGTTCCTCACATTGGATGCGGGCGGTGCGCCCCGGACGTGGATTCCGACCTCCGCCGGAATGACCCTGTGGCCAGGGCCACACAGACAAGAAGGCCGCCCGGTTGCCCGGGCGGCCCTTGTTCCGATCGATGTGCCTGCGGTCAGAACGGGGTATTGGGGTAGTCGAACTGCGCCGCGTTGTCCTTGGTGATCAGCGTCGAGTTGATGATGAACTTGCCGTCCACCTGCGCGCCGGCAACGAAGTGCAGCGCGGTGAGGTCGATGGCGGTCGCCACCATGTTGGGGTTGTAGCTCACATCCACCGGCACCGACTTGTCGCCGGCCGCCACCATCTTGATGATCTGGTTCATGCCGGCGCCGCCGACCGACCACATCTCGCCTTCGCGTCCCGCTTCCTTGATGGCCTTGAGGACGCCCACCAGGGTGTCGTCATCCTGTGCCCACACGGCGTCGATCTTGGGATATTTGGTCAGGAAATCCTGCATGATCTTGTAGCCGTCATCGCGGTTCCAGTTGGCGAACTGGCTGTCCAGCACCTTGATCTGGGTGTCCTTGATGCCGGCCATGAAGGCATCGACGCGCTGCGCATCGATCGGGATGGGGGCGCCACGCAGCACCACCACATTGCCGCCATTGGGCAGCGCCGTCTTGAAATATTCCGCAGTGGTGGTGCCGAGGCCCGGATTGTCGCCCGCCACATAGAGGTCCTCGATGCCCGGCTGGCTGAGCGCGCGGTCGACCACCGTCACCCATTTGCCGGCGTCCTTGACCCGCTTGATCGAGGCGGTCATCGCATCGGGATCGCCCGGGAGGATGACGAGACCGTCGATATTGCGGGTCGTCACCATATCCTCGAGGTCTGCCGCCTGCTTGGTGGAATCGGGCGCTGTGGCCAGGACGAACTTGAGGTTCGGATAGGCCTTGCTCAGCCGGTCGACGGCCTGCTGGGCGAAGAAGTCGACGCCACCGGTCCAGCCATGGTCGGCCGTCGGCACGGACACGCCGATCGTATAGGTCTTGTCCTGGGCGATGGCCGTACCGGCGAGCCCGAGGCTGCCGGCGACGACGACCACTGCCATCGTGGTTTTCAGGAAATTCATGCTGCTAGTCCTCCCATTTTGCCCTTTCGCGGGCGTTGTAGAACGGCGTCTAGTCTGTCGTACGCCGCGACCTCTGCAGGAGCACGGCGACGATGATGATCGCGCCTTGGAACGCCTGGTTGAGATAGGGGCTGATCAGGCTCTGCAGGTTTAGAATGTTGCCGATCAGCTCTAAAATGATGACGCCCACCACCGTGCCCCAGATGCGGCCATGGCCGCCCTTCAGCATGGTGCCGCCGATGATGACCGCCGCGATCGCCTGCAACTCCCACAGGACAGCGGTGGAGGAATTGGCCGAGCCGAAGCGCGGCACGTAGAGCAGGGTGGCGACGCCCACCAGAAATCCCTGCAGCACATAGGTCATGAGCCGCACCCGGTCGACCTTGATGGCCGAATAGCGGGCGACCTGCTCGCTGGAGCCGATTGCTGCCGCGTGCCGGCCGAAGCGGGTGCGCCGCAGGACGATCTCGCTGATGATGGCGATCACCGCGAACACCACGATCGGCACCGGCACGCCCAGGATATTGCCCGAATAGACCGGCCCATAGACCTCGGCCACCTGGAAGTTGAGATTGAGCGTTCCGCCATTGGCCAGAAAGGTGATCAGCGCCCGAAAGATGCCCAGTGCCCCAAGCGTCACGATGAACGGCTCTATCCGTCCGGCGGTCACCAATATGCCGTTGGCCGCTCCGGCCGCCGAGCCGATGGCGAGACCGGCAATCATGCCGACCACCACCACCATCCATCCGGCGCCCAGCGCCGGCACGATGGCGTTCATGATGATGATCATGAGCCCGGCCACGAACGCCGCCATCGAGCCTACCGACAGGTCGAGCCCACCCGAGGTGATGACGAAAGTCGCCCCGATGGCGATGATGCCGATGGAGGCGGCGCGGGCCACCACGTTCATCATATTGCCGACCGTCAGGAAATTGCCGTTGAGCAGCGCTCCCAGGATCAGCAGCAGCAGCAGGGCCAGCACGGGACCCAGCACGCTCAGCCTGAAGCGCGGGCGTGAAACGCGGACCTCATGGTCCGTTGCGGTGCTCATCGTCAGCTCTTCCCTTCAATCCCCATGGCGAGGCGCACGATGGCTTCCTCGCCGATGGCCTCGCCTTCCAGTTCCCCGAAAATCCGGCCCGCATGCATGACGACGACGCGATGGCTGAGCCCGATCACCTCCGCCATTTCCGACGAGATCACGATCACGCTCTTGCCCGCTGCGGCGAGACGATTGATGAAACCGTAGATCTGCTGCTTGGTGCCGATGTCGATGCCGCGCGTCGGCTCGTCGATGATCACCACGTCCGGGTCGATCAGCATGGTCTTGGCCAGCAGGAGCTTCTGCTGGTTGCCGCCAGAGAGGTTGCCCACCCGCACATTGCGGTCGCCGGCGCGGATGTCGAAATCTCCGATCGCCTTGTCGAGCGCCCGGTCCTCGGCACGCTCGTCGATCAGGCCATGTGCGAACTGGTCCAGCGCCAGCAGCGTCAGGTTCGGCCGCATCTGCTGGTTCAGCAACAGGCCATGGCCCTTGCGGTCCTCGGTCAGATAGGCGAGCCCCAGGCGCGAGGCATCGCTGAGCGAGCGGATGCGCACCGGCTTGCCACCGACCTTCACCGTGCCATGCGTACTCCTCAGCCCGACAATGCCCTCCATCAGCTCGGTGCGGCCCGACCCCACCAGCCCGGCGAAACCCAGTACCTCGCCGCGCCGCAGCCGGAACGACGCACTGGCGACCCGGCCCGGCACCGTCAGCTCTTCCACTTCCAGAACCGTCTCGGTCGTGGTCAGCGCCGATTTGGGGGGGAACAGGTCGGAGACGTCGCGTCCCACCATATGCCGCGCCATATCGTCGACACTGACCGCGCTGACCCTGGTGGTGATGACCTCGCGCCCGTCGCGCAGCACCGTCACCTGGTCGGCGATGGCCTTCACTTCCTCGAGCTTATGCGAGGTGTAGAGGATGGCGACACCCTGCGCCTTGAGCCGCGAAATCTGTTTGAACAGCACCTCGGATTCCTTGGCCGTCAGCACCGCCGTGGGCTCGTCCATCACCAGCACGCGCGCTTCGCGCACCAGCGCCTTGGCGATTTCCACCATCTGCTTTTGCGGCACCGACAGGTCCGAAACGCGCTGGTCGGGGCTGATATTGGTTTCCAGCTCGCCGAGCAGTGCCCGCGATTTCTCGCGCATCGCCCGCCGGTCCAGAAAGGCCAGGTGTCGCAATTCGCGCCCGAGGAAGATATTGGCCTCGACGCTCAGCTCTTCGGCGAGGTTGAATTCCTGGTGGATCAGCACGACGCCCCGCGCTTCCGCCTCGGCGCTATTGGCGAACACGATCGGCTCCCCGTCCAGCACCACGGTGCCGGAGGTGGGCTTTTGATAGCCGCAAAGAATTTTCATCAGGGTGGATTTGCCGGCGCCGTTCTCGCCGACCAGCGCGTGAACCTCGCCGGCTTTCAGCGACAGGTTGACGTTGAACAGAACCCGAACCGGCCCGAAGTCCCGGGATATGGCTTCGCCACGCAGCGGAATCCGCCCCTCGTCCACGACACTCCCCCTCGCATGGCATTCAGCCACGAATTTATTCTTTGTATTTCAAGCTAGCTACACCCCAGCCCAAGGTCAATGCGCTTTGACCGGCGATGTGCACGCACCTCAACGGGATTTACCCTTTGGGTAGAACAGAAGCGACGAAGGAAGTGACGGCGGCCTGCAGAAGGCCGGGAGAGTTGTGCCTGCTGCCCACCCCGATCCTTGATCCATCCCCGCAAGGGTGGGGTACGGGAGAGCCACGACCCCTCGAAACCTATCCCCACAACTCCACATCCGCGGGTTGCGCCACTCCGTCCACATAGCGCAGACCGTGGGTTCGGTCCGCCGCCAGCAACAGGGGGCCATCGAGGTCCACCCACCGGGCAAACCCGGCCAAAAGCAGGGCCGGCGCCATCGCCAGGGATGTGCCCACCATGCAGCCCACCATGATGTCGAGTTTGGCGGCCCGTGCCGCCGTCGCCAGTTCCAGCGCCTCGGTCAAGCCGCCGGTCTTGTCGAGCTTGATGTTGATCGCCTCGTAGCGTCCACCGAGTTCCGCAAGACTCGTCAGCCCATGGATGCTCTCGTCCGCGCAGACCGGCACGGGATGTGCGATCTCTGCCAGTGCCGCGTCGGCTCCCGCCGGCAGCGGTTGCTCGATCAGTTCAACGCCCAATGCGGCGCAGGCGGCGAAATGGGCCTCCAGCATTGCGGGCGTCCATGCCTCGTTGGCGTCGACCACCAGCCGCGCGCCAGGTACTGCCACACGCACGGCTTCCAGCCGTTCCACATCACCTTCCCCACCCAGCTTCAGCTTCAGCAGTGGCAAATGCCGCGCCCTCAGCGCTGCCGCCGCCATGGAATCCGGCGTGCCAAGGCTGATGGTGAACGCCGTCACCACCGGGGCCGGATGGCCGAGGCCCGCCAGCTCCGCCACGCGCCTGCCAGCCCTCTTGGCCTCGAGGTCCCACAGCGCGCAATCGAGTGCGTTGCGGGCCGCACCTGCCGGCATCGCCTGCTGCAACTGCCTCCGGTCGAGCCCGTCGGCAACGCTTTGTGCCATCACCTCCAGCGCCGCCGCGGTGCTTTCGACCGTCTCGCCATAGCGCGCATAAGGCACGCACTCGCCGCGCCCGAACAATGCCCCGTCGCTGACCGTGGCGGTGACCACCGCCGCCTCGGTCTTGGCGCCGCGCGAAATGACGAAGCTTCCGGCGATGGGGAATCGCTTGATGGCAACCGCAAGTCTTTGGCGCATGGCTAGTTATTCGACCTCAGTCGTGGATCGAGCGTATCCCTGAGCGCGTCGCCGAGGAGATTGAACCCGAAAGACAGGAACAGGATGGCCAGCCCCGCAAAGATCGCTGGCCACGGCGACAGCATGAGAAAATTGCGGCCTTCCGACAGCATCAGTCCCAATGAGGGTGTGGGCGGCTGCGCTCCGAGCCCCAGGAACGACAGCGAGGCCTCGACCAGCACCGCCGCCGACAGCAGCAGGCTCGTTTGCACCAGCACCACGGAGGCGAGATTAGGCAGCAGGTGCAGGAAGATGATGCGGGCATCGGAAGCGCCGATGGCGCGCGCGCCCAGCACATATTCGCTCTGGCAGATCACCAGGGCCGGCCCCCGCAGCAGCCGCGCGAAGATCGGCATATACACGATGGCGATGGCGATCGCCGCGCTCAGTGAATTGGGGCCGAGCACCGCGATGACCCCGATCGCCAGCAGCATGATGGGGAAAGCGAACAGCACGTCCATCACCCGCATGATGATGCGGTCGAGCCAGCCGCGATAGAAGGCCGCCAGCATGCCCAGCGTGCCGCCCGTCACCAGCGCCAGCGCCACCGCGGAAACGCAGGTGATCAGCGAGGTGCGATAGCCGTAGAGGATGCGCGCCCAGACGTCGCGCCCCAACTGGTCCGTACCCAGCCAGTTGGCGGCGCTCGGCCCCTTCATGCGGGCGACCATCACCTGCGTGTAAGGATCGTGCAGGGTTACCAGCGGTGCGAAGATCGCCAGCAGCAACTGCACCGCGACGAACGCCAGCGCGAAGGTCAAAAGCTTGTGGGTCTTGAAATACTCGATCATTTCCGGCTGATCCGCGGGTCGATGACCGCATAAAGCAGGTCGACGAGAAAGTTCACCACGACGAACGCCGAGGTCATCACCAGGATGGTCGCCTGCACCAGCGGATAGTTGCGTTCGGTGATCGCTCCCAGCACCAGCCGCCCCAGGCCCGGAATGGCGAACACCTGTTCCACCACGATGGCGCCGCCCAAAAGGTAGCCCGCCGATACGCCCACGCTGGTGATGAACGGGATCAAGGCATTGCGCAGCGCATGCTTGTAGACGATCAGGCGCCGGCTGGCGCCCTTGGCCTTGGCGGTGCGGATATAATCCTGCCCCAGCGCATCCAGCATGGCGGAGCGCACCAGGCGGCTGAGATTGGCCAGCATGGGCAGCGACAGCGCAATGACGGGCAGGATCATGCGCTGAAGATTACCCAAAGGATCCTCGGTGAACGGCACATAGCCGAGCGACGCGAAGCCCGGCAGCAGTTTCGACAAGGCAAAGATCGCCACGATGCCGAGCCAGAACGATGGGATGGTGAGTCCCGCTATGGCTGCCACCCGCACGATCACTTCGCTGGCCTTGCCGCGCGCCTCGGCCATGAAGCAGCCGAGCGGCACGCTGAGCCCGGCGCCCACGATGATCGATAGCAGCGTCAATTCCACCGTCGGCCAGATATTGGCGCCGATCTCCTCGGTCACCGGCCGTCCGGTCCATACCGAGGTGCCAAGATTGCCATGCAGGACGCCGCCGATCCAGTTGCCGTATTGCACCAGAATGGGCAGGTCGAGTCCCAGCCGCGACCTGAGTTCGGCGACCCGGTCCGGCGTTACCTCGGTATTGGCGCCCAGCATGATGGTGACGGCATCACCGGGGATCAGCCGGATCATCAGGAACACCACGACCGAGACGCCGAACAGCACGATCACCAGATCCGCCAGCCGGCCGAGAAAAAAACGTGAGGGCATTGGGTGCTCGTCAGCGGCCGGGGACCGCGATCCATCAGTCAGTCCACCCTCCCGCATAGGGGGAGGGCCGGGAAGGGGGACCGCCCGCGCGACCCCCGGTTTGGCTGCGGAAGGGCCGCTTTCACCGCCCTCCCGTCTCATCGTCTCCCTCCCCCTTGTGGGGAGGGCTCTAAGGGTGGGGGAGGGCCACTTCCGCCATCCCGCGCATTCCTACTGGGTGATTTCCGCGTTCACCAGGCTGGTCAGCCGGCCGTTCGAATAGATCTCGAAGCCCTTGACCTTGTTGGCCACCGCCGTGAACAGGCTCCCATAGGCGATGTGTGCCGCCGGGCCATCGCAGGCCAGCTTCTTCTGCACGTCGTCATAGGTGGCCTTGCGCGCCGCCGGGTCGGTCTCGGTGCGGCCCTTGTCGAGGAGCGCGTTGATGTCCTTGTCGTCATACTTGAAGACGTTGGTCGAGCCGCCGCCATAGAAGGTGCGGTAGAAATATTCGTCAGGGTCGGGGCTGCCGCCATTGGCCGACACGAACAGGTCGAAGTTGGAATTCTTCCAGTCCTGCACGAACTGGCCGATTTCCTCGTTCACCAATTCGATGTTGATGCCGCCGGCCGCCGCTTCCTGCTGCACCACCTGCGACATGTCCTTGGCGTCCTGCCGCGGCAGCACCAGCATCTTGACGTTGATCTGCGTCGTGACACCGGCTTCGGTCAGCAGTGCCTTGGCCTTGTCGACACTGGGCGTATAGCAGTCATAGTCGCTTACAGGCAGCGCCCAGCTGGTGAGCGCCGGAGATAGCGGGCCAGCCGGCACGCCCTGGCCGAACAATGCGCCCTGGATGATCTCGTCGCGGTTGATCAGATAGTTCAGCGCCTCGCGCACCTTCGGATTGTCGAAGGGCGGCTTGGAGACATTCATCCCCACCAGCGTATAGGAGATGTCGCGCGTGTCCTGCACGGTGACGTTGGGCTGGCCCTGCAGCTGCAGCGCCGTCGCCGGGTCGATCCCCGGCAGCAAATCATACTGGCCGCTGGTGATGCCCACCTGGCGCGTGGCGGCTTCCGGCACGATGTTGAACTTGACGCCATCGAGCTTGGGCAGGCCTGCGGTGCGATAGCCGTCGAACCTGGTAAGGCTGATATAGCCGTTGGGCTGCCATTCGGCGAACTTGAAGGGCCCGGTGCCGTCCGGCTTCTGCTGCAGGGCGTCCTTGTCCTTCTCCATCTCGGCCGGCACGATGGCGATGCCCGAAAGCGAGGACAGGATGGGGGCGAACGGCGCGTCCATGCCGAGCTGGATGGTCAGCGGGTCGACCACCGTGATCTTGGTGATCGGCGTCACGCGGCTGGCGAGCGGGGAGGCGATGTCCTTGGATTGCACGCGGCGGATCGAGGCGGCCACGTCCTCGGCATCCATGGTGGAGCCGTCATGGAAGGTGACGCCCGGATGCAGCTTGAACGTATAGGTCTTGCCGTCATCCGAAATCGTCCAGGAGTCGGCCAGTGCCGGCACCACGTTCAAATTCTTGTCGATGCCGGTCAGTCCTTCATAGACCGTGTTCTGCACCACCGTCACGCTGTTGAAGGCGGTGATCAGGTGCGGGTCGAGCCCGGCAGGCGAAGAGTCCATGGCCACCTGCAGCGTCGCCGCATGCGCGGCGCCGATCAGCATCGAGGAAGCCAGCAAGGTAATGCTCAGCGCTTTCAACGACATCGTTTTCTCCAGTCATCCCTTTTTCCGGCTGCCGGTACGCCGCCTTTTGCAAAGGCTGGCATCCGGGCCTTCGTTGAAATTGTAAGTCCAGTTAGATACCACTCTGGACAGTCACGACGCTATGGTACTAACTCAGGGCGAGCAAGTGAAACCTGAGGGATTTTCAATCCCTGCCACGCTCCGCTAGACTATCTGCTTCTCTCATCGCCGAAAGTCACTAAAACCTCATGCAGACCAATTGGTCCCCTGCAATCTCCGCCGAGGCCGCCGCCATTCCGGCGCCGGGTGACGCCCTCCTGTCGATCGAGGACCTGCATATAGAGGCCGGCGGCAAGGCCATCATCGAGGGCGTCTCGCTTGCCATCCGTCCCGGCGAGATGCTGGGCCTTGTGGGCGAAAGCGGCTGCGGCAAATCGGTGACGGCGCTCTCCATCATGCGCCTCATTCCCGAGCCGCCCATGCGCATCACCTCTGGCGCCATCCGCTTCGCCGGCCGCGACCTGCTCGGTCTCGACGAAAAGGCCCTGCGCGCTTTGCGGGGCGACGACATCGCCATGATCTTCCAGGAGCCGATGACCAGTCTCAACCCGGTCTTCACCATCGGCGACCAGATCGCCGAGGCCGTGCTGCTGCATCGTCCGGTCGGCCGCGCCGCCGCCGAGGCCCGCGCGGTCGAATTGCTGGAACGGGTCGGCATCCCGGCGCCGCGCCAGGCCCTGCAGCGCTTTCCGCACCAGCTCTCCGGCGGCCAGCGCCAGCGCGTCATGATCGCCATAGCGCTGGCCTGCGATCCGCAGCTCCTCGTGGCCGACGAGCCCACCACCGCCCTCGACGTCACGGTGCAGGCCCAGATCCTCGACCTGCTCGATACCCTGAGGCGCGAGACCGGCATGGCCGTGCTGCTCATCACCCATGATCTCGGCGTCGTCTCGCAATATTGCGACCGCGTCGCCGTCATGTATGGCGGCCGTGTCGTCGAGGAAGCGCCCTCCGAAGAACTCTTCGCCCATCCGCGCCACCGCTATACCGAGGCGCTGCTGCGCACTATTCCGGCCTCCAACCCGCCCGGCGTCGAACTCCCGGCCATCGGCGGCACCGTGCCGCCGCCCGGAAGGCGTCCCTCGGGCTGTGCCTTCCATCCGCGCTGCCACGCCATGATCGATATCTGCGCCCGCGACATGCCGGCGCTCGAAGGCGATACGCATCGCGTCCGCTGCTGGAATCCCGCCGCATGAGCCTCATCGACGTCCGCAATCTCAGCAAGACCTATCCGGGGGCCAACGGCGCCGTGGTGCAGGCCGTCTCCGATGTCTCCTTCTCCATCGGCGAGGCCGAGGTGCTGGGCGTCGTCGGCGAGAGCGGCTGCGGCAAGTCGACGCTCGGCCGCTCGCTCCTGCGCCTGATCGAGCCCAATTCAGGCGAAATCCGCTTCGGCGGCCGTGATCTCATGACGCTCAGGCGCAACGAGATGACGCCGCTGCGCCGCGACCTGCAGATCATCTTCCAGGATCCGTTCGGCGCTCTCAATCCGCGCCACAAGGTCGGCACCATCATCGCCGAACCCCTGGTCGTACACCGTGTCGGCAACCGGGCCGACCGCGAACGCCGCGTCGCCGACCTGCTCGAGATCGTGGGCCTGCCCGAGGATGCCGCCCGGCGCTTCCCGCATGAATTCTCCGGTGGCCAGCGCCAGCGCATCGCCATCGCCCGCGCCCTGGCGCTGGCTCCCAAGCTTCTCGTCGCCGATGAGGCCGTATCCGCGCTCGATGTTTCCATCCAGTCGCAGATCATCAACCTCATCGCCGATCTGCAGCGCCGCCTGTCGCTCTCCATCATGTTCATCAGCCATGATCTTTCGGTCATCCGCCATGTCAGCGACCGCATCGCCGTCATGTATCTCGGCCGCATCGTCGAGATCGGCCCGACCGAAGAGATCATGGAAGCGCCCAGGCACCCCTATACGCAGGCGCTGCTGTCGGCCATTCCGCATCCGGGCGTAAAACGCCGCGACCGCGTTGTGCTGCACGGCGATCTTCCCGATCCCGCCAATCCTCCCGCCGGCTGCCCCTTCCATACGCGCTGCCCCAAGGTCATGGATATCTGCCGCACCGTTCGCCCGGTGCTGGCAGCGCCGAAAGATGGCGCCTCCGTCGCCCAGGTCGCGTGCCACCTCTATGCCTAGCCACACCCACGGCGCCACCTCACAATTGCCCTCCCTCCTTTGGGGCGGGATATCCAATGAGCGGGTGAGGGGCGTCTTGATCCACGCAGAACCGCAGGCAAGCCCATGACTATCTTCCCCCGCCTCACTGCCGCATTCGCCCCCGTCGAAGCCGCCATCGCCAGCGGGCGCATTCCCGGCGCCGTGCTCGGCATAGTCACTAGCACTGGCGAGCGCGCCATCCTCGCCGCCGGCGCCGCGCAACTCGTCCCCGAGCGCCGCACGCTCGACGCCAAGACCTTTTTCGATCTCGCCTCGCTCACCAAGGTGATCTTCACCACCCCGCGCATCCTGGCACTGGCCGAAGCCGGGCGCCTCGATCTCGATGCGCCGCTGACCTCCGTCATCCCCGATTTTCGCCAGTATCAGGCCGACTCCTGGGAGCGGAAGATCACCTTCCGCCAGTGCCTCGGCCACCGGACGCCGCTGCCCGGCGTCGAGCCGCTCTATACCTATGGCAATGATCCCAGCACCCTGCGCGCTTTCGTGCTGCAGCGCGAGTGGCGGGCTGGACCCTCGGTCTATTCCGACATCAATTTCATCCTGCTGGGGATCGCGCTGGAGCGTCTCACCGGCCAGACCATTCGCGACATGGCGCTGGCCGATGGCCTGAGCTTCAGGCCCGATCCGGCCAACACCGCCGCCACGGAGAACTGCACCTGGCGCGGCCGCGTCATGGTCGGCGAGGTTCATGACGAGAACTGCTATGCCTTGCAGGGCTCGGGCCATGCCGGCCTTTTCGGCACCATCGATGCCGTCCTCGGCTTCGCCCGGGGTCTGCTCGATGGCAGCGGTGCGTCGCCCGAGGCCATCGCGCTCATGCGCCAGCCGCTTTCCGACAAGCGCACGCATGGCTGGGAGCGGCCCTACACCGGCTGGTCGGGTGGCGACAATTGCTCGCCTCAGACCATCGGCCATACGGGTTTCACCGGCACCGGCCTCTGGCTCGATTTCGCCTCCGGCACCGCCTGGAGTCTTTTGACCAATCGCGTTCATCCCAGCCGTCACGCCGACAGCGGCATCTTCGCCCTGCGCCGTGCCGTCGGCGACATCATCAACTCTGCTGCGAGCTAAACAAATGCACCCCATCTGGGCCGTCGGCCTCATGACCGGCACCGTTCTGGACGGCAATATCGACGTCGCCATGCTCAAGACCGATGGCCAGACCGTCGCTGAATTCGGCGCCTGGACCCTGGCGCCCTATGGCCAGGATGTGCGTGACCTCCTGGTCGAAACCGTTGCGGCCGCCCGCAAGTGGAATTTCGAGGGGCCAGAGCCAGAAATCTTCGCCCGCGCCACCGAGGCGCTGACCCGGGCCCAGTCGCGGGCCGTCGCCGACCTCGTGCTCTCCGTGGGCCTCACCATGGCCGATATCGGCGTCGTCGGCTTTCACGGCCAGACCGTGCTGCACCGCGCGCCGCAGCCGGGCCGCATCGGCGATACGCGCCAGCTTGGCGATGGCGACCTCATGGCCAAAATTCTCGGCACCCGCGTCGCCTATGATTTCCGCACCGCCGACATCCGCGCCGGCGGGCAGGGCGCCCCGCTTTCGGCCAGCTATCACGCGGCGCTGTTAAAGGATCTGGGCGCCGATGGCGATACCGCCGTGCTCAATCTGGGCGGCGTCGCCAACATCACCTGGTGGGATGGCGCCGACACCGTCATCGCCTTCGATACCGGTCCGGCCAACGCGCCCCTCAACGATTTCGTCAAGGAGCAGGGTTATGGCGACATGGATGTCGATGGCAGGCTTGCTCTGTCCGGCACTGTCGACGAAGTCCGGCTCACCGAATTGCTCGAACACCCCTACCTGACGCAGGCTTATCCCAAGTCGCTTGACCGTTTTGATTTTTCCTCCGCCATGGCGGCAGGTTGTCCCTTGGAGGATGGCGCGGCGCTGCTCACCGCTTTCACGGCTTCGGCCGTCGGCCGGGCGCTCGATCTGTTGCCGCAGCGTCCCACCAAGCTCATCGTCTGTGGCGGTGGTCGTCGCAATCCGGCGATCATGCGCATGCTGAACGAGCGCGCCGGTGTCGAGGCAGTTCCAGCCGAAACCGTCGGCTGGCGTGGCGATGCCATCGAGGCCGAATGCTTCGCTTTCCTTGGTGTGCGGGTCTTGCGCGACATGCCGATCAGCTTCCCGCTGACCACGGGGGCGCCGCGCCCGATGACGGGGGGACGGCTGTCGGAATAAGGGACACGCCAGGCCGGGCGTATACGGGGCAACGCGCACCAGTATGTTGCCTCGGCCCTGCCACGCCCACGATGTCATGCCGGCGGTGGTCACAACCGCCGCATGCGGCACCGTCCAGGATCGCCGTGTTAGGAACCCCTCGGCTCGTCCTTAAAACAGCACCGACATCACACCTGCGGCGGCCAGAATGATGGCGAGCGCGGCCCCCGCGGCAGCCATCAGCATCGCCACATTGTGGCTGTTGCCACGGTGGATAAGTCCGGTCAGCCGATATGGCCGACGATAGATACGTCCAGGCTCAAGGTGTGCCATTGTATTGCCCCTTACGCCCCCAGGGACAAAGCTAGCAGGTCCGCGCCGGACGTAACGGCCAGCCTCTCGACGCGGTTAATTTATCTCAAATGCCATCGTTTAGCCGTGGATGAGGTTCTGCCGCATCTCTCGCGGCGTGATGCCATAGGCACTGCGGAAGTGCTCGTAGAACTGGCTGAGCGAGGTGAACCCCGACTGGAAAGCGACGTTGGCGATCGACAGGTTTCCCTCGAACAGCAGCGAGCGCGCCCGGATCAGTCGCATCCGCACCACGAATTTGCGCACCGAAACGCGCATCACGCCCGTGAACAGGTTCAGGGCGTAGTTGGGGTGCAACCCCACGACTTTGGCGACTTCTTCGGCCGTCAGCGGTTCCGACAGATGCTCCAGGATATAGCGCGTCATCGCCACCACATAACGGAGCGGGGTCGCGGCGCGCGTCGTCGGCGTCACGGTTTCTATCCATGGCGGGAGTAACTCGTCCCAGCCGATCAAAGCCGCCCGTCGCAGCATGTTGCCGATCTCGGCCTTAAGGATGTCGGTGCGCTCGGCATTGCCGCTGCGATAATCCTGATACCAGCGCGAAAGCGTATTGGCATCGATGGCGTCCGGGTTCAGCGCGATGACGCCGCCACCCATCATCGTCTCCGTCAGTTGCCCCAGATGCGGCATGTGCAGAAACGTGTCGAGCGGGAGATAGACATTGCATTGCCGCGCGTCTTCCTGCGGCCCGCGATCCAGCGTCAGCGTCTGGTGCGGAATCCCCGCCCAGAACATGATCAGCCTCTCCGCCGGCACCGAAACCGTCTTTCCGTCAAACACATAACCCATGCCGCCGGATGTCAGCCAGTTCAGCTCGATATGCCCGTGGCTATGCTCGGCCGGCATCAATTGCGGCTCGAACCAGCGAATGCCGAAGCGTCCGAAGGCCGAATTATTGGCATAGAACCGCCGGTCCGGCCGTGGCATCGGGCGCGGCGCCTGCTCGCGCCTTTTCGGTCGGGAGTAACTCGCGATCTCGCTCACTTCGCCAAACCAATCTTTAAAACCCGGAATAACTGATTAGAAAACCGAATTGCGTGGGCTTTTGCAAGCGCTACGATTTGCTGCACACGGACCGGGGCGACGAGTGGAGGCTCGGCGCCTGTTGCGCATCAGGCGCCGCGTCCGTGGCATAGGGAGGAAACATGCGTAGACACCTGTTTGCCCTTGGCGGGGCAAGTCTGATGCTGGGCGTTTCGATGCTGGCGGCACAGGCGCAAGACCTGGCGGCTCCAACCACGCCGCCCGACCCGCCCAAGTTCGAGGCGCAAGGCACCCCGAACTTCGTCGGCGTCAAGGACATCTTTGAATTCAAGGCCTTGCCCGAATATCACGAGCCCGATTGGGTCACCAGGCAGTTCGTCGACACCGGCAAATTGCCCCCGGTCAAGGACCGTTTGCCCAAGGAGCCGCTGGTCTATAAGGCCGCCAACATGCCCGACGGCATCGGCATTTATGGCGACGTCATGCGCCACGTCATCGGCGGGCGTCCTGAGGGCTGGAACTATTCGGCCGGCCAGTCGCAGGGCTTTGGTGGCATCGATATCGGCCTGTCCGAATGCCTCACCCGCACCGGTCCGCTCTTCGAGGTGAAGCCCGAAGAACTCGAACCACTGCCCAATCTTGCCAAGAGCTGGGAATGGTCGACCGACGGGCACAAATTGACCATGCACCTCATCGAGGGCGCCAAATGGTCCGACGGCGTGCCCTTCACCTCGGAAGACGTGATGTTCTTCTGGGACGACAATGTCGTTGATCCCAACGTCTCCCCGCTCAACGGCGCGACGCCCGAAACCTTCGGCGAGGGCACCACCCTCAAGGCCATCGACGACTACACGGTCGAATGGACCTTCAAGGATGCCTTCCCCAAGCAATATCTCTACGCCATGGCCTATGGCACGTTCTGCCCGGGCCCGGCGCATGTGCTGAAGGCCCAGCATCCCAAGTACAACAAGGCCAATACCTACGATCAGTACAAGAACGCCTTCCCGCCCGAATACCTCAACATGCCCGTCATGGGCGCCTGGGTGCCGGTCGAATACCGCGCCGACGACATCGTCGTCATGCGCCGCAATCCGTACTACTGGAAGGTCGACGAGAACGGCAACCAGCTGCCCTATCTCGATGAACTCGAATATCGCCTGTCGACCTGGGCCGATCGTGACGTCCAGGCGGTTGCCGGCACGGGCGATTTCTCCAATCTCGAACAGGCCGAAAGCTTCGTCGAGGCCCTGAAGCGCGCTGCCGATCCATCGGCGCCCGCCCGTCTCGCCTTCGGCGCCCGCACCATCGGCTATTCGCTCTATCCCAATCTCTCTGGCAATGGCTGGGGCGAGCCGGATGCGCGTGCGCAGGCCATCCGCGAGCTCAACCGCAATCTCGATTTTCGCAAGGCCATCACCTATGCCATCGATCGCCAGCATCTGGGCGACTCGCTGGTGAAGGGGCCGTTCACAGCCATCTATCCGGGTGGCCTTTATGCGGGCACCGCCTATTACGACAAGGCTTCCACCGTCTACTATCCGTACTCGCTGGAATCCGCCAAGGCCGAACTCGCAAAGCTCGGTCTCAAGGACACCGATGGCAATGGCGTCGTGAACTTCCCTGCCGACACTCCCGGCGTCGGCGGCCAGGATGTCGAAGTCACGCTTTTGGCCAACACCGACTACCAGACCGACAAGAGCCTCGCCGAAGGCGTCATCGCCGCCATGGAGCCCCTGGGCATCCGCGTCATCGCCAACTACCAGGCGGGCACGCAGCGTGACGATGCCCAGCAGGCCGGCAAGTTCGACTGGATGGTGCTGCGTAACAACCAGGAACTGGTCTCGGTCGTGCAGGGCACCAGTACGCTTGCCCCGACCGGCCCGCAGACCGCCTGGTCCCATCGCGCCGGCAAGGACAACCAGCTCGACCTGCTGCCCTGGGAACAGCAGATGGTCGATGTGGTCAACAAGTTCAGCGCCTCCAACGACGCCAATGAACGCACCGAGCTGATGAAGCAATACCAGAAGCTCTATACCGAAAACCTGGCGGCGATCGGCCTGACGCAGTATCCGGGCGCGCTCATCGTCAACAAGCGCTTCGCCAACATCCCGGCCGGCACGCCCATCAATATGTTCAACTGGGCCGAGGACAGCATCATCCGCGAGCGCGTCTTCGTGCCTCAGGACAAGCAGTCCAGCTTCGAGCTGCATCCCAAGACCCTTCCGGGCAAGCCCGGCATCGGTAACGGCCCGATCTCCGACTAGTCATGCCCCATGCGGGCGGAGGGCGGTTTCGCCCTCCGCCTGAGCGCCGATAGAACCGGGGAGAACTGCTCTTGTTGCGTTTCCTGATAACCAGAATCCTGTCGGCCCTGCCGATCCTGCTGGTGCTGAGCATCGTCACCTTCGCCATCATCCAGGCGCCCCCCGGCGACTACGGCGATTACATCCGCTCCATGCTGATCAACCAGGGTGGCGCCACGCCCGAGCAGGCCGAGATTCAGGCGGAAGCCTATCGCGTCGCCAATGGCCTCAACGACCCGCTGGTCATCCAGTACCTGCATTGGATTCAAGGCATCGTGACGCGGTTCGATTTCGGGCATTCGCTGTTTTACAACAAGCCCGTGGGTGAAGTTGTCGCCGAACGCCTGCCACGTACGCTGCTGCTGGCGTTGACCTGCCACATCCTGGCCTCGGTCATTGGCATCACCTTGGGCATTGTGGCCGCCACCCGCCAATATACTTGGATCGATACGCTTTTCGGCTTCATTTCCTTTCTGGGCATGACCATTCCGCGCTTCCTGCTGGCCATTATCATTCTGTATGTGCTGGTCTTTCGCCTCGGCGTGCAGGAAATCGGCAGCTTCAACTCGGCGCGTTTCGGCGGCCAGCCCTTCTCCTGGGCCAAGTTCGTCGACATGGTGCAGCACATCTGGCCGGTGGTGTTCATCGCCACCTTTGGCGGGCTTGCCTACAATATGCGCGTCATGCGGGCGAACCTGCTCGATGTCCTCAATTCCCAATATGTGGAAACCGCCCGCGCCAAGGGGCTTTCCGAAGGCGCCGTGATCATGCGCCATGCCGTGCCCAACGCCCTTCACCCGCTCATCGCCTATCAGGGCGTCGTACTGCCCTATATGCTCACCGGCGAGGTCGAGGTCGCCATCGTCTTCGGGCTCGCAACCGTCGGTCCGGCCATCGTCGGCTCCATGGCGGTCGGCGATGTCTATGTCACTGCCACCTTCATGCTGGTGCTTGCCGCCACCCTCATCGTCGGCAACATCATTGCCGACCTGCTGCTGGTGGCGCTGGATCCGCGCATCCGCCTCGGCGGAGGAGGCCGCGAATGACCGATCTCCATACGCGGTCCTCGATCCCGCTGCCGCCCGACGCCGAAGGCCCGATGCCGACCCCGGCCGAGGAGCCAGTCTCCCGCGAACCGGTGATTTCCGCCCGCTTCGCTCAGGGCAATGAGGGCTATTTCGTCCTGGTGTGGCGCCGCTTCCGCCGCTCCATCATGGGCATGATCGGCCTGGTGCTGGTGGTGATGATGCTGTTTGTCGCCGTGTTCGCCGATTTCTTCGCTCCCATGGATCCCAAGGCGCCCAATGTCAGCTTCACGCCGCCCGACCAGCTCACCCTGCAGGGGCCCGACGGCAATTTCGGGCTGACGCCCTATATCTACCCGATCGTCGAAACCGGCGAATTCGACCCCGTAACCTACCAGCCGCTTACCGGCCCCGATCTCAAGAACCCCACCCCGCTCGGCTTCTTCGTCCATGGCTACAGCTACAACACCCTGTGGTTCATCCCCTCGGATCTGCATTTCTTCGGCTCGACCAATGGCGAGACTTTCCACCTGCTCGGCACCGACAAGTTCGGCCGCGACATCCTTTCGCGGGGCATCGTCGGCTCCCGCATCTCGCTCACCATCGCGCTGATCGTCGTGCTGATCACCACGACGGTCGGCACGCTCGTCGGCATCACCTCGGGCTATCTCGGCGGCCGCGTCGATAGCTGGGTGCAGCGCTTCGTCGAATTCGTCCTCGCCTTTCCGCAACTGCCGCTCTACCTGGCGCTGACGACGCTTATCCCCGTAACGGCCCCGTCCAACATTTTCCTCGCCTTCGTCATCGGTGTCATGGCGGTGCTGGGCTGGGCCCAGCTCAGCCGTGAAGTCCGCGGCAAGACGCTGGCGCTGGCGCGTATCGAATATGTTCGCGCCGCCATCGCGGTCGGCTCCAGCGACTTCCGCATCATCACGCGCCACATCCTGCCCAATGTCCTCAGCCACATCATCGTCGCCGTAACCCTCGCCATCCCCTCGGTGGTGCTGCTGGAATCCTTCCTCGGCTTTCTTGGCTTCGCCGTGAAGCCGCCGCTGATTTCCTGGGGCCTGATGCTGCAGGATACCGGCACTTTCTCCGTCATCGGCTCCTATCCCTGGATATTGAGCCCGGTGGTTTTCGTCCTCGTCACCGTCTTTGCCTTCAATGCCCTCGGCGACGGCCTGCGCGACGCCATCGACCCCTATTGAGCAAGGATCGGACCATGCCTACAGCCTTCGCTCCCGACGAACGCCATGATCTCGGCGCCCATGGCCGCGACCTTATCCTCGACGCCCGCAATATCGCCGTCGACTTCAAGGTCGAAGGCGGCATCGTGGAGGCCGTGCGTGACGTGTCTTTCCAGTTGCACAAGGGCGAGACCATCGCGCTGGTCGGCGAATCCGGCTCCGGCAAGTCCGTCACGGCCCGAACGCTCATGCGGCTCCTCACCAAGCGCGCCAAGATCGGCCCCAATGCCCGCATCACCCTGGATGGTAAGAATGTGCTGGGCTTCAGCGAAAAGCAGATGCGGGCCCTGCGCGGCAACAAGCTGGCGATGATCTTTCAGGAGCCGATGTCGTCGCTCAACCCGGTCTACACCATTGGCCAGCAGATCTGCGAAGTCCTGCACCTGCATAACAAGATCAGCAGCAACGAAGCGACGAGCCGCGCCAAGGCCCTTCTGGAAGAAGTGCAGATCCCCGAGCCGGGCGCGCGCCTGCGGCAGTATCCGCACCAGCTTTCCGGCGGCCAGCGCCAGCGCGTCATGATCGCCATGGCACTGGCCAACCGCCCGGATATCCTGATCGCCGATGAACCCACGACCGCGCTCGACGTCACCGTGCAGGCCCAGATCCTCAATCTCATCAAGGATCTCAAGGCCAAATACGGCATGGCGGTGATCCTCATCACCCATGATCTCACCATCGTCCGGCAGTTCTCGGATTACGTCTATGTCATGCAGAATGGCGTGGTGCAGGAGCACAACCGCACCGAGGAAGTGTTCCGCAATCCGCAGCACGCCTATACGCGGCATCTTCTCGCCTCCGAGCCCAGGGGCGAGGCCAATCCGCTGGTCGGCGCCCAGGATACCGTGCTCGAGGGCCGCAATGTCGACGTGACGTTCACGTTGAAGCGCGGCGGCATGTTCAAGCCCGATTTCTTCGAGCTGAAGGCCGTGGACAATCTCAGCATTATCCTCAGGCGTCATGAAACGCTGGGCCTCGTGGGCGAGTCCGGCTCCGGCAAGACCACTTTCGGGCAAGCCCTGATCCGCCTCATCGGCAACCAGGGCGGCGAAATTTTCTTCGACGGCGAGCCCGTTCACGGCAAGGACCGCCAGGCTATGCGGCCTTTGCGCAGCCGCATGCAGATCGTCTTCCAGGATCCATTCGCCTCGCTCAATCCGCGCATGTCGATCCGCCAGATCATCGAGGAGGGATTGGTAGTCAACGGTATCGGCGCCAATTCCCGCGACCGCGTGGATCGCGTCCGGCAGGCCCTGCGGGATTCCGGCATGCCCGACACCATTCTCAACCGCTTCCCGCATGAATTTTCGGGCGGCCAGCGCCAGCGCATCGCCATTGCCCGCGCCATTGCGCTGGAGCCGGAATTCATCCTCCTGGACGAGCCGACTTCGGCGCTCGATCTTTCGGTGCAGGCCCAGATCATCGACCTGCTGCGCAAGCTGCAGAACGAAAAGGGCCTGAGTTACCTGTTCATCTCACATGACCTGAAGGTCGTGCGGGCCCTTTGTCACCGGGTGATGGTGATGCAGTTCGGCAAGGTGGTCGAGGAAGGCCCCGTCGCCGAGGTGCTCAACAATCCCCAGACCGACTATACCAGGCGCCTGGTGCGCGCTGCGTTCGAAATCGCCGCATGACTGGCGGCACCCATCTCGTGGAGAAAATTTGATGGCTCATCCAAAGATCACCTTCATCGGCGCCGGCTCGTCGGTGTTCATGAAGAATATCGTCGGCGACGTACTGCAGCGGCCGGCGCTCGCCGGCGCCCGCGTCGCCCTGATGGACATCAACCCGACGCGCCTGGAGGAGAGCGCCATCATTGCGGGCAAGCTCATCCAGACGCTGGGCGTTGCGGCGACCGTCGAGACCTATACCAATCAGCGTGAAGCCCTCGATGGCGCCAATTTCGTTGTCGTCTGCTTCCAGATCGGCGGATACGAACCGGCGACGGTCACCGATTTCGAGGTGCCCAAGAAATACAATCTGCGCCAGACCATCGCCGATACGCTGGGCGTCGGCGGCATCATGCGCGGCCTGCGCACGGTGCCGCATCTGTGGTCGATCTGCGAAGACATGCTGCAGGTCTGCCCCGAAGCGGTCATGCTGCAATACGTCAACCCCATGGCCATCAACACCTGGGCCATTGCGGAGAAATACCCCACCATCAGGCAGATCGGCCTCTGCCACTCCGTCCAGGGCACGGCGATGGAGTTGGCCAGGGATCTCGATATTCCCTATGACGAGATCCGCTACCGCTCGGCCGGCATCAACCATATGGCGTTCTACCTCAAGTTCGAGCATCGCCAGCCCGATGGCAGCTATCGCGATCTCTACCCCGATCTCGTCCGTGCCTATAGGGAGGGCAGGGCGCCCAAGCCCGGCTGGAATGCGCGCTGCCCCAACAAGGTGCGCTATGAGATGCTGACCCGGCTCGGCTATTTCGTCACCGAGAGTTCCGAGCACTTCGCCGAATATACGCCCTACTTCATCAAGGAGGGCCGCGAGGACCTGATCGAAAAGTTCGGCATTCCGCTCGACGAATATCCCAAGCGCTGCATCGAGCAGATCGCGCGTTGGAAGACGACTTCGGAGGAATACCGCAAGGCCAACACCATCGAGGTCAAGCAGAGCAAGGAATACGCCTCCGCCATCATGAACTCGGTATGGACCGGCGAGCCGTCGGTGATCTACGGCAATGTCCGCAACAATGGCTGCATCACCTCGCTCCCCGAGCGGGCGGCGGTCGAAGTGCCCTGCCTCGTCGATGCCTCCGGCATCCAGCCGACCCATATCGGCGACCTGCCGCCGCAGCTGACGGCGCTCATCCGCACCAATATCAACGTGCAGGAACTGACGGTCGCAGCGCTCATGACCGAGAACAAGCAGCACATCTACCATGCCGCCATGATGGATCCGCACACGGCCGCTGAACTCGATCTCGAGCAGATATGGAACCTCGTCGACGACCTCCTCGCCGCTCATGGCGATTGGCTCCCCGCCTGGGCGCGGCAGGCAAAGAAGCAGCGGGTGGCGTAGGCGGCTCGACACCGGCTGAGAGCATGTCCCCGGAAGGGTGAGGCGGCCCTTATCGGGGCCGTCTCCTACCAGCAGGCCTGCAAAAACTGTGAGTGCTGAAGCCTTCGCCACCCCCTCGAAACATTGCCGCTGTTCTGCTCTAATGGCGCAATGATGAATCAGTCCCCCGCCGAGACAGCGCTCAGCCGAGCCATGATCCGCTGGTCGCTGACCAAGTCGACGCCGGTCGCCGAATCCGAACGCAGCTGGATTTTCCGCGTCGAGCAGAACGGCCGGAACTTCGCCGCCCTGAAGATCCTGAAGCCGCTCGCTTTCGAAGAGGAAGGCCGCGGGGCCCGCCTGATGCGCTGGTATGGGGGCGAGGCTGCGGCCACGATTTTCGATATCCATGGCGATACCATCTTCATGGAATGGGTCGATGGCGGCACGCTCGGCGATGCGGCCCGCTCGGGACACGACGAAGAGGCGACCATCGCGCTCGCGACCGTCGTTGCAAACCTTCATCGTTCGCGTCCGGATGCGCCGGAAGACCTGATGCCGCTACGTGAGCGTTTCCAGGCCCTGTTCGACACCGATGTCCGGCAATGGCCGCATACGGCGCGCGATCTTTATGCCCGCTCCACCGGTGTCGCCTACACGCTGTTCGACAAGCCCGCCGCCAATATTCCGCTGCATGGCGACCTGCATCACGACAATATCCTGTCGTCCGACCGGGGCTGGCTCGCCATCGACCCCAAGGGCCTCATCGGCGATCCCGTCTATGAAGTCGCCAACGCTTTCCGCAATCCCTATCCGGCCTTGAAGCTTGCCGCCAATCCGCGCCGCATCAACGCTTTCGCCGACACCATCTCGGCGCGCCTCGGTTTCAACCGCAAGCGCATGCTGGGCTTCGCCGCCGCGCATTCGGCGCTGAGCGCCTGCTGGGAGCTGGAGGCTGGCAACCCCATCACCTGGGACCTCGCCATTCTTCCGCACCTGCTGGCGGCCTACGACGCAGCCTGACCGACCTGCTTGAGGCTCTCCTCGAAGGCCGCGAGCAGTCTTGCCCGTTCTTTGGGTTGCGAGGGGCGCTGGTTGCCGTTGAAGACCTGGCCGTGATTGCCCATCAGGTCCAAAAGGAACAAGGCGACATAGAGCCGGAACAGCGCGTCGTCTTTCTCGTCGGCTGCCGCAAGCCAGTAGTCCACATAGGCGACCGGGCCCCCATAAGCCTGCAAGACGGCCAGCGTCAGGGCGGCCGCGTAGCGCGGATCGCCAAAGCAGAGATCATCGACATCCACGATGCCGGAGTATCTTCCCTCCGACGTGACGATGACGTTTTTCGTCGTCGTGTCATGGAGGAACGGTGTCGCCGCGATTCCATCGATTTGGTCGGCGCGGTCCGCCAGCAGGACTTCGACGCGCTCGACCAATGCGGCGTCGAACAGGCCGGCGGAGGTGATGCGTCGCCGCGAGCGATCGAGATTGTCTTTCAATACCTCTCGCCACGACGCATGCGGTGCTTTGTCGGCATGCGCCGCATAACCGAAACGGCCAGCCGAGGGCGTCGTCGCCGCGATAGCCTGTGCCCGGGCGACGGCTCTCGCCACATCCTTGAGAGCAAGGTCCGGCATGGTGGCGATAAAATCCCACAGGTCGTGACCTTGAAGCCGCTCCAGCAGCATCCAGGGCAGGGGCGTCGCAAGCTCATGGGCGAGTAGCTTGGGCAGCGGTACACCGAGCGGCCTCAGCAGCCCGGACAAATGCACGGCGCCCTCCATCTCCCGGTGGGCATTGCGATCGCCGATGCGCACCACCACCGATGTGTCGTTTGGAAAGCTCACCTCATACACATAGTGCCGCGTTCCGGTGGTGAACCGCCGCGCCGCAAGCGGGCGATCGCCACAATGCTTTTGGGCGATCGCCATCGCCAGGCTTTCGTCCGGCAGGCTCATGCTCAGCCCGCCTTCCTGTAAAACGAGGGCGGTTTGCCCGTCAGGGCCGCGAACGCCTTGGAGAAATGGGCCTGGTCGAAATAGCCCAGCGCATGGGCGAGGGTGGTGAGACTTGCTTCGGCATCGGCATTCAGCGTGTCTACCGCCTCGATCATGCGATAGCGGTCGACCACCCATTTCGGGCCGACCCCGACATAGTTCTCGAACTGCCGCTGCAGGGTGCGCGGCGTGACGCCGGCCTGCCGCGCCAGCGCCGCCACCGAATAGAGATCGGGTGTTTCGGCGATCATCGCCACGAGGTTTCGCACGTCCGTCGCGCGTGCATCCGGCGAAGGCAGCTTGTGCCGCAGCAAATCCTCGATGCTGTCGGCAAGCACCGCCGGATCGTTGGCCGCCATGAGTGCCGCATCGAGGTCGGCATCCAGCGCCTCGAACAGTTCTGAAACCTTCAGCACCTTGTCGGTGATGGTGTCCATCGACCGCCCCAGGAAGCCCCGGAACATAGCGGGGTGGAACTTTGTGCCGAGCACGGCGCCACGACCCTTGAGCGTATAGCTGAACTTGGCGCGCTGCAGCCCAAAGATGCCGGTACGTCCGGCCGGATCGATCACCAGGTGCTGGCTCGGATGCGGCAGGTTTGCCTGCGTATAAGGTTCGCCGCCTTCGAGGTCCCACAGCACCAGCCAGAAAGCCTCGACATAGTGGGCAAGGTCGGGCGATGGTGCGAGGCGCACAAGTTCGAAATGCCTCAGGCTCTTGGCCTTGTCGAGCAGTCCGCGCGCCGGATTGCGATCGGGGTCGATAACCATGCGTCCGAGTTCTTGTCGCAATTCTACAATCCCCTGGGCACTGGTGGGTCTAATTTGCCCGCAACACGCAAACAGGAGCGCAAGATGGCAATCGCCAAGGGCACGATCAAGCACAACAATTGGGACGAGAAGCCCTATCACGAGGCCAATGGCCAGAAATCGACCACGGCCGACATTCAGTGCGTGTTCGACGGCGATCTCAAGGCCAAGGCGCAGACCAATTTCCTGATGCAGTATCCCAACGACAAGAAGGCGCACTATACCGGCTACCTGCTGGTCGATGGCGAACTCGGCGGCAAACAGGGGACTTTCATGATCCATGAGGTCGGCACCTGGGATGGTACTGCCCATTCATCCTGGGAGATCGTCGAGGGGTCCGGCACCGGTGCGCTTGCTGGCATTTCGGGCAAGGGCAGCTATGCGGCCGAGCGCGACCAATCCGTGCATTATACGCTCACCTACGATCTGTGATCGGCCCGCACTGGCGAATTTCGCCAGCTTGCCCATACACTGAGACGGGATCGAATCAGAGTGCCGTCCATGCTTGCAATTACACGACGCGGGTTCCTGGTGGCCGCCGCGGCCACCTCGCTTTCGGCCTGCGCCAGCGTGCCGACCCTGCAGGTCGCAGGGCCGGAGGATCACTCGCCCGAGGCGTTGACACAGGCTTCTATCCTTGCCGAGATCAATGCCGTCCGGGCCGCCAACGGCCATCGTCCCTGGACCTATAATCCGGCACTGGAAGCGGCGGCCCGCACCCAGGCCCATCTGATGGCCAGCCGCGATACGCTCTCGCACAATCTCGGCAAGACGCTGCGCCAGCGCGTCACCGATGCCGGCTATATCGGGGCGGTCGGCGAAAATGTCGCCGGCGGCTACAAGACGCTACCCGCAACGCTCGACGGCTGGCTGGCCTCGCCCGGCCATCGCAGCACATTGCTGAGCGACAAGTTCGTCGAATTTGGCCTCGCCTTCGCGCGCGTGCCGGCGACGAAGAAAAGCCGAATGGGCATCTACTGGTCCTTGATCGCCGGCGGCAGCTTTGCGGCCTGGCTGGTTTAGAGCGTTCGTTTTGATTGCATCAAAACGAACGCTCTAAATCTTTGTTTTGGCGCGCTTTCGAACCAGAAAAGTGGCATCCATTTTTTCTGAAAACGCTTTAGCCGGCGCTCAGCGTCCGGCGGACAGCCTCGTGCCAGCCTTTGACCTTGGCCTTGCGCTCGCTTGCCGCCATGTGCGGTTTGAATTGCGTGTCGCGGGCCCAGCCCTTGGCGAATTCTTTCATATTCGGCCAGACGCCCGCATGTGATCCGGCCAGCCACGCCGCCCCCAATGCGGTGGTTTCGAGGATCACCGGGCGATCGACGGGCGCATCGAGGATGTCGGCGAGGAACTGCATGGTCCAGTCCGATGCCACCATGCCGCCATCGACGCGCAGCACCGTATCCTTGCCCGGGCTTTTCCAATCCTTGCGCATGGCTTCCAGCAGGTCGCGGGTCTGGTAGCACACCGATTCCAGCGCCGCCCTGGCCAGTTCCGGCGCGCCGGTATTACGGGTGAGGCCGTAAAGCGCGCCGCGCGATTCCGCATCCCACCACGGTGCGCCCAGGCCCACAAAGGCCGGCACCAGATACACCGATTGCCCAGGGTCTGCGGCCTTCGCCAGCTCGCCGGTTTCGCTGGCCGTCTTGACGACCTTCAGCCCGTCGCGCAGCCATTGCACAGCGGCGCCCGCAACGAAGATCGAGCCTTCCAGCGCATAGGTGGTCTTGCCATCGAGCCGATAGGCGATGGTGCTGAGGAGCCGGTTCCTGGACCGGACCAAGTCGGGTCCGGTATTGAGGAGTGCGAAACACCCCGTCCCGTAGGTCGATTTCAGCATACCGGGCGCAAAGCAGGCCTGCCCGATCGTGGCCGCCTGCTGGTCACCGGCGACGCCGCAGATCGGAATGGCAGCGCCGAACAGCGCGGCATCAGCCACGCCGAAATCGGCGGCGCAGTCCTTCACCTCGGGCAGCAGCGCCGCGGGCACGTCCAGCATGTCGAGCAGTTCGGCGTCCCAGGCGTTCTTCTCGATGTTGTACATCAGCGTGCGGCTGGCGTTCGTCGCGTCAGTCGCATGCACCTTGCCGCCCGTCAGGCGCCAGATCAGGAAACTGTCGATGGTGCCGAAGGCCAGCTCGCCCCGTTCGGCCCGTTTGCGGGCGCCCTTGATCTTGTCCAGCAGCCACTTGACCTTGGTGCCGGAAAAATAGGGGTCGAGGATGAGGCCGGTCTTGCGGGTGAACTGCTTTTCCTTGCCGGCCTTGCGCAGCGCCGCGCAGATACTGGCGGTGCGCCGGTCCTGCCAGACGATGGCATTATGGATGGCCTTGCCGGTCAGGCGGTCCCAGATCACCACCGTCTCGCGCTGATTGGTGATGCCGATGGCGGCGATGTCCCCGGCCGCCAGCCCGGCATTTTTCAGCGCCTGTTTTACGGACCAGACGACGCTCTCCCAGATTTCCTCGGGATCGTGCTCGACCCAGCCCGATTGCGGAAAATGCTGGGTGAATTCCTTTTGTCCCGCACCGGCGATCTTTTGTTGGCCGTCGAACACGATGGCGCGGCTCGACGTCGTTCCCTGGTCGATGGCCAGTACGTAACCGGTCATGAATGCTCCCTATGCCACAACGAGGCGTTCGGCCATGTACTCCGCCAGCCGTGCCTTCTCTTTTTCGCTGAACCGCAGTCCCAGTTTCGAGCGACGCCACAAGACGTCGTCCGCATCGTGCGCCCATTCCTCATCGATGAGGTAATCGACCTCACGGGCGCTGAGATTGACCCCGAAGGTCTCTCCCAGATCCGCCATGTCCTTGGCGCCGCCAAGGATAGTGCGCGCCTTGGTGCCGTAATGGCCAAGCAGGCGCTGCAGCAGTGACGCCGGCATGCCCGGATAGTCGCGCTTCAGCTTTTCGAGTTCGGCCGGGAAAGCCAGCGGCTCGAATTCGCCGCCCGGCAGCTTCGATTTCGCCGTCCACGGCTTGCCGCGCGCTTCGCCGAAAACGCCCTCGATCTTTTCGAGAACCGATTCGGCCAGGCGCCGCGATGTCGTCAGCTTGCCGCCGAACACATGCACCGCCGCGCCGCTGGCCTTGTCGCCATCGACCTTGAGCACATAATCGCGCGTCGCCTCCTGCGCGGCGCTGGCATGGTCGTCAAACAGCGGCCTCACGCCCGAATAGGTCCACACGATATCGTCGCGCCGGACCGGCTCGCGGAAATATTCGCTGGCCGCCTGGCAGAGATAGTTGATCTCGCCATCGCTGATCGCAACCTTTGCGGGATCGTCCTTGTAGTCGAGATCGGTGGTGCCGATCAGCGTGAAATCATCCTCATAGGGAATGGCGAAGATGATGCGGCCATCGGGGTTCTGGAAGAAATAGCAGCGCTCGTGTTCGTATTTCTTGCGGATCACGATGTGGCTGCCCTTGACGAGACGCACATTGTGCGCGCCGTTATTGCCCATGGCGCCGACGATGACCTCATCGACCCAGGGACCCGCCGCATTGACCAGCATCCGCGCCCGCGCCGCCTCGCGCACGCCGGTGTCGATATCCACCATGTCGATGGTCCAGGCACCCTGGCTGCGCCGAGCCGAGGTGACCCTGGTGCGGGTACGGATCTGGGCGCCGCGATTGGCCGCGTCCCGGGCGTTGAGAACCACGAAGCGGGCATCATCCACCCAGCAGTCCGAATATTCGAAAGCGGTGCGATAGCCATCCTTGAGCGGCCGTCCGGCCGGGTCGGTGCGCAAATCCAGCGTCTTGGTCGGCGGCAGCAGTTTGCGACCACCGAGATAGTCGTACATCAACAGGCCGGTGCGCAGCACGAAAGCGGGCCGCAGCCCCTTCTGGTGCGGCAGCACGAACCGCATCGGCCGGATGATGTGCGGGGCCGCCGCCCACAGCACTTCCCGTTCCGCCAACGCTTCGTGCACCAACCGGAATTCGTAATATTCGAGATAGCGCAGCCCGCCATGGATCAGCTTGGTGGCCGCCGACGAGGTGCCCGAGGCGAGATCGTTCATTTCGGCCAGCATGACGCTATAGCCGCGTCCCACGGCGTCACGCGCGACGCCCGTGCCATTGATGCCGCCGCCGATAACGAAAATGTCGAGTAGATTGGCTTCGGTCATCCGGCCGGCAACTCCCGTTTTCTTTCACTTGTTTAGCCGCTCGCCGCCCATCGGGCTAGGCCCGGGCGCGCGCTTCCGGGCGCTTTGACTGCAATTGCCGGTGGCCTGTTCCGGAAAACTGGGATACTAGATTTTCGCCCCCAAGTGGATCATTTCTCGTGCTCACCATCTTCAACGTCGTTCTTCCGGTCTTTGCGATTCTCGCGCTGGGATATACGGCGGTGCGAGCCAAACTTTTCCCCACCGAAGGCGTCAGGGGCCTCGTCTCGTTCGTCAACAATTACGCAACGCCGTGCCTCTTGTTCCAGGCCATGCTTTCGGCCGATTTCAAGACCGCGTTCAATCCCTCCATCATCGTGCCGTTCTATATCGGGGCGCTGGTTTCCTTCGTTTTCGGCACCATCATTTCCATCAAGGTGTTCAAGAAGCGGCCCGGCGAGGGTGTGGCCTCCGGCTTTGCCGCCACCTTCACCAATACGGTGCTGATCGGCATTCCCATCGTGCAGCGGGCCTTTGGGCAGGAAGCCATGCCGATCGTCTATTCGATCATCGCCTTCCACTCGCCCTGCCTCATCACCGGCGCCATGATCGTGATGGAGTTCGTGCGCCGCGACGGACGGCCGCTGCGCGAAGTGCTGCCGGGTGCGGGCAAGCGCATCGCCCAGAACCCGCTGCTCTGGGGCGTTGCGGCGGGCTTCATCTGCAACATCGCGGGCCTCAAACTGCCTGAACCCGGCACGGCCTTTTTCACCATGATGTCGCAGGCCGTGCAGCCGGCGGCGCTGTTCGGCCTCGGCGGCGCGCTCAACGAATACAAGATTTCGGAAAGCTGGCTGGAATCCTCGGTGATGGCGCTGTTCAAGCTCATCATCCACCCGACCATCGCCTACCTGATCATGATACCCATACTGCATGTGCCGATGGAATTCGCGCGCTACGGCATCCTCATGGCCGGCATGCCGACGGGCATCAACGCCTATGTGTTTGCCACTTTCTACAATCGCGGTATTGGAGTCTCCAACAGTACCATCCTCATCACAACGGCCCTCTCCGTCCTGACCAGCACCTTCTGGCTCTATGTGCTGAGCGGCTGATCCGACCCATTGAACGAGATCTCCATGGCAATCCCAGTCCTGATTACATCGGCAATTCCCGCGAGTTGCGAAGCGGCGCTGCAAGACGGTTTCATCGTCCATCACCTGCCCGCCGCGCCCGAGCGCGCCGCCTTCTTCCGCGATGTCGGCCCCACCATTCGGGCCATCGCCGGCAGCCGCACCGATGCCGCCACCATGGCGGCGCTGCCCAACCTCGAAATCATCGCCAATTTCGGCGTCGGCTATGATGGCGTCGATATCGCTGCCGCCAAGGCCCGCAAGATCCGCGTCACCAACACGCCCGACGTTCTCAACGAGGCCGTAGCCGAAATCGCCACGGGGCTCATGATCGCGCTGTCGCGGCGCATCGTCGAAGCCGACAAGTTCATCCGCGCGGGGAAGTGGCGCGAGGGCGCGTTTCAACTGACCAGCGAACTCAACGGCCGGACGCTCGGCATCGTCGGCCTTGGCCGGATCGGCAAGGCCATTGCGCTGCGTGCCCAGGCCATGCGCATGCGCGTGGTCTATTACGGCCGCCATCGCCAGCCGGCCGAGCCCTATGTCTATTATGACGACGTTCTGGCCATGGCCCGTGATTGTGACTGGCTCATCGCCATCACGCCGGGCGGCAAGGGCACCGAGAAGCTGATTTCGCGCCAGGTGCTGGAGGCGCTCGGCCCGCAGGGCAATTTCGTCAACATGTCCCGCGGCACGGTGGTCGATCAGCCGGCGCTGATCGAGATGCTGGCTGCCCGCAAGCTGGGTGGCGCCGCGCTCGACGTGTTCCTCGATGAGCCCAACGTGCCGGAGGGCCTGTTCGATCTCGACAATGTCGTGCTCTCCCCGCATATGGGCAGCGGCACGCACGAGACGCGCATCGCCATGGGCGAGATGATGGCGGACAACATCAAGGCGCATTTTGCCGGCGAGCCGCTGCTCAGTCCCGTCGCCTGATCGTCACAATTCCGGCCTTGCGGCGCGGGGCCGGAACCTGTCTGATCGTAATGAGTTACCGAAACTCTAGCGGGAGTGGACGATGCCAGAATGGTGGCGCGGCGGCGTAATTTATCAGATCTATCCGCGCTCCTTCCAGGACAGCAACGGCGATGGCATCGGTGACCTTCCGGGCATCCTGAGGCGTCTCGATTATCTGGCGGCCCTGGGCGTCGATTGCGTCTGGCTCTCTCCCATCTTTGAGTCGCCGCAGGCCGACATGGGCTACGATGTCTCCAACTATACCGATGTCGATCGCCGCTTCGGCACGCTGGAGGATTTCGACTCGCTCATCCAGCGCGCCCATGCGCTGGGTCTCAAAGTCATCATCGACCAGGTGCTGAGCCATACCTCCGACCAGCATCCCTGGTTCCGCGAAAGCAAGCTCAGCCGCACCAACTCCCGCGCCGACTGGTATGTGTGGGCCGATCCCAACAAGGACGGCACGCCGCCCAATAACTGGCCATCGGTCTTTGGTGGGCGGGCCTGGGAATGGAATCCGTCCCGTGGCCAGTACTACTTCCACAATTTCCTGGCCGAGCAGCCCGACCTCAATTTCCACAATCCCAAGGTGCAGGATGCCGTCCTCGACGTCATGCGCTTCTGGCTCGAGCGCGGCGTTGACGGCTTTCGCTTCGATACCGTCAACTATTTCTTTCATGACGCGCAGTTGCGCTCCAATCCGCCGGCCCGGCGCAAGGAGCACCTACCCTATGCGGTCAATCCCTACGACATGCAGGAGCATCGTTTCTCCAAGAGCCAGCCGGAGAACGTCGATTTCCTCAAGCGTGTCCGCAAGTTGCTGAACCAGTTCCCCGACACCACGTCGGTGGGCGAGGTGGGGGACAGCCACAAGGCCGTACCGCTGATGGCGGAATACACCTCGGGCGGCGACAAGCTGCACATGTGCTATTCGTTCGAATTCCTCGGCAATCACTACACCGCGGCGCATTTCCGCAGCCGTATCGAAACCCTCTTTGCGGCAAGCAAGGACGGCTGGCCGTGCTGGAGCTTTTCCAATCACGACGTCAACCGCCACATCAGCCGCTGGGCGCCCTATTCGGTCAATCCGGAGGCTCTCGGCCGGCAGGCTGCGGCGCTGCTGCTGTCCCTGAAAGGCTCGGTGTGCCTTTATCAGGGTGAGGAACTGGCGCTGCCGGAAGCCGATATCAATTTCGAAGAGCTGACCGATCCGCCGGGCATCCGCTTCTGGCCTGAATACAAGGGCCGCGACGGCTGCCGCACACCCATGCCGTGGGATGCGGGCGAGGCTCCCAACGGCTTCACCACGGGCAAGCCATGGCTGCCGGTGAAGATGCCGCATTCACTGCTCAACGTGGCGGGGCAGGAGGCCAATCCAGCCTCCATGCTGGCCTATTACCGGCAGTTGCTCTCATGGCGCAAGCGGCATGACGCGTTGATCGGTGGCGATATCGAATTCTTCAAGACGGCCGAGCCGGTGCTGGCCTATCGCCGCACCGATGCGGCCGGCAACATGATCGCAATCTTCAATCTCTCTGGAGACACGCGGGTCGTGACGGTCAGCGGCCTTGGTGCGGGCATCGAAATGCAGGCTATCTCGCAGGCGGCGGAACTGGCCAAGACCCGGCTGACGCTCGGACCGAACGGCTTCGCCTTTTTCACCGAACCGGCAGGCTCCACCGCGATCGAGGTCAAATACAGCGGCCGGGCCAAACGCGCCGGCTGAAACGGCCATCGCCGCTTCGACGGCGGCACTCTGGTGACCCGCGCTTCCCTACCCACCGGGTCGTTCCGGCGTGGGCCGGAATCCATGTCCGTGGCGCGCCATCTCACATCCAGCGTCTCGGCGCCTTACGGACTTCCGGCCTCAAGACTTGGAGGGCAGAAGGGGGAGCACGACACTCCCCCGCCGCCATTTTGGTCTACTGTACGCGCTGCAAGGAGCCGGGATCGAAGAATTGCTGGGTCTGCGAACCATCCGCCTGCCGGACGAAGGCGCGCAGACACCCATTCCAGGTCTCGAGCCGAGCCACGTCGACACCCTGCTGGCGCAGCTGTGCCTTGTAGACATTGAGCTGGGCATCTTCGTCCGTGCTCAGGATATTCTGCTGGCCCAGGCCCGACCGCATCTGCATGCCGTTAAAGCCACCCGTGCAATAGGGGGCGGCCATGGCGGGCGCCGCGGCCCCGACCGTCAAAATCACCAGCCCTGCGGCGGCAAGCGCGAATTTGCGCATGAAAAACTCCCACTTCTAATTTCGTTTTGAACTAACGCAGCTAGCGCCTGATTGTGGCATGATCGCGTAAAGATGTTCTCGCCTCAGCCGACCGGCATCGCCATTTCAGCCAGTCTTACCCAATAGCTGGTGCCCAGTGGTATCACATCGTCGTTGAAATCATACGTGTCGGTGTGAAGGTCACTGGTGTCGCCATTGCCAAGGAAGATGTAGGCGCCGGGACGCGCCTCCAGCATGTAGGAGAAATCCTCGCCCCCCATGCTGGCATCAGCATTGGTCTCGACCTTGTCCAGCCCGGCGACTTCGGCGGCGACCCGTGCGGCGAATTCGGTCTCGGCCGGAGCATTGACGGTCACCGGATAGCCGCGCCGTACGTTGACGTCCGCGGTGGCGTTGAAGGCGGCGCAAATATTTGCCGTGACCTCGCGCAGGCGCTTTTCCATCATCGTGCGCAATTCTTCGTTATGCGTACGGATGGTGCCGACCAGGCGCACGGTGCGGGGGATGACGTTGAAGGCGTCGCCTGCCTGCACCATGGTGACGCTCAGCACCGCCGAGCGCTGCGGATCGACATTGCGCGACACCACCGATTGCAGCGCCACGATCAGATGCGCCGCGGTCAGCACCGGATCGGCTGCCATATGCGGCTTGGCGGCGTGGCCGCCGACACCCTCGATGGCGATGTTGAATTCGTCGGTCGCCGCCATGATGCCGCCCTCGCGGATCGCGAAGGTGCCGGCCGCATAGCCGGGCATATTGTGCATGCCGAACACCTGCTGGATGCTGAACCGCTCCATCAGCCCGTCCTGTAGCATGGCGCGCCCGCCGGCGCCGCCTTCTTCGGCGGGCTGGAAGATCACCACCACCGTGCCGTCGAAATTGCGGGTTTCGGCGAGATAGCGCGCCGCGCCCAGCAGCATCGCGGTGTGTCCGTCATGCCCGCAGGCATGCATCTTGCCCGGCGTCTGGCTGACATAGGGCTTGTCCGAGCGTTCGGTGATGGGCAGCGCGTCCATATCGGCGCGCAGGCCCACGACCTTGCCGCTGCCGCTCTGCCGGCCCTTGATCACCCCGACGACGCCCGTCCGCCCGATGCCTGTCACCACCTCGTCGACGCCGAAGGATTCCAGCAATTCGGCGACTTTGCCGGCCGTGCGCTGCACATCGTATTGCAACTCGGGATGGATGTGGAAGTCATGGCGCCAGGCGGCGATATCGGGATGGAATTCCGCGATGCGGTTGATAATGGGCATAAATAGTCCGAAGAATTATTTCGTTGCCCCAATTGTCGCCCGCAGGCGAGGGGCGCGTCAACCTGTGCGGCGCGAATTGCGGCATTGCGGCCGCCACATAAATTCCTCCCAAAGCCGCATAGGGAGTTGGATTTTCCTGTCGTAAAACTTGTTCCGGCGGCCGGGATTTGCAAAGACGGGGCGCCAATTCTCCGCCGGAGTCCAGCCGATGAAAATCCTCGTCGCCGTCAAGCGCGTCGTCGACCACAATGTCCGCATTCGCGTGCGTCCCGACCTGTCCGGCGTCGAGACCGACAATGTCCGCATGTCGATGAACCCCTTCGACAAGCATGCGGTGGAAGCGGCGGTGCAACTGGCGGAGCAGGGCAAGGCCGAGGAGATCGTTATCGTCTCCATCGGCACCAAACAGGCCAACGACGTCATTCTCACGGCGCTCGCCATGGGCGCTCATCGCGGTATTCTCATCGAGGCCAATGAGCGGATCGAAACGCTTGGCGTCGCCAAGCTGCTCAAGGCGGTGGTCGACGAGGAGAAGCCCGATCTTGTGCTGCTCGGCAAGCAGGCCGTCGACGACGATTCCAACCACGTCGGCCAGATGCTTGCCGGTTTGCTGGACTGGCCGCAGGCGACGTTCGCCTCGGCGATTAGCGCCGGTGACGACGCGCTGGAAGTCAGCCGGGAAGTCGATTACGGCCGCATGACGGTGTCCGTGCCGCTGCCGGCCATCGTCACCGCGGATCTGAGGCTCAACGTGCCGCGCAACGCCGCTTTGCCGATGGTGATGAAGGCGCGACAGAAACCCCTGACGGTGCGCGCCGTCGCCGATTTCGGTCTCGACCTCGCGCCGCGCCTCGTCGTCGAAAAGGTCTCGCCGCCGGCCGAACGGGCTGCCGGCCACCAGGTTGCCGACGTTCCGGCACTCGCCGGCGTGATCGCCGCCGAAATCACCGAGATGGAGACGCTCTGATGGCAACGCTGGTCCTGGCCGAACACGATCTCGGCACGCTCGCGCCCGCCACCGCGCGCCTCGTGGCCGCCGCGGCCCAGTTGGGAGCCTCTGTCGATCTGCTGGTCGCAGGAGAGGGCGTCGACGAAGTCGCCATCGAGGCGGCCCGTCTTGAGGGCGTCGCCCGTGTGCGCGTCGCGCAAAGCCCGGCCCTGGCGACGCTTTCGCCCGAGGCGCTGACGGCGCTGCTCGAAACTCTGGCGCCCGGCTATGATGCCATTGTGGCCGGCTCGACCGCCACGGGCCGGGACGCCATTCCGCGTCTTGCCGCGCGCCTCGACCTCATGCCGGTGACCGACGTCGTCGTCATCCGGGCGCCGCAAAAGTTCGACCGGCCGATCTATGCGGGCAACGCCATCGAGACCGTTGTCTCGGCCCAGCCGAAACAACTGCTGACAGTACGGGCCTCGGCCTTCCGTCCGGTCGGGCAGGGCGGCAGCGCCGCCATCGAACCCGTCACCGCCGGCGGCGTCGCGGCGGTTGCCCGGTTTGTCGCCGCGCACCGCACCAAGGGCGATACGCCCGATCTTGCCACCGCCCAGATCGTCGTCGGCGGTGGCATCGCGGTGCGTTCGGAAGAAGGTTTCAAGCTCATCGAGGGCCTGGCGGCCCGCCTCGGCGCTGCCGTCGGCGCCACGCGCGCTGCCGTCGATGCCGGCTACGCGCCCAATGACTGGCAGGTCGGCCAGACCGGCAAGATCATCGCGCCCGATCTCTATATCGCCATCGGCATTTCGGGCGCGCTGCAGCACCTTGCCGGCATCCAGGGCGCCAAGAAGATCATCGCCATCAATACCGATGCCGAGGCTCCGCTGATGAAGCTCGCCGATGTGGCGCTGGTCGGCGACCTGTTTGTCGTCATTCCTGCCCTCATCGCAGAACTCGATCGGCTCGGCGTCAAACACTGAATCGTTGCAAATCCCGCTCCGCCGCCTATAAAGACGGCGCTTTTCTTCGACTGGAAACTCCCCAAAATGTTCGAGACCCTGCAGAAGGCCACGCTGGACAAGATTTTTGTGCTGATGGCGGAATATGCCGCCGATCCGCGCACCAACAAGATCGATCTCGGGGTCGGGGTCTATAAAGACGATAAAAACATCACGCCCATCATGAGCGCCGTCCGCAAGGCCGAGCAGCGCATCCATTCGGGCGCCAAGACCAAGACCTATATGGGCGTGGTCGGCAACAAGGGTTTCTCGGCCGCGGTAGTCGATCTGGCGCTGGCCGGCACCATCGCCACCGACCGCATCCGCACCGTCAACGGCGCTGGCGGCACCGGTTCGCTCTCCATCCTTATGAACGTCCTGGCCCGGGCGCGCCCGGGTGGGCGCATCTGGATTTCGGATCCGTCCTGGCCCAACCACTGGCCGCTGGCCGAGCAGGTCGGCCTGGTGCCGATGAGCTATCCCTATTTCGACGCCAAGAAGCGCTCGGTCGATTTCGACGCCATGATCAAGACCCTCGATGGTCTTGGGTCCGACGATATCGTGCTGCTGCATGGCTGCTGCCATAACCCGACCGGCGCCAATCTGACGCCGGCGCAGTGGGACCGCGTCGCCGCTTCGCTGCAGAAGACCGGCGCTTTCCCGCTGATCGACCTGGCCTATCTGGGCTTTGGCGAAGGCGTCGAACAGGATGCATACGGCACCCGCAAGGTCGTCGCCTCCGTGCCGGAATCGATGATCGCGTTCTCGGCTTCCAAGAACTTCGGCCTTTATCGAGAGCGTGCCGGCGTCGCCATCGCCATCGCCAGGGATGCGGCTTCCGGCGATATCGTCTCCAGCCAGATGCAGAACGTCATCCGCGCCACCATCTCGCAGCCGCCCGATCACGGCGCCGAAATCGTCCGCGTCATCCTCGAGGATCCCGAGCTCAAGGCCGAATGGGAAACCGAGCTCAACGAAATGCGTGGCCGCATGATCCGCCTGCGCACCAAGCTGGCCCAAGCCATCAAGGCCAAGTCCAACGCCGCCGATTTCGACTTCATCGCCGAACACCGCGGCATGTTCTCGCTGCTCGGCCTGCCGGGTGAAGTCGTCGAGGGCCTCAAGGTCAATGACGGCGTCTACATGATCAACGACAGTCGCATCAATGTCGCGGGAATCCCCGAGGATCGCGTCGACGAGCTGGCCGATGCACTGCTGGCGGCAATCGCCTAGGCGCCGGTTCCTACGTCTTGCGCTCGCCTCATGGCGCGCGCACATAAGAGTAGACAAAATACAACGGAGGGAACCATGAAGTTCTTCGTCGATACCGCGGAAATCAAGGATATCCGTGAGCTTTATGAAACCGGGCTTCTGGATGGCGTGACCACTAATCCGTCCCTCGTGGCCAAGTCCGGCCGCGACTTCAAGGAAGTCATCAAGGAAATCTGCGGCATCATTCCGGGCCCGGTGTCTGCCGAAGTCGCAGCCATCGACTATGACGGCATGGTCGCCGAAGGCGAACATCTGGCCGGCATTGCAGAAAACGTCGTCGTCAAGGTGCCGCTGACGCTGGCCGGGCTCAAAGCCTGCAAGCATTTTTCCGACAATGGCATCAAAACCAACGTTACGCTGTGCTTTTCGCCAAACCAGGCGCTGCTGGCCGCCAAGGTCGGCGCGACTTACATCTCGCCCTTCATCGGGCGCCTGGATGACATCAACCTCGACGGCGTGGAATTGATCGAGCAGATCCGTGTGATCTACGACAACTACGCGTTCACCACCGAAATCCTGGCGGCCTCGATCCGTTCGCCCAACCACGTGACGCAGGTGGCGATGGCCGGTGCCGATGTGGCCACCATTCCGCCGGCAGTCATCCGCAAGCTGGCGGATCATCCGCTGACCGCCAGCGGCCTCGACCAGTTCGTGAAGGACTGGAAGGCGACCGGCCAGTCGATCCTGTAAGCGGCATCATGGCCGACACCAGGATTGCCGAGGCGGTTCGCGCCGCCTTGGCCCGCGTCGAGATCCCCGGCGGCGGCGATCTCGCCAGCTATGGTGGATTGTCCGAAATCATCGTGACGACGGGCGCCGTGGCGCTGGCGATATCGGTCGCCCCCGGTATGGAGGCCGCGTTCGGCCCGGCGCGAGAGGCGGCCCAGAAGGCTGCCGAGGCCGTCGCCGAAGGCCGCAAGATCATGGTGTCGCTGACCGCCGACCGGGCGCCCGCCACGGCTACCGGCCAGGCTGCCGCCCATGGCCGCCCCGGGCCAGCCGCCAAGGAAGCCGTCAAGGGCATTCGCCATATCATCGCGGTAGGGTCCGGCAAGGGCGGAGTGGGTAAATCCACCACCGCCGTCAACCTGGCGCTGGCGCTGGCCGCCGAAGGCCTCGACGTCGGGGTGCTGGATGCCGATCTTTACGGGCCGTCCATCCCCAAGCTCTTGGGCATCGAGGGCAAGCCCGCCGTGCGCGCGGATGGAATCTTTGCGCCCCATATCGCCTATGGCCTCAAGGCCATGTCCATCGGCTCCATGCTGACACCCGGCCAGGCCGTGGTCTGGCGTGGCCCTATGGCGACCTCGGCGCTCAGGCAGTTGCTGCGCGAAAGCGATTGGGGCACGCTCGACGTGCTGGTCGTCGACCTGCCGCCCGGCACCGGCGATATCCAGATTTCGCTGTGCCAGCAGGTGGAACTGAGCGGCGCCGTGATCGTCTCGACCCCGCAGGACCTGGCGCTGATCGATGCCCAGAAGGCCGTCGACATGCTCAAGCGCATGAACGTGCCGCTGCTCGGCCTGGTCGAGAACATGAGCTATTTCGTCGCGCCCGACACCGGCAAGCGTTACGACATTTTCGGGCATGGCGGAGCCCAGCAGGCCTCCGAACGGTTCGGCATGCCCTTCCTCGGCGAAATCCCGCTGCATATGGAAATCCGCGCGACTTCCGACGCCGGCAAGCCGGTGGTGGCGACCGCCCCGGCTGGCCCCGAGGCTGAGGCTTTCCGCGCGCTGGCGCGCCGGCTGCTGGCCAATAATCCGGCATTCAGACCGTAGCGGCGTTCTGTCATAAAGCTGAAATCGATTGCATGACCTCCTCATCGATGGTTCAAAAACCGTCCGCCAAGGGAGAGCAGCATGTTTACTGTCGAGCGCAGGGATTTCGGTCCCAACTTCATCTTTGGCACCGCCACTGCCGCCTATCAGATCGAGGGCGGCCAGACCGACGGACGCGGCACCAGCATCTGGGATAGCTTTGCCCAAACCCCCGGCAATGTGAAGAACCGCGATACCGGGCTCACCGCCTGTGACCACTACAACCGTTGGCCCGTCGATCTCGATCTCATCCGCGACGGCGGCTTCAACGGTTACCGCTTCTCCTTCGCCTGGCCCCGGCTCATCCCGGAAGGCACCGGCGCCCTCAATGACAAGGGCATCGCCTTTTATGACCGCCTGATCGACGGCATGCTGGAGCGCAATATCCAGCCATTCGCGACGCTCTATCACTGGGACCTGCCAAGCGCCTTGCAGGACCAGGGCGGCTGGATGAACCGCGATGTAGCCAAATGGTTCGCCGATTACGCGGCCGTCATCGGCCGGCATTTTGGCGATCGCCTGGCCTCGACCGCCACCATCAACGAGCCCTGGTGCGTCGCCTTCCTCAGCCATTATCTGGGTATCCACGCCCCGGGCTATCGCGACCTGCGGGCGGCGGCGCGCGCCATGCACCATGTGCTGCTGGCGCACGGTACCGCGGTCGATGCGTTGCGGAGCGAAGGCGTCAAGAACATCGGCATCGTCCTCAACCTCGAAAAGTCCGAGGCGGCCGATACCGGCGACGCAGACAGGGCGGCGCTGAACCTCGGCGACGCGCTGGCCAATCGCTGGTATCTGGATGGCGTCTTCAAGGGCCGCTATCCGGAGGAATTGACGACCGCGCTGGAGCCCTATCTGCCGGAGAACTGGCAGAAGGACATGCCGGTCATCGCCCAGCCGCTCGATTGGGTCGGCATCAACTACTACACGCGCGGCCTTTATGCCGCCGACGCCAAGGCCCCTGTGTTCCCGATGCGGCGGGTAGCCGGGAAGCTGGAAAAGAACGATCTCGGCTGGGAAATCTATCCGCAGGGACTGACCGATCTCCTGGTACGGGTTTCTACCGAATACACCAAGGTGCCGATCTACGTTACCGAGAACGGCATGTCGGAAGACAATGACGAGCGTCGCGTCGCCTTCTACGATGCCCATCTCAAGGCCGTGAGAGCAGCCCAGCAACAGGGCGCCGATGTGCGCGGTTACTTCGCCTGGTCGCTGCTCGACAACTACGAATGGGCCGAGGGCTATGGTTCACGCTTCGGCATCGTGCATGTCGATTACGACACGCTCGAGCGCACACCCAAGGGCAGCTACCGCGCCTTCCAGGGCATGTTGCACAACACCCGTTGAGGTGCTGGCGGCGCCGCCGACTCACGACTAGGGCTTGGCCGTCGCAACCCCGGCCCGCCACCCGCAAACACTGTCGATTGACGCTGCGCGCCGTTTCGCTAGGGTTCTGGGCCTAGGCCCCTCATAAATCATCGCTTCCGGCGATCTGAATAAGCGGGCAAAGCCCGACCAAGGAGAATCGCGTGTCCGAAGTGATGACCGAAACCAAGCCGGTCGAGACCCCGGCTGCCGAGCATGACTGGTGGCGTGGCGCGGTGATCTACCAGATCTATCCGCGCTCCTTCCAGGATCACAATGGCGACGGTGTCGGCGATCTCGTCGGCATCACCGAGCGGCTCGATTATGTCGCCGATCTCGGTGTCGATGCCATCTGGCTGTCGCCCTTCTTCACCTCGCCCATGAAGGATTTCGGCTACGACGTTTCCAACTACCGCGATGTCGATCCAAGCTTCGGTACCCTCGGAGATTTCGAGCGCTTGATGGAAAAGGCCCATCGGCTGGGCCTCAAGGTCATTATCGACCAGGTGATTTCGCATTCCTCCGACCGTCATCCCTGGTTCCAGGAAAGCCGGCAGTCACGCACCAATGAACGCGCCGACTGGTATGTGTGGGCCGATCCCAAGCCCGATGGCACGCCGCCCAACAACTGGCTGTCGATCTTCGGCGGTTCCGCCTGGACCTGGGACAGCCGGCGCATGCAGTATTACCTGCACAATTTCCTGTCATCGCAGCCCGACCTCAACTTCCACACGCCCGCCGTGCAGGACGCGCTTTTGAGTGAGATGCGCTTCTGGCTGGAGCGCGGCGTCGATGGCTTCCGGCTCGATACCGTCAACTTCTACTTCCACTCCGAGGGGTTGCAATCCAATCCCGTGGTGCGCCCGGAGGATTTCAACGCCACAACCGCGCCGGCGGTGAATCCCTATAATTTCCAGGAGCATGTCTACGACAAGTCGCGCCCGGAAAATCTCGATTTCCTGAAGCGCCTCAGGGCCCTGATGGATGAGTATCCGGGCCGCACCACCGTCGGCGAAATCGGCGACAGCCAGCATCAGCTCGAGATCATGGCGCAATATACCGCCGGCCGCGAGCGGCTGCACATGGCCTATACCTTCGATTATCTCGGCGGCGCCTTCAGCGCCGAGCACTTCCGCGCCTCGATCGAAGCGACCGAGAGCAAGGCGCCCAATGGCTGGATTTGCCTGGCCTTTTCCAACCATGACGTGGTGCGCCATGTCAGCCGCTGGGCCACGCACGGCCAGCACGATGCCTTCTCGCGCCTGGCCGCGACGCTGTTGCTTTCCATGCGCGGCTCGGTCTGCCTTTATCAGGGCGAGGAATTGGGACTGACCGAGGCCGAACTGTCGTTCGAAGACCTCGTCGATCCCTATGGCATCGAGTTCTGGCCCCAGTTCAAGGGCCGCGACGGCTGCCGCACGCCCATGGTCTGGCAGTCCACGGCGCATCTGGGCGCCTTCTCCACCGCCCCCCGGGCCTGGTTGCCGGTGCCGGTGGACCACCTGACGCGCGCCGTCGACTTGCAGGAGAAGGAAAACAATTCGCTCCTGCAGTTCTATCGGTCCTCGCTCGCTTTTCGCAAAGCCCACCCGGCGCTGGTCAAGGGCAAGCTCGAACTGATCGAGGCGCCCGAGGGCGTGCTGGCCTTCACCCGCGAAGGCGAGGGCGAGAAATTGCTCTGCGTGTTCAATATGAGCGAAGCCGATGTGATCGTGCCGCTGCCGGCCGGCGTCGCGCCTCTCAACGTCGATGCACCGGGATCGACCGCGATGCCGGCCAATGGTGCGTTGAGCCTGGCGCCGTTTGGTGCCTATATTGGCGCACTGCCTTGATCACGCGCGCAACGGCGCCGACAGAGCGCCGGCAGTCGCCTGTTGGAGCCCCCGGATAGGGAGTTCACTTATTGTCTGATCTAAAGATATCGAACCTTTACAAGCGCTTTGGCGCCGTTGAGGTGCTCAAGGACGTCAACCTCGAGATAAAATCGGGCGAGTTCGTCGTCTTCGTCGGCCCTTCCGGGTGTGGCAAATCCACTTTGCTGCGTTGCATTTCCGGGCTTGAAACCATCAGCTCGGGAAACCTCGAAATCGATGGACAGGTCGTCAATGACGTGGCGCCGTCCAAGCGCGGCATCGCCATGGTGTTCCAGTCCTATGCGCTCTACCCGCATATGAACGTCTTCGACAACATGGCCTATTCGCTTAAGCTCCAGCATGCCAGCAAGGAAGAGATCCGGACCAAGGTCAATGCCGCAGCCGAAAAGCTGCAGCTGACTCCTTATCTCGACCGCCTGCCCAAGCAGCTCTCGGGCGGCCAGCGCCAGCGCGTCGCCATTGGCCGTGCCATCGTGCGCGACCCGCGCGTGTTCCTGTTCGATGAGCCGCTCTCCAACCTCGACGCGGCCCTCCGCGTGCAGATGCGCATGGAAATCGCCCGGCTGAAGGAAACCCTGCCCAACACCACGATGATCTACGTCACCCACGACCAGGTGGAAGCCATGACCATGGCCGACCGGATCGTGGTGCTGAAGGATGGTGTGGTGCAGCAGATGGGCACCCCGATGGAGCTCTACGACACGCCGCAATCGCTGTTTGTCGCCGGCTTCATCGGCTCGCCGAAGATGAACTTCCTCAGCGGCCAGTTCGCCGACAAATATAAGGCGGCGACCGTTGGCGTCCGTTCCGAACACCTCGAGATCCAGCCCGACGGCGTCTGGTCCGGCAAGGTGATCTATTCGGAAAACCTCGGCTCCGACAGCTATATCTATGTCGATATCGGTTCGGAGGAACCCATCATCGTGCGCCAGAACGGCAAGGCCTCCTACCATGCCGGAGATGCGTTGAGCTTTTCGCCGCAAGGCAATCAGTTCCACCGCTTCGATGCCGCGGGACTGCCGCTGACGCATTGATGTGAGGAGTGAGAGTCATCCGCGTGGCGCATAGCCATGCGGGTGAACGCTGGAGAATTTATCCCTCGATCCTGATGCGGTATGGGGGGCTGCCCCCCTCCCAGCCTCCCCCACAAGGGGGTGCGGTTCTGAGTATCGGGTAACATCTTGCCACATGCACAATGCCACCCTCCCTTGTGGGGAGGGCCAGGGAGGGGGGCCTCCACTGCATTCGTTCAGGGCGCCTCTTCCTCCACCGGGGGCGGCAGAACTTCCAGCGTCACCGCCGAGGCGGGGATGAGCATCGAGAACAGCGTCCCGACGCTGCCCGCCGGATCGACCGAAAGCGTTGCGCCATTGACCGTCAGCAGCGAGCGGGTCAGCGCCAGCCCGACACTTGAGCGCACCGGTGACAGCGGCTCGCCATTGCGGCCGATGCCGTCGCGGAACACCACGAAGCGTTCCGACATGTCGCCCTTGGTGGCGCCGCTGTCGCGCACATGCATGGAGATGCTGCCATCGTCCTCGCGCTGCGCCGAAAGCACCACCGAGCCGCCGGGCGGCGTCTGGTCGACGGCGCTGGCGAGAAGGTTGAGAATGGCCTGTGCCAGCGATGCGCGATCGGCGCGGATACGCGGCAGGCTTTCGGAAATGCCGCTGCGCACCAGCACGCGGGCGGCGCTGGCCTGGCTGCGCACCCGCACCACGCAACTGTCGAGCAGCGACACCAGATCGAGATCGGTCGGCCGGGCGGCGTAGCGGCCGTCCCGCAGGCGGGCGAAATCTTCGAGTTCATCGACCAGCGCGGCGATCTCCTGACCGGCGGTCTTGATGTCCTGCGCATATTCGGCGTTGCGGGCGCTGTCGATGGCGCCCGAGGCGACCGAGCGCAGGAGTTCGGAGAACCCGATGATGGTGTTGAGCGGCCGCCTTATGCCGCGGCTCAACCGGCCGAGCAGGCCCGGGTCGATCTCGCCCTGGCGTTGGGGCGGCGGCAGGGCGGTGGCCTGTACGCGCTGGTGGACGAAGCCGAAATAGCCGGTAACGATGCCGGCCTGGCCCTGTGCGAACAGCATGAGCTCGGTGCCGCGCTCGGCACCGCGCACCGACAAAGCCGGACGCGCGGTCTCGGCAAACCGTGCCGGCCGTTCGAGAAAACTCTTGAGCGCGGCGTGATCGGCGGGATCGATGAGGGCGGCAAGCGGCTTGCTGGAAATCTGCAGCGGCGTGCGTTTCAGCATGGCCAGCGCCTGCGGCGAAGTCAGGTTGATGATGCCGTTGCGCGTCGCGCCGATAAAGCCGTCGCCCCGCGTTTCGGCCAGGGTCTCGGCGAAGGCGCGGACGGCGCCCTCATGGCCGGTTCGCACTTCGGTGGTGCTGGCCGACAGCATCAGGGCAGGGCGGCCCTGCCAGGAAATCGACTGCAAGCGCGCCGTAACCGGCACCAGCGTGCCGTCGCGCTGCACCAGATGGTTGACCGGCCCCGCCTCGGGGCTGTCGTCGCCGGCCGCCGGAAAGATGGCGGCAAGACCGGCATTGCGCAGGTTCTCGACCGAATCATAGCCGATCATTTCGGTAATGGCGCGATTGGCGAACAGCACCTGCTGGTCACGGAACACCAGGATGCCGAGCGGCAACCGGTTGAGCACCAGCGTCTCGCCGCCCAGATTGATCAGCGAGCCGCCGCCAGTGGCGGTCGCCGGCACCGGGGGGACGCCTTCTGGGGGCGTCGCAGTCCGTTCGGCTGCCGCTACGGGGGCCTCGGCCGCGATGATGGCCTCAATCGAGGTCGGTGCGCTCTGGGGCGCCGCATCGCCGCTGATGCGGTCGTTGAGGATGCGTGACAGCTCGTCGAAATTGTAGCGCGAGACACGCTCGACGCTTTCCCTGTCTGCCGCGGGCTCGGCTGCGACGGCTGCGACAACGGGGTCTTCGGCCGCAGCTTCGCCGACGGACAGCTCCCCGGCGAGCGGCTTCGGCTGATTGTCGCTATCGATCGGGGCCAATGGCTCGGGCTCGGCCGCCGGCGGGGGCTCCAGCGCCGTGAAGCCGCGCCCGACCAGCCGGTAGAGCATGCGCCGCGACGGATCGAGGCTCGGCGGCGTGATTTCAGCCGATGCTTCCGGCTCCGTCGGTGGCGGGGCGATTTCCACGTCGTCGTCTTCGCGATCGATTGGCGTATAGAGCACTGCGTCATTGGCCAACTGGTCGAAGAGCGTCGTCAGACGGCCGGGCTGCTGGTCAGCTTCCGTGACCTCGGTCGGGATCTCGTTTATCTGAGCCTCAGGCGCCGGGTCGGCGACAGCAACTTGCGGCTCGCCTTCGGATCCAGTGGCCAACTCGGTTTCTTCCGGCTTGGGGGCCGCCGGTTCGTTTGCGGTCTCGGGCTCATCCACGACCTGTTGTGGCGCCGGTGCCGGCTCTTCGGCAGCCTCGGGGAGAGACGACTGGTCGGCCGCTTCCGGCTCCGACACTTCCGGCTCGCTTTGAGCTATGGGCGCGGCGGCTTCTCCGTCGCCAGACGTCGGTAATTCCGGCGCGATGGCTATCGGCTCCAGCACTTCTTGATCAAGAGCCGGGGCTTCGGCCACAGGTTCTACGGCCAGCGTATCGGCGGCAGCCGGCATCGGTTCGACCAGCAGCAATATGGCGCCATCAGGACCGGCTGGGAAGCGTGTCGACAGGAAGTCACGCTCCCCGATGCGCACGTGATCACCCATAAGGGTTTCCGGCGTCAGTGCCCGAGCGGTGGGCGTGCCGGCCAGCACAGCGCCCGCGGCATCGAGCAGCAGGTACTGAGCCTCGCCCGGCAGCAACGATTCGGTGATTTCGTCTGTGAGCGTGACGTCGAACAATTCCGGCTCGACCGGGTCAACACCCACGATCAGCAACGCCATCTCGCCATCCGGCAGCGGCAGGGGCGTACAGGCGCCGGTGGCCGAGACCGGCTTCTTGCCGGCCAGGAACTGGATTCGCGCCAGGCTGCTGCGGCCGATGCTGCCGAGCCGCAAGAGGCGCGCCACCTGGCCCTTGATCGGCACGATGTCGGGGGAAAGCTTGATGCCGGATTTCTTGGACTTGCCATTGAACACATGGGCAGCCAGGTTGCGCCAGAGCAGAGTCTCGCCATCGGCAGACCACAGCCATGCCGGCCGGCTGTCCGTCCACAGCGCAATCAGGCGCCGAGCCGTTGGCGATTTGATCCAGTCACCGTCTATCACTTGGCCACTCAAAACTTCGGCCCACGCACCCGACTGTGCCGGATCGGCACAAAATGCACGCAGAACTTAAGACAATCCTAAATATCGTGCAGAGAGCCAAGGGTCCAGTGAGCGTGCTGTTCCGAACAGGAGAAACGCCCGCAATGGTTAAGTCGGCTGCGTTCGGGGCGGAGGCGAGCCGTCCTGCGCGGCGCCAAGCGGTCTGAAGCAAACACCGCCATCCGGGCCATTCGGGCACGGCTCGCGCAGCCTCTTGCCTCAAATCAACCTTCCGCAAAGGGGTGACCTGTGGGCGGTCAAAATCGATGCTTGTCATCGGCGAAGACTGGCCCTATGTTCCGCGCGTTTTCAACGCATGCCGCTGGCTGCTGAAACCGGTCGCCGGTGGCGCAGGGCGTTGAAACTTGGTGTGCCGCCTTAGCTCAGCTGGTTAGAGCACTAGATTGTGGATCTAGGGGTCTCCCGTTCGAACCGGGAAGGCGGTACCATTCTCCCTCCGGGCTTCCCTTGTTGTGAGAGAACGCTGCGACGTTCCGCTAAGCGATAGCCGTCGCTATCGCGGCATTGACGTTTCGGGGGGTTTCCTCATCGGTCCGTTCACTTCGTTCCGAGTGGTTTCTGCTCGTTGTAAGCCCTGCCTGTGCATGGCGGTGAAACTCGTTTTTCCCGGCGTCCGGAAAGATGACGTGCCGCACGAGAAATCTGGTGATGACGCTCACCTGCTCGTCGTCCAACTGCAGCGCCATTTTCATGATCGCCCTTGCGATTTTGCCTTCGATCACCGGGCGCTCCGCCTCGTTGCCTATTGCTAATGGCAACAGCGTCAGGAAGAGCAGGTCATCGCTTTTCGCAGAGGCGACGATGGCCTCCAGCTCCGCCCAGCTCAACAGCGACAGCGATGCGTGTCCCCCGGTCCTTCCCAGGTAGACATCGTTGAAAAAGTATATGGTCTCGTTGGGATGAAACTCTACGAACAGCGTCGTCAGCGCATTAATCTGGTCGACATAGGTGTACCCATTCCATGCCTCCGGCACATCGGCGTGCCCGGTCAGATCGGCAAGCCAATCGCCCGGCGGCATTTGGAAGTGCTCCTCCAAATAGTCCAGCAGGGTGATTTCTCTGACATCGTCCACGGCGAAGGGGAACTGGGCTAGCAGGAACAGGCAGAAATTGCTGTCGGACAAGCTGATCTGCATCTTGAGGCCTCCGGGCCGCCATGAACTCATGTCGTGTGTTCAAGGACCAAAGTGCGCCGGTCTGGGAATTCTTTGTCCAGAGTTCGGCGGGCTGCACCTATGCCGATTTTGCCTTTGGCTTCGCCGCCGGCGGCACCTCGGGAAACAGCTTTCGCGCCTCGGTGGCATTGAGCCACCCGAACAGCAGCAGGCCGAAGGACAAAACCGTGAACAGGGCCAGGAACACCCAGAGCGCCCGCGCCACATAGGGCTGTAGCGGGTCGCTGGCGGCGAGGCCCACCATCTGCAGCCCCGTGACGACGATGAAGATCACGAAGGCGATCACCACCGCATTGATGGTGTAGGTATGCCAGCTGTTGAGCTTGCGATATTCGATGCGGCACTCGACGATGGCCTTTTTCTGGTTCTCGTCGCCTTGCCGCTTGTTGAGTTCGGCCTTCTGCCGCAGCGCCAGGATATCGCGCAGCCATTGGCTGAGCTGGATGTAGAAGAACGTGCCGGTCAGTGATGCCAGTGTGAGCACCAGGCCAATGGTGGTCAGGGGACTAGAGGGCATCGGCTTCCAGATGGTTGAGAATGGCGAGGGTGGTTTCGGCGGTGATCGAGAACCAGGCGACGGTTGGCGATGACGGCAGCTTGCGCGGCGGAGCCGGCCGTTCCCTGTCATTTGCGGCCCGGCCCACGGCCTCATAGGCGACGACGAGCTCGTCATAGGCGCCGCGCGAGAGGCTCGTGTCATAGCGCTGCACCTGGCCCTCGCCGGCCTCGACCGCATCGCCGGCGCTGGCCTTCAGGCGGCCCAGCGTGGCTATGAGTTCAGTGCGCGCGGCCTTGCGCCACTGGCCGGCGCGACGGGCCATGAGCAGGCGGGCCAGATATTGGGCGCGCGGCAGCGGCAGGCGGAAACGCTCGTAAAGGCGGCTGGCCTCGGGCTGTTCGTCGACATAGAGAACGTCGTAGAGCCGGGCTAGCCAATGCTCGGTCTGCTGGCTGACGCTTTCAAAGCGACGCTCGCCCAACAGCCAGTCCGAGACCAGTTCCACGCAGAGCTTGTCGAAATCCGCCTCGATGCGCCGGACCGTTTCGGGGGAGGCCTCGATGGCCAGCGCCCGCTGCATTTCCGGTGGGGCTAACGGCATGGTCATTCTCCCGAGATTTTGGGTTTCTCAGCGTGCCTCGGCCTGCACCAGGGTGGAGGTCGGCGGTAGTTCGGTCGCGCCGGCCTGCATCGAGAAATAGATATAGCCGCCCACCGCGATGATGCCGATCGCGACCCAGGGCAGCCAGGGCGGCAGGGGGCCGCGTTCGGTCTTGCGCGTTTCGCGCTCCGTCTTGCGGGCGTCCCGCTCGCGCTGTTGCCGCGCTTTCTTCAGATCGATGACGCTCGCCATTCATGTGCCCTTCGCCGCCGCGCCGAGCGGCGCGCTAGCCTGTTAATGCCATTGCGGCGCAAACGATAGCGCGAATGGCGTGCCCCCACACCCTATTTCGAGACGCGTAGCGACGCTATGTTTTGCCCGATCTTGACGAAGGCCGCCCGCAGCGCGTCGCCATTGCTGGCCAGGAACGCATGGCTGGAGTCCGTGGCGCAATTTGCCATCAGGTTCTGGGCGTTCGGGTCGCTGCCGATATCGAAGCCGACCGTGTAGACGGTGATCGTGTCGCCATTGGTCTTCGGTGCTTTGATGGCCGCGCAGATACTGTTGGCCTGGTCGATGGAGCTGCCATTGGGGGCGTTACAGTTGATGTGGTTGCCCGAGCTGCCGCTGCCCGAGATCGCATCCTTAGCCACAACGCCCTTGCAATAGGGACTGTTGAAGGCGCCGTCCGTCATCAGGATCAGGATCTTCTGAGTATTGGGCGTGTTGTAGGCTACCGGCCTGCTGGCGCTGGGCCAGAGATAGGCGAAATTGGGTGACAGCATATACCAGGCCCAGGCCAGGCCGATATGGCCGCCAGTCGAGCCATCGGCATTGAGGCTGTTGGCAACCGTATGCAGCGACGCCTTGTCGGTGGTCAACGGTACGATGGGCTTCATCGTGCACGGCGCGGCGCCGCTGCTGGAACTGGAATAGGTGCGCCCGAGCGGCGTCACGCTTGGCGCAGTTTCGGCATAGGCATTGACCGTGCGCTCGCTGACGCAATTGGTGATCGGGAAAATCGTAGGGCTGTTGCTGGAGGCGTTGAGGAAACGGAAGAGCTGGCAACCCTCCTTCAGGCACTGGACGGTACCGCCTGAGGTGTAGGTGTGGCTGGCAGTGAACGAGGGACCGAACATTCCCGGCAACACAAAGGTGTTGGTAGTCACGCCGTTGACTTGAAGGTCGCCGTTGATATCCGTGAGCCCCTTTACGCCGGCAATTTCGACGTACTCGTTGTTCGCAATGCCATGGGCGTTGGAGGTGACGACGACTTCGCAAGTTGAAACAGCGCAGCCTGTTGCGGAGTCGGCATTGCTGGTTTGATACGTATCGTAATTTCTTCCGTCGATGTTGTTACCGGTAAGGTCTAACAGCTGAAAGTTTTTGGTATCGACAACTTTTACTTTGTAGATTTTGTTGTTTATCTGCGTCATGCCTTTGACGCCGGTAATATAGACATAGCCGTTGTTGACCAGATTGTTCTTCGCCGCCGTCGTGATTTTAACGGGCCTTTCCTTGGTGGCGCCGGTGATATCGTTGGCAGCAGTAGTGGTCCACGTCGCATTGGTTATATTCGTCGGCCCAATGGCGGCGCCGCGCACCTTGTCCGCATAGGTGGCCGTCACATTCACCGAGTTGGAATAGGGCACGAAGGCCATTTTGGTGTAGGTCGGCGTCTGCACGTCCTGCACCACCAGGTCGATCAACAGATTGGTGGCGGACCGCAGGTCGGCGATCTTGCTGCTCTTTGAGCCGTCGGGATTGGTGGTTGGGTCGCCCATCGAGCCGGTCGTATCAAGCGCCACCGCCACTTCGAGGTTGACCGAGCCGCGCGTCGCTTCGGACAAAAGCTGGGCCGTCAGCGAGTGAACCCCGACCAGCCGCACGAAATTGGTGGGCACGGTCAACGAGGCGTCGATGTCGATAGTGCTGGTATTGAGGTCGATGCTGACATCCGTGACGGTGGCGCTGACATCGGCATCGCCGAACTGTTCGTCCAGCAGTTTTTGCGCGCTCGTTTTCAGCGCCGCCTCGGTCGGCGCCGGTTTGTTGTAAAGCTGCGGCTGCAGGGCGAGCGCGGCGGCATCGAGGATGACCTGGGCGCGGGTGCGGGCCTGTTGTACGGACACGTAGTCGACGACGGCCCCCGACATGGCGACCAGCACGATGGCCATGATGGCGAAGATGATGCCGAAAACGCCGCGCTCATCGGACCCAAAGCGGCGGAGGAGGGGCAGAAATCGGCGCATGTCGAGGCAAATCCGGGTGGAGAAGGGCGCAGTTTGCCGTAAATTCCTAACTAAAGACCCATGAGATTCGCGCCAATTTGCGTAGCGGCATAAAGCCCAAGGAGCAACGATGACTGAACCACTGACCGGCGATGACCTGATCCGGTGTTCGTGGGCGGGAAGCGATCCACTCTACCAAAACTATCACGACAAGGAATGGGGACGGCCGGTAACCGCGGATACGCGGCTGTTCGAAAAGCTTTGTCTCGAAGGGTTCCAGTCGGGCCTTGCCTGGATCACCATCCTGAGGAAGCGCGACCGTTTTCGCGAAGTCTTTCATGGCTTCGATATCGACAGGGTGGCCGCCATGGACGAGACCGATATCGAACGGTTGTTGCAAGACGCTGGCATTATCCGGCATCGCGGCAAGATCGCCTCGACCATCAACAACGCCAAACAGGCGCAAAAGCTCAGGGCCGAGTTCGGCTCGCTCGCCGCCTATTTCTGGCAGTTCGAGCCGCGCGACGAAGACCTGCCGCCCGTGGGCACGGTTCTCGCCGAAACCGCGGCCTCCAAGGCCATGAGCAAGGATCTGCGCAAGCGTGGCTTCAATTTCGTGGGCCCCACCACTTCGCATGCCTTCATGCAGGCCATGGGCATGGTCAACGACCATGCCGAACATTGCTTTTGCCGGTCGGAAGTCGATGCCGAACGCAAGGCCTTGCGGCGGCCGCACAAGTAGACTGTTGCCGTTTCACAACAACGTCTGAAGACTGCGGCGCCCCGTCGCAGTTTTGCTTGGCAGATCGCGTGCCCGGCGCTACACGAGCCATGTCCAACTCGTACCGACAGGGAGGCATTCGATGAACTATTGCAAAGCCACACTGCTTCTCGGTGCAATCATGGCCGGCCATCAGCGACATTGACGCTGTCTGACTGACCTTCGGCCGATCTCCTCGGCCACGGACACTTCCAAACCAAGCAACCGGCGTTTCTGACCACAGGACACTGCTGTCCTGTATTTCAGGCGTCATTCCACCATCCTGATCAGGGAGCCAGCGGCTATTCGTGCCGCCGGATGACACCATGACTCTGCAGACCTTCGGCACGCCCGCCACGGGACGTGTGCCCTCCATCGCCCGCAATTCCAACCAGGGCTCGGGCATCCTGGCTTATGTGTTTGCAACCGCCCTTTCCTTATGGCCTCGCCGGAGCCACCCGCCCAACGTGCCGGAGTTCCTGCGCGAGGACTTGGGCCTGCCGCCCGAATATGAGCTGAAGCGCTTCCATCAGCTGACGCTCGACACGACCCTCCGGCGGCGGATCGACCACGAATGACAAGCAAGCCCACCGCGCATGTCGAAAGGCATGGGCGGTGGGTGTTGCAACCCCCACCGTTGATCCCTCCCCACAAGGGGGAGGGAGACGATGAACGCCGGCATCTCGGCTCAGCGCTTCCCTCCCCTCGATGGGGAGGGATTGAGGGTGGGGTGGGGCACACGCACAATGAAAGTGGCCAACAAATACTTCGCCACCAGCCCCATCGTTCAACCCCTTCATGCCCCGCGCTTGTCACCCCAACCCCAATCCGCTAGGAACGGCGCGACTTTCAGGACCCTTGTGATGACCGATAAATCCCAGCTCATTTCGCCGCGCGTGCCGCGCGGTTTCGAGGATCGCATGGCGCCCGATATCGCGGCGACCGAGGCGATGGTCGAAAAGATCAAGGCGGTCTACCGGCGCTATGGGTTCGACCCCGTCGAGACGCCGTTCTTCGAATATACCGAGGCGCTCGGCAAGTTCCTGCCCGATACCGACCGGCCCAATGCCGGCGTGTTCTCGCTGCAGGACGATGACGAACAGTGGATGAGCCTGCGCTACGATCTGACGGCGCCGCTGGCCCGCCACTTCGCTGAAAATTACGATCGGCTTCCCAAGCCCTATCGCAGCTATCGCGCCGGCTATGTGTTCCGCAACGAGAAGCCCGGCCCGGGCCGTTTCCGCCAGTTCATGCAGTTCGATGCCGACACGGTCGGCGCGGCGGGTCCCGAGGCGGACGCCGAGATGTGCATGATGATGGCCGACACCATGGATGCCCTCGGTCTTGCGGGCAAATATGTGGTCAAGGTCAACAACCGCAAGGTGCTGGATGGCGTGCTGGCGGCTGCCGGTGTCACCGCTGATGCGCAGAAGCTGACGGTACTGCGGGCCATCGACAAGCTCGACAAGTTCGGCATCGAGGGCGTGACGCTGTTGCTGGGCAAAGGGCGCAAGGATGAGAGCGGCGATTTCACCAAGGGCGCCGAACTCGACCAAAACCAGATCGCCGTCGTGCTCGACTATATCGGCGGCCGCGCCGCGGCCGACAATGCCGGGGTCGTCGAGTTGGGCGTCATGCAGGCACTGTTCGATTCCGCCGGCTATAAGGCCGACCGCATCAAGATCGATCCCGCCGTCGTTCGTGGCCTCGAATATTACACCGGGCCGGTCTTCGAGATCGAGTTGACCTTCGAGGTCACCAACGAAAAGGGCCAGCCGGTGGTGTTCGGCTCGGTCGGTGGTGGCGGGCGGTATGACGGGCTGGTTTCGCGGTTCCGCAGCGAGCCGGTGCCGGCGACCGGCTTTTCCATCGGCGTGTCGCGGCTGGCGCAGGCGCTGAAGCTGACCGGCAACCTTCCGGCCGAAGAAAGCTCGGGCCTCGTCGTCGTGCTGGTGCTCGACCGTGACCAGACGGCGCGCTACCAGTCGATCGTCTCGCGGCTGCGGCAGGCGGGTATCCGGGCCGAGATGTATCTCGGCTCGTCCGGCATGAATGCGCAGATGAAATATGCCAACCGGCGCAACGCCGCCGCCGTCGTTATCGAGGGCAGCAATGAGCGCGAGGCCGGCGAAGTCACGGTCAAGGATTTGGTTGCCGGCGCCGAGGCCGCCAAGGGCATTGCCGACAACGCCGAATGGAAGGCCGCACGGCCCGGCCAGTTCACCTGCAAGGATGCCGAGCTCGTCGACAGGCTCGCCGAAATTCCGGCGATCCGGGCCTGGCTGGACGCCAACAACCCGTGACGAACCCGGCGGCGCGGCAACAGGCGCTCGCCCGCCTGCTGGAGAGCGAAGGCGCGCGGGTAACGCCGCCTTTGCTGCTGCCCGCTGGGCTCTATTTTGATCTCGCCGGGGAAGAATTCGGCCGCCGCCTGTTGTTGACCAGCGGCGGTGACGGCACTGAATTCTGCCTCAGGCCGGATTTTACCCTCCCCATCGTTGCCGACTATCTGAAGAGCCCGATGGCCGGGCAGCCTGCCGCGTTCGGCTATCTGGGGCCGATCTTCCGGCAGCGCAGCACCGGCATTCTGGAGGCCGACCAGGCGGGGCTCGAACTTTTGGCCCAGCCCGATCCCGATGCGGCGCTGGACCGCGTGTTCGGCTTTGCGCGAAAAGTGCTCGATATCTTCGGCGTCGCCAATCCCGTTGTGCGGCTTGGGGGCGTGGCGCTGTTCGAGCGGTTATTGGCCGAACTCGATATGCCCGACGTCTGGCGTCCGCGCATCCGCAATCGCTTCGGCCATGATGAGGCGCTGGCGCGCTTGCTCGCGCGGCTCGGCGCCCCAGCCACCGGCAATGGTGCCGCCACCGATCGCGCAAGCCTGGTCGAACAGGTGACCGAACAGATGCTGGGTGCGGGCCTGAGCCTGACCGAAGGCCGCAGCCCCGGGGAAATCGCTGACCGCTATCTCGAACAGCAGGCGCTCGATGCGGCGCTGGTGCCGGCGGCCTCGCTCGGGCTGCTGCGGGATTATCTCGCCATCGGCGGCGCCGCAGGCGAAGCGCTGGATGCGGTCGAGGCTTTGGCAAAGCGCGCCGGCTTTGATCTTTCCGCGCCGCTCACGACGCTTCATCGTCATCTGATGGCGTTCGGACCGGCCGCGCCCGTCACCTTTGAGGCCGCCTTCTCGCCGCGGCTGGATTATTACACCGGCGTCGTCTTCGAGATCACCGGTGAGGGCGGCCATGTGCTGGCCTCGGGCGGGCAGTATGACCGGCTGCTGGAGCGGCTGGGCGCCCAAAGCCGCATCGCGGCCTCGGGCTGCGCCGTCTGGGTCGACCGGCTGGAACGGGAGGCGGCCCGATGAGCGGCATCACCCTGGCCGTGCCCTCCAAGGGCCGGCTCGAAGAAGTCACCCGCGAAACCTTTGCCGCCGCCGGTCTTTCGGTGACGCGGCCGGGCGGTGACCGCTCCTATCTGGGGGCGCTGGAAGGCCTCGATGGCGTCACGGTGCGTTTCTATCCGGCGGCGGAGATCGCCCGCGAGTTGATCCGCGGCAGCATCGACATCGGCGTCACCGGCATCGATCTCATTCATGAGACCTCGGAGGCGGGGCCGGACAGCGTCGTCATCGCCAAGCCGCTGGGTTTTGGTCATGCCGATGTTGTGGTGGCCGTGCCCGACGCCTGGATCGACGTAACGCAGATGCACGATCTTTCGGACGTGGCCTCGGATTTCCGCAGCCGCCACGGCCGCTGGCTGCGCATCGCCACCAAATATGTGAACGTGACGCGGCGGCATTTCGCCGGCCACGGCATCGCCGAATACCGCATCGTCGAGAGCCTGGGGGCAACCGAAGCGGCCCCGGCGGCGGGCGTCGCCGATATCATCGTCGACATCACCTCGTCCGGCTCGACGCTCAGGGCCAACCAGTTGCGCGTGCTGGAAGACGGCGTGCTGCTGCAAAGCCAGGCGGCGCTGATCGTATCGAAAACCGCCGAGTGGTCGGCAGCACGCGTGGGCACGCTGACGGGGCTGCTGCAACGGCTAGGCTGTGAAGCGGCAGTGGCAGAGCTTTAAGCTGGCTGGTGGCGGGAAAGGGATAGCTCCCCTTTTGGTCGCTCTGAGCCTGGGCAATTGAATGGCACTTCCCCCGCTATTTTCCCCGAGTCATCCCGGCGGAGGCCGGGATCCATGCGGGGAGAGAGCCGTACGCTGGATGCGAGCGGCGCGCCACGGACGTGGATTCCGGCCTTCGCCGGAATGACCCGGTGATTTGGGAGAAATTTGGGAGTGTGACTCATGTCCGCGCAGTCAGCTCCCCACTACCCCCTGCGGGAACTAAGCGCCCTACTTTCCCCTGAACACCAGTCTGTGCGCCAAGGCAAAGTTCACCACCATGCCGAAGCCGGTGCCGATGGCGACGGCGAGGATGGGGTAGGCGAAAAACAGCGGGATGGTGGCCACCAACAGGCTGTAGGCGATGAAATTCACCGCGCCGCCCGCGATCATCGCCATGAAATAGGTGACGAATTCGCGCCACAGCGGCAGGTGCTTTTCAACCGTGCCGAAGGCGAAGTTGCGGTTGACCAGCCAGGTAGACACGACGCCGGCGCAGAACGAGACCAGCCGTGCCCCATAGGGCCCGAGCCAGTCCTTCAGCAGGTAAAGCACCGCGGTGTCGACGACGAAACCGATGAGGCCGGCAACGCCGAAGCGCCAGAAACGATCGATCAGCGGCAGGAGGCCCTTGCGGTTCAATCCAGAACCCTGACTGCCTCGATGGCCAGGTAGCGAAGGCGCTTGGCCTCGGATCTGCCGGTCACGACACTGTCCAGAATGAGGGCGCAGACGCCGGAGAGCAGCGCCGCCAGCATGCAGCTTGCGGCCATCACGGCGGTCGGCAGGCGCGGCACGAGCCCCGTTTCCAGATATTCGGCGATCACCGGAATGCCGAGCCCGAGCGAGACGAGGGTGAGGAGCGCCGCCAGCAGCAGGTAGAGCTGGCGCGGCCGCTCGCGCATATAGAGCCGGAGGATGGTCTTGACGATCCGGGCCCCGTCGCGCCAGGTCGAGAGCTTGCTTTCCGAACCTTCGGCGCGGGCGAGGTAGGCGGTCGGCATCTCCATATAGGGCGCGCGCAGTTCCAGCGCGTGAATGGTGAGTTCCGTCTCGATCTCGAAGCCCCTGGAGAGGGCCGGGAACGATTTGACATAGCGCCGGGAAAAGGCCCGGTAGCCCGACAGCATGTCGGTGAAGCCGTGGCCGAAAATCCAGGCGACGGTGCCGGTCAGAACCGAATTACCGAAGCGGTGGCCGAAGCGATAGATCTCGCCATCGCCTTCCGGCCGGCGCGTGCCCACCACCATATCGAGGCTGCCCGCTATCATGGCGTCGACCATGGCACGCGCTTCTGCCGCCTCATAGGTGCCGTCGGCATCGGCCATCACATAGATATCGGCCTCGACATCGGCGAACATGCGCCGCACCACATTGCCCTTGCCGCGATCCCGGACCACCAGCACCTTGGCGCCGGCGGCTCGCGCCAACTCGGCGCTGCCATCGGTGGAAGCATTGTCGAAAACGTGGATGGTGGCCTCGGGCAGCGCCGTCCGGAAGGCCGACACCACGCTGGCGATGGCCGTGGCCTCGTTGTAGCAGGGGAGCACGACCGCAAGGCGGTGGCCGCGATAGGTGTCCCCCATGTCGATCTGCTCCGGCTTGGCGATTGGCGGCAACTATCGCACAAGTTTCTAACGAATCATCTTCGCGGGCGATGGATTGCGGTGGCGGCGCGCCGTGTTCACGGCTACATCGACGGCCAAGGATTCAAGGACATTTGCCGCTATGACCATGGACGCGATGACGTTGCTGCTGTTGGCCGGCACGGGGCTGGTGGCTGGCTTCGTCGATGCTATCGCGGGGGGCGGCGGCACTATTTCACTGCCCATCCTGCTGTCGGTTGGCGTGCCGCCCATTTCGGCGCTGGCCACCAACAAGGCGCAGTCGATCGTCGGCACCGCCATCGCGGTCAACACCTATTGGCGGCGGGGACTTGTGTCGATCCGCGCCCTGCTGCCGGGGGTCCTGCTGACCATGGTGGGCAGCGTCACCGGGGCGCTGGTGATCAGCCATGTCGATACGCACGTGCTGAACTATCTGGTGCCGGTCGCGCTGATCGCCATCGCCTGCTATTTCCTGTTTGCGCCGCGCCTCAGCGACGTCGACCAGGCCGCGCGGCTGAGCTTCGTCCATTTCGTACCGCTGATCGGCCTCGTGATCGGCTTTTATGATGGCGTCTTCGGGCCGGGCACCGGCTCATTCTTCGCCATGGCTTTCGTCACGCTCTTCGGCCTGGGCGTCACCCGCGCCACCGGCAACACCAAGGTGATGAATTTCGCCTCCAACCTCGGTGCGCTGCTGCTGTTCATCTTCACCGGCGCGGTGTTGTGGCCGGCGGCCGCCGCGATGGCGGTGGGGCAGGTGGCCGGCGGCTATCTGGGCGCCGTCACCGGTATCCGCTTCGGCTCCAGGATCATCCGGCCGCTGGTGGTGGTGGTGTCAATCGGCCTGGCACTGCGGTTGCTGTTCGTGCACTAGAGCGCTTCACGTTTTGATAGTATCAAAACGAACGCTCTAGGTCTTTGTTTTGCGCGCTTTCGAGTTGGAAAAGTGGCATTCACTTTTCCTGAAAACGCTCTAGCCGGGCCTATTGCGGCGGCTTGGAGTTGAACGCCTTATCGACCGCGGCCACTGTGGCAGGGCCGTAGCTGCCATCGACCTTGCCCTTGTAGAAGCCGTCCTCGCTCAGCAGCTGCTGCACTTCCTTGAGGAAGTTCGGCGGCAAGTCGGTCTTGCGCGCCTTGTCGAGATTGTCGCGGGCCTCGGGGACGCCGGCCAACAGGGCCTGGTAGCCGAGTTGCGCCGCCTTATGGGTGTCGCGTCCAACCCCCTCGCCATAGACATAGCGCAGCGCCAGACGCCAATAGGCTTCGGCGGCGCCGGCATCGACGGCCTTCTGATACCAGGACGCGGCTTCGGCATCGTCCTTGTCGACGGCGAGACCGGCATAATAGAAATCGCCGATCTGTGTCATTGCCAGAGGCTGTCCGGCATCTGCGGCCTGGCGGTACAGGGCGAGCGCCTTGGCGGGGTCGGCTTTGACACCGAGGCCGTCCCTGTAATGCCCGCCGAGATTGTACCAACCGGTCGGATAGCCTGTATCGGCGGCCTTGGTGAACCAGTCGACAGCCTCGACGGGATCCGCCTTCACCGACTGGCCGTCGTCATACATGACGCCGACCATGTTCATGGCGTAGCCATTGCCGAGGGCCGCCGCCTTTCGGTAGTCGGCAAGCGCTTTGGCGAAGTCCTGGTTGACATCGACGCCGTCATAATAGGCATCCGCCTCGGCAATCAGCGTTTCGGCATTCACTGCCGGTCCGCCATTGTTCAGCTTATCGGGATTGGCGGCCAGCGCCAGGTTAACCGTCATCAGGCTTATGACAGTATAAAACACTATAGATGCAAGCAAAATTGCCTTGCGTTTCATAATCGCCGTGCCCCCAGACCAGTGCAATAATCAAACCATGCAATAGCCAAGGTGCTGGAGTCAATTTGACTGGCGGTTTTGCTAGCGGCGGTCGGCGGAGCCGAAGGCGAGCGCTATGGCGTCGCTGACCGCGGGGCCGTAATCGTCGTCGGCTTCGCCGGTATAGAAGCCATCCCTGGTCAGCATTTCTTGCAGATATTGGATGAAATGCGGCGGCAGGTCGGTCTTCTTGGCGCCATCCAGAGTGTGGCGCGCCGTGTCGTCGCCACGCAGCAGTGCCGTATAGGTCAACTCCGCCGCCTTGTGGGCGTCGCGTCCCACGCCCTCGCCATACATATAGCGGACCGCCAGCACCCAATAAGCCTTCGAATAGCGGATATCGACGGCCTTCTGGTACCAGGCCGCTGCTTGCTTCAGGCTTTTGTCGAGGCTGGCGCCCGCATAGTAAAAATCGCCCAGCCGCATCATCGAGGCGCCGTCACCGGCTTCGGCGCCCTTGCGGTACCAGACGGCGGCCTGTGCCTGGTCCTTGTCGGTTCCGCGACCGACCTCGTAGTCGACGGCAACATTGTACATGGCGCGCGCATCGCCGGCGTCGGCACCCTTGCGGAACCAGGCAAGGGCTTCCACGGGATCTTCCGGAACCGACTGGCCCTTGTCGTACATGACGCCGACCATGCTCATGGCATAGCCATCGCCGAGCGCTGCGGCCTGCTTGTAGGTATCGAGAGCCTTGGCATAATCCAGCGGCACGATGACGCCGGCATAATAGGACCCCGCCTTGATCAGGAGCGCATGGAGGTCGTTGGCGTCGCTGTCCTGGGCGGCTGCGGGCAAAGCGAGACAGACGGCGAATGCGAGCCCCAGAAAAGTGGGGCGGAAGGCAATAGGAAGCACGGCAATATTCCCAAATAGCATCTCGGCGCGAAAATGCCCGCGCCATCTATCACAGTCAAAGTTCAGTCAAAGTCGCACTTGCTGGGGAGAATGGCATCGAGCGCGCCGCTGGCGGGCTTGAGGGCGCCTTTCTCGATATGCATCGGGTTGAACGGCGGGGTCGCCTGCACCTGCGGATTGGAGAGGCGCAGCAGGTAGCAGCCGGCATATTGCTTGTGCGAACCATCGGCGGCCTTGGCATCGATGGCGATCGGCAGCGAGTAGTAAATACTGCCCGCCGCGCCATCGGACGTGGCCTTGCCGGTCAGCAATTCGACATGGGCGGTGTCCGCATAGCCATCGGCGAATTTCTGGTAGTCGCCGGCCTGCGCCGCATCGCCATAGTAGGAATAGGCGCGCACATATTCCTGGCGATTGATGGCATTGTAGAAGGAGGTGATCACCGCTACCGGATCGGATCTGTCATCCATATAGGCATCCGGGTCGTTCTGCGTCTCCTCAGTCGGCGGGGCATTGCTCGGCAGCGCGTTCTCCGCTGCCTGAACGACCGTGGGACCGATAAGCAGCAATGCCGTGATCAGGAACGTCCGCATCTGCCATCTCCTTGTGGTGAAAGGAGATCGTGGCGAAAGCTCACGGCGGATTTGCGGCGCTGTCAGTCTTTGAGGGCCTGCCGCAGATAGGCGTTGATGCGATCCTGCCAGCCCGGGCCGTCATCCTGGAAGTGCGCCAGCACATCGCGGTCGAGACGCAGCGACACGGTTTCCTTGCCCGTCGGGATAGCGGCGGGCTTGGGCGCTGGCGCCTCTGCGGGTTTGGTCGTCAACTGCTTGAACGCCGCTTCCGCGGCCTCAAGGCTGCCGGTGGGGCGTCGCGGTGGTGGTCTCATGGGGCGACTCGAATGCAGGTGATCTGCTCGCAGCATATGAAAAAAGGCGCGGTGTTGCCACCGCGCCTTCTTCTAAATCCGTGACTGGGAAGTCCTGGATTTGGAAGCTGATTGGAGGACTTCTTAGAAGTCCATGCCACCCATGCCACCCATGCCGCCGCCGCCCGGCATGGCCGGTGCTGCTTCCTTGGGAAGCTCGGCGATCATCGCCTCGGTGGTGATGAGGAGCGAGGCGACCGAAGCCGCGTCTTCGAGAGCCGTACGCACGACCTTCACCGGGTCCACGATGCCCATGGCGATCATGTCGCCATATTCACCGGTTGCGGCGTTGTAGCCGAAGGTCGCCGAGGAATTCTCGAGGATCTTGCCGACAACCACCGAGCCTTCGTCGCCGGCATTGTTGGCGATCTGGCGCACCGGCTCCTGCAGAGCGCGGCGAACGATGTTGATGCCGGCCTGCTGGTCGGAATTGGCACCCTCGATGGTGAGCGAGGACGAAGCGCGCAGCAGCGCGACGCCGCCACCAGCCACGATGCCTTCTTCAACGGCGGCGCGGGTTGCATTGAGCGCGTCGTCGACGCGGTCCTTGCGCTCCTTGACTTCGACTTCGGTCGAGCCGCCAACCTTGATCACCGCAACACCGCCGGCGAGCTTTGCCAGACGTTCCTGCAGCTTTTCCTTGTCGTAGTCCGAAGTGGTCTCTTCGATCTGCGACTTGATCTGGCCGACGCGGCCCTCGATGTCGTCCTTGGCGCCGGCGCCGTCGACGATCGTGGTGTTTTCCTTGGTGATCTCAACGCGCTTGGCGGTGCCGAGCATGTCGAGGGTCACGTTCTCGAGCTTGATGCCGAGATCTTCGGAGATGACCTGGCCGCCGGTGAGGACGGCGATGTCTTCGAGCATGGCCTTGCGGCGATCACCGAAGCCCGGAGCCTTGACGGCTGCGACCTTCAGGCCGCCACGGAGACGGTTCACGACGAGCGTGGCCAGAGCCTCGCCTTCGATGTCTTCGGCGATGATCAGCAGCGGACGCTGCGACTGCACGACGGCCTCGAGGATCGGCAGCATGGCCTGCAGGTTCGAGAGCTTCTTCTCGTGGAGCAGGATGACGGCGTCTTCGAGGACGGCGGTCATCTTCTCGGCATTGGTGACGAAGTAGGGCGACAGGTAGCCGCGGTCGAACTGCATGCCTTCAACGACATCGAGTTCGGTCTCGGCGGTCTTGGCTTCCTCGACGGTGATCACACCCTCGTTGCCGACCTTCTGCATGGCCTGGGCGATCATGTCGCCGATGGCCTTCTCGCCATTGGCCGAAATGGTGCCGACCTGCGCGACTTCGGAGTTGGACGAGATGGTCTTCTTGGCAGCGGCGAGGTTCTTGACGACCTCGGTCACGGCCAGATCGATACCGCGCTTCAGATCCATCGGGTTCATGCCGGCAGCGACGGCCTTGACGCCTTCGTTGACGATGGCCTGGCCCAGGACGGTGGCGGTGGTGGTGCCGTCACCGGCGATGTCGTTGGTCTTGGAAGCCACGGCGCGCAGCATCTGGGCGCCCATGTTCTCGAACTTGTCTTCCAGTTCGATTTCCTTGGCGACGGTGACGCCGTCCTTGGTGATGCGCGGAGCGCCGAAGGACTTGTCGATGACGACGTTACGACCCTTGGGGCCGAGCGTTACCTTGACGGCATTGGCGAGGACGTTGACGCCGCGCAGCATGCGGTCGCGAGCGTCTGTCGAGAATTTTACGTCTTTAGCAGACATGGAGAATGCTCCTTGAACTCATGAAAAAGGGCGCGAGAAGCGGATTACGCTTCGATCACGCCCATGATGTCGCTTTCCTTCATGATCAGGAGATCCTGACCATTGAGCTTGACTTCGGTGCCGCTCCACTTGCCGAAGAGGATACGATCGCCGGCCTTGACGTCGAGGGCAACGATCTTGCCGCTCTCGTCGCGGGCGCCCGGGCCAACGGAGACGATCACGCCTTCGGAGGGCTTTTCCTTGGCGGTGTCGGGGATGATGATGCCGCCAGCGGATTTTTCCTCGCTGTCGACGCGCCGGACGACCACGCGGTCGTGCAGGGGACGGAAGCTCATGTTTGCTCCTTAAGAACCATAATCGTACGGTGAATTCAGGTCTGTTAGCACTCAACAGAGGAGAGTGCCAATGACGGGGCGGATATACGGGCTGGTCCTGCCGGAGTCAAGGTCACGGCTTTGTGCGGAGCCTGTTGGGGGCTCGTCGCGTTAGTCTCTTCCAGCTCTTACAAGGAACGATCGATGCCGAAACAATGCGTGGACAAGGACATCAAGATTACGGCGAGCACAGGGCGGGTGAGGGTGCATTTCAACAATCGCATCATCGCCGACACGGTGCGGGCGCTCGATCTCGATGAGCCCGGCGCGCCGCTGCGCATCTATGTACCGCTCGAGGACGTCATGCCGGAGGTCCTGGCGGAGTCCACCCATCACACCCATTGCCCATACAAGGGCGAAGCGTCCTATTATTCGCTGCAAGCACCGGACGAAAAAGCCGCAAACGCGGTCTGGTACTACGCCGACCCGTGCCCGCTGGTCGAGGCCATACGGGGCCATGTGGCCTTCTGGGGCAACCAGATCCGCTACCAAAGAGCCTAGTCAGGCAGCGCCGCGGCGTTCCATGTCGGCCCAGGCCTGGCGCTTGCGATAGATGGTGGAGGGGCTGAGTTCGAGGGCCGCCGCGGCCAGCGCGATGTTGCCGTTGCAGGTGGTGATGGCATCCTCGATGATCCGCTGCTCCTGCTGCCACATCGGCAGGATGGCGCTGCGGCGGTCGACCGTCATGCCGGTCGGGGGCATCATGCCACGCGATTCTATGTCGGCGATGGAAACCATCTCGGCGGTGATCTCGCCACCATCGAACATTACCACCAGCCGGCGGATGAGGTTCTGCAGCTGCCGCACATTGCCCGGCCATTCCCGGGCAATGAGGCCGTCGGCGGTTTCGGGCGAAAAGCCGCTGAAGCGCTTGTGTTCCTCGCGCGAGAAGCGATGCAGGAAATGCCGCGCCAGCACCATGATGTCGCTCGGCCGCTGCCGCAATGGCGGCAGGTGGATGGGCAGGACATGCAGGCGGTAGAACAGGTCTTCGCGGAAATGCCGGTCGGCAATCATCTGCATGGGGTTGCGGTTGGTGGCGCAGATGACGCGCACATCGACCTGCCGCGTTGCGGCTTCCCCCACCCGCGACAGCGTGCCGGTCTGGAGGAACCGCAGCAGCTTGCTTTGAAGGCTGAGGTCCATCTCACCGATTTCGTCGAGGAACAGCGTGCCGCCATCGGCCAGCTCGGCGGCGCCCTTGCGATCCTGCACCGCACCCGTATAGGCGCCGCGCACGGTGCCGAACAGTTCGCTTTCCATGAGATCGCGCGGGATGGCGGCGCAATTGATGGCGACGAAGCGCTGGCTGGCGCGCGGGCCGCGGCTGTGCAGCGCTTCGGCGCAGACATCCTTGCCGGTACCGCTCTCGCCGGTGATGAACACGGGAGCCGATGACGGCGCGATGCGCGCGATCTGCTCATAGACATATTGCATCTGCGTCGAGGAGCCGACGAAACCGCAGAAATCCTCATGGGCGACGTCGGGCTGGGAACCGAGCGCCAGTGCCCGCGCCTTGCCGTGCCGATGCGCCAATTCGCCGATGCGCGAGGTGAGGGCGGTGCCGCTCACCGGCTTGGCGATGAAATCATGGGCGCCGGCCCGCATGGCCGCCACGGCGGCCGAAATCGAGGCGCCGTCCGACAGCGCCAGCAGCAGCGCGCCTTCGGCCAGCTTGGCCAGCCGCGCCACGGCTTCTTCGGTCGACAGGCCCATGTCGTCGAGACTGGCGAGATCGATCAGCACGATGTCGTAGACATTGGCCCGCAGCTTTTCGCTGCCCGGCCGTCCTCCGCGCGCCTCGTGGAGGTCGGTTTCCGCCATGAGGCTGCCGGCGAGGTTGGTCGCCAGCTGTCGTGCAGCATCGGCGTCCTTGTCGATCAATAGCAGCCTGGCGGCAGCGTCGGATCCGTGTCCGCTACGCATGGGCATAAAGGGGCTGTCCTCGCCTGGAGTCGTCTTCTGGTTTCCCGATTGTTTCCGAACAGGGTAAATAATTCGTTTTCTGCGCACAGCTGCGCGCCGTGCTTTTGCCGGAGATGCAGCAGTGGTAAGAAAAATATGTCGAATCTCTTTACCGCAGCCGCGAGTTTCACGTGCAGGCCCTGATCTATACCTTCGTCGCCCTGGCAGCGCTCGCGATTGCGGCGGCGGCCTATTACGGCCTGACTTTCTCGGTGATCGAGGCGGTCATGCTCGGCCTGCTCGTCGCCGGGCTGGCGGTGCTCGCCATGGAGCGCTCGCTGCGCCGCCGCGCCGAAAGGCGGCTGGAGCGGGGTATCGAGGACCTGTCGCGCCTGGTCAACACCAGCGCGCAGGCAAGCCAGGTGCTGAGCCAGCGCATTAACGCCCTCGCCGATCTGGACGCCGGCAAGCGTCTCGAAACGCTGGAAGCCGACATTTCCGTGCTCGGCACTGTGGTGCGGCAGGTGGCGGAAGCGGTGGCCGAAATCGAGGAACAGCAGCGCCAGCCAAACGCAACGGCGCCGTCGGCCACGATCACGCCGATTTCTGCGACGGCTGCCGCCAAGGCGCCGCCGGTGGACGAAAAGCTGCCCGAGCCGGTCATTCCGCTCGAAATGGTCAAGCAGGCGCTGGCCGAAAACCGCCTGATCTTCAACATCGAATCGATCGTCACCCTGCCGCAGCGCCGCCAGCATGGCTATGACCTGGTGCCGCGCCTGAAGCTGGAAGACGGTGATCTCGCCGTGGCGGCCGATTTCATGCCGGTCCGCGGTGGCGAGACAGTGACGAGGCAGGTCGAAGGCATGGCCATGGACGAGGCGGTGACCATCACGCGTCGCGCCAAGGCCCATGGCACGCAGATCGTGCTCTATACGCCGCTGTCGCGCGCAACGCTGGCCGATGCGCCCTCGGTAGAACAGATCACCGTGATGCTGGATGCCAGCCGGGCCATCTCGCCGCAGATCAATTTCGTCATCACTGAGGCTGACTGGCACGCCCTCGCCGGCAAGGAACGCCAGGCGCTGACAGCGATCGCCAAGCGCGGTGGCCTGTTCGCGCTGGCCGCCATGCGCTCGCTGCGGCATGATTTCGCCGACCTCGCGAGCCAGGGCGTGCGCCAGGTTCGCGTCGATGCCACGCGCTTCGTCGAACAGCCGGGGCAGTTGACCGACTTCCATAGCGCCGATGTCGCCAGCTATCTCAAACGCTTCGAGATATCGCTGCTGGCTACCGGCGCACGCAACGAACAGCAGATCATCAGCCTCCTGGAAGATGGTGTCGGCCTGGCGCAAGGGCCCTATATCGCCATGCCCGGTCCGGTGCGCGCAGAGCTGTTGGGCGAGCGCCCGGCGGCGCTGGCCGAAGTTCGTCGCTGATCGTCGAAGGAATGCCCATGCCTGAATCCGCCGGAGCGTCAGCCGGCCTCGCTGCCCTTTCGAAACGTTACGACGTGCTGTTGAGCGATGTCTGGGGCGTCGTGCACAACGGCCTCGCCGCCTATCCCTCCGCGGTCGAGGCGCTGGTGAAATTCCGCGAGCAGGGCGGATGCGTGGTGCTGATCACCAATGCGCCGCGGCCGTCGGCGCCGATCGTCGATATGCTCAACCATCTCGGCGTGCCGCACACCGCCTATGACGCCATCGTTTCGTCAGGCGATGCCACGCGGTCGCTGATCGCCCAATACCGGGGCCAGGTGATCCACCATGTCGGCCCGCCGGTGATCGACGATGCCCTTTACGAAGGGCTGGGCATCATCCGCGGCTCGGCCGACGAGGCCGTGGCCGTGGTGGTGACCGATCTCGATACCGATGACGACACGCCCGACATGTATGCCGACCGCATCGCCCACTGGCTGAAGCGCGGCCTGCCGCTGATCTGCGCCAATCCCGACAAGGTAGTCGAGGTCGGCGACCAGATCGTCTATTGCGGCGGGGCGCTGGCCGACATCTACGCCGAACTGGGCGGTGAAGTCCGCATGGCGGGCAAGCCCTTCGCCCCGATCTACGACGAAGCGTTGCGGCTGGCCGAAGCGGCGGTGGGCCACAAGCTCGACAGGCGCCGCATCATGGCCATCGGCGACAGCGTGCGTACCGATGCCATCGGAGCCGCCGATTTCGGCATCGATCTCTTGTTCATCACCGGCTCCATCCATGCAGGCGAGCTCGATGCGTTCGGCGCTGCCGATCCCGAGGCTATCCGCGCCCTGGTGGCGCCGAGTGGCGCCGCGCTTGCCGGCTTCATGCCGCGGTTGGCCTGGTAGACAGTTGCATTCGCACGCCAAAGCGGGCAGTTTCGCGCCGTTTTCTCCGCCTGGAACCAAGACGCAGTGACCAGTTTCATCCGGCTCGCCGGTCTCGACACGGTGCCCGACCGGCTCAAGGGCGCACTCGTTGCCATCGGCAATTTCGACGGCTTCCACCGCGGCCACCAGCATGTGTTCAAAGCCCTGAAGGCCCGCGCCGCCGAGCGCGGCGTACCGGCGGTCGCGCTGACCTTCGAGCCGCATCCGCGCGACGTCTTCGCGCCGCAACCTTTCATGTTCCGCCTCACCGACGGTAACGCCAAGGCGCGCCTGGCCGAGGCGCTGGAACTCGACGGCATCGTCATCATGCCGTTCACGCGGGAATTGTCGCAGGTCGAGGCTGAGGATTTCGTGTCGCGTTTCCTGGTCGAGGCGCTGGCGGTATCGGGCGTCATCGTGGGCGCCGATTTCCACTTCGGCCGCGGCCGCCGCGGCACGCCGGAATTCCTGCGTGAAGCCGGCGTTGCGCACGGCTTTGCGGTCGAAACCCTGGACCTCATCGGCGAGGCCGAAGGCGAGCCGATCTCGTCGTCCCGCATCCGCGCGGCGCTGTCGGCCGGCGATCTCGCCGTGGCCAATCACCTGCTGGGCTATCACTGGTTCATCGAGGGCACGGTCGTGGTCGGCGACCAGCGCGGCCGCGAACTGGGGTTTCCCACCGCCAATGTGGCGACGCCGCCCGGTTTCCATCTCGACCAGGGCATCTATGCGGTTCGCGCCAGGCTCGGCGACCGCCTGATCGATGGCGTGGCGAGCTTCGGCAAGCCCATGTTCAACAACGAACAGCCGCCCTTCGAAACGCACCTGTTCGATTTCCATGACGACATCTATGGCGCGCATCTGTCGACGGCCCTGATCGCCCATATCCGCGGCCAGGAACTGTTCGCCGGGCTCGATGAGCTGATGGCGGCGATGAAGCGCGACAGCAACAAGGCCCGCGAAGTTCTGGCCACGGCGCGGCCGATGGGAGAGCTGGATCGGAAGCTGGGGTTTTTCGGGTAGATCCGGACAGGCACACACGCAGGCCAATGCGTGAGGCCTACCCCCACTTTAATCCCTCCCCACAAGGGGGAGGGAAACGATAGAGCCGAAATATCTCAGTCGGGAATTTCCCTCCCCCTTGTGGGGAGGGATTAAGGGTGGGGGTGGGCAACACCCACGATCCCGCCATCAGCCATTCCGCACGCAGCCTACCGCGTCCGCCCGAACAGCCGTTCGATATCCTTGAGCTTCAGCTCCACATAGGTTGGCCGGCCGTGAATGCACTGGCCCGAATGGGGCGTTGCCTCCATGTCGCGGAGCAGGGCGTTCATTTCGTCGACGCGCAGGCGCCGGCCGGAGCGGACGGAACCGTGGCAGGCCATGCGGGCGATGATGGCGTCGAGCCGGTCGGCGATCGCCTCGGCGCTGTCCCATTCGGCCAGGCCATCGGCAAGGTCGCGGATCAATCCCGAAATATCGGTCTGGCCAAGCAGGGCCGGCGTCTCGCGCACCGCCACGGTGAGCGGGCCGAAGCGCTCGAGGTAAAGGCCGAGCCGCTCCAGCGTCGGCGCCGCTTCCTCGAGCCGCGCGCAATCTTCCTCGGGCAATTCGATGACGGCCGGGATGAGATGTGCCTGGCTGGCTACGGGACCGCTCGCCAATTGTGCCTTGAAGCGCTCATAGACCAGCCGCTCATGGGCGGCGTGCTGGTCGATGAGGACGAGCGAATCCCCGTTTTGCGCCACGATGAAATTCTCGAACATCTGGGCGCGCGCCGTGCCGAGCGGATAGTCAGTATCGGCCGGCGCCGAAGGGGCGCTTTCAAAGCGTGCGCTGGGCTCGGAGACCCCCGCCATCACGAAGCTGCCGGGCGCAGCCGGTTGGTAGCCGGGCATTGCGGGCCGATGGCCGGGCGTTGCCGGGACATAATCGGCCCGCGCCGCTGCCGGAGCCGACATTTCCGTCTCCGGCGCACGGAACGCCTCCATCACGGCTTCGGCGACTGTCGATGAGGCCCGGAATCCCGCGGCCGCCAGCGCCTCGCCGATGCCGCGGATGACGGCGCCGCGCACCGCCCCGGCATCCTTGAAGCGGAGTTCGGCCTTGGCCGGATGCACGTTGACGTCGACCTCGGCTGGATCGATGGCGACGAACAGCGCGATCACCGGAAAGCGGTCGCGGAAGACGAAATCCGCATAGGCGGCGCGCACCGCGCCGAGCAGCACCTTGTCGCGCACCGAACGGCCATTGACGAAGTAGAACTGGCTGAGGCTGTTGGCGCGCGAATAGGTGGGCAGGCCCGCAAGCCCCGCCACCACGATGCCGTGCCGCGTATGGCCGAGCGGGGTGGCGTTGTCGGAGAAATCGGCCCCCATCACCTGGCCAAGCCGCGCCCTCAGTGCGCCATCGCCGCTGACTGCCGGCCAGTTGGCAGGGCTGCGGTCGGAGCCGTCGAGGATGAAATGCACCTCGGGATTGGCCATGGCCAGCCGCCGCACGATATCGGTGATGGCGCCGGCCTCGGCCCGATCCGATTTGAGGAATTTGAGCCGGGCAGGGACGGCGGCAAAGAGGTTCTTGACCTCGACGATCGTGCCCTGGTTCATCGCCTGCGGCACCGGTTCGCGCCGCACACCGCGCCGCAGTTCCAGCCGCAGCCCGCTTTCGCCGCCGGCCGGGCGGGTGGCGATGGAGAGGTCCGACACCGAGCCGATCGAGGCCAGCGCCTCGCCCCGGAACCCCAGCGTCCGGATATCGTCGAGCCCGTCATCGGCGAGCTTGGAGGTGGCGTGGCGCTCGACCGACAGGATCAGGTCGGCCTCGTCCATGCCGCAGCCATCGTCCTCGATGCGGATCAGCGTCTTGCCACCGCCCGCAGTGGTGACGACGACACGGCTGGCTCCCGCGTCGAGCGCGTTCTCCACCAGTTCCTTGACCACGCTCGCCGGCCGCTCCACCACCTCGCCGGCGGCGATGCGGTTGATCAACTCATCTGGCAACTGCCGGATCGGCATGGGCGATTCTCCTTGGATGAGAAGGATAGCCGATCGGGCGGGGGTGATCTACGGAGTGGTAAGACCTGTGCGTCTTAGATGAGATCGTCGATGGTGATGCCCAGCGTCGAGGCAAGTTTCCGCACCGTCGCCACCGAACCGGATTTTCGTCCGGCTTCGATGTCGGCGATCTGTACGCGGTTGACGCCGGAAGCCTCGGCGAGACCGGTCTGAGAAAGACCCCGCAAGTCGCGATAGACCCGAAGCGGCTGCTCACCGGCGATCAGCCGGTTGACGAAGTCGGCGGGGACAAGCTCATCCTTCCCGGCTGCCAGCTCGGCTTTCGCACGATCATAGGCCGCGATGTCCGCGAGATCCTCCGCTGCAGTCAGCAGACGTTCATACTCCTCGCGCGGAATGGTCACCATCTCGTTCATTCTCAACTCCATCAATCGTAGATGCCGCCACGCGGACCTATGTCCAGAATTTCCAGAACGACGCCATCTTCCATGATCGCCCTCCAGTCGCCCACCCGTAAGCGGATGCCGGTGCGGCCCTGAACAGCCTTGACGTTATTGGTATGACTGGCAGGGTCGGCTGCGTATTCGGCAATCTGCGCCACAATCCGAGTTGCCGTCGCCGCGGGCATTCTACGAAGCGGTTTGACGGCCGCTTGGAATAGGCGATCTGCTTCATAAGTGGATCGTGGCTGTCGGCTTCTGTGTAGTCAGCGGCTCCACAGAGTGCTGTATGGGAATGCACTTGCTACTTGAGCAAGTCCCCGCAAACCCATTACATCCTGCTGCATGACGGAAACCCAATCCCCCATGGCGCTGGCCCTGTCGCTCGCCGCGGAAGCTGCGGCCAATGGCGAGGCGCCGGTGGGGGCGGTGGTTGTCGAGAACGGCGTGGTGCTGGCGGCGGAGGCGAACCGCATGCGGGCGCTCAACGATCCGACGGCGCATGCCGAACTGCTGGCGATCCGGACGGCGCTGGCGAAGCGCGGCACCGGCCGGCTCGATGGCTGCGATCTCTATGTGACGCTGGAGCCCTGCGCCATGTGCGCGGGCGCCATTGCCCATGTGCGGCTGCGCCGGCTCTATTATGGGGCCGAAGATCCCAAGGCCGGAGCGGTCGATAACGGCGTGCGGCTGTTCGCGCAGCCGAGCTGCCATCATGCGCCGGAAATTATCGGCGGCCTTGGCGCGGCGCGATCGGGCGCATTGTTGAAAGCGTTCTTTGCCGGTCTGCGTTGAAGGCTTCGATCTTCTCGGTCAGAGCGTGCTTGAAGCGCTCCTTGTCGGCATCGCCATGCTCGACGATTTCCTTGACCCGCCAGAATTCCATCATGCCGAACGGCGCCACATGCGGGCGCATGTAGATGTCGGGCGGATAGGCGGCCATCATGTGCGCGGTCAGGGAATGCATCATGATCTGCGCCGCCCCGAACCAGGCGTCGAGCACCTTGGGGGGCGCCATGCGTTTCAGCGCCTCGGCCGGATCGCCATTGACGTCGATGCCGACCAGGATGTCGCTGCCAACAGAGGCCTGGTCGAGCGGCAGCGGATTGACCACGCCGCCATCCACCAGGAGGTGATTGGAAAAGGCGACCGGCTTGAAAAAGCTCGGAATGGCGATCGAGCCCGCAATGGCCGGGCGCAGCAGGCCCTCGTTGAACACTGCCTGGTGCCAGGATTGAAAATCGGTGGCGACGACGTAGAGCGGGATGCGGAGATCCTTGAATTCCTCCGGAAAGCCATCGGGTACGAAGGCATCGACGATGCGGGTGGCGTCGAACTGCATGGGAATGCCGTTTTGGAAGATGCCCGCGATGCCGCGCACCTGCGTGTTCCATAGGCGGCCCATGATGATGCGCATGGTGCCGAGCACGTTGATCGAATGCTCGCGCAACTCCCGGCCGCTCATGCCGGCGGCCCAGCCGGAGCCCAGCAGCGCGCCGATGGAGGTGCCGGCGATGACCGAGGGTTTGAGGCCAAGCTCGTCCATGGCCTCGATATAGGGGATGTGGGTCAGCCCGCGGGCAGAACCGCCGCCAAGCGCCACACCGATACGCGGATCAGGAAGCGTCTCCACTTTGCCTTTGGGCTCCTTGCCCCGTGCCCTGAGACGCTCGACCAGCCTTTGGCCCCTGGCCTGCAAGGGCGTCAGGGCGGCGGCAGTGTCGGGCGGTTTCGCCCCGGACGCAAGGAAAGGTAAGCGTGCAAGGTTGAGGATTGGTTCAGAAGCGCCCGGAGGGTGCTGCGCCGGGAAGCTTTCAGACGGCGCGCCAGCCGATGTCGCGCCGGCAAAATCCCTGCGGCCAAACAATCGCGTCAACTGCCCGATATGCACGCTGCTGCGCCTCCGCAACGGTGGCGCCCAAAGCCGTGACGTTCAAGACCCGCCCACCCGTGGCGACTAAACGGTCGCCATCGCGGCTGGTTCCGGCATGAAAGACATGCACCAGATCGCTATCGAGGTTTTCGGCGCCGACAATTTCCGAACCCTTTTCATAGGCGCCGGGATAGCCCCTGGTGGCCATCACTACCGTCAGGGCCGCCTCCGGCCGCCAATCGGCGGCCTTGCCCGCAAGGGCGCCCGTGGCGGTAGCGTGGAGCAGGTCGACGAGATCGGATTTGAGCCGCAGCATCAGCACCTGCGTCTCGGGGTCGCCGAAGCGGGCATTGTATTCGATGAGCTTGGGACCCGATGCCGTCAACATGAGGCCGGCGAACAATACGCCCTGATAGGGCGTGCCGCGGGCCGCCATGCCGCGTACGGTCGGCTCGATGATTTCCGCCATGGTGCGCGCCGTCAGCTCCGGCGTCATGGCGGTGGCCGGCGAATAGGCTCCCATGCCGCCCGTATTGGGGCCCCTGTCGCCATCGAAGGCGCGCTTGTGATCCTGCGCGGTTCCCAGCGGCACGATATTGGTGCCGTCGCACAGAACGAACAGGGAGACTTCCTCGCCTTCGAGGAATTCCTCAATGACGACTTCGGCGCCCGACGCGCCGAACGCCCCGGCGAAACAGTCGCGCACCGCGGCTTCGGCTTCCTCGATGGTCATCGCAACGGTGACGCCCTTGCCCAGCGCCAGCCCGTCGGCCTTGATGACGATCGGCGCGCCTTGCCGGCGCACATAGGCCAGGGCCTCGGCCTCGTTGTCGAAACGGCCATAGGCGGCGGTGGGAATGCCCATCTCGTCGCACAGCGCCTTGGTGAAACCCTTGGAGCCTTCGAGCTGGCCAGCGGCCTTGCTGGGGCAGAAGCAGGTGATGCCAGAGGCGCGCACATCGTCGCCGAGCCCGGCGACCACCTGAGCGTCGGGGCCGACCACGACGAAATCGATCGCCATCAGCCTGCAGAAATCCGTCACCGCCTTATGGTCGGTGATGTCGAGCTTGACGTTCTCGGCGAATTTGCCTGTGCCGGCATTGCCGGGCGCGACGAACAGCGCATCGGTATTCGCGGATTTGGCCAGCGCCCACGCCAGCGCATGTTCGCGGCCGCCGGAACCGATCAAAAGAATGCGCATGGTGGTCTCCAAGTGTCCACTTGCACGAAGTCTTCCCCTCCGCTTCTCCCATCAGGGGAGAAGCGGAGGCGCGTGCCTGCTTCGGCTGTTACGCGCCCCTCTAGCATGGGCAATTGCGCCTTCGCCACCCTTGACGGACTCGCCGGCATGCCGCACCTGTCGGGCATGGCTGAACTTTTGACCAATGCCGCCGAATTCACGGTTTCCGAGATCGCACTCGCGGTCAAACGCACCGTCGAGGATAATTTCGGCTATGTGCGGGTGCGCGGCGAAATTTCAGGATTTCGCGGGCAGCATGCCTCGGGGCATGCCTATTTCACCCTCAAGGACGCCGACGCCTCGATCGATGCGGTGGTCTGGAAGGGCAACTGGGCACGGCTGAGCTTCAAGCCCGAAGAGGGGCTGGAAGTGATCGCCACCGGGCGCATCACCACCTTCCCGCGCTCCAGCAAATACCAGATCGTCATCGAACAGATCGAACCGGCCGGCGCCGGCGCCCTGATGGCGCTGCTGGAAGAGCGGCGGAAGAAATTCCTCGCCGAGGGCCTGTTCGACAAGGAACGCAAGCGCCCGCTGCCTTATCTGCCGCGCGTCATCGGCGTCGTCACCTCACCCACCGGTGCGGTGATCCGCGACATCCTGCATCGGCTGGATGACAGGTTTCCAAGCCATGTGATCTTGTGGCCGGTGCGGGTGCAGGGGGAGACCTCTGCAGCCGAAGTGGCGGCGGCCATCGCGGGTTTCAACGCCTTCACCGCCGACGGGCCCATCCCGCGTCCGGATCTTCTGATCGTGGCGCGCGGCGGCGGCTCCATCGAGGATCTCTGGAGCTTCAACGAGGAAACGGTGGTGCGCGCCGTGGTGGCGAGCGCCATTCCGGTGATTTCGGCGGTGGGCCACGAAACCGATACGACGCTGATCGACTACGCCGCCGACATGCGGGCCCCGACCCCGACGGCGGCGGCCGAGGCAGCGGTGCCCGTGCGTGCCGAACTGATCGGTTATGTCGAAGACCAGGGGCAGCGCCAGCGCATGGCCGCGCGGCGGGTGACAGCCAACTATCGCGACCGTCTGCGCGCCGCAGCGGCCGGGCTACCCCGGCCGGCCGATCTGGTTTCGGTGCAGCGGCAGCGCCTCGATCATGCCGCCTCGAACCTGCTGTCGGGCCTGCGGCACATGAGCCAGGCCAAGGCCATCCAGCTGGCGCGGGTATCGCCCCGCCTTACGCCGCAATTGCTGCGCCAGCGGTTGCGCGACCTCGGGGCGCGGCTCGCCGACGCCGGCCGGCGGGCGCCCGCTGCGCTGTCCGTGTCTGCCGGCCGGGCGCGGCTGCGCTATGATCCCATCGCGCGACGGCTGGACCCGGCACTGGGTCAAACCGCGTCGCGCGCACGGTTGCGGCTCGATCCCATGGCGCGGCGGCTCGATCCGGCCTTCCGGCAAATCGTCCACAACCGCGTGCAACGCCTCGATGGGTTGGCCAAGCTGCTGCTGTCACTGGGCTATAAATCCGTTTTGGCGCGCGGCTTCGCACTGATCAAGGATCATGAGGGCGAGCTGGTGCGCTCCAGCCGGTTCCTCAAGGACGGCGATGCGCTCAGCATCGAATTCGCCGATGGCGAAGCGCCGGCGACTGTCGGGTATGGGGGCGTCATTCCGCCGCCGCGCACGCCGCCCAAGCCGCGCAAGCCCAGGGCGGAGGATGGAGACGATGGGCAGCCCGACCTCTTTTGACCGTAAGGGCGCGGTCCTATATCTTGACCCGGTACGCGATTTCGTCCAATCGGCGGCAGCGCGAACGACAAAGACGTAAGGCATCCGCCATGAACATTTTCGACAAGGGCTTTGCGCCGTCCGAGGCGACGGTGCGCTATCTCGATGGCGACTATCTGGTGATCAAGCCGGGAAGCTTCGTACGCTGCGCCATCACCGGCAAACCGATCCCCATCGATGAGTTGAGCTATTGGAGCGTCGACCGGCAGGAAGCCTATGTCGATGCCAATGCGGCGCTGGTCGCTTTCGAGCGTTACGGCATCGGCGCCTGAGAGGTGGTCGAAGCCCCGGGCCCCCGCCGTCTCCTTTTCATTTCGAATGGACACGGCGAGGATTCCATCGCCGCCGAGATCATCCGGCGCCTGCCGGCCGGCGTTATCGTCGAAGCCTATCCCACCATCGGTGACGGCGCCGCCTATGGGGACGTCTGCCGGGTCGTCGGCCCGCGGGCGCAACTGGCCAGCCAGGGCTGGCGCAACGTCAAGCATTCGCTGGCGCGCGACCTCGGCAGTGGCGGCCTCAAGACGGTGTGGCCGGGCGTCAAATTCGTCCGCCGCATCAAATCCGCCTACGACCGTATCATCGTGGTCGGCGACATCGTCGGCGTCGCGGGGTGCTGGGCGGCGGGTGCGCGCAACATCGTCTATCTCGATGTCTACAAGACCGGCCATGGCCGGTCCTACACGATGCTTGAACGCTTCTTCATCAAATCCTGCTGCGCTATCGCCTATTGCCGCCATCCGGCGCTGGCCGAGGTGTTGCGCAGGGACGGCGTCGATGCGCGCTTTGCCGGCAACGTCATCATGGATGCCATCCCCTATGGCGACTACGACGCCAGGAGCAGGCGCAGCCGCCCCATGGCGGTGACGCTGTTGCCGGGCAGCCGGCAGTTTACCGCCGAAAGCTTCGCCCTGCAGATCGCCGCCTTGCGCGCATTGCCCGACGAACAGCTGCCGGACATTTTCCTTGCGGTCGCGGGCTCGGTGTCCATCGACGACCTGGCGCGGGCCGCCAAGCTCAACCGTTCCGGCCCCTTGACGGGGGAGACCGGGGATTTGTCGACGCTGCGTGATGACAGGCTGACCGTCTACATGGCGCGCGGTGCGCTGGGTAATCTCATCGAGGCCTCCGATGTGGTGTTGTCACAGGCCGGCACGGCCACCATCCAGGCGCTGGGCCTGGGCCGCCCGGTGGTCACCTTCCGCACTTTCCGTGACCGCCGCAGCCGCTTCCGCGACGAGCAGGCGCTGTTCGGCCTCGCTCGCATCGTCACGCTGCCGGAAACCGGCAGCGTGACGCAGGCCTTGCAAGTGCTGCTAACCCATAAGGATGAGCGGGAAAGACTCGGTGCGCTGGGCCACGAGCGCGTCGGCGGACCGGGCGCGATGGCTGCCATATTGGCGACGATTACCGGGTAGGGGCCATGCCGGTTCTGCTCCTCTCACGATGGAGAGGTGCGTGCGCCCAACCCCACCCTTAATCCCTCCCATCCAGGGGAGTGGGACCCGACTGAGAATTTAGCGTCTCTTTCGCTTCCCCCTTTGGGGAGGGAATAAGGGTGGGGGCTTGCGATCTTGAGCCGCGCTTCGTTGCCTGAAGAAAGCCCCGAGGGGATCGGGATTTCCAGCTGTGGGTAGCTAGCGTTTTTCGGTCACCGCCAGCGCCCGTGCATAAGCGCTGTCCAGCCGCTCCTTGAGTAACGCCGCCGCGGTTTCCTCTTCCGCCGCCGTCCTGACCTCGATCGGCTCCCCCATCACCACGGTGAATTTTCCGAACAGGCCGGGCCACTGCATTTCGTCCCACAGGCGGGTGAAGATCTTGCGCCTGGTGCTGGCCGCGGCGACGGGAATGATGGGGCGGCCGGAAAGACGGGCGAGGGCCAGTGTGCCCCGGCCCACGATACGTCCCGGCATGGGTGGCACTTCGCCGGTGACATAGACGGATTTCCCGGCGGCAAGCTTGCGCAGCATCATGCGGAAGCCGGCGACGCCGCCGGTCTCGAGGTTTTGCCGCTCGGATTTGCCGGTGGCCGTGATGGTCTCGATGCCGAAGCGGCGGGAGCCGGCGGCGCCCATCTGGCCATCCGGATGCGGCGCGGCCATGGAAACCAGATTGCGCGGGTTCGGCACCAGGATCGGCGAGGTCAGGATATTGGCGTGCCAGGACACGAAGATCGCCGGCTCCAGCGCCGCCATCCGGCTGAGCGCGTCGGCAGGCTCATACGTCGCGGGCGAGGTGCGGAACACCAGATCCATATAGCCGCCGATGAGCTGGCGGCCGACGAACTCGCGGAACCAGGGCGCATCGATCAGGAAACGTGGCGGCGGCAGGCCGCCCGGCGGCGACGGCTTGTCGTCCAAGGCTATTTGGCTCCGGGATCGAGCAGCCGGTGCAGGTGCACGATGAAATAGCGCACATCGGCGCTGTCCACGGTCTGCTGCGCCTTGCCGCGCCAGACCGCATAGGCGGCGGCATAGTTGGGATAGACCCCCACGATGTCGACGGCGCTGAGATCCTTGAAGGTGATGTCGTTGATGTTTTCCATCTCGCCACCGATGACGAGATGCAAAAGCTGCTTGGGCGTGTCGTCGTTCATGGGGTCTGGCGCTCCAGGTCGGCGGTGATGTCGGCTTCGGCCGGGCAACCATACACCCGACGCAACGCCGCATGCACCACCGGCTTCAGCGTTTCATCGCTGAGCGCGGCGAGGGCGCCATGACGCACCTCGGACTGGTTGTAGACCGGCACGCCCGAACAGACGTCCTCGAAGCCAATGCCGCTTTCCGACAGGATGACGGCAGCGCCCGCAATGTCCCAGTCCTGCGCGCCGCGCCGGACCACCACCGCGTCAAGCTTGCCGGTCGCCACCTGTACCAGCCGGTAGGCGAGCGAGGGATAATACGGCCCGCGCGTATAGTGGAGCCCGGCATCCTGCAATTCCTGATGCACGGCGCCGGGAGCCGGAATGACCGCCGACCGTCCCAGGTGGCTGGCGCGCACCAGCGGCTTGCCGTTGAGCCTCGCGCCGCCCTCGCTGAAGGCTTCGTACATCTCGTCGCGCACCGGCGCATAGACCACACCGGCGATCGGAATGCCGTTCTCGACCACCGCCAGGGATACCGTCCAGCTGTCCTCGCCGCGAATGAAGCCGCGCGTCCCGTCGATCGGATCGACGACGAAGACGCGTTCATGGGTGAGCCGTTCGGGATTGTCGGTGCTTTCCTCGCTGAGCCAGCCATAGCCGGGACGCGCCGCCAGCAGCGACGCGTTGAGGAACCGATCGAGCACGATATCGGCCTCGGTCACCGGCGAGGCGTTTTCCTTGGTCCAGGTCTTGAGGCTGCGGCGAAAATAGCCGGCGGCGATGATACCTGCCCCCACCGCCGTCGAGCGCAAGAGCTCCAGATCGTCTTCAGCGGTGGTGGGGTGATGCGGGACGGCCATTCGACTTTGATTTTGGGGAGAAGCGGTGTTCCGTCCTTCTAGGCTTGCCGATGCGGGAGGGCAAGCGGGGGGCAGGCAACAGTTGGGGGAAGATGCGGGGCAGGGGCCGGCGCCCGGCTACGAAAAAAGTGCGTATTGCCCCGCCCCGCAGCTTTATCGTGACGCCGCAGCCAACTGGCACGCAGTCTAGCCCGCGCATTCCTCTGCTTTGCCGAGCAGTAATTTGCGTTCGCGGTCGTTGCGCGTCATGGCGGCGGCGCGCTGGAATTCGGCGCGGGCTTCCGGCAAGCGCCCCAGTTTCTGTAGCAAATTGGCGCGCACGCTGGGCAGCAGATGATAGTTCTTGAGCTGCGGCGCCTCCAGCAGCTGGTCGACCAGGTCGAGGCCGGCTTGCGGTCCCTCGGCCATGCTGATGGCGACGGCGCGGTTCAATTCGATCACCGGCGATGGCGTGAGAACGGCGAGCGCGCCGTAAAGCGCTGCGATCCGACCCCAGTCGGTATCGTCGGGGACGCGGGCGCGGGCATGGCAGGCCGCAATGGCGGCCTGCAGCGCATAGGACCCGCCCGCGCCGCCGAGTTCCTCGGTGCGCGCCAGGGCCGCAAGGCCGCGTCTGATCAACAGCTGGTCCCAGCGCCCGCGATTCTGGTCGAGCAGCAGCACCGGCTCGCCCTTGGCATCGATGCGGGCACCGGCACGCGACTGCTGGATTTCCATCAATGCCACGAGGCCATGTACCTCCGGCTCATCGGGGGCCAGCTGCGCCAGGATGCGCCCGAGGCGCAGCGCATCCTCCGCCAGTTGTGGCCGCATCCAGTCTTCGCCGGCGGTGGCCGAATAGCCCTCGTTGAAGACCAGGTAAATGACATCGAGCACCGAGGCGAGACGCTCCACGCGGTCGGCGCCGCGCGGAATCTCGAACGGCACCTTGGCTTCGGCCAGCGTCCGCTTGGCGCGCACGATGCGCTGCGCCATGGTGGGCTCCGGCACCAGGAAGGCGCGGGCGATTTCCTCGGTGGTGAGACCGCCGACCAGCCGCAGCGTCAGTGCCAGCCGCGCCTCGGTCGAGAGCACCGGATGGCAGGCAGTGAACATGAGGCTGAGCAGGTCATCGCCGAAATCGTCGTCAAGGCTCGCCTCCAGCGCCTCTGTCGCCGATTCCTGCTCGATTTCAAGATCGTAGCCGATCTGCTCGTGCTTGCGCTCGGCCATGCGGTTGCGGCGGAACATGTCGATGGCGCGGCGCTTGGCAGCGGTCATCAGCCAGGCGCCGGGATTACGCGGCACGCCGTCTTCCGGCCACTGCCTGAGGGCCAGCACCAGCGCGTCCTGCGCCAGTTCCTCGGCAAGGCCCACGTCACGCACCATGCGCGCCAGGCCGGCGATCAGCCGGGGTGCTTCAATTCTCCAGACCGCGTCGATGGCGTGTTGTGCTTCGGCCGTGCTCACGGCCGCGGATCAGACCAGAGCCGCGCGACAGGGGCAAGAGGCCCCTGTCGTCAAATGCTCGCCATCGAGGGAACGGTCACACGACCCAAAAAGGGATCTGGGCGCCGCCGCCTCAGTTCGTCAACGGCCGCTGCTGTTCACGCCAGGCCTTTTCCTTGGTCAGCGCTTCCTCCGAAACGGCGTCCATGGCGAAGTCGGAAGCCTCGAACACCTTGCGCAGTTCGACTTCCTCGCCATCGGTAAACGGAATGCGCTTGATCCAGGCCAGGGCATCCTCGCGCGATTTCACGTCGATCATCCAGTAACCGGCGATGAGTTCCTTGGTTTCGGCGAAAGGCCCATCGGTGATGGTGACATTGCCGTTGTCGAACTTGATGCGGGCGCCCTTGGCGCTCGACTGCAATCCGTCACCGGCGAGCAGCACGCCGGCCTTGATCAGCTCGTCATTGTAGCGGCCCATGGCCGCGATCATTTCGGAACTCGGCATGACCCCGGCCTCGCTCTCGGGAGTAGCCTTGACGATAACCATGAAACGCATCGGTGATCTCCTTGTTGGGTTCGGGTGTCCTCACGGCACCTTATCAACACGTCGAACGAGCTTGTGCAGGATCGACAGCGGCGCGGGAGATTTCTCACGGAATCTGCAAACGCCTCCCAACGGGTGCCGGCCAGTTGCTACGGCCAGTGAAGATGACTACACCATAACAAACGCGTCCGTAGTGGCTTGCCCGGCGGGAGGCCTGTCGGGGGCGATTACCGGAAGGTGCAGATGAGTAACGCTCGCCCCATAGAGCAGAACAAGCTGCTCAATCTGCTCGCTCCTTCCGACCTCGCGCTGATCGAGAAACACCTTCATGTCGTTTCGCTTCTGCATGGCGAGGAGGTGGAAGCGCCCGACAAGGTCATCGATCAGGTCTATTTCCCCATCAGCGGCTTGCTCTCCATCGTCACAACCCTGACGCGTGAACGCGACATCGAGGTCGGCGTGGTTGGCCGCGACGGCATGACCGGCGTCGCTATCCTCCAGGATGATGACCGGTCGCCATTCTCCACCTTCGTGCAGATCAAGGGTAGTGCGCTCCAGATCGAGGCGGCGCTGCTGCGCACCGCACTGCTGCAAAGCCCGACCCTGGCCACGCGGTTTCACCGCTATGCCCGGGCCCAGACGATCCAGATCGCCTCCACGGCCCTGGCCAATGGCCGCTCCAAGCTGGAAGACCGCCTGGCTCGCTGGTTGCTGATGGTACAGGACCGCATCGACAGCGACCGGATCGATCTCACGCATGAATTTCTCGCCGTTATGCTCGGCGTCCGCCGGCCTGGCGTGACGGTGGCGCTGCATATCCTGGAGGGCAAGGGTCTGATCCGTTCGAATCGCGGCGAGATCGTCATTCGCGATCGCGACGGGCTGATCGAATTGGCTGATGGCGCCTACGGCTTGCCGGAGCGTGAATATCAGCGGCTCATGGGTACGTCGTCCTAGGCGCGAGGCCTCATTTGGAAAGGCTTTTCATATGCAGCGTACGGTTCCGGACCGTACGTTGCAGCGCTGACATAATCCAGTAATTTGCCGCCACGGAAGCGCGAAGAGGCTTGTAAGCCTTTGCTCCCGCTTGGGGAAAATGAATGAATGCTTTGCGCTCGGCTCGCTTCCGAAATGCGCTGTTGCGGGCAATGGCACCCTGCGATTTCGATGCTCTTGAACCACATCTGGAACGGGTAACCCTTGAGGTACGGTTCCAGCTGGAACGCGCCAATCAGACTATAGAGCATGCCTATTTCCTCGAGGACGGCCTGGCCTCGATCGTGGCCCGCATGTCGGGCGACCGGGATATAGAAGTCGGCGTTGCCGGCCGCGACGGCATGACGGGTACGGCGGTGATCCTTGGTGCGTCGATGACACCCAACAGCACCTTCATGCAGGTGGATGGCTGGGGTTGGCGCGTCTCGGCCGATGTGCTCCGGCGGCTGTTCGACGCCAGCCCGTCCCTGCGTGACCTGCTGCTCCGCTACGTGCAGACCATGCTGCTGCAGACCTCGGCCACGGCGCTCGCCAACGGCCATGCCAAGCTCGAGGAACGGCTGGCGCGCTGGCTGTTGATGACGCATGACCGCGTCGAGGGCACCGATGTGCGCCTGACCCATGAATTCCTGGCCGTAATGCTGGGCGTACGCCGTCCTGGCGTCACCGACGCCATGCACATTCTCGAAGGCAAGGGGTTCATCCGCGCCAATCGCGGCCAGGTCGTCATTCTCGACCGCGATGGCCTCGAACAGCAGGCCAATGGTTCATACGGCGGACCCGAGGCGGAATACATTCGGCTGATGGGAACTACCGTCTCGGCCTGACCGGCGGCGCGCGCCGCTCCCGATCCATCACGAACCGGTGAACTGCCGCGGCATGGAAGTGCCTGCGGCAGCGGCGTTTTTGGGTCTCCGGAACGCCAGGGTAAATGCCCTCTTACACCCGGTCAGAAGCCGCTAACCCTTTTCAAAACAACCTAAACTTAACCCAGTTTCTTAAGCCGGGTGGAAACGGGCCACGCTAGATTGAGTGGCATAAAGAGGGCGCAAACAAAGCAGCTCTCGAAAGTTGACAGGAAGGCTGAAGCAAATGGTTCGTGGTGTGGAGATTGAGGCCTCGTCGGTGGTCGTGATGTTCAGGGGCAAGCCGCGTCCTGCACCTATGACGGCGCCGCTCGGCGTCGCCAATGACAACGGTCCCCGGGAACCCGTGAAGACCGTCACCGTGCGCAAGACGCTCGAAAAGAGCGGTGTCGCCATCAAGATCAAGGTACCGGTCCACGAATTCATCGGCGTGGCTGTCGCCACCACGATTTCCGAAGAAGGCGTGCTGATGAGCACGATCGAGCTGGTCCATGGCGATCCGGACCTCAACTACAAGGTGTTCGAGGAAGTGGGCAACCACAACGTCGTCGCCGAATGGCAGAACTGGGGCCGCAAGCTTCGCCTGCCGCTGTTCATCAAGGCCGGCGACGGCAATCTCCTGCCTTATTCGCAGCAGGTCGATGGCGTCCTGCTCGGGCAGAGCACGGGCCGCCGCAAGCTGGCCGCTGAAGCCGGGCGCCGCCCGCGCTTCCTCAATCGCCGCAAGCCCGGTGACGCCGGCGCCGAATAGGCGCCGCCACCACCCTAGTTACCTCCAGAGCACGGCGAAGCCGACCGGTGGTGCGGTCGGCTTCGCCGTTTTCGTATGCGCTCAGTGGTTGAGGGCGCTCATGCTGCCCGCCGGATAGCGCTCGCCCTGGGCGGCGCCGACAGGCGCGATAGCGTCGAGTTCGGCGAGTTCATCGGCCGACAATTCGATATCGGTCGCCGCAATGTTTTCGTCGAGATACTTGATCCGGCGGGTGCCGGGAATCGGCACGGTGTCCTGGGCCAGGACCCAGGCCAGCGCCAGTTGCGCGGGCTTTACGCCCTTGCGCCTGGCCAACGCCTCGATGCCGTCCACGAGCTTGAGGTTCTTCTCGAAATTCTCGCCCTGCAGGCGCGGATCGCCGCGGCGGAAGTCGTTATCGGCGAGTTTGGCCATGTTGCGGAACTCGCCCGTGAGGAAGCCCCGTCCGAGCGGCGAATAGGGCACGAAGCCGATGCCCAGTTCCTTGACGGTCTTGAGCACGTCGTTCTGCTCGACCCCGCGCTCGAACAGCGAATATTCGGTTTGCACGGCGGTGAGGGGGAAGGTCTTGTGGGCCTTGCGGATGGTTTCGGCATTGGCCTCGGAGACGCCGATGGTGCGCACCTTGCCGGCATGCACCAGATCGCCCAGCGTTCCCACGGTGTCCTCGATCGGCACTTTCGGATCGATCCGGTGCAGATAATAGAGATCCACATGGTCGGTCTTGAGATGACGCAGCGACCGGTCGATGGCCTTGCGGATATAGTCCGGGCGGCCGTTGACACTGGCAAGGCGCTCGCCCTCGTCGGTGACCTCAAAGCCCACCTTGGTGGCGATCAGCACCTTGTCGCGCTTGCCCGCAAAGGCCTTGGCGAGAAGCTGCTCATTCTTGAACGGGCCATAGACTTCGGCGGTGTCGAAGAGGGTGATGCCCACATCGATGGCGTGGGCCAGCGTCGACAGTGACTCCTGCTCATCGCTCGGACCGTAAAAGGCGCTCATGCCCATGCAGCCGAGCCCTTCGGCGCTGACGACAAGGCCCTGACTCCCCAGCTTGCGGGTTTTCATTGGAAACCTCCTGAAAAAAATCTGAATGCCGAAGGCGATGCCGCCGCCGGGGCGGTTGGCAGGCTCGGCAATGTGGATGAATGGACGCCCTCTTTCTCAGCGCCCAAAGGCATCCTGTCACTCTTGCTGCGTGCCGTCCAGCGCGTGAAAAAAAGATACCGGCGCCGCAACCAATTCCGCCCGACCTCGTTTCTCGAACAGCCGGCGCAAGATCAGCCCCCGATTTTCCCGCCGGCGATAGCTTCCTCAGAGCAAGCTATGCGAGGTCGTCCACAAGCTGGCCGGCCTCGCATGCTTTTGGGCCTCAGGCCACCGGCCAGGCCATCAGCAACAGCGGCACCGAAACCAAAACGACCAGCAGTGACAGCGGCGCGCCGAGACGCGAATAGTCGCTGAACTTATAGCCGCCTGGCCCCATGACCAGCGTGTTGCACTGATGCCCGATGGGCGTCAGGAAATCGCTGCCCGCACCGATAGCGACAGCCATCAGGAAAGCTTCGGGCCGCAGGTGCAGGTCACCGGCGAAACTCGCCGCGATCGGCGCCATCACCAAAACAGTGGCGGCATTGTTGAGGAACGGCGTCACCGCCATCGCCGCCACCATGATCAGCGCCAGCGCCCCATAGGGCGGGAGACCCGCGGCGATGCCCGCAAGCCAGCTGCCCAGCACATCGGTGGCCCCTGTGGTCTGCAGCGATTCGCTCACCGGGATCAGTGCCGCCAGCATGATGAGAATGGGCGCATCGAGCAGCGAATAAACCTCCCGCGGCGTGACCGCCTGCACCAGCACCATCAGCACGGCCGCCGCGAAGAACGCCACCTGCACCGGCACGACACCCATAGCGGTCGCCGTCATGGCGACGGCGAGGATGGCGACGGGCACGATGCCGTTGCGCACGCTGCCCAACCGCACCTGTCGGTCCGCGAGCGGCAGGCAATCGAGTTCGCGCAACTGGTCGGGCAGGCTCTTGAGATTGCCCTGCAGCACGATGATGTCGCCGGCTTCCAGCCGGATCTGGCCGAGCCGTTCGGTGAAGCGCTTGTCGCGGCGGCTGACGGCGAGGAGGTTAAGGCCCATGGTGTGGAACAGCGTCATCTGCCGGGCGCTGAGGCCGATAAGGCTGGAGCGCACCCCGATGATGGCCTCGACCGCCCCGATCTCCTCGGACGGATTGTCCGTGCCGACGAGCCGGTCTGAAAGCTTCAGGGCGCCCTGCGCCACCAGCTTGTCGAGCGCCTCCTGGCCGCCTTCGAGGAGCAGAATGTCGCCCGGCTTGAGGATCGCGTCCGGCAGTGGCGTGCGGCGCGCGCCGCGGGCGCCCACGATGGCCGTCACCATGGCGTCACCACCGGCGAGTTTGTGGAGATCGGCGACGGTCTTGTCGCGCACCGCCGAGTCTTCGGTCACGCGCGCCTCGGTGGTGTAGTTGTCGATCTCGATGGCCTCATCGAGCGACAGGTCCTCGCGCTTGCGCTCGGGCAGCAGGCGATAGCAGAACACCAGGAAGATGAGCCCGACCAGCGCCAGCGGCAGGCCGACGGGGGTGAAATCGAACATGTGGAACGGCGTGCCCGTGAGATCGGCGCGGACGCGCGACACGATGATGTTGGGAGAGGTGCCGATCTGCGTCATCAACCCGCCGAGCAGCGAGCCGAACGACATCGGCATCAGGAACATCGAGGGCGTGACGCCGGAGCGCCGCGCCATCTGGAAGGCGATGGGGATCATGATCGCCAGTGCGCCGATATTCTTGACGAAGGCGGAAAGCACCGTCACCGTCCCCACCAGCAACAGCAACTGGATGCGTGGCGACGTGACGTTCGGCGCCAGGCGCTGTAACGCCGCTTCCATGATGCCGGATTTGGCCACCGCGCCGCTCACCACCAGCGCACTGCCCACGATGATGACGATGTCGTCGGAAAAGCCGCTGAAGGCCGCCTCGGGTTTGACGATGCCGACGGCGATCGCCACCAGCAGCGCCCCGGCAGCCACGATATCGTAGCGGAAACGTCCCCATACGAAAGCCGCCATCATGGCGGCGATGACGGCGAAGGCGAGTATCTGGCTAACGGTCATAAGGGGCTCCTCACAGCCAGTGACTAACGCGGGAGGAGGGCTAACGGTCGGCAGAAAAAGCAGAATATTTTCAGGCGGTGGGAGGCCGGAGCCTCCCACCCAAGAGACAAAGGATCAGAACTTGTCCTTCTGGCGCTCAGGCGCAGGCGCCTCGGTGGCAGCGTCATCGCCGGTGTCGGGCGCCATGCCGGTATCGTCCTCGTCATCCGGGGTGACGGCGGTGTCGTCGTCGCTATCCGTATCCGGCGCCATGCCGGCGTCGTCATCGCTGTCCGCATCGGGAGCCATGGAGTCATCCTGGGCCGGCGGCAGCGTCACTTCCGGCTTGGGAGCCGGACCGCCGCTGGCTTCACCCGTGATGGTGACGACCTGGCCGAGCTTGGTCGGGTCGGTCTGCAGCGCCATCAGGTCTGCAAGGCCGAGCCCCTCCGGGTTCTTGGCGTCGAGCTTGACCGACAGGGCCGAGGCATCGCCGGTCACGAAAGAGCCGAGCGCCTGGCTCAGCGTCTGGGCTTCGGGTGTGCCGCCGAGGAAGGCCAGCACCATGCCCTGCGCCATGCCCGAGATCGAGGTGCGCATCTGGTCGGCGGTCTGGCCCTGGTCCATGCCGGCGCGGGTCAGGATGATCTGCCCGAGACCCATGTCCTCGACCTTGGTGGTGAGGCTCTTGACGGTCAGCCCCATCAGCGTCGCCTGGACCTGGTCGAGATCGGCGGAGAACAGTCCCGAGGTGGCGTTGGCGAGCGAGCCGCTCATGGCGAACGAGCCGAGATTGACGCCATCGATCGACAGATTGTCGACATTGACGGTGTTGGAGGCTTCATCCCACTTGGCGCTGAGCGCGTAATTGAGATCGAGCGTGCTGATGCCCAGGCTTGCGAGTTCCTCGCCAGGGCCACCCGGCTCCTGCGGCACGTCGATGGCGACGTGATTGGCGCTGGTCGAGATCGTCGCCGGAATGCCGTTGGTGTAATCGGCGAGCGTCACGTCGAAGTCGCCGACCTGGGCTTTGATCCGGCCGCCAGTGTCCTCATCCGGCACGTCCATGTCGAGGCCCGCCAGCGACAGGCCACCGAAGCTGGGAATCAACTCGCGGACATGGGCGGTGAACCAGGCCTCATCGAGCGGCTCGGTGGTGGCATCGAGCAGCGCGATCGCTTTGCGGAAATCGATCGGCTTGATCTTGAACTCGTCGACCGCCACGTGGCCTTCGGGTTCGCTGGTGATATTGAACTTGGTGACGGTGATATCCGGATAGATGCCCGGCTGGAAACCACCGACGGTCACGGGGCCCGACGACATGGCCATCTGTTGGCCCTCCTCCTCGCCGGAGCAATCGAAGCCGCTGAACTTGACGGGCGAGCTTTCGAAGGCGGTCAGGATGTCGGTGTAGAAATGCACCAGCTTGCCGATCTGCTCGGGTGACGGCTGGCTCTCGTCGGCCATGTCGGCAACCATCTTGCTGAGATCCATGACTGAGGTCTTGAGCGGCCGGGCCTTGAATTCGGCCGCCGAGACATCGCCGATCTTGCAGTCGACATCGGGAGCCTTGAAGGTGCCGCCGGCGAACGCGAAATTCTGGTAGATCACTTGCGGCGTGTCGCTGGAAGCGGTCTTGACGAGGCCGTAAAAGCCCAGCATGCCGGCCAGGTTGAACTTTTCCGCCGACATACTGCCGAAATCGGCCGAGACCTCTTTGCTGCCGGTCATCGCCATGCTGCCGACCTTGACGGTCGCCGCGACGCCATCCACGACGTCGTCGAGTTCGACGTCCTTATAGACCACCGAGGCCGTGGAGGCCGGCGTGTGGCCCACGGCCGGAACCGTATAGGAGATGTTCAATTCGGGAATGGTGACGCTCTTGGCATTGAGACTGGCCAGGGCCGCGGCATTGCCGGCGAAATCCGTGAACAGCGCCTTGATGGTGGCCTCATCGATATTGGCATCCACGGCTTCAATGCTCGGCACACTCAGCGTGCCGGTGCCGGTATCGAGGGAAATATCCTTGACGGTGACCGTGGCGGCCCAGCTCGCCGTTACCGGCATGGCGACAGCCAGGGTCAAAAGCGCCAGCCCGGCATGGGTTTTATTCTTAGACCACATCATTATCTCTACCTCTCGTTTGCCGCCAAACTCGCATCGCAGCCCGATACGAACAAGCCGCCATATTCATGACATTTCACGACATTCCTGCGTCAGGCCAGCCAATCGGCTAAAAACACCAAGGTCAAGGCCGCCTCGTCGCTGAGACGCCGAGTTGTGTCGCCGGGGGCAGGGGGATCGCTCACCCCCGGACGATAGATGCGAGATTGCGCAACTGTCCCGTCATGCGGTCACCGGTGCGGGCGTGTCCGAACGATCATCGTCAGGTTGATGGATCTCCGGGCGCACCAGTGCGTGGCAGCTGTCGTCCCACCCGCATCAGACGGTCAGTTTTGGTCTTTCTGCGCATCGGCCTGCGGCGCGGGGCCGCCGCTGGCCTCGCCCGTAATGGTGACCAATTGGCCGAGCCGTGCCGGCTTGGTTTGCAGCGTCGCCAGATCGATGAAGCCAAGGCCGGCAGGAGACTTCGCGTCGAGCTTGATCGATAGCCTTGAGGCTTCCCCGGTGATGAAGGCCCCGAGCGCCTGGCTGAGCGCCTGGGCTTCGGCTGTGCCGCCGAGATAGAAGAGCGCCACGCCCTGCGCCATGCCAGAGGTCCGGGTGCGAAGCTGGTCGGGCGTCTGGCCCTGCTCCATGCCGACCTTGGCGACGATACGCTGCCACAGGCCCTTGTCCTCGACCTTGACGGCAAGGCTCCGGAGCCCCAGCTCCGTCAGCCCTGCCCGTTGTTCTGCGTTATCGGATGAGAACAGCGAGGCGGTGGCGTTGGTCAACGCGCCGCTCATGGCGAAGGAGCCGAGATCGACCCCGTCCACCGAGAAATTGTCGACATTGATGGTGTTGGATGCGCTGTCCCATTTGGCCTTGAGCGCATAGGTCAGATCAAGCGTCTTAATGCCGAGGTCTTTGAGTGCAGAGGCTTGGGAATACTGAGCCAGGTCGACAACCACATGGTCGCCGCTGGTCGATATGGTGGTGGGAATACCATTGAGGTAATCGGCGAGGCTGACATCGAGGCTTGCAACCTTGGCGCTCGTACGGTCCCCGCTATTGATCAGCATATCGATGTCGAGGCCCTCCACCGCAAAGCCGCCCAAAGCCGGCATCAGTTCGCGGGAATGCTGGGCAATCTCGTTGTTGTCCAGCAGGGGGTCGCCCATCAGCATGACCTTGATGGAATTGGTAAAATCGATTGCCTTCACTGTCAGGCTGTCGGCCCTTATATGGCCGGTGCCGGCGATCTCCATGCTCGGATTGGTGAGCGTGATCCTGGGATAAGAGCCGGGCGTGATGCCGTCTATGTCTACCGCGCCGGTCGCCAGTCTGACGTCTTGCCCCAAGTCTTTTCCAGAGCAATCGAGACCGCCGAAGGTGATCGGCGAACTTTCGAATGCCGTCAGTGTGCCGGCGTAAAGGCGGATGAGCGCGGATACGTCGGCTGGCGTACGCGTCTGCGGCGACTGGCTCATGAGGGCGCCGATCTCGGCCATCGTCATCTTCAGCGGCCGCGCCTTGAATTCGGCGATGGCGATTGGACCGATCTTGCAGTCGACGGGAGTCAACTGCGCCGTATAGGTGCCGCCCGCAAATTTGAAGTCGTTGTAGAGCACTTCGCGTTCGTCGCTGGCGGGTCGGTCCACCAGTCCGAAAAAGCCCAGCAGGGCAGCGATATTGAGCTTGCTGACCGTCGTCGCGCCCAACTCGACATCGCTCTTATTGGTGTCAGTCACGGATATGCTTCCGATACTGGCGGAGCTCGCGACGCCGTTGACCACGCCATTGAGCGCGATATTCCGGAACACGATCGTCCCTGTCGCCGCAGGCAAGTTGCCGGACGCGCGGACGGCCTGTGTCGTGGTCAATTCCGGAATGGTGAGGCTTGTGGCGCTCAGCTTGGCGAGGTCCGCGGTGTGACCGGGCAAATCGGTGAGCAGCGCCCTGATTGTCGCCTCATCGATATTTGCATCCACAGCCACGACGCTGGGTACCGAGAGTGTGTAGACGGGAGCCGCATCGAGCGTGATGTCGCTGATGGTCACCGCTGCGGCCTGGCTTCCGGCGACCGGCATGGCAATGGCAAGCATCATCACCGCCAGGCTGGCATGGATTTTTCTGAATTGCATAAAGTATCGAGCCCCAATGTGCCGCCAAAATTACATCCCGGCTGCGCACGGACAAGTCATGTGTTTAGAGATAATTAACAGTAGCGGCGCGGTGGCCAGGGGATATGCAACGCGCATTACCCCTGCCGTAAGGCCATCTGCCTCACGCCAGCCAGTCTGCCAGCAGCGCCAGCGTCAGAACGGCGCCGACCCAATGATTGGAATGAAACCGGAAGAGGGCATTGTCCGGCTTGCTCGCATCGAGGGTCAACACCTGCCAGGCGAGCAACCCCGCCGCGACGAGCGCGATCAGTGCGAAAATCCAGCCGGCGCCGGCGGTAAAACCGGCGGCGAGCCAGAGCGCGAAACCCAGCGCGTAAAACAGCGCCACCAGTGGCTTTGTGTTCCGGCCGAACAGCCGGGCCGTCGATTTGACCCCGATCAGGGCGTCGTCCTCGACATCCTGGACCGCATAGATGGTGTCATAGCCGATGACCCAGGCGATACAGCCGATATAGAGCAGGATCGAGGGCAGGGCGATGGTGCCCATGGTGGCGGTCCAGCCGACCAGTGCGCCCCACGAGAACGCGAAGCCCAGGAACAGTTGCGGCCACCAGGTGATGCGCTTCATGAAGGGGTAGATGGCGACCAGCACCAGCGAGGCGATGCCGAGCCAGATGGTCAATGCGTTGAACTGCATGAGAATGACGAAACCGAGCAGGGCCTGCAGCACCAGAAAAGCCAGCGCCTGCTTGCGGCTCACGGCGCCCGAGGGAATTGGCCGCAGCCTGGTGCGCGCAACCTTCATGTCGATATCGGTATCGACGATATCGTTGAACGTGCATCCGGCGCCGCGCATCAATACGGCTCCCACCAGCATCAAGACGAAATACCACCAGTTGAAGCCCTGTGTGGGGGCGGCGACGGCGGCCAGCCCCAGCGCATAGGAGCAGGGCCAGAACAACAGCTGGAAGCCGATGGGCCTGTCCCAGCGGGCGAGGCGTGCATAGGGTTTCAGCCAATCGGGGGCGAAGCTATCGACCCAGTTGTGGCGGGCTGCGTCGGCGACGCGGTCGAGGCGATTGTCATTGCCGGTTTGCATCATCGGTTCCCGATGGGGTAATCGGGGCGGACCCTAGCCGCCACCTGAGGCAAGTCAATGCCCCGTACCCATGCATCGCTGTCGCGCCTGTTTGTCGAGGCCCCTCTTGTCCGGGGAGATTCGCTGACGCTGAACCGCGAGCAGTCCAACTATCTGGGCGCGGTGCTGCGCATGAAAGTGGGCGATGAGGTCATCGTGTTCAACGGCGCGGACGGCGCCTGGCTGGGGCGCGTGACCGACCCCAACAAGAAGGCCGTAGCGCTGGAATTGGTCGAGGAGACCGCCGCTCAGACCCCGCCATCCGACCTTTGGTACGGCTTTGCGCCGCTGAAATCGGCGCGGCTCGACTATGTGGTACAAAAGGCCACCGAGATGGGCGCCGGCCTGATTCAGCCGGTGACCACGCGCTTTACCCAGGTGCACAAGGTCAATCTCGACAAGATCGCCGCCAACGCCATTGAGGCCGCCGAACAGTGCGAAGTGTTGAGCGTGCCGCGCATTCTTCCTGAGATCACGCTGGAGCGGCTGTTGGCCGCATGGCCAACAGAGCAGGGTGATCGCGTGTTGCTGATGGCCGATGAAGGCCAGGCTTCGGCTTCGCCGGTCGACGAAATCACAGCGCTTGCCGGGCGCCGCATCGGCCTGCTGATCGGCCCGGAAGGCGGGTTTTCCGACGATGAGCGGGTATTGCTGGCAAAGCAGCCATTCGTCGTGCCCATCAGTTTAGGCCCGCGTATCCTGCGGGCCGACACCGCCGCCGTCGCCGCTCTGGCGGTGGTTCAGGCAATCATCGGTGATTGGCGATAAAAGGATTGCTTTCGCCCTGCGAGCCGATATGTTCCGGCCGCCGTCAAACGAGTTCCAGAGGTTTCCATGGCCGGTGCCGATAAATGTTCGCCCCCGATCGAGTCGCGTGCCGACCTGATCGAAGCGATCGCCCAGGGCGCCAAGCCGAAATCCGAATGGCGGGTCGGCACCGAGCACGAAAAGCATGTATTCCATCGCGATCCGCTTCGCCCCGTCAGCTATGACGGCCCGAACGGCATCCATGCGCTTCTCGACGGTGTCGAGAAACGCACCGGCTGGCCACCGTTCTTCGATGGCGAAAATCCGATCGGCCTGCGCAATCTCACGCGCAGCGGCGGCATTTCGCTGGAGCCCGGCGGGCAGTTCGAACTCTCCGGCGCCCCGGTTGCGGACCTGCATGCCACGGCAGCCGAGACCGCCGAACACATGCGGGTGGCCAAGGAAGTAGCCGGGCCGCTGGGCATTCATTTCCTCGGCCTCGGCACCACGCCGCTATGGTCGGTGGCCGAAATTCCGGCCATGCCGAAATCGCGCTACGGCATCATGAAGCCCTATATGGAAAAGGTCGGCACGCTCGGCACCTCCATGATGTTCCGCTCGGCCACGGTGCAGAGCAATCTCGATTTTTCCTCCGAAGCCGATATGGTCAAGAAGCTGCGCGTCAGCCTGGCGCTGCAGCCGGTGGCGACGGCCCTGTTCGCCAATTCGCCCTTCGTCGATGGCAAGGAGAGCGGCTTCCTCAGCTTCCGCTCGCATATCTGGCTCAATACCGACCAGGCCCGCACCGGCATGCTGCCCTTCGCCTTCGACGACGGCATGAGCTATGAGCGCTATGTCGACCACGCGCTCGATGTGCCGATGTATTTCGTCATTCGCGACCACCGCTATATCAACGTCGCGGGCGAGAGCTTCCGGGCTTTCCTCGCCGGACAATTGCCGCAGCTTCCCGGCGAAGTCCCGACTGCGAAGGATTGGGAGGATCACCTCTCGACGCTCTTCCCGGAGGTGCGGCTGAAGCAGTTCCTCGAAATGCGCGGCGCCGACATGGGCGATGAAGCCTCGGTTACCGCGTTGTCTGCCTTTTGGGTGGGCCTGCTCTATGACGAGCTGGCGCTGGATGAAGCTTGGGAACTGGTAAAGCACTGGACCGATGCCGATCGCCAGTCTCTGCGGTCGGAAGTGCCGCGCCTGGCGCTGCAGACCCCGGTGCCGGGCAATGATCTGCGTTTCGGCACGGTAGGCGATCTTGCCCGCGAGATCGTCGCCATAGCCAGCGCCGGGCTGGCCCGGCGGAACATCGTTGCCGGCGGCAAGGATGAGTCGGTCTATCTGGCCCCGCTCGAAGAGACGTTACGGCTGGGTAAGACCCCCGCTGAACGCTGGCTCGACCTCTATCGCGGCGAATGGGCCGGCGATTTGACGAAGATTTTCGACGCGGCCGAGATATAGCCCCACCATCGTCCCCTCGCCGCGCGGGCGAAGGGATCCGACTGCGAGCACCAGCGGGCCAACCGCCTCTTGCGGTGACGTACGGCTTATTTCGTCTGGCTTGCCAGCACGCGGTTCCCGACCCAGGCGCCGATGATCACCATGAGCACCGCCAGCAGCATGCCGATGCCCACGATGGGGGCGCCGAAGTCACCGCGGAACACGGCGCGCAGGGCCTCGACAATGTGCTTGAACGGGTTGAAGTCCGACAGGATCTGCAGCCATTGCGGGGCCAGCGTCATCGGCAGCAGGATGCCGGACAGCAGGAGGATCGGCAGAGCCAGCACGTTGACCAGCGGCGCCAGGGCGTCCTCGCTCTTGGTGGCAAGGCCGATGGCGTTGGAGATGAACGAGAAGGCGGCGCCCAATAGTGCCACCAGCACCAGGCCGATGATCAGGGCCGCGACCGGCACCCTCAGCCCGAAGAAGTAGGCGCAGCCGGTGAGCACGATGGCCTGCACGACGATCACCAGTACATCGCGAAGTGTGCGGCCGGCGATCAGCGCCGTGCGGGCGGCGGGCGTCACCATCTGCCGGTCGATGACGCCGGCGCGCCACTCGGCGATGATGCCGAAGCCCACGAACAGGCCGCCGAAGATGCCGAGTTGCACCAGAAGGCCGGGCACGAACACTTGCCAGGCGTCGCCCGTAAAACCGGAGGTCGACGCCACCGTCTGCAACAGCGGGCCGAAAAGGGTGAGATAGAGGATCGGCTGCAGCAACCCGATCAGCACCCACAGCGGCTGCCGCAACGACAGCAGCATGGCGCGCGAGAAGATGATCCAGGTATCGCGAAAAAAGCTCATCGCTCATCATCCTCGTGCTTTTGCGCGCAGGTTTCGGGTTGCAGCTCCGGGTGCTGCGCAAAGATCGGCGTCAGGACGGTGTCGGTGAGTTCTCCCACCACGGCATCGAGCTTGCGGCCATATTCGGCATAATCCTCATCCGAGCACCGGCCGCGCAGTTCGCACAGGGAACGGTCCAGCATATCCATGGCGGATACGGCGGCCCGTACGACGACTTCGCTTTGTTCGCGGTTGAACGTCATGGTCAATCCCTCAATGAACGGCCCGTGAGCGTCAGGAACACGTCGTCCAGCGTCGGGCGGTTCACTTCGACGCCGATGGCCTCGATATCGTGTTTGACGAGGCCGGCCAGCAACACGGGCAGGGCGCTGCCGCCTTCCGGCACATGCAGCCGCACGATATTGGCTTCGACCGCCGGTCTGTCGGCGCCGGCCAGCTCACCGGCGATGCCGGCGGCGCGCGCCGCATCGGCCGCGCTGCGCAGGATCAGCGTGATGGCATCGCCGGAGACGCGCTTCTTGAGTTCGGCCGGCGTGCCCTCGGCCACGATCTGCCCCTGGTCGATGATCAGGATGCGGTCGGACAGCGAATCGGCCTCATCCATATAGTGGGTGGTGAGGAACACGGTGGTGCCGAGATCGTCGCGGAGCTTGCGGATATGGGTCCACAAATTCGCCCGGCTCTGCGGATCGAGCCCGGTGGAAGGTTCGTCGAGAAACACCAGCACCGGCTGGTGGATGAGGCCCATCACGATATCGAGGCGTCGCCGCTGCCCGCCCGACAGCGATCCGCATTTGCGGTCCCAGACGTCGACGAGGTCGAGCGCTTCCAAGAGGTCCTGGGCGCGCTTTTTGGAAACGGCCGGCTCGATGCCATAGAGCCGCGCATGGCTGACGATCTCCTCGCCGGCCCGCGCTTCCGAGGAGGTCGATCCGGCCTGGCTCACATAGCCGATCTTGCGGCGGACACCGACGGAGTCGGCCCGCAGATCGCTGCCCGCGACGATCGCGCTGCCATCGGTGGGGGCGAGCAGGGTCGTCAGCATCTTCAGCGTCGTGGTCTTGCCGGCGCCATTGGGACCGAGGAAGCCGACGATCTCGCCGGCGCGCACCGTCAGGTCGACGCCGCGCACGGCTTCCACCAGGGTCTTGCGCGCCTTGTAGGTTCGTCGCAGTCCCTTGGCCTCTATGATCACGTCGTTGCCGATTTTCACGTCCACGATCTGGACCCCAAAGAAATCTTGATGTACAATTATCTTATGGATCAAGATAATCATCCGTCAAGACAAAACTTCGACCCCCGCATTGCGCGGCTGGTCCTGGCGTTGCGGGCCAACCAGGCCGCTACCGATCTTCATGACGAATGCGTCGTCCAGTTTCTCGGCATCAATCGCACCGATGGACGCTGCCTCGATATCGTCGACCGGCTCGGCCGCGTGACGGCGGGGCAACTGGCGGCCCAGAGCGGTCTCACCACCGGCGCGGTGACCTCATTGGTCGATCGGATGGAATCCGCCGGCTATATGCGGCGCGTCCGTGATCCCAATGATCGCCGCAAGGTGTGGATCGAGGTGACCGAGCAGACGCGCAAGATCAACGGCCGGCTCTTCGGCGACCTGATGGCGATTTCCAGCACCCTGTTCGAGTTTTTCTCCCCCGGCGAGCTCGAAGCCATCCGGACGTTTCTCGAAGCCGGAGCCTGGATCAACCAGGAGCGGGCGCGCTTGCTGCGCGATCACCTGCCCCCCTCCAATGCCGATGCTGCCGACCGGCTGGTGCAGGCCCGTGCCTATGAGCGCGCCGCCCAGCCGCTGTCCCGTGCCATGAGTGAGAAGCTGCGCACCACGGGCGTGCCCGACGATCTGACGGAGTCGTCGGGAGAGTAGGCCTACTCGGCCGCTTCCACCTTTTGGGTCCGCCCCTCGAGATTGCCCATGCTGGCCACGATATGGCTCGCCAGCGCATCATAGATGCCCCCATAGGCATGGCTGGCGCGCATGATGGCGATCTGCGCGTCCTTGAGGCGGGGCAGGGATTTGTCTTCGGCGATCACGCGCATGCCTGGCTGGAGCGCGCTTTCCGGCAAGACGCCGACGGCGAGGTCCGCAAGCACGGCGCTCGAAATCGCGGTGGCGTTGGATGACGTGTAGGCGATGCGGTAGTCGCGCCCGATACGGGTCAACACGTTCTGCGCATCCATCCGCCAATGACAGTTGTTGGAGCCGGCGGCCAGGGGCAGGGGATCGCTGCTGAGCGCCCTGCCGCCATGCGAGGCCACCCAGAACATCCGCTCGGTGCGGAACAGTTCGCCGAACTCCTGCACCGTGCCCTGAGTGAAGATGATGAGATCGTAGCGCCCGCTCTTCATGCCCTCGAGCAATTCCTCGGAAGGCAGGCAGCGCACATCCACCATGATGCGCGGATGCGTGCGCTGGAAGCTGGACAGGATTACCGGAAGGAGGCGGACCGCATAGTCGTCCGGCACGCCGAAGCGGATGGAGCCGGCCAGGTCCTCGTCCGAGAACAGATCGATGATCTCGGCATTGAGGCGCAGCATGCGCCGGGCCCGTGAATAAAGCGTCTCGCCCTGCTCGGTGAGCACGACGCTGCGTCCGTCACGCAGGAACAATTCCTGTCCCAGCCGTTCCTCCAGTCGCTTGATCTGCATGGAAACCGCCGACTGCGTCTTGTTCACACGCCGCGCCGCTTCCGTGAAACTCCCGCAATCCGCTATGGCGCAGAAGCTTTGCAACTGGTCGAGATCGAGCGGCGCAGCCATTCGGAGCCTCATCACAGAAATTGATGCATGCCATAAAATGTATTCGTTGGACGAATGGAAGTCCAGCCTTTAGCACTCCTGCATCGATGGTCTCGCGCCTCCCCGCGGACCTCAACACACAGGAGAAGTCCTATGGCCTACTTGCTTTCCGGCGAGCGGCCCGCCGTGGCCGCCACAACGTCTCATCCTCTCGGCATGATCATGCGCTGGTTCGCCAAAGCCCGCGCCGCCCGCCGGCAGAGACTTGCCTTCGCCACGCTTCTCGAACTCGAAGATTATCGCCTCGACGATCTGGGCCTGGTGCGCCGGGACATTTTCGAGGCGCTCGAGAATCCCGCCCGCGGTGGCGGCGTGCTCGTCCGCTACCGCGCCCATCGGGCTCACGCTTGGCACCGGTCTCAGTGACCGCTGCCATCTCCCGGGCCGGTTTTGCCGCCGGCCCAGTTTCCTGACCTGGCCGGGCCCTCTACCTCCTTATGGAACGTAGGCGCCCGGCCTTTTTCGTTTGCGATCTAGTCGAACGCCGCGCCGATTTCGGTGGTGGTGCGCCAGATCATGCGGCAGTTGCGGGTGGTCTTGTCGCTCATCTGCAGCACGAAGGTGTCAGGGACGCCAAGAACGCTGGTGACGCGCAGATTGGCGCCCGCTTCGGAAAGATTGCGCACCGTGCACTCGATGGTCGAGCGGCCGTCGTTGAACACGATCAGCGCGCCCTTGAGCGTCCGGTGCCGCTGCGTCTTGCGTCGCTCTTCTTCCACCGTGGCGTCTCCCCGGTTAGGCAATGTATACTTGGGCTGCGGCGTGCCGCGCGACCCTAAACACTCTCCCGCTTCAAGGCAGTTTGGCGAAACCGTCGGCCAGCCCGGCCAGGGATACGGGAATACCGATGCCTTCCTCAGGTGTCTTGAACACCACGAAAATGGCACTCTTTCCCTTGGAGAGCAGATCCAGCAGCGTGTCGTCCATGGAGACTTCCGCGACGCACCCATTGGGCAGGCAGCGCACGAAGGCGACCTGACCCATGTTCTTGCCGTCGACATTGAGGCCGAGGCCATTGGGCAGCAGCACGCCGAGCGGCGCCAAAACGCGCAGGAGCCGCGCCTTCTTGTCGGCGGTCTTGAGGACGATCACAGACAGGCCGACATTGGGCTGGTCTTCCGCAGTGACGTTCTGGATGAGGGCGCACTGCTCGAAGCTGGCGCCGGGAGGCGTGTCGCAACTCATCTGCCAGTCGCCATATTGCGCCTTGACCACACCTTGAGCAGCGGCCGGGCCGGCGGCCACAAGCAGCGCGATGAAGGCAAGGCCGGCGAGACTGCGCGATATGAGACGCTTCACTGCTCGATAACTCCCCACGAATCGTCACCGACCCGCTTCTTTGCCATTTTCTGCGGGCGCCGCCGGGGCTTGTCAACTTTGCCGAACCCAGGGCGCGTTCCGGCGCATAGAGGGCCAACAAGTGCGGCGAGCTTGAGGCAGAGCCGGCGCGAGGTTCATTTTGACGCACAGATCACTCCAAGCGGCGCATAGACTCAGGCTTTGGGATGTGATTTAGGTGCGGGCCAGTAGAAGCGCTCCGAGGTTGAGTCGGGGCGGCGTTGCCTATGCCGCACTTATTGCCTCAACCCCGCCGCGACCGAATGTGATCTTCAAGGGGGTTATAGGTGACCGCACAGTTCTTCCGTCGTCTGGGGGCTGCGATTGCCGCCGCGCCGTTGGCCTTGCTGCCGGGCGTAGCGTTTGCCACCGAGGCGGGCCAGCCGGACCCGGGGCAGATCGGCTTCCAGGAATCCGTGACCCCCATCATGGACTCGATCGAAGCCTTCCACAACAACGTGCTGATGTGGGTTATCTCCTTCATCGTGCTGCTGGTGCTGGTGCTGCTTATCGTCGTGGTCGTGCGCTTCAACGCCAAGGCCAATCCGACGCCGGCCACCTTCACCCACAATACCATGGTCGAAATCATCTGGACGGTGCTGCCGATCGTGGCGCTGATCATTATCGCGATCCCATCCTTCGCGGTGCTGACCGACCAGCTCACCATCCCGGATGGCGCCCGCAAATATCTGGGCACCGACATCTTCTCCTTCGGCTCCGTCGATGTTCCGGCTCCGGGCCTTACCATCAAGGCGACTGGCCAGCAGTGGTACTGGAACTACACTTACGTCGACAGCGACAATAAGGCGTTCGACTCCAACATCTTGAGCGAAGCCGACCGGACGGAAAAAAAGCCGACTGAGCCGCGCCTGCTGGCTGTCGACAACGATCTCGTCGTTCCCGTCGATACCACCGTTCGCGTTCAGGTCACCGCCGATCCGACCGGTGTGATCCATGCGTTCGCGGTGCCGTCCTTCGGCGTCAAGATCGACGCCGTGCCGGGCCGTCTCAACGAAACCTGGTTCAATGCCCGCAAGACCGGCATCTACTATGGCCAGTGCTCCGAGCTGTGCGGCAAGGATCACGCCTTCATGCCGATCGCCGTGCATGTGGTGACCAAGGAGCAGTTTGCGACCTGGCTGGCCGCGTTCAAGGCTGGCGACGTCGACAGCGCCAACGCGACTTTGGTGGCGGCTCAATAAGCCGCGTGAGAATAGAAAAGAGAGAGCGCCGCCATGGCTGATACGACTAACCACGCCCTTGAAGTTGCCGCCACGCACGGCCACGGGCACGACGCGCATGACCACGGTCATCCCACCGGTTGGCGCCGCTACGTGTATTCCACCAACCACAAGGACATCGGCACGATGTACCTCATCTTCGCGATCATCGCGGGGGTGCTTGGTGCGCTGCTTTCCGGCGCCATGCGCATGGAACTGCAGGAACCCGGGATCCAGATCTTCCACGGCCTTGCCGCCATGGTCTATGGTGTCGAGGGCGATGCCGCGCTCGATGCCGGCAAGCAGATGTACAACGTCTTCACCACCGCTCATGCCCTGATCATGATCTTCTTCATGGTCATGCCGGCCATGATCGGCGGTTTCGCCAACTGGTTCGTGCCGCTCATGATCGGTGCGCCCGACATGGCGTTCCCGCGCATGAACAACATCTCGTTCTGGCTGCTGCCCTTCGCTTTCGCGCTGCTGCTCATCTCGATGTTCGTCGAAGGCCCGTCGGGCCTGCATGGCGCCGGTGGCGGTTGGACCATCTATCCGCCGTTTTCGACCACCGGCCAGCCCGGTCCGGCCATGGATTTCGTCATCCTGTCGCTGCACATCGCCGGCGCCTCGTCGATCCTTGGTGCGATCAACTTCATCACCACCATCTTCAACATGCGCGCTCCGGGCATGACGCTGCACAAGATGCCGCTGTTCCCCTGGGCCGTGCTCGTCACCGCCTTCCTGCTGCTGCTGTCGCTCCCGGTTCTCGCCGGCGGCATCACCATGCTGCTCACCGACCGTAACTTCGGCACCTCCTTCTTCAAGCCTGACGAAGGCGGCGACCCGATCCTGTTCCAGCACCTGTTCTGGTTCTTCGGTCACCCGGAAGTGTACATCCTGATCCTGCCGGGCTTTGGCATCATCAGCCACGTCGTGTCGACCTTCTCGCGCAAGCCCATCTTCGGCTACCTCGCAATGGTCTACGCCATGGTTGCCATCGGCTTCGTCGGCTTCGTCGTGTGGGCTCACCACATGTACACCACCGGCCTCAGCCTCGACGTGCAGCGCTACTTCGTGGCTGCCACCATGGTCATCGCGGTGCCCACTGGCGTGAAGATCTTCTCCTGGATCGCCACCATGTGGGGCGGCTCCATTACCTTCCGTACGCCCATGCTGTGGGCCATCGGCTTCATCTTCCTGTTCACCGTCGGTGGTGTCACCGGCGTGGTGCTGGCCAATGCCGGTGTCGACCGTTCGCTGCAGGACACCTATTACGTGGTGGCGCACTTCCACTACGTGCTGTCCCTGGGCGCCGTGTTCGCCATCTTCGCCGGCTGGTACTACTGGTACCCGAAGATGTTCGGCATCATGTACAATGAGAAGCTCGCCAACGCCCATTTCTGGATCACCTTCGTAGGCGTGAACCTGGTGTTCTTCCCGCAGCATTTCCTCGGCCTCGCCGGTATGCCGCGCCGCTACATCGACTATCCGGATGCGTTCGCCTTCTGGAACCGCGTCTCCTCGGTCGGCTATTACGTGACGTTCGTGGGCATGCTGGTCTTCCTCTTCCTGCTGGTCGAAGCGGCCCGCAAGAAGCGCCCGGCTGGCGACAATCCGTGGGGCGAGGGCGCTACCACTCTCGAGTGGACGCTGTCGTCGCCGCCGCCGTTCCACCAGTTCGAAGTCCTGCCGCGTATCAGCTCGACTTCCAGCCACTAAGGCGCGAGTGCGCCAAACCAATGGGCGTCCCGTCCGCGGGACGCCCGACCATAGAAAGTGATGCGTGTGGCCTACATTCATGACAGCAAGGACATGCCGGCCTTTGCCGGTGGCGCGCGGGTAGGCGATTATTTCGCCCTGCTCAAGCCGCGCGTGATGTCGCTTGTCGTGTTCACCGCCATCGTCGGCCTGGTGCTGGCGCCCGGCGGCATCAATCCCGTCATCGCCTTCATTGCCATTCTTTGCATCGCCGTGGGCGCCGGTGGCTCGGGTGCGCTCAACATGTGGTACGATAGCGATATCGACGCCGTGATGAGCCGTACGCGCAATCGTCCGATCCCCTCTGGTCGCGTCGAGCGCAACGATGCGCTGGCCATCGGCATCATCGCCTCGGCCTTCTCGGTGATGACCCTGGGCCTCGCCACCAACTGGTTGGCCGCCGGGCTTCTCGCCTTCACCATCTTCTTTTATGCGGTCATCTATACCGCCTGGCTCAAGCGCTCGACGCCGCAGAACATCGTCATCGGCGGGGCGGCCGGCTCGTTCCCCCCCATGGTCGCCTGGGCTGCGGTCACCGGCACGGTGAGCATAGAGAGCATCCTGCTGTTCGCCATCATCTTCCTGTGGACCCCGCCGCATTTCTGGGCGCTGGCGCTCTACAAGCAGGGCGACTACGAAGAGGCCGGCATCCCCATGCTGCCAAACGTTGCCGGCGAGCCGGCAACCAAGCTGCAGATCGTGATCTATTCCTTCCTGCTGGTTGCCGTCACGCTGGTGCCGTCGCTGATCGGTTTCTCGCACCTGCCCTATACGGCGGTCGCGCTGGTGACGGGCGTCTGGTTCATCGTTCTTGCGGTGCAACTGTTCCGCAAGACCGGCGTCGAGATGAAGAAGGCCGGGCGCAAGCTCTTCATGTTCTCGCTCTATTATCTGGCGGTGATCTTCCTGGCATTGCTGGCGGATAACCTGCTGACGCGGTTCGGGAGTTTCTGATGGCCGGTCCTGTCTTCCCCCCGCCGCAGCCGCCCACCGACGTCGAGGCCGAACTGGCCCGCCGCGCCGGCCAGCGCCGTCGTGCCATTGCGCTTGCCCTCGTGCTTGGCGCCGCCGTGATCCTGTTCTACGTGCTGACCATCGTGAAGATGGGTCCGGCAATCTTTACGACCAGGGATCTCTAGGCCATGACCAGCGAACCGTTCATCTCGCCCAACCGCAACCGCTGGATGGCCTATGCGCTGACCGGCGTCGTGGCCGCCATGATCGGTCTCGCCTATGCCGCCGTGCCGCTCTACCAGATGTTCTGCAAGGCGACGGGCTATGGCGGGACCACGCAGGTCGCAACCGACAATCCCAAGGGCATTATAGATCGTGAGATGACGGTGCGCTTCGACTCCAATGTCGATAGCGGCATCAACTGGACGGTAACCCCGGCCAAGCCCATCACCGAAAAGATCGGCTCGACCGAGACCATCAATTTCATAGCGGTCAACAATTCCGACAAGCCGACCACCGGCATGGCGGTCTTTAACGTCGCGCCGGATGCCGCCGGGCAGTACTTCAACAAGATTCAGTGCTTCTGTTTCACCCAGCAGACGCTGCAACCCCATGAACGTGTGGAAATGCCGGTCGTCTTCTTCGTCGATCCGGACCTGGCAAAGAACCACGATCTCGACACCACGCGTGCTATCACGCTTTCCTATACCTTCTACGCTGCAAAAAAATGAGGGACGCTGACATGGCTGCGGTCGCCAAGCACCACGACTATCATCTTGTAAACCCCAGCCCGTGGCCCTTCGTCGGCTCGGCCTCGGCCTTCGTCATGGCCGTCGGCGGTGTCCTGTTCATGCACCACGTTACGCCGTGGATCCTGATCATCGGCTTCCTTGGCGTGCTCTACACCATGTATGGCTGGTGGTCGGACGTGATCAAGGAAGCCAATAACGGCGTCGATCACACCCCGGTCGTGCAGATGCACCACCGCTACGGCATGATGCTGTTCATTGCCTCGGAAGTGATGTTCTTCGTGGCCTGGTTCTGGGCCTATTTCGACAACTTCTTCCGCCATGCCGATCCCGAGCAGTATGCCCGCGTCGCGGCGACCGGCGGCACCTGGCCGATCACCGGCGTCGAACTGTTCGATCCCTTCCACCTGCCGCTGTTCAATACGCTGATCCTTTTGACCTCGGGCACCACGGTGACCTGGGCGCACCACGCGTTGCTGCACAATGACCGCAAGGGCCTCAAGGCCGGTCTGGCGCTCACCATCGCGCTCGGCCTGCTGTTCACCTGCGTGCAGGCGATCGAATACAGCCATGCCGGCTTCTCCTACTCGGGTAACGTATACGGCGCGTCCTTCTTCATGGCGACCGGCTTCCATGGCTTCCACGTCATCATCGGCACCATCTTCCTGATCGTCTGCCTGATCCGTGCACAGCGTGGCGATTTCACCCCGACCCGTCACCTGGGCTTCGAATTCGCCGCCTGGTACTGGCACTTCGTGGACGTGGTGTGGCTGTTCCTCTTCGCCTCCATCTATGTGTGGGGCAGCTGGGGCCTTCCCACCGCCGCTTGAGGCGGACCGACAAATACCTCTCCGGGGCGCGGTATCCGCGCCCCGATTGTTTTCAGGCATCAGATGTCCAACACTCCACCCGCCGCGCGTCCGTCGCCATTCCTCATCGGCCTTCTGTGCCGGTGCCCGCGATGCGGCAAGGGTAAGCTGTTCTCCGGTTTCCTGAAGGTTGCGCCGCGCTGCACCGTCTGCGGCCTCGACCTCAAATTCGCCGATAGCGGCGATGGCCCGGCTATCTTCATCATCTTTGCCGTCAGCCCCATCATCCTGATCCTGGCCTTTATCACCGAGGCGCTATTCCATCCGGCGCCCTATGTGCATCTGCTGCTGTGGATCCCCACGACGCTGATTCTTTGCCTGGCCCTGCTGCGCCCCTTCAAGGCGACCATGGTGGTGCTGCAATACAGGCACGACGCCCATGAGGGGCACCAATGAACACGACAGTCACCAAGCGGAACTCAAGGCCAATCGCCTTCTGGAGCTTCATCGCCTTCATGGCAGCGCTCATGGCGCTGTTCATCTATCTCGGCGTCTGGCAGCTGCATCGCCTCGGCGAGAAGGAAGCCCTGATTGCCGATGTGACGGCGCGCAGCACGCTGCCGCCCGATCCGTTCCCGGCAGTCGCCGACTGGAAAACGCTGAATCCCGCCGACTTCGACTTCCGGCCAGTTGCGATCACGGGGCATTTCGTACCGGCCCAGACCATCCTGATCTTCACCGGCATCGGCGAGGACGCCAAGGGGCACTATAACGGCCCCGGCTACTGGATCGTTGTCCCCTTCGTGCTGCAGGACAGTGGCACCGTGCTGGTCAATCGCGGCTTCGTGCCTCAGCAACTGATCGAGCCTTATCGCGACGATGCCAATACGCCGACCGGCGTGGTCACGCTGACCGGGCTCGCGCGTCAGCCCGAGGCATCGAACCTCTTCACGCCCGGTCCCAATGCCAAGGATCGGACCGATTATGTGCGTGACCCGCAGCGGCTCGCCGCCATGCTCGATCCGGGCCTGCAACCTCTTGCCGACCTCTATGTCGACCTGCCGGCCTCCGCGCCCAACGCGCTGCCGCAGGGCGGCGAGACGGTCATCGACTTCCCGAACTCGCACTTCGAATATGCTATGACCTGGTTCGCCTTCGCGCTCCTGGTGCCCCTGATGCTCTCCGCCTGGATCTGGCGGCAGCGCCACCCGAAGGCGAAGGGCAAGAAGGGGTAGGGGATTTAGGCCTGCGTCCGTTCTCGCTACTGCCTGTCTTGTGCGGTCGTGGCTTCCCACCCCACCCAACCCCTGCGAGGCCACGCTCCCCCCAAGGGGAGGGAAAGCGAAGGAGCCGCAGACTCTCAATCAGGATTCCCCTCCCCTGCGAGGAGGCAGTAAGGGGTATTCTCGCCGCAGACGCGGAATTACAGCGCCGTCTTTGCCCGGTCTATCCGGGCAATCCCGCATGAAGCGGGTAATGGCGACGCTGGGGATAGACGGTAGGGGTGGGGAAGCCACAAAGCCCGCCGCACCACCGTAAACCCTCCCATCAACGCCCCCGAACCCACAGGTGCTTTGAAACTTGCGGCGCAACGTGGCTTTCTCTAGGGTGCGCCAGCTTCTCTCCAAGGGTCAGGCCCTTAATGCAGTTCGTTTCCACGCGCGGACAGGCGCCCGCGCTGAGTTTTTCCGATGCGCTGCTTGCGGGGCTGGCCAGCGATGGCGGGCTGTATCTGCCGCAGGAATGGCCGCGGATTCATGCCGCCGAAATCGCCGCTTATGCCGGCATGCCCTATGCCGAAGTGGCCTTCGACATCATTCGCCGCTTCGCCGATGGCGACATTCCCGATGCGGAATTGCACGCTATCGTCACCGCCGCCTATGCGGGCTTTCGCCATCCGTCCGTGGCTCCGCTCGTCGAGCTGGAGCCGGGGCTGTTCGTCCTCGAACTGTTCCACGGCCCGACGCTGGCCTTCAAGGACGTGGCGATGCAGTTCCTGGCCCGCGCCATGGATCATATACTGACGCGTCGTAGCCTGCGCGCCACCATCGTGGGCGCCACTTCGGGCGATACCGGTTCGGCCGCCATCGAGGCCTTCCGCGGCCGTGACACCACCGATATCTTCATCCTGCATCCGGAAAACCGCACCTCGGCGGTGCAACGGCGGCAGATGACCACGGTGCTCGATGCCAATGTCCACAACATTGCGCTCAAGGGCACGTTCGACGATTGCCAGAACATCGTCAAAGGCCTGTTCAACCATCACCGTTTCCGCGACGAGGTGCGCCTGTCGGGCGTCAACTCCATCAACTGGGGCCGCATCGTCGCGCAGATCGTCTATTACTTCACCGCGGCCGTGTCGCTGGGCGCGCCGCACCGGACGGTGTCGTTCACCGTGCCGACCGGCAATTTCGGCGATATTTTCGCCGGCTATGCGGCCAAGCGCATGGGCCTGCCTATCGATAGGCTCGTGATCGCCACCAACGCCAACGACATCCTGAAGCGGACCATGGCGACGGGACGTTATGAGATGCTTGGTGTGGCGCCCACCATCAGTCCGTCGATGGATATCCAGATCTCGTCCAATTTCGAACGCCTGCTGTTCGAAAGCGCTGGCCGTAACGCCGATGCGGTGCGCCAGATGATGGATGGCCTCAAGCAATCGGGCGGCTTCGCCGTGCCGGGGGATGCGCTCGACGCCATCCGCACCGAATTTGCCGCCGGCACCACCGGGGAGGCCGAAACCTCGGCGACCATCGCCGCGACGCTGAAGCATGCGGGCTATCTGCTCGATCCGCATTCGGCCGTTGGCGTGCATGTCGCCCGCCACCAGATCAGCGCACCGGTGCCCATGGTGGCGCTGGCGACCGCTCACCCGGCCAAGTTTCCGGCGGCGGTCAAAACTGCGACGGGTGTTGAACCGCCACTGCCGGTGTGGTTGGCTGACCTTTTCGAACGGCCGGAGCGTTTCGACGTGCTGGCCGATGATCAGGCGACGGTTGAGACCTATATCAAGACACGCACCCGCGCCTGACCTCATTGGCGCGAAGACACGAATCCATCCGGCGGCGCCGGCAAGGGTTCAGGAGGAGTAGTTTAGCGTGAGAAGCACCAAACTGGACAACGGCATTACTGTCCTCACCGATGACATGCCGCATCTCGAGAGTGCCTCGCTCGGTGTCTGGGTCAAGGCGGGTTCGCGCAGCGAACGCAATAACGAGCACGGCATCTCGCACCTGCTCGAACACATGGCCTTCAAGGGCACCAGCAGCCGGAACGCTCTTGATATCGCCGAAGCCATCGAGAATGTCGGTGGCGATCTCAACGCTGCAACGTCCATCGAGCATACCGGCTATTTCGCCCGGGTGCTGAAAGAGGATGTCGCGCTGGCGGCCGACATCCTCGCCGATATCCTGCAGAATTCTCTGTTCGACCAGAACGAGCTGGACCGCGAGCAGAACGTCATCATCCAGGAGATCGGCGCCGCCCGCGACAATCCCGACGATCACGTCTTCGACCTGTTCCAGTCCGCAGCTTTCCCCGATCAGCCGATTGGCCGCACGATCCTGGGCACCGCAGATTCGGTGAAGGGCATGGGCGCCAGCGCCATCCGTGGCTACATGGATCGCAACTATGTGGGCGACCGCATGGTCGTCGCCGCCGCCGGCAATGTCGATCATGACCAGCTCGTCGATATCGCCAACGATCGCTTCCATGCCCTCAAGCCCAACGGCGCGCCGCCACCCGAAAAGGCGCGTTATGTCGGTGGCGAGGAACGCCTGATTTCCGATCACGAACAGGCCCATATCGTCATTGGCCTGGAAGGGCGTGCCTACAATTCGGACGGCTTTTACGCCGCCCAGGTGCTGGCTTCCATTCTCGGCGGCGGCATGAGCTCGCGGCTGTTCCAGGAAGTGCGTGAAAAGCGCGGCCTTTGCTATTCGGTCTATGCCTTCCACTGGGCCTTCGAGGATAGCGGCATCTTCGGCATCGCCGCCGCAACCGGCGAGGATGAGGTTGGCGAACTGGTGCCGGTGGTGCTCGACGAACTCCGCCGCGCCACCGAGACCATCACCGACGAAGAAGTGATCCGCGTTCGTAACCAGATCCGTGCGGGCCTCCTGATGTCGCTCGAAAGTCCGTCGGCCCGCGCCGGCCAGCTTGCCCGCCAGCAAATTCTCTGGGGCCGGCCGATTCCGTTGCAGGAAACGGTCGATCGCATCAACCGCATCACCGCCGATCGGGTGAAAGAAGTCGCCAGCCAGATCTTTTATACCGACAAGGTATCGCTTGCCGGGATCGGGCCGGTGGCCAAGCTGCCCGACCATGTTGCGATCGGCTCGCGTCTCAAGCACTAGGTGAGATGTGCTCTGGCCCTGGTCTCCGCGCGATGCGACCCCCCAACTGCACGGCCCGCGGGTGACGCTGCGGGCGCCGCAGCCGCATGATTACAAGGCGTGGCGCCGGCTGCGCTATGACAGCAGAAACTTCCTGAAACCGTTCGAGCCGCGCTGGACGGAAGCCGATCTGGGCCGCAGCGTCTATTTCGCGCGGCTCAAGCGCGGGCATCTGGAAGCGGTACAGGGCACCGACTACACCTTTTTCATTTTCGTCGGCGAGGGCCGCGAGGAGGAACTCGTCGGGGGTATCACGCTCTCCAACGTTCGCCGCCGCGCCGCCCAGTTCGGCACGCTCGGTTACTGGATGGGCGAACAGTTCGCCGGCCAGGGCATCATGAGCGAGGCCGTCTCGGTGCTTTTGCCCCACGCCTTCGATGGGCTGAACCTTCACCGCATTCACGCCGCTTTTCTCCCTAACAACAACGCCTCGCGCCGCGTGCTCGAAAAGAACGGATTTCGCGAAGAGGGTTACGCCGAGAAATACCTGCAGATCGACGGGCGTTGGGCCGATCACGTCCTTTTCGGCCTCACCCGCGAGCACTTTGACGCCCTCCGCCATCGCGGCTGAAGCGCAGTCGCCGGCCCCGCGCTTGTCGGGACGGCAAATCCCCGCTACCTAATTCGCGCCGCGAATAGAATTCAGGATACCCCGCCGCCTAATGCGTCAATTCCTAACCCTCGCGATCTGCCTCGTCCTCATGCTCGTCGGCGTCCTGCCGGCAGCTGCCTTCGAGGTCATTTCGGTTCCCGAGGATGTCAACGCCGTCAATCTCAGTGACGTCATCAGTATCGTCCCCGGGACCAACGGCCGTGTTCAGGTCTCCACCGCTGCCGGTGAGGATGGCATCATCCGCCGCATCGAAGTGCTGGCCTCCAAGACCGGCACCAACCCGACCTGGGCGGTGTTCGCCTTGAGCAACGAGTCCGATCAGCAGATCGACCGCCTGCTGGTGGCGCCATTCTTCCGGCTGCCGGGTTCCGGCGTTTTCCATCCCGATCTGGGCTCCAACCATGTGCAGGTGCTGACCCCCAGCGCCGGTATCCGGCCGGTGCGGCTGGCCGATCCCGAATCCGACGTCTTCGATGTCACCCTGGATCCGGGCGCCACGGTGACGTTCGTTGCCGAACTCAACGGCGACACATTGCCCGAACTCTATCTTTGGAAGCCTGACGCCTATCGAGACTATGTCAACTCTTTCACGCTGTTCCGCGGCGTGGTGCTCGGCATCGCCAGCCTCGCGGCGGTGTTCCTCACCATCATGTTCGTGGTCAAGGGCAGGGGCGTATTCCCCGCGACGGCGGCCTTTGCCTGGGCGGTGCTGCTTTACCTGCTGATCGATTTCGGCGTGCTGGGGCGATTACTGGGCGTCGGCAACGGCTCCATGCAACCCTTCAGAGCGGCGTCGGAGGCGGGCCTCGCCACGACCCTGGCGGGGTTCCTGTTCATCTATTTGAACCTGCATCGCTGGCATCTGCGCTTCATCCATCTGGCCCTGGCGCTGGCGGCGGTGTTCCTGGCGCTGTTCGGTTTCGCCTTCTTTCAGCCCGAGATCGCCGCGACCGTGTCGCGCGTGGTGCTGGCGCTGCTCGGCGTTTCCGGCTTCTTCCTCATTCTGCTTCTGGCGCTACGTGGCTATGACCGCGCGGTGCTGCTCGTGCCCACCTGGATCATCTTCCTCGCCTGGCTGTTCTATGCCTGGCTGGTGGTGACGGGGCAGGTCTCCAATGACGTGGCCCAGCCCGCCGTCGCCGGTGGCCTGGTGCTGATCGTCATGCTGCTGGGCTTCACGGCGGTGCAGCATGCTTTCTCGGATGGACAGGTTTCCATCGGTACGCTGTCGGAAGTCGAGCGCCGTGCTTTGGCGCTGACCGGCAGTGGCGATTTCGTTTTCGACTGGAACATCGAGCGCGATCGCGTCTCTGTTTCCGATGAGCTGACGACGCGGCTCGGCGAGAAACGCGGCGCCTTGCGCGGCGCCATCAAGCGCTGGCTCGACCGCGTGCATCCGGAAGATCGCGACCGGTTTCGCACCGCCTTCGATACGCTGGTCGAATTGCGCCGCGGCAAGGTCTCGTCCGATATGCGCATTGCCACCAGCGACGGCAGCTACCGCACCTTCCGCATGCGCGTGAAGCCGGTGCTGGGCGGCGATGGCCAGGTCAACCGCATCGTCGGCACCTTGCAGGATGTGACCGAGGACCGCGCCTCGCGCGAGCGGTTGCTGCACGACTCCGTCCATGACAGCCTCACGGGCCTGCCCAACAAGCAGTTGTTCCTCGACCGGCTGGAGCGCTCGCTGATCAGGGCGCGCACCCCCAACGGCGTCAAGCCCGCGGTGTTCCTCGTCGACGTCGATCGCTTCATGGAGCTCGAAGAGCGCGTCGGGCATTCGGCGGCGGATTCGGTGCTCCTCGCCATTTCGCGCCGTATCGCGCGCGTCATGCGCCCGCTCGACACCATCGCCCGCATCAATGGCGATCAGTTCGCCGTCATCCTTGCCTCCGAACAGGCCGCCAGCCGCATCGCCGAGACGGCCGAGCAGATCCGCAAGGCGCTGAAGGCTCCGTTCAATTTCGGCGATCGCGACCTGACGCTCACCGCCTCCATCGGCGTCACCATCTATGACAGCAATCCGGCCACCGCCGCCGACGTGCTGCGCGATGCCGAGCTGGCCATGTTCTACGCCAAGCGCCTGGGCGGCGACCGCATCGAGGCTTATCGGGCGTCGGCGCGCTCCATCTCCGCCTATAACCGCGCCAGCGAGGAAGATCTCGATCGCGGCCTGAAGCAGGGCGAATTGCATGTGCAGTTCCAGCCCATCACCGACATCAATTCCGGTCAGGTCGTCGGGGCCGAAGCGCTGATGCGCTGGAATCATCCGACGCGGGGCCTCGTCAATCCGGACGAATTCATCCCGCTCGCCGAACGGTCCGGCCTCATCGAGCGCCTCGGACGCCTCGCCTTCGAGCAGGCCGCCTTCCAGATGCGCGACTGGCTGCACGCCATGCCGGGCCTGCCGGAGGAGTTCTTCGTCTCCGTCAACCTGTCGCCCACGCAACTGGTGTCGGAGCAGCTCCTCAACGACATGAAGGGGCTGATCGCCACCGACGCCAATATCGCCCGGCATCTGAAGCTGGAGGTGACCGAGGGCGAGGTGATGGCCAATCCCGAGCACTCGTCTTACATGCTCACCGCGCTGCGCAATCTCGGCATCGGGCTGGCGCTTGATGATTTCGGCACGGGCCACTCTTCGTTGAGCTATCTGCACCGGTTCCCGTTCGACACCATCAAGATCCCCGCCGCCTTCGTGCAGATCGGCGAAGAGGGCGGCATGGCCCACACCCAGGTGCCGATCATCCGGGCCATCGTAGCGCTGGCTCACGAACTCGACCTCACCGTGATCGCCGAGGGCGTCGAAACGCTGGACGAGGTCGATCGCCTGCGCGGCCTCAACTGCCGCTACGCTCAGGGCTTCGCCTTCGGTGCCGCCATGACCGGCCCCGAACTGGGCAAGAAACTGCAATCGCAGGTTTCCCGCTGATCAGGCCGTGAGCGCCGGCAGGATGTCGATGCGGTTCAATGCGCTTGGCGAGATAGTGCAACATACCCGATTCTACCCTCCCCCTTGTGGGGAGGGCTAGGGAGGGGGTAGGCCACAGCTGCCGTGGTGAGGTAAAGCTCCCAGCCCCTTACGCATTCCCCGCCGTCGGGCTGAGGCTCGCCCGCGTGATCCCGAGCGTTTTCAACGCCGCATCGTAGCGCTGCTCGATGGGGGTGGCGAACAGCAGATCGCGGGAGAAGGGGACGGTGAGCCAGCCATTGCGGCTGATTTCGCCTTCGAGCTGGCCGGCGCCCCAACCGCAATAGCCGAGCGCGAAGACGGCCTCGAGCGGCTCGTTCTTGAAGGCGATGGCCTTGAGGATATCGAGCGTCGCCGTCAGGTAGACCTCGTCGGTGACCACATAGGAATTGCCGTCGCGGAAATAGTCGGGCGAATGCAGCACGAAGCCACGGCCCTTTTCGACCGGGCCGCCACGCAGCACGGCGCGCTCGCGAATATCTTCAGGCAACTGGATGATGTCATCCTTGCCGCCGAGATCGAGCTCTTCGAGGATATCGCCAAAGCGCATGTCTTCGAGGCTCTTATTGACCACGAGCCCCATGGCGCCTTCATCGCCGTGACCGACGAGGTAGATCACCGTGTCGCGGAAGCGCTCGTCTGCCATGTCGGGCATGGCCACCAGAAACTGGCCTTTCAGCGAAATCATTTTGCTGCTCCACGCAACCGTCGCCGCCTCCGAAGTGTAAGGCTGGCGGCCGGTTCTGCAAAGCCCCCGTTGATCACAGTCTTAACGCCGCCACGATAGGCTATCAAAACGTCTCACGAAGGCCTGAAGGAGCGTGTCTTTGGCGAGAGGACCATTTGCGCTATCCACTGCTGCCATGCGCGCCCTGCCATTGCTGATTTTGCTGCTGACGACCGCACCGGCTTTTGCCGGGACGAGCCCATGGCAGGAGCTTGCCCCAGGCGTGCGCGCCCGGCTGATTACGGCCGATATGGCGGCGCCCGACCGGACGACGCTCGCCGGCATCGATATCGACATGCCGCAAGGCTACAAGACCTATTGGCGGATACCGGGCGAGACCGGTATTCCGACACTGCTCGACTATTCCGGCTCGACCGGGCTGAGCGCGGCGCATGTCCTCTGGCCTTATCCCAGCATCGATGAGAGCGGGGGCGTGCTGGACTATGTGTATTTCGGCCCCACCATCTTGCCGGCCACATTGCATGTGGATAGCGACCAGCCGAACGTGAAGCTCGTCGTGACCCTCGGCATCTGCTCCGATATCTGCGTGCCGGTCGAGGCACAGTTCGAATTGCCGGTCCTCCTCGATACACCCGATCACGAACAGAACGCGCGCCTGCGCCAGGCGCTCAAGCGTGCCCCCCGGCCCTGGGCAGCCAGTGACGGTCCGGCGCCAGTCGGCGATGTGACTCTCGATGCTGGAGGAAACGCCCTGCGCGTGGTGCTCACCGGCCCGGCGGTCAAGCCGGCCTCGTTGATCGCCTCCACCGCCGGCAACATGCCCGCGCTGTTCGGTACGCCGCAAAAAAGCCCGGAACCCGGCATAATTCTTTTGCCGTTACTGGGGACTACCGGCATAAAGGGCTTGGAGGGCAAGCCTGTTCAGCTCACATTCCTGACTGACGCGGGCTCGTTCTGGGTCTCTCGTCAGATTTTGTCCGTGCCCCCGGCGGCGCGATAGCTTAAACGGGACCGGCCTTGCGGGCGCGGTCCAATAGCAACAAAAGGCCATCACGCCATGATCAAGAGCGGCGATACCATTCCGTCCGTCCCCGTGAAGCTTGTCGACGCCAGCGGCATTTCCGACACCACCAGCGACGCGGTGCTCGGCAAGGGCCGGGTGGCGATGTTCGCCGTGCCGGGCGCCTTCACCCCGACCTGTCATGTCAATCATTTACCCGGCTTTATCGCCAACGCCGCTAAGCTGAAGGCGGCCGGTGTGGACCGGATCGTTTGCGTGGCTGCCAACGACCACCACGTCATGAAGGCCTGGGCCGAAAGCTCCGATGCTCTTGGGGTGATCGACTTCCTGGCCGACGGCAATGCTGCCCTGGCGGGGGCCCTGGGCCTCGACAAGGATTTCTCCGGTGGCGGCATGGGCACGCGGTATGCCCGCAGCGCCATGATCATCACCGACGGCGTCGTCGACGCCGTCTTCGTGGAAGATGCGCCGGGCGTCAATGCCAGCGGCGCGCCCGCTATTTTGATGGCCCTCGAGGCCATGAAATAATTGCTTGTTGCCCCGCGGGGCGATTAAATCCGAGTGCCTGCGTGGAGACACTGTTTTGATGCCTGAAGAGAAGTTGATCTTCGTAGCCCGGATCGTTCGGCGCACCCTTGGCGCCGGCCTGCTGGTTGCGACTTTGGGCGCCTGTTCGATGGGCAATATGTTCGGCAGTGGACCCGGCGATATTTCGCAATATGCCAACGCCACGGCCAACCAGAAGCAGATCGCCCAGGCGGCGCCCAACGCACTGCCGGCCATCGCGACAGAATGCCCGCCCATCAAGGTGCGCCCCGGCAGCGAGACGCTCTATTCCTATGTGGGTGGCAAGGTCGGCAATGCCGCTGACCTGCACTACCAGGCGGTGATCGACAAGCAGACGCGCAACTGCATCGTCTCCAACGGTCTCATCACCGTGCAGATGGGCGTTGCCGGCCGCGTGCTGCTGGGGCCCAAAGGCTCGGAAAAATCCGTCAACGTGCCGGTCCGCTTCGCCGTGGAACGCAATGGCGCGGCCATCTTCACCGAGAAATACGTGCTGCCGACGGCTATCGATGCCTCGACGCAGACCGGCAGTTTCCTCAAGGTGCTGGATAATGTCGCCATTCCCTATATCGGCGGCGAGGACATCACCATCTGGGTCGGTTTCGATCCCAAGTGACGCACTGAGCCGGCGCCTGGGGAGAATCCCCGCCGGCCTTTAGCCTCGCATTGACGCCCTTGATAATCTCTGCGCATGGTGACATCGACTGCGGGAGAGACCGGCTTCGGGCCGGCGCCGAAGGAGCAACCGCCCCGGAAACTCTCAGGCAAAAGGACCGCGTCGCGCTGAACTCTGGAAAGCAGGCGGTAACGCCTCACCGAAGGAGCAACCTGGCCTGATCGGCTGGGGAAATCTCTCAGGTTCGTGGACAGAGGGGGCACGAAATAGCGCCGCGAGGCGCTCGTGTCCTTTTGTCCGGAAGAGTTCATGGCTGAAACTGCCGAAATCCTCAAATCCGTGCCGCTGAACGATCGCCACGTCGCCCTGGGTGGCCGCATGGTGCCGTTCTCCGGCTATTCGCTGCCGGTGCAATATCCCACCGGCATCATTGCCGAACATAAATGGACCCGCGAGCATGCGGGCCTGTTCGATGTCTCCCATATGGGCCCGAGCTTTCTGATGCTCGCCGACAAGAGCGGGGACGCCGAGGCCGACCACCAGGCGGTCGCCGCGCTGATCGAGCCGTTGATTTGCGGCGACATCCGCAACCTCAAGCCCGGCCAGATTCGCTACACCCTGCTGCTCAACGACCGGGGTGGGGCGCTCGATGACCTGATGGTGGCGCGTTCTGCCCGCATCGAACATTCGGGTACGCTCTATATCGTGGTCAATGCCGGCACCAAGGATAATGACTTCGCTCTTATCGAGAAGGCCGTCGGCAACAAGGCCAGCCTGCACCGCGCCGACGATGGCGCGCTGCTGGCGCTGCAGGGGCCGGAAGCGGCCGCCGTTATGGCGAGCCTGATCCCAAAGACCGGCGAGCTCGGCTTCATGACCTACGGCTCCTACGAATGGGGCGGCGTTCGCCTGATGATTTCCCGCTCCGGTTATACGGGCGAGGATGGCTTCGAGATTCTGGCGCCCACGGAAAAGGCCGGAGAACTCTGGGATACGCTGCTCGCGGATGCCCGCGTCAAGCCCATCGGGCTCGGGGCCCGCGACAGCCTGCGGCTGGAAGCCGGATTGCCGCTCTATGGCCATGACCTTGACGAGACAGTTTCACCCACCGAGGCCGGGCTCAATTTCGCCGTCTCCAAGCGCCGCCGCGAGGCCGCGGATTTCCCCGGCGCGGCGCGTATCCTCAAGGAATATGGCGGCGACCTGGCGCGTGTCCGTGTCGGCCTTCTGGTCGATGGCGCACCGGCGCGCGAAGGTGCCGAAATTCTCGATGCGACGGGCGCCGTCATCGGCCGCGTCACCAGCGGAGGCTTCTCGCCATCGCTGGGGCGCGCCATCGCGCTCGGCTTCGTGCCGCCCGCCCATGCCGCAGCCGGCGGCAGGCTCCAGGTTTCCGTGCGCGGCCGGGCCCAGCCCGCTGAGGTTGCCGCGCTCCCCTTCACACCCCACCGCTACTACCGCAAGGCCAGTTGAGATGACCACCAAATATACCGTCGACCACGAATATGTCCGCATCGAAGGCACCACCGGCATCGTCGGCATCACCGACTACGCCCAGAGCCAGCTCGGCGACATCGTCTTCGTCGAACTGCCGGCCGTCGGCGCCAAATTGAAGAAGGGCGATGAAGCCGCAGTCGTCGAATCCGTGAAGGCCGCCTCGGAAATCTACGCGCCGGTCTCTGGCACCGTCGTCGCCGTCAATGCCGAGGTCACCTCTGACCCGTCCCTGGTCAACCAGGACCCGCTCGGCTCCGGCTGGATGTTCCAGATCGAAGTCTCGGATGCGGGCGAGCTGGATAACCTCATGGATGACGCGGCTTACGCAGCGCACACGAAATAGGGGCACGCCCCAAGAGTTGAGAGACTAGATGCGTTACCTCCCCCATACCGAAGCCGAGCGTGCCGAGATGCTGGCTGTCATCGGCGCCGGCAGCGCCGATGCGCTGTTCAGCGCCGTGCCGCGCAGCGCCTTCAATATCAGCCCTCCGGATCTGCCCGGCCATAGCCCGGAATTCCTCGTCGAAGCCCATATGCGGGCGCTGGCTGGCAAGAACCATGCGGCCGGCAATGGCCCGTTCTTCATCGGCGCCGGCGCCTACCGCCACCATGTGCCGGCGACGGTGGATCACCTGATCCAGCGTTCCGAATGGCTCACCGCCTATACGCCCTACCAGCCGGAAATCTCGCAGGGCACCCTGCAGATGCTGTTCGAATTCCAGACCCAGGTGGCCAAACTCACCGGCATGGAAGTCGCCAACGCCTCCATGTATGACGGCTCGACCGCCACCGCCGAAGCCGTGCTGATGGCGCGGCGGCTGACACGCAAATCCAAGGTGGTGCTGTCGGGCGGGCTCCACCCCCACTACCGCGACGTGGTGAAGGCATATCTCCGCGGCGACGACAATCTCGTCTGCCTGTCGGCTTCGCCCCAGGGACAGGGGGATATCCTCGACCGCATTGACGACCAGACGGCGGCCATCGTCATCCAGACGCCGGATTTCTACGGCCATCTGCGCAATCTCAAGACCGCTGCCGACGCCGCGCATGCCAAGGGCGCGCTGCTGATCGTGGTGGCGACGGAGATCGTCTCGCTCGGCCTCATCGAGGCACCCGGCGCCTATGGGGCCGATATCGTGGTGGCGGAAGGCCAGTCGATCGGCAATGCCCTCAATTTCGGCGGCCCCTATGTGGGGCTGATGGCGACCCGTAAGGATTTCGTCCGCCAGATGCCGGGCCGCCTCTGCGGCGAGACGGTCGATGCCGAAGGCCGCCGCGGCTTCGTGCTGACGCTTTCCACACGCGAGCAGCATATCCGCCGCGAAAAGGCGACGTCCAACATCTGCACCAATTCGGGCCTGTGCGCTCTGGCCTTCTCCATCCATATGGGATTGCTGGGGGAGGCCGGGTTCACGCGGCTGGCGCGGCTCAACCATGCCCGCGCCTGTGCCCTGGCCGACGCGCTGGCGGGCGTACCGGGCGTCGAACTGCTCAACAAGAGCTTTTTCAACGAAATGACCCTGCGCCTGTCGCAGCCGGCAGCGCCGGTCGTCGAGGCGCTGGCGCGCCGGGGCATCCTGGCGGGTGTGCCGGTCAGCCGGCTGGAGCCGGATGATCCCGGGGTCGTCAATCTCCTGGTGCTGGCCGCAACCGAACTGACAACCGACGCCGATATCGCGGCGCTGGTGCAAGGCCTGACGGAGGTGCTGGCATGAGCATGAACACGCAAGGCCGGCCCACCGGCATCGGCTCCTCCGGCCTCGCCAGCACGTCCGGCTCGGCACTGCTCCCCAACGAGCCGCTGCTGTTCGAGATCGGCGACACCCACCATTCCGGCGTCGACCTGCCGGATGTCGAAATCGGCACAGGTCGTCTCGGCGGCTTCGCACGGCAGACGCCGCTCGATCTCGCCGGCCTCACCGAGCCCGAGGCCATGCGCCACTATGTGCGCCTGAGCCGGATGAACTATTCCATCGACAGCGGCATGTATCCGCTGGGCTCGTGCACCATGAAGCATAACCCGCGCCTCAACGAGAAGATGGCGCGGTTGCCGGGTTTTGCCGACATCCATCCGCTGCAGCCGGTTTCGACTGTCTCGGGTGCCCTGGAGCTGATGCAGCAGCTCGGCCATTGGCTGATGACGCTGACCAACACCTCCGCCGTATCGCTGACCCCCAAGGCCGGCGCTCATGGCGAGCTGTGCGGCATGATGGCCATCAAGGCGGCGCATGACGCACGCGGGCAGGGGCATCGCACCGTGGTGCTGGTACCCGAAAGCGCTCACGGCACCAACCCGGCTACGGCCGCTTTCCTCGGCTACACGGTGAAGCCGATCCCGGCGCGGGACGACGGCACTGTCGACGTGGCGGCTGTGAAGGCAGCGCTGGCGCCCGACGTCGCCGCCATCATGCTGACCAACCCCAATACCTGCGGCCTGTTCGAGCCGCAGGTGATCGAGATCGCCGCGGCGGTACATGAGGCCGGCGCCTATTTCTACTGCGACGGCGCCAACTTCAACGCCATCATGGGCGTAGTGCGGCCGGGCGACCTCGGCATCGACGCAATGCATATCAACCTGCACAAGACCTTCTCGACGCCGCATGGCGGCGGCGGGCCGGGCGCCGGTCCGGTAGTGTTGTCAGAGGCTCTGGCGCCCTTCGCGCCGGTCCCCTTCGTTCGCAAGGGTGAGGACGGGCTCGAACTGGTAGAGCACGCCGAGGGCGAGCATCTGGGGCGTATCACCGCCTTCCAGGGTCAGATGGGCATGTATGTCCGGGCGCTGACCTATATGCTCAGCCATGGCGGCGACGGCCTGGCGCAGGCAGCCAAGGACGCGGTGCTCAACGCCAATTACGTGAAGGCCCGGCTGCAGACGGCGTTCTCGGTGCCGTTCCCGGACTATCCGTGCATGCACGAGGCGCTGTTCGATGACAGCTTCCTCGAAGGCACGGGCGTTTCGACGCTCGATTTCGCCAAGGCCCTGATCGATGAGGGTTACCACCCGATGACCATGTATTTCCCATTGGTCGTTCATGGCGCCATGCTGATCGAGCCGACCGAGAGTGAGCCCAAGCAGACGCTCGATGCGTTCTGCGACGCCATGCTGGCTCTCGTGGCCGACGCCAAAGCCGGCAACGCCGCGCGCTTCACCGCCGCCCCCACCAGGGCTCCGCGCCGGCGCCTCGACGAAACGCGAGCCGCCCGCACCCCCAAACTCAGATGGGAACGCGACGTCGACCTGCCCCAGGCAGCGGAATAACGGACGATAGAAGGCGGGCATCGAGCCCGCCTTTTTTTGGCCTGGTGGCCACAAACATCAAACTCTCCGCCACCTCGCCCCTCTGGGGACTTCGTGCCGTTCCGCCGCAGGCGGAGCAATCGCTCCAGTGGAGCGATTGGAGGCGAGAAGGCCATGAGAGCTACGCTCGAATGGCAAGACGTGCGGCAGCGATCACTAATCTCTCGGCCACCTCGCCCCTACGGGGAGAGGTCGACGCGCAGCGTCGGGTGAGGGGGGCCGAGTTCTCAGCATCCCTGGTGTTGCGGTTCGCCCTATTACCGATGCTTCAGCGCAACCCCTCACCCCCTCGGCCGGGGCGGGCGGCCAAGAGCCCCTGGGCTGTGAGGGAGGAGCCAGCGGCGTTTGGGATAGGACAAGTTCTCCCGTCGTGGCCCCACCAAGTTTTCCTCCTCCCGATGTCATTCCGGCGCAGGCCGGAATCCATGTCCGTGGCGGACCGGTGCATCCAGCGTATGGGGCGTTCCCCGCCTGGATCCCGGCCTGCGCCGGGATGACTCCGTGGTTGGGGAGGAATTGGGGACGACACACCTAATTCTCAGCGCGCTTTTCGCAAGACCTCAGCCTTAAGGTTGAGGGGGCGGAGCCACCGATACTCAGGTGAGCCTCACTTCTCTTTCAGCGCAACCCCTCCCGCCCCCACCCCACAAAACAGCGGACAACAAAAAGGCGGGCACCGGGCCCGCCTTTTTGTTGCAGCGATGGCTGCGTCGTTCAGTTCAGCTTGGCGCCGACTTCGCGGATCGCCTGGTCGACCATGGCACCGCCTTTTTCGGGCATCTGCTTGTTGAGTAGCAGCCGTGCCGCCTCGATGGCGACATCGGCTGACTTGGCGCGAACCTCAGCCAATGCCTGCGACTCGGCCTGCGCGATCTTTTCTTCCACCGCACGTGTGCGGCGGGCGATCAGATCCTGCAGCGATACGCTGGCTTCGGCGGTAAGGCGCTTGGCCTCTTCCTGCGCGGCCGTCACGATGCCCGCGGCTTCGCTCTCGGCGGAAACGCGCTTGCGCTCATATTCGACGAGCAGGGCTTCGGCTTCCGTCCTCAGGCGCTTGGCTTCCGCCAGATCCGCCTCGATCTTGGCGATGCGGTCATCGAGGATCTTGGTGAACATCTTCGGCATGCCGAAATAGGTGGCGATGGCGAGAAAGATGACCAGCGAGATGGTGGCCCACAGGGTCGCCGCCGAAGTGTAGTCCATTCCGAAATTCAGCATGGTGCTATTCCTTCGCAGCCTGGGCGACTGCGTCGCGCACATCCTGGGCAGAAACCTGGCCGGTCAGCCGGCTGACCAGGGCTTCGACCGTCTCGGCGGCGATGTCGGAGACATGGCCCATGGCCTCGGTCTTGGTCGCCCGGATGCGGGTTTCGGCTTCCGTCAGCTTCTTGCCGAGGTCAGCCTCGACAACATGCCGCTTGGCATCGATATCGGCCTTGATGCCGCCGCGGGTCTCTTCGGCGATAGCGTGGCTCTTCTTGCGCGCCTCGGCCAGAGCCGCCTCATAGGAAGCGATGGCGGCGTCGGTCTCTTGCCGCGAGGCGTCGGCTGCAGCCAGGTCGCCGTCAATACGGCCCTTGCGGTCTTCGATTATGCCGCCGATACGGGGCAGGGCGAAGCGAGCCACCACCACGTAGAGCACCACGAAGCAGAGCACCAGCCAGATGAGCTGGGTGCCGAAGGTGGCAGCCTCGAAAGGCGGGAACGCCTCATGGCCGCCGGCGGCTTCCGTCGTGGCGTGCGTGGCGTCGAGCGCCGGAGCGTCGGCGGGCGGCGTGCCTGCGGTTGGTGTCTGATTTTCCATTGCTCTTACCCGATGCTTCGAGTGGACCAGCGCGAACGCCGGCTATGCGAACGGCAGCCCGAAGCCAATCTGCTTCCGGCTGCCGTCCTCAATGTCGGTATCGCTGTATCAGACTGCGAACAGGAGCAGCAGGGCGACGAGGAACGAGAAAATGCCCAGGGCTTCGGTCACGGCAAACCCGAAGATCAGGTTACCGAACTGGCTCTGGCTGGCCGACGGATTGCGCAGGGCGCCCGTCAGGAAATTCCCGAAGATGGTGCCCACGCCGATGGCCGCACCGGCCAGGCCCACACAGGCAATGCCCGCACCGATAAACTTTGCGGCTTCCGCTTCCATATTTGACTCCTTTAAGCCTTGTAGCTGAATACGTTGGACTTTTGACCCCCGGCCACCGCGGCCGGGCGAAACCCGAGGATTAGTGCGACGGATGGATCGCGTCGTTGAGGTACATGGCGCTCAGCACTGCGAACACATAAGCCTGCAGCGCTGCCACCAGCAGCTCCAGCGCCGTGATGGCGATGGTCATGACCAGCGGCAACGAGGCGCCGAGGAAACCGAGCCAGCCCAGCGCGCCAAGCGACACGATAAAACCGGCGAACACCTTCACCGTGATATGACCGGCCAGGATGTTGGCGAACAGTCGCACGGAGAGCGAAATCGGGCGGCTCAGGAACGAGACGATCTCGATCGGCACCACGATGGGCAACACATAGCCGGGAACGCCGGCCGGAACGAACAGCTTCAGGAACTTGGCGCCATTGCGCATGAACCCGTAGACCAGCACCGTCACGATCACCAGCATCGCCAGCGCGAAGGTGACGATGATGTGGCTGGTGACAGCGAAGAAGTAGGGGAACATGCCGAAAAGGTTGGCGGCAAGCACGAACATGAACAGCGAGAAGATGAAGGGGAAGAACTTCATGCCCTCGGTGCCGGCCGCGCCACGCACCATGTTGGCAACGAACTCGTAGAGCATTTCGGAAACCACCTGCAGGCGGCCCGGAACGAGCTTGCGGCCGGCAGTGGAGAGCAGCAGGTAGCCCAGGATGGCCACCACGCTGATGACCATGAACAGGCCTGAATTGGTGAGCGCAAAGCCCCCTTCACCGAAGGAAAAGACGTTCGTGATGCCAAACTGGTGGATCGGGTCAACTTTGGTCGGATCGGCCAAGTGTCAGTTCCTTGTTCGCTTTACGTCGCGTCGTCTTCGTCGTCCGGACCCAAGTCCGAATTCGGTGGCGGCGGCGCCGCCTTGTTCATTTCCGCCACCGCGCGGGTGACGTTGAGAATACCGGCCGCAAAGCCGACGAGGAGCATGACCAGCATGATCCACGGCCTTGTGTTCAGCCACTGGTCGAGCACGTAGCCAATGCCCGTGCCTACCAGGACCGCAGCGATGAATTCCGACCCCAGCCGCACGGCGCGGCCCAGATTGGTGGAACCCCCGGACGCTCTGGCCGCTGCCTCATGGGCCTCGACCTGCCGCCCCTTTTGTGCCGAAGCAATCCGCGCCGCAAGCTCGCTTGTAGCCTTGCTCGCAGATCCCGGACGGTCTCGGTCGGGCGGATTGGTCATCGCGCTTTTCCTCACGTCCGGCGTCCTGCCACTGTTGGCGGATGCCCCTCTAAGTCGCGCGCAACATAGTGACAGGGACGAAACGTGTCAAGAACGCGGCAAACTTGTTAAGCCTTTGTAACTCAAGCGATTTTGATGCCGCTTGTGGATGTTGCACGACGGCATCGCAGAATCCGCGCGCTGCGGGGCGGGAATACGGTGGATTGGGCCGGGATCAGGCTCGGGCCTCCAGCCCCTTTGCGGTCCTTGTGGCGATAGCGACGAGGGGAGGTTGAGTCTCAGGCGCCGTCGTTACACGGCTTCGCGGAAACTCTCGGCGGTCTTGAGGTCCACCGATACCAGCTGGCTGACGCCGCGCTCGGCCATGGTGACGCCGAACAGGCGATCCATCTGGCTCATGGTGATGGGATTGTGGGTGATGACCATGAAGCGTGTTTCGGTGCGCTGGCGCATGGATTCGAGCAGGTTGCAGAACCGCTCGACATTGGCGTCATCGAGCGGCGCATCGACTTCGTCGAGCACGCAGATCGGCGCCGGATTGGTCAGGAACACCGCAAAGATCAGCGACATCGCTGTCAGTGCCTGCTCGCCACCCGACAGCAGCGTCATCGTCTGCGGCTTCTTGCCGGGCGGCCGGGCGATGATTTCGAGGCCGGCCTCCAGGGGGTCGTCGCTCTCGACGAAACTCAACTGCGCCGTGCCGCCGCCGAACAGCGCTGTGAACAGCTCCTGGAAATAGGCATTCACCTTCTCGAAGGCTTCGCTCAGCCGGGCGCGGCCTTCGCGGTTGAGGCTCTGGATGCCGGTGCGCAACTTGGCGATGGCCTCGATCAGGTCGTCGCGATCCTTGACCATGGTCTCGAGTTTTTCGCGAACCTCTTCGGCTTCTTTCTCGGCGGTGAGATTGACGCCGCCCAGGCGCTCGCGCTCGGACTTCAGCCGGTCGAGCTTTTGCTCGACGCCGGCTTCCTGCGGCAACGCTTCCTCTGGCTTGAGGCCCGCCGCTTCGGCGGTACGGCTGGCCTCGATATTGAGATTCTCCCGCACCAATTGCTCGATCTGGTGGCGATGGGTGATCAGGCCTTTCATGCGTTCTTCGACGCGGGCGAGATTTTCGCGGGCACCCGAAAGGCCCTCGATGGCGGCACGCGACGCCTTGTCGGCCTCGCGATGGCCGGTCTGCGCCACCGAGAGGGTGTCGGATGCCGCCTTGTGGGCCACCCTGGCATCGCCGATCTCATCATCGAGCTCTATTCGCCGCGCCTCGAAACTGTCGGGCGTCGCATCGAGGCTGGTGAGCTGCGTGCGAATCTCGGCGCTGCGCGTTTCGAGCGTCGCCAGTTGCGTGCCGGCGCTTTCACGGCGGCGCTGCCAGCTGGCGTTGTCGGTGGCGATCTGCGTGAGGCGCGCAGTGCGCATGCGGCTGGCGGTCTCGAAGGTGCCAAGCCGCAGCCGGGCCCGGTCGGCCTGCGCCCGCGCCTCGGTGAGGGCAGCCTCGAGGCGCTGCGTGAGCGCGGCATGTTCACTCTCGTCGCCGGCCTCGCCCAGCGCCTCCTCGGCATCGGTGCGGATGTCTTCCGCTTCGCCGAGGCTCGCCTGCAGCCGCGCCCGAGCTTCCTCGAGCGCGCTCTGTCGCGTCGTCAGATCGCCGATGGCCTTGGCGGCGCGATCCACCGCCTGCTGGGCCACCCCGATGGCGCGCTGGGCCGAACGCCAGGCCTCGTGTCTTTCACGTTCGCTCACCCGCGCTGATTCCAGCGCCACGACCAGCGCTTCGACATCGCGCTTCCAGGCATTGCGTTCGCCGCGCATGCGCTGGATATCGGCATCGAGTTCGGCCAGCCGGTTGCGTTGCGCCAGCCGCTGCGCGGCAGCACTCGGCGCATCGGCGGCGGCGACATATCCGTCCCAGCGCCAGAGATCGCCATCGAGCGTCACCAGCCGCTGCCCGGGTTTGAGGGCGTGCATCAGGCCCGGACCATCGGCGCGATCGACGAGGCCGATCTGGTCTAGGCGGCGCTTTAGAACGTCGTTGCCCCCGACATGCCGTGAGAGCGGCTCGGCGCCCTGCGGCAGGGCCGGATCGCCATCCGCATCCATGGGGCCGGCCCAGTGCATGGGAGCGCCGGCATCGGATGAGGCTTCGAGATCGTCGCCCAATGCGGCGCCCAGCGCTGTTTCATAGCCGGAGGCCACCTGCAACTGATCGACGATCGCCGGCCACAGGCTGGCGCCGCCGGCATTGAGAATACGCGACAGCGTCTCCGCCTCGCTCTCCAGCCGGCCGAGCGCGGTCTCGATTTCCTGCAATTTCGGCCGCGCTGCATCGAGCTGCGCCTGCGCCTTTTGCGTCGTCTCTTCCGCGCCGACCGCCGCCGCTTCGGCCTCGGCCGAGTTGGCTTGCGCCTCCTCCAGCTCGCGGCGCCGGAGGCTCAGCGTTTCGTCGGCATCGAGGCTGGCCGTGATATTGGTGGCTTCCGCTGCGACTTCGGCGATCTGCTGCGTCAGGCGCGTCACCCGCTGCGCCGCATCGGTGGCGCTGCGAATGGCTTGAGCCCGCCTTGCCCTGACCTGCGCCAGGGCCTCGGCGGCGGATCGCGCTTCGGCCTCGGCGCTCATCACCGCATCCGTCGCTGCTTCCTCTGCCGATTTTGCCTCATCGAACGCCGCCTCTTCATCGGCGGCCTCCGCCTCCAGCGTGGCCTGTTCCTCCGCATAGCCGGTAAGCGTCTCGTCGCTTTCGGCAACCAGCGCGCGCTCACGCTCGCCATCGGCCGCCAGCTGGGTCAGCCGATTCTCGAGTTCTGCGCGCCGCGAATTGGCTCGCCGCGCCTCTTCGGCCAGTTGCTCGGCCAGGATGGTCAGCCGCTGTAACACGGCGCCGGTCGCCGCTTCCCTGTCGCGAAGCGGCTGCAAGGCCGCATCTGCGGCTTCCAGCGCCTTTTGCGCCTGGCGCTCGGCGCTGGTGGCATCGCCGAGTGCGACGATCAGCCGGCCCTGGTCGGCCTCCGTCTCTTTCTCCGTCACCCGCGCTGCGACCCAGCGCAGGTGATAAAGCAGCGCCTCTGTGCGGCGGATATCGCCCGAGAGCGAGCGATAGCGGATGGCGAGCCGGGCCTGTCGCCTCAGCGTTTCAAGCTGGGCTTCGACCTGGGCGACGATATCGTCGACGCGTTCGAGGTTCTGTTCCGCGGCCTTCAACCGCAGCTCGGCCTCATGCCGGCGGGAGTGAAGGCCCGAAATACCCGCGGCCTCTTCCAGCAGCGCCCGGCGCTGCACCGGTTTGGCGGCGATCAGTTCGCCGATCTGGCCCTGCCGGACCAGGGCGGGGGAATGGGCGCCTGTCGAAGCGTCGGCGAACAAGAGCTGGACGTCGCGCGCCCGGACTTCACGGCCATTGACGCGATAGACCGAGCCGGCCTCGCGCTCGATGCGGCGCGTGATTTCCAATATGTCGGCATTGTTGAGGTTGGCGGGCGCCGTGCGGTCGGAATTATCGAGGACGAGGGTGACTTCCGCCGAATTGCGCGCCGGCCGGTTGCCTGAGCCGGAAAAGATCACGTCGTCCATGCCCGAGGCGCGCATGGCCTTGTATGAGCTCTCGCCCATCACCCAGCGCAATGCCTCGACCAGATTGGATTTGCCGCAGCCATTGGGGCCCACGACGCCGGTAAGACCGGGCTCCATATGGAGCTCGGTCAGGTCGGAGAAGGATTTGAAGCCGTAAAGCTTGAGGCGCGAGAACTTCATCGCGCCTCCTGGAAGGAGGCTGACTTATGCGAGCAGGGGATCGATTTCCGCCGAGAGCTCCGCAACAGTCTTTTCTCCAGTCAACTGCTTGCCGTTGATGTAGAAGGTAGGCGTTCCTTCGAGCTTGAAGTCGTTGACCGCCTGATCCCGCAAGGTTTCCATCCCCTTGAACAGGTCCTGATTCGTCAAGGCCGCATCGAAGGTTTCCTCTGTAAAACCGAGCTGCTTGGCGATGACCAGGATGGCGTCACGCGGCTTGGGGGCAGTTTCCCACTGATCCTGCGTCTTGAAGAAAGTGGCGACCACCATGTGGTAGGCCTCGATGCCGGCCTGCGGATCGGCTGCGGGAGCGGGCGTTGCGGCGGCAGGTGCTGCCGGCGTGGTGGCAGCCATCGCATTGGCGGGCGGCACTTCGGTGGCTCCGGCAGCCGGGGTGGTTGCCGGCGCTGCAGCAGCGCCGCTGGCATTGTTGGCGGCAGCTTCGGCCAGCATGAACACCACGGCGTCCAGAACATTGCGCACGAAGGGGCGCATGATGAACTTCACCTTGCCGGTATCGACATACTGCGTGCGGAAATCGGGGAAAATGCTGGTCGAGAACAGGGCGCAATGCGGGCAGGTCGGGGACGCATATTCGATCATCGTCACCTTGGCCATGGGTGAGCCCAGCACCTTGTCGGGCAAGCCCGCCGGTGCCATCAGCTTGGCCAGGTCCATCATGTCGCCATCCGCTGCGTTGGCGGTGCCCAAACCGGCAAGACTTGCAGCGGACGCTGCGCCAGCCAGAATGAGGGTGTCACGGCGGGTCAGGTTCACTTTGATCTTCTCCATTACATTTGCGGCGACACTACACGGCACCATGGTGGCGGCAAGTGGGCATTAGCATCAACACACGGTGAACGCATTGTGCGTTAACGCCGCCCCTTGGCGCCACTCATCAGCTGGTGGCCGAGCTGGCGCAGGGCCTCGCGCACGCCCTCATCCTCGACCGCATCCACCGCCGCGCTCACCTTCGCCCTGGTCGTGGGGTCGGCCTGCCGTCCGGCATCGGGTTTTTTCGGCATAGGTGCGGCGAAGGGTTCGGCCGAGATCCGAACCTCCTTGACCAGCACATAGCCGAAATAGCGGTTCACCGCGGCCGCCACCCGGTTGCCCTCATGCGACAGCGCCAATGCCGCACTGGGGGCGCAACGCAGATAAAGCGTCGCGCCGTCGGCGCTGCGTTCCCCGCGCGGCCAGGTCAGTTTGTCCGGCAGCGTCACCTTGTCATAGGGCGCCGGCGCCATCGCGGCCCAATGAGTGATGATATCGCGGCTGGCAAAGCCGCGCTTCCTGAAGGCCGGATCGAGCGCGCCGATGAGCGCCTCGGCGACGCCGACTGTCCGGTTCAGGCGCTTGGGCGGGGCTTTGGGCTTTTCTGCCATCGGCGGATAACGGTCTTCCGGTGCTTGCGCGGCGCAGCCGCTTGCGATTTCTTGGCGCCCATCATGCCAAAGCCGAAGCTGCAACAAAAGCGCCAAGAAATCGCAAGCGCCTCCATCGCCGTCGATGCCGGCGCCGTGCTCGCCTGGTACAACCGCCATGCGCGCACGCTCCCCTGGCGCGTCAGCCCGGCGGATCGGGCGAGGGGCATTCGCCCCGATCCCTATCGCGTCTGGCTGTCGGAAGTCATGTTGCAGCAGACGACGGTGGCGGCGGTACAAAAATACTTCCTCCGCTTCACCACCTTATGGCCGACCGTCGCCGACCTGGCCGCGGCCCCGCTCGAAGCGGTGCTGGTCGAGTGGGCGGGGCTTGGCTATTACGCGCGGGCCCGGAACCTCCATGCCTGCGCCGTGGCGGTCGTCGAACGCCATGGCGGCAGGTTCCCCGTCACCGCCGAAGGGCTGCTGACGCTGCCGGGCATAGGCGCCTATACCAGCGCGGCGATTGCGGCGATTGCCGATGACGAGCCCATCGCCGTGCTCGACGGCAATGTCGAGCGGGTGATGGCGCGCTATCTGGCGCTGGACGTGCCGGTGCGCGACGCCAAGGAATTACTCCGCGCCGAGGTGCAGCGGGCGGTGCCAGCCCGCTCCGGCGATTTCGCCCAGGCGATGATGGATCTGGGGGCGACAATCTGCACCCCCAGGGTTGCGCTTTGCATGCTGTGCCCATTGCAGCCCGCCTGCCTCGGCACGCGCACGGGCAATCCCGAGGCGTTTCCGGTGAAACCGGAAAAGAGTCTGCGGCCAATCCGTTACGGCCATGCCTTCGTCATTTCCGACAGCGACGGCGACATCTATCTGCGCACCCGCGCCGACACCGGATTGTTGGCCAAGATGACGGAGACGCCGGGCTCCGCATGGAGTGGCGAGGTTTCCCCGCCGCAGTTCCCGTTTCCCGGCGATTGGCGCCAACGCGGGCAGGTCGTGCATGTGTTCACGCATTTCCGGCTGGAGCTGGATGTGTGGTCGGTGACCGCATCGGCGCCCGAAATGCTGACGAAAGGCTGGTGGGCCGATCCGCGTGAACTGGACAATGAGGCGCTGCCGAGCCTTTTCCGCAAGGTACTGGCGCAAGCCGGCATCGAGGCTCACCCCCACCCTTGATCCCTCCCCACAAGGGGGAGGGAAATGAAAGAGACGCTAGATTCTCAGTTGGGTTTCCCTCCCCTTGACGGGGAGGGATCAAGGGTGGGTGGGGCAACACATACGGTCCGTTGAAGCAGAGCCTCATAATGCCTGACGGTTGCGGCGATCCTGACCGTCGCAGTTCTTGCCACACGAAAAAGCCGCCGGCTGGCGGGCCGGCGGCTAAGTGAGCCTGACGCTTTGGAGGTCGTCAAATCAGGCAGAAAGTAAATCCATGCGCGCCCGGATATCGGCGCGGAGCGTGTCGATGGGGGCGAGGCGCCCCTGTTGTTCGAGGTGCCAGAACGTCCAGCCATTGCAGGCCTCGGCACCTTGCACCAGAGCCCCGACCCGATGGATCGAACCCTGATGTGGTCCCGAGCGCAGCGAACCGTCGGCACGCACCAGGGCAGCAAAACGCCGCTTGTCGTCGAAAAGCTCCGTTCCCGGCGCAATTAATCCCTGCTCGATGAGCGAGCCGAAGGGCACGCGCGGCGCGGCGCGTTTCGAGGTCGCCGTCTCCAGCGCTTCGGGCCGCGTCGGGCGCACGCTGGCGAGGCGCTTCAGCGCCGCCGTCACATAGGGGGCTTCGCGTTCGATGCCGATGAAATGCCGCCCGAGCTTGCGCGCCACGGCGCCGGTCGTGCCCGTGCCGAAGAACGGGTCGAGCACGATATCGCCGGGTTTGGTGGTGGCGTTGAGGATGCGGAACAACAGCGCTTCCGGCTTTTGCGTCGGATGCACCTTGCCGTCGTCCTCGTCCTTGAGACGCTCGGCGCCGGTGCAGAGCGGAAACAGCCAGTCGCTGCGCATCTGCGTATCGTCATTGGAGAGCTTCAGCGCTTCATAGTTGAAGGTGACGCGGCTCTTCTGGCTCTTGGCCGCCCAGATCAGTGTCTCATGCGCATTGGTGAAGCGCGTGCCGCGGAAGTTCGGCATCGGATTGGCCTTGCGCCAGACGATGTCGTTCAGCAGCCAGAAATCGAGATCCTGCAGCGCCGAGCCGACCCGGAAAATGTTGTGATAGGAGCCGATCACCCACAGCGCCCCATCGGGCTTCAGCACGCGGCGCGCCGCAGCCAGCCATTCGCGGGTGAAGGCGTCGTAGTGGGCGAAGCTTTCGAACTTGTCCCATTCGTCGTCGACGGCATCGACCCGCGATTGATCCGGGCGGGTCAGCCCCTCTGCCAATTGCAGATTGTAGGGGGGGTCGGCGAAGATCAGGTCGACCGAACTGGCAGGCAACGCATTCATATGAGAAATGCAATCGCCCACCAGTATCGTATCGATTGGGAGGCGAACGGCCTCCTCCGCAACGGCCGCATGGACCGTATTACGCGCGGTACGCAACATACGCTTAACCCTAACGCAGCACTAACAAGCCCTTTGTAACCCATTAGGGTTAAAGGGGTTTTAAGCATCGAGGTTAGCGAGAGGTTAACCGGCGGCGGCGCGTTTGGCGTGCGCGATCACCACGGGCGCGAACGCCGCGCGGTGGTGGCGGCAGGGGCCGTGCCGGTCGAGCGCCGCCAGGTGCTCGGGGGTCGAATAGCCCTTGTGGCCGGCAAAACCGAAGTTAGGCGCATCGCGATGCATGACCTGGCACATGCTGTCCCGGGTTACCTTGGCGATGATGGAGGCAGCCGCGATGGAGACGCTGAGCGCATCGCCATCGATGATGGCCTGGCCATGCACCGGCATTTGCGGCGGCACGTCGCGGCCATCGATCAGCACGTGGTCGGGGCGGTGCGACAGGTTGATCACCGCGTGCCGCATGGCCCAGAGCGTTGCGCCGCGAATGTTGAGGCTCGCGATGATCGAGGGAGGCGCCGCCACCACCGACACGATGGCCGAAGCCATGATCAGGGCGAACAGTTCTTCGCGCTTCTCGGCGGTGAGCTTTTTGGAATCGTTGAGCCCATCCGGAACGCGCCCATGGTCGAGGATCACGGCCGCCACCACGACCGGCCCAGCCAGCGGCCCGCGCCCGGCCTCATCGACGCCGGCAACCAGTCGCGCGCCTGCGGCGATCGCGGCGCGTTCGTGGAAAAGATCGGGGCCATTGGCAATGGCGAGGGCAGGGCTGATTCGGGCCATGCGCGTGAGCATGCGCGCCAGGAGCCACAAGGCAAGACCCTGGCTATCAAATCTGCCCATCGGGCACAGGGCAGGTTGAGGATGGGGCGCTGAATGACTCAACCACGCCCTTTTACCTATTCGGGCAGGATCACCGGTGCGGCGGCGACCCAGTAGCCTGGCCAGCGAGCCCGCAGGTCGTGTGCGGCCTGGTGGGCCTGGGTGCTGGAGCCGAACAGGCCGAACACGGTGGCGCCGGACCCAGACATGCGGGCCAGCATGCAGCCCGGCGTCTTCGCCAGCGCCCTGGTCAGATCACCGATCTCACCCACGAGGCTGATTGCCGGCGCCTCCAGGTCGTTGCGAGTTTCCTTGAGCCAGATGCCGAGCTGTGCCGGCCGCGTCAACGGTTCCGGCAAAGCCGGCAGGCCGTCATTCTCATGGGCCTTGAGCCGGCGAAAGACATCCGCCGTGATCACCGGCAGCAGCGGATTGATCAGCACTAGATGGGTGACGGGAAATTCCGCCAGCGCCGTCAGCTGCTCGCCGACACCCTGCGCCCGGCAGGGGCGGGACAGCAGGCACATCGGCACATCGGCGCCGAGCCCGGCGGCCAGTGTCGCCAGGTCATCGTCGGCAATCTTGCCGGCGCCCATGCCGGCCAGCAGCCGCAGCGCCGCCGCGGCGTCGGCCGAACCGCCACCGAGGCCGGCCGCGACCGGCAGGTTCTTGTTGAGCGTGAAGGACAGGCCGGTGGGCACATGCCCGGGCCAGCGGGCGCGAAACGCCGCCACGGCCCTCAGCACGAGATTGGATTCGCCGGTCGAAAGATTGGCGGCGAACGGGCCATTGATGCTCAGCCGGTCGCTTTCCGCCGGCACCGCTTCGAGTTCGTCGCCGATCTCGGCGAAGATCACCAGGCTATCGAGCTCATGATAGCCATCGGCCCGCCTGCCTGTGACATGCAAGGCCAGATTGATCTTGGCAGGCGCCGCTTCGAACACGGCAGTGTCTTGTTTAGCCTGCACGCACCTCTCCATCGTGAACGATTGCCCACAAGGCGAGGGGAAGCATCGGGCGCGAGGCATGCTCAAGCCACCGGGTCATTCGGGCGCGGGCCGAAACCCATATCCGTGGCGCGCCGCTCGCATCCCGTGTGGAGGCTATCCGGGCATCGCCCTCTCGTCCCACACCATCCCGCCGGGATGGCATGGCGACAAGGCGGGATGGCGCAACACGCAAAGTTTTCTCGTGGACGCCAGCCCCCTGCATCGGGAGGCTTTACTTCTTGGCGATGGGGTCGAGGCCGTTGGCCAGCTTCGGCGTGACGCGGTCCTTGACCGAGCCGTCTTTGTCCATGGTGATGGCGATGTTCCACTGGAACTTGGCTTCCAGCGTCCGTCCGGTCCGCCAATAGGCATCGCCGAGGTGATCGTTGATCTCGGGATCGTTGGGCAGCTTCTGCACGGCCTGTTCAAGGGTCTTGGCCGCATCGTCATAACGGCCGAGCTGATAATAGGCCCAGCCAAGGCTGTCGATGATATAGCCGTCATCGGGCTGTGCGGCGACCGCCTGCTGGATCAGGCCCAGGGCCTTGTCGAGGTTCATGCCCTTGTCGACCCAGCTATAGCCGAGATAGTTCAGCACCTGCGGCTGGCCGGGGCTGAGATCGAGCGCCTTGAGGAAGTCCGGTTCGGCCTTGTCCCATTCGTTGGCCCGCTCATAGGCGATGCCCCGGACATAATAGAAGCGCCAGTCGCCCTGCGTAGTGCCGCCGGTCAGCGCCAGCGCCTTGGTGTAGGCGTCGGCTGCTTCCTTGAACTTGCCGTCCGAGCGCAGCATGTCGCCCAGGGTCGACACCGCGTCGAGATCCTTGGGGTTGATGGCCACGATATTGTTCAGCCGGCGGATGGCCTCGGAGCGGTCGCCCTTGTCATCGAGGTTGGCGGCAAGACGCAGCACCGCGGTCGGCTTCATGGGCGAGCCGGCCGGCACCTTGTCGTAGAGATCATTGGCCTGTTCATGCTGGCCGGCCGCATCGAGAAGCTGCGCCAGCACCAGCGAGATGATGTCGGCCTTGGGCTCGAGATAGGAGCCGAGGCGCAGGAACACGATGGCAAGATCGGTGCTGCCGTCACGCGCCAGCGCCACGCCCATGCCGTGGAACATTTCGGCGGCGCCGGTCTGCACGCTGCCGGCAAACATGCCGGGGCGTTTCTTGGCGTCGATATCGGCCTTCACGGCGTCGACCAGCGGGTGCTTCAGCCCCTTGGCGGTGAAGTCGGCGATGACCTTGCTGGCTTCGTCGAACTGGCCGGCATTGCCGAGCATGCGCGCATAAGCCTCGACGATCCGCGCCACCGTGGGGTCGGCGTCATAGGCCTGCTTGGCGTAAGTGAGGGCCTTGTCGTTCTGCCCGTTGGCCTCGGCCATCAGGGCGCGATGGAATACCAGGAAATCGGCGAGGCCGCCCTGACTCATGCCGTCGAGCAGCTTGTCGGCCTCGTCCTGCTGCTTGTTGCCCACATAGGCCCAGGCCTTGAGGATGGAGCCGGTGATACCCGAGAAATTGTCGGTTCCGAGCTTGGAGAGCTCGTCGATAGCGGCGCTATAGCGGCGTTCCTTGATGTCGTCCGTCGCCACCACGACGCGCGCCAGCTCGTTGCTCGGATCGAGCTGCAAGAGGTGCTGCGCTGATTCGGCGGCGTTGCCGATCTGGCCGTCGGCCGCATAGGCGATGAACGAGCGCTCGATGACCGTCGGGTTGGACCAGTCAGCCTGCGCGGCCTGCGCGAAATAACGCGCCGCATCCGCCGTATCCAGATCCACCAGCGCCTGCTGGCCGGCCAGATAGCTGCCGACGCCGCTGATGGGCCTGGACATGAAGATGTTCTGGGCGAACGCTCCCTGGCTCATGCCGAGGACGACTACGGCCATGGCAGTCGAGCGGGACAGAAGGCGCGTGACACGGTTCACAGGTAAAGGCTCTCCCAACAGCATATCGAAAGCGATAAGCGCTCCAAGATGGGCCATTTTACGGCTGCGCCGCAAGGCCCGCGCGATGAAGTGAATGGCTACATACCGCTATAGTTCGGCCCGCTGCCGCCTTCCGGCGGCACCCAGGTGATGTTCTGGGCCGGATCCTTGATGTCGCAGGTCTTGCAATGCACGCAGTTGGCGGCATGGATGCGGAACACCGGCGCTCCACCTTCCTCGGCTATCTCATAGACGCCGGCCGGACAATAAAGCGGCGCCGGCTCGCCATAGCGCGGCAGGTTTTCCCTGATCGGCACCGCCGGGTCCTTGAGCCGCAGATGCACCGGCTGGTCCTCGTCATGGGCGAGGTTGGCGAGAAAGACCGAAGCCGAACGGTCGAACCGGGTCTTGCCGTCGGGACGGTCGTAGACGTGCGGCGTCACCTCGGACTTGGGCTTCAGCGCCTCGTAGTCGGCCTTGCGATGGGCGAGGGTGCCGAACAGCGACAGGCTGAACAGCTGGTTGGTCCACATGTCGAAGCCGCCAAGCAACACGCCCAGGATCGTGCCGAAACGGCCCCAGAGCGGCTTGACGTTGCGCACCGGTTTCAGCTCGGCGCCGATGCCGGTGGCGAGGATTTTTTCCTGCAGTCCGTTCAGCAGGTCATTGGCGCGGCCGGCGGCGATGGCTTCCGCCACCGCATCGGCGGCGCCGATGCCCGACAGCATGGCGTTATGGATGGCCTTGAGGCGCGGCGTATTCATGAAACCCGCGGCGCAGCCGATCAGCGCACCGCCCGGAAAGGCCACGTCGGGAATGGATTGCCAGCCGCCGGAGGTCAGCGCCCGCGCCCCATAACTCAGCCGCCGCGCCCCGGCGAGCAGCGGCGCGATGGATTTGTGCGTCTTGAAGCGCTGGAACTCGTCGAACGGCGACAGGGTGGGGTTCTCGTAATCGAGATGCACCACCAGCCCGAGGTAAATCTTCTGGTTCTCGGCGTGATAGCAGAAGCCGCCCCCGGAAGTGGCGTTGTCGAGCGGGAAACCGAGATAATGCTCGATGCGGCCGGGATGGTGCCGGTCGGCGGCGATCTCCCAGACTTCCTTGATGCCGAGCCCGTATTTCTGTGGGCTTCTGCCGGCGGCAAGGTCGAAATCCCCGATGAGGCCCTTGGCCAGCGAGCCGCGCGCGCCCTCGGCGATCAGCGTATATTTTGCCAGGAGCGCAATGCCCTGCGCATAGCCGGCCTTGGGCTGGCCGTTATGATCGACGCCAAGATCGCCGGTGATGATGCCCTTGATGGCGCCGGCCTCGTCGGTCACCAGGTCGACAGCCGCCGTCATCGGGAAGATGTCGACGCCCAGCGCCACGGCCTGCTCGCCAAGCCAGCGGCAGAGATCGCCGAGGCTGGCGATGATGCCGTCCGGGCTCTTCATCAGCCTGGGCAGCACGAAATCGGGAAACGTGAAGCTGTGGTTCCTGGTCAGGAAATGGAACCGGTCCTCGGTGACGGCCGGTCCCACCGGTGCGCGCATCTGCCGCCAGTCCGGCAGCAGCATGTCGAGGCCCTTGGGATCAATCACCGCGCCCGAGACGATGTGACCGCCGACCTCGGCCGCCTTTTCGACCACGGTGACGGACAGTTCCGGGGCTTTCTGCTTCAGCCTGATGGCCGCCGCGAGCCCGGCGGGACCGGCGCCGACGATCACCACATCGGTGGAAAGGCTTTCGCGATCACCGGCAGTTGCCATGGAAACGATCCAATTTCAGGTGAGGGGTTCTGGGCGCTGGCAGCGCCGGAAGGGCTGTGACATAACAGAGATCATGACTGAAAATCGACCGCTAAATGACGCCGAAATGCTCGCGGCGCTTGACTGGTATCGCGCCGTCGGCGTCGATCTGGCGGTCGGTGAAGAGCCTGTCGATCGCTTCGCGCAGACCCAGCCGGTGCGCCTCAGGACCACCGAGCCGGCGCCCGTGGCCGCAATGGCGCCCCAGGCCATGGCGCCTGTGGCGACCGCCGCCGGCCTCAATGCCGATCCATCCGAGGCCCGGGCGCTGGCGGCCTCGGCCCGGAGTCTTGATGAACTGCGCGGCCTGATGCAGGCCTATGACGGCTGCGCGCTGAAACTGCGCGCCACGCAACTGGCCTTTTCGGATGGCAACCCCGAAGCCGACATCATGTTGATCGGCGAAGCCCCGGGTGCCGAAGAGGACCGGCTGGGCAAGCCGTTCGTCGGCCGCTCCGGGCAATTGCTCGATCGCATGCTGGCCGCCATCGGCCTCGATCGAAGCAAGGTCTATATCGCCAACACCGTGCCCTGGCGGCCGCCCGGCAACCGGACGCCGACGCCGGAAGAAATCGCCCTCTGCCTGCCGTTTCTCCATCGCCAGATCGCCCTGGTGGCCCCCAGCCTCATCGTCACGCTGGGTGGTCCGGCTATGCAGACCGTGTTCCAGACCTCGGCCGGCATCCTCAAATCGCGCGGACAGTGGCGCGATCTGACGGTGGGCACCCATTCGGTTAAAGCCATGCCGACCTTGCATCCCGCCTATCTTTTGCGCCAGCCTTTACAGAAACATCAAGCATGGCGCGATATGCTGTCGCTCAAAGCCATGATCGAAAAACAACAGGCTGCAGTGGTCTGAGGAGGCCTCCGGCACTTCGCTTGCGAGCGAGACCGGCGCTGCAGCACTCGGCAACAGGAACGACCGATGTCTTCCGTCGTCAAGATTTACGCGCTTTTTCTCGGCTCCTGCTTCCTGATGTTCGGAGGCGGTCTGCAGGGACTCTTATTGTCGGTGCGGGGGGCCGAGGAGCACTTCTCGCTGCTGGCGCTGGGCCTCATCGGTACCGGCTGGTCGGTCGGGTTCGTTACCGGCTCCATCACGGTCCCGATGCTGGTCAAGCGCGTCGGCCATATCCGCGCCTATTCGGTGATGGCTGCCGTGGGCACCATCACCATCCTGCTCAACCTGCTGTGGATCAACGATGTCGGCTGGATCGTACTGCGCGCGCTGTCGGGCTTCTGTTTCGCCGGCGCCGCCATGGTGGTCGAAAGCTGGCTCAACGAGGTGGCCGACAACAAGAACCGCGGCACTATCTTTTCCATCTATGTAACGCTGAACCTGGCTGCCTCGACGCTGGGGCAGCTGGCCATGTCGCTGACCGGCGTCACGAGCTTTTTGCCCTTCGTCATCGGTGCCATCAGCTTCATCTGCGCCGTGCTGCCCACAGCGCTTACCTCGACCCCGCAGCCACGCCCGCTGGCTTCAGCCAAACTCGACGTGGTGCTGCTCTATAAGACATCGCCAGTGGCGGTGATCGCCGCTTTCGCCGTCGGCATGGCCAACGGCACCTTCGGCACGCTGGCGCCCGTTTATGGTTACGCCCAGGGGCTCAATGCTTCAGAGATTGCGCTGCTGATCTCGGTGACTGCAATTCTGGGGGCCTGCGCGCAAATACCCTGCGGCCGCCTTTCCGACCGCATCGACCGCCGTTGGGTGCTGGTCGGCCTCGGCGTACTCGGCGCCCTTGTGGGGCTCGTCATGGTGACGTTCAATCCCGGTCCCGGCATCGCGCTGTTCGTGCTGTTCGGCATCTATGGCTTTGCCGCCAATCCGCTCTATGCCATCGCCGTCGCGCATGCCAACGACTTCACCCGCGATGGCAGTTTCGCCCGCGTGGCCGGCGGCATGCTGCTGGTGATGGGCATCGGCCTCGCCATCGGCCCCGCCGTCGCGGCGCTGGTGATGAATATCTACAAGCCCGTCGGCCTGTTCTTCGTCACCGCAACCTTCCATGGCGGCCTGGCGCTGATCGCCTTCCTGCGCATGCGGGTTCGCCCGGTGCGCGACGCGCATGGCCGCGTACGTTTCCGCGCCATGGGGGCTGACAAGGTCGTGACCCCGGAAACTGTTGCGCTGGACCCGCGCGCTGATAGTGATATCGAACAGGACCGTGTGCCGGAGAAAGCAGATGTTCAAGGCTGAGCGCGATGACAAGCGCGAGTTCATTCCATTATCGTTTTTCATTATTGCCATGTCGGATACCCGTACGCTCGAAGACGATACCAGCGGCCAGTTGCTGGCCGAAATGATCGAGGCGGACGGCCACCATGTGGTCGATCGTGCGGTGATCCCCGATGTCGTCCACCAGATCCGCAACCGCATCGAGGGCATCGTCACCGATCCCCATGTCGATGTGATCATCACCACGGGCGGCACCGGCTTTACTGGTCGCGACGTGACGCCCGAAGCCATCGAGCCGCTGTTCGACAAGCGCATGGAAGGCTTCTCGGTGCTCTTTCATCAGTATTCGGCCGGGACCGTGGGCACCTCCACCATCCAGTCGCGCGCCACTGCCGGTCTCATCGGCAAGACCTTCGTGTTCTGCCTCCCCGGTTCGCGCGGCGCCTGCCGCGACGCCTGGCAGGGCATCCTGCGCCACCAGCTCGACTATCGGACCAAGCCCTGCAACTTCGTCGAGATCATGCCGCGCTTGCAGGAACACCTGAAACACCACGATGCCGAGGCAGCCTCCAGCTAGCCGCCGCACCAACCGTCATTCCGGCGCAGGTCGGCCGGAAGCCATATCCATGAGGCGCCGGTGCGTCGGGCGTGTGGGGAGCGCCTCCCATTATCCCGACGCGCTCTCCGCTTCGCTATTCTTAATGTTCTTGTTTCGTTCTCATGCAACTGCTACCTTTACGGCACGTTACTGAAGCAGTGATTCCGCTGCTTTCAGCAGGAGAACGAACATGGCCCTCTATCAGGCTCCCTCCTTCGAAGCACTTGAGAAGCTGTCCCGGACGCGCGACGCCGACCTGACGCGGCGTCAGCTCGTCGATCCGGCGCGCAACCGCGGTCGTGGCGCCCAGACCAATGCGACGGGCCGGTTCGAAACCCAGACGCGCGTCGAGATCGATGACGGCTGGAACAATGTCGATCCGCTGCCGGTATTCGAGACCATCGAGCATATCGAGCGCGCCAAGACCGTCATCGCCCGTAACGACAGTCCCGATATCGGCTTCGACCGCTCGATCAATCCGTATCGCGGCTGCGAGCATGGCTGCACCTATTGCTTCGCGCGCCCGACGCATGCCTATCTGGGCCATTCCGCCGGCCTTGATTTCGAGCGCGATATTTATGTGAAGGTGAATGCCGCCGAAGCGCTGAAGGCCGAGATTTCGGCGCCGCGCTACAAGGTGCGCCCCATCGCTATCGGCACCAATACCGACCCCTACCAGCCGGCCGAGCGCAAGCACAAGATCATGCGGGAAATCCTCAAGGTCCTGCTCGAAGCCCGGCATCCGGTGACCATCGTCACCAAATCGGCGCTGGTGGTGCGCGACCTCGATATTCTCACCGAAATGGCCAAGCTCGGTCTGGTGCGCGTGACCTTGTCGATCACCACCATGGACCACAAGCTCAGCCGGCTGATGGAGCCGCGGGCCTCGACGCCGGCCAAGCGCCTGGAAGCCATCAAGCTGCTGTCGGAATCGGGTGTGCCCACCTCCGTCAATGCCGCCCCGATGATCCCGGCGATCAACGACATGGAACTGGAGCGCATCCTCGATGCCGCCGCCGCCCAGGGCGCAACCTCGGCCGGTATGATCCTGCTCCGCCTGCCTGGAGAAGTGCGCGAGATCTTCCGCGAATGGCTGTTGCGGCATTTTCCCGACCGCGTGCGGCATGTGCTCAGCCTCGTCCGCGACACCCGTGGCGGCAAGGACAACGATCCGCGCTTCGGTTCCCGCTTCACCGGGGAGGGGCCCTATGCGGTGCTGCTACGCCAGCGCTTCGACAAGGCCGTCGAGCGCTACGGCCTCAACCAGAAATCGCCCCCGCTCCGGACCGACCTGTTTGCCCCGGTGAAACAGGAAGACCGGCAGTTGAATCTGTTCTGAGGCATCGGACATCACCAGACTGGCATGCCCTTCGCGCCTGCGGCCCCTCGATCGCCGCAGGCGCATCGTGTGTTGCGTGGGGAAGTTTTTCGCTCTCTGGTCATGCGCACGGCAGTTGTCGCAAGCCCTGCCTCGCGGAATAGTGTGCTCTTGGGTTGTCACTACTTCGGCGCTGAGTACGTATCCGTACTGAATTCTGCGACTGCTTCCGGATGACACATCCTGTCACGCCGTATAGCGTATCGGCGTAACAGGGTTCGTCTTATGCCTCATGATTTCCAGGACGATATCGATGCCGTCAACCGCATCGATGCGGTCACGACTATTCTCGACGTAGTCTGTCGCACAACCGGCATGGGCTTCGCGGCGGTGGCGCGCGTAACGGACGAGCGCTGGATCGCCTGTCAGGTGCTCGATAAGATTGCCTTCGGTCTCGTGCCGGGCGGTGAGCTTGAGGTTGCCACCACCATCTGCGACGAAATCCGGCAGTCCGGCGAGGCTGTGATCATCGATCATGTCGCCGAGGACGAGGTCTTTTGCGGCCATCACACGCCGGCCATGTACGGCTTCCAGAGCTATATTTCGATGCCGATCATCCGGCAGGACGGCAGTTTCTTCGGCACCCTGTGCGCCATCGATCCCAAGCCGGCGCGGCTCAAAAATCCTGAGACAATCGGCATGTTCCGGCTCTTTGCCGAACTGATCGCATCGCAACTCGATGCCAATGACCGGATAAGCGCTATCGAGGGCCGTCTCGAAGACGAGCGCAAGATCTCCGAGTTGCGCGATCAATTCATCGCGGTACTTGGGCACGACCTGCGCAATCCCCTGGCCTCGGTTGGTGCCGGGGTCCGCATGCTGGCGCGCGCGCCGCTGGATGAGAAGTCCAGAAATATCGTCACCCTGGTGCAGAGCAGCCTGCTGCGCATGAACGGCCTGATTGACAATATTCTGGATTTTGCCCGAGGCCGGCTGGGCGAGGGCATCGTGCTCGAAGTCAGTGAAAATCAATCGCTGGAGGCGGCATTGCGCCAGGTGATCGATGAATTGAAGTCGGTCAGCCCCGACCGTGTCATCAAGGAGCAATTGCGCATAGATGATCCGGTCCAGGCCGATGCGGGACGTATTGCCCAGCTGGTTTCCAATCTGCTCGGCAATGCCCTGACCCACGGCGCGGTAGATGCGCCGGTGGGCGTCGAAGCCATGACCCGCGATGGTGTCTTCGAAATTTCGATCACCAATGCGGGCGACCCGATTCCGGCCGCCGAAATGGATGGGTTGTTCGAGCCCTTCTCGCGCGGCAAGGTGCGGCCAAACCAGCAGGGCCTGGGTCTTGGCCTCTACATCGCCTCCGAAATCGCACGGGCGCACCGCGGCACCCTCAGCGCGGAATCGAACAGCGAACGGACGCGCTTCACCTTCCGCATGCCGGCCGGCTGACGATCAGTAGGCGCGGGCCACGCTGAATTCGGCGACTTCGCCGAGCAGGTTGCGCATTTCGGAGACCGGCAGGCCGCGCAGCGCTTCGCGCGCCGCCCGCGCATGGGCGTTGGCCTTGTCGACAGTGCGGCTCAACGTCTTGTGGCGGTCGAGGATGCTGACCACCTGGGCGAGCTGTGCATCGGAGGCTTCGGCATCGCCGAGCGCCGCCGCAATGGTTTCCCGCTCCGCCGCCGAGCCATCGGCAAGCGCCAAAATGATCGGCAGCGTCATCTTGCCCTCGCGCAGGTCGTCGCCGATGTTCTTGCCCATCGTGCCGCTTTCGCCGCGATAATCGAGGACGTCGTCGACAAGCTGGAAAGCCCGGCCGAGTTCGACCCCATAGGCGCGCAGCGCCGCCCGGCCCGTGGCGTCTGCGCCGCCCACCATGGCGCCGACTTCAGCCGCAGCCTCGAACAGCGTCGCCGTCTTGGCGTGGATCACCGCATCATATTCTTCTGCCGTGGTGGTGAGATCGCCGGCCTTGGCGAGCTGGAACACTTCGCCCTCGGCCATTGTCGCGGCGGCCCGCGCCAGAACGCCGAGCGCCTCGATATCCTTGGTCTCCACCATCATCATGAAGGCCTGGCCGAGAAGGAAGTCGCCCACCAGAACGCTCGCCTGGTTGCCCCACACCATGCGCGCCGCCGGCTTGCCGCGCCTGAGATCGCTCTCGTCGACCACGTCGTCGTGCAGTAGCGTTGCATTGTGCATGAACTCGACGGCTGCGGCGAAATTGACATGCGCGCCCTGCGATTGGCCGAACAGTTCGGCTGCCGCCACCGTCAGCATGGGGCGCAGGCGCTTGCCGCCGGCATCGATCAGGTAACGCGCCAGCTCGGGAACCATATCGACATGGGAATCGGCGCGCTCCAGGATCAGCGCGTTGACTTTGCCCATCTCGGTCCGTGTTGCCGCGACCAGCCGGTCCATGGCATTGGCGCTTGACTGGTCCTGTACTGCTGTTGCCGATAGGGCCATGCTGTTCTCGTGTTTGCCGTATTGTCCGGCAATAGTCATTGAGCCGGGCCAGCGGCGTTATATGCTGCCGCAACGACCATGGAAACCCGCCTTGAGCCAGCGATGTCCGTAGACCAGCCCACTGAACTTGTAAAACAGCAAACGCCGACACGCGATGCCTTTTTGGGCGGTCGCCTCAATGTGTCGCAACCGGGCAACGGCTTCCGGGCAGGGCTCGATTCGGTGATTCTGGGCACCTCTGTGGATCCCGCCGGTACCAGCCTGCTCGATCTGGGGGCCGGGGTGGGCACCGCGTCGCTGGTGGCGCTGGCGACCGACGAAGGGCGCAGCGCCGTGCTCATCGATGATGATCGCGAAGCCCTGGCGCTTGCCGCGCATAATATCTCCCTCAATGGCTTTGCGGGCCGCGCCACCGTTCTCGAACTCGATGTGACCGCCAAGGGGGCCGTCCGTGAAGCCACGGGGCTTCGCCGCGAAGCCTATGCCAGCGTCATCGCCAATCCGCCCTTCTTCGACCAGGGCACCAGGGCCGCGGCGCCTTCACGCGCCGCAGCGCGTCATATGGACGAAGCCTCCCTCGATCGCTGGGCCAAGACCGCAGCCGCCCATGTGGCGCCGGGTGGCGAGGTCATCTTCATCCATCTGGCGGCCACTTTGCCGGCGCTGCTCGCCGTCCTCGGCAGCCGATTGGGCGCACTGACCGTATTGCCTCTGGCGCCGCGCCCCGGCGAGGCAGCCAGCCGCGTGCTGGTGCGCGGCATCAAAGCCTCGCGCGCCCCCATGCGCCTCCTGGCCACGCGTGTGCTACATGAGGCGGAGGGCAGGGCATTCGCCCCGGAATTCGAGGCGATATTCCGCGGCACCGGCCGGCTGGTCTGGTAATTGCGAGCCTGCCCGATTACATCAGCGGCGACAAATCGCCGGGAGAGAGCATGAGCGAGAGATCACGGGGACCGCTGGGCTGGCTGCGCCGACTTCTCGGCCGCGGTGGTGTGGTGGTGCCGGTCGTGCGGCTGCACGGCGTCATCGCCGCCGACACGCGTCCCGGCCGGCTCAACATCGCCGGCGTCGCGCCGCTCCTCGAGCGTGCTTTCGCCATCAAGTCCGCGCCGGTCGTCGCCATCGTCATCAATTCGCCCGGCGGCTCGCCGGTGCAATCGCGCCTCATCTCCAAGCGCATCCGTGATCTGGCCGACGAGAACAACAAGCGCGTGCTGGTCTTCGTCGAGGATGCCGCGGCCTCGGGCGGCTATTTCATCGCCGTGGCGGGCGACGAAATCATTGCCGATCCGTCCTCGATCGTCGGCTCCATCGGCGTCATCGCTGCAACCTTCGGGTTCGTCCAGGCGATCGAAAAACTCGGCATCACCCGTCGCGTCTATACGGCGGGCAAGAACAAATCGACGCTCGATCCCTTCCTGCCGGAAAAGCTGGAAGACATCGAGCGCATCAAGGCCTTCGAGCTCGATGTGCACGCAACCTTCATCGAGGCCGTGAAGAAGCGGCGTGGCGACCGCCTCAAGGGCGGGGACGAACTTTTTTCCGGCGAGTGGTGGGCGGCGACGCGCGGCCTCGACCTTGGCCTGGTCGATGCCATCGGTGATCTGCACCAGACCCTGCGCGACCGCTATGGCAAGACCGTGCAACTGAAGCTGATCGCGCCCAAGCGCCCGCTGTTCAGCCTGCCGCGCTTCGGGCTCTCCGCAGGCGTTGTGGGCGACGTTGCTGCCACCATCGAAGATCGTGCGCTTTGGGCGAGGTACGGGCTATGAGCGCCATTATCCTGCGCGTTCTCATCTATGTGCTGATCGCCGCCGCCCTCTATCTCGGTCTGCGCAAGATCTGGCGTGACACCAAGAACCTGTTCAGGTCCGAGGACAAGGCCAGGCATCAGCGCGACATCAAGGAACGCCAGCAGCCCGATGTCATCACGCTGAAGCGCGACGGCGACGGCGTTTTCCGTCCTCCGGGCGACGACGATCGTCGCTGACCCGTGCTTGACCGGTGGGAAGCCGCCCACTAGGTTCGCCGCGCCCCGATAACCGGACTTCGCCGCTGATGACTGACGCCCCGTTGCCCCATATGGACCCGCGGAAATCCTTCCAGGGACTGATCCTGACGCTGCAGCGCTACTGGGCCGAACAGGGCTGCGTGATCCTGCAGCCCTACGACATGCCGATGGGCGCCGGCACCTCCCATACGGCGACGGTGTTGCGGGCACTCGGCCCCAAGCATTGGAACGCCGCCTATGTGCAGCCCTCCCGCCGTCCCAAGGATGGGCGCTATGGCGAAAACCCCAATCGGCTGCAGCACTATTACCAGTTCCAGGTGATCCTGAAGCCGTCGCCCGACAACATCCAGCAGCTCTATCTGGATTCGCTTGCCGCCATCGGGCTAGACGCTAGGCTCCACGATATCCGCTTCGTCGAGGACGATTGGGAAAACCCCACGCTCGGCGCCTGGGGCCTTGGCTGGGAATGCTGGTGCGACGGCATGGAAGTCAGCCAGTTCACCTATTTCCAGCAGGTCGCCGGTGTCGAATGCGATCCGGTCGCCGGCGAGATCACCTACGGCCTCGAACGCCTCGCAATGTATGTGCAGGGCGTCGAGAACGTCTACGACCTGAATTTCAACGGCGGTGATAATACCAGGGTCAGCTATGGCGATGTGTTCCTGCAGAACGAGCAGGAATTCTCCAAATACAATTTCGAGGCCGCCGATACCGACATGCTGTTTCGGCACTTCGCCGACGCCGAGGCCGAATGCCACGCGCTGCTCGCCAAGGGCCAGGAAGGCGACCGCCACACGCTCGCAGTGCCCGCCTATGAGCAGGTCCTGAAGGCCGCTCACAATTTCAACCTGCTCGATGCCCGCGGTGTCATCTCGGTTACCGAGCGCCAGAGCTACATCCTGCGCATCCGCGAACTGTCGAAAGCCTGCGGGGCTGCCTGGCTGCAAACCGCCAATGGCGGCGCTGCCTGACGGACGTACTGTGATCCAGAAGAGCGAGGCGCTCGACTGAGATGCCGGTGTTTATCGCCTCCCTCCCCATCGAGGGGAGGAAAGCGCTGCCGGTGGTCATCGGCTTCCCTCGATGGGCTTTCGGCGGGATTGAAGGGTGAGGCCACACGCGCCCGTCCATCATCTCCTCCATCTTCACAATGCCCTTGTGCGATATTATCTTTTCCCTGCTTGCCGCGATCGGCAGCCATTGGAGAAGACCCTATGCAACGTAAACTGACACGCAAGGAAACGGCGCCGCCGAACCTTGCCGCCAAGGCCCTGAGCCTTCCGCAATATCAGCCCAAGGTGGCAAAGCACCCCAAGGCCTATACCCGCAAGGTCAAACACCCAAAGGGGGGCACGATGGACAGTCGGCTCCCCTTAGCCTTGTCTGCACAGCCCGAAGACGAGGCGGATGAGAATAACTGAGTTCAGGTTGATATAGTTTCGAAACCTGAATTGAGTTAAGTCATTTGTCTGGGGCCGCAACACAACCAAGTGAAGCCGTCCGCAAGCACCCTCCCGCAGTTGAACTCGGCCCTGGGCAGTGCCAAGGTCTAGCCGCAAAGACCCTGTCGCGGTAAGGTCTTGTGCATGCTTGGGAAACATTGAGGGAGCACCATGACGGGCTGGATCATTCTCGCGATTGTCGTCGTTGTCGTCGGCTACGGAGTCGTTCTCTACAACAGCCTCGTCAAGAACCGGCAGCTGGTGAAGGAGGGCTGGTCGGGCATCGATGTGCAGCTGAAGCGCCGCGCCGATCTCATCCCCAATCTCCTGGAGACGGTGAAGGGCTACATGGGCCATGAGCGCGAGACGCTGGAGGCCGTCACCAATGCCCGCGCCGCTGCCCAGGCGGGCACCAGTGCCAGCCCCGAGGAACGCGCCAGGCTCGAAGGCGCGCTGACCGGTGCGCTGGGCCGGCTGCTTGCGGTGGCCGAGGCCTATCCCGACCTCAAGGCCAACACCACGTTCCTTGAGTTCCAGTCGGCGCTGCAGGGCGTCGAGGACGAAATCCAATTGGCGCGGCGCTACTACAATGGCGCGGTGCGTAATCTCAACGTTGCGGTGGAATCCTTCCCCTCGGTCCTTGTCGCCAATGCCTTCAAGTTCGAGAAGGCCGAGTATTTCGAACTGGAAAACGAGGCGGACCGGGCCGTCCCCAATGTCAAATTCTAGTCCGCGGCGGCGCTCGCCGTTGACGGCTCCGGCCCGCGCGCTCCTGGCGCTCGCCGCTTTGCTGCTGTTTGTCATCCCGGCGCTGGCCGTCGAGCAGATCCACGCGTTCACCTCCGATGTGACATTGGCCACGGATGGCACCGTCGATGTGGTGGAGACCATCGACATCAATGCCGACTATGGAGAGGTCACCCACGGCATCTATCGTGACCTGCCGCTCGAGTTGCGCAATCCGGATGGCTCGACGCTGCGCTCATCGCTGAACGTCATTTCGGTCGAGCGCGATGGGGCCATGGAGCCCTATAGTATCGAAGGGCTCGGCGGCGCCTTCAAGCGTATCCGCATCGGCGATGCCGACGTCTATCTCGACCGTACGCTGCACCACTATGTCATCCACTACACCATGACCCGCATGGGCCGGAATTTCGCCGACCATGACGAACTGTTCTGGAATGCCACCGGCAATTACTGGGATTTTCCCATTCTCAAGGCTACCGCCACCCTGACGCTGCCGCCAGGCGCCGAGATTTCGGGTCAGGTCGCCTATGTGGGCGTGCCGGGCTCGACAGAGCAGAGCTCGACGCTTAGCCAGGAGGGGCGAACCGTTACCGCCCGCACCACCCGCGTTCTGCAAGTCGGCGAAGGGCTGAGCGTCGCCGTGAAGTTCCAGAAGGGGATTCTGGCCACTCCCGGCAGCACGCAGGCGACGCTCGACTGGCTTTCGGATCATCGCGAAACCTGGGCCCCGCTGCTCGCCGCTCTCCTGGCCCTCGGCTACTATTTTTCCACCTGGATGCGGGTCGGCCGCGATCCCGCCAGGGGCACCATCATTCCGCTCTTCCATCCGCCCAAGGATTTTTCCCCCGCGCTGGTGCAATATGTCGATCGCATGGGGTGGGACCAGGCCGGCTGGTCGGCGTTCACCGCATCGATCTTCGATCTCGGCGTCAAGGGGCTGGTGAGCATCGATCGCAGCAGCAAGAGCCTCAAGGTCAGCGTCACCGACAAGGCGCCCGGCACGCTGCCGCCCGGCGAGGAAATGCTTTATGCCTACCTCAAGACCAAGGGCACGTTGACCATCAACAAGACCACCGGGGCCGAGGTCAACGGCAAGCGCGGCGAGTTCCTGGCCGCGCTGGAGCGGGAAAACCGCGCCGCCTATTTCAACAACAATACGGCCTATGTCGTCGTCGGCGTACTGCTTTCCATCGCCCTCATCGGCATCATGGTGCTGTTCGACGTGCTCGAGCCCGGCTGGCTGGTAGCCGCCCTGTTCGGCGGCGTCGTCCTGGGGATGCTGAGCACGTTCTTGCGCCGGACCTGGGGCAGGGGTGGCGGTTTCGGACGCGCCTTCATGCTGATCTGGTTCGTCGTGGTCGGCGTCAATGTCGTGGGCGGCCTCGGCCACGCCTTCACCGATCTGAGCCTTGGCACCGGCGCCTGGGCGGCGGCCTCGATCGCCCTCGTCAACGTCGTCTTCGCCGTCCTGATGCGGGCGCCCACCATGCAGGGCCGCAAGATCATGGATCAGATCGACGGCTTCAAGATGTACCTCGACACTGCCGAGAAGGAGCGGCTGAACCTTGTCGGCGAGCCGCCGATGACGGTGTCCCGCTTCGAGGCCATCCTGCCCTTCGCCATCGCGCTCGGCATCGAAAAGCCGTGGTCGCATTACTTCGAAAGCGAACTGGCCCGCAACGCCGTCGCCGACGTTCCCTCCGGCGGCTATTCCCCGCTCTGGTATTCGGGCAGTGATTTTTCCTCGCCCTCGCAGGGCTTTTCCAGCGCCATGTCGTCAGCCACCGCCGGCATGAGCGCCGCCATGATCGCCGCGCAACCGGCGTCGTCTTCCTCGTCCGGCTTTTCGGGCGGCGGTGGAGGTGGCGGCGGCTCGGGCGGGGGCGGCGGCGGAGGTGGCGGCGGTGGTTGGTGAGCACACCCGCATGGACAACCTGCCCTTGGCTTGCTAACCCATCGGCGCTTTTCCGCCAGCCTGGTTGAACCAAATGCCCGAACTGCTGCTCGAACTGTTCTCGGAAGAAATCCCCGCGCGCTTCCAGCGCCGCGCCGCCGAGGACTTGAAGAAGGCCGTCACCAATGCACTGGTCGAGGCGGGCCTGATCTATGAAAGCGCCAAGGCCTTCGTCACCCCGCGCCGGCTGGCGCTGACGGTCACGGGCCTGCCCGCCCGCTCACCCGATACGCGCGAGGAAAAGAAGGGCCCGCGCGTCGGCGCGCCGCAAGCGGCCATCGACGGCTTCCTCAAGGCTGCCGGACTTGCCGCCATCACCGAGGCCAGGATCGAGAGCGAGCCAAAAAAGGGCGAGTTCTACGTCGCCATCGTGGAAAAGCCCGGCAATACGGCGACCGTCATTCTGGGCACGCTGCTACCCAAGGTCATCGCCGAATTCCCCTGGCCGAAATCCATGCGCTGGGGCACGGGACGCACGCAGTGGGTGCGCCCGCTCCGCGCCATCACCGCCACCTTCGGCACCGAGAACGACGAGCCCGAAGTCATCGCCTTTACGGCCGGTGGGCTGGAGGCGGCGCAGACGACCTTCGGTCACCGCTTCCTCGCGCCGCAGGCCATCCGCGTGAAGCGCTTCGACGACTATGTGTCGGCGCTGGAAAAGGCCAACGTCGTCCTCGATCTCGATCGGCGCAAGGACATCATCCGTGCCGACGCCGCGCATCTGGCCTTCGCCCGTAACCTCAAGGTCATCGAGGACGAAGGCCTTCTGGAGGAAGTCGCCGGCCTCGTCGAATGGCCGGTGGTGATGATGGGCTCGTTCGATCCCGATTTCCTCAGTGTGCCCGAGGAAGTCATCATCGCCACCATCCGCACCAACCAGAAGTGCTTTTGCGTGCGCGCTGCCGACGGCAAATTGGCGCCCTATTTCGTGCTGACCGCCAACACCGTCGCGGCTGACGGCGGCGCCACCATCATCGCCGGCAATGAGCGCGTCATCCGCGCTCGCCTGTCGGATGCCAAGTTCTTCTACGACACCGACCTTTCCGTGCCGCTCGCCGATGGCCTCGCCAAGCTCAAGGATTCGGTGTTCCACGCCAAGCTTGGCAGCCAGTACGAACGCGTCGAGCGGCTGGTGAAGCTGGCCACCGAAATCGCGCCGCTGGTCGGCGCCGATGTCGAGCAGGCCAAGCGCGCCGCGCTTGTGGCCAAGGCCGATCTCACCACCGGCATGGTGGGCGAATTCCCCGAATTGCAGGGCCTCATGGGCCGTTATTATGCCGCCGCGCAGGGCGAGCCCGCCGCCATCGCCGGCGCCATCGAGATGCACTACAAGCCGCTCGGCCCCACCGATCGCGTGCCGACCGATCCGGTCGCCATCGCGGTTGCTCTGGCCGACAAACTCGACCTGCTCACCGGCTTCTGGGCCATCGACGAAAAGCCCACCGGCTCCCGCGATCCTTTCGCTCTGCGTCGCGCCGCGCTCGGCGTCATCCGCATCATCAGCGAGAACGGCCTGCGCTTCCCGCTGCAGGTCGAGCCCGACCTCCTGGCCTTCTTCCACGATCGCCTGAAGGTGTCGCTGCGTGATGCCGGCGCCCGGCATGACCTCGTCGATGCGGTGATTTCGTCCGACAGCAACGACATCCTGCAGATCGTGCAGCGCGTCGAGGCGCTGTCGGCCCTGTTGGAGGGCGAGGACGGCAAGAACCTGCTGGCCGGCTATCGGCGCGCCGTCAATATCCTCGTCGCCGAGGAGAAGAAGGACGGCCGTGCCTATACGGGCGGTGAATTCGAAGGCGACAGCGAGCCGGTGCCCGAGGAGTTCGATCTTCGCCGCGCCGTCGCCAAAGCCTGGTCGGACGTCTCCGCCAAAGTCGCTGCCGACGATTATCGCGGCGCCGTTACGGCGCTCGGTGTCCTGCGCGCCCCGGTCGACAAGTTCTTCGAGGCCGTGCTGGTCAATGATCCGGACGAGGGCGTCCGTGCCAATCGGCTGAACCTGCTGGCCCGCCTGCGCGACACCATGCGCCTGGTCGCCGATTTCTCGAAAGTCGCGGGGTAGGGCTCTCGCCCTCCCTGTCAGGCGATCTCTGCCAGCGCGGCTTCCAGCCGGTCGAGGTTTTGCTCGTTCGCCGGCGCCACGATGCCTCGGATGGCATCGCACGCCGCCGCGCTCTCGCACAGGATGCGCAGCGTCACCGCCGTGCGCACGCCCTGCGGCTCAAGCGTGATTTCGAACTGCTTGCCGGAATTGTGGTCGAAGGTGACCCTGCGGAGGGGAACGATGGCGGTAAAGACGGCGCGGTTCGGATATTCCATGCCATCGGGCGCATGCAGCGTGTGCAGCCACACGCCGCCCTCGGTGAAGTCGAACGCCTCGATCGTGTCCGTAAAACCCTCTGGGCCCCACCAGCGCGCCAGGATGCTGGAATTGCTCAGGGCCTCATAGACCAGTTCTGAAGGATGAGCGACGAGGCGGGTGCTGGCGATCTGGCGATCGGCAGGTTGCTCGGAAAGGCTGGCTGCGCTCATCGGGTGTCACCATAGTTAAGTTCTGACTTAACTATAATGGGCCCTACGGGATGTCAATTCCAGGTCTCAGACCGGCGGCATCAGCTCGTCGGGCCGCCGGCCCTTCGATTTGAACGGCGCCATGCCCTCATTGGCCAGTTGATCGGCGCGCTCGTTGAGATCGTGGCCGGCATGGCCCTTCACCCAGTGCCATGACACCTGGTGCCGTTGCAGCGCGGCATCCAGTGCCTGCCAGAGTTCGGCATTCTTGACCGGCTTCTTGTCGGCGGTGCGCCAGCCATTGCGTTTCCAGTTGTGGATCCAGGAATTGACGCCGTTCTTGACGTATTGGCTGTCGGTGTAGATCGCGACTGTGCAGGGGCGCTTCAGGGCGTTCAGCGCCTCGATGGCGGCCGTGAGTTCCATCTTGTTGTTGGTGGTGAGCTGTTCGCCACCCTTCAATTCCTTGGTCTTGCCGCCATATTCGAGAATGGCGCCCCAGCCGCCGGGGCCGGGATTGCCCGAACAGGCCCCGTCGGTGTGGATGGTGACGATCTCGCTCACTAGCCGGCGACCTCGGTAACGACCGTCCGCAATTCGCGCGGCACGTTGAAGGCGATGGTCTCGCGCGCCGTGACCCGGCTCTGGACCTTGATGTCGTAGCGCTGGGCAAAGGCCTCGATGACTTCATCGACCAGTCGTTCGGGGGCCGACGCACCGGCGGAGACGCCGAGCGTCCTGATCCCCGCAAGCCGCGACCAGTCGATATCGGCGGCGCGATCGACCAGCATCGCCACCTTGCAGCCGGCGCGCTCGGCGACCTCCACGAGGCGTTGCGAATTGGAGGAATTGGCCGAGCCGACCACGATCATGGCATCGACTTCCGGCGCCACCTGCTTCACCGCTTCCTGGCGATTGGTGGTAGCATAGCAGATGTCTTCCTTGTGCGGCCCGTTGATGGCCGGAAAGCGCCGCTTCAGCACCGCCACGATCTCGCTGGTGTCGTCGACCGACAGCGTCGTCTGCGTGACGAACGCCAGAGTCTCGGGACGGCGCGGCGTGAAGGCCTCGGCATCGGCCGTGGTCTCGATGAGGCTGATCGAGCCTTCCGGCAACTGGCCCATGGTGCCCACGACTTCGGGATGGCCGCGATGGCCGATCAGCACGATCTCATGACCCTCGTCATGGTGGCGCGAGGCCTCCACATGCACCTTGGAGACGAGCGGGCATGTGGCATCGAGAAAGAACATGTTGCGCGTCCTGGCATCGGCCGGCACGCTCTTGGGCACGCCATGCGCCGAAAACACCACCGGCGCTTCGGTTTCGGGAATCTCGTCGAGTTCTTCGACGAAGACGGCGCCCTTTTCCCTCAGGCCATCGACCACGTACTTGTTGTGCACGATGGCATGGCGCACATAGACGGGCGCGCCGTATTTCTCCAGCGCCAGCTCGACGATCTGGATCGCACGGTCGACGCCCGCGCAAAATCCGCGTGGAGCGCAAAGCAGAATGTCGAGTTGGGGCCTTTTTTCCATCCGAAAGGAAATGCTTTCTGAGGGCATGCAAGTCAAGTCTTGTTGCGACCCGTGATCCGCATAGGCAATATGACGTCAACACTTGATCGAAGGACGTCCCGGTGACGCTGGCCCAGGAAATGTTTGCAATCGCCCCCGCGACGGGCAAGGCGAGCATTTCTTCGGCCCAGATGGCGTTATTGGCCGGTAAGGCGCGCTGGCTGCGGCTGGCGCTCGAAGCCGGGCTGGCGGTGGTGCCCACTATCTGCATCACCCGCGCCGCCTGGGAAGCCCTGCAATCCGAACGCGGCCTGCGCGGCAGCCGCCTGCGCGCCCAATGGGTGGCGACGCTCTTCCGTCTGGTCGGCAAGGATGGTGAGCCCCCGCAACTGGTGGTGCGCACCTCCGCACCAAAGCTCAGCACCGGGCTGATGCCGGCGCGCGCCGAAATCGCGGCGCCTCAGAGCCCCGACGAATCGGTCGATCCGAGCATGCCGCTGGCCAATGCCATCACCGAGGCCTTCGAATCCTACGCCTCGCCACGCTCCTTCTGGCTGGCCAGCAGTGACAAATCCGCACGTGACCGGCAGATCGTCGTGGTCCAGGCCATGGTCGGCGGTGACTTGCTGCAGGTCCTGACCCGCGACCTCATCTCCGGCGCTCTCGGCCCTGCCGCGCCGAACGGCACGGCCCTGCCGTCCCTGCCGCCGACGGCGCGGACGCTGGTCGAGCGCATGGATGCGCTTGCCGGCCAGCATCTTTGCTGTCTCGTCGCCATCGATGGCAATGTCGTGCGCCTGGTGTCGGCCCGGCCGGTGCAGATCGGGGCGCCGGCCGAACTGGAGGCGGCTCTCGATCGCGTCGAGCGCACCGTCTGGTCACGACACCAGGCGGTGATGGCGATCAGCCCGGCACGCGTGCCGCAACTGCTGCATCCGCGCTTGAAATCGGAACATAAATCGCCACCCCTGGCCACGGGGCTGGGCGTTTCTCCCGGCGCCGCCAGCGGCATGGTGGTGTTTACCGCCGAGGACGCCGCCCGCATGCGCGCCCGTGGCCGTCACTGCATCCTGGTGGTGACCGAGACCGGGCCGGCCGATATCGAGGGCATGAAGGCCGCCACCGGTATCCTGACGGCGCGCGGCGGCATGACCAGCCATGCGGGCGTCGTGGCCCGCATCACCGGCAAGCCCTGCGTTGCCGGCGTCCGCAATTTGCAGGTCGACCTGGCGGATTTCACCTGCCGCATCGGCGACCGGGTGTTCCATTTCGGCGACCGGCTCACCATCGACGGCTCCGACGGCAGCGTCTATGTGGGCGCTCTGCCGCTGAGCCAGCCCCATATCGGTGGCGCGCTCGGCAAACTGCTCGGCTGGTCCGATGCCAGCCGCAAGATCGCCGTGCGTACCAATGTGGAAACCGTCGAGGCGGCGCGTACCGCGCTGAGCTTTGGGGCGGAAGGCATCGGCCTTGCCCGGTCCGAGCACATGTTCTTTTCGCAGGAGCGCATGGTGGCGCTGCGCCGGCTGATTCTGTCGGAAGACGAAACCGACCGCGCCAAAGCCCTGACCGGGCTGGTGGATTTCCAGACCGGCGACTATGCGGCGCTGTTCCAGACCATGGGTGGGCGGCCCGTGACGGTACGCCTGTTCGATCCGCCGCTGCACGAATTCCTGCCGCGCAGCGACGAGGACATCATCGAGACCGCCACCTCACTCGGCCTCGAAGTGCGGGCCTTGCGGCATCGCCTGGAGCGTTTGAACGAGGTCAATCCGATGCTCGGCCATCGCGGCGTTCGCCTCGCCATCACCTATCCCGAAATCCTCGAAATGCAGATGCAGGCACTGATGGCCGGCGTCGAAGCCGCCACCCAGTCCCAGCTCGCCCCGGTCACCGTCGAGGTCATGGTGCCGTTCGTGTCCACCGCCAGCGAGGTGATGTGGATCCGCGAGCGGGTGATGGCCATCGCCGAACAATCCGGGGTCCTGCAATCGGGCAGGGCCCAACTCTCCTTCGGCACCATGATCGAATTGCCGCGCGCCGCCTTGCTGGCCGGCGACATTGCCGAGAGCGTCGATTTTTTCTCGTTCGGCACCAATGATCTGACGCAGACGACCTTCGGTATTTCTCGTGACGATGCTCCCACCTTCCTCGCCGCCTATCAGCGCAAGGGTATCTATGACGAAGACCCCTTTGTGACCTTGGACGTGCAGGGCGTCGGCGAACTCATCCACATGGCGATTACCCGCGGCAAGGCCGCAAACCCGTTGTTGAAGATCGGCATCTGCGGCGAGCATGCCGGCGATCCGCAATCGCTGAAATTCTTCGCCGGCCTCGATATCGACTATGTCAGCTGTTCGCCCTACCGCGTCCCGGTCGCTCGCCTGGCCTTGGCTCAGGCCTAGCCGGCGGAGCGATCACTTGGCGGGCGCCGCCATGCCGTCACCTGCAGTCGTGTCTTTGCGCATGGCGTCGGCCAGCGACGGCGAGGCCTTGGTCGCCGTGCAACTGGCACCAGCCTTCAGCGTCGCGGCATCTACGCCGCAGGCCTCAGCCGCATCCGCAACCGGCAGGCTGACACTGGGCGGCACCTTGGTGGGATCGATATTAAGCTGGGTCGAGAGTTCGGCCGACACCCCGGCAACGTTCACGGTGACGGTACCGGCATCCTGTGCTGCGGTGGGAAGGGCAGGAAACGCCAAGGCGCTGATGGCCAGAATGGCAGCCGCGTTGAAAATCCGCATCGGAAAACTCCTGGTTGTTTGACCCTCGGAGAACTAACGCGGCGCCGACTCAACGGTTGCCCGGCCGCAGCTTCACAACCGCTCACTTGGGGCTAACTCACTCGCGACAAACAGTTTTTCGCGTAAATTAACCCGGCCAGACGCATTTTTACGCGGAAATCCGGGCGTTTACCGAGCGATAACCCTAATGACCCATAGTGGGCTTGTTCGGCATTTTAGCGTGTTTTGCCGAAAGTTGTGGCGTGTGAGTAACAGCGTAAATGGCCAATCAGTATCGGCCCACTGGTGCCCGTTGGGCCCGGAACTGGCATACCGTTGCCAAGATCGCGACGGCCGCAGTCCTGTCGGTCCTCGGCTATGCGACAATGGTCGGAAGCGCCCATGGCCCCGGCTATGGTCAGCTCGCCGATTTCAAACTGCCGGCCAAGGTCGAGGTTGCAACGCTCTCCATGGCGGACGGCAAGCCGACCATTACCGGCTCCATTGCTTCCATGTTCGACACCGGCAGCTTCGCCGGCCCGAACCGCGCCCTCAAGCAGGATCGCGCCCGCATCACCGTCGACGTCGCCTCCTTCTCCACCGGCTTTGAAAGCTCGCGCCAGCATCTGGCAACGCTCTGGCAGCCGGCCAAGCCCGCGGGAGATACCATCAGGCTGGCGTCCAAGCAGTCCGATACCCAGCCGACCGTGGCGCTGGCCGCGCTGACGCCTGCCGATGGTTCGGCGGCGCTCAATGCCATCGACTCCATCGTACCCGATGCCAGCATTCCGATGCCGGCGACACCCTCGACACAGCTGGCCTATGCCCGCGAGGATGCGCCGGTCACCACTTTCCCGGATCCCTCCGCGCAGAAATACGGCGAACGTGATCTCTGGTGCCTGGCGGAAGCCATCTATTTCGAAGCGCGGGGCGAAAGCTATCGCGGCCAGGTCGCTGTGGCGCAGGTGGTGATGAACCGCCTCAAGCACCCGCTCTACCCCAAGACCATTTGTGGTGTGGTGTTCCAGGGCGAATCCAAGCGCAATGCCTGCCAGTTCTCCTTTGCCTGCGACGGGCGTCCGGAGACCGTCACCGACAAGAAGTCCTGGGCTCAGGCGGAAGAAATCGCCGGTAAGGTCACCAGCGGCGAGCTTTACCTCGCCGAGGTGGCCAATGCCACGCACTACCATGCCGCCTATGTCTATCCCGATTGGGCCCCGCGCCTGACGCGCGTCACCAAGATCGGGCTACACATCTTCTACCGTTTCAAGCACGGGTAAGCGGATAGCCTTCCGAATCCTCATGGCTCATCGCCTTCATGCCCTGCTCTTCGGCGACGCGCGGGGTGCTGATGACCCCATAGGCGAGGGCGACGGCTGAAGCCATGATCAGGAACGTGCCAAACGGGCCGGCATTGCCGAAGATGATGAAATAGAGCCCCACAATCAGCAGGGCCAGATGCACGATGACCCATTTCACCAGGTGCAGCACCCCGTGATAGGTCTTCTCGTGCTCGGCAAAATCGCCGCCCATATGAACGGGCGGCGTATCGTTATGAAATCCCTGGTCGGCAACGTAAGTGGTCATGGCCCGAAACCTCCGTGCATCTCAATGGAGATTGCAACTGCGAAGGTGGCCTTGCAGTTCCCGGCGCTAATTGCCCAAAACGATAAATGACGAGGCATTGACCAACGGCACCACCACCCAGCCATCGGTGTTGGTCCAATAGGCAAGGCTTCGCACATGCCGCCCCGGACGGGTCAGTGGCGTCACATGCACGCCCGGATAGCGGACATTGGGCGAGAACATCGCATCGCTCGAATAGGTGCCGCTGGAGGTCGTGGTGATGTCCACGAAGCTGGTGCGGCCGAACTCGATCTTGCGCACCGTGCTGGTCTGCTGCGGCACGGTTGAGACGCTGTCTTCCGTATTGACGCCGTAGAGCCTGTGATTGGTGACATAGAAGTCGTCGAACTTGACCAGGTGGGAGGTGTTGAAGTGCGGAAACATTTCGGACGCGAACGCCCTGATATCGACGCCCGGCCCGATCCAGGCCATGGCGGTTGCGACGAAGGCCCCAAAGGCCATTCCTGAAACAATATAAACATTAGGCAAGGCCATGACGCACCCTTCCTGCGATGAAAAGGGGCCCGCATTTCGCAACGAGCCTTAACCTTTCATCAACCATAGCAAGGCGGCGGGTCAAAGCCCTTCGGCGGGTAACGTTAATTCGGCAGGATTTTGCACAGCCGGACCCAGCTGCGCCGCCGCAATCCGGCATGCGCAGGCTGCAACTTGCGCCGACTCATCCGGGTGCGTGGGGGTAAAATTCGTTCCTAGACCGAGACGGCGAGCGCCTCGAAGGCGGCGATGAACCGGTCATGCGCCTCGCGGGTCGGCCAGGGCCGGATCAGCCGCTCGAACTGGTCGAGATCGAACGCCGGCAGCGTCGGCTCCCCGAATAGCCGCCGCGCTTCCTCGGCTTCGAAGCCGGCCAGGTGTACGGCCTCGAAATAGGCCGCCTCGCGATCGGCGACCTTGATCTGCTTGGTGAGCGCCGCCGGCGTATGGGCGGGCAGCGAGAAGCGAATATGGACGGCGCCGAGCAGGCGATTCTCGACGTCCTTGTAGTTGCCGCCCATGGCCGCCTTGAAGGGGGAGATGATGTCGCCCATCACATATTCGGGGGCGTCGTGCAGCAGCGAATAGAGCTGCGCCTTGGCGTCGGCCTCGGCATTGAGGGTGCGGAAGATTTCCAGCACCAGCACCGAATGCTGCGCGACCGAGAACGGATAGTCGCCCTGTGTCTGACCGTTCCAGCGCGCCACGCGCGCCAGGCCATGCGCGATGTCGGAGATTTCCACATCGAGGGGAGAGGGATCCAGAAGGTCGAGACGACGCCCGGACAGCATGCGCTGCCAGGCGCGGTTGGTCGCACGTGCCATGAGATCCCCCGCTGTTCGCTGTTCCCTTGCTAGTCGTTGTCGAGCGATTCTCCAAACGCATAGGTCGCCCAATTGGGCAGCGTCAGCGTCACCGGTTGCCCCCCAACGGTCACCTGGGCGCTGTCGACGATACGGTCGAGGCGGATGATGCCGACGGCGCGCCCATCGGCGATGGCGCCGATCGTGCCGGCTTCACGCGCCGCGGCCAGCACAGGGGAGCCGGCTTCCGCGACGCCATCGACGATCACCGGGCGCCGCCGCGCCGTGCCGCGATGCTTCATGCGCGACACCACTTCCTGGCCCACATAGCAGCCCTTGGAAAAATCGATGCCGTCGAGAATATCCATGCCGATGTCATGGGCGAACGTCGTATCGGCAGCGAAGTCGGCTCCCAGTTCGGCAAGACCGGCTGCGATGCGGGCCCGCAAATAGGGCGTGATGTCGGTGTCCCATGTGGCGGCCGCCTCGATGGTGTCGATGACGCGGTAGCCAAGGCTTTCCGCGCGGGCGTCCTTGTGGACGATGCCGGATTGCGGCCTCTCCGCGCTCCAGCCGACGCGATGGCTCGCACGCATATCCTCGATCGTCACCTGCGCCCTGAGTTTGTAGAGCCGCATGCGCTTGAAGAAATCGTCGGCGACCGATGCGTGCACGTCCAGCCAGAACACCGCGTCCGCCCAGCCGATAAGGCCCTCGGCCTGAATCTTGCCCTGCGGTGACAGCAAGGCCCACCACGCTGCCTTGTCATCGCTGGCGCTGACTGGCCCGGTGATCACGTCGTTGAGCAGTTTTTGCGCCTCGGGCCCTGAAAACCGCAGCAGGGCACGATCGGATCGAACGAGGATGGACATAGGCGCTCCACACTGGACGGGGCTGGCGAGCTTGCCTAAAACCGGCCTCAGGCATCAACCCGGTGATTGTGAGACATGGCCCAGTACGACGTGATTTTCAAGAACGGCACCGTGGTCAATCATGATGGCATCGGCCAGGCCGATATCGGGGTCAAGGCCGGCCGCATCGCCGCTATCGGTGACCTTTCCGCTGCCAGTGCCGCCGAAGTGGTCGACTGCAAGGGCCTGCACGTCCTGCCCGGCGTCATCGACACGCAGGTGCATTTCCGCGAACCTGGCCTGACCCATAAGGAAGATCTCGAATCGGGTTCGCTCTCCGCCGTCATGGGCGGTGTGACCGGCGTTTTCGAAATGCCCAACACCAATCCCCTGACCACCACCAGGGCGACGTTCGACGCCAAGATCGCCGCGGGCACCAACCGCATGCATTGCGATTTCGCCTTCTATGTCGGCGGCACGCATGAAAACGTCGGTGAGCTCGCAATGCTTGAACGGCTGCCGGGCTGCGCCGGCATCAAGGTGTTCATGGGCTCCTCGACCGGCTCGCTTCTGGTGCCCGACGATGATGGCGTCGAAAATATCCTCCGCGCCATTTCCCGCCGTGCCGCCTTCCATTCGGAAGACGAGTACATGCTGGAGGAGCGCAAGCATCTGCGTGTGCCCGGCGATCCGTCGAGCCACCCCGTCTGGCGCTCGCCCGAAGTGGCGCTGAATTCGACCAGGCGGCTGGTGGCGCTCGCCCGCAAGACCGGCAAGCGCATCCATGTGCTGCATATCTCGACGGCCGAGGAAATGGTGTTCCTGGCCGACCACAAGGACGTGGCCAGCGTCGAGGTGACGCCCCATCACCTGACGCTCGATGAGACCGCATACACAAGGCTCGGCACTTACGCGCAGATGAACCCGCCCGTACGCGACGCGGCGCATCGCGCCGGTATCTGGAAAGGCGTCGACAACGGCGTTGCCGATATCCTGGGTTCCGATCATGCGCCGCACACGCGCGAGGAGAAGGACCATCCCTATCCCGACAGTCATTCCGGCATGACCGGCGTGCAGACGCTGGTGCCGATCATGCTCGATCACATCAATGCCGGCCGCATGAGCCTGGAACGTTTCGTCGATATGACCAGCGCCGGGCCCAACCGCCTGTTCGGCATCGCGCGCAAGGGCCGTATCGCGGTGGGCTACGACGCAGATCTCACCATTGTGGATCTCAAGCGCGAGGAAGTTATCCGCAACGAACAGGTGGCTTCGCGCGCCGGCTGGACACCCTATGATGGCGTCAAGGTCACTGGCTGGCCCGTGGGCACCATCGTGCGCGGCAACAAGGTGATGTGGCAGGGCGAACTGGTGACGCCGGCGGGCGGACAGCCGATGCAGTTCCTCGAAGCGCTGTCGCCCGCGGCCTGATTACTGCAGCGACCTGTCGAGATTGTATTCGCCGGACCGGAGGCGGTCCGGCAGTTCCGCCACGAGATCGGCGGCGCCGTCATCGCCATGCAGACGCACCAAAGTGGCGAGCGCTGCGAAGAGCGAGGCATGGGCCAGCGCCAGCTTGTCGATGCCCTCGTCCTCGGCCGCATTCCAGGCTTCCGCCAGGTATTCCAGCGCAAGCTGCTGTTCCGCCTGCTCGCCGTTGAGCGGCACGTCGGTGGAATCGGAGCTGGAGAACAGGGCTTTTGTCGATCGCATGGCATTGGCCTAGCACGCACTTTTCTGCACCGCGCACCAGAAGTAACCTGAAGGTTAATGGAGCATCAGTAAATTTACTTAACGGGGGAAACCCGCGATCTGCCTGTGGATAACGCGGGTCTATTCGGCGTAGCGCGAATGAATGTCGCCCGCAGTCGTCCCGGCCTCGGTTAACAGCCGCACCAGGGCTTCATGCGCCGAGGCGGTGCAGGACCGGTAGAGCCGGGAAAACGCCGTGTATCCCTTGTTGAACGCACCCGCCAGCCGCTGCCGGCGGTCGTCGTCGGGCTGGTCGGCATTGATCAGCGACTCAGCCTGCGCCCGCCAGTCGGTGCTCTGCGCCTGGCACAGCGGATCGAGGAAATAGAGGCTCCCCATCACCTCGGCCAGCCGTTCCATTTCGGCCTGGTAGGGCGGATCGACGGCGAGGACAGGCGTCGGCGCCAGCATCAAGGCCAGCAGCGCCAATCTGCGAAGGAGACGAAACAGCGCGTGCATGGGCAAACCTCTACTGGCGATCGGAGTGTATCAATGCGCCGCCACGAGGGCCAGCGCCCGCTCCATCAGGAGGTCGAGCTTGCTGGTGGTGCGAAGCTCGTTGGCGTCCCCGGGGGCCACGAAGCGCCAGTCGGCGATTTCGTCGGACGGGGTGATGGTCCCCGAGAACGCAGTGCTGGCAAACACTGCAAGCCGCCAGGTGTCACCGAGCGACTGCACCTCCAGCAGCCTGGGATTGGCGAGCACCAATCCCAGCTCCTCGCCGATCTCACGGATGGCGCACTGCTCGATCGTCTCGCCCGGCTCGAGGCGCCCGCCGGGAAAGGTCCACAGATGCTGGTAGGGCGCATAGGCCCGCTTGATCAGCAGGACCTTGCCGGCCTGGATCAGGGCGACGCTGGCGGCGTTGGCGATGGGTGACATGGGCGAACCGGTTGTGACAATCGAACTTGGCCGTTTGCAGCCATCCGCTCAAGCCATTAGTGAGTGGGGGACGCGCCGCGGGAAGGACACCAGACATGTGTGGACGTTTTGCCATCACCGAGGTCTTGTCGCCAGAGGCGCTGGCCGAGATGTTCAACGTTCCCGAAGTGCCGGATTTTCCGCCGCGCTACAACATCGCGCCCACTCAGCCTATCCTCGCCGTCATGGAACAGCACGGCCATCGCCGCGCCAATCTGGTGCGCTGGGGCCTGGTGCCGGGCTGGGTCAAGGATCCGCGCGAGTTCCCGCTGGTCATCAATGCCCGCGTCGAAACCATGGGAGAAAAGCCGGCCTTTCGTGATGCGCTGAAGCACTTCCGCTGCATCGTCCCGGCCAGCGGCTATTACGAATGGCACACCGGCCCGGATAACAAGAAGCAGCCCTATTTCATCACGCTCGCCAGTGGCGAGCCGATGGCCTTTGCCAGTGTCTACGCCACCTGGATGGGCCCCCAGGGCGAGGAGATCGACACCGCGGCTCTCGTCACCACCGCCGCCAATGCCGATGTCTCCCACATCCACCATCGCATGCCGGTCGTGCTGCCGATGTCGGCGGTCGATGACTGGCTGAACGTCCGCGAGGTCAGGGCGCACGACGCCTATCAACTGGCGCTGCCGCTGCCGGTCGGCGCCCTGCGGGCCTATCCGGTCTCGACCCGCGTCGGCTCCAACAAGGTCGACGATCCGAGCCTGATCGAGGCCGTGAGCCTCACGCAGCCCGAACCCCCGGCGCCCAAGCCCGCAAGTGCGCAGCTCGACCTGTTCTAGCCCAGCACCTTGCCGGGGTTGAGGATGCCCTTGGGGTCGAGCGCCTGCTTGATGGCGCGCATCATTTCCAGCGCCACCGGGTCCTTGTGCTGTTTCAGCAGTTCGGTTTTCAACTGGCCGATGCCATGCTCGGCCGAGATCGAACCGCCCAGGCGCGTCACGATCTCGTAGATGGCCTCGTGCAAGGGCTCCGCCCCGGCCATGAAGGCCGCGCCGTCCGCGCCGACCGGCTGGCTGAAATTGAAGTGGATGTTGCCATCCCCCATATGCCCGAAGGGGCAGGGGCGAATGCCCGGGATCAGTTTTTCCGCCACCGCGCTGCCTTCGGCGATGAGCTGTGGGATCGCGGCGATCGGCACCGACACGTCGTGCTTGATCGAGGCGCCTTCCTTGCTCTGCACGTCCGACATCAGCTCGCGCGCCGACCACATCAGCATGCGGTCGGCAAGCGATTCGGCCATCACCGCGTCGGTGATCATGCCTTCGTTGAGGCCGTCCTCGAGCCCCAGTTGCAGCGAGCCGGCTGCCGTGCCTTTGGTCAGCGAAAGCTCCATCAGCGCATACCAGGGCGATTGCCGGGCCGTGGGGTCGCGATCGATCATCTTGTGCTTGAGCAGCATGTCGAGGCCGAGGCGCGGGATCAGCTCGAACGCTGTCAGGCGCCGGCCGACACGCTCCCGCAGGCGGTAGAACAGCCTGAGTGCATCGGCCGGCGAGGCTACGTCGACGATCGCCGTTTCGTGCCCCTCGGGCAATGGGAAGAGCTTCAGCGTCGCCGCCGTGATGATGCCGAGCGTGCCTTCGGCGCCCACCAGCAGGTCCTTGAGATCGTAGCCGGTATTGTCCTTCTTGAGGGCGCTGAGGCCGCCATAGAGCCGGCCATCGGCCAGCACTGCCTCGACGCCCATGCACAATTCCCTGGCATTGCCATAGGCCAGTACCTGCACGCCGCCGGCATTGGACGACAGCACGCCGCCGATGCGCGCCGAGCCCTGCGAGGCGATCCAGAGTGGCAGCATGGCGCCCTGCGCCTCCGCCACTTTATGCGCGGCCTCCAGCGTCACGCCTGCCTCCAGGGTGATCACACCGGCATCGGCATCGACCGCCCGCACCTTGTCGAGCTTGATGAGGCTGATGATCACCTCCTTGCCCGACAGCGGCACCTGCGCTCCCACCAGTCCGGTATTGCCGCCTTGCGGGATCAGCTTGATGTCATGTTCGAACGCCAGCCGCGCCACCGCCTGCACCTCTTCGACGCTGGCCGGCAGCACCACTGCGACTGCCGTCTGGTGGAAACGGCGCCTGGGCTCGTTGAGATAGGCGCCCATATTGGCGGGGTCGGAAATGACGGCTCCGGCCCCGAGAAGGCCTGTGAGTGCGTCGACGATTTGCGTAGCGGTAAGGGACATGGAGGGGACATTAGGCGGTCGGCGCATGAGCGGGAAGCCAGAACTTGGCCGGGAAGCTAGAACTTGCCCGGCCACCGGCCCTGTGCGACAAGCGGACCAGTCGAAATCGCAAAGGGAAAATCCATGGCGGAAGGTTTGATGGCCGGTAAGCGCGGCCTGATCATGGGCGTCGCCAACAACCGCTCCATCGCCTGGGGCATCGCCAAGGCGCTGCATGCCCATGGCGCCGAGATCGCCTTCAGCTACCAGGGCGAGGCGCTGAAAAAGCGCGTCGAGCCACTGGCTGCCGAAATCGGCTCGGACTTTCTCGTCGAATGCGACGTGACCAATGGCCCGGCCATGGACGAGACCTTCGCCCAGCTCAAATCCCGCTGGGGCAAGATCGATTTCCTCGTGCACGCCATCGGCTTTTCCAACAAGGAAGAGCTCGACGGCCGCTATGTCGATACCAGCCCCGAGAACTTCGCCCTCACCATGAATATCTCGGTCTATTCGCTGACGGCCGTCGCCAAGCGCGCCGAGCCGTTGATGACCGATGGCGGCTCCATCCTGACGCTGACTTATTACGGCGCCGAGAAGGTCATGCCGAACTACAACGTCATGGGTGTCGCCAAGGCCGCGCTCGAGACCTCGGTCAAATATCTGGCCGCCGACCTCGGCCCCAGGAACATCCGCGTCAACGCCATCTCCGCCGGCCCCATCAAGACGCTGGCGGCCTCCGGCATTTCCGATTTCCGCATGATGCTGCACTGGGTGGAGGCCAATGCGCCGCTGCGCAAGAATGTCAGCATCGAGGAAGTCGGCAATTCCGGCCTCTATTTCCTTTCCGATCTGTCGAGTGGCACCACGGGCGAAATTCACCACGTGGATTCCGGCTACAACATCATCGGCATGAAGACCATCAACGACGACGAGACCGCCGCCGAATAGGCCGTCTCGCACCGGGGTTCACCATGAGTGCACTGCAGTGGCCGGAACTTTACTTCATCCGGCATGGTGAAACTGCGTGGAATGCCGAGCGGCGCTATCAGGGGCGCCGCGACATTCCGCTCAACCCCAGGGGCCAGGGCCAGGCGGACGCCAACGGGGTGACGCTGCGCCGCCTGTTCGACAAGCGCCGGATCGATCCGGCCGGGCTCGAATGGCATGTTTCCCCGTTGGGCCGGGCTCGCGAAACCATGCAGCGCATCCGGGCCGCCTTCGACGGACCGCTCCCGGAGGTCGAGATCGACCCGCGCCTGGTGGAGATCTCGTTCGGCGCACTTGAAGGCCTGCTGCATGACGAGCTGCCCGAACACGTCGCTATCGCGCCGGGCGGCCGCGGTCCCGATTACTGGCACTTCCGCCCCGATGGCGGGGAGAACTACGCCGATGTCGAAGCCCGGCTGACCGATTTCTCCATGGTTCTCAATGGCCCCTCCGTGGTCGTCGCCCATGGTGGCATCGCCCGCGTCCTGCGCGTCCTCATCGAACATGCGCCTGTGGGCGACGTTATCAACTGGGCCCCGCCCCAGGACGTCATCATGCATTTCACCGAGGGCAGGCTCGAGTTGATCCGGGCCGGCGACATATAGCCTGCCTTCGCCTCGACGATCGGCTCGATTGACGCAGGCGTGCCCGGCTCCTAGAACGTCGGCAGCTCAGCTTTCTCCGCCAGGACCATCCGATGTCTGACAATAGTTTCGGCCAGCTTTTCCGCTTCACCAGCTGGGGCGAGAGCCATGGGCCGGCGATTGGCGTGGTCGTTGACGGCTGCCCTCCGGGCCTTGCCATCAGCGCCGAAATCATCCAGCGCGATCTCGATCGCCGCAAGCCGGGCCAGTCGCGCTTTACCACGCAGCGCCGCGAAGACGATGCGGTGAAAATCCTCTCCGGCGTATTCGAGGACGACCGCACCGATGGTCTGCGCACCACCGGCACGCCGATCTCGCTACTGATCGAGAACACCGACCAGCGCTCCAAGGACTATACGGAGATCCGCGACAAATATCGTCCGGGCCATGCCGATTTCACCTACCACCAGAAATACGGCATCCGCGACTATCGCGGTGGTGGCCGGTCCTCGGCGCGCGAAACCGCCTCGCGCGTTGCCGCCGGCGCCATCGCGCGCCTCGTCATCTCTGAGGTCAAGGTCCGCGCCAGCCTGGTGCAGGTTGGGCCGCACAAGATCGACTACAACAATTTCGACTGGGATCAGGTCGACCAGAACCCGTTCTTCTGCGCCGACGCCAAGGCCGCTGAACTTTGGGCTGACTATCTCGATGGCCTGCGCAAATCCGGCAACTCCGCCGGGGCGGTGATCGAGGTCGTGGCCGAAAATGTGCCGGTCGGCTGGGGCGCGCCGGTCTATGGCAAGCTCAGCGCGGACCTCGCTTCCGCCATGATGAGCATCAATGCCGTCAAGGGCGTCGAAATCGGTGCCGGCATGGGCGCCGCGAGCCTTACGGGCACCGAGAATGCCGATGAGATGCGGGCAGGCTCCAACGCGCCGTATTTCCTCTCCAATTCGGCGGGTGGCATCTTGGGCGGCATTTCCAACGGTGATCCCGTTGTGGTGCGCTTCGCCGTGAAACCGACTTCCTCGATATTGACGCCGCGCCAGACGGTGACGACGGAAAACCAGGATACCGATATCGTCACCAAGGGCCGCCACGATCCGTGTGTCGGCATCCGTGCCGTGCCGATCGGGGAGGCCATGATGGCCGTGACGCTGGCCGATCATTTCCTGCGCCATCGCGGCCAGACCGGCCGCGATGGCGGAGTTGGTTACTAAGCCTTAGAAGCGCTGCGCCGCTTCCGGCTTGTTGGCGACGATTTCCTCGATCTTGGCCAAAACGTCCGGGGTCAGCTTGCTGCGGCTATCGAGCGCCTTGAGGTTGTCGACGAGCTGGTCGCGCTTGGAGGCGCCCAGGATGACCGTCGACACGTTCGGGTTATTGAGGCACCACAACAGCGCCAGGTGATGGATCGGCATGCCCAGTTCGTCCGAGAGCTTGGCGAGCTTCTTGACCTTTTCGAGCCGTGCCTGGCCCTCGGGGCTTTCGAGATTGTTCTTCAGCCATTCATAGCCCGGCAGGTTCAGGCGGCTGTCCTGCGGAATGCCGTCATTGTACTTGCCGGTGAGAATGCCCGACGCGAGCGGTGACCAGATCGTGGTGCCCAGGCCGACCAGGTCGTAGAGCGGGCGGAACTCGCCCTCCACCTTCTGGCGGGTGAACAGGTTGTATTGCGGCTGTTCCATCGTCGGGGGCGTCAGGCCATTGGCCCGCGCCACGCCCCAGGCCTCGGTGATCTGCTGCGCCGACCATTCCGAGGTGCCCCAATAGAGCACCTTGCCCTGCAGGATCAAATTGTGCATGGCGCGCACGGTTTCCTCGATGGGCGTATCGACATCGGGGCGGTGGCAGAAATAGAGGTCGAGATACTCGACCTGCAGGCGCTTCAGCGCTGCATGGCAGGCGTCGGTGACGTGCTTGTAGCTCAGGCCCTTCTGCGTCGGCTTGTCGCCACCCCAGAACACCTTGGAGGAAACCGCATAGCTGTCGCGGTTCCATTTGAGCTGCGCCAGGGCCTCGCCCATCACCTTTTCGGCGGCGCCGCGCTCATAGCCTTCGGCATTGTCGAAGAAATTGACCCCGTGATCGTAAGCCAGCGCCATCATGTTGACGGCGGCGTTCTCGTTCACCTGCTTGGCGAAGGTAACCCACGCGCCGAAGGAAAACTCGCTGACTTTGAGGCCGGATTTGCCCAAACGCCGATATTCCATTGTCTCACCTGTGATTTGGCTTGAGTCGAAAGAGGAGGGGGCCGGATGCCTCCACCGCCAAGGCGATGAGAGCTCCGGTCGAATGCTTTCGTGATGGGGGTTGTCTAACAGAGGGGATACACCGGAACAATCGTTAGTTGCCGATGAAGACGCTTTGATGATGGTGCCGCGCCCTCATCTATCCGGCAGATCGGTGTCTTTTTCTGTCGGATTCAGCCGCCCGACCTCCGCGATCCGGACATAGAGTTCGAGAAGCGGCGTTACCAGTTTTTGGCTGGCCGCCGTCACCTGTGCGGTATAGGCCGCGACTTCCGCATCGCTTTCGACGCTTTTTCCGGCATTGGCGAAAATCACCCCCATCATTGCGTTCATGGCGGCGTTCACATCCGCCGCGGCCTTGGGGCCGCCGGCGCTGGTGAACATGGGCAGCAATGACAGGTTCTGGGCACTGACCTCGCCGATGATCTGCTGCAGCTTGAAGACATCGTCCTGCACGTCCTGGCCGGCGGCGAGTTTTTGCGTCACGACGCCATAAAGCCCCTGGAATGCCTCCATCTTGGTGCGCAGGTCGCCATAGTTGCGAATGACGAAATCCGTCTTGATCTTCTGCGCTTCGAACTCGGCGTTGACCAGCGGCGCCAGATAGTAGGTGCCGGCCGCCCCTGCGAGCAGCACCATCAGCGTCATCCATATCGGGGTTCGGTCGGCGACCAGGAAGGATTGCACCGCCCGCCGGCGTGGTGCCTTCTTTTCGTCTTGAGCCATTTCGCCCATCGCTGCCCCCATTCGCCGCTCTCCCGCATCGGTGCGGGTGGAGGAGCTCCTGTCAAGCCGCAGGCTTCATAAGCACCGCGACCGTTTCCAGATTGCCGTCGCCCCCGGCGATGGGCGAGGGCAGGGTAAGGCGCAACTGCCAGCCTTCCGCCTTGAGGAAAGCCAGGACGTCCGCGATCGATTGGGCGATCGCCTCGGGGTCCGTGACGATGCCGCCCTTGCCGATATTGTCGCGGCCAACCTCGAATTGCGGCTTGATCAGGATCACCGCATCGGCACCCGGCGGGCACAGCGCCAGGGGCGCTGCCAGCACCTTCACCACAGACACGAAACTGATGTCGCAAACCAGGAGATCGATCGCATCGGGTATGAGCTGGGTGTCGAGGTCGCGGGCGTTGACGCCTTCGAGGCTCACCACGCGCGCACTGCCGCGGAGCCGGTGATGCAACTGGTCCTGGCCCACATCGACGGCATAGATCTTTACCGCGCCAGCCTCCATCAGCACTTGCGTGAAGCCGCCCGTGGAGCTGCCGACATCGAGGCAGGTCTTGCCCTCGACGGCGATGCCGCCCGCCTCCAGTCCGGCAAGCAGCTTCAGTGCCGCGCGCGACACATAGCGCGAAGCCGGATCGTCTAGCGTGATGACATCCTCGGTCATCACCATCTGGTTGGCTTTGCTGGCGATCTCGCCATTGACGGTGACGGTGCCGCGCAGGATGGCGTCGCGCGCCCTGGCCCGGCTAGGCAGCAGCTTGCGGGCTTCAAGCGCTACGTCGAGCCGTATCCGTCGTTCGGGCATCGCGTCAGGCGTCGAGTGGTTCTGTGCCGGTCGGCTTGCCGTCACGCGACAGGGTGATCTTCTCGATGCGGGCCTCTGCCGTTTTCAGCAGCGTCTCGCAATGTGTCTTCAGCGCTTCGCCGCGCTCATAGATGACGATCGATTCCTGCAACGGCGCGCGGCCGCTCTCCAGTTTCTGGACAATGGTTTCCAGTTCTTCGAGCGCCTTTTCGAAGCTCATCGCCTTGACGTCTTCATTGGTGGTCTCGGCCATGGCTATTCTCCCGAAGCGGCGATTACGGACTTGGCCCCTTGTAGCATCGCCACATGGCTTGTCACCCCGTCGGCGAGGCCATGCCGGTCATATCCACCCTCCAATAGCGACACCAGCCGCCCGCCGCAGCAACGCTGTGCCAGATCGACCAGGCGTTCGGTGACCCAGGCGAAATCTTCGGGTTGCCAGTTCAACTGCGCCAGCGGGTCGCGATAATCGGCATCGAAGCCGGCTGAGACCAAGAGGATATCGGGGTGGAAAGCTTCGACCGCCGGCAGGATGATGTCGGTGTAGGCGCGGCGCATTTCGGCGCCATCGCTCTCCGGCGCCAGGGGGGCATTGAGAATGTTGCCCACGCCGGTTTCGCTCGGGGCGCCGGTGCCCGGATAGAGCGGCATCTGGTGACTGGAGGCATAAAAGACGCTCGCATCGTCCTTGAAGATATCCTGCGTGCCGTTGCCGTGATGCACGTCGAAATCCACGATCGCGATCCGCTCTGCGCCATGCTTCTGCTGCGCGATGCGCGCCGTGATGGCGATGGTGTTGATGAGGCAAAAGCCCATCGGCCGTTCGATCTCGGCATGGTGCCCGGGCGGCCGGATGGCGCAGAAAGCGTTGTCCACCTCACCCAGCACCACCGCATCGAGCGCCGCCAGGGCGCCTCCGAGCCCGGTGGCGGCGGCATCGAGCGAGCCCGAGGAAATGAACGTATCCTCGTCGATCCGGCCGATGCCCTCGGCGGGGCGGGCATCCCGGAGGCGATCGAGATAGCTGCCGCCGTGCGCGAGGTTTGCGAGCGACAGGTCGCCCATGGGCGCGGCGCGGCGGATGAGGCCGTCGAACTGCGCCTGGGCCAGTGCCTCCTCCACCGCGCGAATGCGATCCGGGCGCTCCGGATGGCCGGTCGGCGTCACGTGGCTTTCGAAGTTCGGCTGGCTGATCAGAAGCGTGGTCATGAGGATGTAACGCCGCAATGCCGCAGGAGTGCCTTCTTGACGCGGCCCTCCGCCCTTGTCAAACAGCCTTGATGCAAGAAACGTCTGACATCGTCGTGACCGATCCGCACACCGTCCAAGAGGCTGCCGCGCTGCTGCGCGCCGGCAGGCTCTGCGCCTTCCCCACGGAAACCGTTTATGGCCTGGGGGCCGACGCCACCAATTCCGATGCGGTGCTGTCCATCTACCAGACCAAGGGCCGGCCGCGGTTCAATCCGCTGATCGTGCATTGCGCCGATCTCGACATGGCCGCCGATATCGCCGTGTTCTCACCGCTGGCGCGTAAGCTGGCGCGCCTCTGGCCGGGACCGTTGACCCTGGTCTTGCCGCTACAGCCCGATGCCGAAGTCAGCGACATCGTCACCGCCGGTCTCGATACGGTGGCGGTGCGCATCCCCAACCATCCGCTGGCGCTGGCGCTTATCCGCGCCGCCGAACGCCCGCTGGCGGCGCCTTCGGCCAATCCTTCGGGACGTCTGTCGCCGACCAGCGCCTACCAGGTCCGCATCGGTTTTGGCGGGCGCGTCCCGGTGCTCGACGGGGGCCCCAGCGAGTCCGGGGTCGAATCCACCATTCTCAAGGTCGACGGAGAAACCGTCACCCAACTTCGGGCCGGCGCGCTGCCGCGCGACGAGGCGGAGGCGCTGATCGGCCGCGCCATCGCCAATGCCGAGACCGGCGCCGCCATCGCGGCGCCCGGCATGCTTGCCAGCCATTACGCGCCCAACGCGACACTGCGCCTCAATGCCGAGGCGCCGTTTGCCGACGAGGCCTATCTGGCCTTCGGTCCGGAGCCCGCCACCGAGCGGCCGCTGCGCAACCTCTCGCCTTCGGCACACCTCCATGAGGCGGCCCGCAATCTTTTCGCCATGCTGCATGAGCTCGATGCGACCGGCTCCGGCAAGATAGCAGTCGCCCCGATCCCCGAAGAGGGATTGGGCGAGGCCATCAACGATCGCTTGCAGCGCGCTGCCGCGCCGCGCAGTTAGCTATTCCCTGACCTTGTAGGGCTTCTGGTCACGCCAGAAGCGCATCAGGCTTTCAAGGTCGGGATCGCCGCCCTCGGGCAGACCGATCTTGAGATTGGCATAGAGGTCGGCGCCATAAAGACCCTTGCCCTTGAGGCGCAGCGATTTCAGCGTATCGACGCCGGCCGGCAGATTGAGCTCGACCGAGCCATCGAGCGTCGGCACCCTGACCTTGGCGCCCAGCACGGCCTCATAGAGCGTGATCGGCACGTCGACGCGCAAATCATTGCCGTCGCGCCGGAAATGCTTGTGCCTCTCGAAACGCACCGTGACCAGCGCATCGCCGGGCTCGCCGCCGAGCGGGGAGGGCGAGCCCTGGCCCTTGAGCCGGATCTGCTGGCCTTCCTCGACCTTGTCGGGAAGTTTGACCGACAGCACCTTGCCGGACGGCACGCGCACCGGCACAGAGGCGCCGCGATTGGCGTCCTCCAGCGATACGGCGACCGTGACCGTCAGGTCTTCACCCTTGCCGGTGCTGCTGCCGCGCGATGTCGAGGTCCCGGCGAACGGGTCCCAGCCGGTGTTGTTGCCAGCGGCTGAAGTCGCGCGTCCGCGCGGTTGCCCGCCAAAGCCGCTCATGAATTCCTTGAGGATGTCCTCGGCGGAAAAATTGCCCGGCTGGGCGCGTCCCGTCCGTCCGGCACCGGCGCCCGCGCCGCTGAAGCCCGCGAACCGCGGATTGCCTTCGGCGTCGATTTCGCCGCGGTCGAACTGGCCGCGCTTTTCCTTGTCGTTCAAAAGGTCATAGGCAGTCGTTGCCTCCGCGAATTTCGCGTGGGCTTTCGGGTCGTCGTTTTGGTCAGGGTGAAATGCCTTGGCCAGCTTGCGATAGGCAGACTTAATGTCCTTTTCGCTCGCCGAGCGTGGCACCCCGAGAACCGTGTACGGATCGCGCATGGGTTCCTATCGAATCGTGTGGGCGGTTGCATCACCGCATCTTCGCGTCCTATATGGCGACGGCTCCCCGGCTTGTCCAGTTTGCGCCATAAGGTCCTCCATGTCTGACGCGAAATCTTTAACCGAGCGTCTCCTTGACGACGCCGACAATACTCCGATCGATCCCTTTCTGCTGTTTGAGGACTGGTTCACCGAGGCCAAGGCCGCCGAAGTGAACGATCCGCACGCCATGGCGGTGGCCAGCGTCGATGCCGACGGCATGCCCGACGTGCGCATGGTGCTGCTCAACGCCCGGGATCGCCGCGGCTTCGTGTTCTTCACCAATTTCGAAAGCACCAAGGGCCGGCAATTGCTCGCCCATCCCAAGGCCGCGATGGTCATGCATTGGAAATCGCTGCGCCGTCAGGTGCGGGTGCGCGGCGCCGTGCAGGTGGTCGAGCCGGCCGAGGCCGATGCCTATTTCGCCAGCCGTTCGCATGGCTCGCAGATCGCCTCCAGCGTCTCCGAACAATCGCGGCCGCTGGCAAGCCGCGCCGAAATCATGTCGCGCTTCGAGGCGATGGAGCAGGACATCGGTGAAGACCCGGTGCCGCGCCCCGACCGCTGGTCGGGTTTTCGCATCGTACCCGATACCATCGAGTTCTGGCTCGACGGCACCTATCGCCTGCATGACCGCTTCCTGTTCACCCGCAATGTCGTGGGGCAATGGCAGTGCCGGCGGCTCAATCCCTGATACCGCCATTGGGCGTTGGCCCGACTGTGCCTTGCGGCCTTCCGTGCAAGATGGAATTCTCCGACTAAATCAGCAGTTGCCGAGGGCAGGGCAAGCATGACGGCCGAACGGTCCGGCAGCAGCGATAACGGCAGGACCTGACCGCTTTGCGTATTCTCATCCGCACATCGAGGACGGCCATCTGGGCCCGGCGTATCGCCGGCCTGTCGCTGCCCCTGGTGATCATCCCGGTCTTCCTGCACCGCAAGCTCATCATCGATCCAGACCGTTTCCTGCTGGTCGAGCTGGTGGCGTGCGGCGTAGCGGCCCTGGCATTGCTGCTCAGCGTTCTGGCCCTCATAAGGCTGTGGCGTTCGGGCGATCGCGGTTGGGACAAGGCGATTCTCGCTTTCCTCATCAGCCTTGTTTGCCTTGCGCCCTTCGCCTACGGCGCCTATGCGCTCTATCGCAATCCGTCCGTCACCGATGTTTCGACCAATGTCGCCGATCCGGTGCCGCTTGCCGTTCTGAGTGGCACCGCGCCGCCGGTCGATCCTGCCCGCCTCGCCGAAATCGACACCAAATTCCCCAATCTCAGGACGCGAAATTACCAGGCCGACGTCTCCGACCTCTACGCCATGGCTCTGCGGCAGGTGAATGACAGAGGCTGGGACATCCGTGATCAACGCGCTCCGCTGAGCGCCGCCGACACTGGCGAGATCGATGCGGTGGTCACCACCTGGCTCGGCTGGCGCGACGAGGTCGGCATCCGCATCATCGGCACCGCGGATGGCGCTACCGTCGACATGCGCTCGGCCTCGCTCGGTGGCGGTTACAGCGATCTGGGCGCCAATGGCGGCCGCATCGAGGAGTATCTCGTGGCCCTCGATGCTGCGGTTAGCGACCAGTTGCGGAATGGCGATGACGGTGATGAAGCGTCACCGGCGCCCCCCAAGCCGGTTGCCCCGAGTGACCCAAACTTCGTTTTCCCCGCCGACCGGCCCGACGATCTCTACTGAGGTCTGGCCGCCTGCAGCAGCCAGCCGGCCGGTCCGGACTCGGCCCGCAGCCACCTGCGATCGGCCAGATATTCGACATGGGCCGTGACGGTAAGCGTTGCCGCTCTGCGGATAGCGTCCGTTACCCCCGGATAGATCGCCGACACCACCGCATCGACACTGTGCGCACCGCCCTCGACCGCTTCTACGATCTGGCTGTTCCGCAATTCCCGATGCTCCTTGAGCGCCCGGGCATAATGACGGGCATCGGCAATCGCTCCGCCATGAGCGGGCACATAACGTTCATAGGGCGAGGCGATGATGCGGTCCAGCGAGAGGAAATAATCCGCCATCGAGCCATCCGGCACGGCGATCAGCGTGGAATTCCACCCCATCACATGATCGCCGCTCAGGATATCGGGCGTGCCCATGAGCCCGAAGGCCAGATGGTTGGCGCAATGACCCGGCGTTGCCATGACCTCCAGCTCCCGTCCGCCCGCGGTGATCACCTCTCCATCATGCAGCACCCGATCGGGCACCAGCCCCCAATCGCCCGATGACGCCAGAGGGTCGACTTCGCCGGGGCGCAACGGTCGCGACAGATGGTGTTTTCCGCCAAACCACAAGGGTGCCCCGGTCGCCGCCTTGAGCTTGGGCGCCAGTGCCGAGTGGTCCCGATGGGTATGGGTGAGAATGATGGCTTCGACCCTGCGCCCACCGATCGCCCCCAGCAGTGCCTGCAGGTGCGTGTCGTCATCCGGCCCCGGATCGACGACGACGACATGCTCGTCGCCGATAAGGAAGCTGTTGGTGCCGGTGAAGGTGAACGGGCCGCGATTGGAAGCAGTCACGCGCACCAGTTGCGGGGCGATTTCCACCGGTTGGCCGGGCAGGGGATCGAAGTCGAGGTTGAAGGTCAGCGCCGCCATTGCCTTGCCCAAGTCGCCAGACTAAAAGATGGGATCATTTTCAGTTGGGTGGACCTTTTTCGCAATGGCGATAACCTTGACGACTCCAAACACCATACTGGGCGTTCTCGAACCCAAGGCAGGCCTGCGCAAGGGCATTTCGACGCTGGTGACCGTTTTGGCGGGCAGCGCCATCCTGGCCCTGGCCTCGCGTGTCAACATTCCGCTGATTCCCGTGCCGGCCAACTTCGCCACCCTCGCGGTTGCCGCCCTCGCTGCCGCTTTCGGCTGGCGCATCGGCGTCGCGATGGTGCTTGCCTATATCGTCGAAGGCCTGCTCGGCCTGCCGGTGTTCTCCTTTGGGGGCGGTGTCGGCTATCTGCTCTCCCCCACTTTCGGCTTCATCGTCGGCTACCTGCCGCTGGCCTATATCGTCGGCCGCGCTGCCGACGCCGGCCTGTCGCGCAATATGCTGGCGCTGTTCGGCGTGATGCTCGCGGCCGACGCCGTGCTCTTTGCCTTCGGCTACACATGGCTGCTGGCCATGGCCCGCGGCGCCTCCTGGATCGATCCCAACAACATGCTCGGCTCGGCCTTCACCGCCGCCGTGCAGCCGTTCATCATCTGGGACGTCCTCAAGATGGCTTTCGCGGCCGTCACCGTCACGGGTGCCTGGGTGCTGCTCCGCAAGAAGGCCTGATCGCCTTCCAACGCCAAGCTATCAAGGCCGGTCCCTCGGGGCCGGCCTTTTTTGCCGGCGCCGACGCTCCAAATCTTTGCTTGATCGCGTTTCCGAACCAGAAAAGTGGCATCCACTTTTCCTGAAAACGCTCAGGCGTTTTCGCCGTCGTTGTGCTGGACCTGCTCCACGGCCGGCAGCACCGAATCGAGATGATGCATCATGGCCTCGGCCGCTGCCTGCGGATCGGCCTTCTCGATGGCCCTCAGCACCTGCTCGTGCTCCTCGATCACCGCGAACATGCGGCGCGGCAGGATAAGCGTCAGCTGTCTGAAGCGGTCGACCTGCGTCTTCACCTGCAGCACCAGCCGCCAGATGCCCGGATAGCCGGCGATCTCTGCCAGCTTGGCGTGAAATAATTCGTCCGCCCTGTGGAAAGCACTGCGATCCGATGCGGCCGCCGCCTCGCGCTGCTGCTCGATGATGGAGGCGAGCGTCAGGATCTGGCTGCGCGTGGCGCGACCGGCCGCAATGGTGGCCGTGGTGTTTTCCAGCGCCTTCCGGATCACCATCGCCTCAGGCAGTTCCTCATAGGGAATACGGGCCACGAACGTGCCCGACTGGGGAAAGATTTCGACCAGTCCCTCATCCGCCAGCCGCTGCATCGCCTCACGCACAGGCGTGCGGCTGACGCCGTGCAACTGCGCCAGCTCGTTTTCGCTGATCTTGTCGCCGGGCTGCATTTCGACCGCGACGATCCGTTCGCGAACACTCTGGTATATTAATCGCCAAGTTGCCGCTTCACGTCGTGGCTGGCGCGTTACCACGCCCACGCGTCCAGCCCTGGCTGTGTTTGTCCTCACGAATGGCGCCCTTTCCTGCGGGTTCTGGCCAATATCAAACACCCTGCCGCTAACCTAAGCTTTCACAATTTGCCTGACAACCTGATATGCAAGCCGAAAGGCGTAGGTAATAATATTGACTGGAATATTACTATGTATTAGCAATTGCACAACACCTAGCAAGGGCTCGAACGCCCACAGGGAGAGGACTATGACCATGCGTTCACTTATCCACGCGCCATTGAAGCGGCTGAGCGCCGCCCTATTCGGGGCGGTCGCCGTTTCGGCTCTCGGCATCGGCGGCGCCATGGCCGGCACCATCGATTTCTGGACGCTGTTCAGCGGTCCCGACGGCACCGCCATCGATGCGCTGGTCAAGCAGTTCAACGCTACCGACGGCAAGGCCGCCAATGTGCAGGTCAATCTGCTGATCATCCCGTGGGACGATTTCAACACCAAGCTGAGCGTGGCCATGGCCGCCCGCAAGCCGCCCGCGCTGACCGTGGTCAATTCCGACCAGGTGCCGGTCTATGCCAAGCAGGGCGCGCTCGATCCGTTCACCGCCGAGGAACTCGCCGCTGCCGGTATCGACCAGAAGGATTACGTTCCGGCCGCCTGGGGCGCCGGCGCCGTGGGCGACAAGCAGTTCGGCGTGCCGATCTCGATCTTCCCGCGCAGCATTTATTACAACAAGGACCTGTTCAAGAAGGCCGGCCTCGATCCCGAAAAGGCCCCGGCCACCGGCGACGAGCTGATGGCCGACGCCAAGGCCATCGCCGCCTTGGGCGACGGCACCTATGGGGTGTTCTTCAACCTCACCGGCAGCGGCACGTTCCGCAATTTCTACAGCGTCTACTGGCAGTATGACGACAGCCTCTACAATGCCGACAACACCAATGTCTCCGACACCTTCAAGGCGACGGCCACCAAGGTCCTGAACCAGTTCAAGGCCTATCTCGACGCCGGCGCCGCGCCCAACAAGGACATCAGCGCCGACGCCGGCAAGATCTTCGCCCAGAACAAGATCGGCATCGCCATCATGCAGATCACCGATCTGCAGGTCTACCAGACCGCCGCCAAGGATCTCGGCCTCAACTACGGCGTAGGCCCGTTCCCGCAGTTCGGCGACAAGCCGGCCGTGTTCGCCATGGCGCATGAGTTCCTGATCCCGCGTGGCACGCCCAAGGAAGCCCGCGCCGATGCCTTGACCTTCATCAAGTGGATCGGCGCCCATGGCGTCGACTGGGCCAAGACCGGCAAGGTGTCGCCGCAGTATTCGGTGATCAACAGCGACGCCTATAAAGCGCTGCCGGAGCAGTCGATCGTGACGGCCGCCATCGACCAGGCCCATTTCCCTGCCGCCATTCCGCAGCAGCCTGCCGTCGATACCGCCATGCAAAAGATCCTCGAGGAATTCTTCTCGGGCCGCACCACCGTCGACCAGGCCGTCGACAAGATGGTGCAGGCCATTCCGGCCGCCCTCGCCAAGAAATAATTGCCAGAACGGCCGGTTGCCTCACAGCAACCGGCCATCCTTTTGCGCGGAGCCTCAAACATGTCGCGACCGAGCGCTCGCCTGTTTCCATTCTTGCTGGCCGGCCCGTATCTGGTGGTCTTTGCCGTTTTCCTCGGCTATCCCATCATCCGCGCGCTCTATATCAGCTTCTTCGACTGGGGCATTTTCGGCCCCAACGGCTTCGTGGGCTTCGATAACTACCTGTCGCTGTTCAACGATGGCCGCTTCTGGGACGCCTTCTTCACCACCACCAAATTCGCGCTCATCTATGTGCCGATGGTGATGGCGATTTCAGTGGTGCTGGCCGTGCTGCTGCACCGGAAATTGCCCGGCATCGCCATTTTCCGCACCATCGTTTTCTTCCCCATCGTGGTCAATGTCGCGGTTGCCTCAATCGCCTTCAAATGGCTGTTCGAGCCTGAGGCCGGCACCATCAACCAGTTGCTGCGCCTGCTGCATCTGCCCGATCAGACCTGGCTTTCCGAACCGGGCTGGGCCTTGTTCGCCGTCAGCTTCATCACGCTCTGGGTCAATGTCGGCTTCATGGTCATCATCCTCCTGGCCGGTCTCGAGAACATTCCCGACGATCTTTACGAGGCCGCCAACCTCGATGGCTCGACGCCGGTGCAGGATTTCTTTCTCATCACCCTGCCGCTGCTGAAGCCCATCATGCTGATCGTCATGATTCTCAGCCTCGTTCAGGCCTTCCAGGTCTTCGGCGAGGTGCTGATCATGACCAATGGCGGGCCGTTCGGCAGTACCGAGGTACTGACCATGTTGCTCTACGAGGATGGTTTCCGCGATTTCAACATAGGACGCGCCGCTGCCATCGGCATGGTCATCACCGTCATCATCTCGGTGCTGTCCCTCGTGCAGTTCCGCGTCTTCCGCCAGCGCTAGGCCGGTCCCATGAAAAGAAATACGACGCTTCGCTGGATCGTCCTCTTGGTCGTGGCCTTCCTCTGGATCCTGCCGGTAGCCTCGCTGGTGCTGTTTTCCTTCGCTCCCGCCTCCGAGATTCTCAAGGATACGCTGATCCCCGCCAACTGGACCTGGGACAATTACTGGAAGGTGCTGACCGATCCGGGCCGCGGCGTCAGCATTCCGCAGGCCATGCTCAACAGCGCCGTCATCATGATCGCGCAGGTCGCGGGCATCCTGCTGCTCGATATTCCGGCTGCCTATGCGTTCGGGCGTCTCAAATGGCCGGGGCGCGACGCCATCTTTTTCATCGTGCTCATCACCATGATGATGCCCGGTATCCTGGAAGTGCTGTCGCTCTACGACCTCATGTCCAACCTGGGCCTCGTCGACACCATCTATGCGGTGATCCTGCCCGGCCTGCCGCGCGTCGTCGGCATCTTCATCCTGCGCCAGTTCTTCCGCGAACTGCCGCGCGAAATGGAAGAAGCCGCCCGCATGGACGGCGCCACCGATTTCGAGGTGTTCCGCCTCATCATGGTGCCCCTGGCAGCGCCCGCCATCATCACCCTGTCGGTGATCACCGCGCTCTACAGCTGGAACAACTTCCTCTGGCCGCTCGTCATCACCAATTCGCCCACCTCGATGACCGTGCCGGTCACCGTTGCCTATCTCTCCGCCGATACCAGCGCCGTGCTCAACTACACGGTCATCCTGGCGGCGGCCTTCTTCACCTCTTTGCCCATGATCATCCTGTTCCTGTTCGGACAGCGCTGGATCGTCAACGGCATGCGCCCGACTTCGGGCATCAAGTAATCGACTGATCAGGAGCTTTTTATGCCGCGCATCCAGGTGGACATCCGTCCCCGTCACGAAATCTCGCCGCGTCTCTACATGCAGTTCATGGAGCCGCTGGGAACCACGGATTCCTCCGTCGAAGCCTGCTGGGATATCCTCGAAGACAAATGGCGCGACGACTTCGTCGATGTCGTCCGGGACCTCGCGCCATCATCGATCCGCTGGGGCGGCATCTTGACCAGCTTCTGGAAATGGCGCGAAAGCGTCGGCAATCCCGCCAAGCGCCCGCCCATGATCAACTACCTCTGGGGTGGCGTCGAAACCAACCGCGTCGGCGTCCATGAATTCCTCGATTTCTGCGAGGCCGTCGGCGCCGAGCCGATCATGGCCATCAACTTCGAAGCCGACGGGCGCCCCGAATACATCAACACCCCGCGCGGCGAGAACCGCTCGGGCAATGCCGAGGAAGCCGCCGACCTCGTCAGCTATTGCAATGACCCCCACAACGCCGAACGCAAGGCCAATGGCCGCGACAAGCCGTGGAACGTACGCACCTGGCAGATCGGCAACGAGACCTCCTATCCCAAGGCTGGCGAGCGCTTCACCAGTGCCGAGAACGCCAGGCACTACGCCGAATTCGCCAAGGCCATGCGGGCCCGCGACGCCAGCATCACCCTGATTGGCTGGGGCGACATGGAGCGCGACACGCACCAGTGGTGGGCCAATGACCTGATCGAGGCCGCCGGCGACAATATCGACATGGTTGCCCTGCACATGATGATGCAGCGGCCCGACGACGAGGCCAGCTCCGTGCTCAAGGGGCGCCTCTATCGCAACGACACCCGCCAGACCTGGAAGGAACTCGACGCCATCTACAAGATGGTCGAAAAAAAGCTCCTCGATGCCCGCGCCGTCGTCTCCAAGGCCAACCCCAAGCTCAAGCTGGCCATCACCGAAGGCCATCTGTCGCTGCAGCCGCACAACAAGATCGAACTGCTGCGTGAATGGCTCTCGGGCGTCTATCACGCCCGTATCATGACGCTGTTCGAGCGCCATTCCGACATCATCGATATCTGCACCCTGGCAGATTTCGCCGGCACGAGCTGGACCGTCAATGCGGTCCTGCTTGGCTCCCCGCGCGAGCAGCCCTATCTCCTGCCGGTCGGCCACGTCATGCGCCTCTTCAAGCGCAATTCGGGCACGCATGGTCTTTCGGCCGAATCGGCCAGCGACAGCGTCGTGGTTTCGGCCTCCCGGGCCGGCAACAAGGTCTATGTCCACGTCACCAATACCGATATCGAAAAAGACACCACGATCGACATCGACCTCGGCGGTGCCAGGGTGAAGGGCACCGCATGCCACCGCATCGCTCCGCCCAGGCTCGACGACGCCATCGACAGCACTAATCTCGATGTCTTCGCCGTGACCGAAAGCGCCGTGCCGGGCCTGACGGGGATCGCCATCCCCAAGGCTTCGGTCAGCGCCTACGTCATCGAACTGGACGCCTGACGGCGGCCCCTGGCCCTCAAGGAGGCAATAATGGCTGGATTGCAGCTCAAGACGCTCCGCAAGAGCTACGGCAATGTCGAGGTCATCAAGGGCATCGACCTGGGCATCGAGCACGGTGAGTTCGTGGTGTTCGTCGGCCCCTCGGGCTGCGGCAAGTCCACGCTGCTGCGCATGATCGCCGGCCTCGAGGAGATCAGCCAGGGCGACCTCCATATCGGCGACAGGAAATGCAACGATGTGGCGCCGCGCGATCGCGGCGTCGCCATGGTGTTCCAGTCCTATGCGCTCTATCCGCATATGACGGTCGCCGAAAATGTCGGCTTTGGCCTGCGTCTCGCGCGCGTGCCCAAGCCCGAACGCCGGCGCCGGGTGGAGGAGGTGGCCCGCATCCTGCAGATGGAACACCTGCTCGACCGGCGTCCCTCGCAGCTGTCGGGTGGCCAGCGGCAGCGCGTCGCCATCGGGCGCGCCATCATCCGCCAGCCGGAAGTGTTCCTGTTCGACGAGCCGCTATCCAACCTCGATGCGGCGCTGCGCGTCGATATGCGCATGGAGCTTTCCAAGCTTCATAAGGATCTGGGCGCCACCATGATCTATGTGACCCATGACCAGGTCGAGGCCATGACCATGGCCGACAAGATCGTGGTGCTGAACCAGGGTGAAGTGCAGCAGGTCGGCTCGCCCATCGAGCTCTACAACCGGCCCGCCAACCTGTTCGTCGCCGGCTTCATCGGTGCGCCCAAGATGAATCTCTTCCCGGTGACGGTCGAGCGCGTCGAGGGGAACGCCATCACCGTGTCCGCGCCGCAGCTGAAATCGACGACGGTCGCCACCACCTCGGGCACCGTGAATGCCGGCGATACGCTGACCTTCGGCATCCGCCCGCACTTTCTCATGCCCGTCAGCGGGGCAGGGGCGATCACCGGCACTGTGCGGCTGGTCGAGCGGCTCGGCGATTCCACCATCGTCGAGCTGGAGACGGCCGGCGAGGGCAAAGTGCTCGCCTCCATCGATGGCGACATGGAGATTGCCATCGGCGCCGCCCTCGCGCTCGATTTCAACACCGCCAAGGCGCATCTGTTCGCCAAGGACGGCACGCGCTTCTAGGCCGCTGGAGGCTTCCATGGAAAAGCTGTTCGCCCCCGCCGCGCTGACGGGTTTTGCCGTCACGCTGCTCGAAGCGGGCGGCATGGATGCCGACAAGGCCGCGGTCGTCGCCGGCCTCCTGGTCGATGCCGACCTCATGGGCCACGACACGCACGGCCTCAACCTGCTGCCCGGCTATTTGGCTGATCTTGAACGCGGCAAGCTGGTGGGGTCGGGCGAGCCCGAGATTTTGAACGATCGCGGGGCCGTCTCGCATTGGGATGGGCGCTGGCTGAGCGGTGTCTGGCTCACCGCCCGCGCCCTCGATGTGGCAGCCGACCGGGCGCTGCAATTCGGCATCGGCGCGGTGAACATCAAGCATGCGCACCACACGGCGTGCCTGCAGGCCTATCTGCCGCGCATCACCGAGCGCGGTCTCATGGCCATCATCGCCAGTTCCGATCCTTCAGCGCAATCCGTGGCCGCCTTCGGTGGCCTCGATCCTGTCATCGGCCCCGATCCCCTCGCCATCGGCATTCCGACGCGCGGCGATCCCGTGCTCATCGACATGTCGTCATCCATCACCACCAATGGCATGACCGGCCGCGTGGCCGCCGAAGGGGGCCGGCTCAGGGGCCAGTGGTTGCAGGATAGCGCGGGCAACCTCAGCAACGACCCGCAGGTCCTCAAGACCGATCCGCCCGGCACCCTGCTGCTCACCGGCGGCCAGGATTACGGCCAGAAGGGCTATGGCATGGCGCTGACCGTCGAGGCCCTCTCGCATGGCCTTTCCGGCTACGGCCGGCGCAATTCCGAAAGGCGTTGGAGCGCCTCGGTTTTCGTCCAGGTCATCGATCCGGCGGCCTTCTCGGGCAGTACCGATTTCCTCGACGAGACCGACCATCTCGTCGACCTCTGTCACGGCTCCCGCCCACACCCATCCCTCGAAGCGGTGCGCATGCCGGGCGAGCAGGCCTTGGCCCGCAAGCGGCGGGCCCTGGCCGAAGGCCTCAAACTCTATCCCGGCATCTGGGAGCGCCTCCTGGCCAGCGCCGAACGGCTCTCGGTGCCGATTCCGCCCGACCTCTAGGCTACCGGTCTCAAGGAATCTGCCGCCAGAAAGCAAAACCCCGGCCTCTCGCGAGACCGGGGTTCTTATTGGTCGGAGTAGAGTGATTCGAACACTCGACCCCCTGCTCCCGAAGCAGGTGCGCTACCAGGCTGCGCTATACTCCGGCAATCCGTCCTGAACGCCACCGGCTCTGAGGCCTGAGGCATATCGAGTTCGGGTGTCTCGATGCGGCGCTTTATAACTGCGGTGTGACGGAGGTTCAAGCCAAGATTGTGCCTGTTTGTACGTCTGAGCACTTTGTTGCGAACCACCGTCAAAGCGTGTACGAACGCGCGCGTTGGGGCGTCGCCAAGCGGTAAGGCAGCGGTTTTTGGTACCGCCATTCCCAGGTTCGAATCCTGGCGCCCCAGCCAGTCCCTCCATGATTTGTCCGCACCGCGAATAACTGCGACACTTGAGCTTTAAGACTGCGACGCTTCCAACGCGAAAAGCGTTCCCTGTAGGGCGATAGCTCCAGGCCGAAGGAACACCCCTTTCCTTAAAAACTGGACACGGCCAATTCCTTCGCGGCGCGCACTGCCTGCAGCGGACTGTCAGCTAGGCAAGAGCGGTTGCTCGTTGCTATCGCTTCTAGGAAAACTGCTCACCCATCCAGTTGCGGAATTTCTGCAGGGCAGGGCGCGAGTAGCGGCTGCGCGGATAGGCAATCTGGAATTGATGACCTGAATTCACCGTCAGCGGCGAGATCTGCTGCAGGCGCTTCTGTTTGAGGTCGTCCGCGATGAATTCCAGCTCCGCCATGACTATGCCAAGTCCGTGCTGGGCGGCACTGTAGGACATGCTGGAGCTTTCGAACGACCAGCCCTTACCGCGCGGCACGAACGGTACGTCTGCCGCAAGGCACCAGGTCTGCCAGTCGTCGTGGCGCAGCAATGTGTGGATGATCGGGTAGTCGGCAAGCCGGCCGACATCGACATCACCCAGGCTTGGCGCCGCCACCGGCGACAGCGTCGTCGTAAACAGCGGCTCGACGACGAAGTCAGAAAGTTCGACGTCGAGACTGTTGGACAGGATGATCGCGTCGCTGTTGCGTCCGGACGGCGTATCGCCCGGATTGAAGTACATACAGGTGACGAGAATGTCTGGATGCCGTGCTGCCAGCGCCGGCAGCCGCGGCGCCAGCCATTGCGATCCGAACGAGCGCGACAGGTGCAAAACCAGCGAGGTGCGACCAGTCATCGCACGTAAGGCCGTATGTCCCTCCTCGAGCGCCGCGATCGGCCCGTCGATCAGCTTGAGATAAATCCGGCCGAAATCCGTGAGGGCGATCTGCCGGCCGGCCCGCTGGAACAAGGCCGTTCCTACCTCCTGCTCAAGCTGCCGGATTTGCTGGCTTATTGCCGATTGCGTGACGTTGAGGGCGTCCGCTGCGCGCGAGAAACTGCCGAGGCGGGAAGCCTCCGAAAATGCCCTCAGAAGATGAAGCGATGGCACGCGCATGACGCATTAGTAGAGCTAATGCAAAACCCTGAAAAGCCTAATTTGACGTTCCGTGCTGTAATTCTTAGCATTTTATCAAGGTGATGCAAAATTAGGCAATGCGGCGCGCCAGCTGTCCTCCGGCTTCGTATCGCGTGTTTCCAGACGGCGCATCGCCTGTTCGAAAACGGCAACATGGGAGCTGCAGGAATGGAATACGGATGGGAACCTTATCTGTCGGAGCGTGACAGGAAGCACAGCGAATTATGGGGCAAGAAGGAGCTCAACGGCTTCGGTGAAAAGCCAGCTCTGCTGCTCATCGACATCTACTACTCGGTGCTCGGATTAAAGCGCGAGGATATCTTCGAATCGATGCAGACCTGGCGCGGCTCGACCGGGCTCGAAGGCTGGCAGGCCGTCGACAAGACTGCTGAACTGCTCGCTGTCGCCCGCGCTTCGGGCGTGCCGGTGATCCACGTCAAAGGCCTGAATACCGGTGTCAATCCTTGGGGGCGCCGCAGCCGCGCCGTGCCCAAGATGAGCCAGGAAATGCTCGAAAAAGGCTGGCAGATTGTTGACGAGGTGAAGCCGCTGCCCGGCGAACTCGTCATCGAAAAGGCCGCGCCCTCGGGCTTTCAGGGCACGCCGCTTGCCTTCCAGCTGCAAAGCCTCGGCATCGATACGCTCATCGTTTGCGGCGAAACCACGTCCGGCTGTGTGCGGGCCACCGTTGTCGATGGCGCCACCGCCCGCTTCCGCATGGGCGTCGTCAAGGAATGCGTCTTCGATCGCACCGAAGCTTCGCACTTCATCAACCTCTACGACATGCACCACAAATATGCGGACGTGATCGATCTCGACATGGCCAAGGGCTACCTCGCCAGCATGGCCGAACCCATGCGCAAGGCCGGCTGACCGCGACGACCTGCCTGCGCGGCACGCTCGCGCAGGCCCCCTTTTCACCAACGACGCGGCCAACCCACTTCCGCCGCGGACAGGGAGTTCTGGATGACCCTTTCTCGCAGATCCGTTCTCATGGGCGGCGCCGCATTGGTCGGCACCGGGCTCATGGCGCCGAAAGCCTTCGCGCAAACGGCCGACAAGACGCTCGTTGTCCGCTTTTACGACGATCCGGCTGGCTTTGATCCGGCGACGATCTTCCGCATCGAGAACGAGAACATCGCCTTCAATATCTTTTCCGGCCTCACCACTTACGACAGCCAGTCCGGCAAGATTGTGCCCGATCTCGCCGAGAGCTGGGAGACGCCGGACAACGTCACCTGGACGTTTCATCTCCGCAAGGGCGTGCAGTGGCAGAAGGACTATGGCGAGTTCACCGCCGAAGACGTGCTCTATACGCTGAAGCGCACTCTCGATCCGGCCACGGCCTCCCCCTACGCCTCCGATCTTGCCGGCATCGACACGATGGAAGCGCCCGATCCCTATACCGTCGTCATCAGGCTCAAAGCCCCTAATGGCGGCTTCTTGCATACTGTCGCCAACTACCACACCGGCCAGATGGTGAAGAAGGAAGCCATCGAAAAGGCGGGCGACCAGGTGCGCTGGCAGCCGGTCGGCACGGGTCCCTATTACCTCGACAGCATCGATGTGAACGCGCGCATCGTCCTCAAGCGCCATGAGGGCTACTACAAAGGCCCAGCGCCGATCGCAAAACTCGATTTCCACATCATCAAGGACGACGCCACCGCCGCCATCGCGCTGCGCAATGGCGAGATCGACCTGCTGATGCGCCAGAGCCAGGAAGAGCAGCTGACAACGCTCAAGGACGCTGGCTTCAAGATGAACCACGTCGACAACTATGCGGTGACGCTGAAGGTCTGCAATCTCGAGGACCCGATCCTCAAGGACGTGCGCGTCCGGCAGGCCATCGCCTATGCGATCGACTATCCCTCGATCTGCAGCGCCATCTCGCCGTCGCTCGCCGCACCGGCCTATTCTCTGCTGCTGCCCTGGATGGACGTTTTCGACAAGGAAGCGCCGGCCTATGCGTACGATCCGGAAAAGGCCAAATCGCTGCTCGCCGAGGCCGGCTATCCCGATGGCTTTACGTTGAAAGTACTCAGCACTTCCGCACAGGGCGTCACCGAGCAGCAGCAGTTCGAGATCGACTATCTCAGCCAGATCGGCATCAAGCAGGAAATGGAGCTGGTCGACACCCCGACCTACAACCAGCGCCGCAATGCCGGTGACTTCATGATGGCGGGTCGTCTGCTGCCGGCGGTCAATCCCGACATGATCCTCTTCAGCTACCTGCATCCCGACAATATCGCGCCCAGGGGCCTCAACGGCGCCCGCTACGACAACGCCGAATTGACCACCGCGCTGGAAGGGGCACGCGCCGAGAACGATCCGGAAAAGCGCCTCGACTCCTATGACAAGGTGCAAGAGATCGCCATGACGGATCTTCCCTACATCCCCGCCACTGCCAGCAACGTCTATTGGCCAGGCAAGACCAATGTCAGCGGCGTCACCATCAACTACCTCGCGCAGGTGAATTTCTGGGAAGTCGACCTCGCCTAACGCAAAGGATCGCCGGCCATGCTGACCTATAGCCTCAAACGTCTTGCCCAGCTCTTCGTCACCATCCTGGGTGTCGTCACCCTCGTCTTCTTCACAATGCGGATGATTCCGGGCGACCCGATTTCAGCCATGGCCGGCGATAATCTCTCCGGCGCCGCCCTCGACAGGATGCGCGGCCAACTGGGGTTGGATCAGCCCGTCCTGCTGCAATATCTCAATTATCTCGGCGGCCTTGCCCATCTCGATTTCGGCTCGACCGTCACCACCAAGCTGCCCGTCGTCGGACTGATCCTCAGCGCCTTTCCGATCACGGTATCGATCGCCGTCGGCACCATTCTGCTCACCGTCCTCATCGCCATCCCGCTCGGCACGCTTGCCGCCTACACGTCCCACAAGGGACACAGGATGCTGGACAACGCCATCACCGGCGCCGCCATGCTTCTCGACCTGATGCCGTCGTTCTGGACATCGCTCGTCTGCCTGCTGATCTTTTCGCTCGCGCTTGGCTGGTTTCCCGCCAGCGGTATGGTCTCGCTCGATGATCCGGCGCATCTGGCCCGCCGCGTCGCCTTGCCCATCCTGGTCCTGTCAATGTCCCAGATCGCCACCATGGCCCGCATCACCCGCACCTCGGTGCTGGAAGTCCTGAGCGAAGACTACGTGCGCACCGCGCGCTCGCTCGGCTGGTCGGAACTTCGCGTCTTGTTCCGGCATGCCCTCAAGAACGCAGCCCTCCCCATCGTCACCGTCATCGGTTTGAGCTTCGGCAACCTGCTCAACGGCACCGTCATCGTCGAATTCATCTTCACTCTGCCCGGCATCGGCAACCTGCTGGTCGGCGGGATCAACAGCCGCGACTACGGCATGGTGCAGACGCTGATCCTTTTTTACGCGCTGATCTTCGTCCTCATCAATTTCGCGACCGACCTCGTCTACCGCATCTTCGATCCCCGCGTGCAGTTCTGATCAGGAGGCCTGAGAAATGGCTCTGGAAGCACTCTCCTTACCCACGATGCGCTCCTTCGGCCCTGCCGGCCTGCGCCTCGGCTGGCTCACCCGGCTCCTCTCCAACGGCCGGGTACAGCTGGCGCTCGCAATCCTTGTGCCAATCCTGCTCCTCACCATCTTCCGTCCACTGCTACCCATCCCCGAGCCGTTGACCACCAACCTGCGCGCCATGGTCAAGCCACCTTCGGCCGAGCACTTCTTCGGTACCGACAAGATGGGCCGCGATATACTCAGCCGGACGCTTGCCGGCGTACAGATATCGATGTTCGTCGGCTTTGCCGTCGCTCTCGTGGCGCTCGTCGTCGGCCTCGTCATGGGTACGCTGGCAGGATTTTTCGGCGGCGTCATCGATCGCACCATGATGACGATTACCGATATCTTCCTTGCCTTTCCCTCGCTGCTGCTAGCCATCGGCCTCGTTTCAGTGATGGGCACGGGCATGCTACCGGTCGTCCTCGCCATCTCGCTGTCGGACGTGCCGCGCTTCATCCGCCTGCAGCGCTCGATGACGCTGAGCCTGCGCTCGCGCGCCTATATCGATGCGGCGCGTACGGTGAAGGCCTCGCAGTTCTGGCTGATGACGCGCCACATCGTCCCCAACACCATCGCGGCGCTCCTCGTCGCTGCCTCCATTGCGGCCGCCAACGCCATTCTCGTCGAAGCCGGACTTAGCTTTCTCGGCCTCGGCATCATGCCGCCGGCGCCTTCGCTCGGAAATCTCATCCGCGATGGCCAGGCCTATCTCGAGCAGGCCTGGTGGATCTCGACGCTGCCCGGGGTCGTCATCCTTCTCATCGCCATCAGCCTGCACTTCCTTTCCGACGGCATTCGCCAGGTTCTGGACCCGCGCTCGCGCAAGTGACCGCAAAAAAACGGATCGAAGACCATGAACTATTCGCTCCCCATCAAGACCGCATTGTCGACCGGAACCACGGCGCTGCTCGATGTCCGCGACCTCAATACGCAATTCCTGACAGATAGCGGCACGGTGAGGGCCGTGAACGGCGTTTCCTTCTGTATCGAAAAGGGCGAGCGCGTGGCCATCGTCGGCGAATCCGGCTCCGGCAAGAGCGCCATGGCCATGTCGCTGCTGCGCCTGCTTGCCTATCCGGGCAAGGTGGTTTCCGGCCAGATCAACCTTAACGGCCGTGATCTCAACAAGCTGAGCGAACGCCAGCTCAACCGCATCCGCGGACATGAGGTCGGCACGATCTTCCAGGATCCGATGTCCTCTCTCGATCCGGTGATGAAGATTTCCCACCAGATGGTGCCGCCGATCATGCGCCATCTCGGCCTCTCGCGGGACAAGGCCCGCGCCGAAGCCATCGGTTGGCTCGACCGCGTCGGCATTCCCGACGCCGCCCGCCGCATCGATGCCTATCCCTTCGAAATGTCCGGCGGCATGCGCCAGCGCGTCATGATCGCCATGGCGCTCTCGTGCAAACCGCAACTGGTGATCGCCGACGAGCCGACCACGGCGCTCGACGTCACCATCCAGGCCCAGATCGTCGAATTGCTGAAGGAACTGACCGCCGAAACCGGCGCCGCCATGATCTTTATCACCCATGACCTCGGGTTGGTGGCGCGCTTTGCCCACAAGGTCGGCGTCATGTATGCCGGCAAACTCGTCGAGTTCGGCCCGGTCCGGGACATCTTCGCAACCCCGCGCCACCCCTATACGCAGAGCCTGCTCAGCACCATTCCGCCGGTCGATCAGTCCGAGCGCCGACGGCTCGTGCAGATTCCCGGCTTCCCGCCCGACATGAGGCTGCCTGTCGTTGGCTGCGCCTTCAAGGAGCGGTGTGCTGCCGCCCACCAGCACTGCTTCGATGCATCTCCCGAATTAGCAGCGCGTGGCCCCGGTCACAGTGCCGCCTGCTGGCTTCCCGAGGGGTTGGGCGAGGCCCGGCAGATCGACAACGAACCGATCCTTCCGCCGGTGTCGGCAGGGGAGCCTGGCGAGGATCGGGTCGTTGTCGAGATCTTCAACCTGCACAAGCATTTCGCCGGCCGCAAAGCCCTGCCCTGGAAAGTGGCTCCTACCGTACGGGCCGTGAACGGCATTTCGCTTTCCATCCGCAAGGGTGAAACGCTCGGCATCGTCGGCGAGAGCGGCTGCGGCAAGAGCACTGTCGCCCGCCTCCTGCTCGGCCTCGATCCCGCCACCTCTGGTGACATCTATATCGAGGGCGTCGCCCAGATGGTCTTCCAGGATCCGGCCTCCTCCTTTAACCCGAAGATGACGCTCAACGACATCATCGAGGAGCCGCTGGTCGTTTCAGGCACCGGCACCCGCGTCGAGCGGCAGGCCCGTGTCGGCGAGCTGCTGGCCCAGGTCGGCCTCGATCCCAGCTATCGCCTGCGCTATCCGAGCCAGTTGTCCGGCGGCCAGCGCCAGCGTGTCGCCATTGCCCGCGCTTTGGCACTCAAACCCTCCGTCGTGGTTGCCGACGAGCCGACTTCCGCCCTCGACGTCTCGGTGCGTGCACAGATCATCAACCTCCTGGTCGACCTCAAGCGCCAGCTGCGGGTCAGCTTCGTCTTCATCTCCCACGACCTGCTGACCGTCAGCTACATCTCGGACAAGATCGCCGTCATGTATCTCGGCGAAGTCGTGGAATACGGCCCCGCCGACGAGGTCTTCCGTGCGCCGGCGCACCCCTATACGCAAGCGTTGATCGCCGCCGTGCCGGTGCCCGATCCGATTGCCGAAGCGAGCCGCATGCGAAAACCCTTGGCGGGCGAACTGCCAAGCCCATTGAACCTGCCGCCCGGCTGCGCTTTCGCCTCGCGCTGCCCGCGCGCCACCGACTTCTGCCGTACCGATAAGCCGGCGCTCAACGCCTTCACCTCCACCCGCCAGACCGCGTGCCATTATGCAGCCTGAAACCTTCCGCCGTTTCGGCATCGTCGGTGGCGGCTTCTTCTTTGCCATTACTGGCATGGCCAACCCATTCTTTACGCTCTACGCTTCCGAAACCGGCGCCTCGACGCTTGCCATCGGCATGATCGTAACCCTCAGGGCGCTGTTGCCGATCATCATCGCCTTGCCTTCCGGCCAGCTCATCGACAGCATCGGCCCCATGCGCATGCTGCAGTTCGGCGCCGTCCTGCTGTTGCTGTCGCTGGTCAACACCGTCTTTGCCGTCAACGTGCCGATGCTGGCTGTCTCCCAGCTGTTGATGGGGGCCTGCATCATCATCATGTCGGCTGCTTTCCAGGTCCTGGTTTCCACCGGTGACCGCGAGACGCGCAACAAGACCATCAACACCTATTCAATGTGGATGTCCGGCGGCGGCATGGTCGGCCCGCTGATCGGCGGCCTCATCTCCTCGCGTTTTGCCATCCCCATCGAAGGCTACCGCTTCTGCTTCATCGCCGCGGCCGCGACGACAGCGATCTTTATGATCTTCCTCGCCTGGCTCAGCCGCTCCTATCCGCATCCGACGGCGGCCCGCGACGAGATCAAGGCTATCCTCTCGGTCAAGGGCATTACCGGCAGCTACCGCTCCGGCATCGATCTCACCGCCGAACGCTCCGTGCAGTTCGGCTTGGTCGGCACCTTCATCATTATGTATATCCAGGCACTCTATTCGGGCTTTTTGCCGCTCTATCTCGACGAGTTCGGCTATTCCGCCCTGCAGATCGCGACCATCCTTTCCTGGCAGGGCCTCGCCGCCGTTCTCAGCCGCGTGGTCGTCAATGCCCTGATGCGCCGCTTCAGTCTCGAGCGCATCCTCAACGCCGCCGGCTTCGTTGCTGCCTTCTGTGTCGTGCTGACGCCGTTCGTTGCTTCCAACCTGATCCTCATCTATGCGCTGATCTTCGTTCTCGGTGCCGCCACCGGCGTCAACCTGCCGGTCAGCCTGATGATCATGGTCGATGCCGTCGGCGAGGACCAGCGCGGCAAGCTCATGGGCCTCAGGCTTCTCGTCAACCGCTTCTCGCAAACCGTGAGCCCGGCGATCTTCGGCATTCTCGGCAGCTTTACCGGCTTGACCGCTGCCTTCTTTACCGGAGGTGCCGTGCTCGTCGCCACCATGGTCGGATTTTCCGCCTATGCGGGCCGCGTCACCCGCGCCCGCGCTCTCACGTCAACAAATCTCTCACCGCAACAGGCCCAACAGGAGGACTGACAGCATGACCGAACGCATCTGGGACAAATATTTAACTGAACGCGACAAAGCGGTCTTTGCCGCTGCAGGTTTCGGCGCTCTGTCCGACTGGGGCAAGCGCCCGGCGCTCATCATCATCGATGTGAACTACGCCTTCTGTGACGAGGAGCCCAGGCCGATCCTCGAGAGCATCAAGAAGTGGCGCACCTCCTGCGGGGAGGATGCGTGGGAAGCCATGCCCGTCCTGCAAAAGCTCATCGGCATCTGTCGTGACAAGGGCGTTCCCGTCATCTACACCACCGGCACCCGCAGAGCCGACAACTGGGACGCAGGCTCCTGGCGCTGGAAATCCAGCCGCCGCAACGAAACTCCGATGACCGAAATCGGCAGCCGTGACGGCAACGACATCGTCGACGAGATCGCCCCTGGCCCCCGCGACATCGTCGTGCGCAAATTGAAGCCTTCCGGCTTTGCCGGCACGCCGCTGCAGTCCTACCTGCAGCTCCTGGGTTGCGACAGCCTCATCATCACCGGCACCACCACCTCCGGCTGCGTGCGCGCCACGGTGATCGACGCTTTTTCGGAGAACTTCCGCTGCACGGTCGTCGAGGACGGATGCTTCGACCGCAGCCAGGCGAGCCACGCCATCAATCTGTGCGACATGCACGCCAAATACGCCAATGTCCGCCCCAGCGAGGAAGTCGTCGAATACCTTAGTACGCTGAGCCAAGGCATGTTCGACTTGCCCTCGGGTCAAGGCATGGCCAGCCGCCTGGCGGCGGAATAAGTCCAAACCTCGCCGCTCGCGACGAGGTTACTTTCGCAATCGGCTCAGCCGGCCAACCGGGCCGGCGGGTTCGAACAGTCCAAGCCGCCGCCCATGCGCTCGGTAAAGCCGACGATTTCCTCAATCTTTTCGCGCCGCAGCAGTGGCACCGGCATTGAGCAGGATGTCGCCTTTTGCGGTGATTGCTTCGCCACGGACCACCTCAGGCGCCCACTGCAATCCAGACGCCGCCGAGAGCGACCAATCCCCCTGCGATACGTGCCGCCAACCGGCCGCCGGTACCACCCGCGAGACGGCCCGTGCCAAGTCCGATCGCAACACCTGTCGCGTGCAACACTGCTGTCGCTACCGCAAAGCCCGCCATGAAGGGCAATGCTCCTGCCTCGCCCAGTTCGCCGCCATGCGCATAGCCGTGGAAGAATGCAAACACCCCCACCATGACCATGGCAACGACCGTCGGCGCCTGCAGGGCGACAAGCGCCAGCAGCCCCAGCACCACGACTGACGCAGCGATAACGGGTTCGACAAATGGCAGGCCGACATGCAGCATCGCAACGCCGAAGCCGGCCATCATCGTTACGACGAAGGCCGCAGGCACCGCCCAGATCGATTTACCGCCAAGCAGGCTTGCCCAGAGGCCGACGCCAACCATTGCCAGGATATGGTCAAGCCCGGATAGAGGATGCAAAAAGCCCGCCGGAAACGAACCGTGGGCGATCGGGTCGAAATGAGCGAATGCCGGGGTCGCGGCTACTACGCCGATGGCAAGTGCAATCCAGAATTTCGCGGCGGCATGTCTCATGTCTTCCTCCTATCGGATCGGTGGTGAACGGTGACGAGCCAGGCCCCGTCCGGGAACATAGCCTCGGCCTGCACGTCTGGGATCATGTCGGCGATGCCCTCCACCACCTGCTGGCGGGTGACGAGCTGCGGCCCGTCGACGGCATCGACGGCGATGCATCCCGTGCCGCTGGCGTGCTGCGGAATCGGAATGGTAGCAGGTACTTCCATGCTCACACCATCAAGTGCCGGCGCACGTCCGGCAGGTCGAGATCGCTGGCGGGACCTGAATGCTGAATCTCGCCGCGGTCCATGATGTAGATATCGTCGGCGATTTCGCGGCAGAAATCGAGATATTGTTCGACGATGAGCACCGTCAGGCCCATTTGATCGCGCAAAAACTGCAGGGCGCGACCGATATCCTTGATGATCGAAGGCTGGATGCCCTCCGTAGGCTCGTCCAAAACCAGAAGCTTCGGCCGCATGACCATGGCGCGGCCGATGGCGAGCTGCTGCTGCTGACCACCCGAAAGATCGCCGCCGCGGCGCTTCAGCATCGACTTCAGCACTGGAAACAGCTCGAATACCGCATCGGGAATGTTGCGGTCGGCACGCTTCAGGCCGGCAAAGCCGGTCTCGAGGTTTTCCCGCACGGTAAGCAGCGGAAAGATTTCGCGGCCCTGCGGCACATAACCGAGGCCGAGACGGGCCCGTTTGTAGGGCGGTGCTTTCTTCAGCACGGCATTGTCGAAGACGATATCGCCGGAAGCGACGGAGTTGATGCCGGTAATCGCACGCATGGTCGAGGATTTGCCGACCCCGTTCCGCCCAAGCACGGCAGTAATCTTTTGCGGCTTGGCCTCGATACTGACCCCGCGCAACGCCTGCGCGGCACCGTAGAACAGGTCGACATTGCGGATGGACAGCATGCTCATCGTCCCAAATACCTTTCGATGACGACAGGATTGGCGCTCACCTGATCGAGGCTGCCCTCGGCAATCACCGTACCTTCGGCAAGGCAGGTGACGCGCGAGCCCAGGGCTCGCACGAAGCTCATGTCGTGTTCGACGACGACCACCGAACGGGTTTGCGCAATTTCGCGCAGCAGCATCGCGGTTTCTTCGGTTTCGGCGTCCGTCATGCCGGCGACAGGTTCGTCGATCAGCAGCAGCTTCGGGTCCTGCGCCAGTAGCATGCCGACTTCCAGCCATTGCTTCTGCCCATGGCTGAGATCAGCAGCGGGCTCGTGCTTGCGATGCGTGAGCCGGACCGTCGCCAGCACCTCCTCGATGCGCGCCTTGTCGGCGGCCGAAGCGGAATAGGCAAGGGCGGCGAACACTCCGCGCGGTTTGCGCAATGCCAGTTCCAGATTGTCCCACACAGTCTGGCTTTCGAACACCGTGGGCTTCTGGAACTTGCGGCCGATGCCGAGATTGGCGATGTCGGCCTCATCGAGCCGTGTCAGATCGGTGCGGCCGTCGAACAGCACTTCACCTTCATCAGGCTGCGTCTTGCCGGTGATGATGTCCATCATCGTCGTCTTGCCGGCGCCGTTGGGTCCGATGATGGCCAGCATCTCGCTGGGATTGACGATGATCGAAAGCTTGTTAAGGGCCCTGAATCCGTCGAAGGAAACGGAAACGCCGTCGAGGTAGAGCATCGTTTCGTGCTTGTTGTTCATCACGCTCACTCCGCCGGTCCGGCTTCTGATGCCAGCTCGGACGCCCGTCTGTCCCGCCGGCGGTTCAGCCTGCCGATACCCTTGAGCGCGCCGACGATGCCCCTGGGCAGGAACAGCGTGACGAGCACGAACAGCCCGCCCAGCGCGTAGAGCCAGTAGTCGGGGAAGGCGCCGGTGAAGATTGTCTTGCCGAAGTTGACGAGGATGGCGCCGACGATCGGCCCGATGATGGTGCCGCGCCCACCCACGGCGGTCCAGATCACCACTTCGATGGAATTGGCCGGCTCGAATTCGGACGGATTGATGATGCCCACCTGCGGCACATAAAGCGCGCCGGCAATGCCTGCCATCACCGCCGAAACGACAAAGGCGAGGAGCTTCACGTTCTCGACGCGATAGCCGAGAAAGCGCACGCGGCTCTCGGCATCGCGAACCGCGATCATGACCTTGCCAAGCTTCGAATTGACGATTGCCGCGCAGACGAAAACGCCGAGCGCCAGGGCAATGGCGGAAGCTGAAAACAGTGCAGCTCGCGTGCCCTGCGCCTGGATATTGAAGCCAAGGATATCCTTGAAGTCGGTGAGCCCGTTATTCCCGCCCAGGCCCATGTCGTTACGGAAGAACGCCAGCAGCAGCGCATAGGTCATGGCTTGCGTGATGATCGACAGGTAAACGCCGGTGACACGGCTCCGGAAGGCCAACCAGCCGAAGATCAGCGCCAGCACACCCGGCACCAACACAATCATCATGGCAGCAAACCACCACTGGTCGAAGCCTTGCCAGAACCACGGCAGTTCCTTGTAGTTCAGAAACACCATGAAATCGGGCAGGGTCGGATTTGCATAAACACCGCGATCCCCGATCTGGCGCATCAGATACATGCCCATGGCGTAGCCGCCGAGTGCAAAGAATGCACTGTGTCCAAGTGAGAGGATGCCGCAATAACCCCAGACCAGATCAAGCGCGAGAGCGAGTAAGGCATAGGTCAGGTACTTGCCGATGAGCGTCAGCGCATAGGTGGAAATATGCAGCGGATTGCCGTCCGGGATAGCGAGGCTCGAGACCGGCACGAGGACTGCGAGGCCCACGAGAACGGCGATCAGCCACAGCGCCTTGCGGTCCAGCGTGCGAAACAGCATCTGCGTGATCATTGCTCCACCGCCCGTCCTTTGAGTGCGAACAACCCGCGAGGCCGCCGCTGGATGAAGAGGATGATGAGGACGAGAATCAGGATCTTGCCGAGCACAGCTCCCGCATAGGGTTCGAGAAACTTGTTCGCGATACCGAGCGTCAGCGCCCCGACCAGCGTGCCCCACAGATTGCCGACGCCGCCGAACACCACGACCATGAAGCTGTCGATGATATAGCCCTGACCGAGATTGGGCGAGACGTTGTCGATCTGGCTCAGCGCCACGCCCGCCATGCCGGCGATTCCCGAGCCCAGTCCAAACGTCATGGCATCGACGAACGGCGTGCGGACTCCCATCGCCGAAGCCATGCGCCGGTTCTGCGTTACGGCGCGCATCTGTAGCCCAAGCGCCGTGCGGTTGAGGATGAGCTGCAGCGCGACGAATACCGCAATGGCGAAGAGCACGATCCAGAAACGGTTCCAGGTGATCGAGAGCTGGCCAATATCGAAGGCACCCGACATCCAGGTCGGATTACCAACCTGCCGGTTGTTGGCGCCGAAGATCGTGCGCACCGCCTGCTGGATGATCAGCGACAGACCCCACGTCGCCAGCAGCGTTTCGAGCGGTCGTCCGTAGAGCCAGCGGATGACGCAGCGCTCGATGCCGATACCGACCGCGGCAGTGACGAGGAATGCTGCGGGCAGCGCGAAGGCAAGGGAATAATCGAAGAGACCGGGCAGGCTCTGGCGGATGACTTCCTGCACGACGAAGGTCGTGTAGGCGCCCAGCATCACCATTTCGCCATGCGCCATGTTGATGACACCCATGACGCCGAAGGTGATGGCAAGGCCGATGGCGGCAAGCAGCAGCACGGAGCTCAGCGAGATGCCGTACCAGATGTTCTGGCCGACATCCCACACGGCGAGCGTGCGGCCGATGTTGTCGATGCCGTCCTTGATGGCGGGCTTCAGGCTCTCCGGCGCAGTCGGCAGCGCCGCTTGCAGGATGTTGAGCGCATCGCGGTCGCCGCGCTCGGCGATGGTGGAAACCGCAGCGCTTTTCTCGGTCTCGCTCGCAGCGCCGTTGCGCAGGACGATCACCGCCCTGGCGGTTGTCAACACTCCCTTGATTTGGGCATCTGTCTCCGCGGCAAGTGCGGCGTCGATGAGCTCCAGCGTCTCGGGATCGGCGGTCTTGAGGACATTCTGCGCGGCCGCCAGCCGCCTTGCGGGATTGTCGCTCATCAGCGTCAACTGGCCAACTGCCGTCCTGATCTTGCCGCGCAGCGAATTGTTGACCCGCACCTTCTCGACGGCGGATTTATCGAGCCCGGGGAGAACAGCGCCCGTAAGTGGATCGGCATAGCGGTCGTCCTTGGACAGCACGACCTTGCCGCCATCCTTTACGGCATAGAGATTGCCAGCCAGCATGATGTTGAGAATGGGACCCGCTCGCTCGTCACCGGTCGCTACGAGTGCGCTGACTGCATCCGCCTTGTCGGTGAAGCTGCCCTGCGACAGAGCGTCAACGAGCGGCGCGATATCCTGCGTCGAAGCCGACGGTTGCGCCGCCGCCGGCAAAGCGCAAAGCAGGACCAATCCGAACGTGGCTAGAAGCGGGCGAAGGCGGAAAAAAGCTTTCATGGCGACACTCCCGAGGGCAAGGAGGGTGCGGAGGCGGCATACCGCCTCCACAGGCTTGTCGTGAGGATTACTTGCTGGAAACGGCTTCTTCGCCGCCGCAGACCTTGGTTGCGGTGTCGTAGTGACCGCAATTGATCGGATCGGTCCAATCCGCCTCGATGGTCCTGTCCTCGGGCAGGAAGTCCGACCAGGCATCGCCCGGCACTTCCTTGTCGGTGTTCCAGACGACGTCGAACTGCCCGTCATCCTGGATTTCGCCGATGTAGACGGGCTTGGTGATGTGATGGTTGGGCAGGACCTTGGCCGTGCCACCGGTAAGGTTCGGCGTTTCGAGTCCGATCATCGCCTTGAGCACGGCATCGGTGTCGGTGGTGCCGGCCTTTTCGACCGCTTTCACCCACAGGTTGAAACCGATATAGGTCGCTTCCATCGGATCGTTGGTGGTCCGCTTGTCATTGCCGATATAGGCGTGCCAGTCCTTGATGAATTGGGCGTTCTCGGGCGTATCGACGGACTCGAAATAGTTCCAGGCGGCCAGGTGCCCGACGAGTGGCGAAGTATCGAGACCGGCTAGTTCCTCTTCGCCCACCGAAAACGCGATGACCGGAATGTCCTCAGCCGAAACCCCCTGGTTACCGAGTTCCTTGTAGAACGGCACGTTGGCATCGCCATTGACGGTCGAGATCACCGCCGTCTTCTTGCCGGCCGAGCCGAAAGCCTTGATGGCGGCGACTTCCGTCTGCCAGTCGGAGAATCCGAACGGCGTATAGTCGACCATGATGTCTTCCTTGGCGACACCGTGGTCGAGCAGGTATTGCTCGAGGATCTTGTTGGTGGTGCGGGGGTAGACGTAGTCCGTGCCCTCCAGCACCCAGCGCTTGACGGACCCGCCATCCTCGCTCATCAGGTAGTCGACGGCTGGTATCGCCTGCTGATTGGGTGCGGCGCCCGTATAAAATACATTACGCTCGGACTCTTCTCCCTCGTATTGCACGGGGTAAAACAAGATCGAGTTGAGTTCCTTGAACACCGGCAGAACGGACTTCCGCGAGGTCGACGTCCAGCAGCCGAACACCGCCGCAACGTTGTCCACCGAGATCAACTCGCGTGCCTTTTCGGCAAATGTCGGCCAGTCCGAAGCGGGATCAACGACGACCGCTTCGATCTTCTTGCCGAGCAGTCCACCCTTCTTATTTTGCTGGTCCACGAGGAACAGCACGGTATCCTTCAGCGTCGTCTCCGAAATCGCCATCGTGCCCGACAGCGAATGTAGGACGCCGATCTTAATCGTATCGTCGGTGGCCCAGGCAGGAGGTGCGAACGCTCCCACCCCCAACACGGCTCCGAGGCCGAGTAACGCCACCCTGCGGTTCACTTCTTTCATGATCTGCCTCCAGCAATTTTCAGCAGAAGTGAAATTGCAAGCGGCGTGCCATGCTGTCGCTAAGCCTTATGGCGCTGATTATTATGGATATTTGGACGCAGGTGACAAAATGCACTTAAGGGGAGTGCCGCTCTAACGAGCATCTGCGCATAATCACGATTAAATATTAAGCATCATCAAAATTTAGTCCAAATTTTGTGCATCCGGGCGAACAAGGCCCGCCAAACGTGGCTGCTAGCGACCCCATTGCTGTCCTTAGGACAGCGTTTTCCGATCACCGAAAGCGGACATTGACAACTCTGCGGCACTGGGGCCCTATGCGCGCGTCGTAGGTTCCTCGGCGGCCACCAGCCAACGGGGATTAAAAGGGAACACGGTGCGACGTATCCATTAGGACGCAAAACCGTGGCTGCCCCCGCAACTGTAAGCGGCGAGTTCTTCATCGGACACCACTGACCCTTTGGGTTGGGAAGGCGAGGAAGCGCATCGACCCGTGAGCCAGGAGACCTGCCATCGACATCCACGAAACCCGGCCGGGGTGTGCCGAGGGGAACGAAGATGGCGCTTGCAGTCCACATCGCAGCTCGCAGTCTGATCGGTTCGCCGCTGTACCCTCGCCTTTGCGCGGAGGTCAGTTTTGGACCATGCTCACTTCGTCGACCACCTTCTCGACTTTGGTGATGGCGGGAGCTCCCATCCGGCAGCGCTGAGCGTTGAAGGCGTGGCCTGGGGGCCGCGCGGCGAACCGCTGGTGTTGCAGCCGATCAGCTTTACCGTCCAACCGGGTGAAATGCTCGCCGTGGTCGGCCCCAACGGCGCCGGCAAGTCATCATTGTTACGCTGCCTTTATCGCTATCACCGGCCGAGCGCCGGCATCGTCCGGCTCGATGGCCGCGATATCTGGGCCATGAAGCCGCGCGATTGCGCCCGCCGCATTGCCACGGTGCTGCAGGAGCCGGCATCGGACTTTGGCCTCACCGTTGCGGAAATCGTTGAGCTGGGGCTGACGCCGCATCTAGGCCGTTGGGGAGCGATGAACACCGAACGGCCGGTGGCCGAGGCACTGGCGCGCATGGAGCTGACGGATTTTGCTGCGCGCGATTTTGCCACCCTTTCCGGCGGCGAAAAGCAGCGGGTGATGATCGCCCGCGCCCTCGTGCAAAAGCCCGATCTGTTGATCCTCGATGAGCCCACCAATCACCTCGATATCCGCCATCAGCTCGACGTGCTGGCTTTGCTCGAAAGCCTCGAAACCACGGTGATCGTGTCGCTCCACGATCTGGCGCTGGCTTCGGCCCATGCCGATCGCGTGCTGGTGCTCGATGGCGGGCGGCAGGTGCAACTGGGCGTGCCCCTTGAGGTGCTGACGCCCCAATCCATCCGCGACACCTTCGCGGTCGAGGCGGCGATCGATGCCCATCCGGTCACCGGTCGGCCCCGCTTTTCCTTCCATCTCGATCCATCCAACTGAGGACATCTCCATGCGTCTATTGCCTTTGCTCGTCCCCGCCTTCGCGCTGGTCGCCACCGGCGTATCGGCCTCCGGCTTCCCCGTCACCGTCAAGAGCTGCAATCGCGAGGTGACCTTCGATGCCGCCCCGGTGCGGGCGATTTCCAATGACGTCAACCTCACCGAGATGATGCTGGCGCTGGGCCTCACCGACCACATGGTGGGCTATACCGGCGTCTCCGAATGGAAGACGCTGGACGAAAAGCTGCGCGCCGGGGTCAAGGAATTGCCCGAGCTGTCGGCCGACTATCCGACCAAGGAAGTGCTGCTCGGCGCAGATGCCGACTTCTACTTTGCCGGCTGGAACTACGGCATGAAGGTGGGTGGCGAGGTTACCCCGGAAACGCTGGAGCCCTTCGGCATCAAGTCCTATGAACTGACCGAGAGCTGCATCCACATCATGGAAAAGCCGAAGTCGTCGATGGACGACATGTATGTCGACCTGCTGAACCTCGGCAAAATCTTCGGCGTCGAGGAAAAAGCCGTGGCCCTGGTCGATGGCTACAAGAAGCAACTCGCCGACTTCGAGGCCACGCTCCCCAAGAGCGGCGCGCCGGTCAAGGTGTTCGTCTATGACTCGGGCGAGGACAAACCCTTCACCGCCGGCAAATATGCCATTCCCACCGCCCTGATCGAGGCCGCCGGCGGCACCAATATCATGGACGATGTGGAATCGAGCTGGACCGAGATCGGCTGGGAGCCGGTCATCGAGCGCAATCCCGACGTGATTGCCATCGTCGACTACGGCGACGTCACCGCCGAGCAAAAGGCCGATTTCATGCGCAACAACCCGGCCTTCAAGGATATCCCGGCGGTCAAGAACAACCGCTTCGTCGTCATCCCCTATGTCGAAGCCACCCCCGGCCCGCGCAATATCGAGGCGATCAAGACCCTCGCTGCCGCATTCCATCCCTCCTGATCAAGGCGGGCCGGCCGCAAGGTCGGCCCATTCTCATGAACCACAAACACCTCGTCGCCGGACCGCGTCATGCCCTGGTCCATAACCTGCCGCTGCTGATCGGCGGCCTCGCGCTGCTGCTGATCGTAGTGCTGATGCTCGCCGTCACGCTGGGGGCCATTCCCATCCCGCCCGACATGGTCTGGGGCGTCGTCCTCAACCACATAGCGCCGGGAACGGTCGAGCCAACCTGGTCGCCGGGGCGGGAGAATATCATCTGGGAGGTGCGGCTGCCCCGCGCTATCCTCGGCGCCATCGTCGGAGCCAGCCTCTCCCTGGTCGGCGCCGCGCTGCAATCGGTGACGCGCAACCCGCTGGCCGATCCACATCTGCTGGGGATTTCCTCGGGCGCGGCGCTCGGCGCCATCATCGTGCTGCTGCATACCGGCATGTTCCTCGGCCTGATCACCGTGCCGTTGTTCGCCTTTGCCGGCGCGCTGCTGACCACGGCCCTCGTGGTCGTGGTCGCCAATTTCGCCAATGCCACCAATGCCAGCCGGCTGGTACTGACTGGCGTCGCCGTGTCCTTCGTCGTCACTTCGCTGGGGAGCCTAGGCATCTTTCTCGGCGATCCGCGCGCCGCGCACACCGTGATCTTCTGGATGCTGGGCGGGCTGGGTCTCGCGCAATGGGCGCAGCTGCTCTATCCGCTGCTGGCGCTGATCGGTTGCGGCGCCTACCTGATGTTCAATGCCCGCAACCTCAATGCCATGACGCTGGGCGACGAATCCGCCACCACGCTGGGCATTCCCGCAGGCCGCTTCCGCATCTGGGTCTTCGTGGTCTGCGCGCTGCTCACCGGGGCGGCCGTGGCCTTTTCGGGCATCATCTCCTTTGTCGGACTGATGATCCCCCATATCGTGCGGCTGGTGATCGGCGGGGACTATCGCCGCGTCCTGCCGCTTTCGGCCCTGCTCGGCGCCATTTTCCTCGTCGTTGCCGATATTGTCGCTCGAACCCTGATCCCGCCGCTCGACATGCCGATCGGTATCATCACCGGCCTGGTGGGCGGCATTTTCTTTATCGGACTTATGCGTGGCAATCGGCGGCTGGGATGACTGAGATAGCCTCTTTCAAATATCTCTCGGTTCGGACGGGGCCCGACGACGTCAGCTTTCGATGTCCGGACATCATGAGCCAATTGCACCCCAAGGCCGTCAAAAGTGGGCGGCGCTTGTTTGTCAAAGCCATGGCAAAGAGGCTCGGGCCTAAATCAGGTCGCGACGAGCTCGCCGATGCTATGGATACGTTGGCGATCCTGGATCACAGGATTGCTGCGATCATCGAAGCGCCTCTGACCGGCGGTCAGGTCGAACGGGCGTTGGCGATTTCCGGCAAGGAACGGCGACGGTGGACCAAGGACGGCCGACTGCCGACATGCGCCAAGTCGGTGTCCGGCCGATCTGCCAAGCTGTTCTCGCTGCCCCTTTACGACGTTGAGCGGATCGCCGGTCACGCCGCAGATCTTGCGAGCATTGAGCGATGGCGGGTTCAGGACGCGCTGGACCTGGCGCTGGCGACCGAGCGAGGTTAGCTCGCTCGGCGCTCGACGAGTGAACGCAGCCTCTCGACCTGGCTCTCGCTCGAACGCAGCACGCAGGTGGTGCAATACTCGCCGTCAGCCGTCAGATAGAGCCGGCAGCAGCCGCCGCGCAGTCGAAACCATTCAGCGCGTACGGTATCGGGCGCGATCTCGATGAAGCGCCATTGCCGATTGTAGAGGGGCGCCGTCGTATCGGCCAAGATTGCGATGGCCTCCCCACGGGCGATATCAACGCAATCGTTGCGCCTGCCATATTCCAGGAAGCCGCCGGAAATGCCGTCCGTCACCAGGCGCCAGAGCGCTCGCCTGGACAATCGGGTTTTCTCGTACAAAGCCTCGATGAGCGGCCCATGGATGGCAATGATCGAGCGCACAAGCCCGGCGCGGTCAAAGGAATGGCCGCCTGCCGGTGGCGAAAAACGAAACCTGAATTGAATATCGCGGGAGCGCCCCTGGCCAGCCGCGTCCAATCGAACGGCTAAATCATCGGCGGTCAATGGCGGCAACGACGTGCCCCGCAGGTAGAGAGCGCCCAGAATATCGCCCAACCGCCAGACGAAGATGCTGATCAGATAGGCTGCCGCCGTCTTGGCATCGATGCCGGAGGCGAGCGTGGCCGTGTCGTCAAGCCAGCGGTCGAGCTCTTTGCTCTCCGGATCGACCACCGAACTTAGCGGCGGCAATCCATTGCCAGTGATATCCTGATCCAGTCCAAGCTCTGGCCGGATAGATGCCAACAATGCCAGTTCAGCTTGGAATTGCACGCCCACCACCTTCGCCCGGAAGCGTCGAGCAATGCCCGACCCTTCCGTTCAACTCAGTCCCAGCTCAGTGCGCCGCCGTTCTGATATTCGATGACGCGGGTTTCGAAGAAGTTCTTTTCCTTCTTGAGATCCATCGCTTCGCTCATCCAGGGGAAGGGGTTCTCCGTCTCGGCGAAGACCGGGGCGAGGCCAAGCTGGGCGCAGCGGCGGTTGGCGATGAAGTGCATGTATTGTTCGCACAGCGCGGCATTGAGCCCAAGGAAACCGCGCGGCATGGTATCGCGGCCATAGGCGGCTTCGAGTTCGGCTGCGGTCTTGATCATGCTGCGGACTTCTTGCTGGAAGTCGGGTGTCCAGACATGGGGATTTTCCGCCTTGATCTGGTTGATGACATCGATGCCGAAGTTGAGGTGAATGCTCTCGTCGCGCAGGATGTATTGATATTGCTCGGCAATGCCGACCATCTTGTTGCGGCGGCCCAGCGAGAGGATCTGCGCGAAGCCGGTATAGAACCACATGCCCTCGAAGATCACGTAGAAGGCGATCAGGTCGCGGACGAAGGCGCGGTCAGTATCGGGCGTGCCGGTGGTGAAATCGGGATCGTCCAAATGCTGGGTGAAGGTGATCGCCCAGGCCGCCTTGTCGGTGATCGAGGGTACTTCGCGATACATGTTGAACAGCTCCCCCTCATCGAGGCCGAGGCTTTCCACGATGTATTGGAAGGTGTGGGTATGCACCGCCTCCTCGAAGGCCTGCCGCAACAGATATTGCCGGCATTCGGGGTTGGTCAGGTGCTTGTAGATGGCCAGCACGATATTGTTGGCGACTAGGCTCTCTGAGGCGGCGAAGAACCCCAGATTGCGCTTGAGCGTGTGGCGTTCGTCGTCGGTCAGGCCATCTTTGGACTTCCAAAGGGCAATATCGGCCTGCATCGAGACTTCGGTGGGCATCCAGTGGTTGTTGCAGCCGGCCAGATACTTCTCCCACGCCCATTTATATTTGAGGGGGAGAAGCTGGTTCACATCGGCGCGGCAGTTGATCATCGCCTTGTCGTCAACCGAGACGCGACCACCCTTGGTATCGATACGGGCTTCGGCGACAACTGGTGCGGCGGCAGGCATGGGCAGGTCGTTGGACCAATCGAGAGACATGTTGGAACTCCTTGGTCCGGGATTACTGGCAGGCTTCGCAGTCGGGATCGTCGATCAGGCAGGCGGGGCCATCGATCAACGGCATGATCAGCGCGGTTCGCACCGGCGCCGCTTCGATCACCGGCGCGGCCATCACCGGAGCCGAAACGGCCACGGCATTGAGCTTGCCGTCGGTGCCCTTGAGCGTTGATTTCTCCACATGCGTCGCCGAACGCGAGCGCAGGTAATAGGTGGTCTTGAGGCCAGCCTTCCACGCTGAGCGATAGAGATTGTCCAGAGCCTTGCCCGAGGGATTGGCGAGATAAAGGTTCAGCGACTGCGCCTGGTCGATCCACTTCTGGCGGCGCGAGGCGGCCGAGATCAGCCAGCTCGCATCCATTTCGAAAGCGGTGGCGTAGATGGCCTTGAGGTAATCCGGCACGCGGTCGATCTGGCCAACCGAGCCGTCGAAATATTTGAGGTCCGAGATCATCACCGCGTCCCACAGGCCACGCGCCTTGAGGTCGCGCACGAGCTGGGCATTCACCACGGTGAAATCGCCACTCATATTGGATTTGACGTAAAGGTTCTGGTAGCCCGGCTCGATCGACTGGCTGACGCCGCAAATGTTGGAAATCGTCGCCGTCGGCGCGATCGCCATGGTGTTGGAATTGCGCATGCCGACGGTTTTGACGCGGGTCCGCAACGTCTCCCAATCGAGCCGCTGGGTGCGGTCGATGTTGATCTCGCTACGGGTCCGAGCCAGCATCTCCTGGCTGTCGATCGGTAGGATGCCTTGGCTCCAGAGCGAACCCTGGAACGAAGCATAGGCGCCGCGTTCTTCGGCAAGATCGGTCGAGGCCGAGATGGCGTAATAGCTGATCGCCTCCATCGAGATGTCGGCGAATTCCACGGCCGCGTCGGAGGCGTAAGCGATGCCTTGCGCCTGCAGCGCATCGGCGAACCCCATCAGGCCGAGGCCGACCGGACGATGGCGCAGGTTGGACTTCCGCGCCTCCGGGATGGTGTAGAAGTTGATGTCGACCACATCGTCGAGCATGCGCATGGCGACATCGACGGTGTGCTTGAGGCGAACCAGGTCGAGGCCATTCTCGCCGATATGGGCCAGAAGGTTGATCGAGCCGAGGTTGCAGACGGCCACCTCGTCCTTGCTGGTATTGAGCGTGATCTCGGTGCAGAGGTTGGACGAATGAACCACGCCGACATGCTGCTGCGGGGAGCGGATGTTGCAGGGGTCCTTGAAGGTGATCCAGGGATGCCCGGTCTCGAAGATCATGGTCAGCATCTTGCGCCACAGGTCGAGCGCCTTGACGGTGCGGTGCACCTTGAGCTGGCCGGCGGCAGCCTTGGCCTCATAGACTTCGTAGGCGCTCTTGAATGCCGGACCGTAAAGGTCATGCAGGTCGGGCGCCTCGTCGGGCGAGAACAGCGTCCAGTCGGCGCCGGCTTCGACGCGCTCCATGAACAAGTCCGGCACCCAATTGGCGGTGTTCATGTCGTGGGTGCGGCGGCGGTCGTCGCCGGTATTCTTGCGCAGGTCGAGGAATTCCTCGATGTCGACATGCCAAGTTTCCAGATAGGCGCAGACCGCCCCCTTGCGCTTGCCGCCCTGGTTGACCGCGATGGCGGTATCGTTGGCGACCTTGAGGAAGGGCACGACGCCCTGGCTCTCACCATTGGTGCCCTTGATATGGGCGCCCAGCCCGCGCACCGGCGTCCAGTCATTGCCTAGCCCGCCCGAATATTTGGCAAGCAGGGCGTTGTCCTTCACCGCCTTGAAGATGCCGTCGAGGTCGTCGGCGACGGTAGTGAGGAAGCAGGAGGAAAGCTGCGGCCGCAGCGTGCCCGAATTGAACAGGGTCGGCGTCGAAGCCATGAAATCGAAGCTCGACAGCAGGTCGTAGAACTCGATGGCGCGGGCCTCGCGGTCGATTTCGCGCACGGCCAGTCCCATGGCGACGCGCATGAAAAAGGCCTGCGGCAGCTCGAACACGGCGCGGCTGACATGCAGGAAATAGCGATCGTAGAGCGTCTGCAGGCCGAGATACTGGAACTGGGTGTCTCGCTCCGGCTTGATGGCGGCAGCGATGCGCTTGAGGTCGAACCGGCTCAGCTCGGTATCGATCAGCTCGTGCTCGATGCCCTTGGCGAGATAATCCGGGAAATACTCAGCATAGCGCGTGGCCATGTCGGCCTGGGTTGCGAGTTCCGTGCGGCCCGAAACGAAGCTCAGCGCTTCGCGGCGCAGCTTGTCCAGCAGCAGTCGGGCGGACACGTAGGCATAGTTCGGCTCGGTTTCGACCAGCGTACGGGCCGCCAGGATGGGGGCCAGCGCCAGCTCGTCCAGCGAGATACCGCTATAGAGATTGCGACGAGTTTCTTCGAGAATGGTCTGCGGCGAGGTGCCGTCGAGCCCGGCGCAGGCCTCGGTGACGACGGTGGCGAGACGCGCTTCGTCCAGCGGCACCACGGTGCCATCGGCCAGCGTCATCGTCAGCGTGGTGGCGACAACGGCCGGCGCGTTCGTGGCGGCGCGTGCCTTGGCGTGTTCCTCGCGATAGAGCACATAGGCGCGGGCGACCTTCTGGTGCTCGCCGCGCATCAGCGCCAATTCGACCTGATCCTGCACATCCTCGATATGAAACAAGCGGCCGTCCTTGGCGCGGCGGGTCAGCGCGGCGAACACATCGGCACCCAGCGCTTCGACGATTTCATGCACTCGGCGCGAGGCGGCAGCCTTGTTGCCTTCCACCGCCAGGAATGCCTTGGTCAGCGCCACGGCGATCTTGGACGGATCGAACGGCACGGTGCCGCCATTGCGCTTGATGATGGAATAGCCGGGCTCGGCGGCGGGCGCGCGATCGGCAAGGGGAGCCTGCGGCGGCGCGACGGATTCAGAACGAAGAGCAGTTTCGATGTGCGACATTGGACCCCAAAAACCCCGTAGGTGGTGGCAGGGGCTGAGGGCGCGCACGGGCATGGCCAGACGGCCGAACTCGCTTCGCGACCTGGGACACCCCGCCCGTGGACGTTCATTCGTGTAAAGGCAGGTATCTGGCTGGACCGGTTATCCGGTCTCTCACAGTTGCGGGGGCAGCGCTGGACTGGAACCGAAGTTCGCACCAGCTTCCCTATTATCACCCGTCCTTGCGATCCGGGTGACCTCTACACACTAGATGTAGTGTGCCTGTTCTAAGATTTCGTCAATGCCTTGTGACGGAATCTTGTCGGTTGTGATCGGTGCTGTGGATAGTTCGGATATAAGGGAATCTTTATATCCCCAATTGACAGCCCGATCCCCCTGCGCCATGTTCGGCTCGTCCATGGTCCCCGCGAGGGGATAACAGGGAAGCCGGTGCGGGTCTTTGGGCCTCAGTCCGGCGCTGCCCCCGCAACTGTAGGCGGAGACGGGCGCTCACGAAGCCACTGGCCGGAACGGTTGGGAAGGCGAGCGCCCGGTTCGATCCGCGAGCCAGGAGACCTACCGTGGACGCGATGTTTTTCCATGGGCCGATCGGGCGGATCGGCGAAGAGGACCTGACCATGACGAGCCTTCGTCACCGTTTCCGAATGCGTCGCTGATCTCGGCCCGAGCCGAGCCCCACCATCATCATTGACCCTCCGCCGCCTGTGCCAGAGTTGCGCCGGGCGTGAAGACGCATCGGACCACCATCATGACCAAATCCGCCAATCTGGGCTTCCCGCGCATCGGCGCCCATCGCGAACTCAAGAAGGCCCTCGAAAGCTACTGGAAGGGCGACACCGACGGCACTGCGCTCGAAGCCAGTGCCGCCGAACTGCGCGCCCGTCACTGGCGCCTGCAGCAGGATGCCGGCATCGACATCATCCCCTCTAACGACTTCTCTCTCTACGACCACGTGCTCGATACCACGGCGGCGCTTGGCGCCATCCCACCGCGCTTTGCCGGCATCACGGACCCGCAGGCGCTCTATTTCGCCATGGCGCGCGGCACGGAAGCGGCTCCGGCAATGGAAATGACCAAGTGGTTCGACACCAATTATCACTACATCGTGCCGGAGTTTCAGGCCGGCCAGCAGTTCCGGCTGTCGACCAATAAATCGCTCGACCACTATCGCGAGGCCCGCGCCCTGAGCATCGATACGCGGCCGGTCATCCTCGGCCCGGTCACCTGGCTCAGCCTCGGCAAGGCCAAGGATAAGGGGCTCGATCCATTGTCATTGCTGGACGCCGTGCTGCCGGTCTATGCGGAAACGCTGTCGCTGTTGAAGGACGAGGGCGCCCGCTGGGTGCAGATCGACGAGCCGATCCTGGCGCTCGATTTGTCCGACGGCCAGCGCGCCGCCCTGCGCCGCGCCTATGCGGCGCTGCAGCCCGTGGCGCCCAGAATCATGCTGGCGACCTATTTCGGCGCCCTGCTGGACAATACCGAACTGGCCGCCGGCCTGCCGGTTGCGGGCCTGCATATCGACCTCGTCCGCGCGCCCGAGCAGCTTCCGGCGGTGTTGAAGGCCCTGCCCAGCGACAAGGTGCTCTCCGTTGGCGTCATCGACGGCCGCAATATCTGGCGCGCCGACCTCGACGCACGGCTGAAGCTGGTCTCGAAGGCCTGGGACAGTGTCGGGCCGGACCGGCTCGAAATCGCGCCGTCCTGCTCGCTGCTGCATAGCCCGGTCGATCTCGAGGGCGAGACCGCGCTCGACGACGAACTCAAATCCTGGCTGGCCTTCGCCAGGCAGAAGCTGGTGGAGGTGAATGCGCTGAGCGTTGCCACCCAGCGGGGCAAGGGCGCGGCCAAGGCGGCGTTCGAAGCCAGCGCGGCGGCTGCCGCGTCGCACAAGGCCTCGCCGCGCATCCACAAGGCGGCGGTCAAAACCCGCGCCGCGACCGCGATCGACTTGGCACGCCACAGCGCCTTCCCGGCCCGCCGCGACCTGCAGCGCGCCCGTTTCAACCTGCCGGCGTTTCCCACCACGACGATTGGCTCCTTCCCGCAGACCCACGAGGTTCGCGAGCAACGCGCCGCCTTCAAGAAGGGCCAGATCGACGCCACCACCTATGACGCGTTTCTCGAAGCCGAGACCGAACGCGCTGTGCGTATCCAAGAGCAGATCGGTCTCGACGTGTTGGTGCATGGCGAATTCGAGCGCAACGACATGGTGGAATATTTCGGCGAACAGCTCGACGGCTTTGCCTTCACCCGGAACGGTTGGGTGCAGTCCTATGGCAGCCGCTGCGTCAAGCCGCCGGTGATCTACGGTGATATCAGCCGGCCGGCACCGATGACGGTCCGCTGGTCCGCTTACGCCGCCTCACTCACCAAGCGGCTGATGAAGGGCATGCTGACCGGCCCGGTGACCATCCTGCAATGGAGTTTTGTGCGCGTCGATCAGCCGCGCTCCGAGACCTGTCGCCAGATCGCACTCGCCATCCGGGACGAGGTCATCGATCTCGAAACGGCCGGGATTGGCATCATCCAGATCGACGAGCCAGCTTTGCGTGAAGGCCTGCCGCTGCGCCATCGCGATTGGGCGAGCTACCTGCGCTGGGCCGTCGACTGCTTCCGCGCCTCGGCATCCGGCGTCGCCGACGCCACGCAGATCCACACCCACATGTGCTACGCCGAGTTCAACGACATCATGCCCGCCATCGCCGAAATGGACGCCGATGTGATCTCGATTGAAACCTCACGCTCCGACATGGAGCTGCTCGAAGCGTTTCGCGACTTCAAGTATCCCAACGAGATCGGGCCAGGCGTCTGGGATATCCACTCGCCACGCGTGCCCGACCAGGATGACATGGAAGCGTTGATGCGCAAGGCTGCCGGGAGCATCCCGGCCCAGCAGCTCTGGGTCAATCCAGACTGCGGCCTCAAGACTCGTGGTTGGCCTGAGGTCGAGGCATCGCTCAGGAACCTCGTTGCTACGGCAAAGTCACTGAGAAGGTAGGTCACGCGCCCACCGTCTGCTTTTGACACCTCATAGCTAAAAGCAGACGGTCGGTTTCCCACCCCAAATTGGACGTTCGAGAAGCCCGCAAAGTATGTCCGCAGGTCAGTGGCTGACCTTGGGGACGTAGTCGCCGCTCCCGCCCACCAGGAAATCGAGGTCAGCGCCAGTGTCAGCCTGCAGCACGTGCTGGACATAGAGCTTTTCCCAACCGCGGTCATAGGGCGACACGAACGGCTTGAGCGCTGAGCGCCGGCGCTCCAGTTCCTCCGCGTCGACAGCGAGATGAAGGTGTCTGGCCGGGACATCGAGCTCGATCAGATCGCCATCGCGCACTAGCGCCAACGGGCCTGCGGCGGCAGCTTCCGGTGCGACATGCAGCACGACCGTGCCAAAGGCCGTACCGCTCATGCGGGCGTCAGAGATGCGCACCATGTCGGTGATGCCCTTTTCGAGCATGCGGCGAGGAATGGGCAGGTTGCCGATCTCGGCCATGCCGGGATACCCCTTGGGGCCGCAATTGCGGAGCACCAGCACGGTGGTCTCGTCGACAGGCAGGTCAGGATCGTCGATCCGCGACTTGAGGTCATCCGGCCCGTCGAATACCAGGGCTCTGCCCTTATGCACCATCAGCGCGGGCGTGGCGGCGGAGGGTTTGATGACGGCGCCATCGGGTGCCAGATTGCCGTTGAGCACAGCGATGCCGCCGGCCGGCTTGAAGGGCGCCTCGACCGGGAAGATGACGTTGCGGTCGTGCGTTTCGGCCAGGGCGATATTATCGCCCAGCGTCCTGCCGGTTATTGTCCTGGCGCTGAGGTCGAGCTTGCTGGCGATCTCGCCCAGCACCGCCGGCACCCCGCCGGCATGGAAGAAGTCTTCCATCAGATAGGTGCCGGACGGCATGAGGTTGACGAGGCACGGGACGTCGCGGCCGGCCGCGTCCCAGTCTGCGAGCGAAAAATCCACGCCCAGCCGTCCGGCCAGGGCCAGGAGGTGCACGACCGCATTGGTCGAGCCGCCCAGCGCGGCATTGAGCTTGACCGCGTTGAGAAAGGCCGATCGCTGCAGCACTTGCGACATGCGCAAGTCCTCGTTGACCATTTCGACCGCTCGCCGGCCGGCTTCGAAAGCCAGCGCCTGTCGCCGTGCATCGACGGCCGGAATGGCGCCGTTCTCGGGCAAGGCGATGCCGAGACCCTCGCAAAGACTAGCCATCGTCGAGGCCGTGCCCATGGTCATGCAGGAGCCGGCGCTGCGCGACATGGCAGCCTCGGCCGACATGAATTCGTCGACGCTCATCTCGCCGGCGCGTACCGCCTCCTTGAAGCGGATGACATCGGTACCGGAACCGATCTGCCGGCCCTTCCAGCGGCCCGAGAGCATCGGTCCGCCCGAAACCATGATGGTCGGCAGATCAACGCTTGCCGCGCCCATGAGCGTGGCTGGGGTAGTCTTGTCGCAGCCGGCTAGCAGCACCACGCCATCGAGCGGATTGGCGCGGATGGAGGCTTCCACGTCCATGCTGACCAGGTTGCGGAACAGCATGGTGGTCGGGCGCATGTTGGATTCGCCCAGCGAGGTCACCGGAAATTCCAGTGGAAAGCCACCTGCCGCATAGACGCCGCGGCGCACATGCTCGGCCAGCATGCGCAGATGTCCGTTGCAGGGGGTCAACTCCGACCAGGTATTGCAGATGCCGATTACCGGCTTGCCCTGGAACATGTCGGCCGTGTGGCCCTGGTTCTTCATCCAGCTGCGATAGATGAAACCGTAGGAATCCTGGCGGCCGAACCATTCGCTGCTGCGCAGCTTATTCTTGTCGGTCATCGCTTAGTTCAACCAGGGCAGGACGCGTCCCGTCACCACCACATGCTGGCCCTGCCGCACCTTCGCACCCCAGGCCTGGGCGATGACCACGCCATCGACCCCCGCGCGGGCCGGCCAGGGATCGGCATCCACCCGCTCGAAATCGTGGATCAACCCAACGATAGTGCCTTCCGTTACTCTGGTGCCGCAAGCCATCAGCGGTTCGTAGTGGCCGGAAACCGGCGCGCAGGTGAAGCATTCGCGATCGACCATGGCGGCCTTGACCTGCGTGCCATCGCGATGATGGGCGATGGGCGAGATCTCGCCGCGCAACTGACCGGTGTGGATGGCGGCGGCACGCACGCCATGGCGGCCATAGCGCACCCCTTCCGGCTGCACCGCGGCGCCCCAGCCAAGCTCGGCGCCCAGGGTGATCTTGCCCAACCGCTCGGCTTCGCTCGGCAACAGGCCGGGCGTCTCATTCTGATAGACGATGACGGTCGGCGTGCCGAACCAGCGGGCGGTTTGTTCGATCAGCCTGCCTTGCACCGGATCGTCGATGGGATGGAAGCTGGTGCCGAGGGCGAAGCGTGCGACTTCGCCTCCCGCATGCAGGTCGATGACCACATGGACGTGCTGCCAAATGGCCCGGCGGACGAAATCGGCGATGCGATGGGTGATGCGCGCCAGGGCCGGCGTGCGGCCGGCGCCATCGACGAAAGCGCGGTTGAGATTGACGCCGTCATCGAGCGTCGAGTCGCGCGTGCCGGCGCGGAAGGCGGCCGGGTTCAGTACCGGCACCAGAATGATGCGGCCGGTAACGTCTTCGACGTCGATCTCGCGCAACAGGTGCCGAATGACGACGGGGCCTTCGAATTCATTGCCGTGATTGGAGCCGAAAACCACGAGGCCCTCGCCGGCCTTAACATTGGGACCGACCATGACGGTCAAGGGGATGAGGTGGTCGCCCCAGATGGAATCGTGTTCGAGCGCGACGAGGTAATCCCGCCTTCCCTTCGTTTCGAGGTCCAGTTCGGCGGGTCTGACGATCTGACGGATCATGCTTTCAAATCTCCAAAGGCTCACGCGGATACGCGGTGAGCCGCGATAAAATCTTTGTCGACTTCGGCTCCGATGCCGGGCGCGTCGGGAATGGCCACCATGCCATCGGCATCGAGCTTGAAGGGCGCGATGGCGACGCCGCCGGTCAGCGCGCTCTGGCTGACATTGAACTCGACGAATTTGGCACGCGGCAGCGTCGCGATGAGCTGGAGACTGTAGGCGGTGAGCAAATGCGTGAGCCAGGAATGCGGCACGAGGTCGATATTGGCTTTTTCCGCGAGCTCCGCGATGCGCCTGGCGACGCTGAGACCGCCGCAGCGGGACAGGTCCGGCTGGATCACGTCGACGCAGCCCTCGCCGATGAAGCGCTCGAATTCCCAGATGGTGGCGAGCTGTTCGCCGGCGGCGATCGGCACTGGGCTCAGCGCCCGCACCTCGGCATATTCGTCGAAGCGCTCCGGATGGATGAAGTCCTCCACCCAGCCGACATTGTAGTCGCCGAGCCAGTCGCACATCTCGATGGCGTCGCGGCGGCTGCGCATGGGCCCGGGCCTGGTCCAGCCGGCGGGGTACCAGCCGGGATCGACCAGCAGATGCCGGTCGGGACCGAGCGTATCGCGGGCGGCGGCGACCAGCTCGCGGTCGAGGCCGGGGTCCTGTCCGAACACGCCCCAGCCGAATTTGACGGCGCGAAAGCCTTTGTCGATATAGCCCTGCGCTGCTTCCGCCATGCCCTCGGGCGTCGAACGGAACAGGGTCGACGCATAGGCCATTACTCTGTCGCGGCGCTTGCCGCCAAGCAGTTGGGCCAGCGACAGGCCGGTGGCCTGCGCGCGGATCGACCACAGGCAATTGTCGATGGCGGAGATGCACTGCATGGCGATGCCGCGGCGGCCATAATAGGCGCTGCCCACATAGAGCTTGTCCCACAGCCGTTCGACATCCAGCGGATCCTCACCAATCAGGATTTGCCCGAGGGTATGAAAGCCCAGCGTGCCCATGCCCTGGCCGGCAATGATGGCGACGGCCGCGGGGGCGAGCGTCTCGACATCGGCCCAGCCTTCCAGGCCTTCGTCGGTGATGACGTGCACCAGCAGTTGCCAGTCGCCATTGTCGGTGGCTTCGGCGCCACCGGCCGGCGAGGCATAGGCCTGATCGCCACGGAGAAGGATGGGTTCGACGGCGGTGATGCGCATTGAGGGCCTCAGACGGAAGCGGGTTGGATGCCGATCTCTTCGGCGAAATGGCAGGCCACCTGGTGACCGGTATCGAGGGTACGCAATTGCGGGTCCTCGCTCCTGCAGCGATCCTGCGCAAAGGGGCAGCGTGGATGGAAATGACAGCCGCTCGGCGGGTTGAGCGGGCTCGGCATCTCGCCATGGACACGCTTGCGACTGCGTCTCAGACTCGGATGCGACACGGGTGCCGAGGCGAGAAGGGCTTGCGTATAGGGGTGGCGCGGCGCGGCATAGAGCGCCGCCTTGGGCGCGGTTTCCACGATGCGGCCGAGATACATGACCGCGACCCGGTCCGCGATATGCTTCACCACCGCCAGGTCGTGGCCGATGAACAGATAACTCATGCCCAGCTCATCCTGCAGGTCTTGCAGAAGATTGATGACCTGCGCTTGCACCGACACATCGAGCGCTGACACCGCTTCGTCGCAGATGATGAACTTCGGCTTCGGCGCAATAGCGCGGGCGATGCCGATGCGCTGGCGTTGGCCGCCGGAGAATTCATGCGCGAAGCGCTGCGCGTGCCTGCGCGACAGCCCGACTTTCTCGAGCAGGTCGCCGGCATATTTGCTCATCGCCGCAGATGGGCGCTCGCCTTGCGCGTAAAGTGGTTCGAGGATGATGTCCGCAACGTTGAGGCGCGGGTTGAGCGAGGCATGCGGATCCTGGAAGATGATCTGCATGTCTCGTCGCATCCGGCGCAGTTCAGGCTTTGGAACAGACAAAAGGTCCGTGCCGCGGAAGCGCACGGTGCCGGCGGTAGGATTGATCAATTGCAGGATGAGCCGGCCGGTCGTCGACTTGCCGCAGCCGCTCTCGCCCACAAGCCCGAGCGTCTCGCGCTCGCCGACGGTGAGGGACACCGAGTCGACGGCTTTCACCACCGGAGCCTCGTCGTTGAACCAGTTCGCCGGCTTCAACGGAAAATGCTTGACGAGGCCCTCGACGACGAGAAGCGGTTCGCTCATTGCCGGACCTCCGCAACGAGGGCGGGCGCACGGATGCACGCGGCCTTCTGGCCCCCGGGAAGCGCGATGAGCGGCGGCTGCGCCAACGTGCAGGCCTCGATGGCCTTCGGGCAGCGCGGCGCGAACAGACACCCGGATGGCAGGCTGCCGGGGCTGGGCATGCCGCCCGGAATGGTGACGAGGCGTCTTGCGTCGGCATCCATGTCCGGCGTGCTGGCCAAAAGTCCCTCGGTATAGGGGTGCTGCGGCCGGTCGAAGAGATCGAAGATGTCTGCTTCCTCGACCACCCGGCTCGAATACATCACCACCACGCGGTCGGCGACCTCGGCCATCACGCCCATATTGTGAGTGATGAGCACGATAGCGGTGCCAAACTCCGCGCGCAGATCGTTGAGCAGATCGAGGAGCTGCGCCTGGATAGTTACGTCGAGCGCCGTGGTCGGTTCATCCGCAATCAACAGCTTTGGCGAGCAGGACAGGGCGATGGCGATCATGACGCGTTGGCGCATGCCGCCGGACAGCTGATGCGGATAGTCGTCAAGCCGGCGGCGGGGCGAGGGAATGCCGACCTTTTCGAGCAGTTCCACAGCCCGTTCCTGCGCGGCGCGCCGGCTTAACCTGTCATGGGCGCGCACGGCTTCGGTGATCTGGTCGCCAACCGTAAATACCGGATTGAGCGAGGTCATGGGTTCCTGGAAGATCATGCCGAGGCGACTTCCGCGCAGCGCTCGCAATTGTCGCGATGGGAGGCCGACGATGTTGCGTCCTTCAAAGGCGATCTCGCCAGAGACCACGGCGGTTGGCGGCAACAGACCCATGATGGCGAGCGCAGTGACGCTCTTGCCGGAACCGCTTTCGCCGACCACGCCAACCAGTTCGCCCGGCTGTACGTTAAAGCTCACATCGTTGACCGCGAGGAAGCGGTTCTTGCCGGCCGGAAAGCCGATCGTCAGGTTCCGAATGCCGAGCAGGGGAAGTGTCGTCGTCATCCCTGTTCAACCTTCATGCGGGGGTCGAGAACATCGCGCAGGCCATCGCCCAGCAGGTTGAGGCCGAGCACGGTGAGCGCGATGGCGATGCCGGGCACCAGCGTCAGCCAAGTGGCTTCGCGCATATACGAGCGCCCCTCCGAAATCAGCACGCCCCAGCTCGGTACGGTCGGCGGCGCGCCGAGCCCGAGAAAGCTCAGCACCGCTTCAGAAAGGATTGCATAGGCGAAGATGAAGCTGAGCTGCACGATCAATGGCGCCATGCAGTTGGGCAGAATGTGGCGCATCAGAATGCGGAAATCGGTGGCCCCTGCGGCGCGGGCGGCCTGCACATAATCCAGCTCGCGTACGACGAGGATCGAGGCGCGGACCGTGCGGGCAGTGCGCGGGATATAGACGACCGACAGCGCCACGATGGCGGTGATCGCCGATGGCCCAAGCGCGGCGGCAACCCCAATGGCCAGCAGCACGGCCGGAAAGGCCATCAGCGCATCTGAAATGCGCATCAGGATGTCATCGAGTCGCGAGTAGTAGCCGGCGACGGCGCCGAGAAACACGCCGAACACCCCATTGAGCACCACCACGCAGAAGCCGATCCCCAGGCTCAGCTGCGCGCCATAGAGCACGCGGCTGACCATATCACGCCCGAGATTATCGGTGCCGAGCGGAAAGGCCAGGGACGGCGGCCGGAAGCGGTTGCGGATCGAAAGCGCATTGGGATCGGTGTGGGTGATCAGCGGTGCGCAAATGGTGGCGAGACAGATAAGCCCGAACAGGATGGCGCCAACCGCAAAGGCGCGATTGGCGGACATGCGCCGCAACAGACCGCGCAGGCGCGTCACGCGCGATGGGGCGAAATCGAAGCTGACATCGGTCATCCTATTTGCCTCCGCCGACGCGGATACGCGGATCGAGCAGGGTGTAGAGCACATCGATCACGATGTTGAGCAGCAGCAGCGCGGCGGTGACGAAGAACAACCCACCCTGGATCATCGGGTAGTCGCGGCTCATTATGGCATTGCCCAAAAGCGCGCCGATGCCCGGAATGCCGAAGATCGTCTCGATGACGATAGAACCCGAGAGCAGCACGGACAGGATCAGGCCGACGACGGTAATGACCGGCATCATCACATTGGCCAAAGCGTGCTTGCCGACCACGACCCATTCCGAAAGCCCCTTGGCGCGGGCGGTACGAATGTAATCCTGGCTCAACACTTCAAGCATGGTCGAACGGGTGATGCGGGTGAGCAGGCCCGCCTGCAGCAGTGCCAGCGCCACGGCCGGCATGGTGGTGGTACGGAACCAGCCGATCGGATCCTCCGTGAACGGCACATAGCCACCGGTCGGAAGCCAGCCGAGATTCACCGAGAACAGCACGATCATTACCAGCGCCAGCCAGAAATTGGGCAGGGATACGCCGATCAACGCGAAGACCGTGGCAGCCTGGTCGAGCCAGCGATTGTGGTTGAGCGCCGCCACGATTCCCGTCGCGAGGCCCAGGACGATGGTCAGCACCATCGAATAGATGGCAATGCCAATGGTGATCGGCGACCGCTGTAGGACGGCGTCCGTAACGGGAATGCCCAGCATCAGCGAACGGCCGAGATCGCCGCGGAAGAGATTGGCGTAAAAGCTCAGGATCTGGATGTGGAGTGGCTGGTCGAGACCGAGATTGGCCCGGATCCGAGCCAAATCCTGCGGCGTTGCCGAGGGGCCGCCGATGACCGTTGCGGCATCGCCGGGGATGATATGGATGATTCCGAAGGCAATAAGACTCACCAGGAGCAGGATGGGGATCGCCTGCAGCAGACGGCTGACCGTATATCCAACCACACGCTCTCTCCCTGCCGGTTGAAAAGGGAGGCCGGACGGGACCGGCCTCCGGACATTATTGGTCGATCCAGACGTTCGAGACGCGCGTGTTGAAGAACGGCACGAAGTTCTTCACGTTGCTGCGCACACCCTGCACATTGGACATGATCCCGAATGGAATGGCCATGACGTCTTCCAGGGCGATCTGCTGCGCCTTGGCGAAGGCATCGCGGCGTTCATCGATGGTCGCGCCGGATTCTATTTGAGCGAACGCCGTATTGAAGTCTGCCGGACCCTTGTTGTCGGCCGGCTTGTAGACGTTGTTGGGATCGGCGAGGTTGCGGAGCGACGTCGGGCCGCCCTGGGCCGTCACCGTGGCCCAGAACGTATAGAAGAAGTTCCAGCCCGCCGTTTCCTTCTCGCTGGTGGCAAGCGCGGTGGGCCAATCCAGCACGCGCAGCTGCGCATTGATGCCGACGGCCTTGAGCTGCTCGGCCATCACCAGCGAGCTGTTGTACATGCTGGGGAACTGCTGGTTGGTCAACAACACCACCGGTTCGCCCTTGTAGCCCGCCTTCGCGAGGAGCTCCTTGGCTTTTTCGGGGTCATGCTGGTTGTAGAGATTACCGCCTTCTTCCGAAAAATAGGACTGGCCCGGAAACTGGAAGGATGCGTTGAGCTTGTAGGCGCCGTCCGTGGCGGCATCCATGATTTCCTGCATATCGAGTGCCGCAAGTATCGCCTGGCGGACCTCGAGTTTGTCGGTGGGCGGCGCCGACCAGTTCGGATAGCCGACATTGAGCGAGAAGTTGTCGAGCTTCAGCAACTCCACGCCCTTGGTATTGGCGAGGCGTTCCTGCGATATGGTGGGTACGTTCTCGGCGATCTGGATTTCGCCGGTTTCAAGCGCCGCCATGCGCGCGCCGGGCTCGACCAGCATGCGGAAGGTGACGGTATCGACGCAGGCTTCCTTGTGGCCCGCAAAGCCGCTCATCTGCGGCAGCGCATTGTTCGGCACATACTTGTCGTAGCGCGCCAGCTTCACATAGCTATCAGGTACGAATTCGACGAACTTGAACGGCCCGGTGCCGATCGGATCGATCTGCCCGGCCGGCTTGGCTGCCTCCTCGCTCGGCATGATGACGATCGGAACGGTGTAGGACGACAGGTTTTCGAGGAAGGTCGGCTGCGCCTTGTTGAGGGTAATGACGAAAGTTTCCGCATCCGGAGCTTCCCAGCCTTTGACCACATCGAGAGTAGAGCGGTTGACGCCAACTTTCTTGTAGCGGTCGAAGGAGGCGAGGACATCGGCCGAAGTCATCGGCTTGCCGTTGTGGAAGGTAACGCCCTGGCGCAGCTTGAACGTGTAGGTCAGCCCGTCCGCGCTGACATCCATGCTTTGCGCCAGGTCCGCGACCGGGTTCATGTTCTCGTCGCGAGTGACGAGCGTTTCGAACACGTTCATCGCCACGTTGCGGGTGGCCGATGAGGTGGCGGTCTGCTGGTCGAGCGTGCTCATGCTGGCTTCCATGCCCACGACGAGATCGCCTCCCACCTTGGGACACGAGAACACGTCCTCCGCCCAGGCCCCGGTACTGGCAAGCAAAGCGCCGGCGAGCACCGGCAGCAGCAATGGAATTTTTCGGTTAGACGACATGCAATTCTCCCTTTTTGCTTTGTATCGACGTCACTTACTAAAAGTCTGTCCCAGACCGATCAGACGCTCAGACCTCCATGCCACCAGTGGTGGAAGGGATTGGAATGAAGGATCGCCTCGATGGTCGCCTGGCTGACGCGCGGCAGTGCCGTCCCCTCGACCTGGGCATTGATGTTGCGCAACCCGTCGATGGACTCGCGGACGTTGGAGAAGGGGAAGTCGGTGCCCCAGAAGATCTTGTCGCGCTCGGTGATGCGGTATTCCTGGGCCGCTATGAGCGTGTTCCAGAATTGCCAGGGCCGGTAGAACAGCGCCGAAACCTCGCAGTAGACATTGGGTCGCTTGCGGGCGACCACGATGCACTCCTCGGACCAGGGATGGGCCATATGGGCCATGATCATCTTGAGGTCGGGGTGGCGGCTGGCGATTTCGTCGACGGCCAGCGGGCGGCCATATTCGATCGGCGCGTTCTCGGCGAAAGTCGTGCCCATATGCATGGTCAGGGGCAGATTGTTGGCCACGCAATATTTGTAGATCGGCTCCATGCGAGGATCGAGCAGCGACACGCCATTGTAGATCGGCCCGAACTTGACGCCCTTGAGCTTGAGGTCCTCGACCGCGTGGACCAGGAGGTCCATCGCATCGGCGCGGCGCGGATCGACGGCCGCGAAGCCGACGAACTTGTCGGGATACTTCCTGACTGCTTCCGCCGTGACCTCGTCATCACCATCGATGCCGGCGCTGTCGCCGTAGCGCAGGGTGAAGACGATGGCCTTGTCGACCTCCGACATGGCCTTATGGGTGGTGTCGGGATCAGCCTGCGGACTTACCGAGCCGGGGCGCGAATAGGCGGTGCCGGTCGCGAACTGCTCGCGCACATGTTCGGGCTTCCAGAGATTGACGTGGCAATCGACGATCATCTCATTCCCCTCACAGCACGCCGAATTCGGCGAAGACTTCGGCCAGCTTACGGCCGGCCATCAGTGCTTCCTTGGTGTTGTTCTCGCCCTTGAGCTTGTCATAGGCGGCTGCCAGCACCTGCTTTTCAAGCGCCCGCGGGATGACCACGCAGCCATCGGCATCGCCGAACAGGATGTCACCGGGATGGATCAGCACCCCGGCGCATTCGACCGGTACGTCGATGGCGACGACCTTGCCGCGCCCCTTGCTGTCCAGTGGTCCGATGCCGCCATGGAACACCGGAAACTGCAGTTCACGCACGTCGCGGATATCGCGCACGAAACCGTCCATCACCGCGCCGGCGGCGCCCCGCACCTTGGAGGCGGTGCTCAGCAATCCGCCCCAGGGAGCGATGCGGCCGGTGCCGCCGCAGGAGCATACGGCGACATCGCCCTTGCCGAGGCTGTCGACGAGTTCAATCTCGAGTTCATAGGGGTTTTCGCCGTCTTCGGGACGCGCGTAGACATCGGCATACAGCATGGTGCGGGCGCGGCCGACCATGACCAGGCTGTCGTCGAGCGGCCGGATACGCGAGGGCAGGGCCTGATGCATGTAGCCGAGGCTGTCGAGCACATCGGACAGCATGGAGCAGAAGAACTTCGTCCGCATCTCCTCCACGATATCCATGCCGTTCTTCTCCGAAGTCATTATTCGCTCCAAGCTTTATCGTTAAAGTAAAGGATAGTCAGCTTTTCCAGGAAGCGTCAAGAGGGCGCTACGATGCGTCTCAGCTCGACTCGGCGGGCGTAAATTCTACTGGCAGAACAATATCTTGCTGTGTGAATTGGCCTGTGGTGAAACTCGCCAGCAATTCCTCGCCAGCGCGCTTGCCCATCTCGTATGCGGCCGATCGGACGGTGGTCAGGGGTGGGGATGCATAGGCGACGAAATCGAAGCCATTGAAGCCGGTAACCTTCACTTCTTCCGGGACCATGATGTGATTGGCCGCCAGCCACCGCAGCGCCGCCATGGCCATGCGGTCATTGCCGCCGATGATGGCATCCGGCTTGCCGTATTGGGCGAGCGTTGCCGCCAGGGCCGCCTGCGTGTCGCCAACGCTTTCATCGCCGCAATGAGCGATGATGAGGTCGGCTCCTGCTGCCTCGCAGGCGAGGCGCACGCCGATCTCGCGTTCGATCATCGCCGGCCATTCCTCATCGGGCACGAGCATGATGATGCGCCGCGCGCCGCGGGACAAAACATGCTTGGCGACCTGTGCGGCGCCTCCCCGGTCGTCCTGACGGATGGTGCAGACGCCAGGTGCCGAGGCACTCTCCTGGATCAGGACCAACGGAACGCCGAGCGTCGTCAACCGCTTGATGAGGCTCGCCCGCAAATCCTGGGGGCCGGACAGCAGGGCGCAAAGACCGTCGGTTTGAAATTGCGCCAACAGCGAGGAATTCTCGATGGTCGTCGAACGCACCCCTTGCAGCACAAGGCTGTAGCCGCGGTCGGTGGCGACGTTGGACAATCCCGCCACGACCTGGGTCGTGAACGGATCATTGAGAAATTCCGGTACGTCATCGAGGATCAGCATGCCGATGGCAAAGGCCTGGCGGCTGCGCAGCCGCCGAGCCATGGCGTGGGGGCGATATCCGAGGCGTTCGACCGCGGCCAGCACCTTGTCGCGCGTTTCCGCACCAACCTGGCCGCTGCGATGGTTGAGCACGTTGGACACCGTCATCGGCGTAACCCCAGCGTACTCGGCAACTTCTTTCAGGGTGGTAGCACGCGAGAAGGCGCCTGACCGAGAACTGGAACGAGGCACAGCAGCTCCGGGGCCACCCTTGGGCCACTGGTTGACCATGTGCCGATCTATTTGCCGGCTGTAGCGCCTGTCAAGGTCCGGCGAAGAGAACGTCCCTCGCCTGGTGCCAACGACGGTCTGTCGGGTCGCAGTCTTTCGCGGTGCGGACATCGAGATGATCAGGAGAATGCGCCTCAAGCGGCCCAGGCGGACTGTTCGGTGACGACGGCTTCATCGATGATGATGCCGAAGCCGGGTCGGCTCGAGAGATGGAATTCACCGTTTTCGGGCAATGGCGGCTCCTTCTCGAAGAAATAGCGCCGGCGCATGGTGCGCTCCACGAATTCGCCCAGCGGGCAGGTGCCGGGCGACTGGCTGGCGACGACGTGGAGGGCCGCCCGCAGGCCATGGCCGTGGGGGATGACGGTGGCGTCGTAGAGTTCGCCCATGGCGCACATCTGCACCAGGGCGGTGACGCCGCCGCACCATTCGGGATCGGGCTGAAGAATGGAGACCGCGCCGGTCTCGAGGAAGCGCTTGGTTTCCCAGCGGGTATATAGATGCTCACCCCCGGCGACAGGGATACCGCATTTCTGGGCGAGCGCGGCCCAGGCCTCGGCCTTGTCGGGATTGAAGGGCTCTTCGATCCAGCGGGGGCGATAGTCTCGGACGCGGTCGGCCCACATCATGGTGTAGTTGAAATCCCACGCCATGGAGGCATCGAACATCAGCTCGGCATCATCCCCCAGGGTTTCGCGCAGGACACGGACGAGATCGACATTGTGCCGGAGCCCCTCGCTGCCATCGGCGGGGCCACGGCCCATGAACCATTTCTGGCGGCGATAGCCCTGCTGGCGGAAGGCCAGGGCCTGTTCGCGGATGGCGCCGGCATCCTGGGCGTAGCCGATGGTGCTGACATAGGCCTCGATGACCGGGTCCTGGCTACCGCCGAGCAGGCGATAGACCGGGGTGTTGTAATATTTGCCGCGCAGATCCCACAGGGCATTGTCGATGGTGCCGATCCCCATCATGAACAGGCCGGTGCGGCTATGGCGGTTGGAGCGGTACATCTTGTCCCACAACAGCGCGCCGGCCAGCGGGTCTTCGCCGATCAGCATGGGCTCGAGAAAGTTCTTGATGGTGAAGGCGGCGGACAGGTCGACCGGACCATAGAAGCCTTCGACGCCTTCGTCGGTGCGAATGGTCAGATAGAGTTCTTCCGCCATTTCCTGCCCATGCGCGTCACCTTTGAGGGCGCGCAGGGCGGGGCGCTTTTCGCGGAAGCTGTAGATGTCGCTCGGCATGGCGCGGTCGGTATGGCGGAAGGAAGCGACCGAGGCGCCGCTGCGCCGGCCGACATATCGGGTGAATTCGATGGCGGTGATTTTCATGATTGTCTCCGTGGGCTGCGGCCCGTTGAGCTGGGGTCAGCCGTCGACGCCCGATGCGTTGAGCAGGGCTTCGCCGCGCAATGTGCGTGTCAGATTTTCGCCCACCGCCTCGATGGCGCGGACCCGGGACTCGCGGGTGATGGCGCAGGAGTGCGGGGTCATGATGACGTTGAAGTGGTGGATAGGATAGGGGCTGGGATAGGTCTTGGCCGCCTCGTTGGGCCAGACGTCCAGCGCGGCGCCGGCCAGCTTGCCGGAGGCCAGCGCCTCATACATCGCCTCCTGGTCGACCATGGCGGCGCGGCCGATATTGATGAGGAAACTCTGGTCGGGCATGGCTGCCAGCCGCTCGGCACTGAGGAAGGTACGGGTGTCGTCGGTGAGCGGCAGCGCGATGACCAGATGCTGGCTCCGGGCCAGATAGGGCTCGGGGCTGGCGAGCGAGCCGATGAAATCGAGCCCAAGCGCCGTGGCGTCGTATTTTTCGGGATTGCGGGTCAGGGCGCCGACCCGCATGCCGAAGGCCTTGGCACGGTGAGCGATGGCCTGGCCGATGCTGCCCAGGCCCGCAATGCAAAGTGTCGTGCCATGCAGTTCGCCGCCCATCGAGCCGCGCAAGCGTCCGGGCAGCAGTTGCTGGGACCAGTCGCCGCGATAGGCCAGGGCTTCGTGGATCTGGATCAGGCGCCGGTTGAGAGCCACAAGGCTCATCAGCACGAATTCGGAAATGGTGATGGCGGCGGGATTGGCGCGGGCGATGGGAATAGCGCGGTCGCGCAGGATCCGGGCGACTTCGCCTTCGCCCAGCCTGTCGATGCCGTGGCCCAGAACATGCACGAAGCGCAGCCTGCTGGCGCCTTTAAGGATATCGAGCGGCAACTGCCCGGCGACGACATCGAATTCTCCGGCCCGTTCGGCGAGCTCGGCCGGCTTGTGGCGATTGCCGTAGACGACGGTGCAGTCGGCGGGCCAGTTGGCCTCGATCAGCTCCACTTCCTCCGGCTGGACCGGCCAGTTTGCGAGAACGGTGAGCATTGAGTTCTATCTCCGCAGATTTTGGGGGGTGGACGAGGCCGGACTTGCGGTCGGCAATTCGGGAAACAGGCAAGCGCTGGCATGGCCGTGATTGCCGCGATCGGCGAGGGCTGGGTCTTGCTGGGCGCAGACATCGCGGGCTTTCCAGCAGCGGGTGCGGAAGCGGCAGCCGCTTGGGATGTTGCTGGGACTGGGAATTTCGCCCTTGAGCGCGATGCGGTTGCGCAGGTTGCGCGCCTTGGGATCGGCTACCGGCACGGAGGAAAGCAGTGACTGGGTGTAGGGATGGGTGGCGCGTTCGTAGATATCGTCCTCGGTGCCCGTCTCGACGATGCGGCCCAGATACATGACGGCGATGCGGCTTGCGATGGAGCGCACGATGACCATGTCGTGGGAGATGAAGAGATAGGACAGGCCCAGTTCCCGCTGCAGCCGGCGCAGCAGATTGATCACCTGCGCCTGCACCGACACATCGAGCGCCGAGACCGGTTCGTCGCAGATGATCAGCGGCGGGCTGACGGCGAGAGCGCGGGCGATGCCGACGCGCTGGCGCTGTCCGCCCGACAGTGCATGAGGATAGCGGTCGGCATAAAGGGCCCCCAGGCCGACCTGTTCGAGCAGTTCTCGAATGCGGGCTTCGCGCTTATCCCTTGGCAGCAGATCCGGATGGATCTCCCAGGCCTCGCCGATGATTTCGCGCAGCGTCATGCGCGGATTGAGCGAGGTATAGGGGTCCTGGAAGACGATCTGGATATCGCGGCCCGCAGTCGCCGAGGCGGTGAAAACGTCGCGACCACGGAACCGGGCCGTGCCGGCGCTGGGCTGCTCCAGGCCGACCAGCAGGCGGGCCAGCGTGGATTTGCCGCTGCCCGATTCACCCACGATGGCAAGGGTTTCGCCCGTGCCTAGATCGAGATCGACGCCGTCAAGGGCGCGGATCGGTGGCCTTTCGCCCCCGAACAGGGAATGTCCGGTATGATAGCGTTTTTCGAGGCCACGTACGGACAGAAGCGGAGCGGATGGCGCGCTGACATCACTGGACATCGGCGATCTCCTCCCAGAAATGGCAGGCGGCGAGGCGTTGTGTCCCGGCCGGACGTAGCAGCGGTACCTCGACTGCGCAGCGCTCTCGGGCCCAGGGGCAGCGCGGATGGAAGGCACAGCCCTTGGGGATATGGCGCGGATCGGGCGGCGAGCCCGGAATGGTGGCGAGATCGACGCCGGTCTCGACGCGCGGCAGCGAACGCATCAGCCCGATCGTATAGGGGTGGCGGGGCGCCTCGAAGATGGGCTCGACCGGGGACTGTTCGACGATACGCCCGGCATACATCACGGCAACGCTGTCGGCGACGTTGGCGACGACGCTGAGATCGTGGGTAATGAGGATCATGCCCATCTGGCGTTCAGCGCACAGCTCGCCGAGCAATTGGATGATGCCGGCCTGGACGGTGACGTCGAGGGCGGTGGTGGGTTCGTCCGCGATCAGCACATCGGGCTCGAGCGCCACCGCCATGGCGATCATGATGCGCTGGCGCATGCCGCCCGAGAACTGGTGGGGGTAGTTGCCGAAGCGGTCGCGTGCGGCCGGGATCTGCACCTTCTCCATGACCGCGATTGCCGCATCTCGCGCCCGGGCATGGGGCATCCTGAGGTGACGCTCGAACATTTCGGCGATCTGGGAGCCCACCGGCAGGACTGGATTGAGCGTGGCCAACGCATCCTGGAACACCATGGCGATGGAACGGCCGCGAATGGCGTTGACGGCGTCCTCATCCAGCGTGAGCAGGTCGCGGCCGCGATAACGGATGGCGCCGGCGGTAACGAAGCCGGGCGGGGTATCGAGGATACCCATGATGGTCTCCCCGGTGATGGATTTGCCCGAGCCGCTCTCGCCCACGATGCAGAGCGTTTCCCCCTCCGACAGGGCGAAGCTGACGCCGTTGACGGCGCGCACCGTGCCGCTGCCGGTGCGGAATTCCACCTGCAGGTTGTCGACTTCGAGCAGGATGGGATCAATGGGCTGCATCTTCGGCCTCCTCGGGTGCGGCCGTCTCGGCTTCTTGGCGATAGAGGCGGGCCGACTGGACCGGATCGAGCGCGACGCGCAGCCAGTTGGAGACGAGGCTGATGGCGATGCCGGTGATGACGATGGCAAGGCCCGGATAAAAGGTCAGCCACCAGGCGGCGCGCAGGTACCGGCGGCCATCGGCGACTAGCAGGCCCCAGGAAATACTGGGCGGCTGCACCCCCATGCCGAGGAAACTCAGCGATGATTCCACCAGCATGACCACGGCCAGATCGAGCGTGGCGACGGTCAGGATGGTGGGAAAGATGATGGGCAGGATGTGCTTGGTGGTGATGCGGAAGGTCTTGGCGCCGAGCACGCGGGCGGCGGCAACGAAGAGGCGTTCGCGCACTTCCAGGGTTTCGGCACGGGCGACGCGGATATAGAGCGGCAGCCGGTTGATGACGAGGACGATGATCACCGTCCACAGCATCGGCGGGAAGATGTAGAGCAGCACCACTGCCAGCAAAATGCCCGGAAAGGCCAGGGACACGTCGGCAACGCGCATGACCAGGGCGTCGGCGAGGCCGCCCTTGTAGCCGGCAAGTGTGCCGATGATGGTGCCGATGAGTGTGGCGACGGCGACGGTGCTGATGGCAACGCCCAGTGTCCGCGAGCCGCCCACGATGATGCGGGCGAGCACGCTGCGGCCCAGGGAATCGCTGCCCAGGATGAACTGCCAGCCCGCCTGGAGCGAGCCCGGCGGCAGGTTGCGCTGGCGCAGGGCCTGCTGGCTGGCCATTTCCTGCAGGGTGACGGCGCCGACCAGGAGAATGATGGCCAATACGATCAGGTAGATGGCGGCCGCCATGGCCAGGCGGTCGTGGCGAATGCTCAGGATGACGGCTTTCCAGCTGCCTTTGGGCGTGGGCGGAACGTCCTCGATCTGGGGGGCGATGAGCTGGGTCATGCGATCACCTCAACCGGATGCGCGGGTCGAGCCGCGCGTAGAGAATGTCGATGAGGATATTGAGCACGAAGATGGAGCTGGCGATCAGTACGGCGCTGGCCTGCACCACGGCAAAGTCGCGCTGCAGGATGCTGTCGACCATGGTCTTGCCGATGCCGGGCCAGCCGAAAATGGTTTCCACCACGATGGCGCCGCTCAGTACGCCGGCGAGCTGTTCGCCACCGACGGTGATCACCGGCAGGGTGGCGTTGCGGAAGGCATGCTTGAATACCAGCGCGGATTTGCCGATGCCCTTGGCGCGGGCAGCCTTGATATAGGGCGCGGCCAGGGTTTGCACCATGGTGCCGCGGACCACCTGAGCCAGAATGCCGGCGGGTCGGGCGGCGAGCGCGATGACCGGCAGCACCCAGTATTCCCAGCCGCCGGTGCCGGAAGTGGGAAGCCACCCCAGCATGACGCTGAACCACAAGACGCCCATGATGGCGATCCAGAAATCGGGGATGGAGGCGGCGGTGAGGGCGCCCACGGTGGCGGTGCGGCCGACCAGGGAAAACGGCTTGTAGGCCGCGATGCTGCCCACGAGGATGGCGATGAGCAGCGCTACCGGCATGGCGACGACGGCCAGTTGCAGTGTGCGCGGAAAGGCGGAAAGGGCCACCGTCATGGCGGGCTGCTGGCGGATCAGGGACGTCCCGAAATCCAGATGCAGCAGGTCGAGCACGAAGCGGCCGAACTGGACGATGATGGGCTGGTCGAGGCCGAGGCGCGCCGCGAAGGCGTCACGCATTTCCTGGGTGGAATTGAGCGGCAGGTAGAGATCGGCCGGATTGCCGGTAAGGCGTACGAGCACGAAGATCAGCGTCAGGAAGATCGCGAGCGTAACCAGACTATAGGCGAGACGCTTGAGGATATATGCTGTCATCGATGCCACGCGCCAGGAGGGAAGCCGGAGCCGCGAGGGCGGCCCCGGCCGCAAGATTTATTGCTTGGCCTTGATGTCGGAGATCAGGATCTCCTCGAAGGAGGCCGGCGTCGGCTTGTAGGTAACGGCGTCGGACAGCATCATGGTGCTGGTAGTGACGGCGATCGGGGCGTCCGGGATGACCTCGGTATAGAGGTAACGGGAAATAGCCTTGAGGGCCGTGGCGCGCTCGTCACCCGACAATCCCTGGGCATCGGCCACCATCTGGTTGAGCTTGTCGTCACGCAGGGCGCTGAACGGGCCGGTGGCGGCATATTGCGGGTTGAAGGTGAAGATGGCGTCGCCCGTCACATTCTCATGGGACTGCTGCATCATATTGGTGGCGCGGCCAGGCTCGTAGGTGTTGCGCAGGATGCCCAGCCAGGCCTGTAGCGCCAGCATTTCGACGCGGACATTGAGGCCGACATCCTTGAGCATGGAGGCCACCAGTTCCATGCCTTCGGTGGCGTTTTCATAAACGCCCAGACGGCCATAGATGACGATTTCGGTATCGGTAGCGACGCCGTCCGCCTTGGCTTCCGCGATCAGCTTGCGCGCTTCGTCGGGATCGAACTTCCAGGCAGGAATGGTGTCGTCATAGCCGATGGTGGTGGAGGAAAACACCTGGTTGGCGGGGGAGCCGAGGCCATTGAAGACCACGTCGATGAAGCCCTGCCGGTCGATGGCGAGGTTGATCGCCTTGCGGACGCGCAGATCGTTGATCGGCTGCAGCGGATCGACCATGTCGAAACGCAGCAAGGCGACGCCGGGCACCGGGAAGTTGACGGCACGGCCGCTGTCCCAATCGGCGGCCAGCACGTCCTGGGACGCGACGGAGAGCACCAGGTCGGCCTCACCGGTCTGGGCCATGGCGGCGCGGACGGCGCTTTCCTGGCGCCATTGATATTCGACCTTCTCCACGCCCGGATTGTCGCCCCAATAGCCGGCATATTTTTCCAGCGTGATATGTTCGCCGCGCGCCCATTCGACGAATTTGTAGGGGCCCGTGCCGATCGGCTCGGAGGTCTTTTCGGCTGCGGGCGTCGCGGGCGCCGAAATGGCCAGGAATGACAGGCGCAGCGGCAGGATGGCGTCGAGCGTTGCGGTCTTGATCTCCAGGGTCTTGGCGTCGACGACGCCGGCAGAATAGGTGTTGCCCTGGAAATATTGCTGGTTGACACCGCAGGCCAGCTCCTTTGTCCAGGTGCGGTTGAGCGACTGGGCGGCGGCGGTGGCGTCGAACGCCTCACCGTCGTGGAAGGTCACGCCATCGCGCAGGGTGAAGCGCCAGGTGGTGTCGTCGATCCGCTGCCAGGCGGTGGCGAGGCCAGGATTGAGGGCCTGCGTGTTGGGGTCGCGGAACACCAGCGGCTCGCCCACATTGCGCTGGGTGACGCGGCGGATCGATGTGCCGCTTTCGCACAGCTCGAGCGACTGCGGCTCCTCGGGCAAAACGATGGTGAGTGAATCGGGCGGTGCCGCAAGCGCCGGAACGGCTGGGGCAAAGGCGGCCAGGCTCAATGCCAGTATGGCCGCGGTCTTCAGGCTGATCATCTATGTCTCCCTTGTGATGCGGTCCCTAAAGGCCGCAAATTCCGGACGTGCCGGAAGTAGTCCGGCAGGCCCCCTCATCTCCTGCCAGCGTCTGTCGACACTCTCGGAACCAGCGCCCCGGTTCCCGGCGTTCGCTTCGCCTCAAAGATTTGCGCAAATAGCAAATCCTGTCAACGGGCAGCCGGAATGGCTTTTGAAGCGGTTTCAAATGGGCTATGAATCAAGCTGCGTACGGCCATCCCGCCCCTGGGATGCCTCGAGATTCAAGTACGGACAGCCTGCAATGGCAGCCTGCGCTTCTGGGACTGACGCTCGAGTAAGGCTGTGCATCGGGTCTCGCAGGCCGCCATTTTCGGCTCGCCGGATGCGAGTCTCGGCACCCTGGTGCAAACGGAGCGAAATGTCAGAACTTCAAACCGAAAGCGTCCTGGCGGCAGCCTTTCCGCTCAACGAGCCGACCTATATCCGGATCAAGCGCGCCATTATCGGGGACCTGTTTGCACGGGTGCTGAGGCCTGGCTCGCACATCACCATCGACATGCTGACGACCCGCTACGGGGTCAGCCACATGCCAGTGCGCGAAGCCTTGCGGCAACTCGAAGGAGAGGGCGTGATCGTGTCGCATGCCCATAAGGGCTTTCGGGTCGCGGAGATCACGGAGTCCTATATCCGCAATGTCTACGACATCCGGATCGGCATTGAATCGCTCCTGGCACGTCGGGCGGTGGAGCAGGGGACCGACGACCAATTCGCCGAACTTGCGGCGATCCATGCGCAATTCCTGCTGGATCTGGATGACCCGGACCGGCTCCGCGCCACACGCACCAATGTGCTGTTTCACCAGCGCCTCTATGAGATCGCCAACAATGCGGAAGCCATGCAGGCATTGGAGGGGCGGACCCTGGTCGTGCGTACCTTCGGCTCGACCCTGAGCGGCTATCGGGACGAGGATCGGCCGCTGGTGAGGGCGGAGCACCAATCCGTCATGGACGCGATCATGGCTGGCGATGCGGTCCGTTGCGGCCAGGCGATCTTCGATCATGTCACGGCGGCGCGCGAGCGGCTGGTCGAGCGCATGATCCAGAAACATGTCATCGAACTGGGTCCGGAAGCCGACCCCTCGAAATCCACGGTGACGAGCCGATAGGGCACTGGTTTGCGTCATAGGTCGTGCCTGCAGAGCGGCATCACAGGTAGCCCCGGCGCACCGGTGCTGTTTCCGGCATCGCTGCCAAAACCGGGTCGCCTCCAGGAGCGCCACGGGCGAACTACCCCCATCACCAATCGGATGAGGGTCAGATGCCTGTACTTGAAAATAAGATCGCCATCGTCACCGGGGCTACGTCCGGCATTGGCCTGGCAGCCGCCAGGCTCTTTGCCAAGGAGGGCGCCAGCCTCGTTCTGTCCGGACGCCGCGAGGATGTGCTCGACGGCCTGGTTCGGGAAATCCGGGATGCCGGGGGCAAAGCCGTTGCCGTGGCTGGGGACATAAGGTCCGAGCAGCATGCCAAAGCCTGTGTCGATGCTGCGACGAGTGCTTTTGGCGGTCTCGATATCGCGTTCAACAATGCCGGCGCCAGCGGCGCCATGGGCTCCGTCATGGATGTGACCGAGGATGGCTGGCGCGACACCCTCGACACCAATTTGACGAGCGCGTTCCTTGGGGCCAAGCACCAGATCCCCGCCATGCTTCAGCGTGGTGGTGGATCGCTGATCTTCACCGCCTCATTTGTGGGCAACACCGTGGGCTTCCCCGGCATGGCTGCCTATGCGGCAAGCAAGGCCGGTCTTGTCGGCCTTGCCCAGGTCCTGGCGGCGGAGTTCGGCAGGAGCGGGGTGCGGGCCAATGTCCTCTTGCCGGGCGCCATCGATACGCCGTCCAACATCGTCAACGCCCCTGGTGCTGCTCCGGAAACCAGGGCCTTTGTCGAGGGACTGCATGCCTTGAAACGCCTGGGCACGCCTGCGGAGCTGGCCCAGGCGGCCCTCTACATGGCATCCGACGCATCCAGCTTCATGACCGGCGCAACCATGCTGGTGGATGGCGGCGTGTCCATCAGCCGATCCTGAATGGCGGGCCAGCCGGGCGACCGGCTGGCCCAGCGCCTGCCGCGGGTTGCTCGTGCTGCTGTCCGTAAACGTCTGCGGGTTGTCCGTTATTGCCCCTCCATCTCCGTCCCTGCCAATGCTTATCGAAGTATGCTCGCTGAACGGTTCTTCGACTCCCGATCCTGGGCCGGTCATCGCCAATGCACAGCATGTCCAAGCCGGCTCTGGCGCCGTATTGGCGTGTTGAGCGGCGCGACGGCCTCGCCTTCGGGCATCGCGAACCCGAAATGCCTGTGGGACAGCAGCGTATGGTGCCTGTGTCCTCGACAGGCGAGGTGTGGGCCGGGGGCCGGGCTTCGCGTCTTGCGAGGCGCCGGAGGCTTCCGTGCGCGCTCGGAAAGGTAAAGAATGCAGGTCCGCGAAACTTCGCCGAAAGTCGTCTCGGCGAACGAAAATGCTCTGTCCGATCTCTCCAGTGTCCTTTGGATCATGGCGTTTACCGCCGGCGCCGGGATCAGCAACGTCTTTTACGTGCAGTCGATGGTAGACGTCATCGGCAAGTCGCTCGCCATGAGCCCGGCGGATCTGGGCCTGGTTCCGGCATCCACGATCGGCGGCTATTCGCTTGGCCTGTTCCTTCTCGTGCCCCTCGGCGATCGTTTCGACAGAAAGCGGCTGATCCTGCTGCAGCTCGGGGCCGTGGTGGCATCCCTGCTGGTGATGGCTATGGCGGTAAATGCCATGATGTTCCTCATCGGCGGGCTCGCGGTCGGGATCAGCGCCTCCTTTACGCAGCAGATCCCACCCTTTGCCTCCAGCCTGGCGCCGCCGGCGGCCCGGGGGCGCGTCGTGGGGACGGTGGTGAGTGCGATCATGCTGGGCATCCTTCTGGCCCGCACCGTGTCGGGCCTCACCTCGGAGTTTTTGGGCTGGAGAACGGTGTTTTTTGGCGCCGCGGCTCTGATGGCCGTTGTGGCCATCCTGGTCTACTGGCGGCTGCCAAGCAGCCGCCGGACCACCGATCTACCCTATTCCAGATTGATGGCATCGCTCTGGCCGCTCGTGCGCGATCACGGCGTCCTGCGCGAGGCGATGCTGCTGCAATTCCTGATCTTTGGCGCCTTCAATGCATTCTGGGCGACGCTGCCGACGCTGCTGGAGGGCGAGCCCTTTCATCTGGGCAGTGCGGTGGCGGGTGCATTCGGCATCATCGGGGCGGTCGGCTCCATGGCGGCGGCTCTGGCCGGCCGGTTATCGGACAGGTTTGGCCCGCGGCGCGTCGCGGCCTTGAGTGCGGTGACCGTGCTGGTGTCGTTTGGGATCCTGCAGCTCGGCCAATGGAGCATCGTGGCCCTGATCATTGGGGTGGCGACGATGGATGCGGGCGCCCAGGGCTCGCTCGTCTCCAATCAGACGCGGTCCTTCGCCCTCAACCCCTTGGCGCAAAATCGCATCAACACGCTCTACACCTCCTCCATGTTCCTTGGCGGGGCCATGGGTTCGGCCGTCAGCACCATCATGTGGGTTTGGTCAGGCTGGACGGGCGTGATGGGCTTTTGCGCCATCCTGGTTGCGCTGGCCTGTGTGGTGCTGGCGCGCCGGCGCCCGGCCTAGGGCGTTTTCAGGAAAAGGGGAGGCCACTTTTCCTGTTCGAAAACGCGATAAACAAAGACCTGGAGATCGGTGGGTGCGCAGGAAAGTTGCTGCGCATCCGCGCCCCTTGGTGCACAAGGGGGCGTTGTGGACACTGGATGGGACTGACGTGGACGGCCTCGAAAGCCTGCTCGATGAAATTCGTGGCTGCCGTGTTTGCCGCGACACGCCGCGCTACGGCGCGGCCCTTCCGCACGAGCCGCGGCCCGTATTCCAGATTTCCCAACAGGCGCGCATATGCATTGCGGGCCAGGCGCCGGGCGCCCGTGTTCATGCCTCCGGCCGCCCCTTCACCGACCCGTCCGGGGTGAGGCTTCGGCAATGGCTCGCCATGGACGAGGCCGTCTTTTACGATCCGGCGCAATTGGCGATCGTCTCGATGGGGTTCTGCTTTCCCGGTTACGACAGGGCAGGCGGCGACCTGCCACCGCGCCGTGAGTGCGCCGAGCTCTGGCGGAGCCGCTTATTCGACCGCCTGCCGAGCCTTGGTCTGATCCTCGTGATCGGCCAGAGCGCGCAACGCTGGCACCTTGATCGGGAAGAGATCCGGGACGGCGTAACCGGTACCGTCCGGCGCTGGCGGGAGATCCTGGAGCGCCCGGGGCGCATACGCACATTGCCGCTCCCGCATCCGTCCTGGCGCAACAATGGCTGGCTGCGGCAGAACCCGTGGTTCGAAGCGGAGTTGCTGCCGGTCCTTCGGGCAGAAGTGGCGGCGCTCCTGGCATCCTAGCCCCAGGAGGCCTTTTGCTTGCCAATCTAAACCGATCGGTCTAGTGTAGGCTGGTCGGTATAGATTGCAGGAGAAATCCATGACGGCCCTTGTTCCCCCTTTCACGCGCAACCGCCAAGGTTCGATTGGCAGAGGATGGCTGGAACAGCCGCGATCCCGAACGCGTCTCCAAGGTCTATACTGAGGACAGCCAGTGGCGGAACCGGGCGGAATTTCCCCGTGGCCGCGTCCAGATCGTCGAATTCCTGCAGCGCAAATGGGCGCGGGAGTTGGACTATCGCCTGATCAAGGAATTGTGGGCGTTCGAAGGCAATCGCATCGCGGTCAGGTTCGCCTATGAATGGCGCGATGATAGCGGACACTGGTTTCGCTCCTACGGAAACGAAAACTGGGAATTCGACGCCAAGGGGCTGATGCAGCGACGCTTCGCCTCGATCAACGACATGCCCATCACTGCAAGCGACCGCAAATTCCATTGGCCGCTCGGGCGGCGTCCCGATGATCATCCCGGCCTCTCGGACCTCGGGCTATGATGGGGGCCGAAGATGACGCGCAGCGTGTTTGAGAAAACCGACGTCGTTCCCCTTGTGGCCGAGGTCTTTCGGGAACTCGGCTATGAGGGCGCCTCGATGAGCCACATCACCGCGCGTACGAAACTATCGAAGGGCAGCCTCTATCATTTCTTTCCCGGCGGGAAGGAAGAGATGGCTGCCGAAATCGTTGCGCATATCGATGAGTGGTTTGTCACGGAAGTGTTCGTGCCACTGGAGAGCCAGGAGCCGCGGGCAGCGCTCTCCCATATGTGGAGTGCGGTCGACAGCTACTTCCGTTCGGGACGACGTATCTGCCTGGTCGGTGCTTTTGCGCTCGACGAGACCCGCGATCGGTTTGCCACCGCCATCCGGTCCTATTTCGAAAGATGGGTCGCCGCGTTGAGGCATGCGCTCATCCGCGCCGGTGTTGAGATGCAGCCCGCACAGGCCCTTGCCGAGGAAGTGGTTGTCGGCATACAGGGAGCGCTAACGTTGACCCGGGCACTGGCGGATGAGGGCGTATTCATCCGCACCATCGAACGATACAGGCAACGCGTGACCACGGCGTTGCATGAGGCCGACCCGACATGACGGCCTAGGGTCTGTACTCAATAAGGTTGCGCGCGAGGTTGGTGGCTGATTCAAGGTATCTGCGAGGAGCGGAGGCGTTGGATGGCGAAGCAGCAGTTGACGTGGCTGAGCGATGCGGAGTGGGCTCGGATCGAGCCGTTGCTAC